>NZ_JAEBEE010000004.1:0-606128 GCF_046548835.1 Streptomyces sp. cmx-4-9 | reverse complement strand
GGCCAGCATCACCTCGTGCAGGGCCTGCCAGACACCCGCTTCATTCCAGTCGCGCAGTCGTCTCCAGCACGTCATGCCCGACCCGAAGCCCAGCTCGGCCGGCAGCCACTCCCACCGGATCCCGGTGAAGAGGACGAACAGAATCCCGCACAGCACCTGACGATCATCCAGAGCCTTCCGGCCCGGATACCGATGCCGACCATGCCGCACCGGCAGCAGAGGCCTGATGCGAGCCCATAACTCGTCGTCCACCACCCACGGCTGAGGATCGCGCTTGCCCACGCACACCCAACGGCGTCACCCAGACAGAGGACACGCCCAACCCATTTTGTTAGGAGTTCTTAGGCAGCTGGGCCGCCAGCATGGAGCAGAGCGCGCGTAGGCGGCACGGGCGAACTCTATTGCAGAACCGCATCTCCAGTGTGCCCATGTGCAGACCTTGGCGTCGGCGCCGAAGCGGTCACGGGGCGGGTGTAGCCCCGGGTCTTGCCGTCCCGCTGTGCCGTCGCCTGGTTGCCGTATGCGTGCGACATGCCGTCTGCGTATAGGTGGCCTGCCGCGTCGTGGCTTCCCTTCCTGGGTGGCTCAGTCCAGATCGCGGCCCACGCCAAATGCAGATCTGTCGGGCCCTGTGTTGATGCGTGCACCAATATGGGCTGCCGGTGCCGCCGCGACCCGCCTCTTGGCTAACATATGCGTGACGCATCGTCCTCATGACTTCGCCATGGCCTGCAGAAGCGCAGACTCCCCACGCGCGGCATTCGGTGGTGTCGGAGTCTGTTGATGTGCAGTGCTTTTGCCCGGGCGGAGTCGCTTTCGGAGGGGGCGCACTCGCTCGGAATCGGCGCGGTGGTGTGGTTGGTTCGGCTGGGCGGACGGCATTGATCACGCCGGGAGTGGGCACGGTCGAGCCGGACGGGGCTGGCGGGCCGGCGGGCCGGCGGGCCGGCGAGGGGTTCAGCACGCCTGGACGGCTGTACGCGCCGGGCTTGAGCGTGGCCGGAGCGCCGATCGGGGGCGCGGCCGTCTGCCGGGGGCGTCCCGACCGTTCTTGCCGAGCAGGGGTCCTCTGCCCGGCCGCGCCCCTCACCGCCCCCGGCGTTCGTGACAGCAGTGTCGGGGCATGCGCGTTCGTACCCGCCCCTGTCCCTTGGTGAAGGGCCGCTGTGCGAAACCGTCCGGGATGGGCTGTTGTGGTGCGCGTCGGTCGTTGTCGATGCGCTGAGCGCACGGAAATCGGGCGTGTCCTACGCCTATCGCGCAGGCGGGGATCGCTGCTACAAGTATGACGCTTCAACAACTCCTGTTCCCCACAACACTCCAAGGAGTCATTTGTCATGCGCACGCTAAGACGGGCCCTACCTGTCCTGCTGGCCCTCGCGGCCGCGAGCATCGGCCTTGCCCAGCCCGCCTCCGCCGCCGTGGAAGCCGGCGCGCGGTACGTGGCTCTCGGCGACTCCTATTCCTCCGGCGTGGGCGCGGGCAGCTACCTGTCCGACAGTGGCAGCTGTCAGCGCAGCAGCAAGGCGTATCCGTCCCTGTGGGCGGCGGCCAATGCCCCGGCTTCGTTCGTCTTCACCGCCTGTTCCGGCGCGACGACCAGCACGGTCAAGAGCAGCCAGCTGACCCCCCTCAACAGCACCACCACCCTGGTCAGCGTTACGGCCGGGGGTAACGACGTCGGATTCGCGAGCGTCATGCAGACCTGCGTCCTGCAGAGCGAAGCGACCTGCGTCAGCGCGGTCGACAGGGCCGTCGCCCAGGTCAACACCACCCTGCCCGGCAGTCTTTCCGCCCTCTACGGCGCCATCCGCACCAAGGCCCCGCAGGCTCGTGTCGTCGTACTCGGCTACCCGCGCTTCTACCAGCTGAACGGCAGCTGCATCGCCGGGCTGAGCGAAACCGAGCGCGCAGCGATCAACCGGGGCAGCGACGCCCTCAACGGCATGCTCGCCAAGCAGGCCGCCAACGCGGGCTTCGCCTACTCCAGTGTCGTGGACGAGTTCACCGGCCACGAGATCTGCTCGAGCGCCGCCTGGCTCCACAGCGTCTCGGTGCCCGTCTCCAACAGCTACCACCCGACGGCCGCGGGCCACTCCGGCGGCTACCTGCCGGCCTTCCGCTCCGCCGTCTGATCTTCCCCCGGGCCGCGCCCGGGGCTTTCCGCGCTCGTCAGTCGACGCGGGTAGACCCCCTGGTCGACTTCCCACGCCTCCGCACCCATCTGCCGAATCCGCACCAGGAGAGAAGCATATGAAGCCTCCGCAGTCGCTCTTCCGTCCCGAGGCGGGCCTCACGACCGCCGGCCGCCTCCGAGGAAAGACCCTCCGCGGGCTGGTCACCGCCCTCGCGCTCATCCTCGGCGCGCTCTTCGCTCCCGGCGTGGGCGTCGTCGGCGGTGCGACCGACGCCCACGCAGCCACCAAGATCAGCCACTCGACCGCGACCTCGATGTTCCGCAGCTCTGGGATCACCTGGTCCTCGTCCGGCGGTTGCTCCGACCGCAACAACCCGAGCTGTACGTCCTTTGAGCAGCTCAACCTTGCCAGCGCGCAAGGCGCCCAGACCCTGAAGAGCGCCAGCGGCTGCGCCCTGAACATCACCGGTGGCACCGAGACCGGGCACGCCGGCGGCACGTACTCGCACTGGAACGGCTACAAGCTCGACTTCAGCAAGTACACATGCGTCGGGAGCTACATCAAGAACACGTTCACCTACATCGGCGTACGCGGTGACGGCGCCCCGCAGTGGAAGTCCGGCGCGGGCAACGTCTACGCCGATGAGGGCAACCACTGGGACGTGACGTTCTACAACTGCGGCGGCTGCTGAGTCGGAACCGCTGCTGAACGGATGATGGTCTACCCGGACCCCGGACCCCGGGCCCCGGACCGGATCCGGATCCGGGTAGACCGCCCGTCCGACAGCGGTCTCGCGTGCTCGTTCGCGCCCCCTACTCGGCGCTGTGGACCCGTGCACGGCCGGCGCTGAAAGAGCTGTTCGGCTGCTGGTCACCCACGCCTCGGCCGCGGGCCGGGCGGGGCCCGCGGGCGGGGTGCACGCTCTGCTCCGGCCGCCAGGATCGTCCTCGCGCCCCGGTGTGCGGCGCCGTCGGCCACGCTCTTGGCTGTCCCTCCCGCGGCAACGGTCCGGGTTCCTCCTGCCACGGCTGGGTCAAGTTCCGCCCCGGTTGCTTTCCCCTGCACGAACGCCGTGCAACACTTGCCATGAGGCAACAGTTGCCTTAGGTGGAACGACTCAGAACGTATCCACTGTTCTGCGGCGTCGCGGAGCAGCGGGAGATACGACAGATGGCCAGGTCAGGACAGAGGGCGGTCGGCACCTTCTCAGACGTACCGCCTGAGCGGGAGCTGACCGAGTCCGGTCTGGCAGAGGTTTTCGAGTGCCTGCCGGACGCCGTCACCGTCTCCGTTGCCGTACGGGACGCGAGCGGAGCGGCGGTGGACATGCGGCTGGAGTACATGAACGCGGCCGCCCGGGCCGGCCAGCCGGACCGGCGCGCCCCTTTGGGCGGACTGTGCAGCGAACTGTGGCCCCAAATGGTACAGAACGGATCTTTCGCAGCGTGCATGCGGGTTCTGGATACCGGGAGGCCTGAGCAGGGGGCGTTCCTGTGGACCCAGGCCAGTACCTACCGGGCAGCGGACTACGAGTACCAGGCCACGCGCGTGGGAACGGACCGCCTCGTATGGGTGCTGCGTGACAACAGCGAGCGCGTGCTGAGGGCGGAGCTGCTGGCGCAGGTGACCGCCGCTCTGGCCTTGGCCGGCTCGCTGGCTTCGGTCATGGCGATTCTGATCGAACAGATCATGCCGGCGGTCGGGGCGACGGTCGGCGCCGCAGTCCTCAACGAAGCCGGCAGCGACCAGTACACCGTGCGGCACTTCCACGATCAAGAGCGGGAAACCCGTCCTCCGGCATCTTTCAGCGTCACAGCGCCCTTCCCCATGGCCCACACCGCCAGGACCGGCCTCCCCCTGTTCTTCGCCGATCCGGACGAGCGGACCGGGGCATTCCCCGAGGCCGCACCGTTCTTCACCGACCGGCACCATGCGACCGCCGTCCTACCCCTGGCGGTGGAGACTCGATTGTTCGGCGCCGTCAGCTTCCACTTCGACGTGCGGCACGACTTCGCCGACTCCGAGCGCAGCTTCCTCGCCGCTGTGGCCGGGCAGTGTGCGCAGGCCATCGAACGCACACGTCTGCAACAGGAGGCCTCGGACAAGCAGGCGCAACTCGAAGCCCTTGCCGAGGTCAGCGCCGTGCTGGCCACCTCTCTCGATCCCGGCGCCACCTTCGACAACCTGGTGGCAGCCGTCGTCCCGCAGATCGCCGACGGCTGCCTCATCCACGTCATCGACAGGCGGACCGGGCAGCCGACACTGGCCGCCCTCGCTCATCGGGACCAGGAACAGCAACGGGCCCTGCGTGCCATGCTCAACGCCTTCCCTCCGCGCCTGGATGCCGAGGGCGGGGTGGGCGCCGTCATTCGTACCGGGGAGCATGAACTCGTCACCGACGTCGCCGGCACGCTGGACCGGCTCGCCCGCACCCCGGAACACCGCGCCGCCCTGCACGAGCTCATGCCCGCAGCCTCCTGGCTGGCCGTACCCATGACGCATGCGGGGGCCGTCATCGGCGCCATGGTCCTGATCCAGGCCACTCCCACGCAGTCCGTGCTCAGTGAACGCGACATCCCCTTCGCGCAGGAACTCGCGCGCCGGGCGTCACAGGCCGTCGCCCAGGCTCGCCGGTTCAGCCTCCAGAGCGAGGTCGCACACTACCTGCAGCAGAGTCTGCTGCCTCCCGACCTGCCGGACATTCCGGGGGCGGACATGGCGGCGTGCTACCACCCGGGCGACCAGGGGACCCTTGTCGGAGGCGACTTCTACGACATCGTCCCCACCGGCCCCACCACCTGGGCCCTGGCCATCGGTGACGTCTGCGGAAAAGGACCGGAAGCCGCCGCGCTGACGGGTCTGGTACGCCACACCGCACGCGCCGCCAGGCGGTGGAACCCCGACCCCCGCTCCGCCCTCCAAGCCGTCAACACCGCAATCCTCGCCGACAGCCCCGCCAACCGCTTCTGCACCGCCGCCTACGCCGAGCTCGACATGACCACCACCCCCGTACGTCTGCGTCTGGCCCTGGGCGGACACCCCCACCCGCTCCTGCGCCGAGCGGACGGGACGATCGTGCCGCTCGGCAGAGCCGGCACGTTCCTGGGCATACTCGCAGACCCTGTGCTCCACACGACGGAGGACGAACTGCACCCCGGGGACCTCCTGTTGATGTACACCGACGGCGTCACCGAGCGCCGCTCGGGCTCCGCCATGCTCGGCGAGCAGGGTGTACGCGACGTACTCGCCGGCACACGCCACTCATCCGCCGCCGACACGGTGACGGCACTCGAACACGCCGTCACCGCCTACGCGTCCACCCCGCCCGGCGACGACTTCGCCGTCATCGCGCTCCGCATCTCATGAGCCGGCCGTCGCCATGTGTTTCCCGGATTCCCCGATTTGTGGATTTGTGGATTTCTGGATTCCGACCTGCCAGCCTGTTGACCTGCCGACCTGTTGACCTGCCCGGCGGTCGGTCACCTGCTGTCGGTGACCGGCCACGCCCGCCCGACGGGCGCTGACGGACGTGCAGGTGCCGGACGGGTGCGTCGAGGTGTCGGCTGCCTCGACTCGGCCGGTCCACGTCCTTGGCCGCTCCTGGACATCGCTGTCGCTGCAGTGAGCCAAGGCTCTAGCCTGCGGTCCATGCACCAGACACGACGGCGCGATCGGCGCCCTGCCCGCCGCGTGCCCTCAGCGCCGGCCAAGGGTCCGGCGTTCCGCCTGCCTGCTGCGGGGGCCGACGTGGTCTTGGTCGGCTACTTCTCCGCGAAACAGAAGGACCTCGCCACGCTCATGGCGTCGGCAGCCACAGCACTGTCGGCGCACGGCGCACGGGTCGTCGCGCAGTTGGTGCAACGACGAGGCGTCTCGAACGGCGGGGTTCGGACGATGGGTCTGCCCTACTCCTCGCGGACTCTGCTGACCTACGGGAAGGTCCGGGAGGCGGCTTTGGCGTGTGCCACAGCCGACGCTGACGCCGTGGTCTTCGTTGCCTCCTTGACGGAGCGCCAGCAGCGCACGCTCACCGACATGTTTGGGCGCCCCGCGGTGAGTCTGCATGACATCCTCATGGCCGACTGACGGCTCTCTCGGGACGGGGCCTGCGCCCGCGCCCGACGCTGCTTTCCGATGATGGCGCGGCGGTGGGCCGGCACGGTCGCCTGCCGGGGGTCCCGCCCAATCAGGCTTCCGTACCGGCCCACCCGCCGACCCTGCCCGGCCGGTCAGGGGGCGTCGATGAGTACCCGACCGTCGGTGGGCACGGTTGCCGCGAGTCCGTTCGCGTACGCGTTCTGCACGCGGGACCGCTCGGTCGCGTTGGGCACGGCGTTGGTGCAGGCCGTACCGGCGCTGGATCCGGACATCAGCTGGGAGCACGGTCCCGGCTTGGTGTCCGGGAGGCCCAGGCTGTGGCCCAGCTCGTGCGCGGCGATGCGCGTCTTGTCGTACCCGTCGCTCACAGCCTGCGCGCCGAGTTCCACCCGCACCTGCCGTCCGGGGCGGACCGGACCGAGGGTCGCCTGCGGCCAGCCGGTGGTGGCCACGATGACGATCTCGGCCCGCACCCCGGGCGCGGCCTCCACCAGCCGCACGTTGCTGACGTTCGCGTTCCAGGCAGCGACTCCCGCCGTGATGGCCGCTTCCCAGCCGCCGGCCCGACTGTCGTCGTAACGGAGCGTCACTACCGCTGTGGCGCCGTCCGGTAGCGGCGCGGGCGCTGCGGTAGCAGCGGATGCCGCCGCGAGAACCATCGCGGCGGCGGAGGTGCCGACTTTCAGCCAGGTACCCAGAGACATGGCCGTCTCCCTTCCTACGTGGGGGGCCCGGCTCCTCGGCGGAACCGGGGCACTGGAGACGCCGCCACCGCCCGCCTGTGGCCCGTGCGTTCGGACGGCAGCCCCTCCGGAGCCTTCAGAAAGTAGCCCCGCACCCCACCGACTTGTCATGCACCTACCAGCCATTTCCGGCGGCACTTCAGCCGATGACCGGTCAGCGGGCAACGCCGCGGGAGGACTCGGGCAGCCGCGCTCGGCGAGCGGGCTGCGGCGGCCGACCACACCGGCGCAGCCAAGTGGCTTGCGGACCTCCTCGGCGAGCGACATGGCCTGTCCGGAGACGGTAATCCGCCCGACCGGCTTCCCCCGTCTCGGTGTCAAGGCCTCCATGCAGCCGGGGCCGCCGGGGAGCCGGTGAAGTAGTCCGCGTCCCGGGGGCGGTCGGCGGCAGGGGCGACGCGGGCGCCCGGCACGAGGTGCGGTATGTACTTGGAACAGTGGATATACGCCTCTTCCACGGTGAGGTGGACCCACATCTCGGGGCCGCGCCCGGGAGCGACGTCGGTGGGCAGGCCGGGGTGTGACGAGCGGAGCTCGACATCGGAGTAGAGGTGAGCGGTGCCGTTGACGTGCAAGCCGACGTGGTCGTGCGTGAAGTCGACGAAGAGCATGCCGAGGTGGGGGTTCTCCGTCATGTTGCCGGCGCTGGCGAGCACTCCGTTGCCCCGGAACTCCGGGTAGGCAAGGGTGCGCTCGTCCAGTACGTGCACGAAACCGGGAGGCCCTGCCCGGAAGCTGGCGTCGCATTCCCCGTGCGAGTCCGCGGTGGCCAGGAAGACCATGCTCTGGCGCCCGATGAATTCCCGCATCTCGGTCGTGAGGCACGCTCGGACCTGCTGGTCGTAGAACCGGTTGGCGCGGTCGGAGCTGCCGAGGTGCTTCTGCAGTCGGCGTTCACCCGTTGATCCGAACGACTGTGGGGACAGGGACATGGGGTTGTTCTCCTGGCAGGATCGGCTGGCACACCACTCACGGAGCGGACAGCACGGGGGTCTCGAAGGGGTCATGGTGGATGCGGTCCGGAAGGGTGCCGTGCAGCGTGAGGGTCTCGCTGGCCGAGACCACCATCGGCGCCGGTCCGCTGATGTAGACGTCGTGCTGGTACCACGGGCCGTACTCGGCGAGAACCTCCGGCAGGGATCCCCGGATGCCGGGAATGTACTCGTGGGAGACGGCGCCTCTGATGGACAGCCAGTGGTGCTGCTGGGCCAGGCGGAGCATGTCGTCGACCCCGTACAGCTCGGCCCCGGTGCGGGCGCCGAGAAACAGGTCTACCTTGTGGCGACCGCCCCGGCGAGCCACTTCCTCGACGATCGCGCGGATCGGTGCGAGACCGGTCCCGCCGGCCACGCAGAGCAGGTCGCTGTGGACGGCGGCGTCCAGCACCATGTCACCCATGGGCGCTCCGAGTTGCAGGACGTCGCCTACGGAGGAGCGGTGCACGAGTGCGCCGCTCACCGAGCCGCCCGCCACCGCGCGTACGTGGAAGGTGAGGGTGCCGTCTGGACGGGGGGCGTTGGCCGGGGAGTAGTACCGCCACTGCTTGGGGCACCACGGCGTTTCGAGGCTGACGTACTGTCCAGCGGCATACGGGTAGGGCAAGTGGGGTCGCACCGTGACCTCGCCGATGCCGTGTCCGCGCAGGACCTTGTGCACCACGGTGGCGGGCCAGACTGCGGGCCGCTGTGCCTCGTCCTGCTCCGCCGCGCTGATCATGACGTCGGCGACCACACCGTACGCCTTGGTCCATGCTGCGGCGGTCTCCGCGGTCCAGGCCGGGCCGGCGTAGCGGGCGAGAGAGGCCAGGAGGCATTCTCCGACGGCGGGAAAGTGGGCACTGAGGGTGCCGAACTTGCGATGGTCTCGTCCGAGATGGCCGCAGAAGCGGACCAGGTTGTCCGGGTCGTCGACCAAGTCCACGATGCGCAACAGGGCGCGCAGCAATCGGCCGCGCTGGGCGTCCATTCCCGACGGGAACATGGGACGGACTTCGGGGTAGCGGGCGAAGAGGATTGCGTAGAAGTAGACGGTCATATCGGCGGCGAGGGGTTCGACGACCGAGACGGAGCTTCGTATCAGTGCTGTCTCGTGGGCCGACAGGGGCGGCTCGGCAGTCTGCTCGGAGCTGCCCGAGGGAGGTGGGAACGCCGGCTGGGGCGCATGGTCCTGTGGGTGCGGGTGAGCGGGCGGGTTGGTGGGCGGGTTGGTGGGGCGTCCGATCCGGAACCTCAAGAGACCAGTGAACCCCCCGTCCGTATGCGCCCTGGGCACGGGCGGCCGGTCGCAGCGACATGGGTGGGGTCGGTGGCTCCAGTCATACGGCCGACAGAGTCCTCGCCTGATCTCCCTCTCTCAAGCACGGCGATCGTGGCGGCGATGCGGGGAAGCATGAATTCTCCTGGTCAGAGCAAGTAGCGAAATGGATCAAGCGGTTCCGGAGGCTACATCATCGTGGGGGTGACTCAGAAGTAGTAAGGGAGTGGAGCGGCCGGCCCGAGGTGGAGGTACTGCGGGAAGGGTGAATGTGCTGCGCCAGCACGAGGCCGAGGACGGCGCTGGTGAGGGTCCAGGCGCCGAGGACGGTGAGCGCGGTGAGCCATAGGGGCATGCGGGGCGGGTCCGTTCGGAAAAGCGGGCAGGGGCGTGAGGACACCGTGTGCCCTGATATCCGAGGAGTATGCGTGTGGGTTTTTTCATAGGGCCTGCGCCGATGAGGGTTTGTCGGGTGTGGTCGTACGGCGCGCAGGAGCGGCCGGCAGGCAACCACGTGCCAAGGCTCCCCAGGGGCCGCGCCGACAGGCCCACTCTGGGCCGGGGTTGAGGTACGCGGCGTGTCCTCACGCCCCGGGGGTACAAGGCGCAGCATGACGTCGATGCCTCTGCATGTGCAGGACCTTGCCCAGCTCGCCCAGGACGCACGACCGGACGGGCCACCGTGGTTCCCTTGGGCATTTGCCGGAGTGGTGATCCTCGTTGGCATCTGGTTGCTGTACAGGCGCCACCGGCACGGCCACTTCAAGCGGCGCCCGTGAACGGCAGCGGCAGCGGCAGCGGCAGCTACGAGTGCGGTCGGTGCTCCTCGATGAGCGAAAGTGGTCCCGCCCCCCAGCCCCACTCCCCCGCTGCGTAGGTGGCGACCTGTTATGGCTGCTGCGCAAAAGGGGCGCTACCGCTCCTTGTCCTTCTTTCCTTTGGCTTTTCCGGAGACCTCTTTCGTCTTCGCGGGCTCAGGAGTCTTCCCGGCGCGGCCGGTGGTGGGTGGAGCGAAGTGCGAAGCGGCGGGGCGGGTGGACGCCTCACGTTCCTCCGGGGTGGAGGGCGCAGCGACGGGCGCTTGCGGGGGCGGCGCAGAGGCGGGGGGAGGCGACGCGGGCTGCTTGCTCGGAGCATCTGCCCGGCCAGTCGCCTCGGTGTTCTTCGACACCGACGGAACGGCGGCGGGTGTTTCCCTACCTGCTGTCATGCCGCCCATCACCGACGCGCAGCCGGCCGCGACACTCACGGCTGCGAGAGTCAGGAGAGCTGCTTGCCGCCGCCCGATGGCCCTGCTCTCGGCTCGTGCCGGCGTTCGCGTAGGGCGAGCGGCAGTGGGCGGCGAAGAGGGGCGCTGTGTCGAGGGGCCGGTGAGCGCCGCGCTCGGTGCGGCGTGGGGACGGCGGGGGCCTTGGGCGATGTCCTGCAGGCGCTGGTGGACGGTGGCGGCGTCGGGGCGTGCCGCGGGGGCCTGATCGGTCATGGTCCTGAGCAGGCGGGCCAGCTCGTCCGGGACCTCTGCGGGTATCCGGGGCTGGCGTAGGAGGTGCGCCGTACTGATTTCCACGGGCGTGCCCTGGAACTCCCGGTGGCCGGTGAGGGCTTCGAGGAGGGTCAGTCCCAGGGCGTAGATGTCGCTGGCCGTACTCGCGCCGTGGCCGAGGAACTGTTCCGGCGCCATGTAGGCGAGGGTGCCGACAAGGGTGTCGGGGGCGCTGCGGGAGTCGTCATGGACGGTTCTGGACAGACCGAAGTCGGCCAGGTGCGGGGAGCCCTCCGCACTCAGGAGGATGTTGGAGGGTTTCACGTCGTGGTGGATGACGCCGTGCGCGTGCACGTGGTCGAGGGCTGAAGCGATGTCGGCGCCGATCCGCGTGACCTGGACGGGGCTGAGCGGGCCGGCGTCCATCCGGGTCCGCAGGGTGACGCCGCGGATCAACTCCGCCACCATGAAGGCGCTGTGGTCATGGCGGCCGGCGTCGTAGACGGTGACGAGGGCGCGGTGGGACAGGCGGGCCAGGGTGCGGGCTTCGTCGCAGAAGCGGTCGGCAGTGATGGTGTCGGCGCCCGTACGGAACACCTTGACGGCCACCTCGCGGCCCAGCAGTTCGTCGACGCCGAGGAAGACGTCCGCCGTACCGCCGGATCCCAGGGGGCTCTGCAGCCGGTAGCGACCGCCCAGGAGGGCCTTGCATTCAGGCGCGGCGTCGCGCTCTGGAACGGACCGGGCCGGCATCAAGGTCCTCCTCCACTCGTGGGCAGTCCCGCCCGCCTACCCCCGGGGCGTCGCCCTACGCATGTTGCATCGCCCCGTACGCATCGCACGCACCGGAGCACCGTGCCGCCACCGGGAGAGCAGCGGCCCGGGCTGCTCGTGACAGCGGAACGGCTCCGCCCTCGGTAGTGAGGGGGAGCCGTTTCGTCCGGGTCGTACGAGGTCGTTCAGGCGTGGCTGTGGTGTCGCTTGTTGCCGGTGACCAGTCGGTAGACGGCGAGGAGGATGACCGAGCCGATGATGGCGGCGATCCAGGTGGACAGGTCGAAGAAGCCGTCGATGGAGTCGACGCCGAAGATGACCTTGCCGAGGAAGCCGCCGAGCAGACCGCCCGCGATGCCGATGAGCATGGTGATGATGACGCCACCCGGGTCCTTGCCCGGCATGATGGCCTTGGCGATGAAGCCCGCGAGCAGTCCGATCAGAATCCAGGCGATGATGCCCATGCGCTTCTCCTACCTCGATGAATAAAGCCGGTGTTAACAACCGTCTTCACCGTGCCGGAGCTTTCAAACGTGCGGAGTTGTTGAACATTTCGAGAGCCGGAGCTGAGAGAGGGAGTGTGCGTGTCGTGGTACGCCACCATGCGGCCGGCTTACGCGACCTGACCGGCCGTCCCTGCTGAGCCTGCTCTGCGCGCCGGGGCCGGGGCCGGGCTGCGTCCACTGCCTACTGGTACGAGGGCCTCTCCCACGGGCCGATGCTGCGGGAGCGCACCGGTTCGACGAAGCGGGGTGGAACGCTGTGCGGGTACTCCGGGCCCCAGTTGGTGGCCGTGCCCTCCATGGTGACGCGGGCGTCGGAGGTGTACCAGTCCACGAGGTCGCTGTCCGACCGCACGATCCACATGCAGCCGTGCTGCGCGTCGGCGGTGAAGTCGCCGTGCCGTATGAGGGCGGGGCGCCAGAAGTAGGTGCCGGGCCACATCTTTCCGTAGTTGTAGTCGAACGCGCCGTCGAGGCAGTAGGCCTCCTCCGTGCAGGGGTGGTGGGCCAGCGGTTCCTCGCGCCACCCTGGCTTGGCTTTGATCAGCCTGGTGTAGAACCCGGTCTTCTCGTCCCGGTGCAGCATCTTGATGTAGAGGCCGGGAACGGGTGTCCCTCCGAGGTCGAAGCGCATGGGGCTGCCGTCACGGACGTCGGTCCACGGCATCTGCGCGGTCGGCAGGAGGACCAGTTTCCGGTCCGGGCGCAGCCCTTCACGGTCGGAGTCGGCGAGGTCGAAGCGCCAGTCGCCGTACTCCCGGAAGAGCAGGATCTCCGTACCCGCTTCGACGGTGACGGCGGGGACGAGGACACCGGCCGGGGCCATGCAGAAGCCTTCGGCTTCCAGCACCGTGTCACCGATGGTGACGCGCCCGGAGAGGACGTACCACTCGGTGGCGGCGTGGTGGACTCCCGCAGGTCGCGACCAGTCAGTGGTGAACCGGACCTTCAGCGATGCCGATCCGTCCTCCTCGTCGTAGCTGAGGTTGCGCTGTCGCGCGCTGCCCTCGGCGTGTTCGAACTCTGCTGTGTGCCAGATCAGATCGCGCTCGTCCACGAGTTCCACGTGCGGTCGCATCGGGGTTCCTTCCGCTTCGTATGTCCGGAACTCCAGGGCTCCGGGGGTGCCCGGCTTCGGGTCTGCGGGGTGTGCGGTGTACGGTCCTCGACTTTCCGGTACGGAACGTAGCGGTAAATCGAATCCGCTACAAGATGTATCGTCAATTCGGTGACGCAACCAGGCCGCCCCGCGGGGCCCACTTCCGATACCGAGGCCGTCGTACTGACTGCCGCCCTGGACCTGCTTCTCACCGAGGGAGCTGCGGCACTCTCCGCTCAGCGGCTGCACTCGGTGACCGGGGTCTCCCGGTCGACGGTCTACCGGCACTGGCCCACGCCCCACGCCGTGCTGGCGGCGCTCGTGCGGATCGCGCCGCGGCCCAGCACCGTTCTGACCGGCGGGGCACGTGCCGATCTGCACGCCGTGGTGGACGCGCTCTGCGACCGCCTGCGCGACAAACCGGTCAGCGGCTTCCTGCATGCGATCGTCGCGGCGGCGACGTGGGACCCGGCGATGGGTGAGCTGCGCCGCCGCTACGTGGACGACTTGCTGGAGCCGCTCCGTTCGGCTCTCGCTCCCCTCGGTCTGGCCGAGAGCGAGCGGGAGGACGCCGTCTCCTCGATCATCTCGCCGCTGCTGCTCGACACACTGCTGCTGGACCGGCCGCCGGAGCGCGCCCGCGCCCACCGCACCGTCGACCGGATCCTCGACGGCGAGGCGTCGGCGTAGCAGCCGCCGGCGCCGGGGGCCCGTCCTGCGGGAGGGATGCGGCGGTCAGGTCCGCTCGGGGCGGCCGCCGCTCGCGGACATCTCCTGGACGAGGAGGTCAAGGAACCGCAGGGCGGCGGAGGCGTCGTCCTCGCCGGCCCGCTCCAGGGCCCGCAGGGTGGCCCTGGCCAGGATGCGGAAATGGTCGGCGGCCACCTTGCGGGCGGTGGGTTCGTAGTGGAGGTGCACCACCCGCCGGTCGGCCGTGTCGCGTACACGTCGTACGTGTCCCGCCTTCTCCAGCCGGTCCAGGCAGGCGGTGACGGCGCCGGAGGTCAGGCCCAGGTGCTGGCCGAGCCGCCCGGGGGTCAGGGGGGTGGGTGCGTCGAGGATGGCGCCGAGGGCCTGGATGTCGGTGGCGTGCAGGCCGGTCTCGTCGGCAAAGCGGTGGATCAGGCCGTTCATCTCGCTGTGGACGCTGCGCAGGTGGCGGGCCATGGCCAGCAGCTGCGCCTCGGCGACGCCGTGCCGGTGCGCGTCGGGGCCCTCGTCGTCTCGCGGGTCGGTCATGTCCACCTGCACAGATTAACCCGGCGCCGTTGCCCGCCCCCGTCGGCCGGGGGGCGGCCACCGGCACCGGTCGGCGATCAGGAACCGCTGAGCGTCTGGATGGTGCCGGCCGCGCGCAGGGACTCGTAGCGGCTGCCGCCGGGGCGGTGCGTGACGGTGACCGTACCGTTCACGTCGTCGGCGGCCCAGGTGGCGGCGAACTCCTGGAGGAGGGCGACATTGGCGGCCTGGGGGGCGCCGTTCGGCACGGCGCAGAGTGCGTCGGTGCTGGCGCCCTCAGCATCGCAGTGCGAGCCGGTGCTGAGCCGGACGCCGAGGAAGTCGCGGTGGACGTCGGTGGTCAGTTCCCTGGTGCCGGATGCCTGCCCGTTGGCGAGGTAGGGCGGCGACGAAATGGCGTGCATCGGCAGACTGGTGGTGTTCAGGCCGTTGAGGGCGTTGGCCATCGTGAGCCCGGTGAAGGAGTTGACGGGGTCGAGGAGGACGAGGCCGGCCAGGCGCGCGAAGGCCGTCGGGTACTGGGTGCGCAGCCGGTTGGCGACGTGGCTGACGGCTTCTCCGCCGGCGGAGTGGCCGGAGAAGACGAATTTCGGTGGCAGTTGGAGTCCGGGGCGGCCGGCCTTGGCCGCGGCGTCGGCGAAGCTGCGGCCGAGCTTGTCGTTCGGGTCGGCTGCCTTGCCGAAGAGGTCGGCCACGTTGTTGAGGAACGCGGTGTTGTTGCCGAGGTTGGAGACCGTGCAGCCGAAGGTGTCGGAGGACGGCAGGGTGGGGGCGAAGACGATGAAGCCGGCGGCGGCGTAGCGGCGGGCGATGTCCTCGAGGTGGTCGTTGGCGCGGCTGAAGCCGTGCTGGAGCCAGACGGTGCCCTTGGCGGCGCCGGCCGGGAAGTACCAGTCTCCGGCGCGCTTGTAGATCAGGAAGGCGCAGCGGACGTCGACGGTGTTGGAGACCTTCACCACGCCGGCGGAGGTCTGCTCTGCGGCCGTGGCGGGTGAGAGGGCGGTGAGGATCGCGGCGCCCGCCAGGGCGGCGGCGAAGAAGGTGCGCGGGAGGGTGGTACGCCTGTGCGAGGTGGCGCTCATGGGGACTCCCAAGGGGGATGGCCGCGTGGCGTCGCGGCGTCGCCTGACCTGCCCGTAAAAGGCGGGCGTTTCCACTGTCGTAACGGTGTTTCTCCAGCGGTCCCATTGGGCCCGAGCGGGGTCACGGCGTCAAGCGGTGCGGAGTTGATTGTTTCGGCGCGCGTCGGACCGGTCCAGGGCATGCCGAAAGCCCCGCCGCGGGTGAGGTGTTGGCGGGGTGGCAGGGCGGATCCCCGCTGATCAGCCGGGTGTGTGGGAGGGGAGGAAGCCGGCGAGGACGGGGTGCACGAGCCGTCCGATCGCCGTGATGCGCGCGGCCCGGTCCCCCCGCGGGAGGGTGACGGGGCCGGCGACGGCGGGGAAGGACGAGGCGAGGGCGGTGTGGGGCAGCAGCAGGAGCAGCAGGGAGAGCAGCGCGTCGACGTCGGTGTCGGGTCGCAGCTCGCCTGCGGCGAGCGCCCTCTCGACGAGGGGGCGCAGCCCCGCGAGGTAGAGGTGCAGGACGGGTTCGAGGACGGCCTGGCGGACGACGGGGTCGATCTCCAGGTTGGTGGCCGCCGTCACCCCCCGCTCCAGGGGGTGCGCCTCGAAGTAGGAGACCCACGCGTCGATGGCGTCGACGAGGTACGTGGGGAAGTCCCGGGCGGCAGCAGACCCGTCGGTGCGCGGTCCGCCCCCCGGGTAGCCCTCCAGCCACGGGCTCATGGCCTCGAAGATGCGCAGGGAGGTCTGCTCGGCGACGTAGGTGAAGAGGTCCAGCTTCCCGGCGAAATACTGGAAGAGGGACCCCTTGGCGACACCCGCCTGTCGGGCGATGACGTTGAGGCTGCCGGTGGAGTAGCCGTGGGTGCCGAACTCGTCCATCGCGGCGACCAGGATCCGCTCGCGCCGGTCGGGAGGCAGGTGGAGCCAGGTGGTGGTGGGCATGCGCGCTCCCCGACGGGGTGACCGGGCGGCCGGGTGACCGCCCGGTCATGGTCGGGGTCCTACGGTCGCCGTGTCAACGCGTGCGGGTCGGCGGGCACGCGTGGGCGCGTGGCGTGGGGGTGGGTGAGGGCTGGTGGGTGGGTGCGGGCCGTTGGGCGCCGGTCGGCGGGTGCCGGTGGTTTCAGCGGGCCAGGTAGCGGCCCGCGGGGGTGGCGGTGACCGCTCCGTCCCGGTAGGCGACGCAGCCGCCGACGACGGTGACCGTGGGCCAGCCCCGGAGCTCCTGCCCTTCGAAGGGGCAGTGGTCCTGCCCGGACACTAGGAGCTCGGCGGTGACCGTGTGCACCGCGTCGAGGTCGGCCACCACCAGGTCGGCGTCGGCGCCCACCATCAGCGAGCCCTTTCCCTTGAGGCCGTATGCGGAAGCCGGATTGGCGGAGAGCAGTTCGGCGACGCGGCGCAGCGGCAGCCCCCGCTTGTGGTGGCCTTCGGAGAGGAGGATCGGGTAGAGCAGGGCGGTGCCTCCGAAACCGGGCAGGGCAGGCCACAGGGCGTCGCCCTTCGACTCCTCCATGCAGCAGGCGTGGTCGGAGGCGATCCAGTCCACCGTTCCGTCGAGGACGCCCTCCCACAGGGCGTCGTTGTCCGCGCGGGTGCGCAGGGGCGGGTTGACCTTGGCGCCGAGTCCGCGGCCGGCCGCGTCCAGGCTGTCGTGGTCCAGGCACAGGTGGTGCAGGGTCACCTCGGTCCGCAGGTCCAGGCCTGGGGAGGCGGCGCGCGCCGCGCGGGCGCCGGCGAGGGCTGCGGCGCTGGAGAGGTGCAGCAGGTTGACCGGGCAGCCGGTGGCGCGGGCGAGGGTCGCCGCTTCGCCGATGGCAACCTCTTCGGTCAGCGGCGGGCGGCCCTCGTGGTAGGCGCGCAGGGTCTGGGGGTCGCCCGCGCTGCGCACCCGGTCGATGAACAGCCGCATCAGCTCGGACTGCTCGCAGTGCAGGGAGAGGGAGACGCGGCCGGCGGGGCGGGCGGCTCCGGCGGCGGCGACCGCCTCCATCAGCTGGTAGAGGTGGCCGAGGTCGTACTCCTCGCCGTCCGCGGCCATGCGGAAGCCTTTGGCGTCGCGGGAGTCGGCGGCGAGGTTGTACCCCTTGTAGAACATGTAGTACTTGAAGGAGCTGACCCCGTGCTTCGCCACGAGGTCGGGTATCTCGCGTATCTGGGCGGTGTCCATCGGGGCGAGGTGGAACCCGTAGTCGGTGTGGCAGCGGCCGTCGACCGCCGCGAGGACCTCCGGGAAGAGGTCGCCGTAGGTGCCCGTCCGGTTGAGGTAGTGCTCGCCCGTGCGGAAGTAGGACAGCACGCTCGTCGCGCCGCCGACCAGGGAGGACCGGGTCTCCTCCGCGGCATCCTGCTCCAGGGAGCGGTAGATGCCCAGGTGGAAGTGGGCGTCGACCGCGCCGGGGAGAACCACCCGCCCCGTGGCGTCGATGACTTCGGCGGCGTCGGCGGCGTCGATGCGGTCGGCGAGCGCCGCCACCTTCCCGTCGCGCACGGCGAGGTCGGCGGTGATCTCCCCGAGGTGGGGCTGGACGAGCGTGCCGTTCTTGATGAGCAGGTCGTAACGAGACATGACAGGCCGGGCAGCAGCCTCTCGGGCGCCGCCACCCGTACCTCCCTTCCGCTTCCGTGGGCTCAGGGGAAACAGCGTTTCTCTTCTGTGTGACGGCGGGTCATGCTAGCTTTTCGAAACAGCGTTCCACAAGGCGAAACAGTGGTGGACAGTGAGCCGCATGGCGTGCCCGGGCACGCGTGCATCCCCCGAAGGTGTGTGAGCCCCGATGGAGACCCCCCTTCCGCCCGCAGCCCCGCCCGTGGCAGCAGCTCCGCTGCGGGGTGTCACCGTGCTGGACTGCGCCACCCTGTTCGCGGGACCGCTCGCCGCGACGGTCCTCGGCGACTTCGGCGCGGACGTCGTCAAGGTGGAGCACCCCACCCGCCCCGACCCGGCCCGCACCCACGGCCCTTCCAAGGACGGCGAGGGGCTGTGGTGGAAGATGCTGGGCCGCAACAAGCACACCGTGACCCTGGACCTGAGCCGGCCTGCCGGCGCCGGGCTGCTGCTCCGGCTCGCCGCGCAGGCGGACGTACTGATCGAGAACTTCCGGCCGGGGACCCTGGAGCGCTGGGGGCTGGGCCCCGAGGAGCTGCACCGTGCCAATCCCCGGCTGGTCGTCGCCCGGGTGACGGGCTTCGGGCAGTACGGTCCGTACGCCCGCAGGCCCGGTTTCGGCACCCTCGCCGAGTCGATGAGCGGTTTCGCGGCGCTGACCGGCGAGCCGGACGGCCCGCCGACGCTGCCGCCCTTCGGGCTGGCCGACGGGGTCGCCGCACTGGTCGCGGCCTCGGCGGTGCAGACCGCGCTCTACCACCGCGACGTGCACAACGGGCCGGGCCAGGTCGTCGACCTCGCGATCATCGAACCACTCCTGACCCTGCTGGGCCCGCAGCCCACCGCCTACGACCAGCTGGGAACCGTGCCGCCGCGCACCGGCAACCGGTCGGTGAACAACGCCCCCCGCAACCTCTACCCGACCCGGGACGGCGCCTGGGTCGCCGTCAGCACCTCGGCGCAGTCCGTCGCCGAACGGGTCATGAAACTGGTCGGACATCCGGAGGTGACGGCCGAGCCCTGGTTCGCCGGGGGCGCCGGGCGCGCCGCGCACGCCGACCTGCTCGACGCACACGTCGGGTCGTGGATCGCGGCCCGCGACCGGGACGCGGTGATCGCCGCCTTCGAGGAGGCCGAGGCGGCCGTCTCCCCTGTGTACGGCATCGCGGACATCTTCGAGGACCCGCAGTACCGGGCCCTGGACTCGCTCACGACGGTGGAGGATCCGGAACTGGGTCCGCTCCGGATGCAGAACGTGCTCTTCCGGCTGTCTGCCACGCCCGGAGCCATCCGCTGGACCGGCCGCGTGCACGGCCGCGACACGCGTGCCGTACTCGGTGAGCGGCTCGGCCTGTCGCCGCGTGAACTTGACCGACTCGCTGCGGACGGCGCCATCTGACCGTTCGGCCCACGCCCTCCCGACTGCACGTCCCCGGCCGCGTTCGGCCGCCTTCCTCCTGGAGACTCCATGAACAGCGTCCACGGGTACCGTGGCGGGCCGGTGCCCCTGGCCGGCGCTCCCGTACTGGACCTCGCCCAGCCGATGCGCCGGGGCATGCCGCAGTCGCCCAACCACCCGCCCTTCCGGATGCTGCTGGAGCGCCGCCACGGGGACCACGTACGCGCCGACGGCGGATCCGCGGCCAACGAGCTCATCGTCACCGGCGGCCACGTCGGCACCCATGTGGACGCGCTGGCCCACGTCTCGCAGGCCGGGCTGCTGCACGGGGACGTCCCGGCCCACTCGGTGCAGAGCCACGAGGGCTTCTCCCGGCTCGGCATCGAGGAGTTCCCGCCGTACGTGGGCCGCGCGGTCCTCCTGGACGTCGCCGCCGTCCACGGCGTCCCCGTGCTGCCCGCCGGATACGAGATCACCGTCGCCGACCTGGAGAAGGCCCGGGACGCGGCCGGGGTGGACGTCGAGCCGGGTGAGGCCCTGCTGCTGGGGACGGGCTGGTCCCGGCACTGGGCGGACCCGCGGATCTTCACCGGCCAGGAAGGCGGAGCGCCCGGCCCCGGGCCCGCCGCCGGGGCCTGGATCGCGGAGCGGGGGGTGCGGGTGACCGGGGGTGAGACCGTCGCCTACGAGCACGTTCCGGCGGGGCGCGGACATGCCGAACTTCCCGTGCACCGGCAGCTGTTGGTGGAAGCAGGCATCCACATCGTCGAGACGATGCGGCTCACCGGGCTCGCCGAGGCCGCCGCGCACCGGCGCCAGGCGGACTTCCTGCTGGTGCTGGCGCCGCTGCCGGTGGTCGGCGCCACCGGCTCGCCCGTCCGCCCGCTCGCCGTCCTGCCCGACGGCGACCGGCAGGGCCGGGCATGAGCGGGACGGGCCAGGGGTACGCGGCGCGTCTGGCGGCCTTTGCGGCGGCCTGCCGCGACGGCGGGATACCGCGGGAGATCGCGGCGGACGCGGCCGCGCGGACGCTGGACTGCCTCGGCAACAGCCTGGGGGCGCTCGGTCCGCACACTGGGGAGGCCGCGGGCGCCTCGCCGCAGTCGGCGGCGCTGGCCATGGCGCGGGCCTGCGGCGGGACGGCGGAGGCCACCGCCGTGGGCAGCGGGGTACGGCTGCCGGCCGACCGGGCCGCCCTGGTCAACGGCACCCTCGCGCACGCACTCGACTTCGACGACACCCACCTGCCGTCCGTCCTGCACCCCACGGCCGCCGTGCTGCCCGCGGCGCTCGCCGCCGCCGAAGCCACCGGGGCGACCGGGGCCGCGCTGCTGGCCGCGCTGGCGGCGGGCGGTGAGGTGTGCTGCCGCCTGGGGATGGCCTCGTACGACCCGGAGTTGCGCAATTCGGTGTTCTTCGAGAAGGGTTTACACGCCACCTCCATCTGCGGAACCGTCGGCGCCGCCGTCGCCGCCGGCCTGCTCTACGGGCTGGGCGCGGCCGAGCTGGGGCACGCCGTCGGGATCGCCTGCTCGATGGGCGCGGGGGTGATCGAGGCGAACCGGACGGGCGGCAGCGTCAAACGCCTGCACTGCGGGTGGGCCGCCCACAGCGGAGTGTGCGCCGCCCAGTTCGCGGCGGGCGGGGTCACCGGGCCGCCGTCCGTGCTCGAAGGGCGGTTCGGTTTCCTGACGGCGTTCCTGGACGAGCGGTGGTCGGCCGGGCCGCTGCTGGCCGGTCTGGAGGACATGGGCAGCGCCGGCAACTGGCAGTACGCGCGGAGCGTGTTCAAGCCGTACCCGTCCAACCACTTCACCCACCCTGGGATCGACTGCGCGCTGGCCCTGCGGCGGGCCGGGCTGCGTGCCGAGGACGTGCTGAGCGCGCAGCTCGGGGTGGCCGCCGCGCCACGGCGCACGATCGGGGAACCGTACGCCGAGAAGGTGCGCCCCCGTACCCCCTACCACGCGAAGTTCTCCGGCCCGTACACGGTCGCGGCGGCGCTGCTGTCGGAGGCGGGCGACGCCGCCGAACCGGGTCTGGGGCACGCGGACTTCTCGCCGGCGGCCTTCACCGAGCCGGGCCGGCTCGCGCTGGCACGGCGGGTGGAGGTGGTGGCGGACGAGCAGTGCGACGCGGAGTTCCCGCACGCCTTCAGCGCCGTGCTGCGGGTCCGCACGCGCAGCGGGCAGGTGCTGGCGAAGCGGGTCGCCGGGTCGCTGGGCGGGCCCGGTGCGCCGCTGTCGAGGGAGCAGCTGGCGGGGAAGTTCCGGCTGAACGCCGAGCCCGTGCTGGGGGCGGTCCGGGCGGCCGGGGTGGTGCGTGCGGTGGGGGCGCTGGGGACGGCGCCGCGTGGCGCCGTCGGGGCGCTGCTGGCCCTGACGCGGATCGGGTGACGGATCCGGCGGGTGCGCGGCTGCGGCCGGTCAGCGGCGGGTGGCCAGCACCCGGCGGGCGGCGCGTACGACGGCCTCGTCGACCATGCGGCCGTCGGGGCCGGTGAGGACGCCGGAGCCGTCCCGCGCCGCCTCGGCGAAGCGGTCCAGCAGGGCCCGGGCGGCAGCGATCTCGGCCGGATCCGGGGTAAAGGCCTGGTGCACGGTGTCCAGTTGGCGGGGGTGGACGCAGGCGCGGGAGCGGTAGCCGAGCTCGCGCAGGGCCCGGGTGCCGCGGGCGAGCGCGTCGAGGTCGGTGAAGTCGGTGCTGACCGGGCCGATCGGCGGGAGCAGTCCGGCGGCGGCGGAGGCGAGCAGGACCTGGGTGCGGATCGCGGTCAGGGCCGCGTAACCCGGTCCGGACGCATCGGCCGCCGTGATGCCCAGCTCGGCGCACAGGTCGGCCTCGCCGAGGTGCAGGTGGCGCACGCGCGGGGACCGGGCGATGGTGCGTACGTCGAGCACCGCCCCGGCGGTTTCCAGCAGCGGGGCGAGGGCGATGCCGCCCGGAGCGAGGCCGTGGCGTTCCTCGGCCGCGGTCAGGACGGCGTCCTGGGCCGCGACCGCGTCGGCTGCGGAGCATTTGGCGAGGCAGAAACCGGTCACCGCGGGTCCGGCGAGCAGGGCGCTCTCCGCGCGTCCCCGATCCCCGGGGTTGACGCGGATCCAGACCTCCGGAGGCGTCGTCCGGGCGGGGGCGGGCTCCTCGGCCAGCCAGGCGCGTACCAGGGTCAGGGCCCGGTCCTTGCCCGAGGCGGGGACGGCGTCCTCCAGGTCCACGATCAGGGCGTCGGCGCCGCGGGCCCGGGCTTTGGCGAGCATCCCGGGGCGGTCGCCCGGGACGTAGAGGTAGGAGCGGGGCACGGGTGCGGGCGCGGGCCCGGGCAGGGGCACGGTGTGGTGCGGGGTCATGGCGCGGCGCTCCGATCCGCTGGAGGGGGCCCGGCGCCGGGTGGGGTGGTACGCGTACGAGGCGCGTGCCGGTGACGGGAGTGGGGGGCCGCCCCACCTTAGGAGCGGGGGCCGCCGGGGTCAATGGAGACGTTTCGCTGAGGGATCCCCCGTTTCTCTCCGGCCGGACGTCTCGGAAACGCAGCTTTTACCCGGGTGGGCGTCCGGACCCTTGACACGTTGCGCGCGCGGCGGGCTGTATGGGAGCAGAAACGAAACAGAGTTCCGTACAGGGAAACCGATGGCTCCCTCCGAGAGGAACCCACGGCTCATGCGCCCACGACCCACCAGATCCGCCCGGACCCGGGGCGGTGCCTCGCTCGCCGCCCTGGTGGTGGCGGCGGCCGGCTCGCTGGTCCTCACCGGATCGCCCGCCCACGCCGGCAGTGCCTCCGTGACCTACGACTGCGTCTTCAGCTCCTCCCACTCGTTCTTCACCACCACCGCCACCCTCACCGCCCCGGCCACGGCGGCCGCCGGTCAGAGCGTGGACGTCAAGCTCAGCCTCGCCGGCAAGGGCCCGGCCAACGGCCCCGTCGCGCTGCCCGCGGCCAGCGTCGTCCCCTCGGCGAAGATCCTGGTCTCCGGTCAGGCGCCGCTCACGCTCACCGCCCCGGCGTCGAACCCGCCCGTCCCGGCCAAGGGCGAGATTCCGATCCCCGACCTGAGCGGCACGCTCACCGTGGCGCAGCCCGGTACGGTGACGCTGACCCCGGACCAGCTGGCCCTGGACATCCCGAGCTACGGACTCTCCCTCGGCTGCACCCTCCAGGGCGCGGCTCCCGTACTGCACACCCTCACCGTCACCCCGGCGGCCGGCAGCGCCACCGCCGCCGTCACCAACATCTCCGGCCGCCCGGCCTCGGACACCACCGGGGCGCGCCCCGGGGACGTGCTGACCCTGACCGGGGCGGGCTGGCAGGCGGGCGCCCCGGTCGGCGCGGTCGAGCTGTGCTCCCTGGCCGGTACCGGGTGCTCCGGCGCCGACCTCACCCCGTACCTCCGGGTGGGCGCCGACGGGAAGCTGGGCGGTACGGTGACGGTCGGCGCGGGCGCCGCCCCCGGGCCGCACCGCCTGAGGATCAGTCAGGGCCCCGTCTCCGTCTCGCTGGTGCTCGGCGTCCTGGGCGCCCGTACGCTCCAGGTCACCCCCGGCGGGGGCGGGCCGGGGACGAGCGCCACGGTCACCGGCACCGCCTTCGACCCCGGCGACGAGGTCGCCGTCACCAGCCTGGACAAGGACGGCAGGCCGGTCGGCGGGGCGGGCCCCACCGCGCCCGTCGACGCACGGGGCAACTTCACCGCGACGCTCGTCCCGGCGGTCGGGGCGGTCAAGATCGTGGCGAAGGAGAAGGACGGCGGGGACAGCGCCGACATCCCGTGGTCCGGCAGCGCCGACGGCGGCAGCTCCGACCAGACCCTGCGGGTGGTCGTCAGCGGCGGCGCGCTCACCATGTCGGCCGAGCCGGGCGAGGTGGTGCTCTCCCCCGTCACCGTGGACGGCGCCGCGCACGACTCCACCGGCAGCCTGCGCGCCCTGGAGGTCAAGGACTTCCGCGGCACCACCGAGGGCTGGTCGCTGGTCGGCACGGTCACCGACTTCCGCAATGCCGCCGGAGCCGCGATCCCTGCGAACCGGCTGTCCTGGACCCCGCAGTGCGCCGTCCACCCCGGGTCGGCAGCCGCCTCCGCCGTCGTCCCGGGCAGCGCCGGACCGCTCAGCCCGACCACCGCGGCGGCGCTCTGCACCCAGGCCGCGAGCGCCGACCCGGCCTCCGTCACGGGCGGCCACTTCGACGCGGGCGCAGCGCTGAAGCTGCGCGTCCCGGAGATCGTGCAGAACGGCGCGTACGCGGCCGTGTTGCGGCTGACCCTGTCCTGACACCCCTCCTCACGGCAGCGTGCCCGGCGGCGAGCCCCCGCGCCCGCCGCCGGGTACCGGCGAGAGCGGAACCATGACACCTGTGCGCAGTGACCGCCCGCCCGGGCGCCGCCCGGGAACAGCCCGCGCCCTGGCGGCCGTGCTCCTCGCCGTACTGCTGACCGCCCTGCTCCCGGGCGCACCGCCCGCCGCCGGGGCGAGCGGGAGCGGCGCCGGGAGCAGCGGCGCAGGCACCGGCGGCGGTTCCTGGTCGGTGCGCCCGGCCGGGGCCGCCGACCGGGCCGCCTTCGTCATGGACTGCGCACCCGGCACGGCCGTCAAGGACGCGGTCCGCGTCAGCAACCTGTCCGGGGCCCCGCTCTCCTTCCAGGTCTACGGCTCGGACGCCTACAACACCCCCCGTGACGGCGCCCTCGCCTACCGGCAGGCCGGAGAGGCGCAGACCGGGCTGGGCAGCTGGCTTGCCCTCGGCACGAACGCCCTGGTCATCCCGCCCGGCCGGGCCGCCGACATCCCCTTCACGCTGAACGTGCCCGCCGACGCAACCCCCGGAAGCCACGTCGGGGGGGTCGTCGCCCTCAACAATGCCGTCGAACAGGCGGGCCAAGCCGCCGGGGTCGACGTGGGCATCCAGCGAGCCATCGCGGTCCGGATCCAGCTCACCGTGGAGGGACCGCTCACTCCCGGGCTCGCCGTCCGCTCGGTGACCGTGCGCCACCGCCCGGAGGGCGCCCCCTTCGCCGGGGCGCGCGCCACCCTCACGTACACGGTCGTCAACACCGGCAACGCGGCACTGCGGCCCACCGTCTCGCCGCGCGTCCGCGGGCTGTTCGGGCTGCGGCGCAGCGCCTTCGCCGACCGTACGCTCCCCCTGCTGCTGCCCGGGCAGAGCGCCGACGTCAGCGCCGACTGGCCGGACGCCCCCGGCGTGGACTACCTCACCGCCTCCGTACGCGTCCGGGCGCCGGGCCTGCCCGCGACCACAGCCCAGAGCGGGCGGTTGGCCGTGTCCTGGCCCACCCTCGGTGTCGTGGCCGGACTGCTCGGCAGCCTCGCGGTCCTGCTGGGCCGGCTCCGCCGCACCCGGTCCGGTGCTACCTCCCGTGCCGGGGCGCGCTCATGACGCTGCGCCGGGCGTTCGGGGCCCTTCTGCTGGCCGCCCTGCTGGCACCGGCCCCGGTGGTTCTGTCTGTCACGGCCGGTGCCGGGGCGGCATGGGCGGCGGCTGTCACGGAGGTCACCGTGGCAGGGCCCGGCGCTGCCGTGGACGGGCCGGGCGTCGCCGTGGACGACGCCCGCGCCGTTCCGGGTCGACCCGTGAAGGCCGCCGGGACGGGCTGGCTACCGGGCGCGACCGTCCAGGTCGAGATCTGCGGGGGCGGGGCCCTGCGCGGCAGCCCCGACTGCGACACGCTGCGCGCCGCGGTCGCCCTGGTCGCCGCGGACGGCACGTTCCGTCTGACGCTCATTGCGGGTGCACCGCCCACCGCCTGTCCTTGCGTCCTGCGGGCGGTGGCTGCGCAGGGCGGAGCCCGGGCCCAGACCCCCGTCTCCGTCGCCGGGACGGCCGACGCGCCGGCGGCGCCCGCCCCCGCGCGGGCCGTACGGGTCGACGTGGTCGCGGCGACCCTGTCCGGCCGGCCGCGGTTCGCCGAGCTGTTCGGCGCGCCCGCGCACCGGACGCTGACCGTGACGTTGCGCAACCCCGGCGACCAGCCGCTGGGGCGGGCGCCGTTGATCGTGGCCTGGGGACCGGGGTCGAGGGCCGACCTGCCGGTGGCCGACCCGGTCACCGCGGAGCTGCCCGCGCGGGCGGAGCAGACGTACCGGATCCCCGTACGGCTGCCGGCGGCGGCGTTCGGCCGCTACTCGGTGGGCGGGCGCTACGCCTCGGCCGAGTTCGCCGTCACCACCGACCTGTATCCGTGGGGGCTGTTGGGGCTCGCCGCCTTCGCCGTCCTGCTGACCGTCTTCACGGCCTCGGCCGCGGTGCGCCGGAGCGGCGAGCGGCGGCGGGCGGGGCGGGCGGGCGCCGTGGGCCGGGTCGGGGCGGGGCTGCCACCGTTCGTGGCGGCGGAGCGGCTGGCCGGCGTCCTTGACGCGGAGGCGGCGGACGGGGCGGACGGGGCGGTCGGGGCGGACGGGGCGCGCCCCCGACTGGTCAGTACCCGGGCGGTGGTCCGCGCACTGGCGGGCGAGGCCGCACTCGTCGACACGGGCGGGCTGCGTTCCCTCGTCGAAACGTTGCGCGCGGCGTCCCTGGAGAAGGAGCGGTGATGGTCTCCCCCACCTCTGCACTGACGATGCGTCCGCGTCCGGACCTGGGCGCGGGCGCGGCCACCGGGCTGGCCGGCGGGGTGTACGTCACCTCGGCCCCGCTGCTGGGCGGGCCCGTCGGAATGCCCGGAGAGGCCGTCCGCTACCTGCTGCTGACGGGCCTGCTGCTCGCCGGGGCCGTCGGCTGGGCGGTGCGGCGGCGGGGGCGGGCCGGGCCGGCGACGGCGGCCGCCCGGCGGGCGGTGGGGGTGTGCCTGCTGGCCGGCGTCGCCCCGCTGCTCGCCGCACTGTGCGGCTCGGCGATGGTTTTCGCGGTCCTGCTGGTGATGGCTGCGGCCCTGGCGGGCGGCTCGCTCGGCCTCTACCGGCCGGCGCACTCGTGGCACGCAGCCTGCTGGGCGGGGGCGGCTGCGGGGGGAGGGGTGACGGTGCTCCTCGCGCAGCGACCCGAGATCGCCTGCGCGCTCGGGTGCGGGCTGGCCGCGCTGCTACTCGTTCCGGCCTGTGGGCGGGCCGCCGCCCCGGGCGACAGCCGCGGCGGGCGCGCCGTCCCCTCCCGGTGGACCGCGGGCGCGGTGGGCGCGGCCGTATGCGGGGCGGTGTTCGCCGGGCAGAGCCTGGTCGTCTTCCGCTGGGAGCTGCTGGGCGGGGCGGGCGTCCGGCCGTTGGCCTGTGCGGCCCTGCTGGCGGCGGCCCTGACGTGTGGCCTCGCCGCGGCCGCGCGGCGCCTGCCGGTCGGGGGTGCGGCGCTGGCCGGCGGGGGTGCTGTGCTGCCGGACCGGAGTGTGGCGCCGCCGGACCGGAGTGCGGCCTTGCCGGACCAGGGCGCGGCGCTGGCCGGCGGGGGTGCTGTGCTGCCGGATCGGGGTGCGGCGTTGCCGGATCGGGGTGTGGTGCTGTTCGCGAGCGGGCTGACGGCTTCGGTCGCGGCGTGCGCGGGAGCCGCCCGGCCCTGGCAGCTCATGCTCGCGCTGGCAGCCGTCCTCACCTGCGGCGCCGCGGCGGTGACGGGGCGCGCCGGGTCACCGGTGGCCCGGGGGGCGCAGGACGCCGGGTACGCGGTCGCCCTGCTGCTGGGCGGGGCGGCCGCCATGACCGCGGTCGTCCTGTCCGGTCGCCTGCTGGGCGGCCCGGACACCCTGGTGGCGATCGGGTCGGCTCCCGCGGTGGCGACGGCAGCCACCCTGCTGCGCCGCAGGCGTGGGCCGGCCGCGGACCCGGACACCGCCGGTGCGGCGGGCGGTACCGCCATCCCCGCCCTCCGTGTGCGGGGGCTGGGGGTGCGGGCGGCCGAGGGGCCGGCCGTGCGGCGGTTGCAGCTGACGGTGGCGGCCGGCGAGATCGCGTATCTGACCGACAGCCTGCCCGGCCGCCGGGCGGGGGCCGTACTGGCCGTCCTCGGCGGGCTGCGCCGGGCGGACGCGGGGACCTGGTGGCTGCGCGGCCACGACGTGTCCCGGGTCGCCGAGCCGGGCCGGTGGGACCTGCGGATGTCGGCCCTCGTCGACCCGGCGGACATGGCCCGGGCGGGCGTGCTGCACCGCGGGCATCCGGCGGTGTCGGTGGCGGACGCGGTCGCGGACGCCACCGCGCACCTGGGCCAGCGGCGGGCGGCCGAGGTGACCCCGGGCGTCCTCGCGGCCTTTCCGTTCCTGGAGACCGGGGGCGCGGGCGCCTGTGTCCGGCTCGGCCCCGACGAGCGCTGCTTCCTCGGGCTGGCCCAGACGCTCATCGCCCAGCCGACGCTGCTCCTGCTGGACCTGACCGGGCCCGGCTGCGGCCCGCTCACGAGGGACCCCGGCGTCAGCGCCGTCCTGCGCCAGATCGCCGACCGAGGCACGGCGGTCCTCGTGGCCGTCCCGGCGGGGCAGGCCGTGCCCGGGCCGCGCCCGATCGTGCTTCCCGCGCCCGGCGGCTTCCGGGCAGCCCTCCTGCGACGCAACGGAAAGGCCATGCCGTGAGCATTTCCCAGAACCGCATCGGCCGGGCGGCCCTCGCGGCGGCCGCGGTGCTCGCCCTCACCGGGGCCGGTCCCGCCGCGGACGGGGCCACCGTGCGGGTGTCGGCCGCGACCGGCCTGACGGAGGGCCAGGAGATCACCGTGGACGGCACCGGCTTCCGCCCCGGTCTGACCTCCGTCGCGGTCGGCCTGTGCAAGAAGGGCTACACCGGCAACAAGGACTGCGACCTGGGCGGCGGTGCGCGCCTGGTCACCATCGGCTCCGACGGTGTGCTCCCCCGGGTCACCCTCACCGTGCACGCGGGCTTCGCGGGCATCGACTGTCGTTCGACGCCCTGCGTGGTCGGTGTCGCGCCCCTGCCGTCGGGGACCCCGCCCGCCTTGGCGGCGGCCAACAGTGTTCAGGTCGCGGTCGGTTTCGCGGGCGGAACGGTCCTTGGCGAGGCGAGTGGTACCGGCCGGGCCGCTCCGGTGGCCGCGGCAGGACCCGTACCCGGCGACGCCTGGGGCGGGCCGTCCACCCCGATGTGGGCCCTGTCCCTCGGCGTGGCCGGTGCCGGTCTCCTGCTCGGCGCCCTGTCGCTCGTCCGGGCGCGCCCGGAGGCGGCGCCCGGGAACCCCCCGCTGTCCCCTTCCGGCTCTGGAGGAAACGCATGACATCGCTTCGAAGAAACCGCTGTGCGGGCACGCTCGCCGCGGCATGGGTGCTGGCCGCGGTGGTGGCCGGGCCGGCCACCGCCGCCGGGACGCTGACCGTCAGCAGATCGGCCGGACTCGCGGTCGGGGACAAGGTGACGGTGTCGGCGAAGGGGCTGAGCCCCGGTCAGGGGTTCGTGCCGATCGGGCTGTGCAAGCCGAAACCCGCGGGCCCCGCGGACTGCGAGACCTCGCCGGACGCCGCCGTCATCGGGAGGACCGACTCTGCCGGGGTGTGGCACAGCGCGGCCGACGGAGCGGCCACCGCCCAGATCACCGTCAAGGCGAAGGCGGGTGGGGCGGACTGCGCCGCCAAGCCCGGGAACTGCGTCGTCGCCGTGTCGATCTCGGCGACGAAGGAGCTGGTGGAGGTGCCGCTCACGGTGGGTGCGGGCGGCTCCGGTGCGAGCGGCCCGGCGTCCCCGGCACCGGCCCCCGCTCCGTCCACCGGTGGTGGAGGGACGGCCGCGGCCGGCGCCGGGAGCAGTGCGGGCGCGCTGCCGCAGACCGGGTCCACCGACGGCCTGCCGGTGGCCGCCCTGCTGGGCGGGACGCTGTTCCTGCTCGGCGGCTGCACGCTGGTGCTGCTGCGGAACAGCGGCAGTCGGCGGACCTGACGGGCGGCGGCCCGCTGCGGAACGGCCGGGCCGCCCTCGCCCTGGCCGCCCTCACCCTGCCCGGCCCCTGACCTGTCCGCCCTTGCTCCCGTCGGCCCGTGACCCCGTCGGCGGGCGAGGGGCGCTCAGGGGCCCCGGACCGCAGCCCCCGTCCGGGGCCGGTCAGCCGGGTGTCCGGGGCGGCCTCAGGCCTGCGCGGGGCCGGCCTCCGGCGGTTCGCCGAGGCGGCGGCAGGCGGCGGCGAGGTCGACGACGTCGGCGTACTTGGAGTCGAGGTCGAAGAGACTGCCCTCGTGGGGGCCCGCGTCCCGGTCGGCGACGGCGTCGCGGACGACGATGGGGCGCAGCCCGTACTGGAGGGCGTCCAAGGTGGTGGCCCGGACGCAGCCGCTGGTGGAGAAGCCGCCGATGACGACGGTGTCCACGCCGAGCACGGTCAGCACGTCGCGCAGCCGGGTGGTGAAGAAGGCGCTGGGGTAGTGCTTGTGGATGACGATCTCGCCCGGTTCCGGGGCGCAGAGAGGGGTGAAGGCGGCGTGCGGGCTGCCGGCCCGGAATGCGTCGAGGCCGGGCACCTTGCGGGCGAAGTGCGGTGCGTGCGCGCTCGGTTCTTCGTCGTAGTGGACGGCGGTGAAGAGGACGGGGAACTGGGAGCGGCGTGCGGCGCGGGCGAGGCGGGCCATGGCGTGCAGGGCCGCTTCGGCCGTGTCGAGGTGGAGGCGGCTGTCGGGGGCGCAGTAGGCCTGGACGGGGTCGACGAGGAGGACGGCGGGGTGTTCGCCCCAGCCGATGCGGCGGCCGAATCCGGCTGCCCGGTAGTCATCGGCCAGAGGCGTGTCGGCCATGTCAGATCACTCCGTCCGCGGTGAGTTTCTCCCGCTCTTCCCGGGTGAGGCCGAGGAGGCCGCCGTAGATGTCGTCGTTGTGCGCGCCGAGTTCGGGGCCGGCCCAGCGGACGGCGCCGGGAGTGGCGGACAGCTTGGGGACGACGTTCTGCATGGGGATCTCGCCGAAGTCGGGGTGCGGGAGGCGGACGATCGCGTCGCGGGCGGCGAAGTGCGGGTCGGTGAGCATGTCGGCGGCGGTGAAGGTCTTGCCTGCGGGGACTCCTGCGGCGTGCAGGGCGCCGAGCAGGGTGTGCGCGTCGTGGCCGGCGGTCCAGGTGGTGATGAGGTCGTCGAGTTCGCCCTGGTGGGCGCCGCGCGCGGTGTGCGTGGCGTACCTGGGGTCGTCGCCGAGGTCGGTGCGGTCCATGACCTCGGTGAGGCGGCGGAAGACGGTGTCCTGGTTGGCGGCGATGAGGACGGCGGCGCCGTCGGCGGTCGGGTAGACGTTGCTGGGGGCGACATTGGGCAGTACGGGGCCGGTGCGTTCGCGCTGGTAGCCGCCCACTTCCCATTCGGGGAGCAGGGACTCCATGTAGGCGAGGACGGCTTCGTAGAGGGCGGAGTCGACGATCTGGCCGGCGCCGGTGCGGGTGCGGGCGTGCAGGGCCATGACGGCGCCGTAGGCGGCCATGGTGCCGGCGAGGGCGTCGCCCAGGGAGATGCCGGTACGGGACGGGGGCCGGTCGGGTTCTCCGGTGATGTGGCGGATGCCGCCCATGGCCTCGCCTATGGAGCCGAAGCCGGCGCGGGGCGCGTAGGGGCCGCTCTGTCCGTAGCCGGTGACGCGGACCATGACGAGGCCGGGGTTGACGGCGCGCAGTTCCTCGTATCCCAGGCCCCAGCGCTCCAGGGTGCCGGGGCGGAAGTTCTCGACGAGGACGTCGGCGCGGGCGACGAGACGGCGGGCGAGCTCCTGGCCCTCGGTGTGGCGGAGGTTGCAGGTGACGGACTTCTTGTTGCGGGCGACGACGGGCCACCACAGGGACTTCCCGTAGGGGCGCTCGCGTCCCCACTGGCGCATGGGATCGCCGCGTCCGGGGTCTTCGAGTTTGATGACCTCGGCGCCGTGGTCGCCGAGGAGTTGGCCGCAGAAGGGGCCGGCTAGCAGGGTGCCGGTCTCGATGACACGGATGTCGGAGAGGGGTCCACTCATGCCGCGAGTGTAAGTTTGGGAAACACTGTTTCGCTAGAGGAATCGACGCGGCAGAATGTGGCGCATGGACGATTCCCTGGACGACGGCTCCGCGGACGACGGCTCCCCGGACGGTTCCCCGCACCGCACCCCGACCGCCCGGCCGCCCGCCGGGCCCGGTGTGGTGGAAGTGGCCCCGCGCGACGGGCTGCAGAACGAGGCGCGCGCCCTGTCGCCGGCGCAGCGCGCCGACCTGATCGCGCGGGCCGTGGCCGCCGGGGCGCGGCGGGTCGAGGCGGTGGCGTTCGTCCACCCGGGCCGGGTGCCGCAGATGGCGGGGGCGGAGGAGGTGATGGGGCTGGTCGGGCGCGGGGGCGGCGTGCGCTACAGCGGGCTGGTGCTCAACGCCCGGGGCATGGAGCGGGCGAGCGCCAGCGGCGTGGACGAGGTCAACTACGTGGTGGTGGCCAGTGAGGCGCTCTCCCTGCGCAACCAGGGCGTGGGCACCCGCGAGGCGCTGGCCGCGTGGGAGGCCATAGCCGGCCGGGCCCACGCGGAGGGGATCGGCCGCTCGCTGACGATCGCGGCGGCGTTCGGCTGTCCCTTCGAGGGTGAGACGCCGGAGGCGCGGGTGGCTGAACTGGCGCGGATCGGGGCTCAGTCGGGCGCCGAGGAGATCGTCCTCGCCGACACCATAGGGGTGGGCGCGCCCGACGCGGTGACCCGACTGCTCACTGCGGTACGGGAGCAGGCGCCCGGGGTGGTCCTGCGCTGCCACTTCCACAACACGCGCAACACCGGCTACGCGAACGCGGTCGCCGCGGCGGCGGCCGGCGCGGCCTGGCTGGACTCCTCGCTCGGCGGTATCGGGGGCTGCCCCTTCGCCCCGGCCGCCACCGGCAACATCGCCACCGAGGACCTGGTCTACCTGCTGCGCCGGATGGGCCTGGACCCGGGCATCGACCTGGAGGCGGCCGCCGCGGCCGGGACCTGGCTGGGCGACGTGCTCGGCGTGCAGGTGCCCGCCCTGCTGGGCCGCGCCGGGCCCTTCCCCGGAGCCACGGCTCCGGCCGCGCCGCGGCGGGAGGGGTAGCCGTGGGAGCGCATCCGCACGGGGCGTGGATCCTGCTCCACCTGCTGCTGTTCGTCTTCTGGCTGGGGGGTGACCTCGGTGTCTACGTCTCCAGCCGGTACGTCCTGCGACCGGACCTGCCGTTCGCCGCCCGCTCGACGGCCCTGTCCGTCATGAGCGGGCTCGATCTCGGACCGAAGATCTGCCTGGTACTGGTCCTGCCGAGCGGCATCACGCTCATGGCGCTGGAACCGCACGGGGCGGAGCACCTGCTGAACGGCTGGTCCGCGGGTGCGACCTGGCTGTTCGCGGCGCTCTGGCTGTGGCTGACCGTCCGCGAGCACCACCATCCGGGCCGCCACCCGTGGACGCGCCGGGCGGACTGGACCCTGCGGGTGGCGGTGACGGCCGCGCTGTGGGGCGTCGGGCTCTACACCCTGCTGGCCGACGAGCCGTTCGGGGTGGACACCGATCCGCGCTGGCTGGGCGGCAAGGTGCTGCTGTACGCGACCGCGATCGCCTGCGGGCTGGGCATCCGGCTGAGGCTGCGTCCGTTCGGGGCCGCGTTCGGCGCGCTGGCGGGCTCCGGGAGCAGCCCGGGGGTGGAGCGGGCGCTGCGGCGGGCGGTGAACGGCTGCGTCCCGTACGTGGCGGGGATCTGGACCTGCGTCCTCGCAGCCGCGGCCCTGGGGGTGTTCAAGCCGGGCGCCGACCTCTGAGCCGGGCCGGCCCGCCCGCAGGACGGACGGGCCCCGTCTGCGGGGCCGCGGTCAGCCGACCCCGGGGCGGTAGCCGAACTCCGCCGAGAGCCGTTCCGTGCTGGCCATCAGCAGCGGGGCGCACTCGGCCAGGCGCTGCTTGAAGCGGGACTGCGGGCCGGCCAGGCTCAGCACCGCGATGACGTGCCCGTCATACCCGAAGACCGGCGCGGCGAGCGAGGCGGAGCCGCTCTGGCGCTCCCCCACGGACATGGCGTAGCCACGGCGCCGGACGGCGGACAGCTCCTTGCGCATGCGCTCGGGGTCGGTGATGGTGCGGTCGGTGATCGCGTCCAGGGCGTGGCGTTCGAGGTAGGTGTCGATCTCGGTGTCGGGCAGGAAGGCGAGGAACGCCTTGGAGGAGCTGCCCGCGTGCAGGGGCAGCGGGATGCCGAGGGCCACCTCCATGCGCAGTTCCTGATCGGGGACCACCTGGTCGACGTAGAGCCGGGTGTCCCCGCGGCGGATGGAGAGGGTGGCGGTCTCGCCGCACTGGGCGGCGAGCCTGCGCAGCTCGGGGGCGGCGAGCACCCGCAGGTCGGTGCGGGCCAGGTAGGCGCGGCCGAGCGAGATGGCGGCGGGGCCGAGGGCGTAGCGGCGGGTGACGGAGTCCGCGATGATCAGGTCGCGGTTGCGCAGGGCCGTCAGGATGCGGTGCACGGCGGCCTTGGTGATGCCGAGCTCCTGGGCGATCTCGGTGACGCCGAGATCCGGGCGGCCGCTGCGGCCGAACATCAACAGCACGTCCATGGCCCGTTCGACGGCGGCCACGGACCGGCTACTGCTCGTCTCCTCGGTCACGGCTGTCCTTCTGCGCGATGGTCTCGGGGGGGCTGCGACGGCCCCCTTTCCCGACGTGCCGACAGCATAACGGTGATTTCCCCATGGGAAACAGCGGGTTCGCGGGCGTCCGGTTCGTTGACACCGGGAACGCCCGGTCGTTACCGTAGTGGATACAGCGTTTCACTAGAGGAAACACCGACCAGCGGGGGGTGCGATGACCACCGTCATCGACGAGTCGACCTTCCGTCAGGTGCTGTCCCGGTGGCCCAGCGGCGTGGGGATCGTCACCACGGCGGGTGCGGACGGATGGCACGGCATGACGGCGAGTTCGTTCAGCAGCGTGAGCCTGGCACCACCTCTCGTCCTGGTCTGCCTGGACCGGGACATCCGCTCCCATGACCTGCTCATACGCAACGGCGTCTTCGCCGTCAACGTCCTGGGCCGCGACCACCTCGCACTGGGGCGCCGGTTCGCCGGCATGGAAGCCGGTGTCACCGACCGCTTCGCGGCGGGCGACTGGCTGCCCGGCGCCACGGGCAGTCCCGTCCTGACGGACTCGGCGGCCTGGGTGGACTGCCGCGTCCGGCACCGGTATCCCGGCGGGGACCACACCATCTTCCTCGGCGAGGTGGTGGCCGCGGGCGTCCCGCGCATCACCTCCCCGCTGCTCTTCCACTCGCGCTCCTGGGGGCAGTTGGCCGATCCGCTGCCCGACCGCGTGGACCTGGCCGACACCGGCCTGGCCGGTGCGGCGGCGGCGCCGCACACCGCGCGGCTGGCCCGCGCCCTGCGGCTGGCCGGCGTGCGCGTCCGGACGGCACGCCCCGCGGACGGCGACCCCGACGGAGCGCGGACCGACAGGGCCGGGTCCGGCAGCCCGGCCGGCTCCTCGGTGCACGTCGCCGACAGCGCCGCAGCCGTCGCCGCGGCCGCGGCCGGCTCCCCCGCCGTCGAGTTCACCGTCGCACCGGACGGCGACGGCGCAGCCGCCGCCGCCACGGTCCGGGCCGTACGCAGCTCCGGACACCCCCACACGCTCGTGGTGGCCCGGATACGCGACGCGCTGCGCCCGGGGCTGGCCCGGGGCTGCCTGCTGACCGTGCAGCGGCTGACCGCCGCCGGATGCGGGGAGATCGTCCTCGAAGAGCCCGCCGAGGGACCCGACGAGGCGGACGGCGCCTCCCCGCTGGCGCTGCGCCGGCTGCTCCAGGACGCGGTCCCCGAGGCCGGGGCCGTGCCACTGCGCCTGGCCCTGCGCGACCACCACGGCCTCGGCCTGGTCAACGCCCTGACCGGCATGAAGAGCGGGGTCCGCTGCTTCGAGACCAGCCTCGCCGGCCACGGTGGCGCACTGGCCACCGAACAGCTCGTCCTGCTCTGCTCCCGCATGGGTGTCGCCGCTCCTCTGGACGGCGCCGCCCTGCGGGCCCTGCGCGCCGAGGCGCGGGCCCTGCTCCCGCAGCCGGCCGCCGGCCCACCGCCCCCCTCCCCCGCGCCGGCCGCCGCCTCCCGCGCCCCGGAACCCCAGTGAAGGAGACCCTGCCGATGACCACGCTCCCGCTCACGGGCGCGCACCTCCTCGACCGCATGACGCCGGCCGAGCGGGCGCGCGCCGAGCGCGTCGAATCCGTCCTGCCCGCCCTGCGGGAAGCGGCCGCGGCCGCCGACGCACAGGCCGCCTTCCCGGCGGGCCACACCGCGCTGCTGCGGGAGGCGGGGCTGCTCGGACTCGTCGTGCCCGAAAAGTACGGGGGCCTGGGCGGCGGACTGCGCGACCTCGCCGCGGCCACCTACGCCATGGGCACCGCCTGCCCCTCCACGGCGCTCGCCTTCTTCTTCCACAACACCAGCGCCTCGCGCGGCCTGCTGCCCCTGGAGGCCATCCGCGCGGGCTTGTTCACGCCGCGGGAGATCCCGGTGGTGACCGCCTTCGCCGAGCGGGTGCTGACCACGATGGCGGCCGGCTCCTGGCTCGCCAACTTCGCCAGCGAGTCGGCGAAGAGCTCCGCGGCGAACATCTCCATCGCCACCACCGCCTCGCGCACCGACGGCGGCTGGGTGCTCCGCGGGGAGAAGTCCTTCGGCTGCGCGACCGGCGTCGCCGACCTGTACCTCGTCACCGCCCGGCTGGAGAAGACGGACACGGCCGAGGGCCTGGCCATGTTCCTCGTCCGGCGCGACGGCGCCGGGGTGGCGTCCCGGCCGCCCTGGAACGGGCTCGGGATGCGCGGCAGCGCCAACCACGGGATCCGGCTCGACGGGGTCTTCGTCGCCGACCGGGACGCGCTGGCCGTGCCCGGCGCGTTCACCCGCATGCTCCAGGTCAGCCGCGGCAGCTTCGTCGGCAACCAGCTCGCCATCGCCGCCGTGTACACGGGCGCCGCGCAGGCCGCGTACGACTACACGCTGGAGCTGCTGACCCGCAAGACCTTCGCCGACACCGGCCGGCCGATCGCGTCCTCGCCCATGCACCAGGTCCTCATCGGGGACATGACGCAGAACCTGGAGACCGCCTACCAGTGGCTGCGGCGCCAGCTCGAACTGGAGACCTCCGAGCCGCCCATCAGGCCCAAACCGGAGGTGTTCAGCCAGTGGCGGCTGGGCAAGGGCGCGGTCACCGAAGCCTGCTTCGCGGTCGCCCTGGGCGCGCTCAAGGCGTCCGGCACCTCCGAGGCGCGCCTGGACGGGGTCATCGGCCGCACCCTGCGCGACCTGGCGATGGGGCTGGTGATGACCTTCCCGGCCGAGCGGGGCCGTCTGGAAGCGGCGAAGATCGCCACCGAGGCCCAGGAGCACGCGCTGTTCGCGACGCTGGGGGAAGACCGGTGACCCCGCCGCCCGCCGACGCCGCAGCCGGGCCTTCCTCGGGCCCGGAGGCGGAGCTGCCCGCCACGGCCGATTTCGCCGGCGGTGACTGGCAGCCCTGCGCGCAGCGCCTCGGCTTCGACCTGGAGGATCCGGACACCGGCCGGGCGGTCCGCCCGGCCCTCGGCAGCTCTGCCGAGCGGGTCGAGGCCGCGCTGGCGGCAGCCGCCGACCTGCACGCCTCGGGTGTCTGGGGCGATCTGCCGGACGAGGACCGGGCCCGCGCCCTGGAGAGCGCAGCCGCCGCGGTGGAAGCGGCCGCGCACCGCATCGTGGTGGCGGAGGCCTTCGCCACCGGCGTACCGCTCGGTCAGACCACGGGCCTCGGGGTCATCCTCTCCGGTGCCTTCCACATCGCGGCGGCCCGGCTGCGGTCCGGGCTGCTGCGGCGCACGGTCACCGGCAGCGGCGGCCGGCCGGTGCTGGTGCGCCGCGCGCCGCTCGGGCCCGCCCTGTGCGTCGTGCCGTACAACGCGCCCGCGCCGATGGCCGCCCACAAGGCGGCCAGCGCACTAGCGGCGGGCTGCCCGGTCATCGTCAAGGCGCCGGAACTGGTCCCCTACGGAACCCAGTTGCTGGTGGAGGCGGCCGCCCGCGGACTGGCGGCGGCGGGGGCGCCGGCGGCCGCCCTGCAGTTGGTGCACGGGGACGCCGCGACCGGGGCCGGCCTGGTGGCCGACCGGCGGATCCGTGTGGTCTCCTTCACGGGCGGTACGGAGGCGGGCCGCCGGATCGGCGCCGTCTGCGGCCGGGCCCTCAAGCCCGTCCAGCTCGAACTGGGCGGCAACAACCCGCTGGTCGTGCTGCCGGGCGCCGACCCGCGGGCGGCCGGCCGGATGGCGGCGGAGCTGCTGACGACGCTGAACGGCCAGTGGTGCCGGGCGCTGGGCCGGCTGATCCTGCCCGCCGCCCTGGCGTCGGAGGTCCTGGACGCGGCCGGCCGCGAGCTGGCCGCGCTGCGGGCCGGGGCCCCGCTGGCCCCCGGCACCGGCTTCGGCCCGCTCGCGCACTCGCGCCACCGCAGCGCCCTGACGGCTGCCGTGCGCGAGCTGACCGCGGCCGGGGCCGAGGCCCACAGGTGGACGGGGGTACCGGAGCGCGGCAACCACTTCGCCCCGCTGCTCGTCACCGGGGCGCCCGAGGAGGCCACCCGCCGGGAACTGTTCGGCCCGGTGGCCGCCGTCCACACCTACCAGCGCGAGGAGGAGGCCCTGTACCTGGCCAACTCCACCGGCTACGGCCTGGAGGGGTACGTGTGCGCCGCGGATCCCGACCACGGGCTGCGGGTGGCCGCCCGCATCGCCGCCGGGGAGGTGAAGGTGAACGGCTCCTCGGTGCTGAGCCTCCACCTGGACACGCCGCGGCCGGCCTGGGGGGCCTCCGGCCTGGTCGACGAGGGCAGCGCCGAGACGCTGCTGCACTTCACCGGCGCCCGGGTCACGGGTGTGGAGGCGGCCCGGTGAGCGCGGCCGAGAAGGTCCTGGTGGCCGGGGCGGGGCCGGTGGGGCTGACCGCCGCCCTGGTACTGGCCCGCCGGGGCGTGCCCGTGACCGTCCTGGAGGCCGGTGCGGAACTGGCCGGGGAGTCCCGGGCCTCCACCTTCCATCCGCCCACGCTGGAGATGCTCGCCGACCTGGGTGTCGTGGAGGGGCTGCTGGCCCGCGGCCTGGTCGCGGACTCCTTCCAGTTCCGCGACCGGCGCTCCGGGACCGTCGCCACCCTGGACCTGTCGCTGCTGGCCGGGGACACCCCGTACCCGTACCGGCTCCAGTGCGAGCAGAACAAGCTGACGCCGCTGCTCCTGGACCGCCTCGGCCGCCTGCCGGGCACCGAGGTGCGTTTCGGGGCGGCGGTGGCGGGGGTGGAGCAGACCTCCCGCGGCGTTCACGCCGTGCTGGCCGACGGCGGCCGGGTGCGCGGAGCCTGGCTGGTCGGTGCGGACGGGGCGCACTCGGCCGTGCGGCGCTCGGTGGGGGCCGAGTTCCACGGGATGACCTACCCGGAGCGGTTCCTCGTCGCCTCGCTGGACGAGGACCCCCGGGCCGTGCTGCCGGACCTGGCGCCCATCGCCTACGTGCTGGACCCGGACGAGTGGATGGTGCTGCTGCGGACCCCCGACCACTGGCGGGTGCTGCTGCCCACCCCGGACGGCACCTGCGACCGCGGCGAGCTGGCCCGGCTGCCCGGCCGGCTGCGGGGGCTCAGCGCGCGGGCGGGCGGACCGGCCCTGGCCCACGCCAGCCTGTACCGGGTCCACCAGCGGGTGGCCGGCACCTTCCGCAGCGGACGGGTGCTGCTGTGCGGGGACGCCGCGCACGTGAACAACCCGCTGGGCGGCATGGGCATGAACAGCGGCATCCACGACGCGGTTCTGATGGGCGGCGCTCTCGCGGACGTCCTCACCGGCGAGGCGACCGACGAGGAGCTGTCCGACCGCGCCGAGGAGCGCCGTGCCTGCGCGCTGCGCTACGTGGGGGCCGAGACGCACGCCAATTGGGAGCGGCTGCGCGCCCGGGAGCCGGCCCGGCGGGCCGCCCTGGTGGCGGAGTTGCGTGCGACGGCCGCGGATCCGGTGGCGGCGCGCCGCTCCCTGCTGCGCAGCTCGATGATCGAGTCCCTGCGCGGGGCCGGGGGGACGCGATGACGCCGGCGCCAGTGCGGGGGGCCGCCGCGATCACGGTGGAGAATCCGGCGTGCACGGCCCGGCCGGTGGGGAGCGTGCGGGCGCACACCGGTGCGGAGGTGGACGCCGCCGTGGCGGCCGCGGCCGGCGCTGCGCCCGGCTGGGCCCGCACTCCGGCGGCGGACCGGGCGGCGGCGCTGTTGCGGATCGCCGCCGGTCTGGAGGCGGCCGCGGAGGAACTCGCGGTGCTGCTCGCCCGGGAGTCGGGCAAGCCGCTCGCCGACTGCCGCGGCGAGGTGGGTTACGCCGGGGCGGTGCTGCGCTGGTACGCCGAGCACGCGCCGCCGCTGCTGTCGCCCCGCACGGCGGACGACGCGGAGGGCAGGCTGGAGCGGCGGCTGCGGCCGTACGGGGTGGTGGCCGCGCTGACCCCGTGGAACGCGCCGGTGATCCTGACCGCCGTCAAGCTGGCTCCGGCGCTCGCCGCGGGCAATGCGGTGGTCGTCAAGCCTTCGCCGCTGGCGCCGCTGGCCGTGGCGGCGTTCCTGGAGGGGGCGGCGCGTGAACTTCCGCCGGACGTGGTGCGGGTGTGCCACGGGCACGCGGAGACCGCGCTGCGGCTGGCGGGCCGTCCGGGGGTGGGGAAGCTGTCGTTCACCGGCGGGACGGAGGCGGGCCGGGCGCTCGGCGCGGCCGCGGCGGGGGCGCTGACGCCGACCACGATGGAACTGGGCGGCAATGACGCGGCCGTGCTGCTGGACGACGCCGACCTGTCGGAGGCGGAACTGGACCGGCTGGTCCTGGCGAGTTTCGCGACGGCCGGGCAGGTGTGCATGGCCGCCAAGCGGCTCTATGTGCCGCGGTCCCGGCTGGCCTCCTTCGCCGAGCGGTATGCGGCGGCCGCAGCGCGCGTGCTGCGGCTCGGGGACCCCCTCGACCCGGGCACCACCGTGGGGCCGGTGATCTCGGCGCAGGCCGCGGACCGGATCCGTGCGCTGGTCGCCGACGCCCGGGCGCGCGGCGCCACCGCCGTCGAGCTGGGCACCGTACGGCCCGGGGCGGAGCTGGGCGCCGGGCACTTCGTGCGGCCGGTGCTGCTGCTGGGGCTGCGGGACGACGCTCCGCTGGTGTGCGAGGAGCAGTTCGGTCCGGCGCTGCCCCTGCTGGGCTACGAGGACGAGGAGGAGCTGGTGGAGCGGGTCAATGCCGGGCCGTACGGTCTGGCGGCGTCGGTGTGGAGCGCCGACGAGGAGCGGGCCTTCGCGCTGGCGGCCCGGATCGACGCGGGCTTCCGGTTCGTCAACACCCACAACCGGACGGGGATGGCGCTGCGGGCCGCGTTCGGCGGCGTCAAAGGCAGCGGGCACGGGCGGGAGTACGGGGCCGAGGGCCTGCTGGAGTACGTACAGCCGGTGCTCACGCACGCACCCGGCGCCTTCCGGGCGGGGGGCGCGGGCATGGCGCCGGGAGCCTACCCGGCAGGGCCCTGAAGGCAGGAGGTCAGACGGCGCCGCGGGCGGGACCACGGGCTGGGTATCAGGGTTCCAGGTGGTCGACGACGGCGCGGTGGGCGAGGCGGGGGCCGAGCCAGGCGGCCAGCTGCAGGTGGTCAGGGTGGCTCTGGTAGGCGGCGAGTTCACCCGGGTCGGTGTGGCGGGTGGTGAGGACGAGGTCGTAGGAGTGCGGCGATCCGGTGATGTCGAGGCCGACGTCCAGGGTTTTGACCTGCGGGACCGAAACGGCCAGCTGCCGCAGTCTCACGGCGGCCTCGGGGGCGTCGCCCGGATCCGTGAAGCGCATGAGAACGACGTGCACCAGCACGGTGGTTGCTCCTCTGCTCGGGTGCGCCTCCCTCTGTCGCGGGAGGGCGCCGCGAGTGTATGTTCGGGAAACACTGTTCCGCTAGAGGAACCAATGGAGTTCACCATGGACGAAGCGCGTACGTTTCGCGTCGCGGCCGCCCAGTTCGCCGTGGGCCGGGACCGGCGAGCCAATCTGGCCGCGTCCCTGCGGATGATCGACGCCGCGGCGGACCGGGGCGCGAAGCTCGTGGTGCTGCCGGAGTTCTGCAACCACCTGTCCTGGTACGACGACCGGGAACAGGCGCTGGCGGCCGCCTGCCGGCGGGGGGACGACTTCCTGGGGCCCGTGGCCGAACGCGCCGCGCGGCACGGCCTGTACGTCAAGATCCACGTCACCCTGGCCGCATCCGACGGCCCGGACGGGACGCAGCGCATCACGGCCGCGAGCCTGCTCTACGGACCGGACGGGGCCCTGGCCGGGCTCGCGGACAAGCAGGTCCTGATGGGCAGCGAGAACGACCACCTGGACCCGGCCACCGAGCCCGGCCCGGTCATCGACACGGCTCTGGGGCCCGTCGGCCTGTACTCCTGCATGGAAGGAGTCGTCCCCGAAGTGTGCCGGAGCCTGGCTCTGCGCGGCGCCCACCTGCTGCTCAACAGCCTCAACTCCTTCGCCCTGGACGAAGCCGCACTGCACGTCCCGGTGCGGGCGGCCGAGAATCGGGTGTGGGTGGTCGCGGCCAACAAGGTCGGGCCGCTGCTCCCGGCCGACCGTATCGGCGCGATCAGCGCTGCCATGGGGGTGCCGGCCGGGGCCCTGGACGGCGCCGGCGAGAGCCAGATCGTCGCCCCGGACGGGACGGTCGTCGCCCGGGCCCCCCGGCGCGGGGAGGCCGTCGTGGTGGCCGACATCCGTGTGGAGAGGGCCGCCGACAAGCGGCGGGCGGACGGCACCGACGCCTTCGCGGCGCGCCGGCCCGCCCTCTACCGGCCGATCGCCTCCCCGCCCGTCCCCGCCCCGGCCTTCGCGGGAGCCCGCGCCGAACAGGTCGCCGCCGCCGTCGTCCGTCCGTCCGGCAGCGGCCCGGCGGCCATCGAGGACGCCGCCCGGCTGGTGGGCGAAGCCGCCGGGCGCGGCGCGGCGTTGATCGTGCTGCCCGAGCTGTTCTGGTACCCGGGCGGCGTCCTGCCCGACCCGCGGCGGCGGCCGGACACCGAGGAGGCGCAGGACGTCCTGCGGACCCTGCGCGGCGCGCTGGCCGGCCGCGCGGCGTACCTCGCCTGCTCGGTCCCGCTGTCCAGGGGCCACGCCGGTGTGCTGCTCGACCGCGACGGGCCGGTGCTGATCCAGCACCAGCTCCACGAGGGCGTCCGGCACCGCGGCTGGGCCCGCGCGGGCCGGGCACAGGCGCTGCTCACCCACGACACTCCCTGGGGCCGGGTCGCGGTCGTCCTGGCCGAGGACGCCGTCCAGCCGGAGACGCTGCGGCTGGCCGCGCTGGCGGGCGTGGACACGGCCGCGGTCTGTCTCGGCGGGCACGCCGAGCCGTGGGAGTACACCCTCGGACTGCCCGAACGGGCGGCGGAGAACCGGGTCAACCTGGTGGCCGCGGGGCACGGGGGCGGCGCCGTCCACGCCCTGCCCGTGGAGTTCGGCCTGTGGCGCTCACGGGACGCGCCCTTCGACGGAACCATCAGCCTGCCCGACAGCACGGCGGCCCGCCCCGGACTGACTCTCGCCCCCGTCCGGCCGGGCCAGGCCGTGCGGCGGCTGGTCTCGCGCGGAACGGACCTGGTCGGGGGCCGGCCCTGGAAGCTGGCGGGCGCTCTGGTGGCGGCCCGGCCCGGGGACTGCGCCCCGCACGGCACCCCCACCCCCCACCCCCGCACCCCGGCCACCGAAGGAGCGCTGTGAGCAACGTGTCGGAGACACTCAAGGCCGTCCAGGACATGGCGGACGAGGCCCCGGTCACCGATGTGACCGAGACGTTCGTGCAGTGGCAGGCACTGCTGGGCGAACTGAAGGAGAAGATCGCGGCCCGTTTCGAGCTGCACCACGACCCCTCCACCCGGGTGTGGGAGACCTTCGGCGCGGAGGCGGGCGGCCCGCGCGGCTCGCTGGCGGGCTACACCGGACCCGAGGTCGACTGGATGGTCCACTCCTGGGTCGGTGACCCGGAGCACGGCTTCGTCAACCTCCACCTCACCGTCTGGCTGGGCCCGCACGTGCGTGTCCCGCACCTGGGGCTCGCCCTGCTGTGCTGGCCCGGCGGCTGGTTCTACCTCGACTCGGTGCCCCGCAGCAGCCTGGTGGCCGACGGCGACTACTACGACCGGTACTACGCCCCCGCCGAGCAGGAGTGGCTCGCGGTGCGCGAGGAGTACGAGGACCTCTCCTGGTTCACCAGCCGCGCCGGCTTCATCCGGGGCAGCCTCTCCCCCACCGCCTACTGCTACTCCATGCCCCGAGACGAACGGCACCTCGCACTCGTGCGCCGCCTGATGCACGAGCAGGTCGACCGCTGGCTGGGCTGGGTGGAGGAGGCCGGGCCGGTGCCGGCGGCCGAGCGCGGTGCGCTGGCCGCCGCCGACCTGGCGGTCCGGCGCAACATCGTGGAGCGCGACCCGGCCAACGTGATGGGCGTGCGGTATTTCGGCGAGCAGGTCACCGACCGGCTGGTGCGGGCGCTGTGGGGCGGCGACCGCAGCCTGCCGAGGCCCTCGTGAAGCAGGTCCGGTCCGAGTGGCGGGCCTGCCGGGTGCCCGGCCTCAAGGAGCCCTGGGACACCGCGCACCTGCGGGTGTTCTATCCGGCCCGGCCCACCGGCTCCGACGCCGAACGCCTGACCGGGGTGGTCGCCGCCGACGCCGGACGCGCCCCCTTCCCGGTGGTGGTCCTGCTGCCCGGGATCAATGTTCCGGCGGACTGCTACCGGTGGCTGGCGGTACTGCTGGCGGAACGGGGCCTGGTCGCGGTGACGGCGGAGCTGGTCGGGGAGCTGGTCGGCGGGACCCGCGGGGTGACCCCGGGCATCGACCTGGAGGCCTGCGCACCGGGTGCGTACGGGACCCGGGCGACGACGCCGCTGATCGGTGCGGTGCTCGCCGCCCTTGCCGGGCCGGACCCCGCTTCGCCGCTGGACGGGCTGCCGGACCTGGACCGCGTGGTGCTGGGCGGGCATTCGGCCGGCGGCACGGTGGCGCTCCAGTCGGCCGCCCATGTACCGGGCCTGCGCGGGGTGTTCACCTACGGCGCGCACACCCTGGTCGCGGCGGCGCTCGGCCATCCGCCGGGCACGGTGCTGCCGGTCGGCGCACAGGTGCCGGTCCTGCTCATGTCCGGCGAGCACGACGGGGTGATCGCCGCGAGCGCGGACCGCTATGCGGCTGTCACCGCGAAGGCCGATCCCGACCCCGTCTCCCGCACCTTCCACGAGGCGCTCTGCGACGCCGACGGAACGCACGCCTGGGTGCAGGTCGCCGGGGCAGGGCATTTCGCCCTCTGCGATCCGGTGGACCCGACCGGCGCCCGCGGCTTCCTGGAGGCGTCGCAGACCGGCCGGGACGGCGCGGGGAACGAGGCGCGCGCCCTCATCGGCCGCTTGGTGACGGCCTTCTGCACGGCGGTACTGGCGCACCGGACGGGCCCCGCCGCCCCCGCCGGCTGTGGGGCGTACGACGCGCTGCTGGCGACCCCGCCCCCGGGTCTGCTCCGCGTGCGGCGCCGCTGACGCCCGCTCCTCTCCCCACCGATGTCGAACCGCCCGAAGGTGTCGAACCGCTCGAAAGCGCGAGGTGCTCCGCTCATGCTGAAGAACTCCTGGTACGCGGTCGAGTTCTCCGACCGCGTCGTGCGCAAACCGCTCAAGGCCGTCTGCCTCGGCCAGTCCCTCGTGCTCTACCGCACCGCGGCAGGGAAGGCGGTCGCCCTGTCGGACCTGTGTGCGCACCGCGGGGCCGCGCTGTCCGCGGGCACGCTCAAGGACGACTGCGTCGTCTGCCCCTACCACGGCTGGCGCTTCGACCCCGAGGGAGCCTGCACCACGATCCCGGCCAACCAGCCGGGCCGGGGCATCCCGAAGAAGGCGCGGGTGGACTCCTACCCGGTGCAGGAGCGGTACGGCTTCGTCTGGGTGTTCCTGGGTGATCTCCCCGAGGAGGACCGGCCGCCGATCCCGCACTGGCCCGAATTCAACCAACTGGTGGAGCACGGGGGCCGGTTCAAGGCGGTCACCGGGGAGTACCTGTGGCACTCCAACTACGAGCGGGTCCTGGAGAACGGCTGCGACATCGCGCACACGCCCTTCGTGCACGCGGGCTCCTTCGGCAATCCGGACCGCCCGGAGGTCGAGGAGTACACGGTCGAGCAGCCCGACGCCTGGTCGGCCTTCGCGACCGTGTCCCTGCACCCGCCCGCCGCCAAGGGCCTGTGGGCAAAGCTGTACACGGACCGCAGATCGCGGGGCAAGGACCGGCCGCCGGTGGTGACCACGGCGGGTTGGATGCTGCCCAACCTGATCAAACTGCACGTGCGCCTGCCGCTCGGCAACATGATCATCTACGACACCAACATCCCGGTCGACGAGACCACCACCCTGGTGAAGTGGGTGGCGCTGCGGGACTTCTTCCCCGGGGACTGGGCCGACGGCAACACCCGCAAGCGGGTGCTCGGCATCTTCGACCAGGACGCCCCGGTCGTCGACGGGACCCGTCCCGAGCTGCTGCCGTCCGACCTCGGCGCCGAGCTGCACCTGCGCTCCGACATGATCTCCGTCGCCTACCGCCGACGCCGCCAGGAACTCGCCGCCAAAGGCTGGGAGGTGAGCGACTCCGACCGGATCACCGGCGACATCCCGGCGCGCAGCGCCACCGTCATCGCCTCGCCGGGACGGCGCGCCGTCCCGGAGTTCGCCCGTGCCTGGGAGCAGAAGGCCCAGGGATTCCATCCGACGGTCGAGGGGGCCCAGTCCCCGGCACCGGCCAGTGAGAAGGAGTAGCCTCCCATGACCTCCCCCGCCCCTCACCCCGACGCCCCCGCGGCCCCCGCGGCCCCCGATGGCCCCACGGACGGCTCGACGCCCGCGGCCCGGCTCTCCCGTACCGTGCTGGAGGCCCTGCTGGCCGGGACTGCACTACAGGAGCGGCCCACGCCCTGGACGGTGCTGACCTCCCCGGCGGTCCCCGGCCCGGTGGGCTCCGTACGCCACTTCCGCGGCGAGCGGCCCGACGGCCTCGTCGACGCGGTCGTCACCGTATCCCTGGTGGTGCCGGCGCTCGGGCTCGACAGCCACATGGTGTTCGCGTTCGGCGCCGCGGACGGCCCGCTGCCGCACTTCACCCTGGACTCCGTGCAGGCCGGCGGCGGGTACGCCTTCCACCTCGACCTGGTGCAGCGCGTGGACCTCGCCGTCAGCCCCGCCTACGCGGACCTCGTGTACGCGCCGCTGACCGCGCCGTTCGCCCGGGCTTCGGAGATCCCGGGTCTCGCCCCGGCCGCGATCAGCCCGCGCCAGCGCTCCCTGATGTCCCCCTGGATGCTGGTGCACCGCGCCGACGAGGCCGCCCTGCACGCCGTCACCCCCATCGCCGAGGAGTACCTGCGGCACTGGCTGGAGCTGGCCCGGGCGTTCCCGGCCGGCGCCGCAGCCGAGGCCAAGGAGGGCGACGCGACGGTGCGCGACCGGAGGCTGCGCCGGGCACTGTTCAGCCGGGAGATCGACCCGGTGTGGGCGCAGGTGGACCGGCTGCTGGGCCCGGCCGCCACGGACGGCCTGCGCGGGCTGCTGACCAGCGGCAGACTCGCGGACGAGGAGGCCCGGGCATGAGCGCGACCGCCGAACCCGGCCCCAGCACGTGGCAGCGGCGCATCGCCGGGGAATGGCACGGCCGGCCTTCGCTGTTCGATGCGCAGGGCACCTGGTGCGGGTACGAGGACATCCGCCGCTCCTCCGAGTTCACCGACGCGGGGACGGTGTACCGGATGGACGGCGGCCTGCGGCAGGGCGGCCCGCTCGCGGGCCGGTTCCAGCTCGCCGCCCCGTTCGCCTTCGGGGTGAGCGACGCCGACGACAACCGCCTCTACACCGGGCCGGACTTCCACGGCAGCGGACAGCCGTACGGCTCCTTCGTCGACGCCCACTACTACGGCCCCGGCTGGCAGGTGGCCCTCAACACCTGGAACCACGTCCTGCCGGACGGGCGGACGCAGGTCTACTCCTCGGTGCTCCACCAGGGCTGGACCGTGATCGGCTGCTTCAACGGCCTGTACGTGCGTACCACCGACCACGGCGACAGCGAGGCGACCCGCGCACACGTCGCCCGTCACCTGGCGGCCGAGACGGACGCGGGCCCGGTGCCGTGGATCCTGCCGACCAAGCAGTCCGGTTCCTTCATCGGTGCGTGCGAGCTGTGGAGCACCGAGCAGAAGCACCTCGGGGACGTGGACGTGGAGATCGCGGTGCGGCCGTCGGATCTGCTGCGCGCCCGGCACCACGTCACCTGGCGGGGAGCCGGCCTGGACCGGTCCTTCACGGTGGAGCGGCGCCGGGACGGCGCCCGCGAGTTCTGGGAGGGCCCGGACGCCTGGGGCAACGCGCAGGCTTTCGGCCGGGCCAACTTCCCGCTGTGGCACTTCACGGGCGGGGACGTGCACCGGGTGCGGGGGCGGGAGTTCGCCCTGGACGCACGGCCCGCCATGTCGGCGGGCGGCCGGCTGGCCGTCACCTACGAACTGTTCGGCGGGAACACGCTGGCGGCCGTCCTGCACGGCGTACTGGACTGGGAGGCCGCAGCATGACCTCGACGGTGGTGATCACCGGCGGTACCCGCGGCATCGGGCACGGTCTGGCCCGCGCGTTCCTCGACCGCGGCTGCCGCGTCGCGGTGTGCGGGCGGGACGCGGCGGGCGTGGAGGCCGCCCTGGAGAGCCTGGGCGGCGGGGCGCACGCGGTCGGCCACGCGGCGGACGTGACCGACCGGGAGCAGGTGGCCGGGCTGTGGGCGGCGGCCGAGGAGGCCTTCGGCGCGGTCGACGTCTGGATCAACAACGCGGGGGCGGCCACGGCCCGCAAACCCCTGTGGGAGCTGGGCCCGCGGGAGGCCGACGCCGTGACGGCGGTGAACCTGCGCGGCGTCGTCAACGGCAGCGCGGTGGCCGCTGAGCGCTTCCTGCGCCGGGGCCGCGGCCGGATCTGGAACACGGAGGGCTTCGGCTCCGACGGCCGGACCATGCCCGGCCTCAGCGTGTACGGGGCGAGCAAGCGCGCCGTCACCTATCTCACCGGCGCTCTGGCGGCCGACCTTGAGCGGGAGCGGGAGGCCCGCGCCCACGACGTACGGGCGCTGCTGCTGTCGCCCGGGATCGTCGTGACCGACCTGCTGCTGCACGAGTACACGCCGCAGGAGTACGCGAAGGCACGGCCGGTGCTGGACATCCTGGCCGACCGGGTCGAGACGGTCGCCCCCTGGCTGGCGGACCGGGTGCTGGCCGACCGCACGGCCAACGGCGGCCGGGTGGCGTGGCTGACGCGCCGCAAGGCGGCCGGGCGGTTCGCGACGGCCGCGCTGCGCAAACGGTCGGTGCTGCCGGAGCACCTGCCGTCGGCCGCGGGGCGGGAGGGGGTCCGGTGAGCGGAGCCCTGGACTATCCGCCTGCGCTCGCGGTCGAGGACTTCGTCCCGGTCCTCCTGACGGGCGTCGGAGCCGTCCTGCTGACGGGGCCGCTGCGGGGCCACGCCGTACGCACCGGGCGCACGGCCGTGGCCGGGACCGCGCTGATCTTCCTGGGCGGGCTCTCGAAAGCCACCTGGAAGCTGGTGGTGGCCCTGGACGGTCCCGACGTCCAGACCCTGAACAAGGCCCTTTTCCCCTGCCTGTCGGCCGGCTTCCTGCTGCTGGCGCACGCGCTGCTGACGCTGCCCGCCGACGGGAGCGCTCCGGCGTCCGTGCGCAGGCCCCCGCCGCTGTGGGGGTTCGCCGCGCTCTGGGCGGCCACCGGGGCCGCCGGGCTGCTGTCGGCCTCGACGGCGCCGTCCATGGTGCTGACCGTCGTGGCCGTCACCGTGTGCGCGGTACGGCTGGTCCTGCTGGCCCGCTCGTACGGGGACGGCGCGGCGGCGGCCGCGGGCGGGCTGTGGCTCACCGGCATGTACGTCCTGGGGCCGCTGGCGGCGCGCCCCGACCAGAGCGTGGCCCTCCAGTGGGTGGAGCAGTCGGCGAACACCCTCACGCAGGGGGCGTTCGTCCTTCTCGCGTGGCGGGTGGCGAAGCACCGGCGCGGCGCCCGCATCCCCGCGCCCTCCCCTCCCTTCCCTCCGGCTGATCGGCGGCACGCATGACGGACAGTCTCGGCTGGCGGCGCAAGTTCGGCGTCATCGCCCCCAGCACCAACACCATCGTCCAGCCCGACTTCGGCCGCATGTCCGTACCGGGTGTGACCGCGCACTTCTCCCGCATCCACATCCGCGACCAGAGCATGGACCAGGACGCCGGCATGGAACGGCTGCTGGTGCAGATCCGCGACGAGATCGGCGCGGCCTGCGAGCGGGTGCTGACCTGCGAGCCGGACTACATGGTCATGGGCATGAGCGCAGAGACGTTCTGGGGCGGCGTCGAGGGCAACCGGGCCTTCGTGCAGCAGATCCACGACATCACCGGGCTCCGGGTGGCGACGGGCGCCGAGGCCTGCGAGCGGGCGCTGCGGCTGTTCGGGGCGCGGCGGATCGCCGTGGTGACCCCGTACCAGCCGGTCGGTGACGCCAACGTCGACCGGTTCTTCACCGAGCTGGGCTTCGAGGTGGCCGGGATCAAGGGCCTGCGCTGCCCGACGGCCGTGTCGATCGCCCACGTGGCGGAGAGTGAACTGCGCTCGGCCCTGGTCGAGTCGGCGGCGTTGCCGGGGGTGGAGGCGATCGTGCAGTGCGGGACCAACCTGTCGATGGTCTCGCTCGCGGACGAGGCGGAGCGCTGGCTCGGGCTGCCCGTGGTCGCGATCAACGCCGCAACCTGGTGGATGGCACTGCGGGACAACGGCGTCCGCGACGTCCTGTACGGCTGCGGCTCCCTGCTGCGCGAGCACTGACCCCTGCTCGCGAACCGGCGCGGCCGGGGAGGGTTCCGCGCCGGGTCCCGAGCCGCGCCGTGCGCCCCTCCCCCGCACCCATGTCCTGCCTGTCCACGATCGGGAGCTGACACCACCATGACCGCACCGGACATCGACCGCACGCTGGCCCGGGCGCGCGAGGCCTCCGCCGGCTGGTGCGGGCTCACCTTCGGCGAGCGGGAGCTCCGGCTGCGCCGGTGGGCCACCGGGCTGGCCCGCTCCCGGGCGGAGGTCACCGCCGTGATCCGTGAGGAGACCGGCAAGCCGGCGGCCGACGCCGAACTGGAGCTGCTGGCCGGCCTGGAACACCTGGTCTGGGCCGCCCGGAACGCCCGCCGGGCCCTGCGCCCGCGACGGGTGCCGCCGGGGGCGCTGTCCGCCGAGCACCGGGCCCGCGTGGAGCGCCGGCCGCTGGGGGTGGTCGGTGTGATCGGCCCGTGGAACTATCCGGCGCTGACCCCGCTGGGCGTGCTGGCCGGAGTGCTGGCGGCCGGCAACGCCGCCGTGTTCAAGCCGAGCGAGTACACGACGGAGACGGGCCGGGCGCTGGTGGAAGCCTTCCACCGGGCGAACCCCGGCTCGGCTGACGCCCTGCTGCTGCTGACCGGCGGGGCCGAGGCCGGGGAGGCGCTGTGCCGGGCCGGCGTGGACAAGGTCGCTTTCACCGGTTCCACCCGGACCGGCCGGGCGGTGATGGCCGCCTGCGCCGACACCCTCACCCCGGTGGTGCTGGAGTGCGGGGGGAACGACGCGTTGATCGTGGCGGCAGACGCGGACGTCCGGGCGGCGGCGCGGGCGGCCGTGTGGGGTGCCTTTTCGAACGCCGGGCAGACGTGCGCGGGCGTGGAGCGGATCTACGTGGACCGGTCGGTCGGCGAGGAGTTCATCGGGGCGCTGACCGCCGAGCTTGCCCCGGTGCGGGCCGGCAGCCACTACGGGCGCCTGACCACCGCGGAGCAGGAGAAGGTGGTGCGCGTCCACGTCGAGGACGCGGCGGCCCACGGCGGACGCTTCCTCGTCGGCGGTCCCGAGTCGTTCCGGGAACCGGGCCTGGTGGACCCGGTCGTGCTGGCGGACGTCCCCGAAGACCGGCCCGCGGTACGGGAGGAGACCTTCGGCCCGGTGGTGGTGGTACGGCTGGTGCGGGACCTGGAGGAGGGCGTCGCGCTCGCCAACGCCGTTCCGCAGGCACTGGGCGCGGCGGTCTTCTCCCGCTCGGCGGACGCGTCAGTCGCCGCGTGCCTGCGGGCGGGCATGGTCTCGGTGAACGGGGTGCTGACCTTCGGCGGCATCCCGGGGCTGCCGTTCGGCGGCAACGGCGCGAGCGGCTTCGGCCGGGTGCACGGCCGGGAGGGCCTGCGGGAGTTCACCTCCGCGCAGGCCGTGACCGTGCGCCGGGCACACCTGACGGGCTCCGGGCTGACCCGGCTGCGTTCGCCGTGGTGGAAGCCGTTCGCGCTGCGCACGCTGATCCGGTTGCGGCACGGGCGCGGCTGACGGCGCCGGGTTCCGCCGTACGTCCCTGGGGGGCGGCGAGGGAGGTACGGCCACCGTCGGGAGCCGTTTGCGGCAGTGATCCGCGGCCCGGCCCTTGCCGTTCCGGCCGTACGGGAGGGGGTCGGCGCCGTGGGGTGCCGGCCCCCTCCGTCTCAGTAGGCCTGCCGGACGGTGACCGCGGGGTCCGCGGGGTCGCCCCAGTGGCGGACGTAGGAGCGGGCGAAGGCGTCGCCCAGTGCGGCCTTGAGGAAGAGCGCCGACCAGCGGGCGGACGTACGGATGCCCTCGACCTGGTCGGTGGTCTGGGCCGAGGGGTCCGGGACGGCGCCGGGCGGATTCTGGACGCCCGTGATGCCGTAGTGGTTGGCCCCGGCGACCGTGACGAGTGCCTTCGGGGTGCCCCTCAGCGCCTCGTACGTGGCCTGCGCCGCCGCGGGGGCCGCGATGCCGTCGCCGGAGCCCTGGATCAGGGCGACCGGCACGGTGTTGTTCACCGGGGCGACCGGACCCCCGCCGGGCGGGACGTTGTTGGTGCCGAAGAAGGCGGCCGCCTTGAGCTCGGCGGGCTTGACCGCACCCGGGGGCAGGCCGAAGCAGAACGGGGGTGCGCACTGGCCCTGGACGGTCGCGACGCCGGCGGCGCCGCCGAAGGAGTGGCCGAGCAGGGCGAAGGACGCGGGGTCCAGCCGGCCGGCGAGGGGGCTGCCGGCCCGGGCGTTCTCGGCCTTGGACCAGGCGACGGCGGTCAGGCCCTGGTCGGCGGAGGCCCACAGGCCGGGCACGCCGAAGACGGCGCGCAGGTGGTTGGGGACGACCACGACGAAGCCGAACGCGGCGACGGTGCGGGCGTATCCCTCGTAGTGGCTCTTGTCGACATTGGCGCCCTGCTGGAGCAGGACCACGGGGAGCCTGCTGCCGGTCTCGGGGTAGTAGACGTCGGCTGCGTCGGACCCGACGGAGGCCGCGTAGACGAGGGTGGGGACGGGGGTGGGGCTCTGCGGGGTCTCGGCGGCGCGGGCCGGGCCCGCGGTGCCCACGGCGGTCAGCAGGGCGAAACCGAGCAGGCCCGCCGCGATGCCGCGGCCGGCGCTGCGCCGTGTGTGGGGGTGTGTGGAGTGGGTCATCAGTGATCCGATCTTGTTCGCTGTCGTCGGCGTGCGAGGGATGTCACGGTGTTTCGCTGGAGGAAACTCTGTTTCTCCGTCAGTAAACTGAGCGGTGCATGTGCACGTCAAGGAGCGTCCGCGATGCAGACTGAGCGGCGGGCCGCCGCGGCCGCGTCGGCCTCGTAGGAGTGGCGGCCGCGCAGGACGACGACGGATCCCGCGAGCAGGGGTGCCAGTACCGCCGCGAAAGCCCAGCGGAGCGATCCCGTCGCGTCGGAGGCCAGCCCGATGAGCCAGGGGCCGAGCGATCCGCCCAGGGTGACCAGGAGTTGCAGGACGGCGAAGCCGAGGCCGCGGCGCTCGGCCGCCACCACATCGGCGTTCGCGGCGGTCAGGTTGGCCAGGGCGGCGGCGAAACCGAAGTTGGCGAGGGTGAAGCACACGGCCTGCGGTACGAGCACGGGCACCGCGACGGCTCCGGCCAGGGCGGCGGTGCCGAACAGCAGGCCGGCGCCGCCCACGGCGATGCGGCGGCCCCGGCGCGCGCCCCGGTCGCGGTCCCCCAGCCAGCTGCCGGTGACGATGCCCGCGACGATGCCGACGAGCCCGGCGCCCCCCGCCACCGCGGCGGCCTCGGCCTCGCCGAGGCCGAAGAACCGGCCGTAGTAGGAGGGCATCCAGTAGAAGAGGCCGCCGAGGCCGAAAAAGAGGATGCCGAGACCGGTGACGACCGTGCGCAGGGTACGAATGCGCAGCAGCTCCCCCACCTGTCCGCGCAGGGGCGGCGGGGCGGCGGGACTGCCCGTGGAGTGGGCCCCCGTGGCCGGCGGCCCGCCGCCCTCGCGCCGGTACCACAGCGTGAGGCGGTCTCCGGTGCCGCGGACCGGCTCGCGCAGGGTGAGCACGAGCAGGGCGGTGAGCAGGCCCGGCACGGCGACCAGGAAGAAGCCGGTGCGCCAGCCGACGCTCTGGGCGAGGGCGCCGCCGGCGATGACGCCGATCGGCAGACCGCCGAAGTAGGCCATCCGCTCGTACCCGAAGGCACGGGTGCGGCCGGGGCCGGGGTAGTAGTCGGCGAGCAGGCTGGAGGCCGGCGGGTTGTAGAGCTGGCCGGCCGCCCCGAGGAACATCCGGACGGTGAACAGGGTGAGGTAGCCGCCGGCCAGCCCGGTGCCGACCGTCAGCACCGACCAGACCGCCACGACGGTCGCGACGGCCCAGGTGCGGCGGGCGGTGTCGGCGAGCCGCCCCGCCGGGAGCAGCAGGACGACGGCGGCGAGCGATCCGCCGGTGGCGATGGCCCCGGCGGCCGCGTCCCCGAAGCCGAACTCCTCCTGGATCCGGGGCAGGGCGCCGGCCAGGAGGTTGTACTCGATGCGGTCGACCGCCGCGACGAGGGCGATGCAGACCGCCGGCCACCACCCGAACGGCGCGGGCGTGCCGCGCCGGACGGTGACCGGGGGCCGGCCGGGGAAGACGGTGAACGCGCCCCGCTCCCCTTCCGGTTCGCTTCGGGGGGCGGGTGCGCTCATGGCGTTCCTCCGGGTGGGTGGGTCGGCCGGGCCGCAATCAGGGCTTGGCGGTGTACACGACGCCGGGCAGGCTCTGCGCGGCGGCGCCCCACACCTGGTCCCGCAGGGAGGTGTCCAGGCCCAGCGTGTACAGCAGGTAGGTGGTGGTCACCGCGCGGGTGAGGCGCTGCTGTTCGGCGCGGGCGACCGAACCGCTGTCGCAGCCGAAGCCGCCGCTGTCGGTGAAGCCGCAGTGGAAGCCGCCGGTGACGACGCGCAGCTGGGTGGGGGCGGGCTTGGCGTCGTACATCTTGCGCTGGTGCCCCTCGACCCCGGCGACGGTGTCCCTGCTGCCGCCGACGTACTGCGCCGGGATGGTGAGCGCGGCGGAGGCGCTGACGGCCGACGGGTTGGTCTCGGCGGCGGCGAGGGTGCTGACGGATCGGACGGCCGGGTTGCGGGAGGCGGCGAGCAGGGCCGCGCCGCCGCCCATGGAGTGGCCGGACAGGGCGTAGCGGCCGGTGTCGACGGCTCCGGCGAAGCGGGAGCCGGTGGCGGAGTTCTGCGCGGTCAGCCAGGTGAGGGCGGCGTTCAGGTCGTCGGCGAAGCCGCTGTGGCTGGGTGAGATGCCGCCCTGGGACTTGGGGGTGACGGTGATGAACCCCCAGGAGGCGTAGTGGCGCAGGGTGTTCTCGTACTTGGAGATGTCCTGGAAGAAGCCGTGGCCGAAGGCGAGCCCGGGGTGGAGGCCCTGCGCCACGGGGGCGTTGGCGCCGGCGCTCCTGCCCGGGTACCAGACGCGGGCGCTGTAGGAGCGGCCGGCGGCGGAGACGGTGAGGTCCGTCCAGGCGACGGGGAAGGCGCCCGGCACGGCGGGGTCGGCTGCGACGGCGGGAGCGGGGGTGGGGGTGGGGGCGGCCGCCAGCGCGGTCGGGGCGGTCAGGGTGGCGGCGGCGGCCAGGATGATGGCCGGGACGGCGCGCAGGAGTGTGCGGAGCACGGGTGCCCTCCTGTGGGGGGTATCGGAGAGGGAAACGTTGTACGCCACTTCAGCACATTGACGCGTACACGCCAAGACTGCGGACGTTTCTTTCAGCGGAACGGCGTTCGCTGCTGCGTAACGATCAGGGGCGGGCGGTGGGCGCGGGCTGCGGGCGGGTCCGGACGCCCCGCAGCGTGGCCACCAGCCCGGCCAGCATCAGCGCCTCTCCCAGGTTGCCCAGCGGAGGCGCCGTGAAGGCGGCGGCCGAGGCCGCGAACACGGCGAAGGCGCCCAGGGCGATCCAGGGCGTTCCCTGCCGGATCCAGGCGGTGACCCCGATCGCCAGCAGGACGAGGATCGCGAGGACGGCGGCCGCCGGGAAGGCGCCGGGGTCGGCGTCCACGTAGCGCAGGGTCCCCGCCCACGTACGGGGAACCAGGTGCAGTCCCTGCACGGTGGTGGCGGCGCCGAGGGCGGTCAGGGCTGCGGCGGCGGCCCAGGCGGCGCGCAGGGCCGGGCGGCCGGCCCGCAGCGCGAGGACCGCGCACGGCACGACCAGGGGCGTGCCCAGGACGTGGACGACGAAGCGGCCGGCGCTCAGGGTCTCCAGCACCCGGCCCTCCCCCAGCAGGACGCCGGCCGCCACCACGGCCGAGTCGTACGCCAGGGCGCCGCCGAGGAGTGCAGTGAGCCGCCCGGCCGGTCCCGTACGCCGGGCGGCGGCGGCCAGCAGCAGCTGGACGACGGCGAGCAGCGCCGACGCAGCGGAGATCACCGGCCCGACCCGGCCCGCCGGTACAGGTCCTCGACCAGGTCGGCGTACCGGCCGGTGACCGCGCCCCGGCGGACCTTCAGCGTCACGGTGAGTTCCGCTCCGCCCGGCGCCCACTCCTCGGCGACGACCTCGTGGGCCCGGATCCTCTCGGGCCGCGAGAGGCGGGTGTTGGCTGCGGCGACGGCTTCGGCGAGCGCGTCGGCCAGGTCCGCGGCGTGGGTGTCCCAGGGCGCGGCCGAGGTGATGCCCGCGCGCCGGGCCCAGTGGGTGACGGCCTCCCGGTCGGGGACGAGGAGGGCGACGTTGAAGGGGCGTCCGTCGCCCACGACGACGGCGTGCCCGATCAGCGGTGAAGCCTCCTTGAGTACGCCTTCGATGCGGGCGGGGGCCATGTTCTTGCCCCCGGTGTTGATGATGAGGTCCTTCTTGCGGTCGACGATGCGCACGTTCCCGGCGGGGTCGACCGTGGCCAGGTCACCGGTGTGCAGCCAGCCCTCGGGGTCCACGGCCTGCGCGGTGAGTCCGGGCTCACCGCGGTAGCCGCGCATCAGGAAAGGCGCCCTGACGAGGAGTTCGCCGTCGTCGGCGATGCTGATCTCGGCTCCGGGTACGGGGCGGCCGACGGTGCCGGGGCGCGGGCTGCCGGGCGGGGCGATCAGGGCGATCCCACTGAGCTCGGACATGCCCCAGGCGTCGGTGAGGGGCAGACCGAGAGCGTGGAAGAACTCCTGGAGGCCCTCGGGGGCGGGCGCGGCCCCGGTGATGCAGACCCGGGCCCGGTCGAGCCCGATGCGGCGGCGCAGCTCGGCGAGGATGCCGTCCGCAGCGTCGAGTTCCGCCTGCTCGGACGGGGTGAGGGCTTGGCCCCAGCGCCGCGGGGCGAGGCGGCGGCCGGTGGCGAGGGCGTCCTCGACGAGCGTGCGCAGCCCGGGATCGGCGTCGGCGAGCGCGCCCTCAAGGCCGGTGCGCAGGCGCTGCCATACCGAGGGGACGGCTCCGAACAGGGTGGGCCGCACCGAGGTGAGCGCCTCCGCGAGCCGGGACAGGTCGTCCAGGCAGGTCAGCCGGGTGCCGCAGAGGAGGTGGGTGTAGTGCGAGCCCCACCGGTCGGCGATGTGCGCGGCAGGCAGGAAGGAGAGGTGGCTGTCCTGCGCGGTGACCTCCAGCACCTGCTGTGTACCGGCGAGTTGGCTCAGCATGGCGCGGTGGGTGATCTCGACGGCCTTGGGGCGGCCGGTGGTGCCCGAGGTGTGGATGAGGGTGATGAGGTCGTCGGGGCCGGCCTCCCGGGCGGCCGCGGCGAGATCGAGGGGGCCGGGGGCGCCGGCCTCGGCGTCCGCGAGGCCGAGCACGCCGTCCGCGGCCTGGTCGCCCGGGCCGTCGACGGCCACCAGGTGGCGGACGGCGGTGCCGGTGGAAGCGGCGCGCAGCACCGGCAGGAAGCGGCGTTCGGTGACGACGACACGGGCGGCCGTACCGGCCAGCAGGTCGTGGATCTGGTCGGCGGGCAGGCTGTTGTAGAGGGAGTACGGTACGGCGCCCAGGTGCAGGGCGGCGCAGTCGGCGACGTGGAATTCGGGCCGGTTGGTCAGCATCAGCGCCACCGGCTCGCCCCGCCGCACACCGAGGTGGCGCAGCGCGCCGGCGACGGAGGCGGTGCGGTCGGCGTACTGGGCCCAGGTCAGGGCGGTGCCCGCGAGGGTGAGGAGGGCGGGCTCCTGCGGCCGGGCGGCGACGGTCCGTTGGAAGGCTTCGCAGAGGGTGGCGGGCGGAGCGGGCGTGGAGGTCGTCATACGGGCTCCTCTGGGGGACACCGGGCGGAGGCGGCTCAGACCGTGCGGCCGGACGGGGCGGGGGCACGGGTGCCGAAGGTGAGGCGGAAGTCGGAGAGGGCCAGGCTGAACAGGGGCGGCCGGTCGGCCGGGACCCTCATGGGGCTGCCGGGCGGGACCTGCCAGGCAGCCCGGGCCGGGCCCACCGCGCTGCGGCTGCGTACGGGGCTGGTCACGAGCCTTCCTTCCAGCTCCTGGGCGACGCGGTAGGTCACCGGCCACCGCCCGGGGAGCCGGCCGCCGAGGCGGAAGGAGGCGGCGCACAGTTCCCCGGCCCCGGTCCGGGCACGGGCCCGCACGCCCCCGTCCCGGCCGGCACCGGGCTCGAAGTCGAATGCCGCCAACTCCTTCGGGATGCCCCACAGTTCGCGGCCGCCGGCCATCGACGGCGGGCTGTCCACCCAGATGTCGGTGATGGAGACCCGCGGGCGCAGGCCGTCGCGGACCAGGACGGCGCAGAGCACCTCGTTGTAGCGCAGGACGCTGTCGCCCTCGTAGCGCACCCAGGCGGCGCCCATCAGGGCCCGCCCGGCGACGGCGAGCGGCCGCACCCCCGTCGGGAGGGGCGGCAGGTCCTTGCGGGGTACGGCCCACAAGGACAGGAGCATCTGTCCGGCGAGGTGCCAGGGCTCAGGTGGATACGTCGGCATCGGGGTCCTGTTCTTCGGGTGGTCGGGACGGGGCGGCCTGCAGCCGCAGGGCGGCCGGGGCGTGGGCGGGGACGGCGGGGTGGCGCGGCGCCACGGGATCCACCCGACGGTAGGGCGCGCCGAGCCGGGGGCGGGGGTCGGCGTCGCCGCGGTTGGGCCACAAGGCGGCCGCGCGTTCGGCGAGGGCGGTGATGGTGAGGGAGGGGTTCACGCCGAGGTTGGCGGAGATGGTGGAGCCGTCGACGATGTGCAGCCCGGGATGGCCGTGGACGCGGTGGTAGGGGTCCACGACCCCGTGTTCGGCGTCCGCGCCCACGGTGCAGCCGCCGATGAGGTGGCCGGTGGTGGGGATGTCCAGCAGGTCTCCCCAGGTGCCGCAGGCGAGCGCACCGGTCTGCCGGGCCGCGGTGCGGGCCAGGAGGTGGCCCGCCGGGATCCAGGTGGGGCTGGGCTCCCCCTCCCCGGGCCGGCTCGTCAGGCGCGAGCCGGGCCCGCCGAGCGGGCCGCGCCGCAGTCGGGTGGTGAGGGAGTTGTCGGCGGACTGCATGACGAGCAGCACCACGGCCTGCCGGGCCCAGCGGCGCGGACGGTGCAGGGCGGGCAGGCTGCCGGGGTTCGCGGCCATCGCGGCGAGCCCGGCCAGCAGCCGGGGGCGGCCGGGGACCGGGTCGGTCAGGGTCGCGCCGAGGAGGGCGAGGAGGTTGCTGCCGGGCCCGTAGCGGACGGGCTCCACGTGGGTGGCGTCGTCCAGGTGCACGGAGGAGGTGATCGCCACGCCGCGGGTGAAGTCGGCGCCGGGGTCCCGGGAGCGTACGGCGAGGATGGCCTCGGAGTTGGTACGGGTCAGGTGGCCCAGGCGCGGGGAGAGGCCGGGCAGTGCGCCGGTGGCGCGCAGCCGGTGCAGCAGGCGCTGCGTGCCGAGGGCGCCCGCGGCGAGGACGACGTGCCGGGCGGTGGTGGTGCGGGTGTCGCGCAGCAGGGTGCGCCCGGTCCGTACGGAGGTGACCGCCCAGCGGGGCTCCGGCTCCGGGTTGTCGGCGCCCGCGGCGTGGGCGCCGGTGTCGCGGGGGCGGATGCGGGTGACGGTGCGGTCGGCGACGACGGTGACGCCGGCCGCTTCGGCGAGGCCCAGGTAGTTCTTGGGCAGGGTGTTCTTGGCGTTGTGCCGGCATCCCGTCATACAGGCCCCGCAGTGCAGGCAGGCGCCGCGGGCGGGCCCGGCGCCGCCGAAGTAGGGGTCCGGGACGGTGCTGCCGGGTGCGGTGCCGGGCGGTCCGAAGTGGACGCCGACGGGGGTGGCGCGGAAGGTGTGCTCGCGGCCCATCTCCCGGGCCGCGTCCTTCAGCACCCGGTCGGAGGGGGTGAAACGGGGGTTCTGCGTCACGCCGAGCATGCGGCGGGCCTGGTCGAAGTACGGGGCGAGTTCGGTGCGCCAGTCGGTGAGGGAGGCCCAGTGGGTTCCTTGGTAGAAGGGCGGCGGCGGATCGTAGAGGGTGTTGCCGTAGCCCAGCGAGCCGCCGCCGACGCCTGCTCCGGACAGGACGAGGACCCGGCCCAGCAGGGTCATCCGCAGGATGCCCCGGCAGCCGAGGCGCGGGGCGAAGAGGTAGTCGCGCACCCGCCACGAGGTACGGGGGAAGTCGGCGTCGGCGAATCGCCGGCCGGCTTCCAGGACGGCCAAGCGATAGCCCTTCTCGGCCAGTCGCAGGGCGGTGGCGCTGCCGCCGAAGCCCGAGCCGATGACGAGCACGTCGACCTCGTCGGGGACGGCAGGCTCGGCGGAGGCTTTCGGTGAGGTGTCCGGTGGTGGTGAAGAGGTGGGCATGACGGCTCCCGCACGGCGACCGGCCGGTCGGCCGTACCGCGGAGAGGGGCATCGGTTTGCGGCATGACCGGGCGGTCATGTGACCGCCCGGTCATAGTGGGGTGCCTCCGCAGCCGTGTCAATGAATCCGGCAGCACCGGAATCGGCCCCTTCGGACCGCAACTCCCTTTTGCGCTGCACTGGTTGACAAGGCGGGCCACACAGGATGAGCCTATGACCCCCCGGTCACATGACCGGGTGGTCATATCGGAGGCCCGCATGGAACGCGTCTGCGTGATCGGAGCCGGATCGTCCGGGATCGCCGCCTGCCAGGTGCTCGCCGAGCGGGGCATCCCGTACGACTGCTACGAGAGCGGTTCGGAGGTCGGCGGCAACTGGCGCTACGAGAACGACAACGGCATGTCCTCCGCCTACCGCTCCCTGCACATCAACACCTCCCGCCAGGTGATGGAGTACGCCTCCTTCCCCATGCCTGCGGACAGTCCCGTCTATCCCGGCCACCTCCACATCGCCCGCTACTTCGACGCGTTCGTCGACCACTTCGGCCTGCGCCCCTCCATCGCCTTCCGCACCGAGGTGACCGGCGTCGCCAGGACGCCCGACGGCCGGTGGTCGGTCACGGCCCGCCGCCGCGACGACGACGGGGCGACCGGCGGCATCTACGACGCCGTGCTCGTCGCCAACGGCCACCACTGGAAGCCCCGCATGCCGCGGCCCGCCCTGCCCGGAGCCGACTCCTTCACCGGGACCCAGACGCATTCACACCACTACCGCACCCCCGAACCCTTCGCCGGAGCACGGGTCCTGGTGCTTGGCATCGGCAACTCCGCCTGCGACATCGCCGTGGAGACCTCCCGCCTCTCCGCACGCACCTTCCTGACCATGCGCCGGGGGGCACACATCCTGCCCAAGTACCTCTTCGGCACCCCCACCGACCACCTCACGGGCTCCTGGCTCGCGCGTGCGCCCCTGTCCGTCCAGGCCGCCGGACTGTCACTGCTGCTGCGGCTCAGCCGCGGCCGGCTGTCCGCGTACGGGCTGCCCGAGCCGCGGCACGGGGTGCTCGGCGCCCACCCGACCATCTCCGACGACCTCCTCTCGCGCCTCGGGCACGGTGACATCACCGTCACGCCGATGGTCACCGCGCTCGACGGCGACAGCGCCGTCTTCGAAGACGGCAGCCGGGAGCAGATCGACGCGGTCGTCTACTGCACCGGCTACGACATCTCCTTCCCCTTCCTCGCGAAGGAGCTGATCGACCCCGCCGACAACGCGATCGGCCTCTACCGCCGCGTCGTCTCCCCGGAGCACCCCGGCCTCTACTTCATCGGCCTGGTCCAGCCGCTCGGCGCGATCATGCCGCTGGCCGAGGCGCAGTCCCACTGGGTGGCGGACCTGCTCCAGCGCCGCTGCGCGCTGCCCGCGCCTGCCGCGATGCGCCGCGAGATCGCCGCGTACCGGGCTCGCACCGCACGCCGGTACGTGGCCTCCAGCCGCCACACCATCCAGGTCGACGCCCGGAGCCACCTCAAGGAGCTGCGCGAGGAGCGGATCCGCACGGCCGTCCGCGGCAACGAGGGGCCGTGGACGGTGGTACCGGCCGCCCGGAGCCGAGCGCGCCTGCGCCGCTCCCGCTGACCGCATGGCGCGCCGCACCGCGGCGCCACGACCCGGACCGGACCCCGATCGCGCTGGATGGAGCATCCGATATGACCAATGCCGTGGGCCCCCGGGCCGTCTTCGGGGTCATCGTGCCGAGTACCAACACCGTCGTGGAGCACGACTACTGGGGCGCGCGGATCCCCGGGGTCGCCTACCGCGCTGGTTCGATGCACATCGCGGATCCCGTGATGGGCAGCGACGGGGACTTCGAGGCACTGCTCGGGCAGATCAGGGCCTCCATCGACGTTGCGGTCCGCGACGTCCTGACGGCGGAGCCGGACCGCATGGTGATGGGGATGTCCGCCGAGACGTTCTGGGGCGGCGTGGCGGGCAACGCGGCCTTCGAACGGCGGCTGCGGGAACGCACGGGCCTGCCGGTGACCACCGGCGCGAGTTCCTGTCGGGCCGCCCTTCAGGCGCTGGGGTGCCGGCGCATCGCGGTCTTCTCCCCCTACCAGCCCGTCGCCGACCGCGAGGTGGGCCGCTACTTCACGGAAGCCGGGTTCGACGTGGCGGCGATCTCGGGTCTGCGCTGCCGTACCGCCATGGACATCGCCCGGGTCGGCCCGGCACGCATCCTGGAGATGGTCGGCGCGCTGGACGACCCATCGGTCGAGGCGATCGTGCAGGTGGGCACGAACCTCTCCTTCGTCGCGCAGGCCGATGCCCTCGAATCCGAGCTCGGCAAACCGGTCGTCGCCATCAACGCGGCCACGCTGTGGCACGCGCTGCGCGAGCACGGCCTGGACGACCGCGTCCGAGGCGCCGGCTGCCTGCTGCGCGACCACTGACCTCCCGGCCACTGACGCGAGCCGTGCGGACACCGGACGGCTGACCTGCGGCCCCCGCGGCGGTCCCGGGTCCCGACTGTGCCCGTGACCGCGCCGAACGCGCTGCTCCGGCTTCGGAGCGGGGCTCCGGGGCGGCCGGCGGAGCGGTGGCTTCCTGCCGTCCGCACGACGGCCGGTCCTGCCTGCGACGGCGGACCGTGGCTGCGGTCACGAGCGTCGCGGCAGCCAGGCCGGCGGTGATGGCCAGTACGGGGCCGCCCAGGGCGACGGCGTGTTGGACGGACGTGGCCGCCGCGTAGCCGGCGCCGGCTTCGGCGCCGGCCCACAGGGGTGCGGCGAGCGCGCTGTAGGGGGCGATGCGGCGGTAGGGCATCCGGGTGGCGCCTGCCAGGTGCGGGGCCAGGGTCCGTACCACGGGTACGAACCGGGTGAGGAAGACGGCCTGACCACCGCGGCGTGCCATCAGGGCGTCGGCCCGCCGCCAGGCGGCGGTGGGGATGCGCCGGCCGAGGCCGCCGGTGCGCAGGCGGCTGCCCAGCAGGTGTCCGGTGCGGTGGCCGAGGGCGTCACCGACCACGACCGCGCACGAGGCGGTGGCGACGACCAGGAGGAGGTTCAGCTCGCCGGTGCGGGCCAGCGCACCGGCGGTCAGGAGCAGGGTCAGGGTGGGGATGAAGGCGCCGATCAGCAGGACGGACTCGGCGAGCACCGCGGCGGCCAGGATCACGTAGGCGGTGGGCGCGGGGACCTGGCTGATCAGCGTGGTCAGCGCGTTCATCGGCTCGCGCCGACCGTCGCGGTCAGCGGGACCGCCGCGTCCGCGGCGGCCACAGGGTCGGCTGGCCGGCGCAGCTGCCAGACCTTCGCCGGGGGCAGGTTGCCCCACACGCTCCAGCAGCCGGTGGCGTACCGGCGCTGGTAGCCCGCCAGGACGTCCTCGACGCCGCGGTGGCGGCGGGCTTCGGCGCGAGAAGCGGTCAGGGCGCGGGCGTGGCGGGTGCCCCGGTAGGCGAAGTAGGTGAGCGTGCCGCCGGGCTGCAGCAGTTCCAGGTACCGGTCCATGATCGTCTCCACCTGGGCGGGAGTGAAGTTGGTGAAGGGCAGGCCGGAGACGATCACGTCGTAGGGGCGGTCGGTGCCGAAGTGCTCGACGGGGGCGTGGTGGACCCGGACCCGCTCGTGCGCACCGGCCAGGCGGGGGTGGGAGCGGACGAGAGCGCGTAGCCGGGCGGCAAAGCGGGGGTTGGCCTCGACGATGTCCAGCCGGCTGCCCGGGGAGAGCCGGGAGATGAGGGTGCGGGTGACCGAGCCGGTTCCCGCCCCCGCTTCCAGGACGTTCAGGGGCTGCGCGCCGTTCTCCCTCACCGGATCGGTGAGCAGGCGCGCCAGGGCCTTGCCGCTGGGGGTGACGGCGCCGGTGGTGCGCAGGTCGAGGGCTGCTTCGAGCAGGAACATCCAGCCCTCGGCGTTGCGCTGCGCAAGGACACGGTCGTGTGAGGTGGTCCAGTCATCCATGGCTTCGACGCTATGGAGCGCTGGACCCGTGCGAATCCGCCCATCTGCGCCGCGCTTCCGCTACGAAAGTAGGGGGTGCCGGTGGCCGGTCGGCGGCTGGCGGGCCGGGCTCGGCTGCCTAGGGTGGCAGGGTGAACAAGAGCAGCGGGATGCGGTGGCCGGCCTGGGCCGACGTGGTGATGGTCCTCTTGGTGACCGCCTCGTCGATGCGGGACGCCGCCATCTCGTCCTTCCAGGGTCTGGACCAGCCGTCGGTGGCGGCCGCCGCCGTCGCGGGCCTCTCGCTGGCCGCGCGGCGGCGCCTGCCCGTGGCGGTGACCGCCGTGACGGTGGCCGCGGCGGGACTGTGGGGCCCGATCCTGCCGCTGCTGGTGGCCCTGTTTCACCTCGCCTCGCGCGGCCGGGCCCGGCTGGCTGTCGCGGGCGCCGCCATCGCCCTGATCACCAACGCGCTGGTGCGTCCCGCACTGAGCCTGCTGGCCACCCGCTCCTACGGACCCGCCCTCCTGCTCGTGCTGGCGGTGGTCCTCGGGCTGTGGGCGGGAAGCCGCCGCCGTCTGGTGGAAGCCCTGGCCGGGCAGGTCGAGCACCTGCGCATCGAGCGGGAACTGCGCGAGCAGGCCGCCCGCGCTGCCGAGCGGTCCGCCATCGCCGCGGAGATGCACGACGTGCTCGCCCACCGCCTCAGCCTGATCGCCCTGCACACCGGCGTCCTGGCCACCCGAAAAGACCCCTTGCCCGCCCAGGTCACCGAACGCCTCGCCTTGCTGCGCACCGCTTCCACAGACGCTTTGACCGACCTGCGCGACGTCTTGGGCGCCCTGCGCAGCTCCCCCTCCCTTTCCGCCGACCGGCCCGCGCCGGTCCTGCGCGATGTCGAGGAGGTGATCGAGCAGGTGCGCGCCGCAGGACAGCAGATCGAAACGGTGACCGAAGGCAGGCCGGAACAAGCCCCCGCCGCGCACCGGCTCGCCGTCTTCCGGGTAGTGCAGGAAGCACTGACCAACGTCCGCAAGCACGCCCCCGACGCGCCCGTCCGCATCCGTATCGACTACGGCCCGCCCGCCACCCTCGTCGAGGTCACCAATCCACCCGGCACGCCCGGCGCTCCCGGCGCGCCGGCGGTGCCCTCCGGCTTCGGTCTGGTGGGCCTGCGGGAACGGGTCGAGGCACTCGGCGGCCACCTGAGCGTCGGGCCCGGCGGCGCCGGGAGCTGGCGGCTGGCCGCCCGCATCCCCCACCCCACCACCGAACAGAACGGCTCCCGTACGTGATCCGCGCCATGGTCGTCGACGACGACGCCCTCGTCCGTCTCGGACTGACCGACCTCCTCGACCATGACGACGACATCGAAGTCGTCGCCCAGGCCGCTGACGGACTGGCCGCCATCGAGCAGGCCACCGCCCACCGCATCGACGTCGCCCTGGTCGACGTCCGCATGCCCCGCATGGACGGCATCACCGCCACTGCACGGCTTCGCGCCCTGCCCCATCCGCCGAAGGTCATCACGCTGACCACCTTCGACCTGGACGAGTACGTCTACAACGCCCTCGCCGCGGGAGCCGACGGCTTCCTGCTCAAGGACACCGATCCCGCCGACATCCTGCGCGCCGTGCACCTCGTCGCCGCCGGCTCGGCCATGCTCCACCCCAGCGCCGCCCGCCGCCTCATCGACCGCTACCACCGCACCAACCGCCCGCAGGCCACCCGTGCACGAGAGCACGTCGAGCGCCTCACTCCCCGCGAGAAGGAGGTGTTGGCCCTGCTCGCCGAGGGCGACACCAACGCCGACATCGCCCGGACGCTCGGCATGCGCGAGAGCACCGTCAAAGCACACGTCAGCCGCATCCTGACCGCCCTGGACGTCACCAACCGGGTGCAGGCCGCTCTGCTGGCCCGCGACGCCGACCTCGGACGCTGACCCGCAGCGGCATCCAGCCCGGCTGACCGGCCGCGGCCACCGACAGCCCTGCCCCCTCCAGCCGACGCCGCGTGAGGGCGCGATGGCACCCGCGGCCGGAGACCGGCCACCGGTTCGCCCGGAACGGATTCCTGCGCCAGCTGTTGGCCACGAGGGGACGGCTGCCGGCAGTCGAGCCGGAACCGGCCCCCAGGCGCCCCGCAGCTGCCCGTCCGGCAGGTTGGCGCCACCGTCACCGAGCCGCACCGAGCCTTCACGGCCGATTCGGCGCAGCGCCGGGTTCCAAGAGTCCAGAGCACCCCCGGCTGCATCGACATCTCGTCTCTTCCGGGCCCGGGACAGCGGTCCCTACCGTGTGCCCACCACTCGCGCTCCGCCGTGGAGCGCCTGCGGGCGGCCTGCCTCCGGTACTCGTCCACGACCTCTGGTCGGTGCTGATCCCCCGTCGTCAAAGGCAGCCCCTCACGACCTCACAGACAGGATTTGTCATGCGCAACTCACTAATGGCCGCTCCTCCCGGCGCGGCAGGGCGCGTCACAGCCCGCCCGGCTGTACGTTCCGTGATCGCCCTGATGGTGACGGCCCTCCTCCTGGCTCTGGCCTCCGCCGTCCCCGCCCAGGCGTCGGCTCCCTCGTGGCCCGTGCTGCAACAGGGCGCCACCGGCAGTGACGTTGCCAGCTTGCAGTTCCTCCTGCGCCAGCGCCGGCAGACGGTCACGGCCCACGGGGTGTTCGATGCGCAGACCCGCAATGCCGTCGTCTCCTTCCAGACCTCGGCGCAGCTGGCCGGCGACGGCATCGTCGGCACCGACACCTGGTCGAAGCTGGTCGTCGGCATCGGCCCCGGGACGACCGAGTCGGACGCAGTGCGCGCCCTGCAGTTCCAACTCCGCAAGCACGGCTACGACGTTGCCACCGACGGGGTCTTCGGTCCGGACACCGCGCAGGCCGTCCAGGACTACAAGACCGTCCACCGGCTCACCGGCGGCGCCGCCGTCGGCGCCACGACCTGGCAGTATCTGCTGGGATCCGCTTCCAGCGCCGGCCCTCGGGGTGACTACGCGTTCATCATCCCGCGCAGCTCCGTCTTCAGCGGCCGCGAGAGCCTGCTGTGGCCCCACCACGACTACCCCGCGAGCGACATCGCAGCCGAGGAGTGGACCAAAGCCTTCGCCATCACGTCCGGAACCGCCCGCATCAACGGCGGGGCGAACGAGGCGTGCGGCCTCGGGCTGGCCATCGACGGTGACGACGGTGTGCGGTACCAGTACTGCCACCTCAACAGCCGGGTCGTCGCAGACGGCGCCCGCGTATCGCCCGGCCAACTGGTCGCGTACACCGGCAACACCGGGAGCTCGACCGGGCCCCACCTGCACTTCGGCATCTTCCGCAACGGAGCGTCGATCTGTCCGCAGCAGATGCTGATCGCCCTGTACGACGGCCTCCCGGCACCGTCGCCCTGGTCCCTGCCGGCCTCCGGCTGTTCCTCCTGACGTTCCGGCCGCCCGGCCGAGTGGCCGGGACGTCCCGTCCCGGCCGCTCGGCATCCCGACGAGACACGATGGAGACGTGATGCGTCCAGCCGTCCGACGCCGTGTGCTGCTCCCGACGACCGTGGCCCTGTGCGCCGCTCTGCTGGTGCCCCCCTCACCGGGCGCCGCCGACGACACCACCACGGCCGCCCGGTCCGCCGATCTGGCGGCCGACCTCGACCTGCTCCTCGCCGACCCCGCCCTGGCGGGTGCGCACGCCTCGGTGCAGGTCGCGGACGCTGCTTCGGGGCAGGTCCTCTACCAGCGCCAGGAAGATACGCTGATGCTGCCGGCTTCCACCCTGAAGGTGGCCACGGCGGCGGCAGCCCTCCAGTTGCTCGGTCCCCAGCACCGGTTCGCCACCGAGGTGCGGACCGCGGGGCGGCGTACCGGCGCCGTCCTGCACGGAGACCTGGTCCTGCGGGGCGGCGGAGACCCCAGCCTGCTCGCATCCGACCTCGACGCACTGGCCCGGAACCTGGCCGCAGCCGGCATCCGCCAGGTCACGGGACGACTGCTGTTCGACGATTCCCGCTACGACAGCGTCCCCCTCGGACCGGGATGGGCCTGGGATGACCAGCCGTACTACTTCAGCCCGCAGATCTCGGCACTGACCATCGCCCCGGACGAGGAATTCGATGTGGGGACCGTCAAGGTCACCCTGACTCCGGCCGCGCCCGGAGGCTCAGCAGGGGTGACGGTCACGCCCGCCGCCGCACTCGTGCGGTTCACGGGGCACATCGCCACGGGGCCGCCGGGCAGCGCATACACCGCCGAGGCGGTCAGAAAGCTGGGGACCAACGAGATCAGCCTGTCGGGAAGCATCCCCGCGGACCACGGTCCGGCTGAGGAGTGGGTCACCGTGGACGATCCGGCCGCCGTGACGGCGACCGTGTTCGCGGCGGCGCTGCGCCGGTACGGGGTCCGGATCCGTGAGCCGCAGCGGGCGGAGGGGCCGGTGTCGGACGGCCTCGTTCTCGCCAGGCACGACTCGGCTCCCCTCTCCGATCTGCTCGTGCCCTTTCTGAAACTCAGCAACAACGGCATCGCCGAACACCTGGTCAAGGAGATCGGCCGGGTGAAGAGCGGCGAAGGCAGTTGGCGGGCCGGCCTCGAAGAGGTCAGGCGTGCTCTCCCCACCGGCGACCTGCACGGGGACCGCAACCAGGCCGACGGGTCAGGTCTGTCCCGCTACAACCTGATGAGTGCTCGGCAGTTCACGGCGCTCTTGACCTTCGCCCGCCGTCAGCCCTGGTATGACGCCTGGTACCGGGCCCTTCCGGTCGCGGGCGACCCGCGGCGGATGGTCGGGGGAACGCTGGCCAGGCGGATGCAGGGGACCGCGGCGCAGGGGAGGGTGCACGCCAAGACCGGCAGCATGTCCGGAGTGGATGCCCTCACCGGTTACGCCGAGGACGCGAACGGCAGAGTGCTGGCGTTCACCGTTCTCGTGAACAACGTCGCCGGGGCCGGCCCACGACCCGTCATCGACCGGATCGCCATCCGCCTGGCGGGTGGCGAGGGCGCCGCGGGGGCCCTCACCGGCCCGGCGCCGGCCCCCGCGTCCGGGGCCCGCCAGTGGGAGGACTGCCCCGAGGGCCGCTGCTGACCGCCTGGCGCGGGAAGGTCCGGCACCCGGTGACGGGTGCCGGACCTTCCCGCGTGCATCGGACTCAGCCCTTGACCGCCCCGGCGGTCAGACCGCCGGCGATGTGGCGCTGCACCAGCATGAAGAAGACGACGACCGGTACCGCGACCATCGTCGAGCCGGCCATGAGGGCGCCGTAGTCGGTGCCTTCCGAGGTGACGAAGTGGGTCAGCCACAGCGGGACGGTGTGCTTGTCCGGGCTCCCGAGCAGGAAATAGGCGAAGAGGTACTCGTTCCAGGCCAGGACCATGGAGTACACCGTGGTGGCGATGAGCCCGGGCAGGGTGAGCGGAAGGACGATCCGCCACAACGCCTGCATCCTGCTGCATCCGTCCACCATCGCCGCTTCGTCCAACTCCCGTGGCACCGAAGCGATGAAGCCGCGCAGCGTCCAGACGGCGAAGGGCAGGATGAAGGCCAGGTAGGTGACGACCAGGCCGGTGACGCTGTCCGACAGCCCCGCATCGCTGAGTGTCAGGAAGATCGGGATGACCAGAGCCACGTGCGGAACCATCTGCACCAGCATGACCACGGTGACGTAGACCCCTCGGCCGCGGAAGCGGAACCTTGCGAGGGCCAGAGCGGAGACGAAGGCCACGGGCACGGCCAGCAGTACCGTCACGCCGGTCACCAGGGCGCTGTTGCCCACCGCGTCCCAGAACAGCGGATCCGAGGCCACTTTGCCGAAGTGCTGCAGGGTGGGCCGTGCCGGCCACAGTTGCGGGACGGCGGCGTGGATGTCCGGGCCGGGTTTGAGTGCCGTCGCGGCCATCCAGTAGACCGGGAAGATCCATACGAGGGCCACGGCCAGTCCCGCAGCCGTCCATACCGTGCGCCGGGGGCCGGCGCCGGTTCGCGCGGGGGCGCTCACGGCGTGTCTCCGATCTTCGTGATCTGGCGCAGGTAGACCACCATCACGCCCACGAGGAGCAGGACGGTGAGCACGGCGCCGGCCGAGGCCAGGCCGTAGTCGTGACCGGCGTAGGCCTTCACGTAGGAGTAGATGCCCAGGGTGTAGTAGTCGGAGGCGGGCGCACCATGGCGCAAGATCCAGATCTGGTTGAACACCTGGAAGTCCCAGATCACCGACAGCGTGGTGAGCAGTGCGAGCAGCGGGCGCAGTACGGGAACGGTCACGTGCCGGAACAGGGTCCAGGAGCCGGCGCCGTCCATGCGGGCGGCCTCCACCAGTTCCGGTGGTATCTGCACGAGCCCCGCGTAGACGGTGACGGCTATGAGGGGGACGGCTCCCCACACCACGATGGCCGTCGCCACGGTGAGGCCCAGGGTGGCGTCGCCGTACCAGTCGTAGGGGGTGATGCGCAGCGCCCAGTTCACCACCCCCGAGTTGTACTCGGTCATCCAGGCGAAGATCTCTGTGGAGATGAAGGTGGGGACCGACCAGGCGAGTACGAGGGCGAAGACGATCGTGCGCCGGCACCATGCGGCCACGCGCTGCATGAGCAGGGCGACGGCGACCCCCAGGAGCATCGAGGCCCCGGCCATCACGGAGGTCAGCACGAGGGTGCGCGCCAGCACGGTCCAGAACTCTGCGTCGGCGAGCAGCTGCGTGTAGTTGTCCAGGCCGACGAACTCGGGTCCGGCGGGGCTGAAGATCTGGCTGACACCCCAGTGCTGCGTCGACAGGACGAGGACCTTCCCCAGCGGGTAGGCCAGCACGGCGATGAGGACGAGGAGAGAGGGCCCGATCAGCACGTAGGGGGTGGGGTCGGGACGGCGGCGCCGCGGGAGTGGCACGACCGGGCGTGTGGCGGGGCGCGGAGGTGTTCGGGTCAGGGCTTCGGGTGAGGGCACGGCTGGGGAGTCCTTGGTTCGTCGGGGCCGGGACGCCTCGGGCGGCGTACGGACGCGCGAGGTGAGGCCACTGCGGGCGGATCAGGAGGCGTTGAGTACCCCTTCGATCTTCTTGCCGTACGCAGCGGTGGCTTCCTCGGGCGTGGACTTCCCCGAGGCGATGTCGACCAGCATCTGCTTGACGAGGTTGGCCTTCTCCACGGCGGCCCAGTTCCTGGCCGGCGGCACGCTCCAACTCTTCTCCAGTCCCTGGAAGTAGCCGGCGCGCTGCGGGTCGTCGGAGGTCAGCGTCATGGTATTGGCGAGGAAGCCGCCGGCCAGGAACTCCTTCTGCCGCTCCGTGGCGGTGAACTGCCGCACCCATTCACTCGCCCACTGCTGGTGGGCGCTCTTGGCCGGCACGGCGAGGACGGAACCGCCGAGGTAGGGCGGAGCGACCTCGCCGTCCCTGGTGGGGCTCGGCATCGGGAAGGATCCGATCTTCTCCTTGAGAGCGGGGTCCCCCTCGGGGCCGAAGACCTTGACCATCTGTCCGTTGGTACTGAAGGACATGGCGGCACGGCCTGCGGCCAGAGCGGGCGCTGCGCCCAGGTCGTTGGCGGTGCGGTCGCCCCGCATGCCCGCGTCCACGAGGGTCTTCCAGTTCTTCAGACCGCTGAGGGAAGAAGGCGTGGACAGCTGCGATGTCCACCGTCCCTCCGCGTTCTGCGAGGCGATGGAGCCGCCCGCGTCGAACACGAACGGCAGGGCGCCGTAGGGGTGTTGGCCCGGCAGGAAGAAGGGGGAGAAGTTCGTGTTGTCCCGGTTCTTGTCCGCGAGTGCCTGCACCGCGTCCTGCAGCTCCTTCCACGTCGTGGGCGCCTTGGTCACCCCCGCTTCGGCCAGGAGGTCCTTGCGGTAGACCACGGCGCGCGTTCCGCCGTAGTAGGGCACGCAGAACAGCTTCTGCCCGACCGCGCACGCGTCGAGGAGGCCCTTCTGCCAGGTGGCACTGTTGTCGAACGTGCCGCGCTGCCCGCCGAGGTCGATGAAGGCTCCCGCCGCGGTGTACTGGGCGGTCTCGCTGTTGCCCAACTCGATCACGTCGGGGACCTTGTCGGCCTGCGCGGCCGCGTCGAACTTCGACAGGTGGTCAGCCCATGCCTGGTAGGACACGGTGACGGTGACGTCGGGGTACTTCTTGCGGAACTCCGCGGTCGCCGCTTCCACCGACGTGGGCCACAGGCTCTGCGCCTCCGCCTGCAGCCACACGGTCAGGGTGCCCTTGTCGGCGGCATCGGCTTGGGCTGCGCCGGTGCTGGGCGAGGTGGACGTGCAGGCGGTCAGGGACGCGGCGAGGCACAGCGTGACCACGGCACACGGCGAGAGGCGCTTCATCGAAAGTCCTGTCTGGAGAGTCTGGGCAATGCTGAGGTCGGCCCGCTCGGGCCGTCGGGCGGCGGCCCGGCATCTGCGGGGCGGCTGCGCGGCTGCCGGGTCCACGCCCCCGCGAAGGGGCAGAAGGGGTGGATGGCCGACCGGAACGACGAGGGCAGATTCTCAACTTGCCTCGTCCGCGGTCCAAGGAAGCCCCAGAAGTTCACCGGGGGTGAACCCTGCGGGACACCGAGCAGGTTTGGCAGCGGCAAACCTGAACCCGTCCGCGCATGCACCCCTGCGTACAGTGCCGCGCACACCCTCCTTCGAAAGGGAAGACCTCATGCCCGGTTCCCTTGCGCACCACCCCGATCAGGAGCTGCGACGCCTCGCGGAGACGGTGCTCCAACCGGGGTTCGACGGCGCCCGTCCCCCCGACTGGCTCCTACGGCGCCTGCAGGCGGGGCTCGGCGGCGTCCTGCTCTTCTCCCGCAACTCCCCCGGCGTCGCAGCGACCCGGCTCGTGACCGATGCGATCAAGGCCGAGAATCCCGAAGCGGTCGTCGCGGTCGACGAAGAGGGCGGGGCGATCACCCGTCTGGAAACGGCACGGGGCAGCTCCTGGCCGGGCAACGCGGCAACCGGCCGCATCGATGATCCGGCAGTGACACGGGAACTCGCGGCAGACCTGGGCGCGTTCATCGCGCGCACGGGGATCTCGTTGAACTACGCCCCGGCGGCCGATGTCAACTCCGACCCCCGCAACCCGGTCATCGGGGTGCGTTCCTTCGGGACGGACGCCCCGTCGGTGGCCCGGCACACCGCGGCCTTCGTCCGTGGCATGCAGTCCGCGGGAGTGGCTGCCTGCGCGAAGCACTTCCCCGGTCACGGCGACACGGCAGTCGACTCCCACCTTGCGCTTCCCGTGCTGCGGACATGCCGTCAGACCCTGTGGGAGCGGGAACTGGTTCCCTTTCGCGCTGCCATCGCCGCCGACGTCCAAGCCGTCATGGCCGGCCACCTGCTCGTACCCGCCTGGGACCGGACGCGTCCGGCGAGTCTGAGCCCCGCACTCCTGGGTGGGCTGCTGCGCAAGGAACTCGGCTTTGACGGCGTGATCGTCACGGACGCCCTGGACATGAAGGCTCTCGACCCCTCCGCGACCCTCCCCGGCCTCGCCCTCCAGGCGTTGGCAGCGGGCGCAGACCTCATCTGCCTCGGCGCCCGTCTGCTGGGCGAAGAAGCCCTCCTCGCGGTGCGTGACCGCATCGTCGAGGCAGTGACCGCCGGAGAGCTGCCCGCGGAGCGCCTCGCGGAGGCGGCCGGACGCGTGCGACACCTGGCCGCGTGGCAGCGCGCCGCCGCGTCCGAGGCCGCCGCGGGCTCCCCGGAGGCACTGCGGACCCCCGCGGGTGCCGCTGCGGCGCGTGCTCTGGACCTCACCGTCCACCAGTCCCCGCACCCCTTGCCCCTGAGGAAGCCGCCCGTCGTCATCACCCTCGACACGCCTCCCCCCACCGCGGCCGGGCCCCGCACGGCCTGGGGTATCAGCGCCCTGCTGACTCAGCGGATGCACGGCACCGCATCGGTCGTCCTCCGCCCGGGGGAGGACGAGGACATACTGGGCCCCTACCTCGATGACGGGAGGCGCCCCCTGGTGATCGTCGTACGCGACCACCTGCGTGATGCGTGGGCGAGCCGTGTCCTGGCAATGATCATGGCGCGGCGTCCCGATGCCGGCGTGGTCGACATGGGCCTACCCGGCCCCTCCCGGCCGGGCGCCTGGCACCTGGCCACCTACAGCCCTTCGGCCGTTTCCGCCCACGCAGCCGTCGATCTGATCGCGGGGCGCCGGTGAGCACGCCGCCGGGCCCGCCCCTGATCCTCGGTGTCGACGCCGGAGGCACCAGCACCCGCTGCCTGGTCATCGGCCTGGACGGGCGCGTATACGGGCGCGGGCGCGCGGCGGGCGCCAACCGGTATTCCGGCGCCGACCCGTCCTGCGCTCTGCACTCGGCCATGGAGTCCGCGCTGAACGGCGTCGACCGGCGCCGTGTCGTCGCAGGCCACATCGCCCTGGCCGGCGCCGCCGGGGCCGACCTGCCCGGCCTCCGGGCCCAGGCCGCCACCCGGTGGGAGGCACTGGGCCTGCAGGGTGGCCTCAGCGTCGGCGACGACCTGGCCGCGGCCGTGGCGGCCGGCACCGATGCCGCCGACGCCCTCCTCCTCCTCGCCGGGACCGGGGCCGTGTCCGCGGCATACCGGGGACATCGGCTCGTCGCCCGCAGCGACGGCTACGGGTGGCTCCTCGGGGATGAAGGATCGGGCGTGTGGATCGGCCGCCAGGCCTTGACCCGTGCACTGGCCGCACTCGACGGCAGGGGCCCGCGCACAGCGCTCACCCCTCTCGTGACGGAGCACCTGCAGCTTCGGCCCGAGCCGCTGGGCACGGCCACGGACCAGGGGCGAGACATCGTCCGAGCGGTGCACGCCGCGCCGCCGGCCGCCATGGCACGCCTCGCACCCGTGGTCGACGGGGCGGCACGCCGTGGTGATCACGTGGCTCGTGCCATCGTGGAAGAGGCGGCCGGCCTGCTCCTCACCAGCCTTCGCGCCGCACGGAAGGCCGCCGCCATGGAAGGGGCCCGGGTCCCGCTGGTGCTGGCGGGCGGGCTCCTCACCGCCGACACACTTCTGGCCGAAGCCGTGGAAACCCGCCTGCGGGCCCACCACCTGCACGAACCGGTGCGCCGGGCGCAGGACGGTGCGGCCGGCGCGGCCGCCATCGCCCTGCGCCGGCTCCCCGCTGGTCTCGTGCCTGCCGGGGACGTGCCGCGGCTGCACCGGTTGATCGCCGGGCTGGGAGACCAGGCGGCCGGGTAGCTCGGCAGGCGGCTCAGCCGACGAGGAGGAAGGTCGTACCCGCCTGCAGGGCGGTGAGACGGTGACGGCAGTCCGCGTCGAAGTGGAGGGATTCCCCGCCGCGTAGGAGATGCCGGCGGCCGTCGACTTCCGCGCGCAGGACGCCGGACAGGACGTGGCAGAACTCCTCGCCCGCGTGCCGCCTCATACCGGCGTGGTGGGCCGGGGTGCCCTCGCACTGACGGACCGTGAACGCGCCCCCGTCCTGCCCGGTCAGGCGACGGCTCCTGCCCACCTCCGGAGGGAGGCCGAGCACCGGGAAGACCGGGGACCGCGTCGCGAACGCTCCGCTACGCCGGGAGCTCGAAGGCCACGAGAACGTGGCGTCCGTGGCACCGAGGACCGCGGCGATACGGACCAGCGTGTTGAGCGTCGGATTGCAGCGGCCGCCTTCGACCTGGCTCAGGTATCCCTTGGACAGGCCGCTGCGGTCGCTGACCTCACGGAGGCTGAGCCCCGCACGCTGACGCGTCCACTTGATGCGCTGACCGACGACGACGGCAGCAGAGCACGCCGTGGCAGGGTCCGGGTCCGGGTCCCGTTCCCGAGCGGACGGGCCTACGGACAGGGGGGAGGCATGGGGCACAGGTGACTCCGCACGTCGGGGAAGCAGGGGCGCTGCATCCAGCAGAGCCCCTGCCTCCACCCTTCGTACATGCCTCTCCGCGCCTGTTCACCAGTGGTGAACAAACGTGCTGTGAGGTGCTGTTCGGCCGGACAGGATCAGTAGGACAGGCGCATCGTGGCACTCGGCCGGCTTTCACGACCGACGCGGTCGACCGCGGTGGCCACGTACCAGGCGTGGCGGGAGCCCGCCGGGTCCTCGAAGCGGCCCGCCGGCGCCGGCACCAACGCCGTCAGGTGCGCCGCGTCGAGAGGGGGGCGGGGACCGGGGTGGCTGTCGTACCGGTAGACGGCGAACTGGAGGGGGCGAGGCGCGCCCGCGCCGTGGCCCGCCGTCAGTCGCAGCCCTCTCTCCCCGTGTCGCGGGGGCAGGATGAGGGGGCGCGCCGGCGCTGCGCCCGAGGCGAGGCGGGGCAGGACGGGGACCAGGGCGGGGCGCTGCCAGTGGTCGGCGGCCATGCGGGTGACGGAGCCCAGCCGGTCGGCCCACACGTCCTTGGCGCTGAAGAGGATGTCCCCGCTGACCGCCTCCAGGGTGCTGTTGAGCGAGAGGTGGCGGGACAGCTCCGCAGGGTCTTGCCAGGGGGCGGGCTGGCCGGCCGCGCCGGCCTTGTAGACGGACTGGCCGATCCAGAGCTGGGTGCCGGTGCCCACCGTCTGAGCGGCCCACCAGGGCGCGAGCCGTCCGTAGTCGGCCGCGGCGAGGCCGATGTTCCAGTACAGCTGCGGGGCTATGTAGTCGAGCAAGCCGTTGCGGACCCAGCCGCGGGTGTCGGCGTGCAGGCCGTCGTAGGACTGGAAGGCGGTGGTGGGTGAGCCGGCCGGATCGCTGGAGTCGTTGCGCCAGACACCGAAGGGGCTGATCCCGAAGGCTGCTTCGGGGCGGGCGGCGCGTACGAGGTCGCGCATCTCGCGGACCATCAGATCGACGTTGTGCCGTCGCCAGGCGGCGCGGTCGGGGAAGCCGCTGCCGTGGGCGGCGTAGGCGTCGTCGTCGGGGAAGGCCTGGCCTGCGACCGGGTAGGGGTAGAAGTAGTCGTCGAAGTGAACGCCGTCGATGTCATAGCGGTGGACCGCGTCCATCATGGCGCGCTGGCAGAACTCCCTGGCCTGCGGGACGCCCGGGTTGTAGTACAGCTTGCCGCCGTAGGAGACGGTCCATTCCGGGTGCAGACGGGCTGCATGGTCGGGAACGAGCCTGGTGGGGTCGGGCTGCATGGAGACGCGGTACGGGTTGAACCAGGCGTGGAAGGCCAGGGCGCGCTCGTGGGCGGCCCGGACCATGAAGTCCAGCGGGTCCCATCCGGGGTCCTGGCCCTGGGTGCCCGTCAGCCACTGGGACCAGGGCTCCAGCGGGGACGGCCAGAACGCGTCCGCAGTCGGCCGGATCTGGACGAACACGGCGTTCAGGCCCAGCGTCCGCGCCCGATCGAGCTGGCCGATGAAGTCGGCGCGCAGGCGCTCGGGGGTCAGCCCGGGGGCAGCCGGCCAGTCGATGTTGACCACGGAGGCGATCCACAGTCCGCGCAGTTGGTGCTTTGCCGCGGCGGGCGGGGTGGCGTGGGCCGGGGATGCCGCCGGAAGGGCGCCCGTTGCCGCGGCGGTGACGGCGCCCATCGCGGCCAGGAGCCGCCGGCGGGAGAAGGCACGGTTCGGAACCGGATGGTGCGACGGGGTCATGGATGTCCTCCAGTTGCCAAGGTGTGGAAAGGGGTGACGGGGTGCGGAGCCGACCGTGAGCCTGCGCGGTGTCGCAACGGTCGGCTCGGCCACTGTGCTCGTGCACCCTGAACGCCCGTCAATGACGTGGACGGCGTCGAGCCTGAAGTCCTCTGGCGGTGAACTTGCCCCGGCGCACATCGCTCGTGCGCGCCCGGCTCCCTACCGTGCGAAGCGCGCACCCGCACGGGTGGGTCGCACTCCCGGCAGAACACGCCGCATGGCAAAGGGGCAACAGCAGTGAAAATCCTCGGAATGATCTCCGGCACCTCGCACGACGCCATCGACACGGCAGTCGTCGAGCTGCGGTGCGAAGACCGCGTCCTCCACGGCCGCGTCCTCAGCACCGGGGCGGTCCCCTACTCCGAGGCTCTGCGTCGCCGGCTCAGGGACTGCCTTCCTCCGCATCCGACGACGGCAGCAGAGGTGTGCCGGCTGGACACGGAGGTGGGACAGGCATTCGCCGACGCGGCGGCGGCGGCGGCGGCCACCGCTGAGGTAGGGGGTGTCGATGTGATCTGCTCCCACGGGCAGACGCTCTTCCACTGGACGCGGGAGCGAACGGTGCTCGGTACCCTCCAGATCGGACAGCCGGCCTGGACGGCTCAGCGGACCGGCACGCCGGTGGTGTCGGACCTGCGGGTACGCGATGTCGCTGCCGGGGGGCAGGGCGCTCCCCTGGTCGCTCACCTGGACACCCTGCTCCTGAACGGGCTGCAACTGCGGGGCGGGGCCACGGGGCGCGCAGGGGCACTGAACCTCGGGGGCATCGCCAACCTCACCGTGGCCGCGACGGCCACTGATCGTCGTACCCACGCCTACGACGTGGGGCCCGCGAACGCGCTGATGGACGCTGCGGTACTGGCCGCGACGCGCGCCCCGTTCGACCGAGACGGCGCCCTCGCCGCCCAGGGGGTGGTCGACGCCGCCCTGCTCGACACATTGCTCGACGAGGAGTACTACCGGCTGCCGGCTCCCAAGAGCACCGGCAAAGAACTCTTCAACGGCGGGTACCTGGAGCGGGTACTCCGGGCCCGTGAACCGGTCCCGCTGACCGACCTGTTGGCGACGCTGGCCGCGCTGACCGCTCGTACGGTCGCGGACGAGATCCTGCGGCACCGCCTCGACACGGTCATCGTCTCGGGCGGGGGCAGTCACAACCCCGTCGTGATGGGCGCCCTGGCCGAACGGCTGCCGCACACCGCGTTGCTGCCGAGCAGCACGATCGGGGTGCCCGGGGACGCCAAGGAGGCCATCGCGTTCGCCGTGATCGGCTGGCACACCGTACACGGGCTGCCCGCCACGCTGCCGGACTGCACCGGGGCGACCGCAGCGAGTGTCCTGGGCTCCCTGACACCGGGCGCCGGGCCGTTGGTGCTGCCGCGGGCGCTGTCCCCGGCGCAGGCGCCCGACCAGGCCGTCTTCACCTCCGGCTGAGACGCTCCCGCGCGTGCGGTTCGACGACTCGGCGATGTCGCGAAACAGCCCTTCGACATCCTGTCGATCGCCGGTGGTCGCCGGCGCTCCTACGGTGATGGCCACGAAGGACGGTGGCGCCCGGGCCGAGCAGGGCGTCCCGCCTCGACGCACGCACCATTCCCCGGCACAGCCTTCCCACACTGCGGTGGGATCCGAGAGGAACAGCGGCACATGACTCATCCCTGGCACAGAACACTCGCCCCGCTGGCGCTCGTCGCAGCGCTCACCGTGGCGCTGAGCGCCTGCGGCGGTGGTACCACGGACCGCGGAGAGGGTTCCGGCAAGCCCGGCGGCACCTTCTCGGTCGCACTGACCGAGCCGGACCACCTCATACCGGGGCAGACGACCAGCAGCTATGCACTGCAGGTCATCCAGGGGCTCTTCGACTCACCCGTGACGCTCGACCCCGAGGACGGGCACGTCGTCCCCCTCGCCGCCGAAAGCGTGAACTCGCCCGACCAGCAGCACTGGACGGTGAAGTTCCGAGCCGGTGCCGTCTTCCACAACGGGGAGAAGGTCACCGCGCAGAGCTTCGCGGATGCCTGGAACGCCGCCGCCTTCGGCCCCAACGCCTGGGAGACGAACTACTACTTCGCCCAGATCGAGGGCTACGACCAGATGAACCCGGCGGAAGGGCGGCAACCGGCGTCGGACAAGCTCTCGGGACTGAAGGTGCTCGACGAAACGACCTTGCAGGTGGACCTCAACGCCCCCTTCAGCCAGTTCCCGATGATGCTCTCCTTCCCGGCGTTCGCCCCGCTGCCCTCGGCGGCCTTCACCGACGCCAAGGCCTTCGACCTCCGGCCGGTGGGCAACGGCCCGTTCGAGATGGACGGCGACTGGCAGCACAACCAGAAGATCTCCCTCAAGCGCGCCGCCTCCTACAACGGGACACGCACACCGAAGGCCGATGCGGTCGACTTCAAGATCTTCACGAGCAAGGACACCGCCTTCACGGAACTGCAGGCCGGCAACGTCGACATCGTGACCACCGTTCCCGCCGCGCGGGCGGCGGAGGCCAAGCGCAGCTTCGGCAAGCGGTACTCCGTCAGGCCCAGCGGGACGATGGACTACCTCGGCCTGCCCCTGGGAGAGAAGCGGTTCGCGGACCCGAAGCTCAGGCGGGCCCTGTCGATGGCGATCGACCGCGAGGGCATCACCCAGGCCGTCTACAACGGCGTCTTCACTCCCGCCGACTCCCTCGTCGCGAAGATGGTTCCCGGGCACCGTCCCGGTGCGTGCGGGGAGACGTGCACGTACAACCCGGCGAAGGCCAAGGCCCTCTTCGACGAGGCCGGGGGGCTGTCCGGCCCGCTGGAGCTGTACTTCTCGAACTCCGACCCCACCTATGAGCAGTGGATGACGTCGGTCGCCCAGCAGTTCAAGCAGAACCTGGGCATCAAGGACGTCGTCTTCCGCAAGATGGCCAACGCCGACCTCGGCCCCCTGCTCAACGAGCGCAAGAGCACCGGCCCCTACCGGCAGAACTGGGTCATCGACTACCCGAGCATGCAGAACTACCTCGACGGGCTGTTCAACTCGGACAACCGCATGGGCTGGAGCAGCGCGCGGTTCGACGCCCTCGTCGCGCAGGGCAATGCGGCTCCGGAGACCGACCTGGGCCCCTACCAGAGCGCCGAGGACATTGCGCTGCAGGAACTGCCCCTGATCCCGCTGTGGAACTGGCAGGACCAGTCCGCCTGGAGCCCCAGGGTGGGCAGCGTCGTCATCGACCCCTATGTCACCGGCCTGCACCTGGACAAGGTCACCGTCACCTCCTGACCACCGGCCGGTTCGACACCCGCACACCTCGTCGGCCTCCTTCCCGGGGCCGGCACCGGACACAGGGGCCGCTCCCATGGGCAGATTCATCGCCCGGCGCCTGCTGCACGCGATACCCGTGCTGCTGGCCACGACTTTCCTCATCCACACCCTCGTCTTCGTCCTGCCCGGGGACCCCATCCAGGGGTTGGCGGGCGACCGCCCGGTTCCACCGGCGGTCCTCGCCGAGCTGCACGACCGCTACCATCTCGACGACCCCCTCCTCGTGCAGTACGGCAGCTACCTCGCAGGGCTCCTCTCGGGTGACTTCGGTACCACCTTCAGCGGGCAGCCCGTCGCCGATGTGCTGGCCCGGCGCTGGCCGGTCACGGTGAAGCTGGCCCTGACCGCCTGGTTCTTCGAGACCGTCCTCGGCATCGCGCTCGGTGTGTGGGCCGGTCTGAACAAGGGCCGGTGGGCGGACAGACTCGTCCTGGCCGGCACGACGGTGGTCATCGCCGTTCCGGTCTACATCGTCGGCTACCTGGCCCAGCTCTTCCTCGGCGTGCGCCTGGGCTGGTTCCCGGTCTCGGGCGAGGAAGCGGGATGGCCCACCGCCTACCTGCTGCCGGGGCTCGTCCTCGCTTCCTTCGGCCTCGCGTACGTCGCCCGTCTCACCCGCTCCTCCCTCGCGGAAAACCTCCGGGCCGACTACGTCCGCACCGCCGACGCGAAGGGCCTCAGCCGCCGCCGTGTGGTCGTCAAGCACACCCTGCGCAATTCGCTCATCCCGGTGGTGACGTTCCTCGGGGTCGAACTGGGCTCCCTCATGGCCGGGGCCATCGTCACCGAGTACATCTTCAACCTCCCCGGCGTGGGCCAGCAGGTGTTCCAGTCCATCCAGCTGCGCGAAGGGCCCACGGTCGTGGGCATCACCACCGCCTTGGTCATGGTCTTCGTCCTGGCCAATCTGCTGGTCGACATCCTGTACGGCCTGCTCGACCCGAGGATCCGACATGCCTAGCCCCGCACCGGTCCCCACCAAGGACCTCCTGCTCCCTCCCCCCGCGGCCGGCGCACCCGACACCACGGCGCCTGCCTCGCTGAGCAGGGACGCCTGGCGCGAACTGCGCGCCCGGCCGCTGGTGTGGACCTGCCTGACCGTCATCGCGGTGATCGTTGCCATGGCGGCCCTCCCCTCCCCCTTCATCGCCTTGCTGACGGACGACAACGGCCGGTGCGAACTGGTGAACTCCAAGGCCGGGCCGACTCCGGGCCACCCGTTCGGCTTTGACCTGCAAGGATGCGATTACCTCGCACAGGTGGTCCGGGGCAGCCGGCCCTCCCTGGTCGCCGGCCTGGCCGTGACCGCCGGCGCACTGGCGCTGTCGCTTCTCCTGGGTCTGTTCGCGGGCTTCTACGGCGGCTGGCTCGACAGCCTGCTGTCGCGCATCACGGATGTCTTCTTCGGGCTGCCCTTCATCCTCGGAGCCACCGTCATCCTGGTGGCCTTCCCCGATCACGGACTGGGGGCCATGGCCCTGGTCCTCGTCGCCCTCGGCTGGACCACGATGACGCGCGTCATGCGCTCACAAGTGATCGCCGTCAAGGACAGCGACTACGTCCGGGCGTCACTGATGTGCGGCGCGCGCCCCGCCCGCCTGATGTTCCGGCACATCCTGCCCAATGCCATCACCCCCGTGGTCGTGGTGGCCATGCTCAACATCGGCAACGTCATCTCCGGTGAGGCAACGCTCGACTTCCTCGGTGTCGGACTGCAGTACCCCCAGGTCTCCTGGGGGCTGCAACTGAACGCCGCCCAGAGCCACTTCCTCGACCACCCCCATCTGCTGGCCTTCCCCGCACTGCTCCTCTCCGCGACCGTCCTCAGCTTCATCCTGCTGGGAGATGCGGTTCGGGACGCCTACGACCCGAAGCTGAGGTGACCGCCCGATGCCGGCCGATCATGCACCCGAGGCACCGCTCCTGGAGGTCGACGACCTCCACGTCGAGTTCCGCACCCCGCACGGCGTCGTCCAGGCGGTCAACGGACTGAGCTACTCCCTGTACTCCGGCCAGACGCTGGCCCTGCTGGGTGAGTCCGGATCCGGCAAGTCCGTGGCTGCGCAAGCCGTCATGGGTCTGCTGCCCACCCCTCCCGCGCACATCACACGCGGGCAGATCCGCTTGCACGGCAGCGACCTGCTCCATCTGAGCGAGCGCGAGCACCGCAAGGTGCGCGGCAGCCGTATCGCCATGGTCTTCCAGGACGCCCTGTCCGCTCTCAATCCCGTCCTCACCGTGGGCGACCAGATCAGCGAGATGTTCCGTGTGCACCGCGGCATGGACCGGCGCGAAGCACGCAGGAAGTCGGTCGACCTCATGGACCGGGTCAAGATCCCGGCCGCGGCACAGCGGCTGGACGACTACCCCCACCAGTTCTCCGGCGGAATGCGCCAACGGGTCATGATCGCCATGGCCCTCGCCCTGGAGCCCGAGGTCGTCATCGCCGACGAACCCACCACGGCGCTGGACGTCACCGTCCAGGCCCAGATCATGCGGCTGCTGCGCGAGCTCCAGCAGGAAACCGGCATGGGACTGGTGCTGATCACCCACGACCTCGGCGTCGTGGCTTCCGTCGCCGACCGCATCACCGTCATGTACGCGGGGCGCGCCGTCGAAGAGGCCGAGACCCGAGCGTTGTACGGCGACGCCCGCCACCCGTACACCCGCGGCCTGCTGGACTCGATTCCCCGTCTGGACCGCCTGGACCACGCCCTGCTGCCCATCCCCGGTTCGCCTCCGGACCTGGCGCGTCTGCCCACGGGCTGCTCGTTCCACCCGCGGTGCCCACGCACGGCGCCGCCCTGCACACAGCAGCGACCGGACCTCCTCCCCGCGGGCGCCCCCGGTCACCGCAGCGCCTGCCACTTCTCCCAGGAGGTGCGCCGTGGCACCTGACATCCACAGCAGTGAACCGATCCTGCGCCTGCACGGCGTGGCCAAGCACTATCCGCTGACCCGCGGAGTCGTGTTCAAGCGCCCGAGCGGCGCCGTACGCGCCGTGGACGGCGTCGACCTGGAGCTCCGCCGCGGTGAGACCCTCGGCCTGGTCGGTGAGTCGGGCTGCGGCAAGTCCACCCTGGCCTCGGTGATCATGGGTCTGGAAGCGCCGACCTCCGGCTCCGTGACCATCGACGGCCGCGATCTGTCCCTGATGGGCCGCGGCGAGCTGCGGTCGATGAGACGGCGGGTCCAGATGGTCCTCCAAGACCCCTACACCTCCCTCAATCCCCGCCTGACCGTGGGCGAGATCATCGCCGAGCCACTGGTCATCCACCCCGGCACCACCTCCCGCGAGCGCCGCGAACGCGTCGCCGAGCTCCTGCAGACGGTGGGGTTGGATCCCGGCCACGCCCAGCGCTATCCGCACCAGTTCTCCGGAGGGCAACGCCAACGCGTGGGAATCGCCCGCGCACTGGCGCTCGGCCCGGACCTCCTCGTCTGCGACGAGCCCGTCTCGGCACTCGACGTGTCCGTCCAGGCACAGGTGCTCAACCTCCTCGCGGACCTGCGCACCCGCCTGGGTCTGGCCTGCCTGTTCATCGCCCACGACCTGGCCGTGGTGCACTACCTGTGCGACCGGATCGCCGTCATGTACCTGGGTCGGATCGTGGAAACGGGGACACGGGCGCAACTGCACGCCGGCGCCCACCACCCGTACACCCGTGCACTGCTGTCGGCCGTTCCGCTGCCCGACCCCACGGCGAAGCAGCACGGGGAGGAGATCATCCTCGAAGGCGATCTGCCCTCGCCGGCCGCGCCGCCGTCCGGCTGCCGCTTCCGCACCCGGTGCCCCTACGCGCGGCCGCAATGCGCCGCGGAGGAACCGGAGCTGACGATCCGCCCGGGCACCGGCCATCCGACGGCCTGCCACTTCCCCCTCCCTGCACCGGGCCCGGCGCACTGACCCCGCCCCGGGCCCGGCCAGGCCCCGTCCCGCTTCACCTCGAACACGAGACAAGGAGCACCACCATGTCCATCCCCCTCAGGGCCCACGCGGGCCCGCTGCACGGTCGGATGCGCCGCGCGGCCCTGGCGGCTCTGGTCGCCGCCGGACTCCTTCCGACTCTCCTGAGCGTGCCCCGGGCGCAGGCGAGTGAGCCCGCCCCGGGGGCACGGGCCCAGGCGTTCACCGCGGCCTCCCAGCGCTACCACGTACCCGAATCGGTGCTCCTGGGCGTCTCCTACCTGCAGAGCCGCTGGGATGCCCACGGCGGATCCCCCAGCAGCGACGCCGGGTACGGTCCGATGCACCTGACCGACGCCCGGGGCGCCCTGGCGGCCCTGCCCCACCACAGCGAGGGCAGCGAGGACCCGCGCGGACAGGACGAGAAGCTGCGGCGGGTGCACCACCCCGAGACCGACCCCGACTCGCTGCCGCCCGAACTCCAGACGCTGACCGAGGCGGCCCGGCTCACAGGGTTGTCCGCGGACGCGCTGAGGAACGAACCGGCGGCGAACATCGCGGGTGGTGCCGCCCTGCTCGCCGCCCACCAGGCGGCGCTGGGCGAGCCCGTGAGCACGGACCCGGCCGACTGGTACGGGGCGCTCGCCCGCTACTCCGGCGCAGCCGACGAGGAGACCGCCCGGGCGTACGCCGACGAGGTGTTCGCCGTGATCGCCGAGGGGCCCGAGCGGACCACCGACGCAGGGGGCGGAACCGTACGGCTGCCGTCCGCGCGGGTGGCCCCCAGGACCGGACAGCTCGCCAGGCTGGGGCTGCGCGCGTCAGCCGCCGGCGCCGAATGCCCCCGCAACCTCGGCTGTGAGTGGATCCCGGCGCCCTACCAGAAGCTGTCGGAGGAGCCTGGCGATTTCGGCAACCACGATCTGTCCGACCGGCCGAACAACCAGAAGATCGACTACATCGTCATCCATGACACCGAGGCGACGTACCCGGTGACCTTGAAGCTGGTGACCGACCCGACCTATGTGTCCTGGCACTACAGCATGCGCTCTGCCGACGGGCACATCGCCAATCACCTCAAGGCCAAGGACGTCGGCTGGCACGCCGGCAACTGGTACGTCAACTCCAAGGCCGTGGGCATCGAGCACGAGGGCTTCCTCGCTCAGGGCGGCCAGTGGTACACCGAGGCGATGTACCGCCGCTCCGCGCGCCTGGTGCGCCATCTGGCCAGGAAATACGACGTCCCCCTCGACCGGGCGCACATCGTCGGGCACGACAACATTCCGGGCACCCTCGCAGCGAACGTGGGAGGCATGCACCAGGACCCCGGTCCCTACTGGGACTGGGCGCACTACTTCGACCTCATGGGCGCGCCGTTCAAGGCCCAGGGCAGTGCCCGCGCGTCCGGTCTGGTCACCATCAACCCCGACTACGCCGCGAACACCGAACCGTACTACTGCGGCGACAACGGTGAACCGTGCCCCGAACACGGCTCCGCCTCGATCACCCTGCGCACCGAACCCCGTGACGACGCGCCGCTCGTCACCGACATCGGCATCCGCCCCACCCCGGGTACCTGGTCCGTGTACAACCACGCGGCACGGGTCAGCACCGGTCAGCAGTACGCCGTCGCAGATCGCCGGGGCGACTGGACGGCCATCTGGTACCTGGGGCAGAAGGGCTGGTTCCGCAATCCCACCAGCAAGCCGACCGCCGTACCCGCCCGTGGCATGACGGTCGTCGCCAAGCCCGGCAGGACATCCGTCCCCCTCTACGGCCGCGCCTATCCGGAACCGGCCGCCTACCCGGCGGGTATCCCCGTCCAAGCGGTCTCCCCCCTGCAGTACGTACTCCAGCCGGGTCAGCGCTACAGCGTCGGACAGCAGGTCAACGGCGAGTATTACCATTCCAAGACCTTCGACCTCGCGTCGCACACCGTGGTGCGCGGCAAGAACGTGTACTACCAGATTCAGTTCGGCCATCGCTTCCTGTTCGTCAACGCCGAGGACGTGCAGGTGGTGCCCAGTTGGCGCCCCGTTCCCACGACGGAATGACCCCGGTACCGTGGGCGTCGGCGCTTCGTGCCGACGCCCACGGGCCGTCGCACATGAGAGAGAAGAAGGATGCACAAGTCAGGCAATGGCGCTACCTCCCAGGTCGGCACACGCGGTGCTCCCTCTGCTGCCGGCACGCCTGCCTGCAGCCTCCTGCGCCACTGGGCGGACGAGTCCGCATTCCGTGCGGGCGACCTGGCGGGCCTGGCCGTGGCCGGGGGAAGCGGGCGGTTCGCCGGGCACAGCGCCGTCGTCTGGCGCTCGGCAGCCGGCCGGTCCCGGTACGCCGACCCGTTCGGTCACGGCGCCGTGGAATGGGAGTATGCGCGCTGGACCTCGCCGTGGACGGACATCGGTTTCGAGGCGGCCGAGCTCATCCCGTCATGGAGCGCGAGCACCCCCCTGGGCAGCAGCCTCTCCGTGCGCGTGCAAGTGCGCGACGCGGAAGGCCTGGAATCCGCTTGGTTCACCCTCGCCCACTGGGCTGCTGACGACCAGGTGGTCCACCGTACGACCGTCCCCGGCCAGACGAGCCCCTTCGGATCCGTCGAGGTCGACACCCTTGTCGCCCCTCCGGCCCGCCTCTTCGGCGCGTACCGGCTCGGCATCGATCTCCTGCGGACTCCGGATGCCCGGGTTTCGCCGGAGCTCTACAGCGTGTCCGTCCTCGCATCGGCCCCGGCGGGGCCCGCGCCGCGCGCGGTGAGCGGACCCGGAGGGGCGTGGGGAACCGTCCTGGACGTACCCCAGCGGTCGCAGGAGGTCCACACCGGCCACTGCCCCCAATACGACGGCGGAGGGGAGGCATGGGCGGGGCCGGCATGTACGGCGATGATGGTCAGCCATTTCGGCCGCGGGCCGACCCCCGCCGAACTGGCATGGATCGACCCCGGCGATCCCGCCCCCGACGTCGACTTCACCGCGCGCGGGGTATACGACTATGCCTACCGGGGCTGCGGAAACTGGGCATTCAATGCCGCCTATGCGGCGCGTTTCGGCCTTTTGGGCTTCGTGACGCGGCTGCCGTCGCTGACGGAAGTCGAACGGTTCATCCGTGCCGGAATTCCGGTGGCCACCGCCCAGGCGTTTCGCAGCACTGAGCTGTCGGGCGCAGGTTATTCGACCGCCGGCAACATCATGGTGGTGTGCGGTTTCACCGATACGGGAGACGTCGTGGTGAACGACCCCCTCTCCCCGTCCGACGAGGCGGTCCGCCGTACCTATCCGCGCGCTGATTTCGAGCGGGTATGGCTGGTGGGCGGCGGCGGGGCCGTCTACATCGTCCACCCGCCGGAGCGCGCACTTCCGTCTCGGACAGCCGGCCTCCCCTGCTGGTAGTCGGTCAGTGTGAGGAACCCTTTCGCAGGAAAGGGTTCTTCGGCATGCCCGCCGGGCTTCAGATCGCCGTTCGCTTTTCCGGCGCATCGACGCGTGGTCGTCGATGCGGAAAAGCATCTCGACGTTTTGTCGATCGCCGTCCCGGCGGCGCGCTTCGTAGCGTGGCGTGCTGTGAACCTTTCCTCACGCCACCAGGGTTTTCGCCGCGGGTCACACGCGTCGCGGTGCACCGACTGCGGGGCCTGCCACCACCAGCAGGAACCGTCCGTGCGCGTCGAGAGCGGCGATACGGTGCGGGACACCGCCGTCGTAGTGGAGCGTCTCCCCCGCCTCCATCACGAACCGTTCGGCCCCCACCTCCGCTTCGACGTGACCCGCCATGACCACGCACAGTTCCTCACCGGCGTGCGTGGTGGGAAAGGCGTGGTGGGCCGGGGTGCCTTCGGCGAGAACCGCCTCGAAGCGGCGGGATCCGATGCCGGTGAGGGGGTAGGTGCGGCCCTCTCCGGACGGCCACTGCCTGCCCTCCCGTGCCGGGCGGTGGGTGGTGACCAGCGGCGGAGTGAGACCGGCCCGCCCGGGGGCCGGGGGGCCGCCGCCCAGCAGGACCGACAGCGGGGTCTCGACAGCCTCCGCCAGCCGTTGGAGGGAGTCCAGTGTCGGATTGGCCTTTCCGGATTCGAGCTGGCTGAGGAAGCTCTTCGACAGGCCGCTGCGCTGGGCGAGTCCGTCCAGCGTCAGGCTCAGCCGGATGCGGGCCGCCTGCAGGCGTATCCCGAGTCGCCCTGCCGCCCCGGCTCCCGGCCCCCCGGGCCGGACCACCGGCTGTCGTCTTGCGTGCGCATCCTCCACGGAAGCTCCCTTCGAAACAGCGCAAGTGGTCAGCGCTCGCCTGGTGGTTGTGCTCTCACGCTACAAGTCCTCCGTCCGCTCGACCCCCAGGGATCAGCTGTGGAAAAACTGCTCGGCTCCTCGCCGCCGGCACTGAACGTCGGCCCGCCGAAGGGCCCCGAGGACCTGGCCGCATTCAGCACGCTCTACCGGGAGGTCTTCGGCACGCTCCCCGGAGACTCGCTGACACCCCGCCTGCTGGCCGCCTTGCACGCCAACAGCGGACTGGTCATCGGCGCCTGGGAGGGCCGCCGACCGGTCGGATTCGTCTACAGCTTCCTCGCTCGCGCCCCAGCAGACGAAGGGCACCGCCTCTACCAGTACTCGCAGGTCGCCGCGGTCGCCGCCGACCGGCGCGGCGCCGGGGTGGGACGAGCGCTGAAGCAGGCCCAGGCCGATGCCGCCCTGTCCTGCGGGGTGGACCTGATCAGATGGGCCTTCGACCCGATGCGGGCCGCCAACGCCCACTTCAACCTGGACGTCCTGGGTGCGACCACCGGCCGCTACGCCCCCGGCTACTACGGCGACGCCGCGGCCGGACGCGACCAGGGACTGGCCACCGACCGGCTCATCGTGGACTGGGATCTGCCGGCGCGGCCCCGGGACCAGCGGTCCTGGTCCGATGCGCCCGAGCTGCCCGCCCTCGCGGGGCAGGTCATGCACGGTACGGACGGGCGGGCGTTCCTCACCGTCCCCGACAGCTGGCCCGATCCTGCCCTGTTTCCACCGGTGGAGGCGAGACGGCTGCAGGAGAAGGTGGGACGGGCCCTCTCGGACCTCTTCGCCGCCGGATTCACGGCGGTCTCGTGCCGCCGCATCCGGCCGGGGACTGCGGCCTACCTGCTGGTCGAGGACGTGCGCCGATGATCGCCGGATACGCGTCGTTCTGGTCCGAGCCCCTCGATCTGCTGAACGACGCAGCGGAGAGCCTGGGGGAAGCCGAGCGCCGGCTCACCGACACCCTGACCGAGGACTACCCGCACTCCCTGCTCCGTTCATCGAGTGAGATCCTGGAAGCGGCCGGCGCCTGCCACCGGGACTTGCACCGCCTCCTGTCCACCGCGGGCTTCCGTGACCTCGGTGAGCTCCACGCCCGTGTGACCGAACGGCTGAACGCCCAACTGCACACTCCCAAAGAGCGGTTCCAGACCAGGCTGCGTCCGGCTGCCCGGGCAGGACTGGTGCACCGCATGGCCGAGCACGAGGCGGCCGGCGTCACGGCCACGCTGGCGCACCTCGACGACAGCGGCGCACTCGAACTGGCCGCCTCCAGCATTCTGGTGGCCCGCCGTCGCTTTGTGATCGGTGAGGGCAAGAGCAGCGCGTTCGCTCAGATCCTCGCAGCCGACCTCGGTTCCGTGCTCAGCAACGTATGCCTCCTCGGGGACGCGGACCGGCGGCTGGACGCCTTGACGGACGCAGGAGCGAACGACCTCGCGATCGCCGTGTCACTGCGCCGCTACGACCGCATGACCGTCCGGTTGACCGAGTCGCTCACCCAGCGCGGGACCTCGGTCATCGCCGTCACCGACAGCCAGGACGCGCCGTTGGCGTCCACGGCGGATCTGGCACTCGTCGCCTGTACGCGCAGCACATCGTTCGTGGACTCGCCCACTGCCGTTGTCGCAGTGCTCCACGCGTTGGCCACCCTCGTCGCCGCCCGCTCCAAAGCGGCACAACGGCGGCTGGAGCGCCGTGAGGAAGCCCACCGGCTTCTCGACCACTACGTACGCCCCTGAGTCCGCCAGTCGATCAGGAGTTTCCTCCATGACCATCCCGTCCGACCGTCTCACCCACCGCGATGCGTCCCTCCCGTCGACGGCGTCAGCCATCACCGTGGTCAGGGCCGAACTGATGGCCGTCCGGCTGCCGCTGCGCCGTTCCTTCGCCACCAGCAGCCACCGCAAGGACCACCTCGACCACATCCTGGTCCGGCTCACCGACCGGGAGGGAGTGCAGGGCTGGGGCGAATGCGCGTCGCCCAGCCACCCGTACTACGGGCCGGAGACCTTCACCAGCTGCTGGAACGCCCTCAAGGACTACTTCGCCCCCGTGCTCGTCGGCGAGAGCTGGGACCACCCCGAAGAGCTCGACGCCGTATGGGGGCGCATACGCGGCAACCTCTTTGCCCGGGCTGCCCTGGACACCGCGTGCTGGGACATCTACGCCCAGCGCAGGAACCGCTCCCTCGCCTCGGCGCTGGGGGGTTCGGCAGAAGAGGTCGAGGTGGGGGTGAGCCTCGGGATCGAAGAGTCCCTCGGCGCGCTGCTGGACCAGGTCGAGGACCACGTCGGCCAGGGCTACCGGCGGATCAAGCTGAAGATCGCACCGGGTTGGGACGTGGCTCCGGTGGCCACGGTGCGCGAACGCTTCCCGGACACGCCTCTGCAGGTCGACGCCAACGCCGCCTACAGCAGCACTGCCGAACACCGCAGGGTGATGCGCGCCCTGGACACCATGGCCTTGCAGATGATCGAGCAGCCCTTCCCCGCGGACGACCTCCTGGCCCACGCGGAGCTCCAGCGGGAGCTGACGACCCCCGTGTGCCTGGACGAGTCCGTCACGAGCGCGGCCACCGCGCACACGGCCCTGGGCCTGGGCGCCGCGAAGATCATCAACATCAAGGTCTCCCGGCTCGGCGGGCTGACCGAGGCGAGACGGGTGCACGACCTGTGTGCCCGGTCCGGGATACCGGTGTGGTGCGGGGGCATGCACGAGTTCGGTGTCGGACGGGCCGCGAACCTGGCGCTCGCAGCGCTGCCCGGCTTCACCCTGCCGGGCGACATCTCGGGCTCGGACCGCTACTTCACGGCCGACGTCCTCAGCTCTCCCATCACGGCCGCCGGTGGCCGCGTGCGCGTGCCCTCCGCGCCCGGCCTGGGCGTCACGGTCGACCGTGACGCCGTACGCACTCACCTCCTCGACCAGATTTCGGTGGCCCAGTGAGCACGACACCTCGCCTCTCGCCCTCTTCCGTCCCGCACCCGCGCCCGGAGACAGCCGCCGCCTGGACGTCGGCGATCAGCGCTCGCGACGTGGCATTGGAGGACGGCATCCCCGGCTGGGTCGAACTCGTCGAGGGCTCCCGCGGCCCGGACGTGTGGTGGGACGAGCCGCGACCGCTGGAGTCGGGCCGCCGCTGCGTCGTCAGGCGCGGTGTGGACGGCACGGCCACCGATGCGATACCCCCCGGTTACAACGCCCGGAGCCGCCTGCACGAGTACGGCGGCCGGCCCTGGAGGCCCGCCGATCTCGACGGTTCGCCGTACGTCGTGTTCGTCAACTGGGCCGACCAGCGCCTGTACCGGCATGCGCCGGGTCCCTCCGGCGTCCCGCGTCCGCTCACCGCGCTGCGGGAAGGTTCCAGGTCGGTGCGCTACGGCGACCTGTACTGCCCACCGGGGCGGGCCGAGGTGTGGTGCGTGCGGGAGAGCGTGGGGTCCGATGCCCTCGACGTGCGGCGGGCCCTGGTCGCCGTTCCGCTGGATGGCACCGCCGCCGATGACGACGCGCACGAGAAGGTCATCGCGGCGAGCCACCACTTCATGACGTGCATCCGGCTGTCCCCCGACGGCCGGCATGTGTCCTGGATCGGCTGGGACCACCCGAACATGCCCTGGGACGAGACCCACCTGTGCCTCGCCCCCTTCGATGCGGCGACCGGTCTGGCGGGTCCGCACCGGGTGGTCGCCGGAGGGCCCGGGCAGTCGGTCTGCCAGGCAGAGTGGCGCGATCCGCAGACCCTGTGGGCCGTGACGGACCCCGAGGGCTGGTGGAACCTCCACCTGGTGCCCGTCGACGGGGGGCCGGCCGTTGCCGTGGCCCCGCGTCAGGAGGAATTCGGCGGAGCCCTGTGGAAGCCGGGATCGGCCTGGTTCGCGCCGCTGGGCGACGGGCGGGCCGTGGCCGTCCACGGCACCGGCGGCGGACGCAGCCTCTCCGTGGTCGATCCCGACACCGGGGGCGTCGACTCCCTCGCCCTCCCGTTCAGCGACTACGCCCAGTCGGTCCATGCCTGCGGCGACAGCATCGTCTGCGTCGCCGCGTCCGCCACCACTCCCTACCAGGTCGTCATGGCTTCACTGTCGGGCCGCCACCGGACGCTCACCACGCGACCCTCCATGGCGGCGCTGGCTCCATGGCTGCCCCAGCCGCGACCGCAGGTCTTCCTGCGGCCGGACGGCCAGCCTGTCCACGCCAACCTCTACCCCCCGCGCAACCCGGACCACCGGCTGCCTCCCGCGGAGCGTCCGCCGTGGGTGATCTTCGCGCACGGGGGCCCGACCGGGGACTCACCCATGGTGCTCGACCTGGAGGTGTCCTACTTCACCAGCCGCGGCATCGGTGTCGCCGACGTCAACTACGGCGGCTCCGTGGGCTACGGTCGCGACTACCGTGAGCGCCTGCGGGGCGCATGGGGCGTCGTCGACGTCGAGGACTGCGCCGCCGTGGCGGAAGGGCTGGCGGCTGCCGGCCTGGCCGACCGCAGCCGGCTGGCCATCCGGGGCGGCAGCGCCGGCGGCTGGACCGCTCTGGTGTCACTGACCCGGGCAGGCCTGTACGCCGGCGCCGTCGCCCACTACGGCATCACCGACCCCGTGACGTGGGCGCGCGGCACGCACGACTTCGAATCGCGGTACCTGGACGGACTGATCGGCCCCCTGCCCGCCAGCATCCGGTCCTACTCCGAACGCTCCCCCGTCCTGAACGCGGCCGGTGCCACCGGGCCGGCGCTCCTCATGCACGGCCTGGAAGACGTCATCGTCACCCCCGACCAGTCGGCTGCCTTCATCAGCGCCCTGGAAAGCCACGGCGTGCCCCACACCCACATCCAATTCCCCGGTGAGCAGCACGGCTGGAGGCAAGCGGACACGATCACCCGCGCCCTTGAGGCAGAACTCGCCTTCTACCGGACCCTGTTCGCCGCACCACCCGTCCCCGGCGAGGGCCCGGAAGGCCATGACGCGGAAGGCGGGCAGCGATGACGGGCGCTCCCGCCGTCAGCACGCCGCCGCCGGCCCTGCGTCCCGGCGACACCGTCGCGGTCACCGCGCCCGCCGGCCCGGCGGACTCCATGCTGCTGTACGACGGCCTGTCCGTCCTGCGGTCCTGGGACCTGCGCGTGCGGGTCATGCCCCACGTCACGGACGAGCACCTCGGCCACCTGGCCGGCACCGACCGGCAGCGCGCCCGGGACCTGCAGCTCGCATGGCAGGACCCGCAGGTCCGGGCCGTCTTCTGCGCCCGGGGCGGTTACGGGAGCCAGCGGATGGTGGATCTGCTCGACTGGGACCTCATGGCCGCCGCCGGCCCGAAGGTCCTCGTCGGGTCCAGTGACATCACCGCCCTGCACGCCGCCTTCGCCGACCGCCTGCACCTGACCACCCTGCATGCGCCCATGCCGGCCACCGCGGTCTTCACCCGGAGCGCCCGGACGGCCGACCATCTCCACACCCTGCTGTTCGATCCGGACAGCGTCCGCAGTCTGCCGGTGCCTCTTCCCGCCCTGGCGGCCGGCCGCGCCGAAGGCGTGCTGGCCGGCGGCAACGCCAGCCTCCTCGCCTCCAGTGCCGGCACCGGCGACACCCCGGTACCCGACGGCTGCCTGCTCGTGCTGGAGGAGATCGGCGAGAAGCCCTACCGACTCGACCGGATCCTGACCCAGCTCCTGCGGGCCGGCCTCCTCCAGCGCGCCGCCGCCGTCATCCTCGGCGACTTCACGGACTGCGGTCCGCCCGAGGAAGTCCGGTCCGTCCTGACCGACCGCCTCGCCGGGCTGGACGTTCCGGTGGCTGCGGGGCTCCCGGCCGGGCACGGACCCGTACAGCTCTCCGTGCCGCTGGGCACCCCGGCCCGCCTGGAGGCCTCCACCGCGCCGGGCGGCAGCCGCCTGACCCTGCTGCGCTCCCCCTTGCACACCGACGGAAGGAAGCCTTCACCATGCGCGTCATGATCTCGGCCGACATGGAAGGGGCCACCGGTGTCACCTGGCCCGAAGACGTCGAACCGGGTACGCCGGCCTGGGACCGCATGCGCCGCCTGATGACCGGCGACGTCAACGCCTGCGTCGAAGGACTGTTCGCCGGAGGCGCGACCCACGTCCTGGTCAATGACGCCCACTACACCCAGCGCAACCTCCTCGTCGAGGACCTCGATGAGCGTGCCGTGCTCCTCACCGGCCGGCACAAACCGCTGGGCATGATGCACGGTGTCCAGGACGCCGACGCGGCGGTCTTCCTCGGGTACCACACCGGAGCCGGCCGCAGGGGCGTGCTCGCCCACACCTACCTGGGCGTGGGGCTGACGGGCTTCCGCATCAACGGCGAGGACGCCGACGAAGGCCGCATGAACAGCCTCCTGGCCGCCGAGTACGGCGTACCCGTCGTCCTGGTCACCGGTGACGACCTCACCTGCGCAGCCGCAGGGAAATGGGCGCCCGGCGCGCTGACCGCGGCCGTCAAGGAGTGCGTCAGCCGCTACGCCTCGGTGTGCCTGCCCCCCGCCCGCAGCGGCGCCCTGATCCGACGCCAGTCCGAGCTCTCCCTGCAGCGGGTGCCGGTGCGGAAGAGCACCGAGCCTGCGATGGGCCCCCTTCTCTTCGAGGTGGACTTCCACGCCACGCACCTGGCCGAAGCCGTCGCGGCCGTCCCCGGCGTCGAGCAGACCGGCCCGTGCTCCATCGCCTATACCGCGGTCACCGCCACGGAGGCAGCCCGCACGTTCAAGGTCTGCACCACGGTGGCCGGGGCCGCAGCGGAGGACCATTTCGCATGAACCTCACCAGCAGAGCGGCCCGCGCACTCAACGGTGCTGCGGAAGCGACGCGCGACGCCGTGGTGGAGCGCACCATGACCCTGGCCCGGCTGGAGTCCCCGACAGGCGACACACAGCGCCTCACCGCACTGGCCCGCGAACTGGTCGACGGCTATGCGCAGTGCACAGGACACACCACACTGCTGCCCGGCCCCCGGGGCGACCACCTCGTGGTCGACTTCCCGGCCGAGGACATGTCATTGCCCCATCTCCTGCTGGTGGGTCACTACGACACCGTGTGGCCGGCGGGAACCCTGGACACGTGGCCGGTCGCCATCCGCGGCGATCGCCTGCACGGGCCCGGCGTGTTGGACATGAAGGCCGCCCTCGCCCTGGTGCAAGGCGCCTTCGGTCTCCTGGAACAGCTCGGCTGCCCTCCGGCGCAGCCCGTGCGCCTCGTCCTCGTCAGCGACGAGGAGATCGGCAGCCCCGACGGGCGGGCGGCGGTGGCACAGCACTTGCCCGGTGCGGCGGCGGTCATCGGACTGGAACCGCCCCACCCCGACGGCAGGGTCAAGACAGCCCGGCGCGGCAGTACGCGCCTTCGGCTGACGGTCACCGGCCGCGAGGCCCATGCCGGTCTGGACGCCGCACAGGGCGTCTCCGCTGTCGATGAACTGGTCGATCAGCTGATCAGACTACGGACCCTCATACGCACCCGCGGGACCGCGGTCAACACGGGCCGCATCGAAGGGGGCACCCGCGCCAATGTGATCGCCGGACGTGCCCATGCCGAGATCGGGCTGCGTTTCACCACCCCGGAGGCACAGAGGACGACGATGGGCATATTCGGCGCGCTCAAGCCCATGAGGGCACAGGCCAGACTCGACACCGAAGTGCTGTCCGACCGGCCGGCATGGCCCGAACAGTCCTCCAACTGGTTGATCCACCACGTCCAGGCGGTCGCGGCGGCACTCGGCCAGGACATCGCGGGCGCGCCCGCCGGCGGTGCCGGTGACACCAACCTCCCCGGCTCGCTGGGCCTCCCCACACTCGACGGGCTCGGCGCGACCGGGGCCGGCCCGCACGCCCGCCACGAGCACATCCTCCTCACCGCCCTTGCTCCGCGCCTGGCCCTCCTGACGGCGCTCCTGGCCACCGCCCTGCCCACCCCCGACCGCCGCGCGCGCGGAAACCTCCTGAACGGACCGTGGCGATGAACGACTGCGCAACCGACGTCGTCAGCATCTGCCGGCACCTGCTGCGCACCGACACGACCAACCCCGGCGACGGTTCGGGCCCGGGTGAGCGCGTGGCCGCCGAGTACGTCGCCGCACTCCTGTGGGAAGCCGGCGTCGCAGCGGAGATCGTGGAGTCCGCTCCGCGACGCAGTACGGTCCTGGCCCGCATCGCCGGGACGGACCCCGCGTTGAGCCCCCTGCTGGTGCACGGACATCTGGACACCGTGCCCTTCGACGCCGCCGACTGGTCGCATCATCCGCTGTCCGGAGAGGTACACGACGGCTGTGTGTGGGGCCGCGGAGCGGTCGACATGAAGGGCAGCGTCGCCACGGTCCTGGCCTTGGTGCGGCACTGGGCGCGCAGCGGCCGCCGACCTCGCCGCGACCTCGTGCTGGCCTTCCTCGCAGACGAGGAGTCCACCGGGGAGTTCGGCTCCCGCCACGTCGTCGAGCACCACCGCGAGCACTTCGACGGATGCCGGGAGGCCATCAGCGAATCGGGCGGCTTCTCCATCACCGACCGGCCTCGCACCGGCGCCCGGAAGGGCCGGGAGGTGCGCATCTACCCCATTGCCGTGGGTGAGCGGGGCACCGCATGGATGCGGCTGCAAGCGAAGGGGACCGCCGGACACGGGTCGAAGAACGGCGGGGACAACGCCGTCGCCACACTGGTCCACGCCCTCTCCCGGCTGGCAGCCCATCGATGGCCCACCGTCTTGACCCCGCCCGTCGAGGGCCTGCTGCGGGAGCTGGAGCGCATCCTCGGCATCGGCATCGACCGTGACCGTCTGGAGGCGGAGGCTGCCCGGATGGGCCAGGTCGGCGAACTGTTCGACTGCACCCTGCGCAATTCGGCGAATCCCACCGTGCTGCAGGCCGGCAACAAGGTCAACGTGATCCCCGGCGTCGCGCACGCCCAGGTCGACGGCCGGTTCCTGCCCGGCCAGCGCGATCAGTTCCTGGCCACCGTCGAGCGTCTGCTGGGCCCCGGTGTCAGCCGCGAGTTCATCAACCTCGAAGACTCCGTATCCGCCGAGCACACCGGCAGCGCCTTCGCCGCGATGTCCGACGCCTTGCGCGCGGAGGACCGCGACGGGCATCCCGTGCCCTTCGTCATGTCGGGCGGTACCGACGCCAAGTCCTTCGCGCGCATCGGCATCGGAACGTACGGCTTCACACCGCTCCTCCTGGACCCCGCCCTGCACTACTACGGCATGTTCCACGGCATAGACGAACGCGTTCCGATCGCCGGACTCGCATTCGGCGTTCGCGTCCTGGACCGCTTCCTGACCGGCTACTGAACCTCCCACCGCACCCGGAGAACCTGTGACCACCATCGTTCAATCCCCGCTCGCCGGCCGGCTGTGGCCCGCCGGGACCGGCATCACACCGGCCGGTCTCTGCCTGTCGGGCATCCCGCTGTCGGATCTCGCCGAGGCGTACGGAACCCCGGCCGTCATCCTGGACGAGGACGACTTCCGGGCCCGCTGCCGCGCCTGGCGCCGGGCGTTCGCGGGCCACGACGTCTACTACGCGGCCAAGGCATTCCTGTGTCACGCGACCGCCTCCTGGCTGAACGAGGAAGGCATGGGCATCGACGTGTGCTCAGAAGGGGAGCTGCGCACCGCCTTGGACGGCGGAATCGCACCCCGGTCCATCGTGATGCACGGCAACAACAAGTCCGCTGACGAACTGGCAGCAGCAGTGCACCACCAGGTCAACCTGGTGGTGATCGACTCGCTCGACGAGATCCGGCGCCTTTCGGCAGCCGCCACCGCGGCAGGCCGCGAACAGCGCGTCCTCATCCGCGTCACCCCGGGCATCGACGCGCACACGCACACCCACATCACCACCAGCACCGACGACCAGAAGTTCGGCTTCTCGCTGCGCGCCGGCGCCGCTGCCGAAGCAGCAGAAGCCGTCCTCGCCTCCCCGGGGCTGCGCCTGGTCGGCCTGCATGCGCACCTGGGGTCCCAGATCACCCGGCCGGAGGTGCTGCACGCGGGCATCGTGGCGCTCGTGACCTTCATGGGGTCACTGGCGCAGCGGCGCGGAGTCAGCACCGAAGTCCTCGACCTGGGCGGGGGCTACGCCATCGCCTACACCCCCGACGACGCCCCCCTCGACATCGCGACGATCGCCCCCCGGCTCATCGACTGGGTGACCCGCGCCTGCCAGGACGCCGGCCTGCCCGTCCCCCGGCTCGCGGTCGAACCCGGCCGCGCCGTCGCCGGACCGACTGCCGTGACGCTCTACCGGGTGGGCACCGTCAAACGGCAGCAGGGACTGCGCACCTGGGTGGCCGTCGACGGCGGCATGAGCGACAACATCAGGCCCGCCCTGTACGGGGCTCCGTACAGTGTGGCTCTGGCGAACCGTACGAGTGCGCACGCCGCGGAAGTGTTCACTGTCTGCGGCCGCCACTGCGAGTCGGGTGATGTCATCGCCAAGGACGTACTGCTGCCCGGCGACCTCGAAGTCGGGGACCTCCTGGCGGTCCCTGCTTCGGGTGCCTATCACCGGTCCATGGCCAGTACCTACAACATGCAGCCGAGGCCGCCGGTGATCGCCGTCAGCAACGGTCAGGCACGCCCCATCGTGCGGCGGGAAACGCTGGAGGACCTTCAGCGCCTCGACGTGCGCACCTGAGGCTGCCCGGGTTCCTGCCGGGGACTGCCGCGCTCGTCTGCGGCGAGCGACGTGGCGACCGGTCACCGCACTAGTGACCGGTGGCCTGCTCGCGAGCCTGGAGGGCGAGCCAGAGGTCCACTCGGTCCTCGCAGCGTTCCATCTGCCGGCCCGTGAGTTTCGCGATTTTCGCTATGCGGTTCTGCACCGTATGGCGGTGCAGGCCGAGCAGCGCGGAGGTTTCCGCCCAGGATCCGTTGGTCTCCAGCCATACCCTCAGCGTTTCGATGAGCTCGCCGTCCCCGTCTGCGGTGTCGAGCGGAGCCAATGCGGTATCGGCGAAGGCGGCCAGCACCGCCGGGCTGCCCAGGCTCAGCAGCAGGCGGACCGATCCGGCCTCGGTTGCCATGACGGGGCGGGCGAGCTCGACACTCGCGGGGAGAAGGGCGATGGCCTGCCTCAGTGTGAGGGCCGCGTGCTGGGGGGTGACGGCCGGACCGATGCCGGCGGGCCGCCCGGGGGCGAAGCGAGTGAGCAGGGACGTGACGTCCGTCCCCTCGGGGAGGACGGCTTCGACAGTGGTGCCGATGACGCGAACCAGGCCGCCCGGAACGGCCAGTGCCAGGTCCGCCGCCAGGGCCAGCACGTCCTCGCGCCGGTTGGAGCCCTCCGCCCGGGCAGCTCCGGGCGGAGGGCCGGGCTGGGCTTGGATCGCCACCGCACGGATGGGTCCGGTGCCCAGGCCCACCGATTTCAGGAGGGCTTCGGCGTGGCCGGCAGCGAGATCGCCGGCGAAGAGCCGGGCGAGCAGCGCTGCGCGTCGCCGGCGTTCGGGCTCGTCGGCCAGGTGCCGTCGTTCCAGCTCCACCGACAACAAGGACACGAGGACGCTGCTCAGCAGGCGTGATTCGGTGCTGTCGGTTCCGAGGAGCAGCACGAACCCTCGCAGGCGCGCCGCCCCGAGGGGCTGTACCTGCACCCGGCCGGAGGGTATGTCACCCCCTGCGCTGCCGCGCAGCCCGCGCAGGGCAACCGCTTCGAGGATTTCGGCGGCCTGCGCGAGGACGGTGGGCGCCTGCGTGCCGACACCGGCCAGCGGACGCCCGAGGACGTCGCACACCACCGCCGCCATGCCGGTTGCCAGGTGCCAGGCCCGGAGGAGACCGTCGAGGCCGTCCCCCGATGCCGCGGCGGCCGTCAGGCGGCGCTGGGTACGGAGCGTGCGTTCGAGGAGGCGTCGTTCCTCCGCCGCGCGCGCGTCGAAGACGGCCTTGGTGACGGCGGCCGGGGGGACTCCTTCAGGGATCGTCAGCAGCGGGAGACCGCACTGCTCGGCGAGGTCGCCCAGTGCGGCGGGCACGTGCTGCAGGGGCAGGGACGGGCCCAGTCCCAGGACGAGTGCGGCGGCGCGAGCCCGGCTCAGGTCGTCGACGTACGCGGCGTGGTCCTGGGGGTCGGCGCCGAGGAGCAGGGCCGTGGTCATGACTACTTCGCCTCCCTCCATCCATGCGGAAGGCCGGGTCACTTCGGAGGCGTAGGCGGCTTCCACGGTGCGGCTCAGTCCCTTGCCCCCCGCTGCCAGGGCGAGGTGGAGCGAGGGGATGGCGAGAAGGTCGCGAACCGTGAGGGGCATGGCCAAATCCTCGGCTGAACCGTGCGGGTTGTCGACGCGGGGGGAAGCTGTGGGTAACCGTCTGCCCTTCCCGGCACGGCGTGCCGGGTCGTGGTCAGACGAGTCCCGAGCCTCGGGCCACTTCCTCGTGGTTCTTCATCCGCTCGTGCGCTTCGGCTCCCAGCGCGTTGATCACGCCGGCCACCAGTGCCTCGACGACGGCGAGGGTGGGGACGAGGCTGTCGTAGGGCGAGAGGCTGCCCACTTGGCTGGGCAGGACCACGTCCGCGTGGGTCGCGGCGGGGGACAGCCAGGGATCGGTGAAGACGATCACTTTGCCGGCCGACTCGCGGACGCGTTGGGCAATGGCCGTCTTGTCGTCCTCGTAGCGGCGGTAGTCGAAGAGGACCACCACGTCGCGCTTGCCGAGCGCGGAGAGAGCGGCGGTCCGTTCGACCGGACGGTCGGGCAGGAGGCGCACGTCCTGGCGCAGCTGCATCAGGTGCAGACCCAGGTACTGCGCCAGGAGGTGGGTGAAGCGGCCACCCGCGACGGTGATGTGCCGCTTGCGGTCCGAGAGGAGGGTCACGGCGCGCTCGAAGTCGTGGGGCGGTATCTCGGCACAGGTCTGGACGAGGGCGGCGGGCAGTACCGTGCTGGCCCGGGCCAGCGAGCCGGGCTGGGTCGCGCTCGGCGAGTCGTCGTCGCCGGCGAAGTCGGTGCTCTCGTACAGGGTGAGGGGCGAGGCGTTGCGGGCATCGAGTTCGCTGCGAAGTGCGGCTTGCAGTTCGGGGAACCCCCGGTAGCCGAGGCGGGCGGCGAAGCGCAGGACGGTGGGGGCCGACACGGCGGCGCGTTCCGCGATGATGGCGACGGTCTCGAACACGGAGGCGGGGTATCCGGCGAGGAGCACGCGGGCGACTTTGCGCTCCGCGGGGCTGAGGGCGCCGAGTTTGCTGCGGATGTCGTCGGCAAGGGTGCTGCTCATCGGATGGGGGTCCTCTCTGGTGGTGCAGGCCGCACCCGCCGAGCCTAGTGCCAGGCCCGGCGGATGCGGTGCCCCGGCGGGCCGCCGCCTGCCGGGAGCTTCAGGGGGTGCTACTGCGCGGCGATCGAAAGATCGAGCCCGGTCACGGTGGCCGGGGTCGAGCCGTCCGAGGTCCAGGCCGCGGACCGGCTGCCCTTGGTGAGCGTGACGGTGAAACGGGGCGCGGCCTCATGGGTGGTGGCGGTAGCGGTGCGCTGCACCCGGGTCGCTGCCAGGGCACGGGCCGTACCGAGCAGGGAGTAGGGGCGGCCGTCGGGGTTGTCCGCGGAGTGGAAGACGTCCGCGTTGACGGGTACGGGGGCCTGGCCGCGTGCCTGCAAGTGGCGCTTGGTGGCGGCGGGGCGGGTGGTCCAGGTGTGGGCGGTGTAGCGGTCGCCGTCGGTGAGGTGGTTGTAGCGGGCACCGTGCAGGGACCAGCCCTGGGAGGTCTTCTTGGTCTGTGCGCGGCGCAGGTCGAGGATGGTGACGCCGTTGGTGCCGCGGACGGTGATGCTCTCGCTCGCGGTGCCGGGCCGGTCGACGACGAGGGCGGTGTCCTCCTCCAGGGCGTACACGCGGTCGTGGCCGGTGTCGGCGGCCAGGCGCAGGGCCCGTCCTTCACGTCCGTACACCCCGGTGTGGGTGTCGATGAGGCCGGAGGTGAGGAAGCCGAAGCCGCCCGCGGGCAGGTAGCCCAGCCGTGCGGGGTCGTCGAAGTAGCCGGGTGCGCTGCCGTCGCGCAGTCCTTGGTAGGAGTCGCCTCCGGTGACCATGTCACGGCCGGCGGCGATCTGGGCTCCGGCGGAGGAGCCGGCGATGACGGCGCCGGAGGCGAGCTTGGCGCGAATCGCTGCGAAGACCTTGGAGTCGGTGTGCCGGGCGCCGTGCAGGAGGGTGGTGACGTAGCGGTACTGGTCGCCGCCGCCGAAGAAGAAGCCGGTCATGGCGTTGATCTGGGCCACGACCTGGTCGGAGTCGGCGGCGTCGACGTGGTCCAGGTCCACGGGTATCCACTGGGCGTCGGCGGCGCCGTGCTGCTTGAACAGACCGGCGTAGTACGCGCCGTTGCAGGCGGAGTTGCTGCACTGGTCGGGGTCGTCGGCGTGCGGGTCCTGACTGGCCGGGACGGAGGCTGCGGTGATGACTCCGATGCGTGCGCCGGTGCCTCCGGCGCGCTTGATGATCTCGCCGTACACGGCGGTGTTGTCCGCCTTGAGGCCTCCGCCGACCAGGACCAGGGAGCCGCTGCCGTGGGGCCCCGGGCCGGGGTCGGCGTGGGCGAGGGGGGTCGTGGAAAGGGCCAGGACGAGGCCGGCGGCGCCGGCGGTGAGGACGGCGCGTCGGGGTGAGGTGGACGGGGGGCGCATGGGGTCCTCCTGTGGGTCAGGGCTGGGGGGCGGGGGCGGGGTTGCGGTCGTCGGCGAGGGCGACCACCAGGGAGGCGAGCAGCGCGATGCGCGGGGCGATGGAGTCGGTGTCCAGCCACTCCTCGGGGGTGTGGTCGGCTCCCCCGACGGGGCCGAGCCCGTCGAGCACGGGTACGCCCGTGCCGGCGATGGCATTGGCGTCGCCGACACCGCCGGTGGCTGCCGCCCCGAAGTGCAGGCCGAGTTTGTAGCCCTCGGCGCGCGCCAGTTGGAACATGCGGCGGCTCGCGGGCGTGTCCTCCATGGGCGGGCACAGGTCGAGTTGCCGCACGTCGGCGGTGGTGCCCGGCACTTCGGTGCGGCTTGCCAGCTCCTGGATGGCCGCACTGATGCGCTGCACGGTGGCGGCGGTGGCGGCGCGGACCTCGACGTGCAGTTCGGCCTGCGGGGGCACGATGTTGGCCCGGGTGCCGGCCCGGACGACGCCGACGTTGACGGTGGCGTCGTCCCACCGCCCGTTGAGCGCCTGGAGAGCGAGGGTGAGGTGGGCTGCCGCCAGGGCGGCGTGTGCTCCCCGTTCGGGTTCGATTCCGGCGTGGGCGGCGCGCCCGTTGACCGTGATCAGGAAGTCGGCGACGCCTTTGCGGGCGATGACCACGTCGCCGTTCTCCCGGGCGCATTCCAGGGCCAGCGCGTAGTGCATGCCGCGGGCGGTCTGCCGGGTGACTTCGGTGCTGGAAGGGGAGCCGATCTCCTCGTCGGGGGTGGCGAGCAGCACCAGTTCCGCGTACTGGTGGAAACCGGCTTCCTCAAGGATCTCCAGGGCGGTGAGGCCGGCGAGGAGGCCGCCCTTGTCGTCGCTGACGCCTGGTCCGTGGGCCAGGGATCCGGCCAGTGTGAAGGGCCGGGCTGCGGCGGTGCCGTCTTCGAAGACGGTGTCCATGTGGCCGGCGAGGAGGATGCGTCGCCCGCCCGCGCCGACGGGCAGGCTGCCCTTCTTGCGTGCGACCAGTACGTCGCCGAGGGCGCGGCCCCGGATTCCCGGCAGAGCCGTGCGCTCGGTGGTGAAACCGATCCGCTCCAGGCGGGCTTCGAACCACGCGGCGACGCGGTTGACGCCGTCGGGGCTGTAGGACCCGGAGTCGATGGCGACGAGGGCGCTGAGGTCTGCCAGGTACTCACTGTGCCGGGCGCTGGCTCTGCTGTGCAGGGTGCGCGCGTGGAGCTGCCGGCTGAGCGCGGCGGTCACAGGACTGCGGAGAGGAACGCGCGGGTGCGTTCCTGTTCGGGCTCGACGAGGATGTGGCGGGGGTCGCCCGCTTCGACGACGAAACCCTCGTCCATGAAGACGGCGGTGTCGGCGACTTCGCGCGCGAATCCGATCTCGTGGGTGACGACGACCATCGTCATGCCCTCGCTTGCCAGGGTGCGCATGACGTCGAGTACGTCGCCGACCAGTTCGGGGTCGAGCGCGGAGGTGGGTTCGTCGAACAGCATCAGCTTGGGTTTCATGGCCAGGGCGCGGGCGATGGCGACGCGTTGCTGCTGGCCGCCGGAGAGCTGCGCGGGGTAGTGGCCGGCGCGGTCGGCGAGACCGACCTGTTCGAGGAGGTCGTGCGCTTCCTGCGTGGCCTGCGCCCTCGGGATGCCGGCCACGTTGACGGGCGCTTCGATGATGTTCTGCAACGCCGTCATGTGGGGGAAGAGGTTGAAGCGCTGGAAGACCATGCCGATGTCGCGGCGCCGCAGGGCGATCTCGCTCTCGCGCAGTTCGTGGAGCTTCTGGCCGTGGCGGCGGTAGCCGACGAGGTCGCCGTCGACGGTCAGTGTTCCGGAGTCGATGCGCTCCAGGTGGTTGATGCAGCGCAGGAAGGTGGACTTGCCGGAGCCGGAGGGGCCCAGCAGGCAGCAGACCTGTCCACGGTCGACGGTCAGGTCGATGCCCTTGAGGACTTCGAGCTTGCCGTAGTTCTTGGTGACGGCCTTGGCCTGCACCATGGGCGTGGTCATCGGCCGGCCTCCTTCTTGGTGCGGCGTGCCAGGGTGGTGCTCGCGCTGCCGAGCATGCGCTGGATCACGGACGAGCTCTGGCTGCGGGTGGTGCCGCGGCCGTAGCGGCGTTCCAGCCAGGCCTGCGGAATGCTCAGCAGGGAGACGAGGGCCAGGTACCAGAGACTGGCGACGACGAGCATGGGGATGACCTGGTAGTTCTGGGCGTAGACCTCTTGGATGTTCGACATGAGGTCGTGGGCCCCGATGATGGAGACCAGGGCGGTCATCTTGAGCATGTTGATGGTCTCGTTGCCCATGGGCGGGATGATGACGCGCATGGCCTGCGGGAGGACGATCCGGCGCATGGTCAGGGCCGGACGCATGCCGAGGGAGTGGCCTGCCTCGGCCTGGCCCGGGTCGACGGACTGGATGCCGGCGCGGACGATCTCGGATGCGTAGGCGGCTTCGTTGAGGCCGAGAGCGAGGAGGGCGGCCACGGTCGGGGTCAGGACGCTGTTGGTGTCCCACGAGACGAAGGTGATGTCGGTGAAGGGGACACCGATCTTGATCTGGGAGTAGAGCGCGGCGGCATAGCCCCAGAAGATGATCTGCACCAGGAGCGGGGTTCCGCGGAAGGCCCAGACGAACAGGGAGGACATCCCGTAGAGGATGGGGCTGCTGGAGAGTCGCATCACCGCGATGACGGTGCCCAGCCCGAGGCCCAGGGCCATGGCCGCCACGGTCAGCCACAGGGTGGTTGCCAGGCCGTCGAAGATGAGGCCGGCGAAGAGGTAGTCCCCGACCACCGTCCAACGCAGGTTGTCGTTCTTGGCCAGCGATCCGACCAGTCCGACCAGCGCGGCGATCGCGGCCGCCGCGGCGATCCAGCGGCCGTAGTGACGCAGCGGTACGACCTCGAGGCTCTCGTCCGAGCCGTGCAGGTCCCGTTTCATGTCCGTAGGGGAGAGGGTCGCCATGGATCAGTTCACCGACGCATTCCGGGTGGCTTCCTTGACCGCGATGGAAGCGACGCCGTACTTGTCGCAGATCTTGTTCAGGGTGCCGTCGTCGATGAGCTGCTGCAGTGCCTTCTGGATGGCGCCGGTCAGCTCCGGCAGCTTCTTGGAGACGGCGATGCCGTTCGGGGAGGCGTTGTAGCCGCCGAGAGCCGCGGGGTCGTCGACCAGGTCGAATGCCTTGCCGTCGTCGGCGGTCTTGGCCGTCCACCCCGCTGCGGGCTTGGTCAGCACGTCCGCGACGACCTTCCCGGCACGCAGGGCGAGCTGGGCGTCGGAGTCCTTGGGGAAGGTCTGGATGGCGATCTCGCCCTTGCCCGTGGCCGTGCATCTGCTCTGGTGTGCCTTGAGGAGGTCGAGCTGGTTGGTGGCGGCCTGGACACCGACCGGCTTTCCGCACAGGTCGTCCAGTGTGGCGATCTTCGCGGGGTTGCCTTCGGCGACCATGATGCCGGAACCGGACTGCGAGTAGTCGACGAAGTCGACGACCTTCTGCCGCTCCATGTTGTCGGTGATGGCGGACATCGCCGCGTCGAACTTCCCGGCCTGGATGGCGGGCACGATGCCGTCGAACTTCTGCGGGGTGAAGGCGAACTTCACCCCCAGCTTGGCCCCCAGCGCCTGGCCGAGGTCGTAGTCCACGCCGGTGAGCGCACTCTCGCCTTCCTTGACGAACATCTCGAAGGGCGCGTACGGCACATCGGTTGCCACCCGCACGGTTCCCGACTTCTTGATCGCGGCGGGAAGCGCGTCGTGGAGCGCCTGGTCCTTGGTGATCGCCGTGCCGGCGACCGTCGTGCCGGCGACCGTCGTGTCGGCTCCGCCGGCCGCTGAGTCGGCGCTCGAGTCGGAACACGCGGTCAGGACGGCCAGTGCCGTCGCCGCGCCAAGGGCTGCTGCCAGCGGTCGGGCGAAATGAACGTTCATCGGGTCGAACCTCTCCGGTCGGGCCGACGGAAGCGTTCGCCGTCGACTGCACAGGGAAGTTACAGATCTTTCAAAACCTTGGCTAGATGTATCGCTCATTACGTTCACGTAACGAGCGGAAACACGCCATGCGCCGTCCGGTATCCGGCTGCCCAAGACCGTCAACCGCCCGCCGGGTGGCCTAATCCAATGTTTTCCCTCGTACATCTACCGCCGAGACGGCGTGGCTTGTAAGTTCCGCTACCACATCGCCGTCAGCGGACGATCGAGGCCGACAGCCCGGTCCTTCCCACGGCGCTGTCGGGTCCTGCCCGCCAGCGGGACCCGTCCCCCATCCCCAGAGAGACCTCCCATGAGACCCAGAACTCTGCGCGCCACCCTGGCCCCCACGGCCCTCGCGCTGCTCACCCTCACCGCCACCATCGCCGCGGCAAGCCCCGCCGAGGCAGCCGCCACGCGTATCCGCCTGGGCAGCGCCTCCGACGTGAACCGCGCCTCCTGGCAGGGTCCCGCCTTCACAATGAACGGTGACGGCAAGATCCTCACCGCCCCGATGGGGCGCGCCATCGACGCCATCCGCGGGGGCACCGGCAGCCTGGACGTGGTCGTCCTCGGCGGCTCGGCGCCCACCTCGGGGAGCAAGACCCCCGAGTGCGACACCGTCATGACCCTGCCGGGGGTCAACTCCTGTACGACCTGGACGCTGACCGCAGCACGGGACGGCGACAACACCCAGGTCAACACCGACATCCGCAACGCCGAGTTCGTGTTCTTCGCCGGCGGCGACCAGTGCCGCTACGCCGCGTGGAAGGGCACCGCACTGGAGGCTTCGGCGGAGTCGGTCGTGGCCAAGGGCGGCGGCTCCGGTGGAGGCAGCGCCGGCCACCACATCAACAGTCCCGTCGTCTACGACGCCTGCAACGGCAGCGTCACCACCCCCGAAGCCCTGGCCGACCCGTACAACAGCTACATGTCGTTCACCACCGGCATGTTCGAATGGGCGGACTACGGCGGCGTCATCAACGACTCCCACTTCGTCGCCCGCGACCGCATGGGCCGCACCATGGCCTTCCTCGCCCGTGCCATCAAGGACGGACGGACCACCGGCGGCAAGGCGTGGGGCGTAGGGGTGGACGAGGGCAGCTCCCTGTACCTCGACAGTTCCGGGCAGGCCACCCTCTACGGCAAGGGCGCCTACGTCGTCCTCGGCGACCACCAGCCCGAACAGGCCTCGGCGGGCAAGCCGCTGACCTACTCGAACTACAAGATCTGGCACCTGGCCGCCGGGCAGACGTACGACTTCAAGAACCGTCCCACCTGCGGCTACTACCTCCGCAGCGTCACCAATGGCGTCGCGGACGCCAACCTCTACGACGGAACGCCGCGCAGCGACTGCAGCACCCCGCCCAGCGGCGTGACCTACACCGAAACCGAACCGAACGACACCCGTACCACCGCGAATGACGCGACGGCCCTCACCCAGCCCGCCACCCTCACCGGCGGCATGAAGTCCACCACCGACCGGGACTACTTCCGGATCTCCCTCGCCCCGAACCAGACGCTCACCGTCCAGTGCGCGGTGCCCGACGCTTACGACGCCGACGTCTACCTGCTCGACTCCGCCGGCAGTACCCTCGTGCGCTCGACCGGCGACGGCGCCGGCACCGACGAAACGCTCACCTTCACCAGAACCGCCGCGGGCACCGGCACCTACTACCTCGACGTCGAGGCCTACAGCGGTTCGGGCTCCTCCCCCTACAGCTGCGCGATGACCAACGCCTGACGCACAGCGAAGCCGGGGCCCGCAACCGGTGGGGGCGGGTACGCCCCGAGCTGCGGAAGACGGGGGGGCCGGGGCGCGATGGCGCGCCCCGGTCCCGCCGGTCCCGTCGTCGGGACCCGATGGCCAGGCGGCGTCCGGGAGGGCGGCCGCCGGCCACAGCGGCTCGGCGGTCGCCCTCCCGGCACGGTCGAGAACGGTCGAGAACGGTCGAGACCAGTCGAGAACGGCCGGGGAGGGTCGGGAAGGCGTGTCGGTGGTGGTCCCCACCGAGGGTGGCGGCGGGTCCGCCGGATGCAGGTCCGCCGACGGCAGCTCCGCCGACGGCGGCAGAGGTCGAGCCCGGCCTGCGGATCCGCGCCTGCGGACCCACGTCTGCGGATCCACATTTACGGATCCACGTCTGCGGATCCACGCACAGCAGCAGATCCGCCCGGACGGCGCAGGCGCTGCGGGCCGCCCCACCGGTCGGCCCTCCCCTGCGGTCGATGCCGCCCGGGCCCGGGACGGCAGTGATCAGCGCCGGACGGATGGGTGGATGTGCGCCTTGACCTCCTCGTAGACCCTCCGGTCGGTACGCAGTCCGCTGTGGTCGAGGCAGGCGGTGGTGGTGTGGGCGGCTCCGTCGAGGGCAACGCTGTCGGCGGGGTTGATGACGCTGTCGCAGGGGGACCCCCAGGTGGCGTAACGGGGGGTGCCGGGGGTTTCGTCACCGGAGTTGAGTGTGGCGAGGAAGTCGGACCCCGGTCGCATCTCGATACAGGGGGCGCCGCCGCACCAGCGTGCGGTCTCGGTGCCGTGGTTGGGTCCGGCCAGGGAGACCCACGCGTCGACTTTGGCGGCGCCGCCGAGGTTCTTGAGGTAGTAGCGGGAGGACAGGGCTCCCATCGAGTGGGTGACGACGTCCACCGTGCCGGCGCCGGTGGCGTCCAGGACGCGGTCGATCTCTTCGGCGAGTTGGACGGCCACGGTGGCATTGGACTGGTTGGCGTTGTAGGTCCACTGGTCGAGGTGTCCGGCCGGCCATCCGTCGGCGCGGAAGCGGTCGGCCATGGTCTGCCAGGTGGAACCGTCGGAGTTCCAGCCGTGGACGAAGACGACCGGGTCAGGGCCGGCCGCCCGGTGCCGGTCGTCGGCTGCGGACGCGGAGGCGGGGAGGAGGGGGAGGAGCGCGAGGAGGAGCGTGGAAGCGCTCCACGACAGGTTTTTGATCACGGCCGGTTTGTAGCGTCCCGGCGGCGACGGGGACAGGGATCCCCGCCTCTGCTCACCCGCGCGGGGGCCGCAGTTCACCGCAGAAACGTGACAGCTCGCGCCTGGCAGCCGGCCGGTGGGAAACGGACCTGGCCGACCGGGCCCACCGCTGCCTCGTGCCGGCCACGCCGCGGTAGTCCACCCGCCCACGTCACGCCTGCACCGGTTCTGCCGTTTATCGGCGGATATGTTCCCGTTGTAGTCGGCCGTCAAGGTCTCCGGCCGTGGCATCCGTCTGGGAAGAGGTCAGCGTGTACTACAGCAGCGGCAACTACGAGGCGTTCGCCCGCCCCCGCAAGCCCGAGGGGGTGGATCGGAAGACGGCCTGGTTCGTCGGCTCCGGACTCGCCTCGCTGGCGGGCGCGGCGTTCCTGATCCGGGACGGGCAGATGAGCGGCGACCGGATCACCGTCCTGGAACGGCTGGGGCTCGCCGGTGGGGCCCTCGACGGCATCAAGGAACCGGAGAAGGGCTTCGTGATCCGCGGCGGCCGGGAGCTCGAGGACCACATGGAATGCCTGTGGGACCTCTTCCGGTCCATCCCCTCCATCGAGATCGAAGGCGCCTCGGTGCTGGACGAGTTCTACTGGCTGAACAAGGACGACCCGAACGTCTCCCTCCAACGGGTCACCGAGCGCCAGGGACGCGACGCGCGCACCGAGGGCCGGTTCTCGCTGAGCGAGCGCGCGCAGAGGGACGTCCTGAAGGCCTTTCTGGCCACCAGGGAGGACATGGAGGGCAAGCGCATCAACGAGGTGTTCGGGCGGGAGTTCCTGGACAGCACCTTCTGGCTGTACTGGCGGACGATGTTCGCGTTCGAGGAGTGGCACAGCGCGCTGGAGATGAAGCTCTACCTGCACCGCTTCGTCCACCACGTGGGCGGACTCCCCGACCTGTCGGCGCTGAAGTTCACCAAGTACAACCAGTACGAGTCCCTCGTGCTCCCGCTGACCAGGTGGCTGGTGGACCAGGGGGTGACCTTCCGGTTCGACACCGAGGTCACCGACATCGACTTCGACATCACCCCCGAGCGCAAGCGGGCGACGCGCATCTACTGGCTCTCCGGGGGTGAGGCGGGCGGTGTGGAGCTGGGCGAGGACGACCTGGTGTTCACCACGATCGGGTCGCTGACCGAGAACTCGGACGACGGGGACCACCACACGGCGGCCCGGCTGCTGGACGGCCCGGCCCCGGCCTGGGACCTGTGGCGGCGCATCGCCCGCCACGATCCGGCCTTCGGCCGGCCCGACGTGTTCTGCGGCAACATCCCCGAGAGCAAGTGGGAGTCGGCCACCGTCACCACCCTCGACCCGCGCATCCCCCGCGTGATCGAGAAGATCACCCGGCGCGACCCGTTCAGCGGAAAGGTCGTCACCGGCGGCATCGTGTCCGTACGGGACTCCAGCTGGCTCCTGAGCTGGACCGTCAACCGGCAGCCGCACTTCAAGCAGCAGCCCGCGGACCAGATCGTCGTCTGGCTGTACGGACTGTTCGCCGAACGCCCCGGCGACTACGTCAAGAAGCCCATGCAGGACTGCACGGGGGAAGAGATCACCCAGGAGTGGCTCTACCACCTCGGCGTGCCCGTCGACGAGATCGATGAACTCGCGGCGACCGGCGCTCGCTGCGTTCCGGTGATGATGCCGTACGTCACCTCGTTCTTCCTGCCCCGCCGGGCCGGCGACCGCCCTGCTGTGGTCCCGGAGAAGTCCGTGAACTTCGCGTTCATCGGACAGTTCGCCGAGACCACCCGGGACACGATCTTCACGACCGAGTACTCGGTCCGCACCGGTATGGAAGCCGCCTACCAGCTCCTCGGCATCGAACGCGGCATCCCGGAAGTCTTCGGCTCCACCTACGACGTACGCACCCTCCTCGACGCGGCCCACCACCTCCGCGACGGCAAGCCCCTGGACCTCCCGGGGCCCGAGGCCGTGCGCAGGCACCTCGTGGCCAGACTGGACACCACCGAGATCGGCCGGCTGCTGACAGACTCCGGACTCCTCCCCGACACGCCGTAGGCGCGCCGCCGCGCGGCTGTCCGCCCGGCCACCCTTCCGAGGAGACAGCGCCTGGTTCTGTCGCAAAGGCAGCGAAACGGCCCCCCTTCAGGAGAAGGGGGGCCGTTCCGGGTGGACCGGGCCGGTCAGGCGTGGCTGTGGTGTCGCTTGTTGCCGGTGACCAGTCGGTAGACGGCGAGGAGGATGACCGAGCCGATGATGGCGGCGATCCAGGTGGACAGGTCGAAGAACCCGTCGATGGAGTCGACGCCGAAGATGACCTTGCCGAGGAAGCCGCCGAGCAGACCGCCCGCGATGCCGATGAGCATGGTGATGATGACGCCACCCGGGTCCTTGCCCGGCATGATGGCCTTGGCGATGAAGCCCGCGAGCAGTCCGATCAGAATCCAGGCGATGATGCCCATGCGCTTCTCCTACCTCGATGAATAAAGCCGGTGTTAACAACCGTCTTCACCGTGCCGGAGCTTTCAAACGTGCGGATCGGTTGATCATTGCGAAGGTCCGACAGTAGGGCTGTAGGGCTGTAGGGCTGTCCGACTTACCGGCCCATGCACTGCGGAGAACCGGTCGCCACCGTCAGGGCCGCTCGTCGCGACGGCGGGAGACGTGGCCCGGGTAGACGCGCTGCGGGTCTTCCAGTGGCGGTCCAGCCCAGCGTCGGTTGCACGCAGCGCGGGGTCGGATGCCAGCCCGGCAGCCGGGGGTTCGCAGCGGAGGCACGGTGACCTGCGGCGGCGGGGGGCGCGGTCCGACGCCACGGGGCCTGGGCCGCGCCGGGCTCGTGGGTTTTGCCCCTGATCGTTCTGGTTGCCCACCAGCGGGCCACCAGTACGCCGGTCGTCATGGCGGCGGCGGTGACGGCATACGCGGCGTGGGGCGCGGCCATGGTCGGCTCCCTAGGACGGACTCGGGGCTTTCGGCGTCGGCGCGGGAGGGCGGTGTACGCCGCCCTCCCGGTCCGGCTACCCACGGCCGGGCCGCGCACCTGTCGTCCAGGGTCTCGCTCCCGCCGTTGCCGCGATCACACGCCCGCCGCCGTACGCACGGGTCGGCGGGCCCTTGCGGCTGGTGCGGCTCAGCAGCCGGGATGAGGCCAGCGGTCGCTGGAGGGCAGGTGCGGTGACAGGTCGCGGGCACGCTCCCACATGCCCCTCGCCTGCTCTGCCGGGCGCTGCTGCTCGCCGTGCAGGGCAATGAGGACGAGGAGGCCGCCGGTCAGCGCCGGGACCAGCCACTGCGCGTAGGACAGGTGCTTCTCCGCCTTGCCGGTGTCGAAGGAAGCGGCGGCCTCCTCCGCGTCCTGAGGGTCCTGCGACGACGCGAGTTCGATCTTCTTGCCGAGCATCCGGGCGTAGGCCGTGGCAGCCAGAGCGGCGCCGGTCAGGACGGTCTTGGCCAGCGTGGACGCTGCCACTCCCTGCTGGGTGGCGACCCGGGGTGCGTTCACGGCGAGCAGCCCACTGGCGCCGACCAGGTGGGCGCCGATCGCCGCCGCATTCACCGGCGTCCACTTCGCCCAGCCGTCGCTGGCGATCCGGGCATTGTCCCGCCAGCTGTCACTGTGGCCCTTGGCGGCCCCGTTGAGGCCGACCGCCCCCATGAGCGATCCTCCGAACCAGGCGGCCAGGCCCACATCGTGCAGGCTGCGCAGGACGGTGTTGCGTTCGGACATGGCAGGGCTCCTCCATCGGGTCGGTGCGCACGCCGGCAAGGGCGCCGACGCTACGGTCACCGTCGCCCGCCGTCGGGGGTCCCGCGAGGGCAACTGGGCCGTACGGCCGCGACGCCGTCGGGCGGTAACGCTTCCCCGCGGTTCCGGGCGCGGACGAGGCGCCGCGCTGGTGTGCGGCGAACCGACCCGATCGACCGACCCGGTCGACCAACCCGATGGACCGACCCGATGGACCGACCCGGTCGGAGCACGCCCATGGCAGAACTCCCGCATCCGTCAGCGTGCGACGGAGGCGGGAGTTCCGCAGCCATACGGCGTATGCGGAGCGGCCGGCGTGGGTGTTCAGTGGGTGCCGGGCATGGGTCGGCGGGTGCCGGGGCCGTGGCGGTTGGTGTCCTTGTCGCGGGCGGCCGAGGCGGCGGCGAGGGCCAGGAGGGTGGCGATGACGCCGGTGATGAGGTTGCTGGTGATCGAACGGGTGTGGGCGACATCGCCGGCGACGACCCACGGGGCGACGCAGGTCCAGATGCCGATGGCGGCCGCGGCCCAGGCCATCGAGTGGGTGCGCTCGTAGGAGTTGCCCAGGCCGCCGAGCAGGAGCATGTAGGCGATGCCGGCGATGAGGTTGGTGACGGCGAGGGTGGTGAAACCGTTGAAGCCCGCGATCCACGGCGATGCGGCGAGGTAGAGCCCGGTCAGCAGGGCCAGGGCCTCGACCATCTGGGCTCGCGGGGTCGCGGCCGCGCGGTCGTGCCGGGCGCGCAGGTCCATCAGGTCCGGGTGCTCTTCGATCGGAGCGCGGTGGGTTGACGCCATGATGACCTCCAGAGAAGGAGCGGTTGCCCGCATATGGCCTACCCCTAAAGCCAAAATAAATAGATATGAATGGGGACAAATCTCTCTAGTTTGATGTCGATACGGTCAAGAGCCGGGTCCCTGGACGACATGGCGGGCACGGGAGGGCCATGTCCGTAGTCCACGCACGTCCCCGAAGCCCGTTCCCACGGTCCGCCCGCCCCGCCGAGGCAGCCGCGCCGCGGGTGCGGCGCGGACGGCGCGCGGGTATCGGCACACGGCTGCGGCGCAGGATCCGCGCACACCGCGACATCGACATCCTCCCCTCGCACATCCCCGGTGACGGAGCCGCGGCCGGCGGCCGGAGGTGCCTGCTGCTCGTTCGCTTCCGGAAGGTCGTCGGGCAGATCCACTACCGGGCCTGCACCTCCTGCGGTGAAGGCGTGATCACCGCCGTCGACATCGACACCTCCTACGAGTCCATAGGGGCACGCCTGCATACCAGCGCCCTGTCCCACCTGCGGTTCCGCCACCCCGATCTCACCTGGCACCCCACGAACACGCGCCGCGGCCTCCGCTACCGCCCCCTGAGCCGTACCGAGCGGCCTGGCAGCAGGTGCATGCATCCGGCGGGATAGCCCGTCTTCCGGAACCGGAGACCGCATGGGGGCGGTCGGCTCGCTCACTCCGTGGCCGAGACCGGGCCCCCCGCCGGCCCGGGGCACCTCACCGGGCGCACGCATTCGGGCAGGCCACCCTGGTCGCCGCCCCGGTCGCCGCCCGGGAGCCTTGGCGTGTGGTTTGTTCCCAGACGGGATGGACAGGCGCCAGGTGCCGCGGTCTTCCCGGCCCGTTCGGGCCGCCCGCGGGCCGGGAGGAACCATGCGTGCAAGAGTGTTGACGATCGCCGTGTTCACCGCTTCCCTGGCATGCTCAGGCGTGGCGGCAGTGGCCGCCGCACCGGCTCCGGACAGCCCCGATGCGCGTTTCGTGCAGATGGCCCACCAGAGCAATGCGGCGGAGATCGCCGCCGGTCAGGACGCCCAGAAGAACGCGACCACCACCTGCGTCAAGCAGGCCGGCGCCACCCTCGTCAAGGACCACACCAAGCTCGACGCGGAACTCGCCGCGTTGGCAAAGAAGGGTGACGTCTCGCTGCCGGGCACCCCGACCCGTGAGCAGCAGACCGTACTCGCCGAGGTCCGTTCGAAAGCCGGCAGCCCCGAGTACGACAAGGCGGGGCTGATGGCTCAGGAAGCGGGCCACACCAAGACGCTGACGCTGATCGACCAGCAGATCAACCAGGGCAAGGACGCCGACACCACCGCCGCGGCCAAGAAGGCCCGCCCCGTGGTCGCCATGCACCTGGAAATGGTCCGCGGTGGAACCTGCCACACCATGTGACAAGGACAGCGGACTCCTGTCGAGGGAGCGCAAGGGCGGTGAGGCGGACTCGTCCTCTCGGTCGGCCACCGCGGACTCCGGTCCGTCGTGAGGCAGGGGGCCTGACCACCCTCGTATGGAGGCGCATGCTGGGAGGGGGCATCCACGGCTTGGAGGATGAGGACGTGGACCGGCCATCGGACATGCTGAAGATGCTCACCCGCATCCTGGACGACGGGCACCTGCGTTCCTTCGACCAGCTGCCGGCCCTGGTCGCCGGCCATGCCGACCAGGCCGGCTTGGAGCACGTGCGGATCTTCCTGGCCGACCTGCGCGAGCAGGTCCTGCGGGAGGTGACCGGCCGCGGCATCGACGCTGCCGAAGGCGGCGAGACACTCCCCATCGAGAGCACCCTGCCCGGCCGCGTGTTCACGACCATCCGCGCCCTGCCCGGCCCAGAGGCCCCGGGAGGCGCGCTGCGCAGATGGTGGGTCCCCATCCTCGACGGAACCGAACGCATCGGTGTTTTGGGCGCCGGCCTCGCCGACGGTACCGAGCCGGACCAGCTGAACACCCTGGCCTCCCTCGTGGGCCTGCTGGTGGTCGGCAAACGGCCCCACAGCGACGCCTACCCCCGCCTGGTACGCACGGAGGCGATGAATCTCGCCGCCGAACTGCAGTGGAACCTGATGCCGCCCCGCTCCTTTGCCAACCCGGGTGTGGCGGTCGCCGCGGCGATGGAGCCTGCGTACGAGGTCGGCGGCGACGCCTTCGACTACGCGATCGCGGGCGACCAGGTGCACCTGGGCATCTTCGACGCCATGGGCCACGACAGCCACGCCGGGCTCGCCGCGAACCTGGCGGTGGCCGCCTGCCGCAACGAACGCCGCCAGGACACCGATCTGGCCACCACCAGCGAACGCGTCGAGAAACGCCTGATCGAGCACTTCGGGCACACCACCTACGTCACCGCCGTCCTGGGAGACGTCAGCGCCGACACCGGACTCTTCAGCTGGATCAACCGGGGCCACCACCCGCCCATCCTCATCCGCTCGGGTCGCTGGACCACCACCCTGTCCTGCCCGCCCGCCCATCCCCTGGGCACCGACCTGGGGCTCCCCGTCACCCTGTGCCGCGAGCAGCTGGAGCCCGGCGACCGCATCCTGCTCTACACCGACGGCATCACCGAAGCCCGCGACCGCTACGGCCGCCCCTTCGGCATGGACCAGTTCACCGACTTCGTCATCCGCCACCACGCCAACGGCCTCCCCGTCCCCGAGACCCTGCGCCGACTCATGCAAGCCGTCCTGGACTACCACGACGGACGCCTGGCCGACGACGCCACCGTCCTGTGCCTGGAATGGCACGGCCCCAGCCGCAACAAGCAACTCCGCCCCACGGACCCCGAACCCCCCGCATGACCGGCCCCCGCCACTGCCGCGCCGGCATGGCAAAGTCTCGGACGCGCCGCGCATACAGTCCGGTCGTCCCGCCGCGAGCGCGCCGGCTATCGGACGTTCTCCTGTCCGATCGCGCGGAGGACATCGGAGAGCCAGACCAGGTGGTGGCCCACGGCTCGGTCCGGGTCGGCGAGCAGGCCTTCAAGGTGCTGCCAGGACTCGGAGAGCTGCCCGATCGTGATCGTTCTCGGTTCGTTGGGGACGTCGTAGAGTTCATCGCCCGGAACAGACCAGAAGTAGTCGCGTTCGAGCGCCACAGTCCTGCCGGTTGACGCTTCGATGTGTCGCAGTGCCAGCTCGAAGGCGCGCCGGAGCCGATCAAGCGGGATCTGCAGAGGTTCCCTGTCCATGCGCACATTTTGTCGATCAGGGCCGTCGGGCCGAAGCGAGGGGTTTGGTACGGCCCTGCATGCGGCCAGGAGCACGGCCACCGCGTGATCACGGCAGGTTGTGTGGACTCCTGAAGATCGTGCGGTGCCCACGGGTCGTAGCGTAGACCCAGCCCGCCGGTCGGCGATGTTGGACCAACTCTCAAGCCGGATCGCCAGGCGGTTCGGGCGGGTTGAACCGCGGACCACCGCCCGCGCGTACCTCCTCGGAATGCCCTCCGGCATGAAGCCGAAGACCTGCTGGGGGCTTTCCGCACAGGGTGGTCACGCTCGTCCCGGGCCGGTGCAGCGTCTGCTGCGAAGTGCCCCGGCACGCCGATGCGGTCCGTGGCGAAGTGCGCGCCACGCCGTCAACCATCTCGGCAGCGTCGGTGGGGTGCTGATCATCGACGAGACCGGCTTTCTGAGGAAGGGCCGGTCCTCGGCGGCGGCGCAGCGGCATACACCGGTAGTGGCGCGACGTGCACGGCATCCACCGAAGCCGGGTCGCCGGGGCGGGCGAGGGAGCGGTCACCGGAGGGTGATCAACGGAAACCTGTTCCGGGCTACGCGCCTGCGTCTTCCGCGGCACCGTCATCGTCGCCCCGATCCGACTCTGGCTCCGCTCGTGATCCGCGACTCGCTAGTCGTCTGAGCCGGTGGCCGAAGGCGGCACCTGTGCGACAAAGAACAGAAAGCAGGGTTTGGCCGAAAGGTCGTGGAGGCCGTCGGGGAAGAGTTCACGGGCGGCCGGGTCGGGCTGCGGCTCGCTGATGGTGGAAAGGCGGAAGCCGGCGGTGGTGAAGGCATCGGTCATCGCGTGCAACGGCTTGCGCCAGAACTTCATCGGGACGGTCTGCCCGCCGAACGTCCAGTCGAAGGTATAGCTGGTGGTCGCGAAGTAGTCGGGCCGAGGTTCCTGGATCGTGTAGGCCACGAACGGGTGGTCCACCGACGCGATCAGCCGGCCGCCGGGCCTGAGCACGCGCCGCAACTCGGCGAGCGTCGGCCCCCAGTCCTCCAGGTAGTGCAGGACCAGCGAGCAGACCACGTCATCGAAGGCGCCATCGTCGGAGGGCAAGCGGTCGCGAAGGTCGACCTGGTGCACGTCCGCGTCGTCACCGAGCCGTCGCTTGGCCAGTTCCAGCATCCCTGCGCTGGCGTCTATGCCAGTGACGACGGCGCCGCGGTCGCGCAGTGATGCGGAGCGGAGAGGGGGCCGGAGCCGCAGCCGGCGTCCAGGATGCGGCGGCCGGCCACGTCTCCGGCGAGGTCCAGCATCGCTGGCCGCGTAGTAGGCATTTACGAGGCTGTACTCGTTCTCCGCCGAGTACGCCTCGGCGAAACTGTCGTAGTCATTCACCCGGGCCAGATCCGCAGACCGGGCAAGGCGCTCGGGCACATCGGGTAAGCGGTCCATCGTCGCAGCCTAGTAGCCACAAGATCGGCCGGACAGGCCCTAGTCGCGGATGGGCCAGACCGGGCCCTGCTCGGTCCAGGTGACGCCCTTGTTGCGGCACAGGCAGAAGGGGTGGCCGATCGGGTCGGTGTAGACCCGCCAGCCGTAGCCGTTCGGGCCGATGAAGTCTTGCCTCAGCGTCGCGCCGAGGTCGAGGACGCGGCGATGCTCGGGCTCGATCTCGTCCACTTCGAAGTCGAGGTGGAACTGCTTGGGGTGCTCATGGTCGGGCCACTGCGGAGCGCGGTAGTCGTCCACCCGGATGAATGCCAGCTCGATCTCGCCGAACCGGATGCCGGCCCAGTCCTCGGAACTGCCTTCCTTGATCGGACGGCCCGTCACCTCGGAGTAGAAGGCCGCCAGCTTCATCGTGTCCGGGCAGTCGATGATGAAATCCGTGAGTCGCAGCATCCTTCGATCTTGCCACAGGCTGCCACCCGGTTGGCCGCCGCCCGCATGCGACACATGGCGGGACGGGGACCGCTACAGGCGAGGGCCGCGCGTAGGCGCGCGGCCCTCGACCGGATGCAGGTTCCTACCCGCCCCGCCGGAGATGGCTGTCCGGCCTGGCACTGGTCGGGGCGGCCGTCAGCGGGCTGCCCCGGAGGCAGGCGAGGCCGATCAGGGTTACCGCCGGCAGGGTGGGTGGAGGTCAGGCCAGGTTGATGTTCTCGGCCTGGGGGCCCTTCTGGCCCTGGGTGACGTCGAACGTCACGGTCTGACCCTCCTGGAGCTCGCGGAAGCCCGAGGAGTTGATCGCGGAGTAGTGGGCGAAGACGTCAGGGCCGCCGCCGTCCTGGGCGATGAAGCCGAAGCCCTTCTCCGCGTTGAACCACTTCACAGTTCCCGTAGCCATGTCTCATGCCCTTCCAGTCGATGAACGCCTCCCGCACCCTGCGGAAGGCGGAGGTGATCGCCCTGGTTCCTGCGGCACAGCACAGCAAAACACCCACGCCGAAGGCGTGGGCAAAGGGAACTTCCGAACCACGACAGCTGACCCAGACGGTACACGCCCGCACATCCTGTCACCAGAGGAGACCCGCCGGCGTGTTCCAGCCGAGGCTGCCGGCCCTCGGCCGGACGCGGGCGCTGGCGTACGGTCTCAGGCCGCGCCCGACGCCGCCTGCCGCGTCGCCATCCGCGAAGGAAGCGGCATGATCAAGCGGCTTCGGGCCGGGCGCAGGGGCCAAAGGGAGGCCACGCGGATCGGCCGGGCCGCCGGGCCCGGGGGGTCTCGTGGTGGAATTGGCCCGTCCCGTCCCGCGGGGCACGGACTTTCGTGCGTCCGGGACAACAATCCGTCGAGGCATCGAGGAACAAGGGGTCGCTGTGACCGCAGGAGAGCCGGACGGCGAGCAGAGGTCCCATCCGGGTGCGGGTGGAAGCAGCCGGCGCGGGACGATGACCTTGGGCGGGATGCTGGAAGCTGCGGAGACCGCTGCGCCCGTGGAATCGCTCGACGTCGTCGCCCGCCTGCTCAAAGACCACCTCGGGGCCGCATCGGTGTCCTTCCTCATCACCGACTTCAGCGGCAGCTCGGTCGTTCGGCTGGGAGCCGCGGACAGCGTCGAGACCGATGAGCCGGCCCAGCGCATCCCGCTGAAGGGCACCCTCTACGACGACGTGATCCGCAGCCAGCAGCCGAAGGTCGAACGCCGAGGCGCAGGGCAGCACGTGCGGGTCGTCGCCCCCGTGACCAACCGTGGGGATGCCCTCGGACTCCTGGAGCTGTTCCTGCCCGCGGCACCGGACGCGGACGTGATGCAGGAAATCGGCGAGACCGCGCACGCACTCGCGTACATCGTCATCGCCAACCGGTCGCACACCGACGTCTACCAGTGGGGCCGGCGCACCAAGCCGTTGAGCCTGGCCGCCGAGATCCAGCACCGCCTGCTCCCCGCGTCACTGGCCTGCGAGGCCGCGCAGTTCGCGGTCGCCGGGGCTTTGGAACCGGCCGACCACGTCGGAGGCGACACCTTCGACTACGTCATCGACCGCGACACCGTGCAGCTCTCCGTCACCGACGCCATGGGCCACGACGTCGGCGCCGCGGTGCTCGCCACCCTCGTCGTGGGCGCTCTGCGGCGGGCCCGGCGGGCGGGCGCCGACCTCGTCGAACAGGCCCACCAGGCCGACCAGGCCATGCGCGACCACGGCCGCAGCGGCTACGTCACCGGTCAGCTGCTGCGCATCAGCCTGCTCGACGGCCGGACCGAGTTCATCAACGCCGGACACCCGTGGCCGCTACGGATGCGCAACGGGGAAGTCGAGGAGATCGTTCCGGAGATCGATCCGCCGTTCGGCCTCAGCCTCCACGGACCGAGGGCCCACGACTACCGGGTGCAGACACTCGACCTGCGTCCGGGCGACCGGCTGATCATGCTGACCGACGGCATGCTGGAACGCAACGCCGAGAACCTCGATCTGCCCGAGCTGATCATCCGCACCCGCGCACTGCACCCCCGGGAAGCCGCCCGCACTCTCATCAAAGCGATCGTCGACGCCGGCGACGGACACCTCGACGACGACGCCACCGTCATGTGCCTGGACTGGCACGGCGTTCACCACTCCGACCGGGACGCCGCCACCGGCGCCGACCTCACCAACGCCTCACCACTGCAACGAAAGGACCCCGGCTCCCTTCCGGTGACTGAGTGACCGGGGGGTCCCCCGAGCCGAGGTCCCCGCGCAGGACCGACCGGGCCGGGCAGACCGCGTAGGGAGCCTTGACGTGCGACGGTGGCGCGAAGGGAGGCCCCCCGGCCGTTACCGCCATCACGTCTTCCGTGCTCCGCCATGCGTCTTCCGTCCTCCGCCATCCGCCATCCGTCATGCGTCATGCGTCATGGCCGCATCAGCTCATGAGACGACTAATAGTCGATGCGGGCTACTTCTCCGCACGTCGTCCATGTGCCGCAGACATGATGCGCTGTCATATTCCTGCCAGATTGCCCCGTTCATCTCGTTGTACCCATCTGGGGAAGGCAGGAAAATGGGCAGGTTCAGGTACGGAACCACGGCGTCGGCCATCGCGCTGGCCGCCTTGGGATCGCTCGCGGCCGCGGGGGGCACAGCTCACGCGGAAGCGGGCCAGGACACCATCACCATGCTGAAGCAGGAGAAGTCCCAGTGGTGCTGGGTCGCCTCCGGGCTGACCATCGCCAAGTTCCAGGGGTTCGGCTCCACGCAGACGGACTTCTGCAACCGGGCTCAGCCCTCCTACGGCTGCAACAACCAGCCCGCCACGCTCGACGACATGGCCAAGGGCTGGAGCAGCCTCGGCATGACCCACACCGGCACCGGCCTGAGCAGCGCGGCCACGTTCAACCAGGTGTACACCGACGTCAAGGCGGCCCGACCGATCGGTGCCCGCATCGGGTGGACGTCCGGCGGCGGCCACATGAACGTGGTCTACGGCTTCGACACGTCGAACAACACAATCGCCGTGGCCGACCCGTGGCCGGACACCACCACCTACACGTGGTGGAACTACAACGACTACGTGAGCAACAGCTCGTCCAAGTGGACCCACTCCCGCATCGGTATCTCCCGCTAAGGCAGGCCACATGCGCGACACCAGCAACACCAGCAACACCAACAGCACCAACAGCACCAACAGCACCAGTGGCACCAACGCGACCAGAGACAGCGACGGCGCCCATGCGCCCGGCAAGCGGGCGGGCGCGCGTTCCTCCCGTCTGTCCCTCCTCACGGCCGCGGCTGCATCCGCGCTGCTGTCGGTCGTCGGCCCGGCGCACGCGGCCCCGGTCAAGGACCCGCTTCCGGCTGACATCCCCGACTACCAGGCCGCCCTCGACGCGGTGAAGTCCACTGACGTCCGCAACGCGGTATGCCGTTTCCTGCGTACTCCCGTGCCCACCGGCGACGCCGGCGGTCCGGTGCAGACGATCCCCGAAACAGCCGAACCGTGCCAGTCCCTCCCCGTCTTCACTATTAAGGACCCGGTGGCACTGAACGAAATCACCCCCGGGTTCGTTGCAGGCACCGCCCAGCCACTGCCCACCGAGGCGGTCAAGCTGACGCAACTGGTCTCCTCGCTCAGCACCACCGTCAACGGCCGAAACGCCACCGTCATGCTCGCCCCCACCCAGGGTGGCGGTTGGCACCTGGCAGCCGTGCGCGACGGTGACAGCGACGCCACCTACGCCGGCCAGGCGACCCTCGGCACACTGGTCTTCAGCGAGCCGCAGATCCGCGGCTGGTACCGCCTCAAGATCACCACGGTGGAACCCCTGAACGACCAGGCTCGGCAGGGACTCGGCGGCCAGGCTTCGGTGTCACTCGGCGATTACCAGAAACTGGTCAAGGCCCGCTACGCCGACAAGCTGCCCGGTTCCGCGTACGACTCCACCGGCTATTCCAGCGGCTACAGCCTCGCCCGTACGGAGGACGACGCCGACGCCCCGGCCTCCGCCCTGCTCCTCGGCGGCGGTTCCAGCGCGGCAGTAGTCCTGGCCGGCGGAGCCCTCGTGCTGCGCCGGCGCCGACGCGCAAGCACGCACTGAACCCCACCCCGGACCGCCACCCCGGACCGCCCCTCCCGGTCCGTCCGTCCAGCAGCCGACCGGGACGGAGCGGGGGGCGCGGTCCGGCCGTCGCAGAGGGGATGCAGGCGAGCCGGTCCGACTCGCCTCACATGGCCGACTACGGAACCGCACCGTCGCCGCCACGCCGCCACGGCTACGGCCTCCGCAAGCCGTGTCCCGCCTACTGCCGACGCAGTGCGCGGCACCCATGTCGGGCGCTGTCGGTGGCACCGCCTACTCTCCTCCCATGTCGGTCAACATTGATCTCGCCTTCACCGTCACCGGTGTCAAGGATGAGCCGCAAGCACAGGAAATCGTCCGCGCCCTGGAGGAGTTGTTGCGCGAGGAGTCCCTCGCCCTTCAGGTGTCCCTGGGGGTCGCCGTGGACGACGACGGCGCGTTCTTCGTGTCCGGGGAGTCCGACTTCCCGCTCGGGATCAGCCGCTTCTACCTGTGGCAGCCGCACTTCGAAGGGCTTTTCGCAGCGACCGTCGCGGAGGTGGCCGCCGATGCGCGGGCGCAGGTCCAGTGGGGCTACCCCGACGAGGAGTACTGACCGTCCCAGTCCCCCGGCGCCTGCCCGTGCACTGCCGTGCCGTGCCGTGCCGGCCGGTGTCCGGGGGCTCTCGGGAGCGGTTGTCGGCAGGTTGAAGCAGGCGAAGGAGGTGCTGTCGAAGGATGCGTGCTGCCCGTCTGATCCGGATGGCGCTCCTGATCCAGTCGCACCCTGGCCTGACCGCGGCCGCTCTCGCCCGTGAGCTGGAGATCTCCGAACGGACCGTGATCCGCGACGCTCAGGCGTTGCAGGAGGCCGGCGTCCCCGTCCGGTCGGAGAAGGGGCGGGTGGGCGGGTACTTCCTTGCCGCGGGGTACCGGACCCGGCTCACCACGCTCCACCCGAGTGAGGCGGAGACGCTCTTCCTGTCCGGCCTGCCCGCTGCGCTGCAGGATCTGGGGCTGTCGGACGCGGCGCAAACCGCCCGGCTGAAGCTGACCGCGACCCTGCTCCCGTCGGTGCGCCAGGCCGCCGAATCCTCGGTACGCCGCTTCCACCTCGACGCCCCGGCCTGGTTCCGGGAGCCCGCCACCCCGGAACTGCTTCCGGAGCTGGCCCGCGCGGTGTGGGCGGACCGGATCGTCCAGGTGTCGTACGTACGGCCGGGCCGGGACGGCGCACCGTCCTCTGCCGTGACGCGGGTGGTGGAGCCGTACGGGCTGGTGCTGAAGGCCGGTACCTGGTACGCCGTGGCCCGCATCCCCGATGAACGGGAAGCGCAGGACGGCGGCTGGCGAACGTACCGCGTCGACCGGATCACCGCCCTCGACTCCGTTCCCGGAGCGCACGAGCCGTTCGTGCGCGACCCGGCCTTCGAGCTGGGCGCGCACTGGGAGGCCCGGTCGGCTGCTTTCGCCCGTACCCTGCTGCGCACCACCGTCACGGTCCGGCTGACCGGCCGGGGGCTACGGCAGTTGCCCGCCGTCGTGGACGGGGCTGCCGTCGCCGATGCTTTCGCCTCCGCGGGCGCCCCGGACCCCGTCGGCTGGGTCACCCTCGACCTGCCGGCGGAATCCGAGGACGTCGCCTTCGACCAGCTGGCCCGGCTCGGTGCGGAGGTGGAGGTGCTGGCCCCGGCTCGCCTGCGCGCCCGCTTCCGTGCGCGTGCCGAGGCCTTGGCCACCCTGTACCGGGCGGACCCCCGGGAGGCGGAACCCGAGGGCGGCGAGGATCAGCGGTAATCGTCCGCGGAGCCTTCCTTGCCGCCGTGGATGACGTCCTCGAAGTACGCCCAGGCGTCCGGCTGGCTTCCGTCCACGTCCGTCACCCCGTACACCTTGGCGAGTTCCCCGCTGGACGTGGACGTGCCGTTCCACCGCTCCGCGCGGTCCGGGTCGGCGGCCAGCGCCGCGACCGTACGGGCCAGGTAGCGCGGGGACTCCGCAATCGCGAAGGTCGGTTCCTGGGCGATCGCGTCCCGCCAGTTCTCCTCGCTCACCCCGAAGTGGGAGAGCATCTGCTCGGAGCGCAGGAATCCCGGCGAGACGGCGACCGCCGTGCCTCCGTACTCCGCGAGCTCCTGTCCCAGTCCGAACGCGAGCCGGATCGGGGCGTTCTTCGCCAGGTCGTAGTAGATGTTCTCGCGATAGCGGCGGTTGGAGTGCGCGGTCCCGTCGGTGACCTCCACGTGCAGGGGCGCGTCGGAACGGATCAGGAGCGGAAGCAGCAGCGCCGCCGTGATCACGTGTGAGCGCGCGCCGAGTTCCAGGATCCGCAGGCCGTCAGCGAGCGGTGTCTCCCAGCTCTTCTTCCCGAACACCGCGTCGGACAGGAGGTGCTCGCCGCCCCACAGGTCGTTGACGAGGATGTCGAGCCGGCCGTGCTCCCCGTCGATCCGCTCGACGAGCGCGCGTACCTGGGCTTCGTCGAGATGGTCGGTGGGAACCGCGATCCCGGTGCCGCCGGCCGCGGTGACGAGTTCGGCGCTCTCCTCGATGGTCTCGGTGCTCCGGCCGACTTCGCTGAGCCGGGTCCGGGTGGTACGGCCGGTGACGTACACGGTGGCACCGGCCCGGCCGAGCTCCACAGCCTGGGCCCGTCCCGCCCCGCGGGTGGCACCGGCCACGAGCGCGACCCGCCCGGCGAGCGGACCCGCCGGGCCGGCGTGCGCGGTGTTCTGCATGGTGGGGGTGATGGCGTCTTCGTTGCTCATGTCATCCATCGTTCATGCCAAAACTGACAGAACCCGTCACCTTTTACGACCGACCCGCGAAGGGAGTCTCCGCTACGGAACGGAAGGGCCCCGCCTCGGCGGGGTTGGGGGGCGGGCCAGGGGGGAAGTCTCCGTCCCGCAGAGCGTCGGCTGACGAGGAGCCCCTGTGGCGCAAGCGCCGTCGTCCGACAGCAGGGGGAATTCCGGGGATGGGGTGATGCGTGGTGGAACGACGCATGTCGGTGGCGACGCACTGGGGCAGTTTTGTCGCGGTCGTCGATTCCGGCAGGTTGGTGCGCATCGAGCCGACGGGTGATGACCCCGCGCCGTCGCCCATCGGCCCCGGAATGGTGACAGCGGCCGACGACAGCGCTCGCGTGATGCGCCCCGCGGTGCGCAAGGGCTGGCTGAACGGCCTGCCCCGCGACCGTGACACGGCCAGAGGCGCGGACGCCTTCGTGGAGGTGAGCTGGGACGATGCGATCACGCTGGTCAGCGATGAACTTCGTCGGGTGCGTGCAGAGCACGGGGACAGCGCGGTGTTCGGCGGGTCCTACGGCTGGGCGAGTGCGGGCGCGTTCCACAACGCGCAAGGGCAACTCCATCGGTTCCTCGCGCTGGGCGGGGGCTACACCGACTCCCGCAACACGTACAGCACCGCGGCTTTGGAGGTCATCCTCCCCCATGTGATCGGCGGGCATCCGTGGAGCTACCAGTCCCGGATGCCGATGTGGGACGAGATCGCCGAGCACTGCGAGCTGGTCGTGGCGTTCGGCGGGCTGGCCCTCAAGAACAGCCAGATCAACCCGGGCGGGCTGGCCAGGCACCAGACGCAGGACCTGCAGCGCCGGTGCCGTGCGGCCGGGGTGCGGTTCGTGAACGTCAGTCCCCTCCGTAGCGATGTCGCGGGTTTCCTCGACGCCGAGTGGCTGCCCGTCGTCCCCAACACCGATACCGCCGCGATGCTCGGCATCGCCCACACCATGCTGGTCAACGGGTGGCACGATGAGGACTTCCTCCGCCGGTGCTGCGTCGGCTTCGACCGCTTCGCCTCCTACCTGCTCGGCGAGCTCGACGGCGTCCCCAAGGACGCTGCCTGGGCTGCGGGGATCACGGGAATCAGTCACGACGTGATCACCGACCTCGCTCGCCGCCTCACCACCCAACGGTCGCTCATCATGGTCAATTACGCCGTTCAGCGGGCAGACCACGGCGAGCAACCGATCTGGATGTCCGTCGTGCTGGCCGCGATGACGGGTTCGATGGGCCGGGCAGGCTGCGGCTGGGGCGCAGGTTACGCCACGATGGACGCGACCGGCGTCGCCCCGGGGCGCCCCTCCGTGGCGTCGATTCCCGCGGTCCCCAACCCCGTTCCGGATTTCATCCCGGTCGCCAGGATCGCCGACACCCTGCTGCATCCGGGAAGGACCATCGACTACGACGGCCGACGGCTCACACTGCCCGAGCTCCGCCTGGTCTACTGGTGCGGAGGCAATCCGTTCCACCACCACCAGGACCTGCACCGGTTGGCCCGGGCCTGGCAGGCCCCCGACACGGTGGTGGTACACGAGGCCTGGTGGAACACCACGGCCAAGTTCGCGGACATCGTCCTCCCCGTCGCCACCGGCTTGGAGCGCGACGACTTCGCGGCCGGATTCTCGGACCCCCACCTCGTCGCGATGCCGAAGGTCCGCGCGCCGGAGGGCGAGTCCCGCACCGACCATCAGATCTTCGCCGCCTTGGCTTCCCGGCTCGGGTACGAGCAGGAGTTCACGGAGTCGCGCTCCGAGATCGAATGGGTTCGGCACCTCTACGAGCAGACGAGGGCCGGGCTCGGCGACGATGCCGCCTTGCCGGACTTCGACGACTTCTGGCGACGTTCCACCGCCGAGCTGCCGGCACTGGTCGGACCGTTTCCCGGGAGCTTCCAGGCGCTCCGTTCCGATCCGCAGCGTTTCCCCCTGCCGACGCCGTCGGGCAGGATCGAGATCTTCTCCGAGGAGATCGACGCGTTCGGCTACGACGACTGCGCCGGGCATCCGAGGTGGTACGAGCCGGTGGAGTGGCTCCGTGCCGGTCTGTCGAACCGCTTCCCGCTGCACCTGATCTCGAATCAGCCCGCATCACGCCTGCACAGCCAGTACGACAACGGTGGCCACAGCCTCGATTCGAAGATCCGTGGCCGTGAGCCCGTGACGCTGAATCCGTCGGACGCCGCAGCGCGCGGCATCGAGGGCGGCATGGTCGTACGCCTCTACAACGACCGGGGCAGCTGCCTCGCAGGCGCAGTCCTGTCTGACGACGTCATGCCAGGTGTCGTACAGCTGTCCACCGGCGCGTGGTGGGATCCGGTCCGGCCGGGCCTCAGCGGGACATTGGACCGGCACGGCAATCCGAACGTCCTCACGGCGGATAGGCCGTGCTCACGCCTGTCCCAAGGGCCGAGCGCTCTCAGTGCGCTGGTCGACGTCGAGGTCTACGCGGATCCCCCGCCGGATGTGCTCGCCTTCTCGCCACCCGGCCTCGAACACTGACACGAGGGGTGCCTGCCGCCTCGGGCGCGTTTCCGGGTACGTCCTCGTCAGGCGCGTGGCGGGCCGGCCGGTCCGCCCGGGGCCCCTCCACCCGCGGTTTGCGTCTGCGTAACGGCATGAATACTGTGCGCTGTCATGACTGCACTGCAAGACCGCAAGTACGGCCAGTGGTTCAAGGGCGCCGATGTCGACGGCGACGGATTCATCACCCAGCGGGACGTCCGCATGATGAGCGAGCGCTACATCGCCGCCCGCGGGGCCGGGCCGGACTCCGCGTCGGGCCGCCTGCTGACCCAGGGGATGGACGGGTTCTGGGCGAACGTGATCGCTCCGATGGATCAGGACGGCGACGGGAAGGTCGACCTGCGGGAGATGACCGAAGGGTTCAGGCAGGTCCTGACCGACCCCGCCCGGTACCCGGACCAGATCGAGCCGGTGACCGACTGCTTCTTCGACCTGGCCGATCTCAACGGAGACGGCAAGATCGATCAAGCGGAGTTCCAGCAGATGTACGACATGGTCGCCGGCGTACCCGGGGAGGATTCCGCAGCGGTCTTCGCCGCTCTGGACCGGGACGGCTCCGGTGCGCTGGACCGCGCCGAATTCCACCAGGCGGTCACCGAGTTCTTCTACGGCAACGACCCGGACGCTCCGGCCAACCACCTCTTCGGCAGGTTCGCTGACTGACGCCCCACCAGCAGGCCGGGGCCCGCACGCCCACACCGCTGTCGGTGTGGGCGTGCTGCGTGAAGGCCTGCCGCGCGCAGCCCGAGGGCGGGCCCGCACGGTGCGGCGGTGGCCTTTCGGCTACCGGGTGCCGGTGGCGCCGGGGTCGGCCGGGGCCGGCTGGCTCCCGCGGGACAGGGCGCCGGGCCACCAGCTGCGCGGTCCGATGTCGATCACCAGGGCCGGCACCAGCAGGGATCGAACGACGAGGGTGTCGAGGAGGACACCGAAGGCGACGATGAAGGCGATCTGGACGAGGAAGGCCAGGGGGACGACCGTCAAGGCGGCGAAGGTGGCCGCCAGGACCACGCCGGCCGAGGTGATGACCCCGCCGGTCGTGGTCAGGCCACGGAGCACTCCCCGGCGGACGCCGAGGCTGAGGGACTCCTCCCGTACGCGGGACATCAGGAAGATGTTGTAGTCGACGCCGAGCGCCACGAGGAAGACGAAGCCGTACAAGGGGACGGAGGCGTCCGTGCCGCTGAAACCGAGCAGGTGCTCGAAGACGAGTGCGGACACGCCCAGGGTGGCGAGGAAGTTGAGTGCGACGGTCGCGACGAGGAGCAGCGGGATCAGCGCAGAGCGCAGGAGCAGGACGAGGATGAGCAGGATGATGCCGAGAACGATCGGGACGATGAGCATGCGGTCGCGGACCGCGGTCCGTTCGGTGTCGTACTGCTGGCCGGTGTAGCCGCCCACCTTCGCGTCTGCGGCCTCCACCGCGTGGACGTTGGTGCGCAGGTCGGCGATGGTCTTCTTCGCGGCGTCGCTGTCTGCGGCGGCTTCGAGCGTGGCGTCGATCCGGATGCGGCCCCCGACCACGGCGCGCTCGCCGCCGGGCTGTCCCGAGGCCGTGCGCACCGCTGCCGAGGCGACGCCGTCCGTGGCCTGGGCGGCCTCCTGCACTTCGGCTGCCTTCGCTGCGTTCGCGATGATCACCGCGGGTTGGCCTGAACCGCCGGGGAAGTGCTGCCCGAGCGCTTCCTGTGCGGCGACCGAAGGGGCGTCCTTGACGAAGATCTCGTCCAGGGGCACGCCCTTGGCGGACAGCGCCGGGGAGAACGCAGCGAGGACGAGCAAGAGCAGCGCGGTGGACGTCCACACCCGGCGCGGCGCCCTGTCGATCACGGCCGCGACGCGGCGCCACAGCCGGTGGCCTTCCTGCGTGGCGCCGCCGGCCTTGGGCGCGGCGGGCCAGAACGCGGTCCGGCCGAGCAGGACGAGTACGGCGGGCAGGAAGGTGAGGGTGGCCAGGACGGCACAGGCGATGCCGATGGCGCCGACCGGGCCCAAGGCCCGGTTGTTGGTCAGGTCGCTGGCGAGCAGCGCGAGCAGGCCCAGCGCCACGGTCGCAGCGCTGGCGGTGATCGCCCCTGCCGAGCGGCGGACGGCCGCGAGCACCGCGGCCGTCCGGTCGCCGCGCGCGGTGAGTTCCTCACGGAACCGCGCCGCCAGCAGCAGGGCGTAGTCGGTTGCTGCGCCGATGACCAGGATGGACAGGATCCCCTGTACCTGACCGTCGACTCGTACGATGCCGCGGTCGGCCAGGGCGTAGACGACGGCGCAGGCCAGGCCCAGGGCGAAGACCGCGCTGATGATGATCATCAGGGGCAGCAGGAGGCTGCGGTACACCAGCAGCAGGATCAGCAGTACGGCTCCGAGAGCCACGCCCAGGAGGAGCCCGTCGATGCCGGAGAAGGCGTCCGCGAGGTCGGCCTGGGTGGCGGCAGGCCCGGCGATCTGCGCGCTCAGCCCCGGGACCGAGCCGACTGCCGTCCGGACTTCCTCCAGGACGGCCGGCAGTTCGTCACCGAGGTCCGGGGCGAGCGGAGCTACGGCTTGCAGTGCTGCGCCGTCCTGGGAGCGCACGGCGGGCGAGGGCGGCCCCGAGACGCCGGGCTTGCCCGTGAGCGTGGCCACCGCGCGGCTCGCGGCCTGCTCCTGGGCGTCGGTGACCCGTTCTGCGTCGTCGGCCTGCCAGACGATGATCGCGGGCACCGACGCGGACCGTTCGAAGGCCTTGCCGGCGGTGAGGACCTGGGTGGATTCGGCGCTCTGCGGAAGGAATGCCGCCTGGTCATTGGTGGCGACCTGCCCCAGCTTGCCCGCGTACGGACCGAGCGTCGCTCCGATGCCCAGCCAGACCACGAGCAGGGTGACCGGCACCAGCCAGCGGATCCATCGCGATGTGCCCGTCATGAACCAATCCTCCACATCACTCAACCATCGAGTATCTCAATGAATGAGAGATCATATGCTGTGGAGAGGCACGCCGACGACACCCCTCCCCCCATGCCGCCGGCAGGCGTTCGGCGGGCTTGATGCACATCAGGCATGGGGTCGGTGCGCAGCGCCATGTCATGCGGGGGTCGGGGGCAGGCACGGTGAGGGCCAGTCGGGGTCCCAGCGCCAGGCAGACCACGTCGCAGCGTGCGCGAATACGCCCGTGCGGCCTTCGGCCATTGCCAGGACCTGGCTCCGTGCGGCCTCCACCTCCCGGTGCACGGCGTCACTGACGATGCCGAGCCGCCGCACGTGGGCGTACTCGTCCTCGTCCTTCCATGTGCACCGGTCCAGGCCCGGCGCGATGACCAGGTCGACGGCCAGGTCGAAGGTGTCGAACCCCGCTTCGGTGCGATGGGCGGGGTGCTCGAAGTTCACGTACCAGTTCCGCAGACCGGAGGCCGTGTAGAAGGCGTTGACGCTGAACCAGGCCTGCGGGGGCTTCCACAACAGCACCTCGGTCTCCTGCCACCGCGCCGCAGTCAGCGCCCACTCCCCCGACGCCAGCGCGTCGAACGGCGCCAAACGGCCCGCCCCGGTGCTGTCCGCGCGGGTCGCCGCGTACGGAGTCGGCCACAGGACCTCCGCCCCCGGCGCACAGGCCGTGACCAGCGCCTCCGGCGTGTCCGCGATGACCCGTTGGGCCTGGGCGCTCCACACCCGGCCCCGGTACACGTCCCGCCGGACGACCGTCTCCCCGGTACCGAAAGGCTGATTCCACATCCGGCCACCCCGCTCGTCCTACGGGAGGGTCGGACGCGCCGACCCTCCCGGATGGATCAGTTACAGGTCATGTTGCCGGGGGCGTGGTCGGGGTCGGTCCGGTGGCAGGAGTGCTGCGGAGCCGTCAAATCACCTACGCCGGTCTGCCATACGGCGCCCTGCCACAGGGCCTGCGGTGCGTCGGGCCGCTCCAGGAGGCGCGGGTAGCGCAGGACTTCCCAGGACGGGAACCTGTCCTTCACCGCCTGGACGTCGAAGCCGGTGAAGTTCCTGTTGTTGCCGTCGTATCCGTGGGGGTACACGAAGAACGTCGCGTTGATACGGCCGAGGTCGGCGAGGCTCGATCCCGGTACGTCGGCGAACGAGTTGACCGCCGACACGTCGACCCGCAGGCCGCCGTCACCGTAGGGCTCCACCCAGTATTCGTTCTGGGGAGCCCGGTCGTCCTGGACGACCTTGGCGTGCTGGGTGCGCACGAGCGGTTTGGCATTGCGGCACGGCAGATCCCCGACGCAGGAGCGCTCCACGTAGACGCCGACCTGACCCGTGGCGGTGTCCCAGGCGAAGACCACCTTGGAGCTGGCCTCGGGTTCGGTGCTCCACAGGCGGTGGTTGCCGATGGAGTGGTTGACCGGGTTGCCGTCGTCGCCGATGTAGCCGCGTACGACGACGATGCCGCGGTCCGGGCCCTTGGGCAGCAGCGTCGCGCTTTCGTTCAGGTCACCCGGGGTGGGCCTGCCGTCGAAGAGCTTGGCTTTCGCGCGGGGAATCAACGGGTTCGGGGTCTCGTTCGGCGACCATCGGATGGGGCCGTGCTCGAACATCTGGGTGACGCCCTCCTGCTGGAGTTCGTCGGTCACGGGGTAGCCGTACACCCCGCCTTCCCAGCCCGCCTGCCCCCAGCGCTGGCCGATGAGGCCCCAGACCGGGTGGACGCCGTTGGAGCGCGTCGGATGCCAGTAGAGCGAGCCGCCCTGGAACACCTGGCGTTTACCGGCGCCGTCGGGGAGGGGCAGTTCGTCGCTGGTGGGGTAGCCGAGGGAGCCCTTCTCCCACCCCATGGCGGCCCACTTGTCGCCGATGAGTCCCCAGACGGCGTGGGCGTCGGTGGAAGGGCTCCAGTAGATCGAGCCGCGCTCGAAGTGGTGGAACCGGCCCACCCCGTCAGGAGCGGTCAGCTCGCCGGTCCGGGGGCAGCCGAGGGTGTCCCGGTACTCCCGGTACTTCTCCAGGATGCGGCCCTGGACGATGTGGCCGCAGATGTGTTCCGGCTCCGGCCCGGCGGCGGAGGCGGTCGCCGGGAAGAGGACGGAGCCGGCGAGAAGGACGGTGAGCAGGAGCGAGATGTTCGCTCCCCGTCCGCGGGCTCGACTTCGGCTTCGTCTGCGGGGGGTTGAGTGTGCTTCGATGGCGTTCACCCGAGCGATTTTCGTGCACATGCCAACAACATGACAGTGCCCTCAAAGCCAAGGGTGAGTCGGGATACCGACCTCCGGCCAGCTGCTTCACGAGCGAGAACCGCCGAGGCCTCACGGGCGCGATGCGCGACGCCCTGGCACAGTGGCCGGCGGCGCTGCCCGTCCATGTCGGAGCGTCGGGTGCAGACCCGCCGCGGCGGGGGCAGCCGGTGCGGCGCTCCGTCATCCTCGGTCGCTGCGGTGCAGGTCGGGGGTGAGCAGGTAGGCGACGGCCATGTCGGCGAGCTCGTCGGCGTACCGGTGCGTGGCCTCTTCGCCGGTTGCGGCGTCGGGGCGCACGGAATTGTGGAAGCAGGCGCCGAGGATCGCGCGGGCCGCGGTGTCGAGCGCCTGCTGAGGCCGGGCACGGCGGACCTGGTCGGCGTACGGGGCTGCTGCTTCGAGCAGGAGCTGGTGGAGTTCGGTGATGGTGCGGGCGCCTCGATCCAGTGACCTGGCCCCGCGCGTGCGCAACAGCTCGGGGAAGAGGCTGCTGCTGTCGGCGAAGGACTGCAGCAAGGCGTGCGCGTAGGCGTCCATGACCCCGGAGAGCGAGGGCTCGGCCGCGCGCAGCCGCTCGGCCACGTATTCCTCGCGGCGTTCCAGCATCCGCCCGGTCAGAGCAGTGATCAGCTGCTCTTTGTCCTCGAAGCGACGGTAGATGGTCCCGACCGCGACACCGGCCCGCTTGGCGACGCCGGCGATCGTCAGCTCCTCCAAGCCGGCATCGGAGGCGATCTCCTCGGCCGCGTGCAGGACGCGCGCCAGGGTCGCGGCACTGCGGGCCTGCTGCGGCTCCCGGTAGGCGGCCGGGCGGTCGGGCTCCTCAGTCATGTCCGGCATCGTATCCGGAGCGCTCTCAACAGGAACTTTTGACAACGGGCGCACGTCCCGGCGTACCCTACTGATGCGAACGTGAATTCACATTCGCATCTATGGAGGTGCGACCATGACCGACAACCAGACTCTCCAGCCCGTCACCGTGACCCTTGAGGCAGGACCCGCAGGACCCGCAGGACCCGCAGGTGCCGCAGGACTCGCAGGACCCGCAGGTGCCGCAGGCGCCGAGAACATAGACGACTTCGAGCTCTTCTACGCCCGCCGCTCGCTGGACCGCTTCCGGACACTGCTGGGCCGCCAGGGGCTGCTCGACCTCCTGGCCGCGGAGATCGAGGAGGGCAATGCCTTCCTGCGCGAGAACGCCCGCTCCTCCGACGGCCACTTCAAGGCCGGCACCACCGTGCTGGCGACCCGAGGCCTCACCTCGGCCGAGTTCCTGGCCTGGATGGACAAGGCCTTCGCCGGCGACGAGAAGTCGCTCCTCGCCGCGCACCCCGAGCACTATGTGATGGGCACCGACGAGATCGGTGCCCGCGTGGTGGAGAACATCGGCCCCCATGTCGCTTCCTTCTACATGGGAGGTTGGGGCACCGACGCGCTGGACTGGGCCAAGGACGCGGCCGAACTCCTCCCGGAGTCGGACTTCCCACACAAGATGTCCTCGAACCTCTTCCTGACGGATGGCACCGTCATCGGGCGGGCGCTGATCCAGTTCGGCGACACCGCTGACGGCTTCACCTCGAACCTGACCGTCTACTTCCCCGTCACCTGCCCGGACGAGGTCCTGGACCACCATCTGCGGCACTACGCCGTCGAGTTCCGGAACTGGATCGTCGCCGCAGCGGCCGCCCGCGCCTGAGCCCCCGCCCGGACCGCCGGGGCGCCCCCGGCGGTCCGGCACCTCAATCCGTCGACTCCCCCTGGTACGACCGAGAGCCACCTCACGCCCGGTACAGAAAGGGTGCTGGGGCGCCGTCAGAGGCCCATGGAGATGGCCAGGCGGGTCATTTCGGCGGTGCTGTTGATGCCGAGCTTGGCGCGGATGCGGCGCAGGTAGGCGTCGACGGTGTGCCGGGACAGGCCCATTTGGCGGGCGGTCTGCAGGTAGGTGCAGCCGGCGGCGATGTGGCGCAGGGCCTCCTGCTCGCGGGGGGCCAGTACGGGGGTCTCGGCGGGCGGGGCGGCAAGGGTGAGGCTCATGGGATGTCCTCCGACGTATCGGTACGGATACCACTGCTCACATCCTCGGAAGCAGGAGACTTTGGGCCAAATGCGGCGTTTCGTCCCTGTTAAAAAGCCTGTTCGGGCGACTTCATGACCCTGTCCGCCGACTGTCACAGGCACGTCACAGGCCCCCGCCCCGCGCCCCGGGGGTGTGTGCCGCCTTCGCGACGGGCGTCACGGCCACCCCGTCGTGTGGACCGTTCCTGACAGCCCCGAAACCATCTCCCGCATTAAAATGGAGCGGAGCCGTTGGCAGGGATTCCGTCGGATTGAGGTGCACCGGCACCACCAAGGACGACGACCGATGACAGCAGCGCGTGGAACGCCGAGGCGCTCGGGCCGGGGGTGGCGGCCCGCTGTTGCTGCCTGCTCCGCACTGGCGTCCGCGTGTCTGCTGACCGGGGCGCAGAACCCCGGCGCGGGAGCGGACGCGGCCACCGGCACAAAAACAAGCACGGGCGTCGGGGTGGCGTCGGGGGTCGCAGCGAGAGGCGCTGTCGACACATCCTGCGCGACCTCACTGCCGGACAGCTTCTGGCGTGCTCCCGTGGACCGGTTGCCCGTCCACCCCGGCTCTGCCCGTTACGTCGCCTCCATCGGCGCGGACGAACCCCTCCACCCGGACTTCGGGTCCGGGCTCACAGAAGGCCGGCCCTTCGGTATTCCCGTCACCGTCACGGAGACCGAGCTGCCCGAGGTCAAGGTCGGCTTCGACTATCCCGAGGAGAGCGACCCGTCCGGCTACCGGGTCCCGCCCGGCGCCGCCATCGAGGACGGCCCCGCCAGTAGGGGCGACCGCCATGTCGTCGTCTGGGACAAGGCCCTCTGCAAGGCCTACGAGCTGTGGAACGCGGTGCCGCAGTCCGGTGGCACCTGGCATGCCGGCTCGGGCGCGGTGTTCGACCTGAAGAGCCACGCGCTGCGGCCTGACGGCTGGACCTCGGCCGATGCGGCCGGCCTGGCGATCCTGCCGGGCCTGGCCCGTTCCGAGGAAGCCGCTGCCGGACGGATCGACCACGCCATCCGGATCACCGTCCCCCGCTCCGACCAGAGCCACCTGTGGCCCGCGCGGCACCAGGCCGGCGCCGCCGCCGACGCGTCGTTGCCTCCCATGGGGCTGCGGCTGCGCCTCAAGAGCAGCGTCGACACCGCACACCTGCCTCCGCAGGCCAAGGCCGTGGCCGACGCGCTCAAGACGTACGGGGCCATCGTCGCCGACAACGGCTCGCCCTGGTACATCTCCGGCGACCAGAGTTCCGCCTGGGACAACGCTCAACTCGATGCCCTCAAAGCGTTCAAGGGCACCGACTTTGAAGCCGTCGACGCCTCCGGCCTCCAGCAGTCGCCCGATTCCGGGGCCGTCGCCACACCGTCCCGGTAGGGAAGGCGGGAGGGTGAGCCGGCACTGTCCTTGACGGCGCACCGGCTGCCGGGGCGTGCCGGGATGCGACCCGGCGACTCCCCCGGCCCGGTCGGGGGAGCCCCGACCCCTCGGCGGCGCGGCCGCGGAGGGCGCCGGGGTCCGACCCTCTGGGCGTCACTCCAGGCGGGCACTGCCGAGGTAGTGGGACATCTGGGACAGGAGCAGCCGTCGGGCGGCCTCGGTTTCCTGCTCCAGCTCTCTGTTCAGCGCCTTTTCGGCCTGCAGCACGGTCGAGCGCGGAACGGGCACGCGCTGTCCCGGCTTCTCCGTGAACGTCTGCAGCTGCTCTGCAGCGGCCTGCGCCCCACCCTCGCTGCTGCGCCTCAGCAGCAGGAACACTTGGGCGAGCCGGTCGGCAGCGATCTTCACCATGGCATCGGTCATGTATCAACAACGACCACACCGCGACAGAGTGACACCACAAAGTGACCGCATCCGGGCCAGTCTGAACGGTGCACGGTACGACTCCCCCGCCCGGCACGGCCACAGGCACGGCCCCAGGCACAGGCACAGGCGGCACTGGCATGGCGACCACTACCCGGCGTCCGAGTAGTGGGCGTCGGGCTCGGTCTTGGTGTGATGCGACGGAGCCTGGCGTTTCGGGAGCCGGATCATCGGGGTTTCACCCAGTAGGTCTGGTCGGTCCCTCCTCGATACGTTCGTTCCCGGGCAGCGGCAGGGGTGGTAGCGGCGTGGGGGGTTCTGGTGGGAGCGGTGGCGTCGGTGTTGGCGGCGGCTGTGCTGTGGGGGACGGTGGGGCCGGCGCAACTCTGGGCGGATTCCGGTGTCGACCCCGTGGCGTTGGGGGCGTGCCGGATGGTGCTCGGGGGTGCGGTGCTGAGCCTGCTGACGGTACGCCCGGCGGGGCTGCGGACGCTGCGGCTGCCCGGGGTGGGGCCGTGGCTGGTGCTCAGCGTGCTGGTCACGGCCGCGTTCCAGGTGTGCTTCCTCCAGGCGGTCGAGCGTTCGGGGGCCGCGTTGGCCACGGCCGTCGCCTTCGGGACGGTGCCGGTGGTCGGCGGCCTGTGCGCATGGCTGCTGTCCGGCGAGCGGCTGACCTCGCGCTGGTGGTGGGGGACGGGGTGCGCGCTGCCCGGAATCGCGCTGCTGCTGCTCCCGGGCAGCGGGGCGCGGGTCGACCTGCCGGGTGTCCTGCTGGCGGTGGTGGCCGGGGCCGGCTTCGGCGTCTACATCGCCGCGTCGAAGCAACTGGGCGTGCGGGGCGCCGACCTCGGTGCGGCGGCTCCGGCGAGCGTGCTGTGCGCGGGGCTGCTGGTGTCCCCGTACGTCCTGGTGGCGCCGGAAGGGCTCGGCTCGGTCCGGTCGGTGGCGCTGATCGGCTGGCTCGGTCTGGTGACGACGGCGCTCGGGTACCTGCTGTTCACGCGGGGGGTGGGGCGGCTCAGCGCCGCGACGACGGGCACGCTGAGCCTGACCGAGCCGCTGGTGGCGACGGTGCTGGGGGTGCTGGTCCTCGGTGAGCGGCCCGGCGCGGCCGCGGCGGGGGGCGCGGGCCTGCTGCTGCTGGGGCTGGTCCTGGTGTCCCTGCCGGAGCGCCACGCGGCGCGGACCGCTTCCGGAGCCCGTCCCGGGGACGGCCGGGCGGGCGGGGAAGCCGGTGAGACGACGGGCGGGGCCGGGCGTGCGCCCGGGCCGGGGCCCGGCCCGAAGGGGGCGCGCACCGTCGAGGCACCCCCGTCCTAGTGCTGTGGCCGGGCCCCGCCGACCGGACCGTCCCGATCGTCATGACCGGACCGTGCGGCCGGGCGGGGACGGTCCCGGCGGACCGACCGTGCGGCCGGGGGGACGGTCCCGGCGGCCGGGCTTAGCGGTCCTGGTAGGTGTGCATGTTGTGCCTGACCTGCTCCGAGAAGAACATCGGGCCGACCGCGTCGGCCCAGGCCATGCCTTCGGGCGTCAGGGCCGCTGCCCCGTTCGCCTCCCGCACCCAGTGACGTTTCCTCAGGGTGGCGAGCTGCGGGCCGAAGTCGTCCTCGAAGCGGGTGCCGAACAGCTCCTCGTAGGCGGCGGTGCGCAGGCCGGGGGCTTCCAGCAGGTGCTGCAGGACGTACATCCGCCGCCGCTCCGAGGCGTCCATGGGGTACGCCCACTGGGCGCGGCGGAAGCGTTCGGTCGGGGTGGCGATGTAGTCGTCGATGATGCGGCGCACCTCCGGTACGGCGACGGCGTAGTCGGTGGTGTAGTGCAGGTCGGTGGTGAAGGAGCGGGCTCCGACACCCAGGCCGACCATGCCGGCCTGCTGGTTGTACTCGTTGATGCCGCTGCCCTCGCTGTCGTCGACGGCGGCGGTGCCCAGGCGTCTGAAGGCGCGCAGGGAGGTCTGCTCGTAGCCGGCGGAGAGCAGGTGGTCGCGACCGTGGCGGTACAGGCGCAGCCGCTGGTCGTTCCAGTCCTGGAGCGACGTGGCGTGGCGGGTGCTCAGGCCGGTGAGGGGGCGTACGTACAGGGGGTAGAGGTAGATCTCCTCGGGTTCCCAGGCCAGGGCGGCGTCGAGCGAGACCTGGAAGGTGCGTTCGGTCTGGCCTTCGATGCCGTAGATGAGGTCGATGTTGAGGATCGGGAACCGGGCCTCCTTGAGGCGGGCGAGGGCGGCCTCGACCTCCGCCCGCTTCTGCGGGCGGACGGCGGCGCGGGCCTCCTCGTCGATGAAGCTCTGTACGCCGATGCTCAGCCGGGTGGCGCCGCGTTCGGCGAGTACGGCCACGCGGTCGGCGGTCGCCGTCTCCGGGGAGGCCTCGACCGACCAGGAGGCGGCATGCAGGTCGGCGCCCATGACGTTCTCGGAGATGTCGCACAGGGTGGTCAGTTCGCGCGCCGTCAGGTAAGTGGGGGTGCCGCCTCCGAACGCGGCGAGGGTGAACCGGATGGGCTCGCCCTTCGCCTCCAAGGCCTCGCGGGTGACGCGTGCCTGCCGCTCCAGGGTGGCGAGGAACGCGGTGGTGATCTCTTCGGGGGCTCCGGTGCGGGTGAAGAGGTTGCAGAAGCCGCAGCGCACTTCGCAGAAGGGGACGTGCACGTAGAGCGACAGCGCGTCGAGGGGTTCGCGGGACCACAGGTCGCCGAGGAGGGGTCCGTCCTCCATCAGGCGGTACGCCTTCTGGTGCGGGTAGGCATACACGTACTGCTCGTAGGGCGTGGCCGGTTGCAGCTCGGCCGTGTTCCGGGGGGTCGGGAAGGACGGGACGGGTAAGGCAACGGGGGTTCTCATAGAGGGAATTGACCTTCTTTCAGGGGAGATCGCATCACCGTTCGTGACATTCCGTCACCCTAGGGTCGTCGTGGGCCGATTTCTGTAGTGTGATGGGGAGAAGATCCGTTCTCGGCTGTAGAGGTTCATATGCACTTTTTGCGGAATGATTGATTCCGCGCGTGCCGCAAGTGGAATGTGCGGTATCGGTGTCGGCCATGACGAAACTCCTGATAGCGGCCGGCGGCGGCGGCGACGCGATCACGGCCGCAGTGATCCACGCGGCCCTGCACGGCGCGGACGCTCCCGCCCTCGTCCTGACGTACGCGTGGGAACGGCTGGTCGTGGACCCCGTCCCCGGGCCGCGCCGCATCCGTGACTTCGCCGGCCTCGACCGGGTCGCGCCCGGCCTCGATCTGATCACCCCGGCCAGTGCGCCCCGCTCCCCCGCAGGCTCCCTGCTGCCGCGGCTCTCCGGTGAGCTGGCCCCACGCCTGGGGCTGCTCGACCCGTACGAGGGCGTCGCCGGCCTGGCCCGGCGGATCCGGGCCGCCGCCCGCTGGTGCGGCGCCGACCGGGTGGACCTCGTCGACGTCGGGGGCGACATCGTCGCCCGGGGAGACGAACCCACCCTGCGCAGCCCCCTGGGCGACGCACTCGCCGTCGCCGCCTGCGCCGCCGCGGGTCTGGACACCACGGTGTACGTGGCCGGGCCCGGCCTCGACAACGAGGTCCCCCTGCCCGACCTGCTGCCCCGGCTGGGACCGCCGGCCTTCGCTCTCGAAGCCGCGCACACCCGGGTGGTGGGCGGGGTCTTCGACTGGCACCCGTCCGAAGCGAGCGCCCTGCTGGTCGCCGCGGCGCGCGGGGTACGCGGGGTGTGCGGCACCCGGGACTCCCCGCGGCCCGTGTCCCTGGACGACACGGCCGGCGGCGTACACCGGCTGACCCTGGAGCGCGTCCTCGCGCTGAGCCCGCTGGGCCGGGGACTCGCCGGGACGACGGACCTGGAGGAGGCGGAGGAGGTGTCCCGGTCGGTGTGCGGCTTCTCCGAGATCGCCCGGGAACGCGGACGCGCGGCTGCCGCAAGGGTTGCCGGCCGCGGCCCCGGTGGCGGTGGCGGTGCCTGCGGCGGTGCTGAAGGCGGCGGGGAGGCCGGTTCTGGTCCCGGTGCAGGTACCGGTGCGGGTGCCGGTGTCCGTGTACCGCCCGGTCCGGGCGGTAGGCACCGGCAGGACGCCCCCGCCGTACGGGCGCGCTTCGCGGCCTGGGAGCGCGAGGCACGGGCCGGGGGCCTCGCCTACGTCACCACGCGGCGGATCGTCGAGGAGCTGGACCTGGACGCGGTGCGCGCCCGGGAGCTCCTGGACGGGCTGCGCACAGGCGGTGCAATGCGGAGCTCGGCGCCTCTGTGGCGGCTGGCCGCGCACTGAACGGTCGCCGGATCCGCTCCCCGGAGCCCGGCGGTCGGGGGCGCCCGGGGGTGTCCGGGGGTGTCCGGGGCAGGGACGTGACGCCTCGGCGGGGGCGGGCACGCTGGCGACGGGCTCGCTGGGGGCGGGCTCGCTGGGGACGGGCTCGCTGGGGAGGGGAAATGGACCAATCAGCGTTTGCGCGGCGGGGAATCGTCCATAGTGATCGTGTGATCACGCGACTCGATGACGAGGGCACGGACGGGGCCGACGGTCCGGGCGACCGCCCGTCCGGCCAAGACGGTGAGCAAGCAGAGGTCCTGGTCGTGGGCGCAGGCCCTGCGGGGTCCGCCACGGCGCTCCACCTGGCCCGGGCGGGCGTGGACGTCGTCCTGCTGGAGAAGAGCACCTTCCCCCGGGACAAGGTGTGCGGTGACGGGCTGACCCCCCGTGGCGTCCAGCAGCTGGTGCGGATGGGCATCGACATCAACGCCCCCGGCTGGACGCGCAACCGCGGGATGCGGTGGGTGAGCGGCGGCCGGCAGGTCGACATCGACTGGCCGCGCCTGGGCAGCCACCCGGACTTCGGACTCACCCGCAGCCGGCACGACTTCGACGACATCCTGGCCTCCCACGCCCGGGCGGCCGGGGCGCGGCTGCACACCGGCGTGAAGGTCACCGCCCCCTCGACCGATCGCGCGGGGCGGATCACCGGGGTATCGGCCCTGGCCGGTCCCGAGAAGCGGCCGGTGCACTACCGGGCACCGCTGGTGGTCGCCGCCGACGGCGCGTCGGCGCGGACCGCCCTGATGCTGGGCCTGGAGCGCGACCCCCGGCGCCACATCGCCACCGCCGCCCGCCGCTACTACCGCAGCGAGGTCCGCTCCCACGACCCCTACCTCGAACTGTGGGCCGACCTGCTGTGCAGCAGGACCGGCCGGGACCTGCCCGGGTACGGGTGGGTGTTCCCCATGGGCGACGGCCGCGTCAACATCGGGCTCGGCGCGATGCCGCACCGCAGCCACGGCCCGGTGGAACTGCGGGCCACCATGGACCGCTGGCTGACCCGCCTGCCCGAGCAGTGGGGGGTGACCGAGGAGAACGCCACCTCTCCCCTGCGCAGCGCCGCCCTGCCCATGGGGTTCAACCGGCATCCGCAGTACCACCGGGGGCTGCTCCTGGTCGGCGACAGCGCGGGCATGGTCAGTCCGTGGAGCGGTGAGGGCATCGGCCAGGCCATGGAGGCCGGCGAAGTCGCCGCGGAGACCATCGCCCTGGCCCTGGCCCGGCCGGCCGGAGCCGGCCGGGAACACGCCCTGCGCCAGTACCCGGCCGAGATCCACCGGCGCTGGGGGCGCTACTACCGCCTGGGCAACCTCACCGGTGACCTCATCCTGGGCCGCTACGGCTACCGGCCGATCCTCCACCCGCGGGTCATGGCGTCCCCGCCCCTGGTCCGCACGCTCGCCCGCCTCCTGACCCACGTGGCCGACGAGCCGGCGCGCGACACCATCGACGCCGTGCTGCACACGCTGCTGCGCGCCGTACCGCGCAGCCTGCCGCGGGGCCGCCGCACGACCCCCCGGGCCTGAGCGCCCGGCCGGGAGCCGGCGGGCGCACCAGCCGCCTCCGGCCGGTGCCGCGGGGCTGACCGGGCACCCGGCGGGGAGACGAGCGGCTCGTTCCGCCGTCCGGGTTGCAGGACGGCACGCGCCGCAGGATGGTGTGAGGGGCAGCCGCAGGGACCCGGGCTGTCGTTCCGCACGACAGGACGGACCGAGGCAGGGGCGCCGCCGGCTGGTGCGGAGACTCCCCTGCGGTCGGGCCGGGGTCTGGAGGTCGGATGAGCTGGGCATCATGGACCACATGCGGTGTCTTCACCGGCCGGGGCGGCGTGAAGACCGAGGCGGGGCCCCTCCTCACCGGCGAGCTCGACGTCCACACGACGTGGTCGCAGGACGACGGACTGGCCCAGGTCGCCGTGCAGTACAGCGGCGGCTCCGAGTGGCTCACCCTGGCGGGCAGCCCCGCCGCGTGCAGCAGCGAGGAGGCGAGCCGCGGGCTCCACGAGGCCGTCCTCGGCGCGGTACGCGCCGGCGGCGGCGCCACCCTCCCCCTCCGCACCTGAGGGCGTACGCGTCACGGGTGTCGGGCTGCACCCGCTGTGGCAGCGGGTGCAGCCGGCGCCCCGACTCCTGAAGGCGGTGCGGCGTGACGGTCGGGGATGCAGGTCGTACGGGTGGCCCCGAGCCGGCTCCGGCCGGGGACGGCAGGGCCCGCCGGGTCCGTGACATGCTCGGCGGGCTGCTCCAGACCAGCCACCTGATGGCGTGGGAGGAACTGGCCGGGCAGGTCGCCGAGCGGGCCGCCGAGGCCGGCATCCGGCAGGTCGGGATCTACCTCTGCGACCTCCAGGAGGACGTCCTGCGCCTGCTGGACCGCGGGACCGGCGAGGCGGGTGAGGGCGAGCTGTCCGTGGTCACGACGGTGGCCGGGCGTTCCTTCCAGCTCGGCCGGCTCCTGCCGCTGGCCCTGCCGGAGCAGCAGGGCGTGCTGTGGTGGGTGCCCTTGCTGGACGGCACCGAACGGTTGGGCGTGATGCGGGCGGTGACGAAGGCCGATGACCGGGCCACCCGCGAGGATCTGGGCTTCCTGGCCGCACTGGTGGCGCTGCTGGTGGTCAGCAAGCGCGCGTCCAGTGACACGCACGCCCGCCTGGTGCGGACCCGGCCGATGAACGTGGCCGCGGAGATGCAGTGGCACCTCATGCCGCCCACGACGTACGCCGACCCCCGGGTGGTGGTCGGCGGTGTGCTGGAGCCGGCGTACGCGGTCGGCGGGGACGCGTTCGACTACGCGCGCGCCGGGCACATACTGCACCTGGGCATCTTCGATGCCATGGGCCACGACACCTCGGCCGGTGTCACCGCCAATCTGGCGGTCGCGGCCTGCCGCAACGGCCGGCGTCAGGGACTGGGCCTGGCCGAGACGTCCGTGGCGATCGAGCAGACCCTCATCGCCGAGTTCGGCCGGCAGCGGTACGTCACCGCAGTCCTGGCCGAACTCGGCACCGCCACCGGCGCATTGACCTGGGTCAACCGGGGCCACCACCCGCCGGTGGTGATCAGGGGCGGCCGCTGGACGACCCGTCTCCAGTGCCCGCCGGCCCATCCCATGGGCACCGACCTGGGGCTGCGTCCCACCGTCTGCCGGGAGCAGCTGGAGCCGGGCGACCGCGTCGTCCTCTACACCGACGGGATCACCGAAGCGCGCAACCCTGACGGCCGGGAGTTCGGGCTGGAGGGTTTCGTCGACTTCCTGATCCGGCACCACAGCGACGGACTGCCCGTTCCGGAGACGCTGCGCCGCCTGATGCGGGCGATCATGGAGCACCACGCCGGTCGCCTCGCGGACGACGCCACCGTCCTGGTCGCCGAGTGGCTGGGGTCCGAGGGCGGCCGCTCCGAGGCCGGCAGCCGGGTCGGCCTGCCGGCCGCCACCTGACCCTGCGGGGGGGGCTCACTCCATGCGGCGGCGTTCGTCGTCACTCCAGGCGCGGGTGTCCCGGGGCTGGACGTAGGGTTCCTCGCCCTTGGGCCATCCGCCGGCGATGGCGCGTTGGCGCACCATCTCCGCGTCGAATTCGAGGCCGAGGAGGATGGCCAGGTTCGTGATCCACAGCCAGACCAGGAAGACGATCACGCCTGCGACCGTGCCGTACGTCTTGTTGTAGGAGGCGAAGTTCGCGACGTAGAACGCGAAGCCCGCCGAGGCGGCCATCCAGATCAGCAGGGCGAGGAAGCTTCCGGGGGTGACCCACTTGAATCCCCGGCCCTTGGCGTTCGGCGCCGCCCAGTAGAGGAGCGCGATCATGATCGTGACCAGCAGGACCAGGACCGGCCACTTGGCGATCGACCACACCGTCAGCGCGGTGTCCCCGATCCCCAGGGCGGAGCCCGCCTGCTGGGCCAGGCCTCCGGTGAAGACCACGATCAGGGCGCTGACGCAGGCGAGGACCATCAGGGTGACGGTGAGGGCCAGGCGGACCGGCAGGACCTTCCACATCGGGCGGCCTTCCGGGACGTCGTAGACGGCATTCGAGGCGCGCATGAACGCGGCGATGTAGCCGGAGGCGGACCACAGGGCGACGAGCAGGCCGACGATCGCCACGAGCGATCCGACGCCGCTGCGGCCCTGCAGCTGCTGCACCGCGTCGGTGATGACGTCCCGGGCCGACCCCGGGGCCAGTTTCTGCAGGTTGTCGAGCACCTTACGGGTCGTCGACTCGCCGGCGATGCCCAGCAGGGACACGAGGACCAGCAGGGCGGGGAAGAGCGCCAGCACCCCGTAGTACGTCAGGGCGGCGGCGCGGTCGGAGAGCTCGTCCTTCCCGAATTCCTTGACCGTCCCCCGCAGTACGGCCATCCAGGAGCGTTTGGGCAGGTCGGTGGGCTGGTCCGGGGCCCGGTCCTCCACCTCGGGGCCGGGCCCCGGGGTGTCCTCCTCGCGGGTGACCGGGCGCTCGTCTTCTCCCCCGCGGTCCGGCTTCGTCAGTCGTGTCATATCCAGCGGCTGTCCACGAGCGCCGCGCTCATGTCCGTGAGCGCGGGATAAATCCGATCGATCAGCGCCGGGCACCCCGTTCGGCGTCCGCCGGGCAGGGATCCGGGCTGACCGCGAGGGCGGGCACGGCACTAGAGTGGAAGGTCCTGCTGTCACTGCCGCAGCGCATCGTGGGACCGTCGCACGCGGGTCCGGCGATGCGCGGATCCCGGAGCGCACCTCATGGACGAGTCCCGGTCACCGGGCGGCCCCGGCCGGTCCCGCGGGCCGTCCGGGGGCGGCCCGGAGGCGGACGCGCTGTTCGGCCTCGAAGACCTCCCCGGTCCCGTACAGGCTGCACCGGGCGGCGCCCGGCCCCTGGTCGGCCCGTCGTTCCGCGACTCCCCGGCCGCCCGCCGCCTGCTGTCCGTGCGCGAGATCCACGCCGAGCCCGCGGCCGCGGCGTCGCCCCGCGGCCGGCAGGTGCTCGCCCGCTTCCCGGAGGCCCGCGTCATCGAGGTGGACTCGCACTGGCGCATCCCGCAGCTGCACGGCAACGAGGGGAACCTCGACCGCTGGGTGCGGATCAAGAGCGAGGTCCTGGTCCTGGGCGAGAAGAAGACGCTGGCCACGCGGCCGAACGGCCGGTCCGCCGACTGGATCGCCCCCGGCCCGGCGAACGGCTGCGCGATGGCCTGCGCGTACTGCTACGTGCCGCGCCGCAAGGGCTACGCCAACCCGATCACCGTCTTCACCAACATCGAGCAGATCACCGCCCACCTCGACCGGCACATCGCCCGCCAGGGCCCCAAACGGGAGCCCAACCAGTGCGACCCGAGCGCCTGGGTCTACGACATCGGCGAGAACAGCGACTGCTCCGTGGACGCCCTCATCAGCGACAACGTCGCGGACCTCGTGCACGCCTTCGCCCGCCGGCCCACCGCGAAGGCCTCCTTCGCCACCAAGTACGTCAACCCCGATCTGCTGCTGCTCGATCCGCGCGGCCGCACCCGGGTGCGGTTCTCCGTCATGCCGCCGCAGGACTCCCGGCTGCTCGACATCCGCACCAGCCCCGTAGAGGAGCGCATCGCGGCGGCAGCCGACTTCCTGGAGGCCGGGTACGAGGTCCACTTCAACCTCTCGCCCGTCGTCATCCGGCCCGGGTGGGAACAGGACTGGGGTCTGCTGCTGAGTCACCTGGACGACGTCCTGCCGCCGGCGGTCAAGGAGCAGGCCGCCGCGGAAGTGATCATGCTGACCCACAACCGGGACCTGCACGAACTGAACCTGGCCTGGCATCCGCGCGCCGAGGACACCCTGTGGCGCCCGGAGCTGCAGCAGGCCAAGCGCTCCGAGAACGGCAGTTGGAACGTCCGGTACCGCAACGCCGAAAAGGCGCGGGCCGTCGACACCCTGCGGGGCCTGGTGGCCGCCCGGGCCCCCTGGCTGCGGATCCGCTACGCCTTCTGACGGGCCCGCGCCCCGCAACGCCCGCCGTCAGCGGCGTACGGCTCAGTGGCGTCGCCATTCCGGGGCAACCCGCGGCCCGCGGCCGTCTGGTGCCCGCCGGATCGGGTACACGGGTCCCGGGCGGCGCTCGTCGTCCCCGGTAGGCCGACGTGAGGAAGCGCTGTGGACGGGATCGTGCTGCTCAAGGAAGACCACAAGACGGTGGAGAAGCTCTTCAAACAGTTCGAGAAGGCCGGCGAGGAGGACCACGCGGAGAAGCGCCGGATCGCCGACCAGGTGATCGAGGAGCTCACCACGCACACCTGGATCGAGGAGAAGATCTTCTATCCGGCCGCCCGCGAGGCCGCCCCCGACACCAAGGACCACGTCCTGGAGAGCGTCGAGGAGCACCACGTCGTCCTGTGGATGCTGTCCGAACTCAAGGGCCTCGACCCGTCGGACGAGCGCTTCGACGCGAAGATGTCCGTCCTCATGGAGAACGTGCGCCACCACGTCGAGGAGGAGGAGAAGGAGTGGTTCCCCGATGTCCGCAAGGCCATGGGCCGCAACCGGCTCACCGAGCTCGGCGCGGAGATGGAGGCGGCCAAGAAGACCGCTCCGGGCGATCCGCTCGCCGTGCCCAGCGCCGACCAGTAGCAGGTTCCGCGGCGCGTACGGCCCGGTCGGCCGTACCGGGCCGTCTTCCGTCACCTCGTCCCGGACAGCAGGGTTGGAGTCCCCATGGCCGTTCGTCATCAGCTGATCAGGCGCCCCCCGCAGGCGGTGTGGTCCGTACTCGCCGATCCGACCCTGTACGGGGAGTGGGTGGTGGGCCCCTCGGAGTCCGAGCCGCTCGACGAGGCATGGCCCGCGGTCGGGGCGCGCCTGCGCTACACGGTGCGGCTGGGACCCTGGTCGGCGGCGGGGGTGACGACGGTCCGCCACAACGAGCCCGGCAGGGAGCTGGAGCTGGAGGCGATGGCGAAGGGGCTGGGCACGGCGAGGATCTTCCTCCAGCTCCGGCCGTGGGGGGAGGACACCCTGGTCGTCTGCGACGAGCACCCGCTGCGCGGCCTGGGCGGCGCCCTGCACAATCCGGCGAGCGAGGCCCTGCTGCAGATCCGCCACCGGGGCATGCTGGCCCGTCTGGCCAAGACCGTGGAGCGGCGTCCGGCGGAGGCCGCCCGTGCCTGACGCCGTGGTGATCGGGGCCGGCCCCAACGGTCTGGTGGCGGCGAACCTGATGGTCGACGCCGGCTGGTCGGTCGAGGTCCTGGAGGCGCAGCCGGAGCCGGGCGGTGCGGTGCGCAGCGACCGGGGCGTGCACCCGGACTACGTCTCGGACGTGTTCAGCGCGTTCTACCCGCTGGCCGTCGCCTCCCCGGTGCTGGCGGGGCTCGACCTGGCCGCCGAGGGCCTGCGGTGGAGCCACGCACCGCGGGTGCTCGCCCATCCGCTGGCGGACGGGCGGTGCGCGGTGCTGGAGCGGCGGGTGGAGGACACCTGCGCGGGGCTGGCCGGGTTCGCTGCGGCGGACGGCGACGCGTGGCGGGCCCTGTACGAGGGGTGGGCCCGCCTCGGGCCCGACCTGGTGCGTTCCCTGTTCGCTCCGTTCCCGCCGGTGCGGTCCGGGCTGCGCCTGGCGGCGCGCCTGCGGACCGCCGGCGGGCTGCGGCTGGCCCGGAATCTGGCCCTGCCGGTACGGCGCCTGGGTGAGGAGGTGTTCGCCGGGGAGGGCGGGCGGCTGCTGCTGGCGGGCAATGCCCTCCATGCGGACCTGGCTCCGGAGGCGGCCGGCAGCGGCGGCTTCGGCTGGCTGATGTCGATGCTGGGGCAGAGCCACGGATTTCCGGTGCCCGCCGGCGGTTCGGGTGAGTTGACCGCGGCCCTGGTGAACCGTCTGCGGCGCCGCGGCGGTGTCCTGCGCTGCGGGGAGCGGGTCGTGTCCGTGGCCGTACGGGGCGGCCGGGCCGTGGGGGTCGAGACGGCCGGGGGCGAGAGCGTACGGGCGCACCGGGCCGTGCTCGCCGACACCTCGGCGCCCGCCCTGTACCGGGACCTCGTGGGCGAGGAGCACCTCCCGGGCCGGCTGGTCCGGGATCTGGAGCGCTTCCAGTGGGACTTCGCGACGTTCAAGGTGGACTGGGCGCTGACGGGTCCGGTGCCGTGGACGGCGCCGCAGGCCGCCGGGGCCGGTACGGTGCACCTGGCGGACGGCGTCGACGGCCTGACCCGGTTCGCGGCGCAGCTCGCGATGGGGCAGGTGCCCGAGGAGCCCTTCGTCCTGTTCGGGCAGATGACCACGGCCGACCCGAGCCGTTCGCCCGTCGGCACCGAGTCGGCGTGGGCCTACACCCACCTTCCGCAGCGGATCACTTCCGACGCGGGCCGTGACGGTATCACCGGCTGCTGGGACGCCCGGGAGCAGGAGGCCATGGCCGACCGGGTGGAACAGCAGGTGGAGCGGTTCGCGCCGGGCTTCCGGGCGCGGATCGCGGCCCGCAGGATCCTGGCGCCGACCACCCTGCAAGCGCTGAACGAGAACCTCCACAACGGTGCGATCAACAACGGCACCACCGCCCTCCACCAGCAGGCCGTCTTCCGTCCCACGCCGGGCACCGGCCGTCCCGAGACCCCCGTCAAGGGCCTGTTCCTGGCGTCCGCGGCCGCCCACCCGGGCGGCGGCGTCCACGGTGCGCCCGGGGCGAATGCGGCCCGTGCCGCACTGCGGTCGCACGGCCTGCACTCCCTGCTCCACCGCGCGCAGCGGGTCTGACGGCCGTACGCGGGGGATGTTCCGGGGTCCCGGCTGCGCAGGGGGCCGGGACCCGGGGACATCGCGCGTGGTCCCGCCGTCGCGGGGCAGACGCCTGCCGGGAGGTGGCATATGCCGCTGTGGCGCGACATGCTGGCGAGGGTGAGGACGACCGGGTACGACGCGGTCGGGTACGTACGGCGGGGGGTGGCGCGACCGGGCAGTGAACGGGATGACCTGCTGCTGAGTGCGAAGACCGTGGTGGCGGCCACAGGGGCGTGGGTGCTGGCCCGCTACCTGCTGCCGCCGGCGGTGTCCACGTTCGCCCCGTTCACCGCCCTGGTGGCGCTGCAGGCCACGCTGTACCGCTCGGTGCGCGACTGCACCCAGTACCTGATCGCGATGACCGTGGGCGCGGCCCTGGCCGCGACGCTGGCGGCCGCCGCGGGCATCCACGGCTGGACTTTCGGCCTGCTCACCCTGCTGGCCCTGGCCGTGGGGCGGTTCCGGCCGCTGGGGGCCCACGGGACGCAGGTCGCGATCGTCGGCTTCTTCGCCTTTTCCTCCGGACACGGCAGGATCGACTACATCGGGCACCTCGTCGCGTCGGTGGCCATCGGCGCCGCCTTCGGGCTCACCGCGCACCTGGTCCTCGCGCCGGCCCGGCACACCCGCCACCGGCAGGAGGCCGTCGCCGAGCTCTTCGGCGGCGTCCACGAGCGGGTCGGCGAGCTGGCCGACCTGTTCGAGGCGGACGCCCCGGACGAGCAGCAGGTGCGCCGCCTGCGCAGTGAGTGGCGCAGGCTGTCCGCGGACGCCGACCGCATCCGGTTCGCCATCGACGCGGAGACGGAGAACAGCCGCCTCAACCCGCGCCGCACCGTCGACGGAGCCCATGACGCCCTCCCCCGGGCCCACCGGGCGGTCGACGTGGTCCAGCGGTGCCTCGACCACGTGCGCTCGATCAGCCGCAGCCTTGCCTACGCCCTGGACAGCGGGGAACTGGAAGCCCTGCCCGACCCGTTCTGCAGCCTCTACGCCACCCTGCTGCGGACTGCTGCGGACGCGATGGAGCAGGTGGGCCGGGCGGAACGCATCGACCCGAGCCTGGTGCGCGAGGTCCTGGGGCGGGCGTCCGCCGAACTGGAGGACGCCCACCGCCGGACCCTGCCCTCGCCGGGCGCCCGGCCGAGCGTGTCGGCGCTGCAGGGCACGCTCCTCACCGACGCGGGGCGTCTGGTGGAGGACCTCCGCCAGGGCTGCCGCACCCTGGACCCCGCGGTCTGAGGGCCGGCGTGTTGGTGGTCCTCCCGGCGGCGGAGGCTACGACGGCCCCCTGTGGCCGGTCCGGGTGTCCCTGGCCGACCTGGTCGACCTGGTCGACCTCGACGACCTCGACGACCTCGACCGGCTCACCATCGGCCGATACGTGCCGGGGAGGAGGGACCCGTACGGGTTCGACCCGCCGGTGGCCCGTCACGGGCAGAAGACCTCACGGGCCACGGCCGCGCCCTTGTTCCAGCCCTCCAGGAAGGCCTGGTTGGCCGAGGCCGGGGGCCGCGCGGCGCAGTCGTCCTGGACGGCGTCCCAGCCTGCGGTGAGACCGGCCTTGCGGGTGCTGCCGGGCGTCGTGGCGGCTTCGGTGCCTCCCTTGCACGCGGTGGTGCTGCCCGCCTGGGTGACTGCGTACCGGTCGTCCGCCTTGCCGCCGATCCGGAAGGCGCCGCCGTCCGGGACGGTGAAGGACGTCGGGGCCGCCGAGGGCGAGGACAGCCGGGCCTGCCCGGCGGTGAACCCCGCACCCGTGACGGTCACCCGGCCCGCCGCGTCGGCGGCGGACACGGTGCAGGTCGCTGCGGGCCGGGCGGACGCCGCTTGGGGCACGGCGAGAGCCGGGACGGCCAGCGCGAGGAGGACGGCGGTGGTGCGCGCGTGTCGGTGCATGGTGCTTCTCCGATCTGCCCGGGCATCGGCGGCCGCAGCTCCTTCATCGTCCTCCGGGCCCTCAAGCGTGTCGACCGGGGCGGCGGGCGGCGGGGTGGCGGGCGGCGTACGGGGTGCGAGTCTGGAGGAGAGGCCCGCGTCGGGCCGAGCGGGTGAGGAGGCGTTCCCGGTGCCCTCCCTGGACTCCCTGGTGTCGTTCGCGCCGTTCTTCGTGCCCGTGATCACCGGCTTGGTGGGCGGGATCAGCCTGGTGCTGCGGGACCGGCGGGAGGCACGGAGCGCCGACCACCACTACCGCCGGAGGCTGGAGAAGGCGCAGATGGAGGTCCAGTTCATCACGAGCTGGATCGAGGCGAAGAAGCTTGCGCCCACCGCGGGCCCGGACCCGGGGCCGGCCCCTGGCTCGACGAGTGCTACGCGTCGGTACGCCGTTTCGAGGCGGCGGCAAAGCGCCCGCGGGGCGGTCCGGGCAGGCTGCGGCGCCTGCTCCTGCTCCGCGCCGTGCACAGCGTGCCGGCGCAGGCCCTCCGGATCCTGTACTGGCTGGTCCTGCTCGCCTTCAACGCGGCGCTCGCCTGGTGGGTGAGCATGATGGTGAGCGGCCCGCCCGCCTTCTTCGGGACGGATCCCGAGTCCCGGGCCGACGATGTCGACGCGGTGCTGGGGCTCGCGGGCTGCCTCCTGCTGGCGGCCGTCGTGCTGTGGGCGTGGACAGTGCACCTGGACGGGGCGGAGCCGGCGCAGGGGTACCGCCCGCAGACCGATCCGGCGGCCTGGACGGCGCAGGAGGACGGGCGGCGGCGCGCCGCAGCCGGGAGGACGGTCGGGAACCCCGGCGGCACGGACGGGAAGCCGGGCGGGAAGGGCGGAAAACGCGGGAAGGGCGGGGACGCCGGGGCGGCCCCGCCCGGGGGCGGGGGCCCCGCCGAGTGACGGGGGCTCGCGCGCCGTTCAGGGCGTCCGGTACGCCCGGCGCAGCACCCTCATGCTGCGGCCGGCCAGGACCGTGGCCGCCGTCGCCTTGAACTCGGTCTCGTCCTGCGCGTCGTCCGGGGCGAGCGCGGTGTCCAGGGCGAGCGTCCAGCTCTCCCCGAAAGCGGCGGACGGCAGGCGGAACTCCGTGTCCTCGGCGGCGGCGTTGTACATCACCAGCAGCGAGTCCGGCCGGGTGGCGTCCTCCGCGCCCTTGTCCGCGAGGTGGTCCCCGCAGAGGTAGACGGTGATGCTGCGGGCATCGGGCCGGTCCCAGTCCTCCTGGTCCATGGACGCGCCGTCGGGCCTGAGCCACACGATGTCCGCGGCCGGCGCCGCCGCGTCCGTGGGCGCCCCCTGCGGGAAGCGGCGGCTGCGCAGGACGGGCTGGCGGCTGCGCAGGTTCAGGGCCTGCCGGGTGAAGGCGAGCAGTTCGGTGTCTGCGGCGTCGAGGTCCCAGTCGATCCAGGCGAGTTCGTTGTCCTGGCAGTAGACGTTGTTGTTGCCGTTCTGGGTGCGGCCCAGCTCGTCGCCGTGGGAGATCATGGGCACGCCCAGGGAGAGGCACAGCGTCGCCATCAGGTTGCGCTGCTGCCGCGCCCGCAGGCGAAGGACGTCCGCGCCGGCGTCGGCACCTTCCGCGCCGCAGTTCCATGAGCGGTTGTCGGCGTCTCCGTCGCGGCCGTCCTCGCCGTTGGCCTCGTTGTGGCGCTCGTTGTACGACACCAGGTCGCGCAGGGTGAAGCCGTCGTGCGCGGTGATGAAGTTGATGCCGGCGCGGGGGCGCCTGCGGTCGGGCTGGTAGAGGTCGGCCGAACCGGCGATGCGGGCGGCGAACTCCGGCAGGGAGGATGCGTCCCCGCGCCAGAAGGAGCGGACGGCGTCGCGGTAGCGCCCGTTCCATTCGCTCCACAGGGCGGGGAAGTTGCCGACCTGGTAGCCGCCCTCGCCGATGTCCCAGGGTTCGGCGATGAGTTTGACGCGGCTGATGACCGGGTCCTGGTGGACGATGTCGAAGAAGGCGGAGAGCTTGTCGACGTCGTGGAACTGGCGGGCCAGGGTGGCGGCGAGGTCGAACCTGAACCCGTCCACGTGCATCTCGGTGACCCAGTACCGCAAGGAGTCCATGATCAGCTGTAGGACGGCGGGGTGGCGCATCAGGAGGCTGTTGCCGGTGCCGGTGGTGTCGTAGTAGTGGGCGGGGCTGTCGTCGACCAGCCGGTAGTAGGAGGGGTTGTCGATGCCCCGGAAGGACAGGGTCGGGCCCTGGTCGTTGCCTTCGGCCGTGTGGTTGTAGACCACGTCGAGGATGACCTCGATGCCTGCCCGGTGCAGGGCCTTGACCATGTCCTTGAACTCGGTGACCTGGCCGCCGAGGCTTCCGCCTGCCGCGTAGGCGTTGTGGGGGGCGAAGTAGCCGATGGTGTTGTAGCCCCAGTAGTTCGACAGGCCCCGGTCGGTGAGGAACCCGTCCTGGGTGAACTGGTGCACCGGCATGAGTTCGAGGGCGGTGACGCCGAGGGCCTGGAGGTGCCGGACGACGGCCGGGTGGGCGACCCCGGCGTAGGTGCCCCTCAGGTGCTCTGGCACCTCGGGGTGGCGGCGCGTCAGCCCCTTCACGTGGGCTTCGTAGATGACCGAGTCGTGGAAGGCGCGGCCCGGCGGACGGTCCCCTTCCCAGTCGAACGCGTCCCCGGTGACCACGCCGAGCGGTACGTGGCCCAGGCTGTCGCGGCCGTCCGGGCGGTCCGGGTCCTCGGGGTCGTGTCCGCTCAGGGAGGGGTCGCCGTCGATCTGGCCGTCGACGGCTCGGGCGTACGGGTCCAGCAGCAGCTTGGCCGGGTTGCAGCGCAGCCCCTCGTCGGGGTTCCAGGGGCCGTGGACGCGGTAGCCGTAGCGCTGTCCGGGGCCGATACCGGCGACCCGGCCGTGCCATACGCCCCCGTCGACCTCCGGCAGGGTGATCCGCTGCTCTCTGCCGTCGTCGCCGATCAGGCAGAGTTCCACTGTCTCGGCGCAGTCGGAGAACAGGGCGAAGTTCGTCCCCGTGCCGTCCGGGGTGGCGCCGAGGGGGTAGGGACGTCCAGCGGAGATATCCATGGAGGAAGGTAAGCACGGGACGGGCCGGGACGCCGGTGCGCCGCGCACCCTGCGGGGCGGGCCGCGTCCGGTCGCGGCGCGTCCCGTGGTGCGGGGCCGGGGGTGCGGGGCGGGGGTGCGGGGCGGGGGCCTGTGACGTGCCTGTGACAGTCGGCGGACAGGGTCATGAAGTCGCCCGAACATGCTCTTTAACAGGGACGAAACGCCGCATTTGGCCCAAAGTCTCCTGCTTCCGAGGACGTGAGCAGTGGTATCCGTACCGATACGTCGGAGGACATTCCATGAGCCTCACCCTTGCCGCCCCGCCCGCCGAGACCCCCGTACTGGCCCCCCGCGAGCAGGAGGCCCTGCGCCACATCGCCGCCGGCTGCACCTACCTGCAGACCGCCCGCCAGATGGGCCTGTCCCGGCACACCGTCGACGCCTACCTGCGCCGCATCCGCGCCAAGCTCGGCATCAACAGCACCGCCGAAATGACCCGCCTGGCCATCTCCATGGGCCTGTGACCCCCCTCCCCCGGTGTCTGCTTCCGGCGGGGGCGGTCAGTACCCGGTGAGGGACTGCTCGGCCCAGATGGTCTTGCCGACGGGGCCCTGGCGAGTGCCCCAGCGCTTGGCGAGCTGGGCGACCAGCAGCAAGCCGCGGCCGCCCTCGTCGAAGATCCGGGCCCGCCGCATGTGCGGAGCGGTGTTGCTCGCGTCGGAGACCTCGCAGATCAGGGTGTCGTTCTCGTGGATCAGCCGCAGCTGGATGGGCGGGGCGCCGTAGCGGATGGCGTTGGTGACGAGCTCGCTGACCACGAGCTCGGTGACGAAAGAGGCGTCTTCCAGGCCCCAGACCGTGAGCTGCTCGGTGGTCTCGCGCCGGGCCCGGGCCACGACGGAGGGGTCGCTCGGGAGGTCCCAGAGGGCCACCCGGTCGGCGTGCAGGGCCCGCGTCCGCGCCACCAGCAGGGCCACGTCATCATCCGGGGGATGGGTCAGCAGGGCGGTGAGCACCCGGTCGCAGACCGTCTCCAGGGTGGCTGCCGGACGGGCCAGGGCCGCGAACATGCCGTCCAGGGCCTCGTCGATGTCGTGATCTCGGGCCTGGAGCAGCCCGTCGGTGTACAGGGCCAGCACGCTGCCCTCGGGGAGCTCCACCTCGACCGCCTCGAAGGGCAGGCCACCCAGGCCGAGGGGCGGTCCCGCCGGGACGTCCAGCAGGTAGACGGAGCCTTCCCGGGAGACCACCGCGGGCGGCGGGTGACCGGCCCGGGCCACGGTCGCCCGACAGGTGACCGGGTCGTAGACCACGTACAGGCAGGTGGTCCCGATGCCGCCGGCGCTCTCCGATCCCCCGCCCGGGCCGCTCTCGTCGGTGGACAGGTGGATGATCAGGTCGTCGAGGTGGGTGAGGAGCTCGTCCGGCGGCAGGTCCACGTCGGCGAGGGTGCGGACGGCGGTCCGCAGCCGCCCCATCGTCGCGGCGGCCCGCATCCCGTGTCCGACCACGTCGCCGACCACCAGTGCCACCCGGGCACCCGACAGCGGTATCACGTCGAACCAGTCCCCGCCGACCCCCGCCTCGCTGCCGGCGGGCAGGTACCGGGAGGCCATCTCCAGCGCCGTGAGGTGGGGCAGCGTGTGCGGGAGCAGGCTGTGCTGGAGGGTCATGGTGGAGGTGTGCTCCCGGCTGTGCCGGTGGGCGTTGTGGATGCCGACCGCGGCCCTGGTGGTGAGCTCCTCGGCCAGCCACAGGTCGCGGGCCTGGAACGGGGCCCGGCGCGGGTGGCGGCCGAAGACGGCCAGGCCCAGCGTCACCCCGCCCGCCCGCAGCGGCACCACCATCATCGAGTGGGTCCCGTAGGCGGCGATCCATGCCGCCCCCGGGTCCAGTGCCGCCCACCGGGCGATCGCCGGGTCGGCCGCCCCGTACACGGCGCCGCGTCCCGCGGCCAGGCACTCCGCGGGCGGCGACGACGGCGGGTAAACGAACTCCTGGCCCACGGCGGCTCCGGGCTGTCCGGTGCCCTCCAGGGCGGAGCGGACGGCGGCGCGGCGTACCGTCACCGGGGCCAGGCCCGCGGCCAGTACGGTCACCGGGGCCGCGGTCGGATCCGAGGAGGCGGGCGGGGGTGGCGCGTCGCCCTGCCCGGGCGACTCCAGCAGGTCCACGACCGCGAAGTCCGCCAGCCGCGGGACCGCCGCATCGGCCAGTTCCTGCGCCGTCCGTGCGCTGTCCAGGGTCGATCCGATGCCCGCCCCGGTCACCTCCGACGTCTGCGGCACCTCACGGCCGCCTCCGGCGCCGCCCTCGGCTGCCCCGTCGTGCACCACGAGGGACACCCCGCGGACGACGCCGCCGGCGTCGCGCAGCGGGGTCAGCACCACCGAGGACGGGGGCGTGGGCGCCGTCGCGCCGGTGTCGGGGCCGGCGCCGGGCCGGACGAAGGCGTCCGCGTGCCCGCACTCGCCGCTCTCCACCACCCGCTGCATCCGCCGCTCGGTCTCCTCACTGACCGGGTTGGGCACGATCTCCGTCAGCCGGAGCCCCCGCATCACGGCCTCGGAGAGGCCGAGCGCCCGCTCCATGCCGGCGTTCGCCCGGACCAGCCGGAGGCGTACGTCGAAGACGGCCTGCAGGCACGGCGACTGGACGAACACCCACTCCGGCAGCAGTTCCGCTCCGGGCGCACCGGGCGCCGCGGGGCCAGTCGCGGAAGGGGGGACGGCCGGGGACGCGTCGGAGGAGGCGCCCGGCCTCCCCGGTCCCCCGTCCCCACCGGCGGCGGGAAGTTCCTCCATCGCCACATCACCTCGCCTCACCGGCCGGCCCCCGCCCACCGGCCCAGACAGACACAGGCCCCCTGTCCAGCATCATCCGCCCCCGGGAAGACCACCACCGCAGCCGGGCCTCCGCTATGCCCCGGGCGGGCCCGGCTGCGCCAGGGCGCGCTGCCCGAGGCGGATGGGCGGGCGGTCCGTACGGCCGCCCGAGGCCGATGGTCGGGCGGTCCGTACGGCGGACTTCCGGGTGGCCGAAACACCGGCGGGCGCGCAGAGTGAGGCCCCGGGGGCGGTACGAGCGCCGCCCCACCGGCCCCTGCCCGCGGGGCCCGGGCCGCCCGCGGGTCCGGGCGCCAGTCGTGCAGCGCTCCGGCGCGGACCAGTGAGGATGCCCGCCATGGCCCAGCCCGCACCGTCCCCCGACCCGAGCCCGGCCGACCACGTGATCGTGCTGGTCGGCGCCACCGGGGACCTGGCCCGGCGCAAACTCCTGCCGGGCTTGTTCCACCTCGCCACGGCGGGACTGATGCCGCGGCAGTACCGCATCGTGGGCTCCGCCCCGGCGGCCGAGGCACTGAGCGACGAGGACTTCCGGGCCCACGCCCGGCAGGCCGTCGCCGAGTTCGGCCGCGCCCGCCCCGAAGGCCCCGCCTGGCGGCAGTTCGAGGCCGCCCTGACCTTCGGCGCGGCCGACCCCGGCGCGTCGCAGCCGCTCGTGACGGCGGTGCACGAGGCCGAGCGGGCCCTTGGGGGCTCCCCCAGGCGGCTCGTCCACCTCGCGGTCCCGCCCGTCGCGTTCACTTCCGTGATCGGGCTCCTCGGCGCCTCGGGGCTCGCCGACGACGCGCGGGTCATCGTGGAGAAGCCCTTCGGCACCGACCTCGCGTCGGCCCGCGCGCTGAACGCGGCCATCCACGCGGTCTTCGACGAGTCCCGGGTGTTCCGCATCGACCACTTCCTCGGCAAGGAGGCCGTGGACAACATCCTTGCCCTCAGGTTCGCCAACGGCCTGTTCGAACCCCTGTGGAACCGCGAGCACATCAGCCATGTGCAGATCGACGTGCCCGAGCAGATCGACATCCAGGGCCGCGCCCACTTCTTCGAAGGCACCGGCACCTTCCGCGACATGGTCGTCACCCACCTGTTCCAGCTGCTCGGCTTCGTCGCCATGGAGCCCCCGGTGGCCCTGGAGGCGCAGTCGCTGCGGGACGAACAGGCCAAGGTGTTCCACAGCATGCGGCCGGTGGACCCGGCGCGCGTGGTCCGCGGGCAGTACGCCGGCTACCGCGGCGAGCCGGGAGTCGACCCGGCCTCGGACACCGAGACCTTCATCGCCCTGGAAGTGGAGATCGACAACTGGCGCTGGGCCGGCGTCCCCTTCCAGCTGCGCACCGGCAAGGCGCTCGCCGAGGGCCGCCATGTCGTCACCCTCGGCCTGCGCGAGCCCGTGCTGCGCATGTTCCCGCTGGATGCGCGCGCCGCGGTCGACGGCCGGCCGAACGAGCTCGTCGTCGACTTCGCCGACCCGGGCTCCCTCACCGCCCGCTTCCTCGTCAAGGAGCCCGGCCCGGCCATGCAGTTGGAGGAGGCCGCCATGACCTTCGGGTACCGCGGCTCCTTCGCGGCGGAGAACTCCCTGGAGGGGTACGAGCACCTCCTGCTGGAGGCCATGCTCGGGGACCAGTCGCTGTTCACCCGCTCCGACGGCATCGAACGCCTGTGGGAGGTCGCGGCCCCGCTGCTGGACGCGCCGCCGCCCGTGGAGGCGTACGCGCCCGGGTCCTGGGGGCCCGCCGGCATCGACGCGCTCGTGGCTCCGTACCGGTGGCACCTCCCCGACGGGCGCTGACCGGACCGAGCCGGACGGGGCGGGCGTCAGTCCCGGTAGACGAGGACGAACGGTCCGCAGGGGCATCGGCCGTGGGCGCCCGCCGTCTCGGCGAGCGCCCGGCGGAGCAAGTCCAGGTGCATGGGGCCCAGTTGGAGCGGCGCTTCGTCCGGCTGGTGGGTGGTGCCTTGCGGATAGTCCTCGTCCGGGGTCGTGGACATCTCGATGTGGCAGCCGAGGACGTGCCGGACGGGCCGGGTGGCGCAGAAGTCCGACAGCCGCTCCACCGTGGCCGCGTAGGCCGCGCGGTCCTGGATGTAGAGCCGGCCGGGGTAGAGCGTGTCGCCGGTCAGCAGGATGCCGGTGTGGCGGTCGTGGAAGACCAGCGCCGCCTCGTGGTGCCCAGGGCCGGGCACCAGGTCCAAAACCCGTCCGCCCAGGTCGAGTTCGCCGGGCGTGTGCGGCCAGTGCTCCAGGCCGAAGTACGCCGTGACCTCGTCCAGGCCGGCGCCCACGACGGTGGTCAGCGGACGGTCCGCGAACAGTCCGTCCGCCGCGACGTGGTCGCCGTACCCGTGGGTGTGGGCGACCAGCAGGGCGTAGTCGCTGCGCGGATGGCGCTCCAGCCAGTCCTCGACCAGTGCGTCGACCGTCGCCCGAAGCGGGAAGTGTGCGGCGTCCGGCGAGGCGCCCGTGTCGAGGAGCAGAGCCCGGTCATTGCCGAAGAGGAGGAAGAGGAAGGGCGCTTCGTAGTGCACGGACTTGTTCTGCCGCAGGATCACGGTGTGCTCGGTGTACGCGTGGACCTGGATCTCCGGGGCCGGGTCGTGCTTCGGGGAGGGCCAGCCGGCGTGCCAGACGACATCGAGGCTGCCGGGCACCGGGGCGCCCCGGAGAGAATCGATCATGCCCGCAACCTACCCCCGCCGCCCGGGCCGCCGCGTCGCGCCATACCGCGTTCCCCGCACCCCGTGCCCCGTTCCCGTGGGGAACGCCGTTCGCCGCACCGGCCCTTCACGGGTGGGAATACAACGCCGAGGGGCGGGCACCCGTTCGGTACACAGCAGTCCTGGGCGGTGCAGAGAAGGAGAACCCGTGCTTTCCATCAAGGTGACCGACAGCGATGTGACGATCGTCCGTCTGCGAGCCGACCTCGCCATCGACAGCCGCGCCACGACCGCATGGGAACTCGACCGCCTCCTGTCCGTGGTGCGTCGCTCCCCGGTCGTCCTGGAACTGTCCGACGACCCGGTCAGCCCGGCGGCGGTCAGCACCGTCATACGGGCGAACCGGATGTGCCGCGACAGCGGTATCCCGCTGGCCGTGGTCGCCCGCAGCCCCGAGGCCCGTCGTGCGGTGGCGGCCGGCAGCGGGGTCGACGTCCCGGACATCCACGAGGCCCTCGGCGTGGCCGTCGCCGCCCTCACCGCTTCAGCCCCCGTGGCGGCCTGACGCCGGGGATCGGAGCAGGGTCCGGGCCGGCCGTCCTCTCGCGGACGGCCGGCCCGGCCGGTCTCAGGGCGGCGAGTCTCCCGCGTCATGGTGCGCCTGGATGACCTGTGCGAGGTCGCCGAGCCGGCCCAGGCCCCCGACGGCCCGGCTCATCCGCGGGTTGGACTCCCACCGGGAGCGGTGCCGGTCGAGGAAGGACCAGTAGCCGACCGTGTAGGGGCAGGCCCGATCGCCGACGCGTTCCGTGGGGCGGTAGGAGCAGCCGCCGCAGAAGTCGCTCATCCGGTGGATGTACGCGCCCCCCGAGGTATAGGGCTTGGTGGTGGCCACTCCCCCGTCCGCGTACTGCGACATGCCCACCACGTTCGGCAGCATCACCCAGTCGTAGCCGTCCACGAAGCACCGGTGGAACCAGTCCGTCACCGCGGCCGGGTCCCAGCCCCGCTGCAGGGCATGACTGCCGAGGACCATCAGCCGGGGGATGTGGTGCGTCCATCCCGTGTCCCGCACCTGCGCAAGCACCGTGGAGAGGCAGTTGGCCTCCACCGCGTCCGCGTCCAGCTCCGCGAACCAGTCGGGCACCGACGCCGTGTGGTGCAGGGCGTTGCGGTGGCGGTAGTCCTCCCCGAAATGCCAGTAGAGGTGCCAGACGTACTCGCGCCAGCCGCACACCTGCCGGATGAACCCCTCGGCACTGTTGAGCGGAACGTGCCCGGCCCGCCATGCCTCCTCGGCCCGGCTGACGCACTCCCACGGGTCCAGGAGCCCGAGGTTGAGGGAGGAGGACAGCAGGCTGTGGCCCATCACGGGGTCGCCGGCCAGCATGGCGTCCTCGTGCGCGCCGAAACCCGCGAGGCGGTGGGTGATGAAGTGGTCGAGGGCGGCGAGGGCCTCGCGGCGGCTCGCGGGGAAGAGGCGCGGCCCGTCGCGCCCCACGAAGCTGATGCCGTCCTCGCGCTCCCAGCGGTCCAGGTCCCGACGGACTTCCTCGTCGATCTCGTCCTCGCCGGGCCGGTACGGCGCGGGCGCGCCCAGGGTGGCGCGGCCCCGGGGCGGCGGCTCGCGGTTGTCGTGGTCCAGGTTCCAGCGGCCGCCTGCCGGGCCGTCCGCGTCCATGAGGATGCCGTGGCTGCGCCGCGTGTGCTCGTACAGGTTCTCCTGCAGCAGCCGGCGGCCGCTCTGCCGTGCGGCCCAGTCGGCGAACTCGCGGTGCCCGACCAGGAACCCCCGCGCCGGGTGCACGGTGACCTGCGGCAGCGAGGCCAGCAGGGCGAGCGCGGCGCGGGAGGTGGGGTGGTGGACGGACACGGGGTCGGTGCCCGTGGCGCGCGCCAAGCCTTCCCGGTAGGTCTCGGCCCGGACGTATATGGCCTGGTCGCCGAGTTCGGCGGCCCGGTGCCGCATGGCGCTGAGGACCAGGTGGGCCTTGGCCCGGTGGAAGCGGCGACGCCGCAGGACGGCCTTGGACTCGATCAGGAGCCATCGGGTGTCCTCCGGTGTGCCGCCGGCGGCCGTGGAGGTGAAGTGCGGGCCGAGCTGGTCGCCGAACAACCAGTGCACTGGACTCATGGCCGCATCCAACCAACCGCATCGGGGTGGGCGGGGTGTGACGCGGCCGAGCCGGGCGGGTCGAACGCCCGTGCCGCGTAACGGCCACCGAGGTGCGGTCGCCGGGTGCGTACCGGAGGCTGGGACGAGGACCCGCAGGCCGGTGCGTCCCGTCAGGGGGCGGTGGCCGGCCGTGACAGCAGAAGGAGAACGCCGTGGAGGGCAAGGACGAGATGCGCCGGGGTGACGAGGTGACGTGGAAGAGCCACGGGCAGACGGTGAAGGGCAAGGTCAAGAAGAAGATCACCGGTCGGACGCAGGCGGCCGGCCGCACCGTCGCCGCCTCGGACGAGGAGCCCCAGTACGAGGTGGAGAGCGAAGCGTCCGGACGCTCGGCCGTACACAAGCCGGACGCGCTGCGCAAGAAGGGCCGCTCTTCCTGACAGCGACGGGCCGGCGGGCGCAGGGCCTGCGGGCGGCGCCGACCCCTGGGCGGCGGCCGGGTCGCGTCACCGAAGCGTGCGGGGACGGCGGCGGCAGCACCGTCGGCCGACGCCGCGGCCGGGCGGCGATGTGCCGGAGCCCGGCCGCGGCCGGGGCCGTTTCAGGCCCGGGAGGCCGAGGACAGGGTGGTGGGGTCGACGCCGGAGAGCTCCACGATCCGGTGCACCGGCACACCCGCGGCCAGGGCGCGGCGCAGGAGGGCGTCCCGGTTCTCCTCGGTGTCGCGGAAGGCGAGGAGGTCCTCCTCGGCCTGGGCCACGGACTCCGTGGCGCTCGCCCGGCGGACCGTTTCGAGCTCTTCCGGACCCAGGGGGACCGGGAGCCGTTCGGCGCCCTCGGGGATCATTCCGGTCTGCTCCGGGGTCGCCACGCGGATGGTCGGGGAGGCGGGGCTGACGCCCTGGGCGGTGAACCAGGCCTGCACGGCGGGCGTGTCGAGACACTGGAGCTCGCCGGCGAGGGCCAGCGGAGCCCCCTGCCAGTCGGAGGGGGAGTTCGCGAGGAACAGGTAGGCGTCATCCGTCATCGTGGGTCACTCTCCTGGCACACCGTGGCTGCGACGATCACCGGCCTCTTACCCGCTCGTGGAGCGATCAAGCTCCTCCATCAGGGGGATGGCGGCGCTCCTGCCGCGCCCCCGGCCACGGCGCGCGTCCACCGGAAAGAGTTCCGGTAAGGGGTTCCGGTAAGGGGTTCCGGTTCACGAATTCCGGTTCAGGGAGCGCCGGGCGGCCGCTTGCGGGAGTTCGTGACGAGCCAGACGACGCCGAGGATGACGGCTCCGGCCATCCAGAGGAAGATGATCAGGCCGGCGCCGAGAGCGGTGCCGATGTCGTTGCCCAGCCTGCACGCTTCGGACAGGTCAGCCGTCTCATCCCGGCACTCCTCCCCTGCGTCGCTCGCGCCGGCGAGGCCGACGACGAGCCACAGCAGCATCACGGCGTTGAACAGCAGCACGACCCAGGTGAGGAGCCTCCAGTGCGGCCTGCGCAGGCGCCGCTTTCGCGCGGCGGGGGCCGGTGGCCGGCTCCAGCCCGGTGGAGGTGTCCCCATGGCGGCCTCCTGCCTGCCGGTTTCCTCTCACGGTACGCCGGGCGGTGCCGCGCCGCGCCGCGTGCACCGGACGGTCAGGACCGCGCCGCGTCCAGACGTCCGGGGGTCCGGTGCATACGGCCCGTCGGGCTCGCCCAGGCGGTCTGGCGCCCAGCCCGTCTGCCCGTCTGGGTCGGGGGTCGGGCGGTCGGGCGGTCAGGCGGTCAGGCGGGCGGGCGGTCAGCGCAGGGATTCCTTCGGGGGGCGCTCGCGCAGGGCCCCGTAGGCCAGGAAGTAGGCCGGTACGCGGCTCAACCACCGTGACCGCGTGAGGAGTCCGGTCAGTCGTTCGGCCCGCCGCGGGTCACCGAAGGCGACGCTGCCTGCGAGGAGGGGTTCGATGACCCGGGTGTGGGCGAGGCGCTGGAGGCCCTGGGTCGCGGCCGTCGTGGGCAGGCGGCGGCGCTGCACGCGGCGTACGTCGCGCAGCCCCACCGTTCCGGCGCGCAGCGGGGTCACGAGGTGGCGGGCGGCGGCGACGGCATCCTGCACGGCCAGGTTGATGCCGATGCCGAAGACGGGCGACATCGCGTGGGCGGCGTCGCCGATGCACAGCAGCCCGGGCCGGTGCCAGCGGCGCAGGCGTTCCAGTCGGACGTCGAGCAGTTTCACCTCGTCCCAGGAGGTGACGGCCCCGCTCCGGTCGGCCAGCCAGGGGGCGGCGGCCGTGAACCGGGTCATGAAGCGTTCCAGGCCTTCGGCGCGGCGCCCCGTGTCGGTGCCCTTGGGGATGAGGGCGGCGCACTGCCAGTAGTCGCCGCGGTCGATGAGGGCGGTGAAGAACCGGTCGCCCAGGGCGCCCACGAGGCCGCTGGGGTCGTTCTCGTGGCGCGGCAGCCGGAACCACCAGGCGTCCATCGGGCACGGGAAGCTTGCCAGCCCCAGCTCGGGCAGCGCCCTCGCCAGGGACCCGCGGCCGTCGCAGGCGACGGTGAGGGTGGCCCGGAGTTCCCCGGTGGCGCCTTCCGCGGTGCGGTAGCGCACGCCGGTGACCCGTCCGCGCTCGGTCAGGAAGGACGTGGCCTCGGTGTTCATCCGCAGGTGGAAGGACGGCTCCCGCGCCGCTTCGTCGGCCAGCAGGTCGAGGAGGTCCCATTGGGGCACCATCGCGATGTAGTTGTACTTCCCCGGCAGCGCCCCGATGTCGCCGACGGTGACGAGGGACCGGTCGGGTCCGATGGGCAGTTGTACGGAGGTCACCCGGCGCTGGGGCAGTCGGGCGAACCGTTCGGCGAGGCCGATGTCGTCCAGGAGCGCCAGGGTGGAGGGGTGCACGGTGTCGCCGCGGAAGTCCCGCAGGAAGTCGCCGTGCTTCTCCAGAACCGTCACCTGCACGCCGGCCCGGGCGAGCAGCAGGGCCAGCACCATGCCGGCCGGGCCGCCCCCCACCACGCAGCAGGTCGTCCGCTCCACGGCCACCACTCCCCTCGCGGGGACCGGGTCGTCCCCAGGCGACGTATACCCCGTCCCGACTGCCGGGAGCGGCAGCCGCGCCCGGAAGGGACCCCCGTCCGGCAGCGGCCCGGAACGCCGGGGCGACTACCGGGGCGGGCGGATGCGGGCCGCGGGACCCTTCCGCGCAGATGCCCGGTGGATGCCCGGTGGACGCCCGGTGGACGTCCGGCGAGCCTCCTGCGGTCACGGTCGGCGGGCGGTGACCAGGTAGTAGTCCAGGATCTGCTGCTGCCAGGCGGCCAGGAAGTTCCGGGGCCAGGTGCCCGGTTCCCACAGACGGGCCAGCCAGCGGTCCCAGCCCGGCCAGACCTGCGGACCGATCGAAGCCGCCCGCACGTCGGCGAAACCGGCCTCCCCCAGGGCCTCGGTGAGGTGGGAGACGGGCCGGGCGATGTCCAGGCCGCTGGCGTACGAGTCGAGGAGACCCGCGAGGCGCTCGGCGGGGGCCTCGGCTCCCTCGACGGTGAAGAAGCTGGCGACGGCCAGCCGGCCGCCGGGGCGCAGGACCCTCGCCGCCTCCCGCGCGAAGGCGGGCAGGTCCGGGAAGTGCTGGGCGGCCTCGACGCTGTACAGGCAGTCGAACTCCCCGTCGCCCGAGGGCAGGCCCTCCGCTGCGCCCCGGGTGAAGCTGAGCCGGTCCGGCCGGGCCGCGAGCAGGGCCGCGTTGGCCTGGCACGCCCGTTGGATCTGCTGCGGGTGGACGTCGACCCCCGTCACCTGCGCCGGCCCGTACTCCTCCAGCGCGAGCGCGCACCCGAGGCCGAGGCCGCAGCCGACCTCCACGGCCCGGCCGCCCCGCGGGTCCGCGGCGTCCAGGACATGCCGGTAGAGGTCCTGTTCACTGCGGATCCGGTCGTCCTGCGACAGTGGCCGTCCGAGGTCGACGGACTCCCAGTAGCCGAAGTTGATGAACCCTCCGGCGAACACCGGCACGGCGCTGAGGTCCGCCGGCCCGTACGTCTCCCAGACCGCGGGCCGCACGCCCGGATCGGGCAGCTCCGCAGGCTCTCCGGGCCTCCCGGACTCGTCCTTCAACACCCCACCGCCTCCGTGTCCCCACCTGCGTGTCCTCAAGCCCGCAAGCCTGCACGTGCTCGGGCCTGCGCGTGCTCGGGCCTGCGTGTGCTCGGGCCTGCGCGCCGGCCTGACGTTGTGCCGCCGTGCCGCCGTGCCGTCGGGGACGGCCGGGCAGCACGACCTCAGTGTGGCCCGTGGGCGGCCGTCACGACAGGGCGCCCTGCCGGATCGGGTACTCCGTGCAGCCGCGCGCGTCACCGCCGAAGAGGATCACCGGTTCGGGGGCGTTGTACGGGCCCTCGGCGCGCAGGCGCTCCGAGACGGGAGGTCGGGATGGGCCGGGAAGCGGTCCGGAAGAGGCCGGAACTGGGCCGCCGGAGGCGAGCAGGCCCGCGGTGCCCTGTCGGCCGCCGGGGTCGAGGCTCGGAACCGTGGGCTCGGGGTCGAGGGCTCGGGGTTGGGGGCTCAGGATTGAGGCTTCGGCCGTGGGCTCGGGGTTGAGGGCTCGGGGTTGAGGGCTTCGGCCGACGGCTCAGGTCAGACTCCACGACCAGGTGTTGTCGGCGGTGACGAGCCAGGCGAGGACCACGAGGTCGGCCACGCCCAGGGCGATGCCGAGGCGGGCCCGCCCGGGCCGGGTCGTGCGCCGCCCCAGCGCGAGGGAGCCGAGGACGACGGCGACCGGGCCCAGTACGAGGTTCAGCACGAGGAGTCCGACCAGTCCGAGGACGAACGCGGTGACGGCCATCGCGTCGGGATCGAGGTAACGGGGGCCGGTACGGGCGCGGGTGCGGTCGGCGGCCGGAGCTTGGGGGGCGGTTCGCTGCGTCATCGCAGACCTCCCTGACGGTGGCCGGCGCGTCCGGCGCGGTGGCCGAAAAGCCGCTCGCGCGCGGCGAACAGGGCGAGCCAGAGGGCGATCACGAGGCCGCCGACCACGCTGACCGGCACCGGCACGTGGGCGACGGCGCCGAGGACGACGCCGAGGACGAGCAGTGCACCTACGAGGAAGAGCACGGGAGTTCCTCCCACTTTCAGGTAACAGTTGTACACCGACTACCCGGTCCAATTCGATGCATGCTGGCGGTCGTTGACCGTGGCCGGTTGACTGCGGTCCATGAGTCCGAACACCGGGGTCCGCGAGGCCCGGCGCCGCCGCACCCGGCGCGCCCTCCTCGATGCCGCCTTGGCCCAGCTGGAGGATCAGAGCCTCGGCAGCCTCGGGCTGCGGGAGGTGGCCCGGCATGCCGGCGTCGCCCCCACCGCCTTCTACCGGCACTTCCGCGGGATGGACGAGCTGGGGACGGCGCTCGTCGAGGAAGCCCTGGCCAGCCTGCACACGACCGTACGGGCCGTCCTCGCCTCGACCGGCGACTCCGGGCGGCGCGCCGAGGCCGCGGTATCGCTGGTCGCCGAGCTCGTCCGCAGCAGGCCGGCGCACGTCCGCTTCCTGGTGCGGGAACGGCACGGTGGGGTCGCAGCGGTGCGCGGGGCGATCGACGGTCAACTCGACGCGTTTGCTGCGGAGATCGGCGCCGCTCTCGCCGCAGAGCCGCACGGTGCGGACTGGGCCGCTGCCGATGTGGCGATGCTGTCCCGGCTGCTCGTGGACCACATGTTCATGACGGCTTCCGCCTGTCTCGCCGCCTCCCTGCGCGGCGAGGACTGGTCCCCCGTCCTGGCGACGGCCCGTGCCCAGCTACGCCTGATCCACCTCGGCCGCGAGCACTGGCCGGGCTGACCACCCGGACATGGGTCGGGGTCCGGCTTCCATGCGGTCGCAGCCGCACGCATACTGTGACGATATCGGCCAAATCGCTGCACAAACGTCGCGAGATGTGGCGGTGCCCGGGCGGTTCCATGCTGGAAGCTCCTGGTCGCACACCGCAAGGAGCGATGTCATGGACCTGCGTGAAGAACTGCCGGTGGACCACCGGCTGAACACGGTGTACCGCGTCGGCGCCGCGCTCTGCGGCCTGATCCTGCTGGTCTTCGGCTGCCTCGGGTTCGCCGACCAGCTGTCCTTCTTCAGTACGGAGGGCACCAAGGTCGCCGGCATGTCCAGCAACGGCCTGCTGAGCCTGATCTCCGTCGTCTTCGGCCTGCTGCTGATCGGAGCGGCGATCGTGGGCGGCAATACGGCGTCGACCGTGAACATGGCCGTCGGCGTGACCTTCCTCGTGAGCGGGTTCGTCCACCTCTTCCTGGTGGGGAAGGACGCGAACCTGCTGGACTTCAGCATGTCCAACGTCATCTTCAGCTTCATCGTGGGCCTGCTGCTGATGACCTTCGGCATGTACGGGCGGGTCACCGGCGGGCTCCCGCACGACAACCCGTACTGGCAGCAGCGGCACCCCGGGCGCGCCACGCGGGAGTCCGGTGCGGGCCCGCGGCCCGGAGCGGGCGCCCTGACCGCCCGCAACGCCGGCCCGCGGTAACGCGGCGGGCCGGCGCAGACGCCCTCAGACGCCCTCAGACGCCCTCAGATGCCGCCGAGCCAGCTGGTCGCGTCCAGCCGGAAGGCGGTGTCCGCAGGGACGATGCCGCGCAAGTCCCCTTCGATGTCCCGGACGCGCTGCGCACCGAGCGCGGCCACCCACTCCGCTCGCAGCTCGCCGAAGACGGCCGCCGAGCGGATCAGGGCGCCGCGGCCGCGCCCGGTGAGCCGTACGAGTTTGCGGCGCGCGTCCTGGGCGTCGTCGGTGCGTTCGGCGTAGCCGAGGGCCGTGAGGCGGTCGACGGTCTTGCCCGCGGCCTGCTTGGACACGCCCAGGCGGCGCCCGATGTCGCTGGCGGTGGAGCCGTCGGGCCCGATCGCCTGGAGGGCGAATCCGTGGGCGGGGCGCAGATCGGCGTAGCCCTCCTCGGCGAGGCGGGCGTGCAGACGGTCGATGAGGGTGCGGAAGGCGCCGAAGAGCAGCAGCGGCAGCTCGAAGCCGGGGGGGTCCGGAACCCCCTTGCCTGATTCGACAACCTGGTTTACTTTCTTCTCACCAACATGGTCAACCATGTTGTCGATTCTAGTCCCCTTTTCCCGTTTGCTTGGAGTCCCTGTGTCCGTCAGCACGCTGCCCGCCCGTACCGCCCACGCCGTCTCCCTGATGAAGGAGTCCCCGCAGACCCTGGAGGGCTTCCTCCAGCTCAGCGCGATCTTCGAGTCGACCACGCTGGACCCGCACTCCCGCGAAACCGTCATCCTGACCGTCGCGGCCCACCACCGGTGCCATCTCTGCGTCGACATGCACGAGGCGAAGTTCGCCGCCCTCGGACCGGTACCGGACCCCGAGAGGCTGGCGGCGGTCCGCCGGTTCACGCTCCAGGTCATCGCCGCCGCGGGCGCGGTGAGCGACGAGGAACTGGACGCCTTCCGCGCCCACGGCTTCACCCGGCGCAACGCACTGGAGGTCGTCCTCGGCATCGGCACGTACACCGTCTCCACCTTCGCCAACCGATTGAACCGCGCCTGACCGCTCAACCGGCCGGGCGGCGGCGCTCACGACGGGCGGCCGCCGAACTGCCAGGGGTGAACCTCGACTTCCGCGTATGCGTACGGGGCCAGGACCGCGCGCGCGGCGGCCGGATCGGCCGCCCGGAGCAGCGCGGCCGTACCCAGCCAGGTGGCACCGTCGTCGGAGAGCAGGGGGCCGTAGGCAATCAGCTCGTCCCGGTCGAACGACGCCGCGGGGTCGAGGCCCTGGTCGAGGGCGGAGCCCTGACCCGGGGCCGGGCCCTGGTCGGGGGCCGGGCCTTGGTCGGGGGCCGGGCCTTGGTCGGGGGATGAGGCGTGGTCGGGGGATGAGGCGTGGTCGGGGCCGAGGCCGAGCACCAGGTACCGGTTGCCTCCGGAGCGGCCGCCGGGGAAGTCCCACATCGTGCGCCCCAGCAGGTTGTGCCATCGGCGCAGCAGGACGTCCCGGTACATGCCGGCCTGGTAGCCCGGTTCGTCGAAGGCGAAGGCGCGGGCTGCGGCGGGATCGGCCAGGTCGACGAGGTGGACGCTCCCCGTGGGCGCTTCGCCGTCGGCGGTGAGCGTCGGGCCGCGGGCGATCATCTCCGCTGCGAACCCGTCCATGTAGGACCAGTGCTGTTCCAGCAGTTGGTGGCGAAGGGTCAGGGAGCCGCGCCGGTCCCGGTGGTAGCAGAGGAATTCCATGTGCGCAGTCTGGACGGGTACCCCTCCGCTGTACACCGCCGGGGCCCGGCCCGGCCCCGCCGACGGGGCCGCTAGGAAGGGGACCGGCCGGGCAGCGTCCTCTCCCAGAACACTTCGTCGCGCCAGGCGCCCTCGGCATGGAAGTGGTCGTGCGCGATGCCCCAGGCACGGAATCCGTGCTTGCGGAGGACCGCCTGGGAGGCGAGGTTCTCCACCTGGGTGTGCGCTTCCAGGCGGTGCAGGCCCAGTTCCTCCTCGGCGATCCGCACCGCGAGGCCCACGGCGCGGCTCGTGTGCCCGAGTCCCTGGTGGCGGGAGGACACCCAGTAGCCCAGGAACCCCTTCTGGAAGGGACCGCGCAGGATCGAGCTGATGGCGACCTGCCCGATCACGGTGTCGCCGGACAGCACGACTCCGGGCCACGCGAGCCCCTCGGCGTGGGAGGCCAGGAGGGCGGAGATGGCGGTGGCCTGCCCGGCGGGCGTGTAGAACTCCGGGGGCCTCGCGGGCAGCCAGCGCGCGTACGCCTGCCGGTCCCGCGCGAGCAGGCCGGCGAGTGCGGGACCGTCGGAGGGCTCGATCAGGCGGATCGACGTGGAGTTCACGGGGTTCTGCTGTCCTGTCCACTACGGCCACTACGGCCACTACGGCAACCACGGCAACCGGCCGGCCGCTTCGACCGGGCCCTTGCCGTGAGCGTAGGGGGGAAGCCCCTCCCGCGGGGACGCCTGTACGCATCGTCTGATCAGGTGTGAGTCCCCCGGGTTGGGGAGGCCCGCCCACACCCGGCCGTACCGGGTCTCTGCTGTCAGTGTCCCGGCGTCTTGCCGCCGGCGGGCGCGGGCGGGCGCGGGAGCGGGGTGCCGCACTGGCTGCAGTACTGGGCGTCGACCTCGATCGCGTGCCGTCGGCACTGCCCGCAGACCAGGTGCACCTCGCACTCCGGCAGCCGCCCCGACCGCGGTTTCCTCCCGATGCTCATCCCGGCCCGCCGGCGGTGCGCGGTGAGGAAGGCCAGCCCCTCCGGGCCGGCCAGGATGGCCCGGGTCGCGTCGCGCGGCAGGAGCATGAGGACGCCGGGTGCGACGTCCCGCTGGGCGCCGTTGAGGGTGAGGGAGCCGGACCCCGCGACGACGACGAGCAGGACGTCGACCTCGGCCTCCGTGTGGGCGGCAACTCCGGCGCCGGGCAGCAGGCGTACCAGGTTGGCGTCGAGCTGTCTGTTCGCTTGACGCAGCCGCCACAGCGCCCCGCCCTGGTCGTCCGCAGCGGCCGCGACCAGCCCGGTGATGCTGACCCCCTCGACTTTAGGCTTCGTCACCATCTGCCCCTCTCCCCGTGTTCCGCCGATGCGCCGGCCCTCGTATGATCCCGCATCCGGGACGTGCGCCGTCCCCACGCCGTCCGCACGCCGCCCGGACGGGTCCGGGACGGGTCCGGGGCGGCATGCGGGAACGGGCGAGGGCGCGGCTCGTCCGGTCAGCGGATCCGGCCGCGGTGCAGTTCCGGACGCTTCCCCGGGAAGCGGGCGCGGAAGCCCCGGTCGTGCGAGACCACGTGCCCCGGGCCGGCAGCTGCCGGGCGCGGTCCTCCAGGAGTCGACCGCGACGCCGCGCGTACGGTGCCGGCAGGGGGCGCGGCAGTTCCAGCGCGTGCGTGCAGGGGGCTTCTCTGCAGAGCTGGAGGGTCTACGGGCGGAAGATACGGCGAAGGCGGCCGTGCCCGGGCTCAGAGGAACAATGCCCGGGCTCAGAGGAACAAGGGGAAAGCCATGTGTCCGGGCCAAGCGGACGGTGCGTTTCGCCTCCGGCCGTTATCCGCGTTTCCAGAACGTGCAGGCGCTGCGGGTGTCGGGGGCGTTCCGGGTGGGGCTGGGGCAGGGGGCGGGCTCCACCGTGGCCGGGGTGCCCCGTTCCCAGCGCGCGGGTTCCCGACCGCCGCTCTGCTCGCCCTGCAGGTACAGCGTGGCTGCGCCTGCGGCCAGCACGACGGCGGCCCACGCCAGCACCCACCGGCGCCGGACGGGCCCCCTCACCGGCCGTCCCTCTCGGGTCCGACAACGCGAGTCGCGTCCGCGGCGGGAGTCCCGTCCGCAGCGGGAGTCCCGTCTGCTGCCGGTCGGCCTGCCAGAGCGGCTGCACCACCGGTCACGACGGCTGCCAGTGCGAGGGCGAGAGCGGCCGGGTTGACGTATCCGGGCACTGCTTCGGCCGAGTACGATCCGCCGTCCTTCGTCTCGCAGACGAAGCGGAGGGGCAGATAGTCCACCGAGTAGTCGACGACGTGCTGGGCGCGCTCCTCTCGGCCCGGAACCCGGCAGGGGCGGAGCGGGGACGCATCGGTGCCGCCGTCTTCGGCCTCCAGGACGGCGACGGCAATGAACAGCAGGCCGCACGCGTACAGCGCGGTGGCAGCGGCCCCCGAGAAGGCGGCGGCGCTGCTTAGCCACGCCGGGTGGGCGCCGCGCCGGAGGCCGTCCCTGAGGAGCACGCCGAGACCGCGGCCGGCGAGAGCCAGGGGGAGGACCAGGAAGACCGGGATGAGGAGCAGCAGGAACAGCATCCGATGACCCCATCAGGACCTGTTCCCGGCGCCTATGACGGAGCCCACAGTTCCGGCAACAGGGCCGTCACGGCGCCACGATGCCGTCGCCGCCGCCGTCGCAGCGGTGTCGACACCGGGCGGCGGCTGCCGGGCGGGCTCGCGCCGGTTGCCGGGCGGGGGGCGGTCGTCGAGCTTGCGGCTTCCCGCTTACGGCTGTTGATGACGTGCGCGGTCGCCCTGCCCCGCCGCCCGTCCTCATGCGGGTCGCGGGGGCGCTCGCGTGTCCGCGGCTCCGGCCCCTGTCCCGGCAGGACGGCGTACGAGACAGGGTCGGCGGACAGCCGAGGGCCGGGTCGGGGGTGTCAGAAGCCCGGCTGGTCGGCCGCCGGGCAGAGCGGCCCGTCCCGGAGCGCGAGGAGCGAGAGGTACTCGTCGCCCGGAGTGTCGCGGTGCACGATCTGGAGGATCCACTCCCCCTTGGTCAGCCCCGAGATACGTTCCGCGCCCTTGGGGCGCCACGTACCCGCCTTCCAGCCACGGGTGACCAGGGCGGCGGCCACGGCGTCGACGGCCGCATCCGTGGCGGGAGTCTGCGTGGTCCAGTCGGCCAGGCACCAGCCTCCCGCCGTACGTTGGGCACGCAGATGCTCCGAGTCGAACGGGGGTGCGCCCTCCAGGTCCGTCGAAGCGACGGCCGCCGCCATCTCGGCCAGGACCACCGCGCGCGCCGCCTCCCGCTCGGCCTCTTCGCCTTTCGGGCCGCCGGACGCCCTCGCGGCGGAGGACGCCTGTCCGGCGGGGGCGTCCGCGTCGCAGGCCGTGGCCGTGGTCGCGAGCACGGCCGCTGTCAGGGCCGCGGCGGCCATTCGGTTCCACGCGCGCATCCGGACCCCGCCCTTGTCGCTCCTCGGCCCGGGGTATCCCGCCGCCTTGGCTGGAGACTGCCACAGCCCCTCGCACCTCCGGGCACCGGGTCCTGGCCGGGAGGCGGCAGGACGCCGTGCCGGGGGCCATGACAGCCAGATCGTCGGGAAGGTCCCGGATGCCGCGTCGTCTGCGGAGCACGGTGGCAGCAGCCGCCGTACCGACATCGCAGGGGCCCCGTCACCGACAAACGGCGCGGCTTCCGCTGCGCTCCCCCGGCGCCGGTACGCGGGGCTGCGGGCGTACCCGCCCGACCCGGCCGGAGATGCGGAAGCGGTCCGCCGGGGAGCTTCAGACCGCTGCCGCGCCTCCGGCCGGTGCGGGCCGGGCGCCCTGCACCGCCCGTTCGGGTCGCGTCGGGGGCACGGGGTGCAGGTGCTCGGCGGCTTCGGCTGCCGTGTAGGACGAGGCGAAGGTGAAGCCGCGCGGGGACGGGCCGTGCGTCCGCAGGCCGTCGAGCCGTTCCAGGGCCTCGCCGACGGTCGGCCGGTGGCCGGCGGGGACCCACCACAGCACCATGTGCGCCTCCACGTGCCGTTCGAACCATGCGCGGCGCCGGCGCATCACCTCCAGGTGCCCGCTGCGGTAGGCGAAGTCCCAGAGGGCCTCCTGGGTCTCCCACACGGACAGGTTGACGATGACGCCCTCGCCGGCGGGGCGCAGGCCGGTGGCATCCGCCGCCCCTTCCTCAACGAGGCGCCACACGAAGCCCGGTGCTGCGTCGGCGGCGGCGTTGACGGGGTCGAGCATCTCGACGAAGGACGCCGTACGGGGGTCGTCGAGGGGGTGGCGGAGCGTGGCCACGTTCAGCTGGGCGAGGTGGGCGGCGTGCGCGGGCGGGGGTGGGGTCATGACCCCATCCCAACACGGCCCGATTTCTAAGTCAATGCTCATTGTTTTTAGATTCTTCGACCACGACGCAGCACTCTCCGGGCCGGGCGTCCATCCGCGCGCGGACGGGCCCGTCCACACCGAGCAGCCCCTCCAGGAGGGCGAGGTTCATACCGCAGACGAGCGGCGGGAAGCGTTCGGCGACCGCGTGGAAGGGGCAGTTGCGCATGCGCACGACCCGCACCGTCTGCACCCCCGCCGCCTCCCCGGGGACACTCTCGGCCGTTTCGACGCCGCTCCCGACGTCTTTGGCCTTTTCGACGCCGCGCCCGACGTCTTTGGCGGCGCCCCGGACTTCCTCCTCGACGTGCGGTTCGTAGCCACGGGCCGCGAGCACGCGCACCGCCGCGTCGAGGTCGGCGCAAGGCGCAGCCGAGCCGCGCAGGGCCTCTCCCCGGCGGCGCGCCCCCGCGCAGAGCCCAGCGTCCAGTCCGGCTTCCTCCGCGGCTTCGGCGAGCAGCTCGGCGGCGGTGCGGTAGTCGCGGGCGGGCAACGAGACGGACAGCTCGGCCGGAACCCGCCTGTACACCTTGGCGGGACGGCCCGCTCCGGGCCCCGTACGACCCGTCAGGCGGCGGCTGCCGCTCTCCAGCAGCCCCGCGTCGGTCAGCCGGTCCAGATGGTGCGCGGCGAGCGTGCGTGCCACTCCGGCCGCCTCGGCGGCCTCGTTGCGCCCGACCTCGCGGCCCTGCGCCACCACGTACTCGTACAGACGGCGCCGCACCGGGTCCTGCAGCACCGCAATCGCTTCGATGTCCTTCACCCGTCCATTCTACGAACAACACGGGTTGGAGATAGAAGGGGAGGCAGCGGGGCATCACCTCGGGCCGTACACCGTCGCCCTCGCGCTCGCCCCTGGCCTGTCTGGTGTGTAACGTGCCGCGACGTGCCCTGCCGCGACGTGCCGCGACGTGCCGCGACGTGCCGTGCCGTGCCGGAGGAGTGACGGCGTACGGGGATGCGGCGGTGCGGCGATCCCGGCGGCGACGGCTTGCTCAGCCGGCCCGTCACCGGCCCTTGTTCCCCTTGGCCTTGCCCGAGTTGCCCTTGACCTTGCCCGCATCCTCCTTGGCCTTGCCGGAGTTGCCCTTGGCCTTGCCTGAACTGCCCCGGGTCTTGGCCGTCTGCGCCGGGGTCGCCGGGCTCTCGGCGGCCGGTTGCCGGGCGTACGAGAAGGCGGGGACGACGGGGTTGGCGGGGGCCGCGGGGACGGCGGACGGGGATGGTGCCGGAGCGGACGCCGGCAGGACGGCCGCCCGATCCGGGGCTGCGGACGTCGACGGAGCGGGGACCGCGGGCTGCGGGGCCGCCGCCGCCTCGGCTTCCTTCGGGGCCGTCGGCCGGTCGCGGAAAGCGGCGGAGGGAGGTGCGTCGTGCGCCGAGGGGACGCCTCCGGCGAGGAGCGCGCAGGCCCCGGCGACGCCCGCAGCCGCGAGGCCGACTACCGCCGCGTGGCGGCGGGCCACGGGCTTCCCCGCCGCCTTCGTACGCCGTCCTGCGGACCTCGCGGCCGGGCAGGCGGCGAGGGCGGGCGGCAGCGGGGCGCGGTGTGTGGCGGTGTCCGTGCCGGCGGCGCCGGCCGGGGCGGCCGGGGCGGCGTCCCGGCGTACCGGGCGGTCCGCGGCGGCCCGGAGAGGCGGCGGCGAGGCGAGCTCCCGCAGGAGCAGATGGACGCGGTCGACGTCGGGGCGCGCCTGCGGGTCCTGGTCGGTCATGGCCCGGAGCAGCCTGCCGAGTCCGTCGGGCAGCCCGTCGGGTATCCGGGGCGGGTGCAGGAGGTGGGCGGTGCCGACCTCCACGGGCGTCCCCCGGTATTCGCGGTGTCCGGTGAGCGCTTCGAGGAGGGTCAGCCCGAGGGCGTAGACGTCGCTGGCCGTGCTGGCGCCCTGGCCGAGGAGCTGTTCGGGGGCCATGTAGGCGAGTGTGCCGACCAGGGTGTCGGCCGAGCTGTGGGACCGGTCGTCCACGGCCCTGGAGAGTCCGAAGTCGGCCAGGTACGGGGATCCGTCCTCGCCGAGCAGGACGTTCGACGGCTTCACGTCGTGGTGGATGATGCCGTGGGCGTGCACGTGGTCGAGCGCCGAGGCGATCTCGATGCCGAGCCGTGTGGCCTGGACGGTGCTGAGGGGGCCGGCATCTATCCGGGTCCGCAGGGTGACCCCGCGTATCAGTTCGGTGACCATGAAGGCGCCCTGTCCGTGGCGGCCTATGTCGTAGACGGTGACCAGGGCGCGGTGGGAGAGCCGGGCCAGGGTGCGGGCCTCGTCGCAGAATCCGTCGGCGGTGATCGTCTCCGTGCCGGCGCGGAACACCTTGACGGCGACCTCGCGTTCGAGCAGCTCGTCGGTGCCGCGGAAGACGTCCGCCGTTCCGCCGGATCCGATGGGGGCTCGGAGCCGGTAGCGACCACCCAGCAGGGTGTCGCGCTCGGGTGGTGCTCCGTACGCGGGGACGGTCCGGGCCGGCATACGGGTCCTCCTCCACTCGCGGGCAGTGGCGCCCGCCTACCCGCCGGGCGCCGTACTACGCACCGTCGGAACCGACACCGGGCGCGGACGGCGGCTTCCGTCCGATCGGAACACCAAAGGGCGCCGCCATCTTCGTGCGTTCCGCCAGTACGGCGCCCCGGCGTCGTGCGGGGAGACTTCCCGGCAGAGGCGGCGGGCTGTTCCGAGGGCCGTCGCCGAGGACACAGGGGGAACAGCACGATGAGCGGTCAGCTGTACGACGAGATCGGCGAGGCGTTCGAAGGCTTCAAAACCCTTCCTCTCGCCCGTTACGCAGAGGTGCCCGGATTCCTGGCCCTCGTCGGCGACGTGAACGGCAGGTCAGTCCTCGACCTGGCTTCCGGAACCGGCTTCTACAGCCGGGAGTTCAAGCGCCGCGGTGCCTCGCAGGTCCTCGGCGTGGACATTTCCCCGGCGATGGTCGAGGCGTCCCGGGCGCTGGAGGACAAGGACCCGCTGGGCGTGCACTACGAGGTCGGCGACGTCGCCGAACTGCGCACCTTCGAGCAGCCCTTCGACATCGCGGTCGCGGTCCAGCTGTTCAACTACGCCGAGGACGTCGCCACCATCGAGCGGATGTGCCGCGCCATCCACCGCAGCCTCGCGAAGGGCGCCGAGTTCTTCGCCTTCGGGCAGCATCCGGACTACCGCTTCGACGGACCGTCCTTGGCCAAGTACGGGTTCCTGTGCGAATCGCTCGGCGAGGAGACCGCGATCGGGCCGCGGGTGCGGATCACCGCGCTGCTCGACCCGCCGATCTCGTTCGTCGCGAACCCGCCCAGCCGCGAGGTCTACGAGAAGAGCCTGCAGGCGGCGGGGTTCAGTGAGATCACCTGGGTGCCCCTGGAGGTCTCCGCTGCCGGCGTCCGCGAGTACGGCCGGGAATTCTGGGACGACTTCACCGGGAACCCGGCGCTGACCATGCTGCGCTGCCGCGCCTGAGGCCCGGCGGCGACCGCACCGACCGGTCCGGAAGGGGGCGGGAACCCGGGGCCGCCCCGCCGCGGTCGACAGGGCGCCCCGGCCCCCTGGGCGCCGGTGGCCTGCTCCGTGTCCACGCCGAGCCGAACGGCGGAGACGGCCTGCGCGCCGCCTCAATGCGCCGCCTCTATGCGCCGGTTCTACGCGCCGGCTCCGTAGGTCCCGTACGCCGGGAGGCCCGTCGCGGCGAAGGTGTGCACCGACAGGCCCGCCGGGGTCGTCCGGTGGCCGACCAGTCGCAGGCCGGTCGGGGCGCCGCCGTCCGGGAAGAGGCGTCGGCCGGTGCCCACCACGACGGGGGCGATCACGAGCCGCAGCGTGTCGACGAGTCCGGCAGCCAGCAGGGACTGGGCCAGCCGGGCGCTGCCGTGGACCTGCAGTTCCCGGCCGGGCTGCCGTTTCAGTTCGGCCACCTGGGCGGGGACGTCGCCGGACAGGACGGTCGTCGGGTTCCAGCCTGGCGTGGTGAGGCTGTGCGAGGCCACGTACTTCGGCAGGCCGTTCATCGTCCCGGCGAAGGGGTGCTCGGGCATCGCCGGCCAGTCCCGGGCGAAGTTCTGGTAGGTGCGGCGGCCGAACAGGAACGCGTCCGCCTGGTCGAGCCAGGTGCCGGCCAGCCGCTCGAACTCCTCGTCCAGGTGCGGGACGAACCAGCCGCCGCGGGTGAACCCGTCGCTGGTGTCCTCGTCCGGGGACCCCGGCCCTTGCGAGACCCCGTCGAGCGTCAGGAACTCCTGCACCACCAGCTTCATCGCGCGCCATCGCTTTCCGGGGAGGAGGGGAGGGAGTTCGGAGTGTCGGAGCGCCGCATGCGGACGATGCGGAGTGCCGCGTGCGGACGACCGCATGCGGACGACCGGGTGCAGCGTACGGCGCCTGCGCCGCCCTCGTGCGCTGCGGCACGCCTGGGCCCTGCCCGCCTGCACGTGTGTCCGCCTATCCGCCTATCCGCCTGCCCGCCTGCACGTATGTCCGCGACCGGGTGCCGCGCCGTGTGCGGGCCTGCCGCCCGCCCCCTGACCGGTCGGGGCGGGGACCGCCGTACGCTGGTCGGGTGACCCTGCGCAGCCTTCACGACCGATCCGCCCTGGCCGACCGCCTCGGGCGGGATCCGGCGATGCACCTGATGGAACTCGGCGACCTCGACGATCTGCTGTGGCCGCACACCAGCTGGTACGCGGTGTCGGAGCACGGCCCGGTCGCCCTGCTGTACGCGGTCGGTGACGTTCCGACCCTCCTGGGCTTCTCCCGGCCCGGCGAGGCCGCCGAGCTGGAGGAACTCGCCGAGGCGCTGCTGCCCGTACTCCCCCGCCGCTTCCTCGGTCACCTGACGGGCGCGGCCGCGAAGGTGCTGGAGTCGGCGTACGCGGTTCGGCGGCACGGCACGCTGCTGCGCATGGTGCTCACCGAGCCCGGACGGGCGGCCCTGCACCCGGCCTCCCCGTGGCACCCGGCCCCGCTGGGCCGGGAGGACCTGCCGGAGCTGCTGGAGCTCTTCGCGGAGGCGTACCCGGGGAACTGGTTCGACCACCGGATGCTGGACACCGGGCAGTACGTGGGCGCCCGGCAGGACGGGCGGCTGGTGGCCGTCGCGGGCGTGCACGTCTACTCGCCCGCCTACGGGGTCGCCGCGGTCGGGAACGTCGCGACGCACCCGCGGGTGCGCGGCCGGGGCGCGGGCGGAGCCTGTGTCGCCGAGCTGTGCCGACGGCTGGGGACGGCCGTGGACCACATCGGGCTGAACGTCCGGGCGGACAACACCGCGGCCGTCGGGCTCTACCGCAGGCTCGGTTTCTCCGAGGTCACCGAGTTCACGGAGGCCACCTTCACGGCCCTCCCGTGACGCCGCAGCGCAGGGGCCACCTGGGCCCGCACCCGCCCCACGGGAGCCGATGGGCCAACTCCACCACTGTCAGGCGGAGATGGGCGTCGGGCACTGCGGTCGGGAGAGGTCCCCGCGCGGTCTATCCTGGGCGGCATGTCCGCCGCCGAGCTGATCCGCATCGTCTCCCGCAGCTCCCCCATGGCCCTGGCTCAGGTGGAGCGCGTGCGCAGGGAACTGGCCGCCGTCCACCCGGCCGTCCGTACCGAGGTCGTCCCCGTCGTGACGACCGGCGACCGGTGGATGGGTGACCTGTCCCTGGTGGAGGGCAAGGGCGCCTTCACCAAGGAGGTCGACGCCGCCCTGCTGGCGGGTGAAGCGGACCTCGCCGTCCACTGCCTCAAGGACATCCCCTGCGACCGCCCGCTGCCCGCGGGCACGATGTTCGCCGCCTTCCTGAAGCGGGACGACATCCGCGACGCGCTCGTCCATCCGGGCGGCCTCACCCTGGACGAGCTGCCGCCCGGTACCCGCATCGGCACGTCCTCCGTGCGCCGGGTCGCCCAGCTCGCAGCCGGGTACCTGCACGTGGAGTGCGTGCCCTTCCGGGGGAACGCCAACCGGCGGCTGGAGAAGCTGTACGCGGGCGAGGTGGACGCGGCCCTCCTCGCCGTGTCCGGCCTCGAACGCATCGGCCGCCGGGACGTGGTCACCGAGGTACTGCCGGTGGAGACGATGATGCCGCCCATCGGCGCGGGCATCCTCGCCCTCCAGTGCCGGGCTGACGACACCCGTGTCATCGACACCGTCAGCGCCCTGGGACACCCCGGCACCCACCGCGAGGCAACGGCCGAGCGCATGCTGCTGCACGTCCTGCAGGGGCACTGCAACAGCCCCGTCGCCGGATACGCGCGGACCGAGCGCAATGGTGACCTGTCACTGCGCGCCTGCGTGTTCACCCCGGACGGCAAAACGGCACTGCACGCCCACGAGTGGGCCGGCCGGCTCGACCCCGCCACCCTGGGGACGTCCGTGGCCGTCGCTCTGCTGCGGCAGGGCGCCCGGGAGCTCATCGACGGGATCGCGCACTGACCGTTGGCGCCCACCGGCCACACGTGCGCCGTCGCCCTGCGTACGCCGACCACACCTACGCCGATCCCCCGTGCGACGACCCCACGTGCGGCGACCCCACGTGCGCCGACCTCACGTGCGGCGGCCCCACGTGCGCCGTCCGCGCGCGGACCTGCCTCGTGCCGACCCGGCCACCGGCCGGCTCGGGCGGGGTCGGCGGGCCGCTCAGCCCGGTGAGCCCACGGCGCACACCAGGATGGGCCTGGCACGGTCCGGGTCGAGGGCGTTGCGCACGAGGTGCCAGACGTTGAGGTCGTAGGCCTCGCCGATGTGGCCCACCGGGTCGAAGGGGCAGGAGTCCTGGACCCAGATGTTGCGCACTCCAGGTTCCCGGACGAACGCGGTCTCGGCCGGGGTGACGATCTCGTCGTAGCGCGAGGTGATGATCGTGTACGAGAGGCCCGGCTGGGCCACGGGCCCGTCGTTGAGGGCGGTGACGGCCGGCCCGCCGGGGAACTCGTCGGACAGGACCGGGACTCCGAGCCGTGCGGCGATGGTGTCGAGGGTGGCCCGGCCGCCCGGAAGCAGGCGGTCGGCGAGCTTCACCAGTCCGGCGGCGTCGGTCCCGTGGGTCGGCGGGGCGATGGCCACGATCTTGTCCAGGTGGGCGGTGATGCCCTGCATCTTGGCGAGGTAGAGGGCTTGGAGTCCGCCCTCGGAGTGGCCGACGACGTCGACCTTGGCGGCGCCGGTGGCTGCGCGGACCTGCTCGACGTACTCCTTGATCTCCACGTTGGACTCGGCGACGGGCTTCAGGCCGCCGAGCAACGGGAATTCCTCGTACTCCCCGTAGGTCAGGGCGAAGGTGCACCAGCCGCGGGCGGCGAGGTCGGCCTGCAGGAAGTTGAGGTCCTCGTACCAGGTGGCGAAGGTGCCGTGGAGGAGGACGACGGGGCGGGGATGGGCCCGGTCCGGGCGGCAGGAGAAGTCGTTGATGCCACCGCTCGGGGCGGTCTGCGCCCCGGGGAGGGCCTGGGCGGGGGACCCGGGCAGCGCGGCGCCCAGCAGCAAGGCCAGGGCGAGGGCCGAACGTGCGGCCCAGCGTGGGGTGCGTGCCATGGAACTGCCTTTCGCAGGAGGGGGGTTCCAGGGCCAGACTGCGCCCGGGCGGTGTCCGGTGTCCCTTGGCCGGCGGCGCAGAAACCTTCCGCTGCAGTTTGTGCACGATGACAATGCCGTGATGGACGACGAACCGGCCGAACCGGCTGAGCCGGCCGAGCCGACTGATCCGACCGAGCCGAGCGAGCCCGCCTTCGCGGCCCTGCTGCCCCACGTCGACGCATTCGCCTCGGCCACCCTCTCGCGGTCGGCCAGGGAGATCCCGGCCTACCGGATGCTGCCGACGAGCGTGCTTGAGGCCGACCTCGCCGCCAACGCCCGGACGCTGTTCCGGCTCTTCCTCACCACGGTGGCCGAGGGGCGGGCGCCGACCGAGCAGGAGTGGGCGCTTCCGGTCAGCTACGGGGCGGAGCGGGCGCGCGACGGGCTGCCGCTGGAGGCCGTCCTGCGGATGTACCCGCTGGGCGCCTGCGAGGCCTGGCGGCTGATCTCGGCCGCTCCCCCGCCGGGCCTGCGGCCGCAGGTGCTGGTCGAGCGGCTGCTCGACTTCCTCGGCGAGGTGATGCCGCGGGTCGCGCAGGCGTACCTGCAGGAACGGGACGCGCTGGCCTGGGAGCGCCGCGAGCAGCGGCAGAGCCTTGCGAGGGCACTGCTGGAGGGGCGCGCAGCCCGTCGTGCGGCGGAGCGGTGCGGGCGCACCCTGGCCGACCGGTACGACGTACTGGTCTTCCGGCTGCCGTCGACGGGGCCGGCCCGATCCCCCGCGGCGACCTCGGCGGCGGGCGCGGCGGCGAGGTCTTCGGCAGCGGCGGGCGCGACTGCTGGCCCGGCGGCGGGCGCGGCTGCCGGCCCGGCGGCGGGTGCGGCTGCCGGCCCGGCGGCGGGTGCGGCTGCCGGCCTAGCGGCGGGCCCGGTGGCGGGCGCGGCTCAGGATGCCGGGCAGCGCGCCGCCACCGGGCTCTTCCGCGCCGTGCAGGACGAGTTGGACCGCTGTCCCGACGTCCTGGTGGCCTTCCGCGGTGAGGGCGACGGTGACGGAGTGCTGCTGGTGCCGCGTGCGCCGGGCTGCGGGGGCGAGCTCGCCGTGGAGCAGTTGCTGGGGCGGATGGACGCGGCGGCGGGGGCGCGCTGCGCCGCGGCGGCCGCCTCGGCTGCCGGCCATGCGGCGATCCCCGAGGCGTACGAGCAGGCCCTGGACGTGCTGGCCCTGGCCGAGACCCTGGGCCGGCCGCCGGGGCTGCACCGGCTGGGCGATCTCGCGGTCGCATACCAGCTCGCCCAGCCGGGTCCGGCCCGGACGGCCCTCGCCGGACTGCTGGCGCCGCTGGCCCAGCACCCGCACCTGCTGGACGCGCTGCGGGCCTTCCTCGCGACAGGGCACAACCGGGGCGCTGCGGCCGCGTCCCTCAGCATTCACCGCAACACGCTGACGTACCGGTTGTCCCGTGTGCACCTCCTCACCGGCCGGGACGCCACCTGCCCCACCGGTGCCCGCGACCTCGCCGCGGCGCTGACCGCGTACGACGTGGAACGGCGCGCGGCGCAGCGCGCCGCGGAGGGGGCGCCGTACCGGTTCGCCGCCGAACGCCAGCGGTAGCGAGCGGCGGGAGGGCCCGGCGGCAGGAAAGACCGGAAGCCCAGAGAAGACCGGACGGCGGGACGGACCGGGAGACAGAGGCACCGGGAGGCGTGGAGGCGTACGGCGGATCGCGGAGGCGTACGGCGCCCGGCAGGCCTGGCGCGCCGAACGGATCAGCCCTGGCCCCACCCCGCCCGCACCACGCCACCCGCATCACACCGCAACGCAAAAACTTTGCAGTGAGCTGACATTTTCGCACGCCTCTTGCCGTGTTCCTGCGCGCAGTCCTACTGTCCCCGCCATGCCCCCTATAAGAACGGCCGCCGCGCTGGCGGCGATGACAGCCGCCACGCTCCTCGGCGCCCTGGCCGTCTCCCCCGCCCAGGCCCGGCCCGCCAGGGCCGCCCGTTCCGTCGTCACCCGGGCCGCACTCGACCCCGCCCTGGTGGCGGGCCGCGGTGCCCGGGTGGGCTTCGTCGAGCAGGAGGCCGAGAACGCGGTCACCTCCGGCACGGTGATCGGCCCGGACCGCACCGCCTACTCGCTGCCCGCCGAGGCCTCCGGCCGCAAAGCGGTGAAACTGGCGCCCGGCCAGTACGTGGAGTTCACCCTGCCCGCCGACGCGGACGCCCTCACCGTGCGCTACAGCCTCCCCGACGCGCCCGGCGGGGGCGGGATCACCGCGCCGCTCGATGTGTCCGTCGACGGCAGGAGCCGCCGTACGATGACGCTGACCTCGCAGTTCTCCTGGCTCTACAACCAGTACCCCTTCAGCAACGATCCGCAGGCCGGTCTGCTGCACCCCGATTGGTGGATCACCGAGTGCGGGTGCGTCCCGGCTGCCACCACCCCGACGCCGGTCATCTCCAGGCCCTTCCGGCCCCACCACATGTACGACGAGCAGCGCCTGCTGCTCGGCCGGAAGTACCGCGCGGGCGACACGGTCCGGCTCACGGTGCCTGCCGGATCCCGCGCAGCGTGGACCGTGATCGACCTGCTGGACTCGGAGCTGGTCGGAGCACCGCACGTGGAGACGGCTGCGGCCAATGTGCTGCTGTTCGGCGCCGACCCGACCGGCCGGCGCGACGCGGCGGACGCCCTCGACCGGGCCGTCGCCTTCGCGCGCGCCCACCGGTTGCCGGTCTACCTGCCGCCGGGCACGTACCGGGTGGACCGGCACGTCGTCGTGGACGACGTGACCATCACCGGGGCAGGGGGCTGGTACACCACCGTGAAGGGGAAGGGCGTCGGCTTCTACGGTAAGCCCGCGGCGGACGGTGGCTCCCGCAACGTCCACCTCTCCCGCTTCGCAATCGAGGGTGACGTCCGTGAACGCGTGGACACCGACCAGGTCAATGCCATCGGCGGAGCCATGAACGACTCGACCGTCGACCGGATGTACCTCCACCACACCAAGGTGGGGATCTGGTTCGACGGCCCGATGCGGGGCGTCCGGGTCACGGACAACGTCATCACGGACCAGATCGCCGACGGCCTCAACCTGCACACCGGGGTCACCGATTCCCTGGTCCGGGACAACTTCGTACGCGGCACCGGCGACGACGGACTCGCCCTGTGGTCGGAGACGACTGCCGACGCCCGCAACACCATCGACCACAACACCGTCCAGAGCCCCACCCTGGCCAACGGCATCGCCGTGTACGGCGGGGCCGACACCCACGTCACGGCCAACCTCGTCGCGGACCCGGTCCGGGAGGGAAGCGCCCTGCACGTCGGCGCCCGGTTCGGCGCCGAGCCCTTCACCGGAACCCTGCGCTTCGCGGACAACACCACCGTCCGGGCCGGCACGTACGAGCTGAACTGGAACATCGGGCTCGGTGCGATCTGGTTCTACGCACTGGACCGCAGCATCGACCGCGCCGACGTCCAGGTCACCGGCAGCGCCTTCCTGGACAGCACCTACAACGCGGTCATGCTGGTCACCGACTGGCCCGTCAAGGACACGTTCCGCATCGAGAACGTGCACGTCAAGGACACGCGGGTGGACGGCACCGGCACCTCCGTGGTCAGCGCCCGGGCAGCCGGCTCCGCGAGCTTCGAGAACGTCGACGCCCGCAATGTGGGCGCCGTCGGCGTCAACAACTGCGGTTCCTTCCACTTTCCCGCCAACGGCTCGGAGTTCTCGCTCACCGATCTGGGCGGCAACGACGGCGGCGGCACGACCGGCCCGTGGCTGGCCGCCTGGGAGCTGCCGAACACCCTCACCTGCGAGGACCGCCCCACGGTGGTTCCCCCGCCGGCCCCGTCCCCCTGGTAGCCGGCCGGGGCGGCCGGCCTGCGGCGTACCGGGGCCTGCTCAACGGGGCTCGGGCGCCACGGCGTTGACCGCCCCGAACGGTATGTGGACGCTGGGGGTACCGGGTGCCGTGCCGTCGAGGTGAAGGATCTGGTCGTCGAAGAAGAGGTGCGGGTCGAGGAGCCCCATGACCGCAGCCTTGTCTATGCCGCCGAGGAAGAAGGCGTCGTCGACCCGCAGCCCCCATTTCTTGAGACTCCCCAGGGCGCGTTCGTGCGTGGGTGCGTCCCGGGCGGTCACCAGGGAGACGCGCAAGCGGGGCCGGTAGGCGGGATCGTGGCGCCGGGCATCTTCCTCGCGCCGCTGCAGCCGGTTGAGGCCCGCGAGGAAGTCCCGCAGCGGGCCCGGGTCGTGCGGGGTCGCCGCATTGCGGACCTCGTGCGCGCGGAATCCGTCGAGGCCTTCGGCCTGGTAGACCCGCTCGGAGGTGTCATCGGCGAGCACCCCGTCGAAATCGAAGGCGATGCGGAGTTCGGGGTCGCCCTCGTCGTCGGTGCGTGCCGTGGCGAGGACATGGCCGGCCGGTTGCCCGTCGGCGACGGCGGCACGCACGTCCGCGCCGTTGCCCGAGAGGAAGAGGGACATGTTCAGCGCCGGCATGAACGGGTGGGACGGCCGGCCGTGGCGGAACACCGCCCGGCTGATCGGCAGGCCGTGGGCGCGGATGGAACGCATGACCCGTACGCCGGTGTCCGGATCGTTGCGGGAGAGGATGATGACCTCGACCAGCGGATCGTCCCTGTCCGCAAGGTCGTTGAGCGAGAGCAGGCGCCGGACGAAGGGGAAGGCGACGCCCCGCGGCAGGGCGTCGTCCACGTGCGCCTCCTGGTGGGCCCGGTACGCCTCCTCCCCCTGCTCCCGGAAGACCGCGTCTCCCTCGGCGAGGTCGAACAGGGCGCTGGATGCGATCCCCACGACCAGGCGGTTCGACAGCTCGTACCTCATGTGGCTCCCCTCCGCGGACAAGCGGCCTATACCCCTGCGCCGATCCGCCCACCCGCCCGGGGCCGGACCGGCGGCGGCGGCGAGGTCGTCGGTCGGCTCCGGGAAGGCGACGGCCGGCGGGCTTGTCGTCAGCGGAACGGCGTCGCTACTTCACATCGTGCAGTTGGGCTGGGAACGGTGCCTCCAAGGCTGTGCCGGTAGTCGATGGAGACCAGGGCGAGTCCGGCCCCCAGCACCGCGCCGTGCAGCAGGGCGGCGGGCACGGTCGGCGGCGGGTAGCGGCGGTCGCCGTCCAGCCAGCCGCCGCCGTGGATCCAGACGACGGCGGGGAACGGGACGTCACCGGCCGGGACTTGGACGTCGAGCAGCCGCGGCCGGTAGCCGGGCGTGGTGGCGTAGGTGGCGCCGTCGAAGCGGCGCACCCCGTGCGCGTCGGTCACAGGCGCCACCGGGGGCCGGTAGGGCGGCGGCGGCCAGGTCATGTCGGCCGGGTCGAGCGCGGCCGGGTCGAGCGCGGCCGGGTCGAGTGCGGCCGGGTCGAGTGCGGCCGGGTGGGAGGAGGTCATTGCGACCCTTCTGACGGAGCGGGCTTCGTCATGCTGCCGGGATCCGCTACGTCCGCCACTGCGCCGGGACCCTCGGCATCGACCCGGACCGGATCGCCGTGTGGGGCGAGTCCGCGGGCGACCACCTGGCCGCCCTGGCCGGCCTCGTCGGCCCGGGCAGCACGGACGCCGAGGCCCTGGAGGGCGCGCAGGGATGGGCTCCGGGGAGACCGCGGTGCGCGCCGTCGTCGACTGGTACGGGGTCTCCGACCTCGTCGCCCTGGCCGCGCACCCGATGCCGGCCATGCCGGCCATGCCCGCCAGCGTCGTGTTCCCCGACCCGTACGAGGCGCTGCTCGGCGGCACCGCGGCGGAACGCCCCGCGCTGGCCCGGGCCGCCAGCCCGGTCACGTACGCGGCGGACACGACCGCCACCCCGCCGCCGTTCCTGCTGGTCCACGGCACCCGGGACGGCTTGGTCCCGTACAGCCAGAGCGAGGCTCTGGCCGCGGCCCTGGCAGCGGCGGCGGGCGAGGTGGTCCTGCAGCCGGTCGAGAACGCCGACCACATCTTCCTGGGCTCGCCCGACGTGCCGAGCATCGTCACCCAGAGCGTCACCTTCCTGGCCCGCCACCTGGGCGGGACGAGGACCTGACCCGCGGTGGGCCGGAGGCGGCGGACGGTCGGCGGTGAGGGCCGCCGGGCCGGCGCGTCGCCAAGAGTCAGACGAGGGTCTTCCCCGGGTCTCACAAGGGTCTGACAGGGGGTCTGACAACGGTCTGACAGGGGTCTGACAGGGGCTCTCGTGCAGAGCTGAGGATGGCGGGCCGGGACCTGCTCGTCACCGAGCAGCATCCCGGCCGACTGGTACGGCTACCGTCCGCTGGTGGCTTGACGGTCCGGTGTCACGAGGTGTCGGGCGAAGAACCGGGCCGCATCGTCCCCCGCGAACCGTGGGACGCCGGTGTGCCCGCCCATGTTGGCGTGCAGGGTCTTCTCCGTGGATCCGAACGCGTCGAACAGGTCCAAGGCCGCCTGCCGGTCGTTGCCTTCGTCATCCCACTGCAGCAGGACGTGCAGCGGGATGGTCACCTGCCGTGCCTCCTCGAACATGATGCGCGGTACGAAACTCCCGGCGAACAGACCAGCGGCCGCGATACGCGGCTCGACCACCGCCAACCGGATCCCGATGGAGATCACGCCTCCCGAGTAGCCGACCGGGCCGCCAATCTCGGGCAGCGCAAGGAGGGCGTCCAGGGCGGCTTGCCACTCCGGGACCGCCTTTTCGACGAGCGGGAGGACGAGCGCATCAATGATGGCGTCGCTGACCGGCTCGCCTGCCTCGATGGCCCGGCGCAGATCGGCGCGGGCCTGGTCGGCGGCGGGCCACCGGGGTCGGTCGCCGCTTCCGGGGAGCTCGATGGTGGCCGCGGCGAAGCCCTCCGCCGCGCACTGCCGGGCTCGGTCCACCAGTCGGGGATACATCCTGCGCAGCCCCAGGGGAGGGTGGCCGAGCAGGATCAGCGGCACCGGTGGGGATGCGGGTGCGGAGGCGCCTGCGGGTACGGAGGACGCTGCCGGTACGGGTACGGAGGACGCTGCCGGTACGGGTACGGAGGCCGCTGCCGGTACGGGTACGGGGGCCGCTGCGGATGCGGGTACGGACGCTGGAGTCCACAGGAGGCCGGGAATCTCACCGAGGGTGAATGCGCGTTCGAGGACGCCGTCTTCGAGGCGCTGCTCGGAGGTGAAGTGCATGGTCGTGCCTTTCGGGAGTGCACTGGGTGGCGCTCCCGGACGACCTGCCTATCGCCCTACCGTGGCCCTGAAAAAGGGGAGCACCCATGGAGATACTGCGTTCACGGGTACCACCTCCTCGTTCTCTTGCACGGCCTCCGGAACCGTAGCAGTGGCCGCCGTGGCTTCGCCAAGGGTTTTCGCGGACGCTCCGCGGTCGGTCGGACAGCAAGGCGGTCATCGGGTCCGCTGGCCGTGGCCGTGGCCGTGGCCGTGGCCGCAGACCGGCGGGGTGCCGGGGCCTCAGGCGGCGAACGGGTTCGTATGGCCGGGCAACTGCTGCCCCGGGCGCAGGAATCGCTGGGCGCCCTGTGCGTCGCGCACCGCCAGGAACCCGGCGTCCGTCAGTCGCTGTGCGATCTTCCGGCGGCGCATCGCGCCGACCGTGAACGCCACGGTGACGAGCAGCGCGGCCGCTCCGCCCGAGGCGACCGCCTCGACCGGCGACTTGTCGATCAGCAGGAGGACGGTCAGGGCCGCGCAGGCGAGGTAGGTCAACGCCTTCCGCTTCCGGTCGGCCACGTACAGGCCCATGACGTCGAAGGTGATGAGGTCCTTCAGTACGGCCACGGCACCGACCGCTTCGGGGAGCGGCTTCAGGGAGCCGTGCGCAAGCCCCGGCGCGGTGCCGCCGTTGCCCGCCTGCGGATGGGCGGTGATGGTGGCCGCCTCGCGGACGCGCGCGGCAGGCTGCGGGTCGCGGTACATGCGGACCTGGATGAGCGAGTTCTTGAACCCGGTCCTGTACGCCATGCCGTACGTGTAGCCGTACTGCTCCGCCACGTGCGCCAGGGCGGCCGCCTTCGGCGCGGTGCCCTGGGGGGCGATCTCGACGATGTCCTGCTGGCGGGCGATCTGCCCGAGCATTCCGGCTATGTGTCGTTCTACGGACATGCTGTTCCCGCCCCTGGGCCCGCGTCTGGGGCCGACCGGCGCACAGCCTAGTGGCCGCGCCGGATTCCGCTGGACCTACCGGCTGTGGCGCCGCCGGCGCGCGCGCTCGAAGTCGGCGACATCCGACATCCAGGGACCGTGCTGTTCGAGCGCGGCGCAGCCGCCGCGGAGAAAGGCATTCACCAGCTTCCGGTAGCCGCTCATCCCGTCAACCAGGCTGTACTCGACCCGGTACTCCGGATCGGACCTGCCGTCGCCCTCGCGCAGCGTCGTGATCCGGGCGATGGAGTCCGCGTAGAAATGGAGCTGTATTCCTTCGCCCCTCTCCTCGTCCTCGATGGTGAAGACTTCGTTGTCCGCGGCAGAGCGGTCGCCGACGAAATCCCAGAACTGCGCGGAGGCGCTGCGGGTACTGTCCCGCCGCCACTTCTTCTCGACGCCCTGGTCGTCGGTGAACGACAGGGCCGTCTTGCTCGCGCTGCCGCCGGAGTCGGCGCGGTGGCCCACAGTCTCCCCGTCATCCTCCACGGGTGCATTCCTGGACCGGTCCGCCGCTTCCGAGCACATCAGGAAGCCCACGGTACGCACCGCATCATCGACCAGCTCGGGGTGTGCACGGCGTACCGCCGCTTCGACCGCCGTCTCCATCCGCTGCCAGTCGCGCCTGTCCGTGGCGCGCTGTCCGCGTCGCGGATCGCGGCCGATCCGCATTCCGGCACACGCCTGCTCCGCCGTGGTGATCACCCGCATCACCTGGGGCAACAGCGCGGGGTCGACGGCATCGGACATCCGGCGCGGCACCGTCGCGCCGTGCAGATACTGGCCCGCATACCGGAGAATCGCGGCGTCGAGCGGACCGAGCACGGTTCCGCGCTCGGCGCGGCGGCGCTCCGCGTCATACTCCTGAGCTCGTGTCCCGTTCGGCGTTTCCGTCGCGGCATGCATCGCCGCGCAGACCTGACCGCGTTCGAGTAGACCGGTGTCGGCTCCGTGGGCGATGAGCCGGCTCCTGTCCCACGGGATGCGCTGGAAGAGTTCGTCGACGTCCGCGGGCGCGCCGAGGAGGACCGGGTCCAGGAGCGCAAGGGCAGCGTTCTCGTCGAGCCGGCCCCGGGTTCCGGCGACGTCGCACAGCGGAAGGACGGCACTCCACAACAGCAGGTGTCTGGCCAGGTCCTCCCGGATCACCGCAAGGTGGGCCGCGCTGATCGAGAACGTGAACGTGCGGGGCTCGCGGTTGGCGTCGGCCCCGGCTCCGAGCATCAGCTTCAACTCGGCGCCCTGGCGGACCACGCGGGGAATCCAGCCGCCCTGCCGCGCGAAAACGATGTCGAAGGCGGTGTCGCTCACGGACTCACGCCCGCCGTGCACATGCGTCATCGAGGCGCGTGTCGGCGCGCACCCAGACCTCGCCCTCGGCGGCCCCGACCGGGGCGTCGACCCGTTCGATACCGAGGAACTCGATCAACGTGAGCAGGAGGGCTCGTTCGGCGCGGTCCTCGTCAGCGCCACGTGAGTCGAAGAAGACGTAGAACCGGTCACTCGGGTCCACGCTGCCCGAATCCTCCCAGATGCGTGCGAGTTCATCGATTGCCGCTGCTTCCGTCGTCATCGTGGCGGCGCGGGCGGCGCCGCGCATCTCCGGTGACGCGTCGAGGTCGGCGGGGTCGGAGAACCACTGGCCGAAGCGGTCGAGGCCCGCACAGCCGTTCTCGAAGAACAGCATCGCGCTCGGAAGACAGCGGTTGGCTTGGTCGATCCGAAGGTATTCCGACCTTGGCGGGTCCGCGGCGTGGGTCCGCGAGATCAGGCCTCGTCCGGGCATGAGGACCAGGCGCTGCCCCGACCGTTCGTCTCGGATGGTGTAGGTGTCGGCGCCGGCTTCGCGACCATGGAAGAACGTAGAGAACGCTACGTAGGCTTCCTGAGGGTCGCCCACTGAGACCTTCTGGTCGTTGCCGTCACCGACGGCGAAGACGAACTGTCTGGGTCCGGGTTCGTAGGGGCGAGCCATATGCGTCCTTCGTTCATGCGTGCTAGACGCACCAGCGTAGTGGCACGGGAACGGAACGGACCTGCGTTCATGGCGCACGAACAGCAGGAGAACCGGCAGCTCGGCCCCTCGGCTCCCCCACGGCTCCAGCGGACAGCCGCGTTCGAGCGCGGGCACCGCAATCGACGGGACTTCGTGCAGGCGGCGGCCGTCCCAGTGCGCGGCGCCGGCGTCCGACCGCTTGGCGTCGCACGCACCCTTCCTCAACCGGTGACACCGCCCTAACGTTCAGTCATGACAAGCGTACGGATCGACCGTTCGGATCCTGACGTGGTCGACGTCATGCTGCGTGAGGACGTCGGGCCGCTCGCCTTCACCGCCAAACGTTGGCCCGGGGAGGCTTTCGGATCGCTCGCAGCCGGCGCCCTCTACGGCACCCCGCTCTACGTGGTCATGGCGGTCCTGGAGCAGAGTCCGGGCCGGATCTGGGCTGTGGTGGGGATCGCCGCATTGGTGGGACTCGTCGTCAACACGTTCGTGATCCTTTACGGGGCCTTCCGAAGCGTGACCCGCCTGCGGTTCTCGCCCGCGGCCGCCCCGGACACGATGACCCTCGTCAGGGGCTCCCGCGCCGATCGGCCGAGGCCGCTCGCCGACGTACAGCAGGTATGGATCGACCACTCCATCGTCGAGTCGCACGAGCAGGACCGGAAGCCGGTGTCCGCCACCATCACCCTGCACGTCTGCCTGAAGAGCGGTCGCCTGCTCCGGCCCATGCCCATCCTCCCGTGGACCACCGACACCACGCCGCTCCACCAGCAACTGCAACGGGCGCTCGCGCCCGCCGCCGTCCAGGTCGACCTGGTCGTGCAACGCCGCGTGCAGCCCCCTCCGTGGTTGGTGATGGGCCACGGAGGCTCGACCGGCAGCGGGGGCTGACCGGACACACGCCCCCGGCGGGCCGGAGAGTTGAGGCCGCGGCCGCCCGGCGGGGAGACGGGCAGGGGCACACCGGCAGCAGGCCTCGGGCGTACCGGGCCGCGACAACGGGCGCACCGGAGAGCAGGCTTCGGCGGCGCCGCGGCCAACATAACGCTCAACAGGGGGGAAGGGGCGACCCGGTGACGCAGGCTGCGGGCTTCCTGCTCACCCTCCGCGCTCGCGAACCGCGGCCGTCCGACCCTGCCGCGGGTCAGCCCTCGGGCGGATCCCAGGTCTCCGGCATCGAGCTGTGGTGCTCCACCGGATCACCCGTGCCCCAGCGCGCCCAGAGCAGGAAACCGCCGACTCCCAACGCCAGCAGCCCCACCGGTATGCACACCGCGAGAAGCCATTCCCCCATGTCATCCCCTCCCACCGACCGTCCGGCGACACCCTCTCCCGCCGACATGGCCTGCTCGCAGCTCCACCGTTCGGAGACACGCTCACCCCGAGGACGCAGCAGGGATGCCAGAAGTTCCGGCACGCATCCGCCGCTCGTATCCGCCGCTCGCATCCGCCGACCGGCAACCGGCAGCCGACAACCAGCGACGGGCTACGGGCTACGGGCAGGTGAACCGGGGGCCAGTAGGTCAGGAGGTGCCGCGGTGTACCAGGGCGGCTTCCACCGCCGGGACCGGTGGGGTCGTGCCCGTCTCGATCAGTTCGTGCACGGCATCCGCGACCTGCGCGGGCGGCGTCAGGTCGAGGCGGATCGTGGTGAGCGGGGGCTGCTGGAACCCGGCGAGCACGAGGTCGTCCGAGCCTGGGACGGGGAGTTCTTCGGCCATGACGCTCTCGACGATCCTTGCGGTGCATTCGTATCGGTCCGGCACGGGCTCTTCTCCCCCACGAGGTTACTCGAGTAGACCGATGCAGCGGAGAGTGCGTACCTCAACCGATATAGCCTCTGCGGAGGCGTAAGCCGACCCCTCCCGCCCCTTGGCCAACTTGCCACCGGGGCGATGTCCGACCCCCGATACCCGAGGGGCGAACAGCATCCCGAGCCGCAGCGCACCGCGGTGCGGCCTACCCCGACCCCGGCCTCTAGTGACCTGCGTCAGGGATTCGATGGCAGTAGGCGGCGACTTTGTCGAGGATCTCGGACCCAGGCGCTAGGCAGTGCTGTCTGCGTATGGCGCCCATAAGCGGGCTTCAACGTCCCACACAAGGTCGACGACCTCGGCAACCTCTCCTCATGGCGTGACCAGCGCTTTTTCGCCACCTTGACGGAGTGCCTGCCGGTGCACAGCTGGTCCGCCGCGCCTTTGGGCACTCCTCCGCACCTGCCGTGACCCCGCCGACTCCCGTGTGTGCCCGTGTTCTCGTCCCTCAGGCGTGCATCCACAGGTGGCCGCGGCGGAACCGCTCCCCCTCCTGGGGTTCGCGGAGCATGCGGCCGAGTTCGGTGAACCCCGCCCGGCGGGCCAGTGCGGCGAGGCCGTCGACGGGCCAGCGGTAGGCGGTGACCACGCGGTGGTCGAATGCCGTCACCGGCCCGCCTTCGGACTCGAAGAAGGCGAGCAGGAAAATGCCGCCCGGCTGCAACACGCGGCAGAACTCCGCCAGATACTTGGGAAGTTCGCGCGGTGGGGCATGGATGACGGAGTACCAGGAGACGATGCCGGCCAGAGTGGCGTCGGGCAGGTCCAGGCGGTCCATGGAGCCGATCTCGAACCGCAGGTCGGGGTAGGCCTGTCGGGCCAGGCCGATCAGGGCGGGCGAGAGGTCGACGCCGGACACGTCGAGGTGCAGGTCTCGCAGGTACGCCGTCACCTGCCCGGGTCCGCAGCCGAGTTCGGCAACGGGCCCGCCGCCCGCAGCCCGGACGAGTTCGGCGAAGGCCGTGAGCACCGAGCGGTCCAGGGGGAGGTCGTCGAGCGCGTTGCGGACGAAGTCGGCGTAGAGGACCGCGGCGGCGTCGTAGGCCTCGGCGGTCGCGCGCAGGTGCGGGGCGAGTCCGGTCATGGAAGACGACCCTAGGGGCTGCGGCGACCTGACGGAACCTCAGGCCGCCGCGTGCTCCGGCTCGCAGGCCACGACGAGGAACGCGTCCCGGTCCAGGTCCATCACGACGGTTGCCGTCTCGCCCTGGGCGGTGCGCTGTGCGGCGTACTCCTCGGCCGGCCAGCTGCCGTGCGGTCCGCCCGCGGGAAAGGATTCGAGGATCTTGGTACGCATCATGGACGACACCTCCGACGACGGCCGTGCTGGTCAACCTGTGTGGCCCCTATGCCCGCGATCGGAGCGGTCATGCGCGGGCGGGGCCGGACGGGGCAGTGCCCTCACCCGAAGGCGCCGAGGTACGCCTCCAGCTCGGCGGCTCCGGCCAACAGCGCCCGTCCGCGGGCGGAGAGCCGGGCGCGCCAGCCCGTCAGGGCCGCCTCCAGCGGCTCCAGACCGCCGGCGGAGCGTACCTGGTCGATGAGCGGGGCGATCTGCTCCAGCGGGTAGCCGCCCCGTCGGAGCTGGTGGGCCAGCCGGGCGTCCCGTACGTCGGCCTCGTCGTAGACGCGGTACCCGGTGGTCTGGTCCCGGCGCGGGCGGATCAGGCCGGCGCGCTCCCACTTGCGCAGCGTCGCGGGCCGCAGGGCGAGTTCCTCCGCCAGCGGCCCGATGAACATGCCGCTGCCGGGCACGGTCACTGCCGTGCCGTGCCGGGCTGCCGCTACGGGTGCCAGCTCACGGAGGGCGTCCTCGACGGCCTGGAGGGTCCGCCGGTCCTCGCGGAGCTGGGCGTGGCTCTCGTCGATGAGGCGGAAGGCCTCGTCCTGCGCACCCTGGTTGACGGCCCGCATGATCGCGGTGGCCGCCGGATGGCCGTGCCCTGGCACCAGGGCGAGGAACGCGGTCAGCGCGCGGGCGTGCAGCGGGGTGTAGCTGCGGTAGCCGTGGGGTGTGCGGTCGGCGGGAGGAAGGATCCCGGCTTCCTCGTAGTTCCGGACGGCCTGGGTGGACAGCCCGTGTCGGCGCGCCAGATCGATCGGCCGCAGCCGCTCCCTGCTTTGAAGCTTTTGCACCGTGGAGCCCGTCTCATCGCCGAAAAGTTTCCACCGACGGTTCAACGATACCGTTGAAGCCATGGTTGACGACATCACGCACTCCCTCACGCCTTCCCTCACCCCCTCCCTCACGCAGACCCTGTACGCCGTCGAGGCCTCCCCGGTCATGCGGTTGATCGGGGGCCGGCCGCGGCTGCTCGCCCTGGGCGAGCCCACCCACGGCGAGGACGCCCTGCTCGATGTGCGCAACGACCTGTTCCTGCAGCTCGCCGAGGAGGCGGGCTACCGGACGATCGCCCTGGAGAGCGACTGCCTGAGGGGCTTGGCCGTGGACGAGTACGTCACCTCCGGCCGGGGCGACCTCGACGAGGTCATGGAGCACGGATTCAGCCACGGTTTCGGGGCCTCGGCGGCCAACCGGGAACTCGTGCGCCGGATGCGGGTCCACAACGACGGCCGCGCCGTCTCCGAGCAGCTCCGCTTCGCCGGCTTCGACGGCCCGCTGGAGATCACCGGCGCCGCAAGCCCCCGCCGCGCCCTCATCGCCCTCCACGACCACCTCGCCGCCCATGGGGACGCAGCACTGCTCCCCTGCACGGCGGAGCACCTCGACCGCCTGCTCGGCGCGGACGACCGGTGGACGGACCCCGCCGCGATGGGGGACCCGGCCCGGTCCGTCGGGCAGTCCGACGAGGCCCGGGAGCTTCGGCTGCTCGCGGACGACCTGGTCGCCCTGCTGGACTCCCAGACGCCTCACCTGCTGTCGGTGGTCTCGCGGGACGCCGTGGACCGGGCGCGGCTGTACGGGCGGACCGCCGTGGGGCTGTTGCGCTACCACTTCTGGATGGCAGACACCTCCCCGGCCCGGATGACCCGGCTGGTGGGGTTGCGGGACCAGATGATGGCGGAGAACCTGCTCGCCCTCGCGGAGCGGGGCCCGGCCCTGGTGCACGCCCACAACGGCCATCTCCAGCGGGAGAAGAGCAGCATGCGGTGGGGGGCGACGTCGCTGGAGTGGTGGAGCGCCGGTGCACTCGTGAGCGCGCGTCTGGGCGGGGAGTACGCCTTCCTCCCGACGGCGCTCGGCACGATCCGGCACCGCGGAGTGGACCTCCCGCCGGCGGAAACCGTCGAAGGGCTCCTGTACGGCCTCCCGGAGGACCGCTACCTGGTCGACGCGCCACGGCTGGCGGGCCTCCTGCGCCCGGCGGCGCCCGCGCACCGCGTGTCCGCCTGGTTCGGCTACGCCCCCTTGGACCCGGCCCACCTGGCCGCCGCCGACGGGCTCGTGTACGTCAAGGAGGTCGTGCCGAAAGAGTCGGCCTAGGGTGGGTCCATGCAGCAAAGGATCAGTCTGATCACTCTGGGAGTGCGCGACCTCGCGCGGGCCAAGGCCTTCTACGAGGCGCTGGGCTGGCGGGGCCAGGAAGTGCAGGAGACGGTCTTCTTCCAGGCCGGCGGCTTGGGGCTGGTCTTGTGGGGGCGGGCCGAACTCGCCCGGGACTGCGGACTGGCCGACGGGGCGGGTACCGGTTTCGGCGGGATCGGGCTCGCGCACAACGTGCGCTCCCGGGACGAGGTCGACGAGCTGCTCGGCGCCGCCGAGCGGGCCGGTGCGACCGTCACCCGGCCGGCCGCACTCAACGAGATCGGCTTCTACACCGGTGTCTTCGCCGATCCGGACGGCCACGCCTGGGAGGTCGCGTACAACCCGGCCTTCCCCCTGGCGGCGGACGGCACCCTCACCCTCCCGGACTTCGGCAGGCCCGACCGCAGCCCCTGACCGCAGCCGCGCGCACGGCGCGCCGGGCAGCCGAACCGTGACGCGGATGCCGCGGGTCCGCCGCCGGCGGGCCCCGAAGCCCGTGGCGTGGGGCGGGAGTTCGGGGGTGCAGTCTGGCGGTGGGGCGGGCGCGCTGTCACCATGCCTGCGTGACCGCCACCCTGCCGACGCCCGCGGGCGCCGAGCGCGGACCGCGCCAGTGGCCCCTGCTCGGGAACCTTCCGGCCTTCGCCCGCGATCCCCTGGCCTTCTTCGAGTCCCTGCGCGACGAGTACGGCGACTGGGTGCCCTGGGCGCTCGGGCCGCAGCGCAACGTGCTGGTGTCGCGGCCCGAGCACGCGGGCGAGCTGCTGGGCGCGGTCGAGAGCACCTTCCGGCCGACCGAACTGGGTTGGGCTTTCCGGAAGTTGCTGGGCAACGGGGTGGTCGTGGCCACCGGCGACGACTGGCGGCGCAAGCGGGCGCTGGTGCAGCCTGCCGTCCGGCCGCGCCAAGTGCGCACGTACGCCGCCACGATGGTGGAGTGCGCGGACGTGCTGGCCCGGAGCTGGGCGCAGGGTGACCGGATCGACGTCCACCGGGAGATGGCCGGACTGACCCAGCGGATCGCGGTGCGCACCCTCTTCGGCAGCGACGCGACCGGACGGGAGGCTCCGATCAGTGCGGCGATGGCCACGGCCCAGCACGAGTTGGGCATGGAGTTCCGCGGGGTCACGCTGTTCCTGCCGCCGTGGGTGCAGACTCCGGGACGGCGTCGGATGCGGGCCGCCGTGGCTGTCCTGGACCGGGAGATCGAGCTTGTCATACGCGAGCACGAGGCGGCCGGGGCGGCGGGTGAGGAGCGGGACGACCTGCTGAGCCGACTGCTCGCGGCCCGCGACGAACAGGGGCTGCCGCTGTCCCGTACGGAGCTTCGGGACGAGTCGATCACGCTCTACATCGGGGGTCACGAGACCACCTCGACCACGCTGACCTGGGCCTGGCAGCTCCTGTCGGGGGCGCCGCGGGCGCGGGAGCGGCTGACCGAGGAGCTCGACCGGGTGCTGGGCGGGCGGCTGCCCTCGTACGAGGACCATGCCCGCCTTCCCTGGACGCAGCAGGTGGTGAAGGAAGCGCTGCGCATCTACCCGCCGATCTGGCTGATCTCGGCGGTGGCCGGTGAGGGCGCGTCGCTGGGCGGGCGGGCGGTGCCGGCCGGTACTGCGGTGTGGACCAGCCCGTGGTCGGTGCACCGGGACGCCCGGTGGTTCCCGGATCCGGAGGCCTTTCGTCCGGAGCGGTGGGACGCGGACGCCCCGCAGCCGGTGCCGGAGCACGCCTGGTTCCCCTTCGGCGGTGGCCCGCGGGCCTGCCTGGGTGCCCGGTTCGCCCTGGTGGAGGCGGCGCTGGTGCTGGCCGTGCTGGGGCAGCGCTTCCACCTGGACACCGGCGCCGTCCCGGCGAAGGTCTTCCCGGGGCTCACCCTGCAACCCGCGGAGTCCGTCCTGGCGACGCTGCGGCCGGTCCGTGCGTAGCGCCCGTCCGCGGGAACGCGCGGCCCGCGAGGACGGGAACCCGGGGGCCGGGCGGTCGACCTGCACGGCCGGGGAGCGGCGCCTACCCTCGGATAAGGGGTCGGCCCGAACCCTGGAGGCAGTCATGTCCGAGGCGAGCGACGCGGTCACGGCGGACCGCGCACTGAAGGCACGGCACCGGGCCATGTGGGCCATGGGCGACTACCCGTCCGTGGCGTCCCACGTCATCCCGGACGCCGGTGCCGAGCTGGTCGCGGAGTGCGGGGTGCGGCGCGGGGACCGCGTACTGGACGTGGCCGCGGGAGCGGGCAATGCCGCGATCCCGGCCGCCCTCGCCGGGGCGGACGTCGTGGCGAGCGACCTGACGCCCGAACTCCTGGAGATCGGACGACACAAGGCCGGGGTACGGGGCGCCGAGCTGGACTGGCGTGAAGCAGACGCGGAGCAACTGCCCTTCGCGGACGGGGAGTTCGATGTCGTGATGTCCTGCTTCGGTGTCATGTTCGCCCCTCATCACCGGGCCGCCGCCGACGAGCTGGTCCGCGTCTGCCGCCCCGGCGGGACGGTGGGCCTGGCGAACTGGACGCCCGAGGGGTTCGTGGGCCGGATGTTCGCGACGATGAAGCCGTTCGCCCCGCCCGCGCCGCCCGGAGCCCAGCCGCCTCCCCTCTGGGGGGACGAGGAGCACGTGTACGAACTGCTCGGCGACCGCGTCACGGACGTGGAGGCCCGGCGCCGGACCGTCCGGGTCGACGCCTTCCCCGGGCCCGGCGAGTTCCGCACCTTCTTCAAGACCTGCTACGGCCCGACCGTCGCGGTCTACCGCTCCCTCGGGGACGACGCCGACCGGGCCGCGGCGCTGGACCGGGCCCTGGACGCGCTGGCCGAGGAGGAGACCCGGGACGGAGCCATGGAGTGGGAGTACCTCCTGCTGACCGCCCACCGGACCGCTCCGGCCGCCTCCTGACGGGCGCGGTACGGGCCCGGGCGCACGGTACGGGCCCGGGGGCGCGGTACGGGCCCGGGGGCGCGGTACGGGCCCGGGGCCCGGGGTCAGGCGGTGCGGGCCGGGAAGGTGAAGGAGTAGCCCTGGGCCTTGAGCCACGGCAGGTACCGGGTGAGGGCGGCGACGGTCTGGGAGCGGTCGCCGCCCCCGTCGTGGAACAGTACGGTCGGCTGCGCGGGCAGCCCGTTCTCGACCGTCGACAGGATGGCGGGCAGGCCGGGCCTGCTCCAGTCCTTGGGGTCGACGCTCCAGCCGAGGGGGCGCATGCCGCCGGCGGCCGCTATCTCCCGGCTCGCGGGGGTGAACGCTCCGCCGGGGGCCCGGTAGTAGTCGACGGAGACGCCCGGGGCCGCCTTCTCGATCATTTCCTTTGCCGCGAGGATCTGCCGGCTCTGGTAGGCGACGGGCTTGTGGTCCATCGTCACGTCGTGGTCGACGGAGTGGTCGCAGAGCCGGTGCCCGGCGGCGGCGACCTGGCGGACCAGGTCGGGGTGCGCCTGGGCCTCGGTGCCGATCATGCAGAAGGTGGCCTTGACGTCGTTCTTCCGCAGCACGTCCAGCACCTGCGGGGTCCAGCGCGGGTCGGGGCCGTCGTCGATGGTGATGGCGATGTCGTGGCCGGGGCCCTGCGCGAGCCGGGAGATCCCGACGGGGACCTGCGCGACCGGCGCCTGCGCGGCCGGTGCGTGCGCGGCCGGCGCCTGCGCGGCCGGCGCGTGTGCGGCCGGCGCCTGCGGCGTCTTCGGCTGGGCCCGCAGGGACCCGGCGTCGGAACGGGACGCGTCGGAGTGGGACGCGGCGGGCGGCTGCTCCGCCGAGCCGCCGGCGGCGGCGAACGCCGGCGCGCCCGCTGCGGCCAGCAGTCCGAGGACGGCTGCCGACACGGTGAAGCCGGCCCGGCGGCGGCTTCCGGAGGTGGTGGTGCCCATGGTTGCGCTCTTCCCTTGCCCTCGACCCCCCGGTCTCACGTTGCCTGTCCAGGCTAGGGCGCAGACGGTGGGCCGTCCGTGGCCGAAAGGCCCTGATCTGTGCCGTCCGGGCGTGATGTCGGCCACGGCGTCGCCGGGAATGCACCGGTTCCGACGGCGACGCGAGGGAGCTGGGGGGATGGGGGGATGGGGGATGGGGGGATGGGGGACGGCCGCGTCAGGGGACGCGAGCGGTCCATTCGGGTGTGGCGAACTTCGTCGCCGCCAGGTTCCGGGCCTGCGCCATCTCCTCGGCGGTCACCGTGTCCTCCGTCAGTCCGTACCGGCCGCGGAAGGCCCCGACCATGCGGGCGATGACCTCCTCCCGGGGCAGTCCGGTCTGCCGGCGGAGCGGGTCGACGCGCTTCTTGGCGCTCTTGGTGCCCTTGTCGGAGAGTTTCTCCCGGCCGATGCGCAGGACCTCGGTCATCTTGTCGGCGTCGATGTCGTAGGCCATCGTCACGTGGTGCAGTACGGCCCCCTCCCCCGCCACGATCCGCTTCTGTGCGGCGCCCGCGATCTTCCCCGCCTCGGTGGCGATGTCGTTCAGGGGCTGGTACCACGCCGTGACCCCCATCTCCTCCAGGGCTCCGAGGACCCAGTCGTCGAGGTAGGCGTAGGAGTCGGCGAAGGGCAGCCCCGACACCAGGGACTCCGGTACGGACAGCGAGTACGTGATGGTGTTGCCGGGCTCGATGAACATGGCGCCGCCGCCCGAGATCCTGCGGACGACCGTCATGCCGTGGCGCCGCGCGCCTTCCGGGTCCACTTCGTTGCGCAGGGACTGGAAGCTGCCGATGACGACGGCGGGGGCGCCCCACTCCCATACGCGCAGGGTCGGCGGGCGGCGGCCGACCGCGACCTCCCGGGTGAGGACCTCGTCGAGGGCCATGTGCAGGGCCGGCTCCTGCGGCGGCATGTGGATGAGCCGCCAGTCGTGGGCGGCCCATTCGGTGGCCTGGGCGAGGGCGCGGCGCACGGCGATGGCGATGCCCTCGGCGCTCACCCCGTACATGCGGGTGCCGGGCGGCAGGGCGGCCGTGATCCGCGCGGCGAGCGCGGTGGAGTCGGAGTCCGCCGGGGCGCCCTCCAGCGTGGCGTTCACCGCGTCGAGGGCCTCGTCCGGTTCGAGGAAGAAGTCGCCGGAGACCCGTACGCCGCGCAGGGCGCCGTCCTCCCGCTCCAGATCGGCGACGACGAGCTTGCCGCCGGGAACCTTGTACTCACCGTGCACCGGGGTTGCCTCTCGGGGAAATGACCGGCTCGGTCGGGTTTGTTCTTCACGCTCATGCTCACGCTAGCCGACGCCGCGGCCGCCTCCCCCGGGCGGGGCTCTGCGCCCGCGGGCCTGCCGGGCGCCTCTTCCGCCCGGCGGGGGCGGTCGGAAGGGGCGCCCTGTCCGGCGGTCGGCGGTTGGCGGGGCCGGCGGTTGGCGGCCGGCGGCTCAGACCTCTTCGCGCAGGCCCCACGGCGTGCCGTAGGCGGTGAGGAGGTCGAGGAAGGGCCGGGCCGGCAAGGCCTCGGGGCCGAGCACTCCGGTCCCCGACCAGACGCCCGCGGCGAGCAGTTCCAGGGCGACGACGGGGTTGACCGCGGTCTGCCAGACGACGGCCTGCGAGCCGTACTCACGCATCGACCACTGGTTGTCGACGACGTGGTACAGGTACACCTCGCGCGGGCGGCCGTCCTTGGTCCCCTTCACCCAGGTGCCGGCGCAGGTCTTGCCGGTCATCTTCCGGCCGAGCGTCGCCGGGTCCGGCAGGCAGGCCGCCACCACGTCGCGGGGCGAGACGCGGACCGCGGCGCCGTCCTCGCCGCGCACCGGGACCGGGGCGGTGGAGTCCAGGCCGAGGGCGTGCAGGGTGCGCAGCTTGCCGATGAAGTCCTCGCCGAGTCCGTACTTGAAGGTGACGCGGCGGGCCGGGATCCACCGGGGGATGAGGAGGACCTCCTCGTGCTCGACGTTGACGCACTCGACCGGGCCGATCCCCTCGGGGAAGTCGAAGACCTCGGGCTCGCTGAACGGCTCGGTGGTGAACCAGCCGCGCCCGCGCTCGTAGACGACGGGCGGGTTGAGGCACTCCTCGATGGTGGTCCAGATGTTGAACGACGGGGCGAACTCGTACCCCTCGACGGTGAGGTTCGCGCCGTCGCGGATGCCGATCTCCTCGATCTCGTCGAAGAGTTCGTCGGCGGCGTGGCGGGCGAAGACGTCGGAGAGCCCCGGTTCCACACCCATGCCGACGAGCGCCAGACGGCCCGCGTCCGTCCAGGCATCGACCTGGGCGAACTGCTCGTCGCCCAGTTTGGTGCCGCACTCCTGGTGGGGGTGTTCGGGGTGGGGCCGGGACAGCGACATGGCCATGTCGAGGTAGTGCGCGCCGCCCGCGAGGGCGGCGCGGAACAGCGGCATCACGAAGCGGGGGTCGGTGGCGTTCAGCAGGACGTCGCACCGCTCGGCGACGAGGAGCGCGGTGACGGCGGCCTCGTCGGAGGCGTCGATCTGCCGGGCGGTGAAGCGTCCACGGGGATCGCCGGCCGAGGCGACGGCCGCCTCGGCGCGGGCGGGGTCGTAGTCGGCGACGACGAAGCCTTCGAAGAACTCGCGTCGGGCCGCGATCCGGGTGATCGCTGTGCCGACGCCTCCTGCGCCGACGAGGAGTACGCGCATGGCGGTGCCTTTCTCGCTGTCCGGTGGGTGTGCCCGGTAAGTCCGGACGGGGGGCCCGGACGGGGGCCCGGACGGGGGGTCTGGACGGGGGGTCTGGACGGGGATACAACCGGGCCCGCCGGGTTAAGGTCAATGCTGTTGGCATAAGGACCGGCTCAGGGCCGGCCGGCGCGGGAGGCATGGCGATGGCGAAGAAGGTGGTGCCGGAGGAGGCCCGCAGGCGCAGGCGGCCGACCCGGTCCGGGTCCGTGCTCACGGAGCGGGTCATCGTGGAGACGGCGTTGCGGATGCTGCGCGAGCACGGCAGTGCCGGGCTGTCGGCGCGCCGGCTGGGTGCCGCGCTCGGCGCGGACCCGAGCACCCTCTACCGGTACTTCGCCGGCATGGACGCTCTGACGCTGGCCATCGGCGAGGAGCTGATCGGCCGTGCCCTGGCGGGGTGGGCGCCGACCGGTGACTGGCAGGGCGACCTGCGAGGCCTCGGGCTGCGCATCCACGGCGCCTACCTCGACCATCCGCAGGCCGCCCTGCTGACGGCCGGCCGCGTGACGGGGCGGCCGCGCGAGATCGCGGCCGACGAGGCGATCCTCGGCATCCTGCGGTCGGCCGGCTTCCCCGACCGCGACGCGGTGCGGATCTACCACGTGTTCATCGACCAGAGCCTGGCCTTTGCCGCGCTTGACGCGGGTGCGCTGGCGTTGGCGGCGGACTCCCGCGAAGCGGACGAGGAGATGTGGGAGTCGACGTACGCACGGCTCCCGGCGAACCGGTACCCGCACATCGCGGCGACGGCCGGGTTCCTGGCGGAGCGGATGACCCGCAGCGCCTATCCCGCGGCGCTGGACATGCTGCTGGCGAGCGCCACGGCGGAGCTGGATCGACCCGGAGGGCCGCCCGCCCCCGGCGGCGGTCCCGGCCCGGCCCGGCGGCCGAACGCCACACGGCCCTGACCCGACGGGGTCGGCGGGGTCGGCGGGACCGGCAGGGGCGGCGGGGGGTCGGCGGGACCGGCAGGGACGGCGCAACCGGCCAGGTCCGCGGGTCAGGCGGGACCCGCGGGTCAGGCGGGTCAGGCGGGACCGGCAGGACCGGCGGGACCGACGGGTCAGGCGGGACCGGCGGAACCGGCAGGGTCGGCGGGGCCAGCGGGGTCGGCGGGACCCGCGGGTCGGGCGGGACCGGCAGGGTGGCGGGGTCGGCGAAACCGGCAGGGTCGGCGGGGCCAGCGGGACCCGCGGGTCAGGCGGGGCCAGCGGGACCCGCGGGTCAGGCGGGACCGGCAGAGTCGGCGGGACCGCCCGGGTCGCGGGGTCGGCGGGGGCAGCGGGCCCGCGGGTCGGGCGGGACCGGCAGGGTGGCGGGGTCGGCGAAACCGGCAGGGTCAGCGGGACCCGCGGGTCAGGCGGGACCGGCAGGGGCGGCGCAACCGGCCAGGTCGGCGGGACCCGCGGGACCCGCTGGTCAGGCGGGACCGGCATGGGCGGCGCAACCGGCAAGGTCCGCGGGTCAGGCGGGACCCGCGGGACCGGCGGCGGCCTGGGCCGCGGGGTTCCTTCCGGCGGGCTCTTTGGCCGCCACCGCAGGCAGCGGAGCTTCGGCGCAGGCTGCGCGGGCTGTGCCCCTGTGGCTGGTCAGATCCGCGGGGCCAGGGTGAAGGCGGGGACGTAGCGGCGGACGCTGTTGTGGCTCAGGGCGGGGAAGGACAGGACCCGGTGCCACGCCTCGGTGTCGGACCCGATGCCGGTACCGGGCGCTGCGAGCGCCTCGGCGTGCGCCTGCGCGTCCGTCCACTCGGCGTAGTTGAGCATCCGGGTGCCGAGCGCGTCGCGGTGGAAGTTGGCGGAGATCCCGCCCGCCGCCGGCGCCGGGTCGGTCGCGAGGGCGTCCACCACCAGGTCCACGAAGGTCCGTGCCGCGTGGGGTGCCTCCGGGTCGAAGGCGGCCTCGACGATGACGACGCAGCCGGGTGTCGCGGTGGCCCGGCCGGTGGTCCGGTCGGGCAGGTAGCGGTGCAGGCCCTCCCGGACGATACCCGGGACCGCCGCGTCGACCTCGGCGTCGCGGTCCTCCCGCCCCGTCCGCAGGAACTTCTCGTACGCCGCCTCGTCGGCCCACTGCGCGTAGTGGAAGAGGCTGTCGCCATCGGTCCCGGCGAGCACGGTGTACGAGAGCAGTTCCGCGGCCGGCCACGGCCTGCCCGCCCACGTCCTGGCAAGGGCGTCGACGGCAGCCTCCTGCCGCTGGGCGGTGCCCAGCCGCCAGGCGCCGGCCTCGACCATGCCGACGCCGTCGCGGCCGAAGTGGGGCCGGGTGACCGGTTGGACGGTGCATTTCACGGCGGTCTCCTTGCGTCGCATCCCTGAGGCTCGGTCAGACGCATTCAAACGCACCGGAGTCGGGGCGGTCGAGCCGGGTGGGGCCGAGGCGCCCGGCGTCCGGGGGGACGGGACCGCGGCATCGGTGCAGCCGCAGGTCCCGGCCTACCCCGCACGGGCGCCGTTCGGGTGCCCGGTCCCGGCTATCCCTCTCCCGGCGCTCCCGCAGGCACGGAACGTCCGGATGGCAGCGGGGCCGGACCGGAACGGGCCGCGGGGACCGACCGGGCGAGATGCTGCCACAGGAAGGTGTACAGCAGCGCCTTGTTGGCCGCGGCCTGTCCGTTGTCACCGGCGCCGGAGTGACCGCCGCCGGTGTTTTCCCAAAGGAGCACCCGGTGGCCGAGTTCGCGCATGCGGGCGGCCATCTTGCGAGCGTGCCCCGGGTGGACGCGGTCGTCCCGGGTGGAGGTGATCAGCAGCAGCGGCGGGTACTCCGCTTCGGCGGTGAGCCGGTGGTAGGGCGAGATGGCCTGCAGATGCTCCCGGTCGGCCTCGCTGTCGGGGCTGCCGTACTCGGCGACCCAGGAGGCCCCCGCCAGGAGGCGGTGGTAGCGCAGCATGTCCAGCAGAGGCACTTCGGCGGCGATCGCACCGAAGAGGTGGGGGTGGCGGGTCAGCATGGCGCCCATGAGCAGACCGCCGTTGCTGCCGCCCGCCGCGCCGAGCTGCGGCGCGGTGGTGATGCCGCGGGCGACCAGGTCGGCGGCGACGGCCGCGAAGTCCTCGTACGCCCGCGGCCGTTCGGCGCCGGACGCGGCCCGGTGCCAGGCGGGTCCGTATTCGCCTCCGCCCCGGATGTTGGCGACGACGTAGGTGCCGCCCTGCTCCAGCCAGGCGCGGCCGGTGACGGCGCCGTAGGCGGGGGTGAGGGAGACCTCGAAGCCCCCGTAGCCGTACAGGAGGGTGGGCGTGGGGCCGGTGCGGGTGGGGTCGGGGCCGGTCACGAAGTACGGGACCCTGGTGCCGTCGGCGGAGGTCGCGAAGAACTGCCGGACCGTGAGGCCGGCGGTGTCGAAACGGGCGGGTGCCTGCTTCAGGACTTCGGTACCGGCGCCGATCTCACCGCGGTGGAGGGTGGACGGCTGGAGGAAGCCGGAGACGTCGAGGAAGTACTCGTCGCCGGTGTCCGGGTCGGTGTCCACGATCGTGGCGGCGGACAGGCGGGGGACGTCCGCGAGGGGGGTGCGGGTCCATGCGCCGCCGTCCGCACCGGGGGTGAGCACCTCGATGCGGGTGGAGACGTCGTGCATCGTCTGCAGCAAGAGGTGGTGCCGGGTCCAGGCATGCCCGGCCAGCGCCGTGTGCTCGTCCGGCGTGAACAGCACCTGCGCCGTGCGGTCCCCGGCGAGGAACGCCTCGAAGGGGAACAGCAGCAGGGAGCCCGCCCGGTGGCCGAGCCACTGCGACCTGGGCGTGACCACGAGGTGGTCGCGGTGGACGTACGCGCGGGAGTCCTCCGGCACGTCGATGCGGACCAGGTGGGCGGCCTCGGCCCCGTCCTCCACCAGGAGGTGGCGTTCGGTACGGAAGAAGTCCAGCGAGCGGGCCACGAAGCTGCGCTCGTACCCCGGAGTCGCGTCGTGCCAGCCGACCGCGGACACGTCCCCGGGCTCCCCCGCGAAGACGAGTGCGGCGTCCTCGATCGCGGTGCCGCGCCGCCAGCGGCGCACCGTGCGCGGGTACCCGGACTCCGTGAGCGAGCCGGGTCCGGTGTCGGTGCCGATGAAGACGGTGTCGGCGTCGATCCATCCGATGTCGGTCTTGGCCTCCGGCACCCGGAAGCCGTCTGCGACGAAGGCGCGGTCACCGAGGTCGAACTCGCGGACCTCGACGGCGTCCCCGCCGTCCCGGGACAGCCGCACCAGGGCCCGGTCGTAGGCGGGCCGGCGCACTGTGGCACCGGCCCACACCCACTTGTGGCCCTCCGCCTCGGCGAGCGCGTCGATGTCGAGCAGGACCTCCCAGTCGGGGGACTCCTTGCGGTACTCCTCCAAGGTCGTGCGCCGCCAGATCCCGCGGACGTGGTCGGCGTCGCGCCAGAAGTTGTAGAGGTACCGGCCCCGCCGGCGCGTGTACGGGATACGGTCGGCGGCGTCGAGCACCTCGCGCAGCCGCGCCGTCAGCTCCGGCAGTTCCGCGAATCCCGGGCCGGCGGCCAGCGCCGCAGTCGTCTCGGCGTTGCGCTCCGCCACCCACTGCAGGGCGGCCGGCCCTTCGACGTCTTCCAGCCAGACGTAGGCATCCTCATCGGTCACGGGCTCATTCTCCCGGTCCCGGAACCGTGCAGGACCGTTCCACCCGCAGTCGCCCGCACCGAGGGCCTGCCGGGCGGCGGGATCCCGGCTGCTGCGCCACGCGGGTGCACCGGGGCGGAGGCGATTCGCGCGGACCGGAGACGGTTCGGGCGGACCGGGGCGGAGGCGATTCGCGCGGACCGGAGACGGTTCGGGCGGACCGGAGTCCGCCCGGGCCGGTCAGAGCCGTGCTGCCTCGGTTCGCGCGCCGGGAAGGGCGTCGCGGTCGGCCGGCTCGGGGGTCCGGGCGACGGCGGACTTCTTCACCGTGAGGTGCACCTGGAGAACCCCGACCCAGACGAGTGCGGACCCCAGCAGGTGCAGGACGACGACGAGGGAAGGCAGGCCCGTCAGCGACTGCGCCAGTCCCACCCCGCCCTGCGCCAGCAGCACGCCGAGGAAGACCGCCGTCTTGCGCCGCGCCGCACTGCCCGCCGGCAGCGCCCTCAGCAGGGACCACGCCAGGACCAGCACCGTCGTCGCCAGCAGCCCGTGCAGCGCCGTCACCACGGTCCAGTTCAACGGCATGCGGTGCACATCGGAGGAGTCACCCGCGTGCGGGCCCGTACCGGTCGCCAACGTCCCCACGACCACCAGCACGGCGGTCACCGCCACCAGGGCCGCAGACAACGACCGGCACCGCGCGGGCACCCGCAGGGCCGCCGACCCGGCCGCGGCCCCCTCGGTGCCGGAGCCCGCACCGGGCTCCGCGGACGCCGCGTGCCAGGTGTACACGGCCGTGGTCAGCAGCAGCGTCGCGGCCAGGAAGTGCGCCGCCACGATGTACGGGCTCAACCGCATCCACACGGTCACCCCGCCCACCAGCGCATTCAGCACGACCACCCAGAACTGCGCCCAGCCGCCCCGCAGCGCGGCCGGCGCCGGCACCTTCTGCAGACGCGCCGTGATGATGACCCAGCCCACCACCGCACAGAGCACCCCGGTCAGCAGCCGGTTGCCGAATTCAATTGCCCCGTGCATGCCCATTTCGGCCGTGGGAGCCAGCGTCTCGCCCGTGCACAGGGGCCAGTCCGTACAGCCCAGCCCCGAACCCGTCACCCGGACGATCCCGCCGGTCACCACGATCGCGATGCTCGCCACGACCGACCCCAGAGCCGCCACCCGGAGGCTCCTCGGTCCGAGCGCCCATCTGCCGGCAAGCCACGAGAGAGGAGTGTGCACGATCAGCCTTCCCTGTTCCGCCTTCTACGCACCACGGCACGGAACAGCCAGCGTAGGCCGCCGGTTTGTCCGGGCCCGACGGACGCGGCGCCCCAGGCCGCACGCGGCGGGCAGCGGGGGGCGGGCGGCGGGCGGCCAGGGACTCCCCCGCGGGACGCGGCCCCGTCAGCGGAGCCCGGCCAGGAGGACTTCCAGGGTCAGCTCGACAGCGGCTTCCAGCGGGGTGTCCTCCAGCAGGGAGCCGACGGCCAGGACGGCCAGGCCGTGCATGCTGGAGAAGGCGACCTGGGCCAGCGCGGCCGGGTCGCCGGGCCTGACCTCGGAGGCCGCCTGGCCCTCGGCGATCAGCCGCGCCGCGATGGCCAGGCTTTCGTGCCCGAGGTCGCGGAGCTCCTGGGTGGACGCGCTGTCGTGCTTGACCGTGAACATGAGGTTCAGGAGGGGCGCATGCTCCACCGCGAACCGGACGTACGTACGACCCAGTTCCGCGAGGCGGTCGGCGACCGGCTCCGGCCCGGCGGCCGCCTGCCCCATCCGCGCGTTCAGGGTGGTGAAGCCGCTGACGGCGAGGGCGTCGAGCAGGGCCTGCCGGTCGCGGAAGTGGCGGGAGGGGGCGGCGTGGCTGACGCCGAGGTCCCGCGCCAGCGCGCGCAGCGACAGGCCGTCGGCGCCCGACTCGGCCAGGACGGCCTCGGCCCGCTTCAGCAGGTCGGCCCGGAGATTGCCGTGGTGATACGAGTCGCCGCCCATGACGATCACTGTCGCAGATGTTGTCATTGACAACAATGATGGCAGTGCCTACATTCATCAGGCTGAGCCGACACGAGGAGTCTCCATGTCCAAGCCCATGACCTACCGGGGAACCACCGCTCTGATCACCGGGGCCAGTTCCGGCCTCGGCGTGGAGTTCGCCCGCCAGTGGGCCGAGCGCGGAGCCGATGTGGTGCTCGTGGCCCGGCGCGCGGACCGGCTGGAGGAGCTGGCCGCCGACCTGGAGAAGAGGTTCGGGATCAAGGCCACTGCGGTCCCCGCCGACCTGGCCCGGCCCGGAGCCGGCGCACTCCTGCGGGAAGAGCTGGCCGCCCGGCAGATCAGCGTGCAGACCGTCGTCAACAATGCGGGCTTCGGCAGTCACGGCCCGTTCGCGGACCAGGACCCCGCGGAGATCGCCCGCATGGTCCAGGTCAACATCGCCGCGGTCGTCGACATCGCCCGGGCCTTCCTGCCCGACCTCGTCGCCGACGGCCGCGGCGCGCTGGTCACCGTGGCCAGCATCGCCGCGTACCAGCCCACGCCGGCCATGGCCGTGTACGGCGCCACCAAGGCCTTCGTGCTGCACTTCACGGAGGCCGTCGCCTACGAGACGAGGAAGTCGGACCTGCGCGTCCTCGCCCTGTCCCCGGGGCCGACGAGCACCGAGTTCTTCGACGTCGTCGGCAGCCGGGACGCCGCCGTCGGCCGCTTCGCCGGTGCGGAGCAGGTCGTCGCCGTCGCCCGCAAGAGCCTTGAGCGGCCCGCCCCTCCCGCAAGCGTCATCGCCGGACTGGGCAACCGGGTGTCCGCGGTCGCGGCAGCCCTGGCGCCCCGGCGTCTCGCCCTCGCCGTGAGCGGCCGCGTCCTCAAGGCCTGAACCGGGGCCGACCGCACGACGACCCCCGCACGGTGCACAGGGGTTCCCACGCCCGTGGCGGCGGGGGCGGGGGCGGGGGCCATTCGGTGGACGGCCGGGCGTGTCCCCGGGAGCCGTGTCCGAGCCGCGCGGATAGTCGTGCCGGGGCGCCCGTACGGGGCCGCGGCCCGGGCCGTTGTCCGTGGCGGTGCGTGCGCCTGTGACGGACCGGTGCTGCGGAGGAACGAGGCAAGATGAAGAAGACCGTATGGGTGTGCACGCTGGCGGCAGGCCTGGCGCTCGGCCCGATGACCGCCTCCGGATGGGCGGCGCAGCAGCACGCTCCGGTGGCCGCCGCCGCGCCCCGCGCCGCGTACCCGGTCGGTGAGGTGGTCTCGGACGCGCCCCTGAACGTACGGCAGAGGGCCACGGTGTCCTCCGGGACCGTCAAGGTGCTCCGCCCCGGCCAGCGCGTGCTCCTCAACTGCCAGAAGCGCGGCGGCTGGGTGGACGGCAACCCGGTCTGGTACCGCCTGCAGGGCTCCGCCGGCTGGGTCTCTGCCCGCTACGTCCACAACCACCAGCCGGTCCGTTCCTGCTGACGGCTGACGGCTGACCGCTGAGCGCTGAGCCCTGAGCCCTGACTTCCCCGCCCGCCGCGTACCGCGAGGCACCCGGTGCGCGGCGCGGTGGAGGACAATGGGGGCATGGACGTGTCGGCGCCCGCCGTGGAACGGCTCAGGGAGCACGTGGGCCGCAGTCTGTTCCGTCGCGTCGCCGGCCCCTCCGGGCCGGAGAACCGTGCCCGGATCCATGACACGCCCGGCCCCCGCTGGTTCGGCCCCGACCGTCCCATCCGCCGCGTGCACGGGGACGCCTCGATGTTCATCGGCGGGTTGAGCGCCCTGCTCCTGCAGTCCCTGCACCCGCTGGCCATGGCGGCCGTGGCGGCGCACTCCGGCTACCGCGGTGACCCCTGGGGCCGGCTCCAGCGCACCAGTACGTTCCTCGCCGTGACCACCTACGGCACGGCCGAGGACGCCGAGCGTGCGGTCGCCCGCGTGCGGGCCGTCCATCAGCAGGTCACCGGGTTCACCGGTGAGGGAGCGGCGTACCGGGCCGGGGATCCGCACCTGCTGGGGTGGGTGCACGCGGCCGAGGTCGACTCCTTCCTCCGGGCGCACCAGCGGTTCGGCGCCGCACCGCTGGACGGCGCCGGCTGCGACGGGTACCTGCGGGACACCGCCGAGGTCGCCGCGGCCCTCGGCGTGGTCGATCCGCCCCGGGACCGGGCCGCGCTCGTCGAGCGGCTGGCGGCGTACCGCCCCGAGCTGCGGGCCGCGCGCGAGGCCCGCGAGGCCGCCCGTTTCCTGCTGCTGCGGCCGCCCCTGCCGGCGGCCGCCCTCGGGCCGTACGCCGTACTCGCGGCGAACGCCGTCGCGATGCTCCCGCCGTGGGGCCGCGAACTGCTCGGCCTGCCCTGTCCCGCGCTGCTGGAGCGGGCCTGCGTCCGCCCGGCGGGCCGCGTACTGACGGCGGGTATCCGGTGGGCCATGCCGCCGCGGCCCCCGGCCCGCTGAAGGGGACTACGCTCCACAGGATGGAACGCGCAGAGGTGCTCAAGCGAGTCATCGGCATCCTCACCGAGGCCCAGGACATCCGCCGGGCCGCCGAGGCCGGGCACGAGGCGGACACGGACCCGCAGGCGGGCGACGATCCGGGCGGGCCCGGGTACGCGGAGGGGTACGAGGAGGAGTCCGCGGCGACGGCGGGCGTGGCCACGCTGCTCCTGAACGAGATGCTCCCGTCGATCAGCGTGCCCGCGGACGCCTCCCCGCAGGAGGTCGCCGGCCTGGTGGCGGCGGCCCTCGGCCCCGCCCTGCACACGATGGTCTCCGGCTTCAGCCTGGCGTTCACCAGCCTGGCGATGGTGCACGACAGCGGGCAGACGGACGTCTCCTCGATCGAGGTGCTGCAACAACTCGCCCTGGAGGTCCAGGCCGGGACGTACGACGAGGGCGCCTGAGGCCCGCCACGGGAACGGGGGGACCCATGGTCGCGGTCCATGCGTCCGTACTGGACGGCGTCGCCCGCAATCCGGCACTGCCGACAGCGCTGCTGGTGCGCCTGCTGGCCTTCGACGGCGGCGGCGACGGCCCGCCCCGGCACGCCCTCCGGCGGGCCGGACTTCCGGAACGGGCCGTCACGGTGATCCTGGCGCACCCCGACCCGGGGGCCCGGGCCGGTTTCGCCAGGAGCCCCGGGGCCGAACCGGCCCAGCGGGCGCGGCTGGTGGACGACCCATCCCCGCTGGTACGGGCCGCTCTCGCCGCCGGACCCGAGTGGCCCGACCCGCGCACGCCGGTCCGCCCGCTGCCGGACGCGGTGTGCGCCCGGCTGGTCGACGACCCCGACCGGGTCGTACGGGCGGCCCTGCTGGACTCGCCCTACCTCCCACCGTCGTTCACGGCCTCGCTGGCCACGCACCCCGAGCCGGCGGCGCGCCGGGCGGCGGTGCGTGCCTGGCAGGCCCTGGCGCCGGGCGGCCGGGCGGCGCTCCTGGCCGACCCCGATCCCGGCGTACGGCGGGCCGCCGCGCTGTGGGAATGCCGACGGGACGCCCGGGTCACCGCCGGACTCCTCGGCGATCCGGCGTCCGCCGCCGAGGCGTTGCGTCACGGACTGCTCACCCGCGCCGACGCCGAACGGTGCCTCGGCGAGCGGACGCACCCGGCCGCCCTCGCCGCGAACCCCTCGCTGCCCCCGGACCTGGTGGAAGCGCTCGCCACCGACCCCGATGAGGCCGTGCGGCTGGCGGTCTCCCTCAGACCCGACCTGGACGAGCCGCGGCGCGCCGCGATCGACATCACGGTGCAGCCCTTCGCCCGGGGGGACGTGGACTGGGTCGAGGACGGCCTGGCCGACCCCGCCGTGCTGCGCCGGGCCGCGACCTCCGCCCACCCGCTGCTGCGGCGCGCCGCCGCCCGGAGCCCCCACCTGCCGCCGGACCTGCTGCGCCTGCTCGCCCGCTCCGGCGACCCCTTGGTGGAGGACCTCTTGAGCGTGCACCACCCCGCGACCCCGGAGGAGGTCCTGATGCGGGTGTACGCACGGCTCGGCGGGACGTTCTCCGCCTGGATGGCGGAGACCCATCCCCGGTTTCCCCGCGCGGGCCTCGCCGCGCGCTATGCGGACCACCCGGACGGGAACCACCGTCGGCTGGCGCTGCGGGACCCGGCCGCCCCGCCCGCGCTGGTCGAACGGCTGAGCCACGACCCTGCGGTCTGGACGCGGCAGGCGGCGGCCGGCGACCCGCGCCTGCCCCTCCCCCGGCTCCGCGAAGTCCTCCAGATCCCTGAACTGGCCTCCAGCGCCGGGGCCAACCCGGCTGTTCCCGCGGCCGAGTTGGCCGCAGTCCTGGACCGGTCGGGCGTCCCCGCCTGACTTCCGGGCAGAGCCGTGGGGAAAGGGGCGGTGGGAGGGGGGCGCCGCTGCGGGTCAGGTGCCGTCCGTGCGTCCCGTACCGCTACCGCCCGTACGGTGCGTGTCGTGCGTACGGTGCGTGTCGCCTGCGTGCACCGGAGGTTCGGGGTCGGGGTCGGTGAGTTCCGGTTCCAGGCCCTCGGCCACCGTGGTCCGCGGGCGGCCGGTGTCGGCCCGCCAGGCCTCGAAGACCAGGGTCGTCGCCGTCACGATGACGAGGCCCAGCAGCCACCCGCCCAGGACGTCGCTGACCCAGTGGACGCCGAGCGCCACCCGGGTGTAACCGACGCCCACCACCGTGACCACGGCGAGAGCCCAGGGCAGGGCACGCCAGGCCCGCGGCACCATCGGCAGCAGCACCAGCAGCAGGACGGCGCAGGAGGTCATCGCCGTCATCGCGTGACCCGACGGGAAGGAGAAGCCGGGCGCATGGGAGACCGGATCCGGCAGGCTGGGGCGTGCCCGCTCGACCACGGTCTTGGCCAGCAGTCCGATGAGTCCGCCGGCGACGGCGGTGACGGTCGCCCAGGCCGCGAGCCGCCAGGCCCGGCGGACGGCGAGCCAGACCACCAGCAGGGCCACGAGCAGACGCATGGTCACGGGGTCCCACACGTAGCCGGTGAGCACCTCGAGGAACCGTACCCAGCCCGGGTGTTCCAGTGCCGTGGCGTGGAGCCGCTCGGCGGTGGTGCGGTCCAGGCGGTGCAGAGGCGGCCACCGGGACTCGACGAGCACCAGGGCCAGGGCGAAGGGCACCGACACCACGGCGGTCACGACGGCGGTGAGCACGAGTCTCGTCCCGAAGGTCGCATCGGGTCCGGAATGCCGTGACAGCAGGCTCCTCAGCGGGCGGTGCGGTGGGCGTTCGGTGCGCCGTGCCATGGTGGCGGGTCCCTCTCGTGTGCGGTGCGGGCCGCCGACCGGACAGTCCGGCGGTCGGATGGGCGGGGTGTCAGACCCCGGGGTCGGGCATGACGGGTTCCTTCACCCCCGCCCGTACGGCTTCCAGCTGGGCGGCGAACGACAGGCCGAGGAACAGCGCCACCGACGTGAGGTAGGACCAGAGCAGCAGCGACACGATGGCGCTGAGCGGCCCGTACACGCTGGTGAAGGAGCTGCTCGCGCCGACGTACAGGCTCAGGCCCCAGGTCGCCAGGTTCCACAGCACCAGGTAGACGACGGCGCCGAAGGCGAGCCAGGTGTAGCCGGGCTGGCTGCGGCGCGGCGAGAGCCGGAAGATCGCGCTGGTCGCGAGGACGGCGAGCAGGATCCCGACGGGCCAGCGCAGCAGGTCCCAGGCCTGGACGGTCGAATCCTCCAGCCGGTACACCTCGGCAAGGGCATCGGTCAGATGGGTGCCCAGCACGGTGAGGGTGAAGCTGAGGCCCAGCGGGAAACCGGCGAGGGCGGCCATCACCAGGCCTCGGGTGTACTTGGCGAGGAAGGGCCGGTCGCGTTCGTTTCCGTATATGCGGTTGGCGCCCCGTTCCACCTGGCACAGGCCCGTGGTGACGTTGGCGAGGGAGAACAGGAGGCCCAGCCACAGGGCTGCCTGCCCGCCGTCCCCGGCGTGCCGGCGGCTCTCGCTGAGCGCGTCGTCCACCACGGCCTGGCCGGGTCCGCTGGTGACGCTGCGGATCGTGAGCTCGGCTATGCGGCCGACGTCCTCGGTGTGCAGGACGCCGGAGAGGCCGACGGCGGCGATGGCCAGCGGGACGATGGACAGGACCGTCTGCAGGGCCAGTGCGCGGGCGTGGCTGAACCCGTCGGCGTAGCGGAAGCGGACGAAGGAGTCGCGGGCCAGGCTCCAGCTGCCGTAGCGGCGCAGCGCGGTCCACGCCTCGTCGGCGGAGAGCTCCTCGCCCTCCACGTCGTGCCGTTGCGGTACCCGTCGTGCGGTGCCCATCGTTCTCCTGTCCATCGGTGCGCCTGCGGCCTGCCGCGGCTGCCTGGGTCTGTGCCGGTGCAGGTGTGGGCACCTGCGGCCGTGCCGGTGTCGGCACCTGTGGCGGTGCCGAAGCCTTCGGGGCGGGGCCCGCCCCGGTGCGGGGCGGGCCCCGGAGGCCTCAGCGGGCCGGGCCCGAAGGTGCGGCCGGGAGCTGCCGGGCCCGGTCGTCCTCGGCTGCCCGCGCCTGCGGCGGGACGGCGGGGGCGCCGGGGGCGCGGGGCAGGTACACCCGGAGCGCGCCCGGCTCGATCTCGGCGGTCAGGCGGGCTCCGTCGGGCACGGTGTCCCCGTCCAGTTCGCGCGGTTGCGGGACGGCGCAGCGGATGTCGACGCGGGTGGCGGTGAAGTATTCCAGCGCTCCCCCGGCCTCGCTGCGCCCGGCCTGGGATGAGGCCCCGGGTGCCGTGGCCGTGCCGGGCTGCGGGGGTGTGCGGCGGCGCAGGAGACGGGCACCGAGGTGCCCGGCTGCGGCGAGCCACCCCGAGGGGCCGCGGGGGTCGAACAACACCACTTCGAGGCGGCCGTTGTCCGGCCGGGCGTCCGGCAGGAGGGGGAGCCCGCCCTGGAGGGCGCCGACGTTGCCGATGACGACCATGCGGGCGCGGCGCCGCAGGCGGCGGCCCCCGTCGATCCGGATGGTGAGCCGCACCTCGGGGTCGCCGAGGTGGCGCAGGGCCGACAGGACGTACGCGGCCCAGCCCATCCGGGACTTCAGGCGCGGTGAGGCGTCGCGGACCATGGCGGCGTCGAAGCCCGCCCCGGCCATGACGGTGAACCGGCTGGCCGGGAGGCCGTCGCCCTGGATGCGGGCCACGTCGATGCCGAAGCTGTCGCCGGCCAGGGATTCGTCCAGGGCGGCGGCCGGTTCGATGGGGAGGCCGAGGTTGCGGGCGAGGAGGTTCCCCGTGCCGCAGGGCACGACGGCCAGCGGGATGTGCGTGCCGGCCAGGACCTCGGCGCAGGCCCGCACCGTGCCGTCGCCTCCGCAGACCACGACGAGGGCGGGGCGGTGGGCGGTGGTCTCCTCGGCCAGGTCTCCGCAGGCACTCTCGGCGGAGGTGAGGATCCATTTCTGGTCGGGGTGGCCGTGGTTGCGGAGCACTGCGCGGATGCGGTCGGCGAGTCCGTCGGGGCAGGCGAGCGGGTGGCGCACCACGAGGACCGGACGGCCGGTGCCCGTGGCATCCGCCGGGCGGGGTTCCGCGCTGGTCCCGGGCTTGCCCGCCGGGTGGTGTTCGGCGGGATGCCTGCCTGCCGGGGTGCTGTCCGCCGGTTCGTCTTCGGCTGTGGTGCCGCGCCCGTAGAGCAGGGCGAATCCCGTGATGAGCAGGGTGGCCGTTCCGTTGAGGAGTCCGCCGGCCACGTCGCTGGGGTAGTGCATGCCGCGGTACATGCGGGACAGGCCGACGGTGGGCGGGATCAGCAGGAGGGCGCCGGTCACGACGTAGCGCCAGGGGCCGCGCAGGCGCATGGCTGCGATGACGGCCAGCCCTCCGTAGAGCGCGAGGGAGGCTCCGACGTGGCCGGAGGGGAAACTCGACGTCGGTGGGGCTCCGTCCAGCTTGGGGACCGCCGGGCGCGGCCGGTCCACGCAGGCGGTCACGAACACGAACACCGCCGACTGCGCGGCCACCGAGACGCCGAGGAAAAGCGCCTCGGCGCGGTGCGCGACGCGGGGCAGGACGAGGAGGGCGACGATGCAGAGCAGCGTCACGCCGATCACGGCTTCCGTGCCGGCCAGGACGGAGAACCACTCCGAGATCCCGGTGGCGGGCGCGTCGCGGCGCTCCACCAGTTCCCGGCTGGTCCGTCCCTCCTCCGAGAGCGGCCAGTGGCCCGCAGCAGGCCCCGTCACCAGACGTCCCAGGCCGACCATGACGGCTGCCTGGACCGGAAGGAGCAGCAGGGGCCAGACGTCGCGCGCCGCTGCACCGCATCTTCGCTTCATGGGGGGCGTTTAGCCCGTTCCGGCCGGATGATGCATGCCGCCGCGATCCAGGTCACCGGGGCCGCGGGCCGTCTCGCCGCCGACCGCCCGGAGCGGGGGCTGATCACCCGTCAGGAGGACGCGCGCGGCGGCCGTGGCGCCGGCCCTCGGGGCGGGTGAGGCCGCGGCGGCGGGGGTGCGCATGCCGGAGATCGCCCGTCCCCGGCTGCGGGCCCGGGTCGCGGCGGCCTGGCGTACGGACGGCCCGGCCGGCCCGGCGGCCTCGACCCTGCTGCCCCTGCTCCGGGCCGGTCTCCCGGCGCCGGACGGAGCCCGCCGGGACCGGGACGCCCGGGGCACGGCCCGGCTACTTGAGCCCGATCTCCTCGCAGGCGGCCCTGTACTTGTCCGTGCAGATCTCCTCGACCGTGTAGATGCCGTCATCGACCACGGTGGACTTGACGTTGCTCCTGGTCAGCGCGACGCCCGGAACGAGGACCGAGGGCACGGCCTTGGTGGTGGGGCTGTCGACCATCTGGTTGATGATCCCGGAGACCTTCTCCCCCCGGGCGAGGGCCACGGCCATCTCCGCGGCGGCTTCGGCCTCGGGGGCGTACGGCTTGTAGACGCTCATGTACTGCTCGCCCGCCACGATCCGCTGGACTCCGGCGAGTTCGGCGTCCTGCCCGGTGACCGGGGGCAGGTTGGACACGCCCGCTGCCTTGAGGGCGGTGATGATGCCGCCCGCCATGCCGTCATTGGCGGAGTACACGCCGATGATCTTGTTCTTTCCGAGGGCGGTCAGGGCGGCGGCCATATTCGTGTGGGCGTTCTCCGGCTTCCAGTCGACGGTGTCGTACTCCTTGCCGACATTCACCTTGCCGTCCAGCAGGAAATGCGCACCGGCTTTGAAGAGCTTGGCGTTCGGGTCGGTGACCGAACCGTTCATCATGACGATCTGGCCGTCCTTGGCCTTGTCGCCCAGCGCCTCCAGGAGCGCCTTGCCCTGGACCTTGCCGACGTCCTCGTTGTCGAAGGAGGTGTAGGCGTCGATCGGGCCCTCGGCCAGGCGGTCGTACGCGACCACGGGTATGCCGGCGTCCTTGGCCTTCCGGACCGCGCCGGCGATCGCCTTCGCGTCCACCGCGTCGATGATCAGCACGTGCACCTTGTTGGCGATCATCGCCTCGACCTGGGAGTTCTGCGTGGTGGCGTCCTGCTTCGCGTTGGCGTACACCACCTCGCCCTTGCCGCGCGTGATCGCGGCGATCTCCTTCTCGATGAGCGGCTTGTCGAACTTCTCGTAACGCGCCGTCTGGTTCTCCGGCAGCAGGAGGCCGACCTTGATCGCCTCACCTCTGGCACCGCCGGGTCTCCCGTCGCCTTCGTCGGCCGCCCCGCACGCGGCGAGGGAGAGGATGCCGGCGGATGCGGCGACGGCAACGGCAGCACGACCCAGATGTGTGTTCACGATATGAACCTCCCTGACGAGGCCGAGTCCTTTGCGGCCGAGGTAGAGGCAGTCAACTGGGCGTTACCACCAGCGTCAAGGAGTCACTTGTTAACGTGATGGCAACGTTGCCATCACTGTCCGCATCGGAGCAATTCGGGCCTCAGGTGGTATTCGGCATGATTGGCACGGGCTGAGCAGTCAACTAGTGAAGCAAAAGGCTCCCGTTCCTTCCCGTTCGTTCCCCGCGGGGGCGCCCACCCCGGGCGCCCCCGTGCCTGCGGAGGTCAGTGCAGGTCCGAGCGTGCGGGGGCATCGTCGAGGAAGCCGCCCGACTGGTGCTGCCACAGCTTCGCGTAGGCGCCCTCGGAAGCCAGGAGTTCCTGGTGCGTGCCCTGCTCGACGATCCGGCCGCGGTCGAGGACGATGAGGCGGTCCATATGGGCCACCGTACTCAGCCGGTGCGCCACCACGAAGGCCGTCCGCCCTTCCATCAGGCGCCACAGGGCCTCCTGGACGAGAATCTCGCTCTCGGAGTCGAGTGCGCTCGTCGCCTCGTCGAGCAGCAGGATCGGCGCGTCGCGCAGGATCGCCCGGGCGAGGGCGACGCGCTGGCGCTGGCCGCCGGAGAGTTTGACGCCGCGCTCACCGACCATGGTGTCCAGGCCGCAGGGCAGGGCGTCCGCGAACTCGGTGACGTGCGCCGCCTCGGCCGCGCGGCGGATCTCGGCTTCGGTGGCGTCCGGCCGGGCGAAGGCGATGTTCTCCCGCAGCGTGCGGTGGAACATCGCGGGGTCCTGGGGGACGTAGGCCATCAGGCCGCGCAGGTCCCTCTGGCGGAGCCGGCTGATGTCCCGGCCTCCGATCAGGATGCGTCCGGCGTCGATGTCGGTCATCCGCAGCAGCAGCCGGGTGAGGGTGGTCTTGCCGCCGCCGGACCGCCCCACCAGCCCGATCTTCGCGCCGGCGGGCACGGCCAGGTCCAGCCCCGTGAAGAGCGGGGCGCCGCCTGCGTGGGCGAAGCCCACCTGCTCGAAGCGGATGTCGGCGCCTTGGGCGGGGGGCGGTTCGGGGGTTTCCGGGTCGACCACGGTGGGCGGCTTCAGCAGCAGCTCCGTGAACTGCGCGGCCTCCGTCATCGAGCTTTCCAGACGGCGGTAGATCTGGTTGAACTCGAACATGATCCGCGTGGCGTTGGAGTAGTAGGTGAAGGCCACCACGACCGCCTCGACGCCTTTCCCGCTCGCGGCGAGCGTGACCGCGAGCAGCAGGCCGAGGGCGTTGGTGAGCACCGACAACGGTGCGACGACGGTGTCGATGCGCAGGTTGCCGTAGTCCCACGACCGCAGGGTGAGGCCCCGCGACTCGGCCACTCGGGACCGGTGCTCGGCGGCCTCGCGCTCCTCCGCACCGAACGCGCGGACGGTGTCCATGTTGGTGAGGCTGTCCGCGACGTGTCCCGAGACGCGGGCGATGGCCTCCTCGCGCCGGGCCACGAGGCGCTGGCGGCGCCGGATCAGGGGCAGGACGCAGACCGCCGTCACCGCGATCATGGTGAGCAGCGCCACGACGAGCAGGGGTTCGTACATCCAGAGCACGACCGAGCCGAACAGCAGGGGAACGAACCTGCCGACGACCGAGAAGGTCAGCGTGTCGACGAACTCCTCGAAGCGGGAGGCGAAGCTGAGGACCCGTTTGGTCAGCGAGCCGGCGAAGTTGTCGTGGAAGAAGGCGGCGTCCTTCGCGAACAGCTCGTCCATGCCGATCACGTAGAGCCGCTCGATGCCGAGGGCGTCGAGGCGGTTGAGGCAGTGCAGGCCGAGGCGCCAGGCCGCTTCCGCGAGCAGCAGGACTCCGGCGAATCCGAGGACGTACGGGAGCATCACGCCCATCGTGGGCGGGGGGCCGCCTTCGGCGATGCGGGCGACGAGCTTCGCGACGACCAGCGGCGCGACGTAGAAGATGCCGATGTTGCCGAGGGCCGGCAGCAGCATGGTGGGCAGTGTCAGCCACCGCAGCCGCGCCAGCTCCCGTCCGTAGTGGCGAAGTGCGAGGAGTACGGGCCCCTTGCCGCGCGGAGCCCCGCGTAATGCTGGCGATCCCATGGCAAACCCTGTGGTGTCGGCGGTGGATCCGGAACCGCAGTGTCCCGTGGTGGTGCCCGCGTCGTCCAAGCCTTTTCCCTGTGGGCGATGGCTCGCACGCACGAGCGATGCATCACCCGTCTCAGGGACCCCGCCTGCTGCCCGGCGGCGCTGCGGTGACGCGCGCGGCGGCGGCGAGGGGGTGAGGCCGCGGGACCGCAGCCCCGAAAGCGGGCGGTCCCCGGGGCAGCGGGCGGTCCCCGGGGCAGCGGGCCGCAAGGCCGCTCAGATGCCGAAGGGTGCGGCGTAGCGGACGGTGCCGCGCGGCAGGGACCGGCTCCCGTCGAGGGCGAGGACCATCAGGGCCTCGTCCGGGACGTCCAGGGTGATGCGGATGCCGTGCGCGCGGGCGCGGCCGAAACCGAACCGCGGGTAGTACGCGGGGTCTCCTAGGACCACGACGCAGTGCTCTCCCCTCGCCCGTGCGGCGTCCAGGACCGCGCGGACGGCCGCGGTGCCGGCGCCCGTCCTCTGGTACGCGGGCAGGACGGCCACCGGAGCCAGGCACAGGGCCGGGACCTCGTCGACGTGGCAGCGGGTCAGCAGTGCGTGCCCGACGGCCCGGCCGGCGGGGTCGGCGGCGACCACGGACAGGCCGTCGAGCCACGCGGGGTCGGTCCGGAGGGCGTCCACGAGGTCGGCTTCGAGGGGGGTGTCGAACGCGGCGAGGTGGATGCGGCGGACGGCGGGGATGTCGGCGCCGGTCTCGGCGCGCGTGGTCCAGGTCTGGGACATGGCAGGGAGGGATCCGTTCCGGGAGTCGTTCGTGCGGGAAGCCGCCCCTGCCGGCGGACGCGGCCGGAGGGCGACGCTACGGTCGAGGGATCAGGCCGCGGCCCGGTACGTGAGGCAGGTCCGGGCGGTGCGCACGGCAGCGCCCGTGGGCACGGTCATCAACCGCTCCTCCCCCTTCTTCCCGCCGTCTCCGCTCCGGCCCCGGAACGGGGACGGGACGGACACGAACGGCGCACACCTGGCGTTACACCCTCGCGGCCCCGACTTCGGCCTGCACGAGGGCGTAGGAGTGCAGGCGCGCCGCGAGGTCGTAGACGGGCGTGGTGAGCATCAGTTCGTCCGCCCCGGTCGCGTCGGCCAGGCGGTCGAGCCGGTCCGCCACGGTCTTCGGCGTCCCCACGGCCTGCTGGGCGCGGAAGCCGGCCAGTGCCTGGCGCTCCTGCCCGGTGAAGGGGTGGGCGGCCGCGTCGGCGGGCGTGGGGAAGGGCGTGTCGCTCACGCCCTTGAGCAGCCCGGCCTTGACCACGTCCATGGGGGCGACGAGCCGCGCGGCTTCCTGTTCCGTCTCCGCGCACACCGTCTCGACGCACAGCATCACCCGGGGCCGGGGGCACCACGGGGAGGGGGTGAAGTCCGCCCGGTACCGTGCGGCGACGGCCCGCGTGTTGTCCGGCCGGATGTGGTGGGCGATCGCGACCGGCAGGCCGAGGGCCGCGGCCAGGGCGGCGCCGGCGCTGCTGGAGGCAAGCAGCCAGGGCTCCGGCAGGGGGCCGAGCGCGACCTCGTCGGTCAGGAAGGCGAGGACGGCTTCCACGTCGGCCCGGTACTCCGCGTCGGTGGTCGGTCCGGCGCCGCGGCGCAGGGCCCGCGCAATGCCCTCGTCGAAGGTGCCGGGGCCCCGGCCGATGCCGATGTCGATGCGGTCCGGATGCAGGGCGGCCAGGGTCCCGAACTGCTCCGCCAGGGCGAGCGGAGCGTGGTTGGGCGCGAGCACGCCGCCCGAGCCGAGCCGGATGTGCGAGGTCGACGCGGCGGTGTGCGCGGTCAGCACGACGGGTGGGAAGGCGCCGATCGCGGGCGAGTGGTGGTGCTCGGCGTACCAGATCCGGTGGTAGCCGAGCCGTTCCAGCCCCTGGGCGAACGCCGTGGTGTCGCGCAGGGTGTCCAGGGCCCGGGTGCCGGTCTGGACCATTGCGACTTCCAGCGCGGAGAGAGGTATGTCGACCATGGCGCCAGCATAGGGATCGGGCGCCCGGCAGGAGCATCGATGATCCCTTTCACGCCACGGCTCCGGAGCGCCGGGGGGTGTGGTACGCCCGGGGCCCGCGGGTCCCGGACGTACCGCAGCCGACGGTCAGAAGGTGGTCCTCCACTGCTGGTTGGGGGAGGTGGGGACGCAGTCGTAGAGGGCCAGGCGGGTGCCGTCGGCGGAATTGCCGCCCGGCACGTCCAGACACCGGCCGGACTGCGGATTGCGCAGCGTGCCGCCCGTGGACACCTCCCACTTCTGCGCACCCGTCCCGTTGCACGTGTACAGCTGCACCGGCGACCGGTTCGCCGTGGCCCCGCCCGCGACGTCCAGGCACTTCCCGAACGCCTGCAGGCTCTGACCCACCCGGCTCCACCTCTGCGCCCCGGTCCCGTTGCACCCGTACAGCTGCACCGCAGTCCCGTCCGCCGACACCGCACCGCGGACGTCCACGCACTTGCCCGCCAGGCCCGTGATCGGGCCCGACAGGCCCTTGATCCGGACGTTGCGGAAGCGGACGTCGTCGCCGGCGCCGTGGTTCTGCAGGCCGATGTGGCCCTGCTGGAGGGAGCGCGCCGGGTCGGTGTTGGTGAAGTCGTTGATCTTCACGCCGTTCAGCAGGACCTGCAGGTGCTCGCCTTCCACGAGCAGCTCGTAGGTGTTCCATTCACCGGGCGGGTTCAGCGCGGCGTCCCGGGCGGCCAGGTCGGCCGATCGGAATCCGTAGACCGCGCCGGTGGTCCGGTCGGCCGTGTCGGTGGCGTCGATCTGGATCTCGTAGCCGTGGTCCACCGCCGACCAGGGGTCCGAGCTGGCCGGAAAGCCGATGAAGACGCCGGAGTTGTCGTCGCCGGGCAGCATCCAGTCCAGCTTCAGCGAGTAGGAGGTGTACTCCTGGGCGCTGTACCAGAGCATCCCGAGGCCGCCGTTGGTGGTCAGGGTGGCGTCGGATTCGGTGAAGGAGCCGGGGCCGGCCTGCGACCAGCCGGCCGTGGAGCCGTTGTAGAGGGCGGTGTAGCCGTTCTCCGGACGGCAGTCCGCGGCGGCCTGCCCGGCGGCGTACCGGATTCCGCCGAGCAGTTGGGCGCGGAACGCGGGGTCGGCGTAGGACTCCTGGGTGTGGCCGCCGCCGGTGTAGAAGGAGCGGCCGCCCTCGTACGTCTTGCACCAGGTGTGCGGGTGGTCCGCGCCCATGCCGCCGCCGCTGTACGAGGACTCGTCGAGGGTGGCCAGGACGTGGGCGGTGGCGCGGGGGTTGGTGCGGTAGTTGTACCACTCGTCGGTGCGCACCCAGTTCCGGCCGAGGTGTGCGGTGGCCGGGTGCGCCCGGTCCTCGGTGCGGACCGTGGCCTGCTGGATGGCGGGGTGCGAGTCGAACCAGGCGCCGACCAGTTGGCCGTAGAAGGGCCAGGCGTACTCGGTGTCGGCTGCCGCGTGCACGCCGACGAATCCGCCGCCCCCGCGGACGTACGTCTCGAATGCGGCCTGCTGGCCGCTGTCCAGGACGTCGCCGGTGGTGTTGAGGAACACCACCGCCTCGTAGCCGGCGAGATGGGCGGTGGTGAAGGCGGCGGGGTCCTCGGTGGCGGTGACGGTGAAGTCGTGGCCCGCGCCCAGGTCCCTGACGGCCTGGATGCCGGCGGGGATGGAGTCGTGCCGGAATCCGGAGGTCCTGCTGAAGACGAGTACGTCATAGGGGGTGTCGGCGGCTGGTGCGGCCGTGGCCGCGGTTCCTCCGAGGCCGGTCAGCGCCGCCGCGGCGAGAGCGAGTGCCATCCCTGCCGTGCGGATCCTGGCGGTTGTCATGAGATCACCCACTGCTGGTTGGGGGAGGTGGGGACGCAGTCGTAGAGGGCCAGGCGGGTGCCGTCGGCGGAATTGCCGCCCGGCACGTCCAGACACCGGCCGGACTGCGGATTGCGCAGCGTGCCGCCCGTGGACACCTCCCACTTCTGCGCACCCGTCCCGTTGCACGTGTACAGCTGCACCGGCGACCGGTTCGCCGTGGCCCCACCCGCGACGTCCAGACACTTCCCGAACGCCTGCAGGCTCTGACCCACCCGGCTCCACCTCTGCGCCCCGGTCCCGTTGCACCCGTACAGCTGCACCGCAGTCCCGTCCGCCGAGGCCGCATCGCGGACGTCCACGCACTTGCCCGCCAGGCCCGTGATCGGGCCCGCCTGTCCGAGGTCGAAGCTGTCGAGGTCGAACAGGGCCGCCGTGGCGCTGCCCTTGAAGACCAGGTAGAGCGTGGTCGTGCCGGAGGGGGCGCCGTTCAGGGCGGCGGTGACGGTGGTGAACGTCTCCCAGGAGCCGGTGACCGGGACGGTTGCCGTGCCCAGCAGGGTGCCGGTGACGGATCCGGCGCGGACTTCCAGGGTGCCGCCTGCGCCGGCGGAGGAGACCCGGGCGGTGAACTTCTTCGTGTCGCCCGGCGCGTAGGGGGTGTAGGCCGTCCAGTCGCCGTGGTGGATGTTGCCGACGGTCTTGCCGCCCTGGGCCGCCGGCTTGGTCATGACGTCGATGCCGGAGGACGAGGAGTAGTGCTCTGCCTGGCGGTGGCGGGGCTGGGCGATGCTCTGCGCATGGGTGGTGAGCGCGGGCTGGCCGTTCGCGCCCTTGTCCGTGTACTCGGCGTCCCAGACTCCGAAGATGTTCGCGGCGTCGTCGTGCTCGCCGTCGACGGGGACGGTGATGGCGCCGGTGCAGCCGTTCTTCGAGGTGATCGCGTGGCCGTGGCTGTCGTGCCCGAGGACGTAGGTCATCTTGACCTTGGAGCAGTCGACCGTCCCGTCTTCCGGGTCGGTGACGGTGATCTCGTACGGCATGCTGTCGCCGTAGGCGAAGGGGGTGCCGTTGACCGGCAGTTTCACCGTGACGGTGGGGGCGGTGTTGCCGACGGTGACCGGGAGGCTGGCCGTTCCCGTGTTGCCGTCGGGGTCGCGGACGGTGAGGACGGCGGTGTAGCGGCCGTTGGCGGTGTAGGTGTGGCTGGGGTTGGCTGCGGTCGAGGTGGAGCCGTCGCCGAAGTTCCAGGAGCGGGTGAGCGCTCCCCCTTCGGGGTCGGCGGAGCCGGCGGAGGAGAAGGCGACGGACAGGGGGGCCGCGCCCGAGGTCCTGTCGGCCGAGGCCTTGGCGACGGGCGAGCGGTTGGCGCCGCCGACGTACTCGATGCGGTAGAGGGCCGAGTTGTCGTCGCCGTTGAAGTAGCCGGTGCCGTAGTCCAGCACGTAGAGCGCGCCGTTGGGGCCGAAGGCCATGTCCATCACCTGGGTGCCCGTCCAGGGGAAGGCTCCGATGGTGCCCGGTGATCCGTCGGCGTCGACGTCGATCGTCTTGATCCAGGCGCGTCCGAACTCGCCGGCGAAGAAGTGGCCCTCCAGTTCCCGGGGGAACTTCACCTCGGAGCTGCTCGCGGCGTCGTACCGGTAGACGGGACCGCCCATCGGCGATTCCGAGCCGCCGGTCCCGAACTCCGGCGGGGTGCCGGCCTCGCCGCCGTAGCGGATCCAGGAGGGCTTGGCGGCGGGCAGCGTGGCCAGGCCGGTGTTGCGGGGCGAGTTGTTCACCGGTCCGCCGGCGCAGTCGTACCTCGCGCCGGCCGGGCCGGACGGGAAGGTGTACTCCGTGTACGTCTCGGCCGCCGTGTTGGTGCCGGTGCAGTACGGCCAGCCGAAGTTCCCGGGGGCGGTGATGCGGTTGAACTCGACCTGGCCGCCGGGTCCCCGGGTGGTGGAGGCCGCTCCGGCGTCGGGACCGTAGTCGCCGACGTAGACGGTGCCGGTGCCCTTGTCGACGCTCATCCGGAACGGGTTGCGGAAGCCCATCGCGTAGATCTCGGGGCGGGTCCTGGCGGTTCCGGGTGCGAAGAGGTTGCCGGTGGGGACGGAGTAGCTGCCGTCCGCGTTCACCTTGATCCGCAGGATCTTCCCCCGCAGGTCGTTGGTGTTGCCGGCGGTGCGCTGCGCGTCGAAGGCCGGGTTGCGGCCGGCGCGTTCGTCGAGGGGGGCGAAGCCGCCGGAGTCGAAGGGGTTGCTGTCGTCGCCGGTGGAGAGGTAGAGGTTGCCCGCGGCGTCGAAGTCGATGTCTCCGCCGACGTGGCAGCAGAGGCCGCGGTCGGCGGGGACCCTGAGCACGATCCGCTCGCTGCCGGGGTTGAGCTTCCAGTCGGCGTCGAGGGTGAAGCGGGAGAGCCTGCTTTCGCCCTGCCAGGCCGACCAGTCGGTGCCGTCTGCGGGTGCGTCGCTGTTCGCCGGGGTGGACAGCGGCGGGGCGTAGTAGAGGTAGATCGCCCGGTTGGCGGCGAACCCGGGGTCGACGCCGACGCCCTGGAGGCCTTCTTCGTCGTGGGAGTACACGGCCAGGGTGCCGATCACGGTGGTGGCCCCGGAGCCGTCGGTACGCCGGAGGGTCCCGTCGCGTGAGGTGTGCAGCACCGAGCTGTCGGGGAGCACCGCAAGGGACATGGGCTCCCCCATGGTGGCCTCGCCGCGCGCCATCTGGACCTGCTGGAAGTCGGTGGGGTCGACGGGTTCGTGGGCCCGTGCGGGATTGGGCGGCACGACGGCCGTGACGGCTGCGGCCGCCAGCACGACCAGGGCGGACCACAGGGCGCCGGCCCTGCGGCGGCGCGGACACGGACGGGGCGCGCGAAATCTGCGGGATGTAGACATGGATGTCCCCTATCTCCTGACTGCGGGGGCCCGGGCAGGGCGCGTGGGGCGCCGGATGCCGGGGAGGAGCAGGACCTGCGGCGGTGCCGGTGGAGGGTGTTCCGCCGCAAAAGTAGAGGCTTTGTGTGGGCTCGCCAATACCTTCGGCAGGGCAGGTGCAGACTTTTACCCGGCTCGGACGAAAGTCCCAACGGGCTTTTCTGCCAGCCGACTTGGGCTTGCGAAAGCCGCCTGCCAGCACTTTGTCCTGAGAGGGGCGAAAGTTGGCGCAGATCTCGGCGCAACTTCTTCCCAGCCGGTGAAAGCGCTGCTAGGTTCCCCCTCGAAAAGTCCGACGCAAGCAGCTGACTGGGGTTCCCATGCGGATGGTCAGGGGACGGAGGGGCGCGTGAGACGGATGACGGCTCGACCGGCCAACGCGCATCAGACACGACTGCTGCGCCTGCTGCGGGACGAAGGCCCCCGCTCCCGAGCCCAGTTGGGCGACCAGGTCGACCTCTCGCGCTCCAAGCTCGCCGTCGAGGTCGACCGGCTGCTGGAGACCGGGCTGGTCGTGGCGGACGGCCTGGCCGCCTCCCGCGGCGGCCGCCGCTCGCACAACATCAGGCTTGCGCCGAACCTGCGCTTCCTCGGCGTGGACATCGGGGCCACCTCCGTCGACGTGGCGGTCACCAACGCCGAACTGGAGGTCCTCGGCCACCTGAACCACCCGATGGACGTCCGCGAGGGTCCGGTCGCCGTCTTCGAACAGGTCCTCGCCATGGCGGCCAAGCTCCGGGCCACCGGCCTCGCCGAGCACGTCGACGGAGCGGGCATCGGCGTACCGGGCCCGGTCCGGTTCCCCGACGGCGTCCCCGTCGCACCGCCGATCATGCCCGGCTGGGACGGGTTCCCCGTCCGCGAAGCGCTCAGCCAGGAACTCGGCTGTCCGGTCATGGTCGACAACGACGTGAACCTCATGGCGATGGGCGAGCAGCACTCAGGGGTCGCCCGGTCCGTCGGCGACTTCCTCTGCATCAAGATCGGTACCGGGATCGGCTGCGGGATCGTCGTCGGCGGCGAGGTGTACCGGGGCACCACCGGCAGTGCCGGAGACATCGGGCACATCCAGGTGGAGGCGGAAGGGCGGCCCTGCGCCTGCGGCAACAGGGGCTGCCTGGAAGCGCACTTCAGCGGGGCCGCGCTCGCCCGCGATGCCGAGGAGGCGGCCCGCTCCGGCCGTTCTGCGGAGCTCGCCGTGCGGCTGGCGGCGGCGGGCCGGCTCACCGCCACCGATGTCGCCGCAGCGGCGGCGGCCGGCGACTCCACCGCGCTCGACCTGATCCGCGAGGGCGGCAACCGCGTCGGCCAGGTCATCGCCGGACTCGTCAGCTTCTTCAACCCGGGGCTGGTCGTGATCGGCGGCGGCGTCACCGGTCTGGGCCACAACCTGCTGGCCAGTGTGCGCACCCAGGTCTACCGGCAGTCACTGCCCTTGGCCACACGCAACCTCCCCATCGTGCTGGGCGAACTGGGTCCGGTCGCCGGAGTCACCGGCGCGGCCCTCCTCATCAGCGACCACCTGTTCTCCTCGCCCTGAACCGGCCCGTCCGGCGCCCGGGCCCCTCCCCCGGGCGCCGGGGGTACGGCCCCCGCCCCGGACGCCGAGGGCACCACCCGCCCGCGCACGCGCCACCGCACCCGCCGAGGGGATCCGCCATGGAACCGGAACCACCTGCTCCGCACCTGCCGCCGCCACCCCTGCTCACCATGTCCGGCATCACCAAGTCCTTCCCCGGTGTCCGCGCCCTCGCCGGCGTCGACCTGGACGTGCAGGCCGGCGAGGTCCACTGCCTCCTCGGCCAGAACGGTGCGGGGAAGTCCACCCTGATCAAGGTGCTCGCCGGAGTCCACCAGCCCGACGCCGGCCGCATCACCTGGCGCGGCAGGGCCGTGTCCCTGAAGTCGCCCGTCGCCGCCATGCGCCTGGGCATCGCCACCATCCACCAGGAACTCGACCTGGTCGAAGGCCTGTCGGTCGCCGAGAACGTCTTCCTCGGGCACGAACCGACCACCGCCGGATTCCTGGTCCGCGGCCGGGAGGCCCGGAAGGCCACCGGGGCGCTGCTGCGCCGCCTCGGCCACCCCGAGATCGATCCCGCGCGACCGGTCGGCCGGCTGTCCGCCGCCCAGCGGCAGATCGTCTCCATGGCCCGGGCCCTCTCACACGACGTGCGCGTCATCGTCATGGACGAGCCGTCCGCCGCACTGGACCCCGACGAGACCGACAACCTCTTCCGCATCGTCGCCGACCTCACTGCCGCCGGTGTCGCCGTCGTCTACATCACCCACCGGCTGGAGGAGATCCGGCGCATCGGCGACCGCGTCACGGTCCTCAAGGACGGCCGGGCCGTGGCGGGCGCCGTCCCCGTCGAGGAGACCCGCACCCGGGACCTGGTGGCGATGATGACCGGACGCGACGTCGGATACGTGTTCCCCGCCCGGCCGGCCGCGCCGCCCGGCGGGACACCCGTCCTGCGGATCGAGGGGCTCGCCCGCACCGGCGAGTTCGCCCCCTTCGACCTGGAGCTGCACGCCGGGGAGATCGTGGGCCTCGCCGGCCTGGTCGGCTCGGGCCGCACCGAGATCCTGGAGACCGTCTTCGGCGCCCGCCGTCCCACCGCGGGCCGGGTCAGCGTCGACGGCCGCACCCTCACGCCCGGCAGCGTCCGTTCCGCCGTCCGGGCGGGCCTCGGTCTGGCGCCCGAGGAGCGCAAGGCGCAGGGCCTGCTGATGCTCCAGTCCGTCACCCGCAACGTGTCGCTGTCCTCGCTGGCCCGCTTCTCCCGCGGCGGCTGGCTCGACCGCGGGGCGGAACGCCGGGCCGCACAGCAGGCCACCCGTACGCTCTCGCTCCGCCCGGACCTCCCGGACGCGCTGGTCCGCACCCTGTCCGGCGGCAACCAGCAGAAGGCCGTCCTCGCCCGCTGGCTGCTGCGCGGCTGCCGCGTCCTGCTGCTGGACGAGCCGACCCGCGGCGTCGACGTGGGCGCCCGCGCCGAGCTGTACGCGGTGATCCGGCAGCTCGCCGAGGACGGACTGGCCGTCCTCCTCGTCTCCAGCGAGGTACCCGAAGTGCTGGGCCTCGCCGACCGGGTGCTGGTCCTGCGCGAAGGCCGCGTCCTGCACACGGCGCCCGCCGGGGAGCTGGACGAGCACCGCGTACTCGACCTCGTCATGGAAGGGAGTCCGAGCTCATGACGCAGCCCGCCTCCAAGGCCCCGCAGGGGCCGCCGCCCCTCGCAGCCCAGCCCCCGTCCGTCCCGGCCGGCAGACCGGCCCCGGGCTGGACCGCCGACGTCCGCAACCTGTCCCTGCTCGGGGTGCTGGCCGTACTCGTCGCGGTCGGCGGGATCACCAGCCCCGCCACCTTCCTGGCCGCCTCCAACCTCCAGCTGGTGCTCACCCAGGCCTCCGTGATCGGGGTCGTCACCGTCGGCATGACCTTCGTCATCACCAGTGGCGGCATCGACCTGTCCGTCGGGGCGATCGTGGCGCTGGCCTCGGTGTGGGCGACGACCGTGGCCACCCAGGAGTACGGGTTCGCGGGCATCCTCTTCACCGCGGTCCTCGTCGGAGCCGGCTGCGGGCTGGTGAACGGGCTGCTCGTCGCCTACGGCGGGTTGGTGCCCTTCATCGCCACCCTGGCGATGTTCGCCGCGGCCCGCGGCCTCGCCCTGCAGATCACGGACGGCCGGACGCAGATCGTGACCGTGCAGCCCGTGCTCGACCTGGGCGTGCCGGACTCCTACCTGTTCGGGGTGCCCCCGCTGGTGCTGGTGTTCGCCGCGGTCGCCCTCGCGGGCTGGCTGGTGCTGAACCGCACGACGTTCGGCCGGCGCACCGTCGCCGTCGGCGGCAACGCGGAAGCGGCCCGGCTGGCCGGCATCGACGTACGCCGCCAGCGGCTCCACCTCTACCTGCTCTCCGGGCTGTGCTGCGGCATCGCCGCCTTCCTGCTGGTCGTCCTGTCGGGTTCGGGCCAGAACACCAACGGCAACCTGTACGAACTCGACGCCATCGCCGCCGCGATCATCGGCGGGACCCTGCTGAGCGGCGGTCGCGGCACCATCACCGGCTCCGTCCTCGGCGTCCTCGTCTTCACCACCATCACCAACATCTTCGCCCTCAACAACCTGGAGAGCGCCGTGCAGCAGATCGCCAAGGGGGCGATCATCGTGGCCGCCGTCCTGGTCCAACGCGGTACGGAGCGCTCCGCCGCGACCTGACCCGGGCCGCTCCCCGCCCCTGCTCCCACCCCCGCCCTGCCCCGTCCGACCCGAAAGGGGTTCCCCGCCATGCCCGAACTCCCGCCCACCAGCCGCAGACGCCTGCTCCTCGGCACCGCCGCCGTCTCCGCCGGCGCCCTCCTCGCCGGCTGCACCTCCAACGAGCCTTCGAAGGGCGGCGCCGCGGCCGACAACGCCCCGGCCGCCGGCACCGAGCAGCCCGGCAAGGCCGTCACCATCGGCTTCGCCGGACCGCAGGCCGACCACGGCTGGCTCAATGCGATCAACGAGAACGCCCGGCAGCGCGCCGCTAAGTACCCCGAGGTCACCCTGGAGATCACCGAGGGCTCCAACGACACCGCCGCCCAGATCGGGCAGATCCAGACGCTGATCAACAAGAAGGTCGACGTCCTGGTGATCCTGCCGGCCGACGGCAAGGCCCTCACCCAGGTCGGGCTCCAGGCCATGAAGGCCGGCATCCCGGTGGTCAATCTGGACCGGATCTTCGCCTCCCCGCAGGCGTACCGCTGCTGGATCGGGGGCGACAACTACGGCATGGGGCTCAACGCCGGCCGGTTCATCGGCGAACGGCTCAAGGACAAGCCGAACGCCAAGGTCGTCGAGCTGGCCGGGCTGGACAGTCTGGAGCTCACCCAGCAGCGCACCCAGGGGTTCGACGACGCCTTGAAGAACTACCCCAACATCAAGAAGGTCGCCCGCCAGGCGGCTGAGTTCACGGTCGAGTCCGGCCAGGCCAAGATGGCGCAACTGCTCCAGGCGCAACCGCAGTTCGATGCACTGTGGAACCACGACGACGACCAGGGTGTGGGGGCGCTGCGCGCAGTCCAGCAGGCGGGCCGCAGCGATTTCCTGATGGTGGGCGGGGCGGGCGCCAAGTCCGCGATGGACGCCATCAAGGCCGACAACAGCGTGCTCAAGGCGACCGTGCTCTACCCGCCGACGATGGCCGCCTCCGCCATCGACCTGGCGCGCGCCCTCGGTCAGGGCAAGGGCGTCGGCGGCCTGGCGGAGCTGGAGATCCCCGGCTCCGTGACCCTGTACTCGGCCGTCGTCACCAAGGACAACGTCGACCGGTACCTGCCCACGGGCTTCAACTGACGGTCCGTCCGCATCCGCGCAACCGACGAGGAGGAAAGCGTATGGCCGGTATGGAACCGACGGACGGCGACGCAGCCGGGGCATCCCCGCGGCCGGTGCCGACACTCGGCGTCGGCATGGTCGGATACGCGTTCATGGGAGCCGCGCACTCCCAGGGCTGGCGCACCGTGGGTCGGGTCTTCGACCTGCCGCTGCGGCCGGTCCTCGCCGCGATCGGCGGCCGCGACCCGGCTGCCGTCCGGGCGGCCGCGCAGCAGCACGGCTGGGCGGCCGCGGAGACCGACTGGCGGGCCCTCATCGCACGCGACGATGTGCAGCTCGTCGACATCTGCACCCCGGGCGACAGCCATGCGGAGATCGCCGTCGCGGCGTTGGCGGCGGGCAAGCACGTCCTGTGCGAGAAGCCGCTGGCCAATTCGGTCGCCGAGGCCGAGGCCATGGCCGCCGCGGCCGAGGCGGCCGCGGCGCGGGGGCAGGTGGCGATGGTCGGCTTCAACTACCGGCGCCTGCCCGCCATGGCGTACGCCCGGCGGCTGGTCGCCGACGGCCGGCTCGGCGCGCTGCGCCACGTACGGGTCACCTACCTGCAGGACTGGCTCGTCGACCCGGAGTTCCCGCTGACCTGGCGGCTGCAACGCGAGCACGCGGGGTCGGGGGCGCTCGGCGATCTGGGGGCGCACGCCGTGGACCTTGCGCAGTACGTGACCGGGGAGGCGCTGGTGGGGGTGTCCGCGCTCACCGAGACCTTCGTCCGGGAGCGTCCGCTGCCCGCCGGCGCCGCCACGGAGTCCGCGGCGTACGGGCCGGGCCGCCGGGGCCGGGTCACCGTGGACGACGCCGCGCTGTTCACGGCGCGGTTCACGTCCGGGGCGCTGGCCTCGTTCGAGGCGACGCGGATGGCGGCGGGCCGTAAGAACGCCCTGCGGCTGGAGGTCAACGGGGAGCGCGGCTCGCTCGCCTTCGATCTGGAGCGGCTCAACGAGCTGTCCTTCCACGACCACACCGAGCCCGCCGTGTCGGCCGGCTTCCGCCGGATCCTGGTCACCGAGCCCGGCCATCCGTACCTGCAGGCCTGGTGGCCTCCCGGCCACGCCCTCGGCTACGAGCACACCTTCGTGCACCAAGCGCACGACCTGGTACAGGCCGTCGCCGCGGGGAACACCGCGCCCTCCCCCTCCTTCGCCGAGGGACTGCAGGTCCAGCAGGTGCTGGCGGCGGTGGAGGAGAGCGCCGCGAAGAACGCCGTCTACACGCCCGTCGCCGACTGAGGAGTTCCCGCCGTGCCACGTCCTTTCACCCTCTTCACCGGCCAGTGGGCCGACCTGCCCCTGGAGGAGGTCTGCCGACTGGCCCGCGACTTCGGCTACGACGGGCTCGAACTCGCCTGTTGGGGCGACCACTTCGAGGTCGACAAGGCACTCGCCGACCCTGCCTATCTGCGCGGGCGGCGGGAGCTGCTCGACACCTACGGTCTGGAGTGCTGGGCGGTCTCCAACCATCTCGTCGGTCAGGCCGTCTGCGACCACCCCATCGACGAGCGGCACCGGGCGATCGTGCCCACCCGGGTGTGGGGGGACGGAGAGCCGGAGGGGGTGCGGCAGCGGGCCGCCCGGGAGCTGGCGGACACCGCGCGGGCGGCGGCCGCCTTCGGCGTCCGTACCGTCGTCGGGTTCACCGGATCCTCGATCTGGCACCTGGTCGCCATGTTCCCGCCGGTGCCCGAGCACATGATCGAGCGCGGCTACGAGGACTTCGCCGAACGGTGGAACCCCGTGCTGGACGTCTTCGACGCGGAGGGGGTGCGGTTCGCCCACGAGGTCCACCCCAGCGAGATCGCGTACGACTACTGGACCACGCAGCGGGCCCTGGAGGCGGTCGGGCACCGGCCCGCATTCGGGCTGAACTTCGATCCGAGCCATTTCGTGTGGCAGGACCTCGACCCGGTCGGCTTCCTGTACGACTTCCGGGACCGGATCTACCACGTGGACTGCAAGGAGGCGCGCAAGAGGCTCGACGGCCGCAACGGCCGCCTCGGCTCGCACCTCCCCTGGGGGGATCCGCGGCGCGGCTGGGACTTCGTCTCGGCCGGGCACGGGGACGTGCCGTGGGAGGACGTGTTCCGGATGCTGCGCTCGATCGGCTACGACGGCCCGGTGTCGGTCGAGTGGGAGGACGCCGGCATGAACCGGCTGGCGGGCGCACCGGAAGCGCTCGCGACGCTCAAGCGGTACGACTTCGACCCGCCGGCGTCCTCGTTCGACGCCGCGTTCCACAGCGCCGTCCCCGACTCCGGACCAGCCTAGGACGGGCGGCGGGTGGGCGGGAGGGGCGGCCGGCCGGTCGGGCGCCCTGCCGCAGGGGGCCGAGCGGGGTGGCGCAGGCGAACTCCGCGGGACACCGTGGTCAGTCGAAGAGGCTTTCCCGTTCGGCCAGTTCGCGGTCGATCAGCTCCTGGACCGCGTACCGCGTCCTCTCGCTGAGCTGCCGTGCCGCGTCCCGGCGGGCGGCCAGGCCCTCGGGCCGGGCCGGCGCCGGGATGGGCTCCCCGACGGTGATGGTCCAGTTCGACGGCAGCGGGAACGGCGTGGTGACCGGGAAGTACGGGACCCCGAGGAGCCGGGCCAGGGTGGGCACCTCGCCGAGCTTGGGGCACGCCTCCTCCGCTCCGACGATGCCGACCGGCACCACGGGGGCGCCCGAGCGGATCGCGGCGACCGCGAAGCCCGGGCTGAAGGAGCGCAGCCGGTACCGCTCGGTGAACGGCTTCTCCAGACCGGCGATGCCCTCCGGGTACACCCCGACGAGCTTTCCCGCGTTGAGCTGGTCGACGCCCGCCGTGGGGCCGATCGGGAGTGCGCCGTGGCGGCGCGCGTGGCGGCCCAGGATGGGGGTGCGGAAGACGAAGGGGGCCGCCAGGAAGCGTACGCGCCGGTCCAGTGCCCGGCCCAGGACCTTGTCCAGGACGAACGCGTCGAGGCCCCAGGCGCCGGAGTGGTTGACGGCGATCACGGCCGGGCCCTCGGCGGGGATGTTCTCCAGGCCGAGGGCGACCACCCGGAAGTAGTCGTCGACGAGCCATTCCAGGAGGCGGTCCCATGCCACTCCCCCGGCTTCGCCGAGCAGGCGCCGGGCAGAGCCGAACTCGGCTCCGGTCGCCCTGATGATCTCGGCCACGTTGTCCCTCACGGGGACCTCACTCTCGCATCGCACGTCACTCGACGGGATGTCGACGGATATGTCGACGGGACGGTTCTGCCGGTTCAACGCCCGCGCGGGCTGTTGATCACGGCTGGCCGGGACGGAACGTACCGAGGCGTCCGCCCCGTGGACGCAGGAGCGGACGCCTCGTGCGCGGCCGGGTCAGTCGGAGAGCCGCCGCGCGGCGCGCCGTACGTCGGCAGCCGCGTTCGCACAGCGGTCGGCGTGCGCGAGGAGGGTCATGCGGAACCGCTCGCCGGTCTCGTTCCCGTTCCATCCGGGATCGGCGGCGCAGGCCGACAGCCGCTGCGCGTGCAGTTCGAGCCGGTCCGCGTCGGCCTGGCCCCGCGCCCCGTGCGCGGTATGCGGGCCGCCGTGCCCGAGCGGTACCCCGCAGGGGGCGTCGGACGCGGTGAGGGTGACGGTCAGGGTCCGGGGGTCGAGGGTGTCCGGCAACCGTTCCGCGGCGCACCGCGGAGCGACGAGGAGGGGTCGCATCCCCGTCGTGGCCATGCGGACGACCTCCCGGCCGACCAGGGCGGCGAACCGCGCGGTGCCGCAGCCGGAGGGGCTGCCGCACAGCGCCCACGCCGGGTCGGTCCGCTCACCCGGTGCGTGCTGCGCCCACAACTGCCCGTCGTGGAGGATCTCGTCCCCCGGGGCGAGCGGGGGCCGGTCCTGCCCACCGAACGCTGCACGCACCGGGTGGACCACCGTGGCGAGCGGGGGGTAGCGCGTCAACGCCAGCTCCATGGCCGCCTCCGGCGAGGCCGTGGGCGGGGTCGCGGGGGCGGCTCCCGCGGCGAGCAGGGCCAGGGCCTGCAGCGCCGACACGCTGGTGGCCGTCGACACCAGGGCCAGTGCGTGCGCGACCACCAGGTCGGCCTGCTCGGCGTCCTCGGCGTCGGCGGCCAGTCGGCCGGCCAGGGAGGCCGGGTCGGGCTCGGCGAGGTAGGGGGCCAGGCGCCGGCGTACGGCCGCGGTCCGCTCCTCGTGGGTACGGCTGCCCGCGGCGGCGGCCGCCGCCGTGACGATCTCGCTCAGGAGGGAGTCCTCGGTGGCTGCGGCGCCCACCACGACGCGACGGCTCAGCCGCAGCATGCCGGCGTGCCAGTGGTCGCGGTCCAGGGTGCCGTCCTCACGGCGGGCTCCCAGGACGGGCAGCAGGTGCTCGGTCACCTGGGCGGCGAGGAGGTCGAGTTCGTCCTCCGTGAGCGCGTCGGGCGCTGTGGTCGGCAGTGCGTGCGGGGACAGGCCGCGGCGGCTCCCGTCGGCGGCGAGGGCGTACGGGCTGCCCAGCGCGCCTGCACCGTCGGCGGCGGCCAGCAGGCTCTCGGCATCCGCCCGGTCCGCCGGCACGAGGAAGGTGCCGTAGGGCGTGCGCAGCCGCGCCGGCCGGCCGTGCCGGTGACGCTGGAGGTGGGCCATCAGGCGGTGGGTGAGGCCTTCGCGGGTCAGCGCGTCCAGTCCCAGCGTGCGCGTCGGCAGGTCCGCCCAGGGCAGGCGACGGGCCGCCAGCGCGGCGCTGAACAGGATGTTCTCCAGCGGCGAGGCCGTCTCACGGCGCAGAGCGGTCGCGGATGGACCGTCGTGACGGGTGGTCATCGGTGGTGTCTCCCTCGTGGTCACAGGTCACGGTGTGCGGGTACCGGGCCCTGATGTGTGCCTGCCGGGCCGGTGGCGCGGGTCACTTGTCGCGCAGCATGTACGGCTGGTTCCCGACGACCTCGCCGTCGTAGGCCGCGATCAGTGCGTTCACCCGGTCCCGGTGGTGCGCCATCTCCCCGCGCAGGGTGTCGGAATAGGCCTGCGGGGCGTGCGACAGCGGGTAGTCGTAGGACTCGTCCAGCCAGGTCAGTTCGACCCAGTCGGCGGGGACGTCGTGGGGGGAGGCCGGTCCGCGTCCGTCGAGCATGGGGATCACATCGTGCTTGTTGACCAGGCTGATGACCTGCGTGGTGTGGTCGGCGGGGCGCTTGTTGTCGATGGGAGAGCCGAGGGTGACCACGTGGGTGATCCGGTAGGTGGAGGCGAGGTCCACGTCCATCGCCAGGTTCATGGCCGTCAGCCCGCCCAGGCTGTGGCCGACGAACATGAGCTCCGAACCGGCCGGCACCCCGGCCCGGCGCAGCAGTTGCCGTGCGGCGCGCGTGTAGGTCGTGTCGGAGCGCAGGCAGCCGTCGAAGGCGCCGATCAGGTCTTGCGGGGTGCTGTTGCTCGGCAGTCCGAAGCTCGTACCGGGCAGCAGGAGCACGTACCGGTCGAGGCCGTCGGCGCCCCGTACGCGGCGCAGCAGGACCAGCCCGTGGTTGCCGAGGGTGCCGATGTCGTTGATGTAGCTGACGATGTCGTTGCAGGAGGACCGCAGGACCTTCGCCAGGATGGAGTCCGGTTCGACCCGCTCCGCGCGTCCCGGACCCGGGTTGAGGTGGCGGAGCACCGAACTGGGCAGCCCGAAGAAGGGGTCCGTGTCCGGTACCCCTCCGGCCAGGGTCACCCAGGAGAAGCTGTCGTTGACGGGGTTCTCGTCGAGCAGCCCCAGCAACGCCAGCAGCTCCATGATCACGGGGCTGACGGTGGTCAGGGCCCGGGTCACGCCCAGCCGCTCCACCAGCGCGTGCAGGGCCCGCAGCGCTTCCCAGCGGTTTCCGTCCACCATGGCGTCGGTGAGACGTCGGGCCAGGGGGGAGGTGAGGTTCGGGTGCTCGACGGCGGCCGCTTCGATGCGCAGGGCGAAGGCGTCCACGGCCATGGCCACGGCGGCCGGACGCCGGTACGTCATGTTCCCGGCCATCCGGGCCAGTTCCCCGGCGAATCCGCCGTTGGGGCCGAAGCCGAGTCCTGACGGGCTGGTCAGGGCCTTGGCGCAGGACAAGGCTGCACCGAACGCCCACTCGGGGCGGCGCAGGGCGCGCAGCCCGAGCCGCCAGCTGGTCAGGGCTCCCGTCAGTTCCGCGCCGGCCTGCTTGGCGGCGAGGGCCGCGTCCGCCAGCAATACGGAGGCCGCGATCAGGAGTTCGGCGTCCGGCCGCGCCGCCGCGGGCCCCGACGGTCCGGCCATCGCGGGGGGCGAGTCGGCGGCCGGCCTGCTCTGGCCCGGAATGGGCTGGGCTGTTTCGTCGACCACCTGATGGGACGTCACGGTCTCCCTCTCGTCGCTGTGCGGCCGCGTCACCGCCCGGGCCGATTCCGCCAGGCATCGTGACATCCGGAGTGATCCACTCCGTACAGCGTCGAGGTGTGCCGGAGGCCCTGGGCGTCTCCGGCGGCCCCTGGCCGACTCGGCCGAACGGGGTCGGGCCGTGATGCGCCGGGGTGCGGGGCAGGTGCGGTCCGGCGGACCGGCCGCGCCGATCCTCCGGTCACAGGAGGGTGAGGGCGGGGCGCCGTCGTTGACGTCGACCGGCTCTGACCTCCGCGAGGGGCAGCGTCAGGCGGGGAGACGGTCAGTCGAGGGGTCGGTGGCCGGGGAGCCGGCCGGCCGGCCGGTCGGCCGGGGAGCGGCTCAGGCTTCCTGGCGGGCTCGGATGGTCCTGGCCGTCCGGCGCTTGACGGCGCGCCGCTCCTCCTCGGTGAGGCCGCCGCACACGCCCATGTCGTTGCCCTGCTCCAGGGCCCACTTCAGGCAGTCGTCCAGGACCGGGCACGCACGGCACACCGCCTTCGCCCGCTCGACCTGGAGCAGCCCCGGGCCTCCGCTGCCGATGGGGAAGAACAGGTCCGGGTCCACCTGCGTGCAGGCGGCCGCGTGACGCCAGTCCATGTCGTGACTCCGTTCGCTTCGCCGGATGCTTCTCCGCTCGCCTGACCGCAATCAGCGGTTGTATGCGGCCGGGACGGCATGCATCGGCCTTTCCGAATCAATGGGCGCCACTTCCGTTCAGCGCACGCCATCGGGGTAAGCGGGCCGCATGTTCAGGCATCGACGCGTTCGTACGGCTGTTGTTCTCGTGGTCAGTTGGGTGGCATTGACGGGTGTCGAGCGCTGGGGTGAGCACGCACCCTGGCGGTCGGCCCTGCTCAGTGGGCTGTTGTGGGCGGGTGTGGTCACCGGCGCCTGGTGGTTCGCCGAATGGACGCAGGTGGGGCGGCCCCGGGCGGCGCAGTACGTGGACGGGGCGCGCACCCCGGTCCCGCCCTCCCGCTCCTCCGCGGTGGCGGACGACCAGACACCGGCTGGCCAGTGACAGAGGGTGAAGGTCTGACATAGGGCGCGGGAGCACAGGAGTCCGAGCGGGGTGGAATCGTCTGCGGACGGGCCTCGACCAGGGCTTTTCCGCATTGCGTGGAACTTTTTGCAGAATCGATACCTATCGACCCATGTCCTCAACGGAATTCGGGACGAGGTCGGGGAAAATTGTCGGCCGTTGCGCACCCTTGCCGGCACCCGAGAAAGCAGGACCCGACCAGGTATCCGATCGGCCGACAGTTCCATCCGAAACGCGGAGGTATTGCGATGTCCATCTGCAGGAGCGACTCCCCGACAGCCAGACGGGTTCACCGAGTTGTCCGACGCACCACCGGATTCCGTCCCCCTCGCCTCTTTCTGCTCCTCTGTCTGCTCTCGGCAGGCCCCCTGGCCGGCCCGGTGTCCCCGGCCGGCGCGGCCACTTCACTCGGGGCAAAAGCCGTGGCCGTGGCCGCTTCCAAGGAAGGCGCCCCTTATGCGCGCGGTGCCACCGGGCCGAGAAGGTTCGACTGCTCGGGCCTGATGCTGTATTCCTTCCGGAAGGCGGGCAAAATGCTTCCCCGTACCGCCGAGCAGCAGTACGAGCACACTTCTCACGTGTCCCGCGACAAACGCGCATTGGGTGACCTGGTGTTCTTCGCGCAGGGCTCCACCGTGGAGCACGTGGGAATCTACGCGGGCGACAACAAGATCTGGCATGCCCCCCGGCCGGGGACGAAAGTCCGGTTGGAACGCATCTGGAGCAAGGACGTCCGTTACGGCCGGACCCGTTGACCGCACCGCCGCTCGCCGGTGGCCGGCCGTTCGGCGGGGAGGCGGACGCCGGCGTAAGGCCGGCAGGGGTTCGACGGGCAGGGGTACGACCGGCACGTGCGGCGGAGAGCGTACGGTCAGCGCATCGTCAGGACGTGATCCGGAGCCAGGGCGGCGCTGATGCGTTCGGCGATGGTCTCCGCGGAATTGTGCTCAGGGCTCTTGGGCCCCTTGGTCACGGTCACCGCGATCGACAGGTGCTGCGACGGCAGGTAGGCCTGGATCGCGGCGTAGCCGCCGAACGACGGGTTCGTCAGGATCCAGTCGTCCACGACGATCACCCCGAGGCCGAAGTGGCGGGCCTCGGTGTTGGCGAGGCAGACCGAGGCCGCACAGGTGGACGTCGCGTGCCCCAGACCGACGGTGCCCGGGTTCAGCTGGGTCCGGAAGGACTGGCCCGAGAGCAGCTCACCGGTCCCGATGGCACGGGCGGACCGTTCGAGGTCGCAGATGTCCTGGACGAGCACCGCGCCGGGTGCGGTGGTCCACGAGGGGTTCCAGAAGGTGGCCTCCTCATAGGTGCCGCGGTCGCTGCTGAAGGAGTGCAGCACGGGGTCCGGGATCTGCGGCGTGGACTGGTTGCCGGTCTGGTCCAGCCCGAGCGGGCGGTACACGCGCTCGGTGAGCAGCCGGTTCAGGGAGAGGCCGCTGATCTTCTCCAGGGCGGCGCCGAGGAGTTGGAAATTGGCGTGTGAATAGCTCCAGTTGGTGCCCGGCTCGTACCAGAGGGGGTGCGCTGCGGCGATCGCGATGACCTCGTCCGGTGTCCACTGGCGAAAGGGTGCGGCCTCGAACTCGGCGAGGAACTTCGGGTCGGTGACGTAGTCGTGGAGGCCCGAGGTGGAACTGCCGAGCATCCGCAGGGTGATCTCCGAGGCGTGCGGCGCCTCGGGCAGCCAGCGGGACACCGGATCGTCGAGGGAGGCCTTGCCTTCCTCGACGAGCTGGAGCAGGACGGCGCCCATGTAGACGATGGCCACGGAACCGGTCCGGAAGTGCATCGAGGGATCCGCCGCCACCCCCGTCATCGATTCGCCCCGGGATGCGGTGACCACCTCCCGGCCCCGGGAGGAGACCCGCAGGGTCACCGCGTTCAGACCGAGTTCCCGGCGGGCCCGCTCGGCGATGTCGAGGACCTGCCGCGCCGGGCCCCGGGCGGGGCCGGCAGAGCTGACGCAGGTCTGCGAGGACGGCCCGGCGGCGGATTCCGTGAGCGCGGGCGTCCCCGCAGCCGGCAGGAGCGCGGCCGCCAGGCCGGCAAGCGAGAGGAAGACCGTACGGGTGCACCTCATGCGGTCAGTGTGGGCCGATGCGGCACGGTGCGCATGTCGCGGGCGCAGGGCCCCGGGCCGGCCGGGAAGCCGAGGTCTGACGTGATCACTTGACCTCAACCGCGCTTGAGGGCGGAGGGTGAGGGCATGGCCGCCGGGGAGTCCGGCAGCCGCAGCGGAGGGGTGGTCGGCGTGCGCGCGACACAAGTGATCGAATTCGGTGGACCTCGGGTACTGGTTCCCGCCGAGGTGGACGAGCCGGTGGCGGGCCCCGGCCAGGTGCTGGTCGCCGTGGCCGCCGTGGACACGCTCTTCGTGGAGACACAGGTGCGCAGCGGCTGGGGTCGGGCGTTCTTCCCGGTCGTCCCGCCGTACGTCCCGGGCGGCGGCATGGCCGGTACGGTCCGTGCGACCGGCGAGGGAGTCGACCGGGCGTGGACGGGGCGGCGTGTCGTGGCGTCCATCGGATTCACCGGCGGCTACGCGGAGCTGGCGGTGGCGCCGGTCGAGGCATTGGCCGTCGTACCCCCCGAGGTCTCCCTCACCGATGCCGCGGCCCTGGTGCACGACGGCGCGACAGCGGCCAAGCTGCTCGGGGCCACCGCGCTCGCGCCGGGCGAGCGGGTGCTGGTCACGGGCGCTTCGGGCGGCATGGGGACCGTACTCGTCCAGCTGGCGAAGGCGGCGGGCGCCACCGTCGTCGGTGTCGCCCGCGGTGACCGCAAGACCGCCCTGGTACGGGAGCTGGGTGCGGACGCCGTGGTCGACGCGACCGTGCCCGACTGGGTGGAGCAGGCCCGCCGGGCGCTCGGTGGCGGGGGCGCGGAGGTCGTACTGGACGGGGTGGGCGGCGAGGTCGGCCTCGCCGCGTTCTCCCTGGTCGCCGACGGCGGCCGGTTCTCGGCCCACGGGGCACCGACGGGCGGCTTCGCCGCGGTGGACCCGGCGCAGGCGGCGGCCCGCGGGGTCCGGCTGCTCGGCATCGGAGACGTCCGGCTGTCCGACAGCGAGCATGCCGGGCTCGTCGCGCAGGCCCTTCGCGCGACGGCGCATGGCGTCCTGCGGCCGGTGATCGGCGGCACCTTCCCGCTCGACCGCGCCGCGTCGGCGCACGAGGCGATCGAATCCCGGGAGCTCCTCGGCAAGGCGGTGATCACGGTCTGACGACGGTGCGTGCCCCGCACCCGGGCCCCCGCCCCGGGTCCCCGTGCGCCCGGCGCGCCCTCCAGCGGTCCCCGGACGCGGCGCGGCGCGCCGGCGGCGCCCGTCGAGGTCGGGAAGTACCGACGATCAAACCCGCAGTGATCGACGCGGACCGCCCGAGCGGGGAAGATGTCGCCAACCGGTGAGCGCATCGCCCCGTCGGATGTGCTCGGGATGAGGTGGGCGCAGTGAACCCCTGGGAACCCAACGAGTCGATGCCCGTACGGCGGGCGGTCGACGGCCAGCTGTACTTCGCCGCGACCGACGTCACCGGCATGCTGCGTGACATCGCCGGCGCGATCACCCTCCATGCCCACGACGGAGACCTCACCTGGACCAGCGAAGGCGAAGCGGCCGTGCCCCTGGACGCCGCGACCATGCGGACCGTCGCGCGCATCCTCTCCGCGCAGGCCGACCAGCTCGACATCCAGCTCATCGCCATCGCCGGGCAGTGAGCGGGACCGCGGTTCCGTGCGTGGTGAAGGGCGGACTGCGGGTGCCGTACAGTGGTGTCCACCGACGCGGGGTGGAGCAGCTCGGTAGCTCGCTGGGCTCATAACCCAGAGGTCGCAGGTTCAAATCCTGTCCCCGCTACTCACCGGAAGGGCCCGATCCTGATCAGGATCGGGCCCTTTCGCCATGTCCGCCTGCGTGGCGCCTGCGTGGCGCCTGGGCGGGGTCCGTAGGAGTTGCGGGTCAGTGGTCCTTCAGCAGGGCGCAGGCGAAGTTCTCCTGGACCGTGCGCAGCCGCGCGAGCAGGGCGGGCTTGTTGCTCTTGCTGGTCTGGGTGGTGAGGGAGAAGGTCAGCGACCGTGTGCCGTCGGGGGTGGTGGCGGCGAGCTGGGTGTAGCCGGGGAAGTTTCCGGTGTGGCCGTAGAGCACGCCGCAGCGGGTCGTGTACTGGAAGAGGGCGAGGCCGGCGGCGTTGGTTCCGGGGCCGGCCGGTTCGGAGGATCCGCCGGGAAGGAAGGTGAGCTGCTCCTTGCGGGTCTTCTCCGACAGCAGACCGGGTCCGCCGTAGCCGCGGATGAAGGCGCCCAGCTCCCGGGGCGTGGAGATGATGCCTCCGGAGGCCCAGACGCCGGAGGCCCCGAGGGCCTCGCTGACGTCCTCGGGTGCGGCGGGCGGTACCACGTCGTAGCCGTGGAGGTAGGGCCGCGGGAGGCGGTAGCCCAGGGGCAGGCTGGTGCGGCGCAGGCCCAGCGGGCGGTACACGAGCTCCTTGAGCAGGTCCTCGTAGCGGCGTCCGGTGACGGCTTCGGTCATGAGGGCGACGGCGATGTTGTCGGAGTTCGAGTATGCGTACAGGGAGCCGGGGCGGAAGTGCAGCGGTTCGTCGGCCACGAAGTCGAGGAGGCCGCGCGGGTCGAAGACGTGGCGGGGGTCGGCGGTGAGGATGTCCACGAACTCCGGGTCCGCCGTGTAGTCGGGCAGACCGCTGGTGTGCTGGAGGAGCTGACGCAGGGTCACCGCGTGCCAGGCGGCGGGCTGCTGGGGCAGGCGCTTGCCGATGGTGTCGTCAAGGGAGAGGGCGCCCTGGTCGACCAGTTGGAGGGCGACGGCCCCGCTGAAGGCCTTGCTGATGCTGGCGATGCGCATGTGGTCGTCCGGGCGCGGAGGGCGGCCGGTCCCGATGTCACCGACGCCGGCGGTGTACACCTCCGTGCGGTCGCCACGGGTCAGCAGGGCGATCGCGCCGGGCGGGCCGTCGTCCTGGGCCACGAGCCGCTCAAGCTGCTGCTGGAGGCGCCGTTCGTGGGGCGGGCGGCCGCCGGCCGGGCCGGGGTCGGCCGCCGCCTGCGCGGGCTGGAGCAGCCCGCCGAGTGCGGCGGCGGTCAGGGCGGCGGCGGAGAGTCCGGTGCGGAGTCGGCTTCCGCGGGCGCGGGTCAGCACGTGCGTGTCTCCCGGGGTGCGGCGGGGCGGCCGGGGTCGGCGACACCGGCCGGTGCACCTGCCTGCCTAGCAGGCCGCGCGCGCCGTGGGCGCCGCGGCGCGCGCCGCCACCCCCGGTCGGCGGACATGCCGCCGCCCCGCGGGGCGGCGTGTCGCGGGGCGGCGTGTCGCGGGGCGGGCGGAGCATCGGCCTGGCGGGCTGCCCGGGCGCATTCCGTCCTGCCGGGTCGTTAGGGTGCTGCCATGACCGGATCCGTGCCGCCGCGTCCGCTGCTGTTCCTCGACGTCGATGGACCGCTCATCCCGTTCGGCGGGGAGGCGGGGCACCATCCGACGTATGCGGCCGGGCCGGATTCCGTCGCCGGGCCGGGTGCTGCCGGCGCGCATCCCCTGCTGGCCAGGATCGATCCCGCCCACGGAGCCCGGCTCGTGGCGCTCCCCTGCGAGGTGGTCTGGGCCACGACGTGGGGGGACGACGCGAACGCGTGCGTCGCGCCGCGTCTGGGCCTGCCGGAGCTGGAGGTGCTGTCCTGGCCCGAGGCGACGGCTGCGGACGAGGCACTGGACCTGCGCAACGGTCTGCACGCGAAGACGCGCCTGCTGATCGAGCGCGCCGCGGGGCGCCCCTTCGCCTGGGTCGACGACGAGATCACCGACCGCGACCGCGTCTGGGTCGCCGCCCACCATCCGGGCCCCGCCCTGCTGCACCGTGTCGATCCCCGGCGCGGTCTCACCGCCGCCGACTTCACGGCGCTCGACTCCTGGCTCCGGCAGCCGTCCTGAGCGTCGGGCGGGCACAGGCGGCCCGCGTCACCCGGCCGTACGGCCGCAGCGCCACACCGTCCCGACCGTGCCGTTGCGACCTTGCCGTCGTCCGGAAGCGGGGGGGGTGCGGCGGCGGAACGCGGCCTACGCTGACCGCATGGGCCACCAGGAAAGCCACGGCGCGGCCTCCGGATCGGATCGGGCCGGCGCCGGCGCGGACGCCTCGGCCGCCGAGGCGGGCCGGGGCGCGCGGGACGCCGTCGCCCGGCTGAAGGAGCGGCTGTACGCGACCATCACCATGATCTCCGTGGTGGTCGGTCTCGGCGTCTCCGCGCACGCGGATCCCGCCGGGGCGGCCGCCACGGTGCTGACCGCGGCCGTCGGGCTGTGGCTGGCCACGCTCGTCGCCGACCAGCAGGCCCATCGCGTGGTCCACGGCCGGCTGGCCTCGGGCAGGGAGCTGCGGCACATGCTGTGGGTCAGCAGCCCCCTGCTGCTGTCCGCGGTGGGTCCGCTGATCCTGATCGGATCTGCGGCCCTGGGGGCCATGGGCTTGCAGACGGCGTTGTACGCCGCCGCCGGGGTCAGCGTCGCGAGCCTGTTCGGCTGGGGCTGGTACGGCGGGGTCCGGATGGGCAGCGGAGCCCCTGTCGCCCTGCTGGCCGGCGCCCTCGACGCTGCGATCGGCCTGGCTGTCGCCCTGGTCAAGGCCGCCGCCGGCCACTGAACGGGCCCCGCCGCGCATCCGGCCGCGGCGGGGGCGCCGCGGCCGGGCGGGTGCCCCGCAGGGAGAAGAGCCGCCTGCCGGGTCAGGAACCGAACAGGCGCAGGACTCTCGGGGCGTGGGGCAGGTCTTCGGGGGTGGCGGCCGTACCGGACAGGGGCATCAGGGGGCCGTTGGCGCAGTCTCCGTAGTCCTGGTGGTCGATCTCCCAGTCGCGGTGGGCCGCAGCCTGGGTCACGGGCGACGAGGCGGTGGGGGCCGACGCCGCCGCGGCCGTCGCGGTGGCCGTACTGGAGGCGTACAGGGGCTGGCGGCAGGCCCGGCACCAGTAGAAGGACCGTCCTGCGTTCATGCCGCCCTCCCCAGGGGAGCGGCCGCTGCTGCACCGGTGGTCGGCGTCGGGTGGCATGGTGTGGGCGCCCAAAAGCGGAATCTGTGGTTCACATCAGCTGAAACGATCCGGCGGCACCCACGTCACCCCGCCCCGGCCTCCGATACGCCGAGGTCCTGGCGCATGGCGGTCCTCATCGCCCGGAGCAGCCCCCAGGCCTCGTGCTGGGCCCGGGCTGCCGCCTCCGGGGTCTCGTCGGGTCCGGGGGCGTTCCGTTCGAGGCGCTTGACCTGGCCCGTAACACCGCGTTCCAGGGTTCCCGCGACGCCTGCCACCGCGATGATCACCGAACCGCGTCCCACCGGCGCCCCGCCATGTTCTGCGCCCCGTGCCCGCCGCAGCAGGGCCCGGGGAGCACGTGTGCCGTTCCGCAGTGGCGTTCAGTCCACCGGGCTGCCGGCTCCGCGGGAGCGCAGGGCGCGCAGCCGGGTGGTCAGGGTGCGGCCCGGCGCCGGGGCGCTGGAGGCGCCCGCTCCGGCGGGGACGGCTTCGGGCGGGGAGACCACCGGGGCGACGGGCTCGCGGACCGTGCGCTCGCGGCGGGTCCAGCGGTGCCACCAGTGCCGGCGCCGCGGGTGGACGGCCCGGCCCATGCGACGGCCGAGGAAGAGGTAGCCGAGCAGGGCGCCGGCGGTGTTGAGGATGATGTCGTCGACGTCGAAGGCACGTCCGGCCACCAGGGCACCCTGGATCAGTTCCACGAGCGTCATCACCACGGCGGTCGGCACCGCCACCCGCAGCAGGCCGCGCGCCTGCGGCACGAGCACGGGGAGCAGCACACCGAAGGCGACGCCCAGCAGCAGGTTCCCGCCGAGCTGCTTCACGGCGTCCCGCGCGGACCCGCCGTTGAGGTAGGCCTCGATCGAGGCCCCCGGATGGACGTTGCTGTGCACGAGGTCGACGGAGGCCGCGGACGGTTCCAGCGTGACGCGGGCCAGTGCGATGCTGAACAGCACCATGCCGGCGAAGGCGGCCACCATGGCCAGGCCGCGTACCAGGGGGTGTACCGGCGGGCGCGCCGGATCCCGTACATCCCGAAGGGGTTCCTCCCGCCCCGGGGGCATGGGAGGGTTCTTGCGCTCGTCCATGGGTGCTCCTCCTGGAACCTGTCGACTCCTGGCGGCCCGCATACCCCCCGATGCCGCGCCCACGCGCGCGCGGACATGACGGCCTCAAGGAGCCGCGGGTGACCATGGTCTGACGGGGCATCCGCTGTGCATGGAGACTCAAGAGAACGCCACCGCGCCGTCCGCCCGGCCGGCCGCAGGGCAGCGCAGACGGCGGACGGCGGGCCGGGTGGCCGCCGCCCTGGTGTGCGTGGCCGCCCTGTTCGTCCTGGTCGCCCGCTTCCTTCCCCTCCCGGGGCTGGGCGACCTGTTCGGCACCCGGACCCACGACCGGACCGGACCGGCCGTCCTGAAGTCCCTGCGCGACATGAGCAGGTTCGAGGGCGCCGCCGGCGACTACCAGGTCGTGGTGGACCTGGAGAAGGACGCCCCGTTCCTGCCGGACGCGATCCGCGGCACCCGCACCCTGTACGTGGCGGCCGGTTCGGTTTCGGCGTACGTGGACCTGGGCGGGCTCGGCGAGCAGGCGGTGTCGGTGAACGAGGACCGCACCGAGGCCGTCCTCACACTCCCCCGCGCCGCCCTCGGCAGCACGGCGCTGGACCCCGGGCGCTCGTACGCCGTGTCGAAGCAGCGCGGGCTGCTGGACCGGCTCGGCGACCTGTTCTCGGACAACCCGGGGGGCGAGCAGGCCGTGCAGAAGCTCGCGGTGCAGCGCATCGACGAGGCGGCCGGTGCCAGCGGGCTCACCCAGCGCGCCGAGAAGAACACCACCGCGATGCTGGAGGGTCTGCTGCGGTCCCTCGGGTTCGAGAAGGTGACGGTCACCTACGCCTGACGGCCGGGACCACGGAGGGGTCGTGCGCCGGTCCGGCCCTCAGGACACCCGTCGGACCAGCTCGGAAGCGACCTGCCGGGCCGTCTTCTCCCCCGCCCGCTGCTTGATCAGCCCTTCCTTCGCCGCGCCCCGCACGGAGACCGCGGTCCCCTCGCCGGGCCGGCCGGCTGCGGACAGGGTCACGGTGACCACGACCGGGTTCAGGCCCCCGAACCCACCGCCGACCACGGCCCGGAGCGTACGCGGTGCCTCCGGGGCCGTCGGGCTGCCGGTGTGCAGCAGGTTCCCGAGTCCGGCCAGGAGTTCGGTGACGTGCACGGCCACCGCGTCCGGGGGTGCGGGCAGCGTGAGGGGCAGGTCGAGTACGTTCTTGCGCAGGCGCTTCGCCATGAAGCGGGCGCCGGCCCGACCGCCGCTCCCCCCGCCGAGCGAACCGGCCGCGCCGAGGGCGTCCGTCAGGATCCGGTCTTCGTCATCCATCACGGAGGCAGGCTAGCGCCACGGCCCGCCGTCCGGGAGGCCGGTGTGCCGGATCGCGTACGGGCCCCCGGGGCGGCGCCGCCCCGGCCGATCGGGTGACGTACGGGCGCGGTCGGAGGGCGGGCCGGGCAGGCCTGACTAGCGTGGACGCGCGTGTCCGCTGTCCGCCCCCGAACTCCACGGAGCAGGCCCATGACCACCACTCCCCTCGCCGAACTGACCGGGAAGTACACCATCGATCCCGCCCACACCCAGATCGGGTTCGTGGCCCGGCACGCCATGGTCACCAAGGTCCGGGGTGCCTTCAACGAGTTCGAGGGAAGCGGGCACTTCGACGGCGCCGACCCGTCGAAGTCCTCCGTGTCCCTCACCATCAAGGCCGCGAGCATCGACACCCGCAACGAGCAGCGCGACGGGCACCTGCGCACCAACGACTTCCTGGACGCACCGACCTATCCGTTGATCACCTTCGTGTCCACGGCCGTCGAGCAGCTCGGCGACACGGACTTCCGCCTGACCGGGGACCTCACCATCAAGGACGTCACCCGGCCGCTGAGCATCGACTTCGTGTACCAGGGCAGCGCCACGGACCCGTTCGGGAACCTGCGGGTGGGCTTCGAGGGCTCGGTTCCGATCAGCCGCAAGGAGTTCGGCATCACCTGGAACGCGGCGCTGGAGGGCGGCGGCGTCCTGGTCGGTGACAAGGTGGTGCTGGAGTTCGAGGTCTCCGCGATCCGGGAGCCCTGACGGGCGGGTGCCTGCGCGCGGCGGCGCCCCGCCCCCCGGGGATCCGGCCGTACGCAGTCCGCCCCCGGCGCGGGCAGCGGGCCGGGCCCGTCTGCCCACGCCGGGGGCGGCGCATCGCGAGGCCGGGGGTTCAGTGGTCCGGGCGGTCCTGCTCCTCGCGGCCGATGCCGGGGCGCTGGCTCTTCGCCGAGTGGCCTCCCGCATCCGCGTCCCCTTCCGCGGGGTTGCGTACGACGGCTTCGTCCGCCTGCTTGCGGGCCTCCCGGTCGCCGCTCTCGCCCTCGGCGTCGGACGGCGTGGTCCGGCGCTGGTGCAGGTCGCGCGGGGTGGGGGACTTCTTGTGCTCCGCCATCGTGTCCTCCTCGATCGTGTGCTTCGGTCTCCAGCGACTACCCCGCCCGGTCCGGCTCAGACGGCCGGCCGCGGGTCGGGCCGCGCGGGGCGGGGCGGGCGCGACGCGCGGGTGGCCCCGGAACCCCTCGGTGGGGTTCCGGGGCCACCCGCGCGTTCCGTCACCGGCTGCCGGATCAAATGATCGGGCCGCCGAAGGGGCCGCCGATGCCGTAGTAACTGCCCAGCTGGGCCCGGTACTCGGTGTCGCCGAGGTGCTGGTCCCGGTGGAACTCGGGAGCGTTCTTGATCTGCTCCTTGGTGCGGTCGACGAAGATCTTCTTCTCGTCGGGTTCGATCCGTACGACGGTGCTGGCCGGCAGCAGGACCTCCTTGCCGAAGATCCACACGCCGGTGTCCACCACCAGGTAGGCGTCACCGATCTCGTCGGAGTGCTTGTCGACCTTGCCGATGCTGCCGTCGGTCGCCTCGACCTTGTAGCCTGTCAGGTCGGTACCGGCCAGGTGGCCCGCGGTCGACGTGTAGCTCCACACATGCTCCGTCACGCGAAAACAACTCCTCCGGTATGGCGAGGAGGGCGGCGGTCCTCCCGCCCGCTCCTCTGGTCCTGTCGTGACTCTTCCGTATGTCGTGCCGGGCGGCCCTGCGTCCGCCTGGGACTCCGCCTGCCCCGGATCCCGCGCCTCACGCAGCCCCGCCGCGCGGGGAATCCTGCGGGACGGCCGTACCACCGCCCGCTCGCCCCCTAGGGGCGGACGCCGCCGGCTCACCCGAACGGGTGGGCGATTGAGCCGTCTGCGGCACGGGCCCCACGCCCGCCACAGGTCCCGTGCGTGCAGGGCGCGATAGCGGGTAGGCGCAGGCCATGATCACCTCCCTCCCGCTCGCCGCCGCGGGCTCCTCGTCCCTCTTCCTCATCGTGGCCGGCGTGGTCGTGGCCGGGCTGCTCATCGCCGCGTTCTGGTACGGCAGCAGGCGTACCGCTGCCGGAACCGATCCCGGCGCCCGGCCCGCGGACCAGAGTCCTCCCGCGCGCGCCCGCGAGGACTCCTGGCAGACCCCCGACGAAGGCGACACGGCCCCGGGCCCGCAGCGCCCCCGCCCCTGACCCCGACCTCCACGACACCGAACCAGGAGGTACACCGTGTCGAGTACCGCTTCCGCGTACGGGATCCGCATACCGCGGCTGATCGCGCCGCCCGGGGTGTACCGCCCGCAGGGTGACACCCTGCTGCTCGCCGACGCCCTGGCACAGGAGCCGCTGGAGCCGGGAGCCCAGGTCATGGAGATCGGCACGGGGACGGGCGCGCTCGCCCTGCACGCCGCGGCCCGCGGTGCCCGGGTGACCGCCGTGGACGTGTCCTGGCGGGCGGTGCTGGCCGCCCGCCTGAACGGGCTGCGCGAGCGCCTTCCGCTGCGTGTACGGCACGGGGACTTCGCCGCGCACGCCGGCGGCGGCGGTTTCGACCTCGTCCTGGCCAATCCGCCGTACGTGCCCTCGCCCGACGCCCGGGTGCCCATCCGCGGGGCCCGCCGGGCCTGGGACGCCGGCACCGACGGGCGGCACGTCATCGACCGGATCTGCACGGCCGCTCCGGCCCTGCTGGCCCCCGGCGGTGTGCTGCTCATGGTGCACTCCGGGATGTGCGGGCCGGACACCACGCTGGAGCTCCTGACCCGGCAGGGGCTGGCCCCGCAGGTCGTCCGCCGGGTGTCGGTCCCGTGGGGCCCCGTGCTGCGCTCACGCGCCGCGTGGCTGCGCAAGCAGGGACTCGCAGGCGAGGGCCCCGAGCTGGAGGAACTGGTGGTCATCCGTGCCGAACGCCCCTGACGACCGTATGCCCGGCCCGGCAGCCGGGTCCGCCCCCGGACCGGGCCGTGCGGAGCCCCCGTGCCCGGCGGCCCGCAGGGTCTCCGTCGAACGCGACGGGCCGGTCCTGGTGGACGGCCCCGTCGAGATCGTGCTGGACGACGGCACCGTGGCCCGCTCCGACCGGTTCGTCGTCGCCGTGTGCACCTGCCGGCGCAGCCGCACCTATCCGTGGTGCGATACGAGCCACCGCCCCCGAGAGCGCTCCGCGCCACCGCACGAGGACAGGAACCGCCGATGAACGCGCAGTCCACCGCCACCGCCGTCGCCACCCCGGTGGCCGCTCCCGAGCTGGTCCCGGGCCGCGGCGACCTGTCCGGGGCCGTCGTCGAGGCGCTGCGTACCGGCCGGGCCCCCGACGTCGCCACGGCCGCCGTGCTGAAGGCCGATCCGTGGGGCGAAGACCTCCAGCTGGCGCTGTACCTGCTGTACGAACTCCACTACCGCGGATTCGCGGGCGTCGAGGACGACCGGGAGTGGGATCCGGACCTGCTCCGGCTGCGCCAGGGTCTGGAGGCCCGCTTCCTGCACGCCCTGCGGACGGATCTGGCGGACGCCCCGCGGTCCGTCACGGAGGCCTTCGCCCCGCTGCTCGTCGAGCCCGTGGACCTCAGCGGCAGCCTCAGCCACCACCTGGCCACGGAGGGCGAGCTGTGGCACCTGCGCGAGTACGCGGCGCTGCGCTCCCTCTACCACCTCAAGGAGGCGGACCCGCACGTCTGGGTGGTGCCGCGGCTGACCGGGCGGGCCAAGGCCGCGATGGTGGCGATCGAGTACGACGAGTTCGGTGCGGGCCGCCCCGAGCGGATCCACGCCCGGCTGTTCGCCGACCTGATGGCCGACCTCGGCCTGGAGACCGCGTACGGCCGCTATGTGGACCAGGCGCCCGCGCCGCTGCTCGCCGTGGTCAATCTGATGTCCCTGTTCGGGCTGCACCGGGCCTTGCGCGGCGCCCTCGTCGGTCACTTCGCCTGCGTGGAGGTGACGTCCTCGCCCGGTTCGCGCCGTCTCGCGGAGGCCATGCGCCGATGCGGGGCGGGGCCGGCCGCGGAGCACTTCTACGCCGAGCACGTGGAGGCGGACGCCGTGCACGAGCAGGTCGTCCGCCACGAGGTCATCGGCGGCCTTCTCGCCGACGAGCCGGACCTGGAGGCCGACGTGGCCTTCGGCTGCGCGGCGACCGTCCTGCTGGAGGACCGGCTGGCGGACCACATCCGTACGGAGTGGGAGGCGGGGCGGTCGGCTCTGCGCACCCCGCTCGCCGACGGGGAGCGGCCCTGAGGGTGGGCCTGCCTGCGCCCCGCTCTGAGAGTGGGCTTCCGTACGCCCGGCCCTGAGGGCCGGGCGTACGCGTCTCAGGCGGGGCCGGCCGCCCCGTTGATCAGGGAGACCAGTCCGGGCAGACCGTCCTCGGCCAGGGCCCGGCGCTGCCGGTCGGCAGGCGTGCCTTCCTGGAGGAGCCGGTGGACGAGGCCGCTGACCTGCCGCAGGTCCCCGGAGTCCTCCAGGGCGGGCGTGAGGTGGTGCAGGAGCGCGCACAGCACGTCGCCGCTACTGCGGGCCAGTCCCCCGGGGTCCACCAGGGTGCCGTTCAGTCCGTACCGGGCCGCGTGCCAGGTGGAGGCCTGGACGAGTTCGGGGGCGCACGGCACCTGTGGGACGCCTGCCTTCTCCTCCGTGATCGCGGTGGTGACCAGGGCGCGGACGATTCCGGCGAGCATGACGGCGTCGTCGGCGCGCAGCTGGACGTCCATGCACCGCACCTCGACGGTGGGGTAGCGGTCGGAGAGCCGGGCCTGCCAGTACACCTGCCCCCGGTCGGCGATCACCTCGGACGCCACCAGGGCGTCCAGCCGCTCCTCGTAGTCGACGGCGCCGGTGAAGTGGGGCGGCGGGCCGCTGACGGGCCAGCGGCTGAAGACGATGGTGCGCCAGCTGGCGAAACCGGTGTCCAGGCCGTCCCACAGGGGTGAGTTGGCGGACATGGCCAGCAGGGTGGGGAGCCACGGCCTGATCCGGTTCAGGACGGCCACGCCGGTCTCCCGGTCGGGGACGGCGACGTGCACGTGCATGCCGCTGATCAGGTGCTCGTCGACCAGCTGCTTCGCTTCGCCCTCCATGCGCAGATAGCGCGCGGTGGGTGTCACGGGCACGGGATCCGTGCCGCGCAGCGGCGCCGCCCCGGTGGCGGCGATCCTGCAGCCGCTGGCCTCCGCGGCGGCGGCCACGGCGTGCCGCAGGCGCAGGAGGTGGCCCCCGACCTCCTCCAGGCTGGAGCAGACGGGGGTGGCGACCTCGATCTGGGCCTGCAGGAGCTCGTCCTGGACCTCGTCGCGTTCGGCGATCGGCCCCAGTCCCGCGGTGCGGCGCACGTCCTCCACCAGCGGTACGGGCAGCCCCGTCACCGGGTCGACCAGCAGATACTCTTCTTCCACACCAACCGTGATCACGTGGTGCCGCTACCCCGTTCCGTCATGATCACGCGTGCGTCATCACAGGCGGCTCATCGGGGCGGGACCGATCCGAACGGGCTGTCGTCCAGGTGGGCCAGGAGGTCCGCCGGATCCCGGTAGACGGCGGAGGCTCCCGCCTCCTCCAGGTCCGCTCGGGGGATCCCGCCGCAGAGCAGGCCGACACCGGTGACACCGGCGCGGGCGGCGGCCTCCATGTCCCAGACCGTGTCGCCGACGAACACCGCGTCCTTCGGGGCGGCCTGCACCAGTTCGAGGGCGTGCCGCACCGGGTCGGGCGCCGGTTTCCCCTGGTCGACGTCGTCGGAGGTGGCCGTGGCGTCGATGGCGTCGTCGGCGTCGATCGCCGCGCGCAGGGCCGTGAGTTCGCGGTCCTTGGCGGAGGTGACGAGGACGACCTTCCATCCCTGCCCGGCGAGGGCCCGCAGGAGTTCGGCGGCCGAGTCCAGGGCGGGAAGCCGGTCGAACCAGGTGGCGTAGAGGGTGTCGTGGGCGGCGCTCATCGCGTCGTCGCCGCTGCGGTCGCGGTCCTCCCCCAGCAGGTGGTCGAGGAGGTCCTCGCCGGGCAGGCCGACGGCCCGGTGGATCGCGTGCATGGGCACGCGGTGCCCGGCCTGGTGCAGCGCCTCCCACCAGGCGGTGACGTGGAGGTGGTTGGTGTCGGCGAGGGTGCCGTCGACGTCGAAGAGTGCGGCGCGGACCACGGGGCGGCCCTCAGAGGTTCCGGAGCGCGGGCAGGAGTTTGGCTTCGGCCCATTGCAGGAAGGGCTCCTGCTGGTCGCCGCCGATCTGGACGAGGGCGACTTCGGTGAAGCCCGCCTCCACGTAGGGGCGGACCGCCTCGACGAAGGTGTCGACGTCGTCGCCGCACGGGACGGCTTCGGCGACGTCCTCGGGCCGGGTGTGCTCGGACGCCTGGTGGAAGCCGGCCGGGCCGCGCAGCTCGGAGTTGACCTTCCAGCCGCCCAGTGACCAGCGGAACTGCTCGTGCGCCCGGGCCACCGCTGCGTCACGATCGGTGTCGTAGCAGACGGGGAGCTGGCCGATGCGCGGTTTGCCGGCGCCGCCGTGCGCGTCGAACTCCTGGATGAGTTCCTGCTTGGGCTCGGTGGCGATCACGAGGTCCGCGTACCGGCCGGCGACCTCGCAGGAGCGGGGCCCGGACACGGCGATGCCGATGGGCGGCGCCTCGTCGGGGAGGTCCCACAGCTTGGCGTTCTCCACGTCGAAGTGGGTGCCGTGGTGGCTGACGTACCCGCCGTCGAACATGCGCCGGATGATGTCGGCGGCCTCTTCGAGCATGTCCAGGCGGACGTGGGCGGCGGGCCAGCCGTTGCCCACGATGTGCTCGTTCAGGTTCTCGCCCGAGCCGAGGCCGAGGCGGAAGCGGCCCTCGGAGAGGATCTGCATGGTCGCCGCCTTCTGCGCGACGACCGCGGGGTGGTACCGGAAGGTCGGGCAGGTCACGTACGTCATGAGCGGGATGCGGGAGGTGGCCTGTGCGGCGGCTCCCAGGACGCTCCAGGCGTACGGTGCGTGCCCCTGTTCCTCCAGCCAGGGGAAGGAGTGGTCGGAGATCACGGAGAAGTCGAACCCCGCCCGCTCCGCCCCGACCACGTGGGAGACCAGCTCACGCGGGCCGGCCTGCTCGGTCATCATCGTGTACCCGATTCGCACCATGGGTCGCGCCTAGCCGCGATCGGCCCCCTCGAAACCCTCCGCGCCGGACGACCCCTCCTACGGGTCCCCGCCGAGGCCCGGGCGGCCCACCCGGCGGCCCACCCGGCGAGCCACCCGGCGAGCCACGGGGCGAGCCACCGGGCGGGCCCGGCAGCGGCGCGGCTGCGGGGCGCGCCGGGGCGGCAGCGGCGCGGCTGCGGGGCACGCCGCGGCGGCAGCGGCGCGGCTGCGGGGCACGCCGCGGCGGCAGCGGCGCGGCTGCGGGGCACGCCGCGGCGGCAGCGGCGCGGATGCGGGTACAGCCGGGCTGCTGCGCACGCCGGGGGCCGGAGGCCGGGGCGGGGGCCGGGGGCCGGGTCAGCCGAACTGGCCCGGCTGGTAGTCACCCGCGGGCTGCTGGACGATCAGGTTCATCCGGTTGTAGGTGTTGATCAGGGCGATCAGGCACACCAGGGCGGCGAGCTGCTCCTCGTCGTAGTGCTTGGCCGCATTCGCCCAGGCCTCGTCCGTGACGCCGCCCGCGGCGTCGGCGATGCGCGTGCCCTGCTCCGTCAGCTCCAGGGCGGCCCGCTCGGCGTCGGTGAACACCTTGGCCTCGCGCCACGCCGCGATCAGGTTGAGGCGTATCGAGGTCTCCCCGGCGTGCGCGGCGTCCTTGGTGTGCATGTCGGTGCAGAACCCGCAGCCGTTGATCTGGCTGGCTCGGATCTTCACCAGTTCCTGGGTCGCGGCGGGCAGCGTCGAGTCGGTGAGGACCTTGCCCGCCGAGTTGATGTACCGGCTGAACTGGGGGGAGACGGCGTTGCCGTAGAGGTTGAGTCGCGCTTCCATGGTGGGCTCCTTGCCGTTGCGATCGGTTCCACTGTGTTGACGAAACGGCCGCACGGAATGTGACGGGCCCCGTGCACGCGTCAGTGTGACCTGCGTCTCTCCGCGCACCCGTGAGCCGTCCGGGTGAACCCGGGAACCGGCGGGCGGGGGCTGGAGTTGACGCGGTGTAGGCCTTTTCGACCCGAGGAGCGACGATGGCCCTGTCCACTGGCGAACGCGAGCAGTTCCTGGCCGAACCCCATGTCGCCGCGCTGGCCGTGAGTGCCGGCACGGAGGGCGGGCGGGCGCCGCTGACGGTGCCGATCTGGTACCAGTACGCACCCGGCGGGGACCTGTGGATCATGACGGGCCGCGACTCCCGGAAGGCCGCGCTGATCGCGGCGGCGGGCCGCTTCAGCCTCATGGTGGACCGGGTGGAGCCGACGATCCGGTACGTGTCCGTCGAGGGCCCGGTGCTGTCGACCGTACCGGCGCGCCGGGAGCTGCTCACGGAGCTGGCGGCGCGGTATCTGCCCGCGGAGAAGGTCGCGGGGTACGTGGATTTCGCCTGGAAGGAGCACGGCGAGCAGGTCGTGATCCACATGCGGCCGGAGCGCTGGGTGAGCTCGGACCTCGGCCAGGTCTGACGCCGCTGCGACGAGCGTCCGGGAGCGGGTTTCCCGCTCCCGGACAATCACGCCCTGCCGGGCTCTCGCCGGGGTCGGCCGGCCGTCAGGTCAGGGGCCCCGGCCCCGGCGCGGGGCCCGGCGCGGGGCCCGGTGCGGGGCCCGGCAGGGGGCCCGGTCCGGGTGCCGGGGCGGGGGCCGGAGGCACCGGGTCCGGTCCACCCGGTGCGGGCCCGGGCAGCGGGCCCGGGACCGGACCCGGGCCGGGCCCCGGCGCCGGGGTGGGGTGGGGAGGTACGGGATCGTCGGGGGGTGTGCCCACAGCGGTTCCTCTCGTCGGGCCCGCGCCCCGGTGCGGCGACGGGCTGCTGCGCCCCTACCCTCCCCGAGGAGCCGTAGACCCGCCGCTCGGGGTACCGGCCGGCTGGTGGGTGGTCAGCCGCCGATCTGGACGGCGGCCGTCGTGGCCGTCCGGTAGCCCGCCGGCAGCGCGAACCGGGCCCGCAACCAGCCAGCGCCGTTCTTCGCCACGTCCACCGAGAAGGCGTGCCCGGCACCGCTCCACTGGACCTCAACCGTCGCCGCGTCCGCCCAGGCCGGCCGTCGCCGGGATGGTGGACGCGAACTCCAACGCCCCTTCGACGTGCACCATCCCGGTGTCCGTGCGGGTGGCGCCGAAGCGGGAGAATGCGCCCGGGTTCCGCACTTCGACCTGCTTGCTCCCGGCGCTGACGAAGGCTGTGAACGGGTCCTCGTCCCCTGCCCGGTTGATGAGCACGAGGTGCCCGCTGACTCCCCCAGCCACTCGCTCGGCCCGGAACCGGCCGCCCCGCGGGCGAACAGCGTCGCACCGTGCCGGCCGACGAAGGGCTCCCAGCCCTTGGACGTCCTGCGTTCGAGCTTCGCCGTGACGGTCACCGGCCCGCCCAGGTCGACGACGGCGGCGGAGGTCCGCACGGACGTCCAGGGCGTCGGGGTCTGCCTGACATCGATCCGGGTGCCCGGCGCCTCCCCGTCCAGCACCTCCGTGTGGTCGGAGCGGTAGCGGTAGACGGCACGGACCTCCGCTGCCCCTTCCAGGGTGACGCTCGCCGAGAAGCGGCCCTGCGCGTCGGTGGCCGGGGTGGCCTGTGCACGGGACCGGACGTCGAGGTCCACCGGGAAGCCCGCCAGCGGCCTGGCCTCGCCCCTACCCGGCCGGCGGCGCTTCAGCACGCCCTGCACCGTGACGTCCCGGTGGTCCGCGTCGATCTTCGTGCGGTCCGTGCGCACGTCCTCGACGAGGGCCGTCGCGGGAGGTAGGCGAGGCCGCCGGACCCGCGGGCCCGGTCGCCGTCGGCGTCCGTCGCCTCGACCTGCACGGAGCAGCTGCCGAACGCGTCCAGCGCGGTGACGTCGCTGTCCGAACCGACCGCGGTCTGGAGCGTCCCCGGTTCCTCCGAGGAGCGTTGCGGCTCCGGTGGCGACCCGGCCGTGAATGTCTTGTTCAGGGATCCCCCACGTGGTGTGGGTCGTTTTCCATCCCACGGCAGTGACAGGGCGCCTCGTGTTCACGCCTGGGGGGCGGGCGCCGTGGGGGGTGCGGGCCGGGTGCTGCGGAACGTACGGCGGTAGCTGTCCGGGGGCACGCCGATGGTGCGGTTGAAGTGCCGGCGCAGTGTGGCTGCGGTGCCCATCCCGGTGGCCTCGGCGATCGCGTCGACGCTGTCGCCGGTGGTTTCCAGCAGTTCCTGCGCGCGCCGGATCCGCTGGGTCAGCAGCCACTGCAGCGGGGTGGTGCCGGTGACCGATCGGAAGTGGCGGCCCAGGTGGCGCGAGCTCATGTTTGCCCGGCGGGCCAGATCCTCCACGGTCAGCGGCATGTCGAGCCGTTCCACGGCCCAGGGCAGCAGGCCCCCCAGCGGGTGGTCGTCCTGGGCGGGGACGGGGGCGGTCACGAACTGTGCCTGGCCGCCCGCCCGGTGCGGGGGCACGACCAGGCGGCGGGCGACCGTGTTGGCGACCGCGGAGCCGTGGTCGAGGCGGACGAGGTGCAGGCACAGGTCCATTGCGGCGGCCTTGCCCGCGGAGGTGAGCACGCTGCCGTGGTCCACGTAGAGGACGTCCGGGTCCACTTCCACCCGGGGGTGCCGGGCGGCCAGGGCAGCGGTATGCGCCCAGTGCGTGGTCGCGCGCCGGCCGTCCAGCAGCCCGGCGGCGGCCAGGACGAAGGCACCCGTGCACAGCGAGGCCACCCGGGCGCCCGCCGCGTGGGCGGCGCGGACCGCGTCGACCAGTTCGGCGGGCGGGTCCACGTCGACGTCGGCCCAGCCGGGGACGATCACCGTGTCGGCGTACGGGAGCCGGTCGAGGCCGTGGTCCGGCTCCAGCCGGAACCGGCCGACCCGGACGGGTCCCGGCCCGCAGACGGCGAGCTCGTACCAGGGGTCGGCGATGGCCGTCAGGTCGGCGCCGAACACCTCGTACGCCATCGACAGTTCGAAGTGCAGCATGCCGTCGGTGACGGCCAGTGCGACAGTACCCATGTCCGAAAGTGTACGGGGCATGTCGTTCCGGACACTCGTGGTGGGGGGCAGGCCCCGACAGGATGGTCATATCGATGGTTCGAGTAACGGAGAAGTGATGACGACCGGTCAGACGGTGGCGGTGTTCGGCGCCTACGGGCACACGGGGCGTTTCGTGGTGGCGGAGTTGCAGGCCCGCGGTTTCGTGCCGCTGCTGTCCGGGCGGGACGAGGTGAAGCTGCGGGCCCTGGCCGCGGAGCGGCCGGGGCTGGAGGTACGGCCCGCCTCGGTCGACGATCCGGCGGCCCTGGACCGCGCACTGGCCGGGGCGGCAGCCGTCGTCAACTGCGCGGGGCCCTTCGCGACGACCGCCGCCCCCGTGGTCGAGGCGGCCCTGCGGGCGGGGATCCCCTACGTGGACGTGGCGGCGGAGATCGAGGCGAACCTCGACACGTTCGCCCGGTTCGGGGACCGTGCCCGGGCGGCGGGAATCCTGGTGGTCCCGGCGATGGCGTTCTTCGGCGGCCTCGGTGACCTGCTGGTGAGCGCGGCGGCCGGCGACTGGACGGCGCCCGACGAGGTGCACGTCGCGTACGGGCTGAACGGGTGGCACCCCACGGTCGGGACGCGCACGGCCGGCGCGGTCTCGAGGGAGCGCCGGGACGGGCGGCGGGTGCGTTTCAGCCAGGGGCGGCTGGAGTACCGCGACGACGCGGCGCCGACGCTGAAGTGGCCCTTCCCCGAGCCGATGAAGACCCGGGAGGTCATCGGCGAGTTCACCATGGCCGATGTGGTCACCGTGCCCAGCCATCTGGACGTCCCCGAGGTGCGCACGTACATGACGGTCGAGGCGGCCCGGGAGCTGGCGGCCCCGGACACTCCGGCGCCGACCGCGGTCGACGAGGACGGGCGGTCCGCCCAGACCTTCCTCGTCGACGTCGTGGTCCGCTCGGGCGGTGTGGAACGGCGGGCGGTCGCACGCGGCCGGGACATCTACGCCGTCAGCGCGCCCCTCGCGGTGGAAGCGGTGGGACGCATCCTCGCGGGGCGGACGCGGGCGGTGGGGGTCGCCTCCGCCGGAGCGGCTTTCGACGCGCCGGACTTCCTGCGCGCCCTGTCCGCACACCTCTCGCTGGAGCTGCCTCCGCAGAACGGCTGACGACGACCGCCGGGCGGAAACCCGGCCATGGCCGGCGGAAGTTCGACCCCGTGTCGCCGCCGCGGGGCGGGGTCGCCCTGACCGTGCCCGCTCTCGTGCGAGCGGGGTCCTGAGCCGCCACCGGAGGCCGTGTCCGGAACAGACCGGTCCGCTCCGGCGGGCGGAGGGGCCGTCGAAGCGGACCCACGTCCGGCGTGCACAATGAACGCCGGACCGATGAGGGGGCTTGGGCATGGATGCAGCACTGGTGGCACTGGCGTCGTCGGCCGCGACCACGGTCGTCGGACTGCTGGCCACGGACGCCTGGGAGCAGGCCAAGTCGGCGGTCACCGCCTTCTGGCAGCGGTCCCGTCCCGGGCAGGCCGAGACGGTCGGGGCGGAACTCGTCGCGGTACGGACCGAGTTGCTGGCGGCCCGGCGGGCCGGCGACGAGACCACGCAGGCGGGCCTGACGGCGGAATGGCGCAACCGGCTGCAGCGGCTCCTGGCCGCCGACCCGGCGCTCGCCGACGATCTGCGCGAACTCCTGGCCGAACTGCCGCCGTTGGCGCCGGAGCCCGTCCGCGGCAACCGGGTGGAGATGCACGGCACGGCCTCGGACGACGCCCGTATCTACATGTCCGGGGGCGACATGCACATCACCGGCCCGTGACCGGCGGGGCGAGCGGACCCGAGGTCCGGATGGAGGCGTACGCCTCGGGGTCCGGCACCATCTACCTGGCGGCCGACAGCCAGTACATCGCCGGCCGGGACCTGCACCTGCACTACTGGGACGGCAGCCACCGGGTGGACCGGGTCAGGCCGGGGTCGGACGCCGGGGACGAGTGCCCCTATCCCGGAATGGGCGCCTTCGGCCTCGAACAGGCGCGGTGGTACTTCGGGCGGGACGCGCTGCGCGCCCGCCTGACGGCCCGTCTGGACGACTGCCTGCGCCAGGGTGGTGCGCTCGCCGTGGTGGCGCCCTCCGGTGCCGGCAAGTCCTCGCTGCTGCGGGCCGGTCTCGTCCCGGACCTGGCCCGGGGCGCGTTACCGGGCTCGCGCCGCTGGCCCTGCCTGGTGTTCACCCCGACCGCCGACCCGATGACCGCGCTGGCCACGCACCTGGCCGCGCTGACGGACGCCCGGCCCCAGGACGTGGCGCGGCAACTGCAAGACGGGCCGGCGGAGTTCACGGACGGACTGCGGGCCGCTCTGGCGGGTCGGCAGGCCGGCCGGCTGGTCGTGGTCGTCGACCAGGCCGAGGAGCTGTTCACCCTCGTCACCGACGGGCGCGAACGGGACCGGTTCGTCACCGCGCTCGACCGGTTGGCCCGGGCCGGCGGTCCGGCACTGGTCGTCTACGGCCTGCGGGCGGACTTCTATGCGCACGGCGCCGAGTACCGGCCGCTGCGCGAGGCCTTGCAGCACCGGCAGGTCCTCGTCGGCCCGATGGACGAGACGCAGCTGCGCGAGGCCGTCCTCTTCCCGGCGCGCGCGGTCGGGCTGGACGTGCAGGACGGGCTCGTCGAGATGCTGCTGGACGACCTCGGCGTCTCGGCGGGACCCGAGAAGAGCCACGACGCCGGGCTCCTGCCGCACCTGGCCCACGCCCTGAGGCTGACCTGGCAGCGGCGGCAGGGTTCGCTGATGACGGTGGCGGGGTACAAGGAGACGGGCCGTATCGAGAGGGCCGTCGCCGAGAGCGCCGAAGACGCCTATTCCGGCCTGGACCCGCACGGCCAAAAGGCTGCCGAGACGGTGTTCCGCCGGCTGGTCCACATCGGGGAGGGCGTCGACGACACACGCCGGACCGTGCCCACCGCACGGCTGACCGAGGGCTTGGACCGGCAGAGCGCCGAGGCCGTGCTGTCCGCCTTCACCGCGGGACGGCTGCTCACCCGGCGCCAGGACACCGTGGCGATCAGCCACGAGGCCCTCCTGCGGGCCTGGCCGCGGCTACGGGACTGGGTGCACACCTACCGGGCCGACAACCTGCTGCGCCAGCAGATCGAGGAGGACGCCGCCGCCTGGGCCCGCGCGCACCACGACCGGGCCCACCTGTACCGGGGCAGCCGCCTGGACGCCGCCCGCGACTGGGCGGCCCGGGCCGGGCAGGACGGAGCCGGTCCCACTGCCGCCGGCTTCCTTCGCGCCTCGGTCCGACAGGCACGGCGGGCCACCGCCCTCCTCCGGGGCTCGGTGGCGGCGCTGACCGCCCTCACGCTGCTCGCCGTCGCCGGCATGGTCGCGGCGCAGGTCCAGGGCCGCCGGGCCGACGAGGCGCGGATGGACGCTGAGGCCCAGAGCAGGGTGGCGGTCGGCCAGGCGCTGCGGGCCCGGGCTGAGAGCCTGCGCGATGGCGACCCCCGGAAGTCGCTGCAGCTCAGCCTGGCTGCGCAGCAGGTCGAGCCCACGGCCGAGGGCCGCCGTGGACTGCTGGCCACGCTGCAGCAGACCCGGCTCGACGGGGCGTCGCCCGACGGGGCGTTGAGCCCGGTGGACGACGTCGCCGTCCTCCTCCGGGGCGGCACGCTGCTGGCCGCGGGCGGCGACCGCGTGAAGTCGCTCGACCTGTGGGACACCACGGACGTGGTGCGGCCGCGACGGCTCGCCACCCTGACGGGATTCCCCGACATCGTGTCGAAGGTCGCGCTCAGCCCCGACGGGCGGACCCTGGCGGTCGTCACGGGCGGCGTCCTCAGCCATCCCCCGGTCCGCGAGCTGTCCCTGTGGGACCTGGCGGACCGGGAGCGCCCCCGCCGCCTGCCGTTCCGCACGGACCTCGCGGAGGTGGTGGACGCGGCTTTCAGCCCCGACGGCAAAACCCTGGCGGTGGTGGCCGGGGGCGCCGGGGACGACAGCGGGAGCGGGCTGCTGGAGCTGTGGGACACCGGCGATCCCGCGTCCCCGCGCCGGCTCGCCGAACCGACCGAGGCCGTCGACGCGGACGCCGTACGGTTCAGTGCCGACGGGCAGACCCTGGTCACCGCCGCGGCCACCCGGTCGAAGGACCTTTCGTTCGCGCCGGGCTCCCTCACCCACCCCTCCGGCTGGCAGCTCTGGGACGTCCGGGACGTGCGGCGCCCCCGCGCCGTCCACCGCGCGCCGGGCTACGACGACGGCACGCTCGCGGTCAGCGGGACGGCCCCCGTGCTCGCCGTGGGCAGGGGGCACGAGCTGACCCTGTGGCAGTTCACCGATCCGGCCGCCCCCGTCAAGGTCGCCGTGCTGGACCATCCGGCCAGGGTCACGCAGGCGGCCTTCCGGCCGGACGGCCGCGCCCTCGTCTCGGCGTCCGACGGGGGGCGGACCCAGCTGTGGGACCTCGCCCGACCCGACCGGCCCTCCGGGCCGACGCGGCTCCCCGCTCCGGCGAAACCCGCCGCATTCGCGTTCAGCGGCGACGGCGGCCACGTCGTGGTGGCCGACGCATCCCGCACGGCCTGGCGCTGGCGGGTCACCCCGCCGGCCGCGCCCGCGTCCACGGCCGTCCTCCCGACCGGGACGGGGGACCTGTCCGAAGCCGCGTTCAGTCCGGACGGCCGCCGGCTGGCCGTGGCCGCTTACGCGGACGGCGTCCACCAATGGGACGTCAGCGACCCGGCCCACCCGCGCGAGCTGCCGCCTTTGGCGAACGACCCCGGCAGGCAGGCGAGGACGCTGGCCTTCAACAAGGAGGGCACGGCCCTGGCGGTGGGCACGCTCTCGGATGCCACCGCGGCCCGCGGCGAGGTCGTGTTCTGGGACGTTTCGGACCCCGGGCGGCCGCGGCGCGGCGCCGTACTGGCCACGCCCACGGGCGTGGCCTCGCTGGCGTTCCATCCCCGCACGGCGATGCTCGTCGCCACGGGGAAGGAACTGCCGGTCGGGCGGACCTGGGTCGCCTTCTGGGACACCGGCCCGGCCGTGCCCGTCCGGACGTACCTGCAGGACTCGCTCGAACAGCTCCTCACGGACACCGACGGCCAGGGGCCCGGCTCGGGACGCTGGATCGTCGCGGACACCCCCGCCGTCTTCAGTCCGGACGGGAGGCTGCTGGCCCTGCCGGAGTCCGTCTGGGACGTGTCGGATCCGTCGGCTCCCGTCCGGGTGCGCCACGGCAAACGGCCGGCCGGCAAAGGCGCCCCGGCGCCCTCCTCGCTGCGCGGGATGGACGAGGCGGCCTTCAGTCCCGACGGACACCGGCTGGCAGCGGACTCCGGGCGCGAGGGCGAGGTCGAGCAATGGTTGGTGGGGCCGGACATCGGCTACGCCCCGGCCGGCTCCGTGCCGGTGAAGAACCCCCGCCGGCTCGTCTACCACCCCGGCGGCCGGCTCCTCGCCACCGCCGAGCAGTTCGGCGCCGTCCACCTCTGGGACGTGTCCGACCCCGCGGAGCCGGCCCTGGCGGCGACGCTGGAGGTGACGGCTGCGGACATCCGGTTCAGCTCCGACGGCAAGAGCCTGGCGGTGGTCCCCAGGGCGGGCGGCGACGTCCGGCTGTGGAGCCTCGGAGACCTGCCCGCCACCGTCACCGACCCTGTCGGCCTCGCCTGCCGGATCGTGGGAACCGGCCTGTCCGCCGACGAATGGGCACGCAATGCGTCCGGTGTGGCCTACGAGGACACCTGCGCGAAGTGACCGTGTCCGGGCACTGCCGAAGGAGCATCCGGCCAACTACCGCCATCACGCGGGCCCGTTGTCCACCTGGTTCGATGCGGCGGAGCAGTGCATCCGGGCGAGCGGCTCGCCGGTCCGCGGCGGAGTGACGTACCGCCTCGACACCGGTCCGATCCGCTGCGGCTGGTACGCCCGCCCGGCCGGGGGCGTACGCGGTGTGGCAGCGGGCGTCCGCTTGGTGCTGCGGTGGGGGGCGGGTGCCCGGCGGACGGGCTCCGGGTCCGGGGCGGCGGCCGCGGTACGCCGCCTGGTCGCGGCGACGCCCAGGAGGACGACCGCCGCGCCTGCGAGCACCCGCGGGCCGACCGCCTCGTCGAGGACCAGCGCCCCCAGCGCCACCGAGACGACCGGCAGCAGGTACCCGACGGTCGCGGCGCTGGTGGCCCCTTCGTCGGCGATCAGGCGGTAGTTGAGGTAGAAGGTGAATCCGGTGCTGAAGACGCCGAGGACGAGCACGGCGAGGACGGCCCCCGGCCCGAGGTCCCCGGGCAGGGTGAGGCCCGCGCCCTCCGCCCAGAGCCCGGGTACGGCGAGCACCGTCGCGGCGAGCAGCTGAGCCGCCGCGAGGGCCAGCGGCTCGATGCCACGGCCGGTCAACCTCCGTGCCATGTATGCGAATCCGACGGCGTACGAGGCTGCGGCGGCGAGCAGGGTCAGGGCGCCGCCGACCGGGAGGCTCGCGTCCTGCCAGGGTGCGGACATCACCAGCACGCCCCCGAAGCCGAGCAGCAGCCCGCCGATCCGGACCGGTCCGATGCGGCGTTCCGTCCCGATGGCGGCGCCGATCACCACGGCCCACAGCGGGGTCGTCGCGTGCAGGGCGCCGGCCGGACCGGAGTCCACGGTCCGCTCGCCGATCCCGAAGAGCAGGAAGGGCAGGGCGTTGCAGAAGAAGGCGGCGACGGCCAAGTGCCCCCAGGTGGACGGGTCCCGAGGGAGCCGCTGCCGGGCGGCGCGCGCCAGCGCGAGCAGGACGGCCGCACCGAGAGCGGACCGGACGAAGGCGATCTGGAAGGGGGTCAGGCCGCTGCCGAGAGCCACCTTGATCCAGAGGAAGGCCGATCCCCACAGCAGGGCGAGAGCCACCATGCGGAGCAGGGAGCCCCGTTGACCGTTCATCATGTGCTGCGCCTTCCGCCCGTCACGTGCCGCGCCTTCCGTTGACCATGTGCTGTTCCTCTCGTGGCGGCCGCTATCCCCCAGCGATGCTGCCGGGCGGTTCACCACAGGACAAGCGAAAGCTTCTACACCACCTTTAAGCTGTGCTACATGCTTGATGTGCGCCGCATGCAGATCCTCCACGTGGTCGTCACCAGCGGTTCCATCACCGCTGCGGCCGACCGCCTCGGCTTCACGCCGTCCGCGATCAGCCAGCAGGTGGCGGCTTTGGAGAAGGAGGCCGGGCTGCCGCTGATGGAGCGGGTCGGCCGCGGCATCCGGCCCACCCGGGCCGGCCTGCTGCTCAGCGAACACGCCGCGGCCGTCAGCAGTCAGGTGGCCCAGGCCGAGACGGCCCTGGCCGACCTGCGGGCCGGCCGTACGGGCGTGCTCTCGGTCCGCTACTTCGCCACCGCCGGAGCCGCCCTCGTCGCCCCGGCGCTCGCCCGGTTCCGCACCCGGCACCCCGGGGTACGGGTCGAACTGGGCATGACCGACCCGGCCGACCCGCTGCCCGAGGTGGCCGAGGGCCGGGCGGACCTGGCCGTGGTCGTGCGGCCGCCCGCCCAGCCGCACGGCGGCCTGCACTTCGTCCACCTCGCCGACGACCCCTACCGCGTGGTGCTGCCCCTCGGGCACCGGTTGGCGGGCAGGCGCCTGCTGGACCTGGCCGAACTCGCCGGGGAGCCGTGGATCCGCAGCGACCGGCCCGGGCCGTGCCTCGACGTCGTCCTCGACGCCTGCGCCGCGGCCGGCTTCAGCCCGGGGTTCGTCGTGGAGAGCGAGGACTACGCCACGGCGCAGGGCTTCGTGGCCGCCGGCCTCGGCGTCTGCCTGATCCCGGACATGGGGCTCGCCCACCGCCATCCCGGCGTGGTGGTGCGCAGGGTCCGCCGGCCCGAACCGATCCGCTTGATCCGGGCCGTGGTGCGCAAGAGCGCCTCGGGCGACCCCGCGCTCGCCGCCCTCCTCGACGCCCTCCGGGAACCGGCGGCGGAGCCGGGCAGCACCTGATCCGACCCGCCGCGCCCGTCGGGGTCCGTGCAGGTGCGGCCGTCGGGGAACAGCAGGCCGCGGCGGCGCAGGGCGGGGGGGGTGCCGAGCGGGACCCCCCGGGGCCGCGGTCAGCCCGTGTCGAGGACCAGGTCGGCGCGGCGTCGGCTCCGGGCGACGAGCCGGGCGTTGGGTTCGTCCGAGCGCTCCACCCAGGCGCGTGCGTACGCCGGGTCCTTGCCGTGGCGTACGTGCCGGTCGATCAGCCGGTCCACGCGCAGAGCCTCGTCCGGGGCGAGGTACCAGGCCTCGTCCAGCAGCGACCGCACCGAAGCCCACTCTCCCGCGTCGTGCAGCAGGTAGTTCCCCTCGGTGATGACCAGGGGCACGGAGGGAGCGACGGCGATGCTGCCGGCCACCGGTTCCTCCAGGGAGCGGTCGAAGGCGGGTGCGTACACAGTGGGGCCGCCCGGCGCGCGCAGCCGGCGCAGCAGGCACACGTACCCGGCTGCGTCGAAGGTGTCCGGGGCGCCCTTGCGGTCGGCCCGTCCCAGCCGGTCCAGTTCGGCCCGGGCCAGGTGGAAGCCGTCCATCGGGACCACCACGGCCCGCTCCGGTCCCAGGGCGTCGCCGAGCTGCGCCGCGAGGGTCGACTTCCCGGCGCCCGGCGGCCCGGCGATGCCGAGGATCCGCCGGGGCCCCCGGGCGGCCAGCGCGGCCGCCCTGCTGACCAGTTCCGTCGTGTGCACGTGCGTATCCTGCCCGACCCGGCGGGGCGGTGTCCGGGGCTCCGTGCCCGCGGGAGGGCTTCCGAAAGGTCGGGGCCGCCCCGACTTCGGGCGCGGGGCGCCGTCGTCTCCTGCCCCCACGTGATCAGGAGACGACGGCCGTACGGGGCCCGGCGGGACTTACGACCAGACGGTGAAGGTGACCGTCACCGAGGCCTTCCTGCCGGCGGCGTCGGTGACGGTGAGGGTCGCATTGCGGAAGCCCCAGCCGGCCGGGGTCCCGGAGACCACCCCGGTGGAGGCGTTGATGCCGAGTCCGGCCGGGAGGTTGACCGCGGAGAAGGTGTAGGGCGCGGTGCCGCCGGTGGCCTTCAGCGGCAGGCTGACGGGGCGTCCGGCGTACACGTTCTGACTGCCCGGGTCGGTCAGCACCGGAGCCCCCGTGCCGGGGGTGGCGACCGTCCAGGTGAAGGAGGCGGAACCCTTCTTGCCGGCGGCATCGGTCGCGGTGACGGTGACCTGGGAGGTGCCGGCGGTGGTCGGGGTGCCCGTCACGGTGCCGGTGGCCGCCGCGATGGACAGGCCCGCGGGCAGGCCGGTCGCGGACCAGGTGTAGGGCGCGGTACCGCCCTCGGCGCTGTTCTTCAAGTCGACCGGGGTGCCGGTGGCGGTGGTCTTGGCGGAGACGGCGGCGACCGTGACCTCGCCGGGCTGCGGGGCGGAGGTCTTCAGCGTGGCGCCGAAGCGGGCGAGGGCCTCGTTGACGGGCTGGAAGATCGTGTACTTCTGTCCGCTGCCGCCGGAGCACGTGGCCTCGCCGCCGCCGGAGTGCAGGCCGACGGCCTTGCCGCCGGTGGCGCTGACGTAGCTGCCACCGGAGTCGCCGCCCGCGGAGCAGGCGCTGGAGTAGGAGAGGCCGTCGATGACGACGTTCCCGTAGTCCACGCTCTGATTGACCTTCGTGACTTCGCCGCACTGGAAGCCGGTGGTCTGGCCCGAGCGGCATACGGCCATGCCGACGACGCCCTCGGCGGAGCCGGTGAGGGTGACGTCGCCCTTGCCCCAGCCGGAGACCGTCGGGGCCAGGGCCCAGGCCGCCTGGTCGACGTCCACGATCCCGAAATCCCCCTCGCGGGCGTTGACGCTGCCCGCGCCGCCCTTGTTGGAGGTGCCGACGCGGCTGCCGTCCTTGCCGTAGGCGGGCTGGTCGGCGTCGTTGGTGCAGTGGCCGGCGGTCAGGAAGGCTTGTGCGCCGCCGCTGGTGCGGGTGACCGGGAACCCGATCGAGCAGGGACTCTCGCTGCCGGGTGTCCACTTCTCGCCGCCGACGACGCTGCCGCCCTGCTGGCGGGGCCGGTCACGTGACTCGACGATGCGCACCAGGTCGCCGAGGCCGGCGAGGCGGGTGCGCAGGGCCGTCGTCTCGGCGGAGGAGCGGTCCGGGTCGACGGTGACCTCGACCCGGTTGCCGCGTACGTCGGTTCCCCAGGACAGCAGTCCGGGCACGCCCTCGGCCCAGCGTCCGACGGTCTGCGCGGCCTCGTCCAACTGCGCCCGAGTGTGCTGGACTTCGTGGGCCGTGGCGCCGGTCCGCCGGACCGCGGCCGCCTCGGCGGCGCCGGTGACGGCAGCATGGAGGCGGCCGTCGGCGGCCTCGAACCACAGGCCGGCGACGCGGTCGCCGAGGCCGGCCCGTATCAGGGTCGCGGCCCGGCTCGCCTCGTGTTCGGCGGCGATGCGGTCGCGTACGGCGTCGTCGGTCAGTCCGAGGTCGCGGGCCAGGGCGGCCCGGACGTCCGCGGGGACCTGGGGGGTGGCGGGAGCCGGTGCGGGGGTGGAGCCGGCATGGGCCGGCATCGCACCGAGTACGGCCAGGGTGGCCGCAGCCGCAAGGCCGGTCAGCAGGGACCGGTGGGGTGCAACGCGCATGGGCGGAGCGTTCCTTTCGGGCAAGGGGGGCCGCCGGTGACGGGGAATCACCCGCGGGCTGGTGCGTCCGGGAGCGGACCGCCGGGGCCTTGGGGCCTTAAGGCCTCGGGGCCTCGGGCCTTGGGGTCGGTTTGCGGGGCGGTCCGCCGACCGGAATGGCCCACAGCGTCACGGCCCGGCGCCGGCGGCGGTATCCGGGCACGCCCTTGCATCGCACGCGCCGGATAACGGACGCCGCAACGGTGCGGGTGCGCTCCGCACCGGCCTGGAGCCGCAGGCGCGGGGGTGCGGCGGGGCCGGGGCAGGCGCCCTGGGGCCGCTCCGGGTATCCGGGATATCCCTTGCGCTCGGGCTGCCGGACGCGGACGGGCTGTGCCGGAGGCCGGCCGGCGCCTAGCGTGCGGGTGTGAACGGACACGGGAGCACCGGCGCGGGGACGGGGAGCGCGGACGGCCGGGACGCGGGCGGCTTGGACGCGGACGGCCGGGACGCGGACGGCTTGCACGCGGACGGCCGGGACGCGGGCAGCGTGGACGCGGACGGCCGGGATGCGGACGGCTGGGATGCGGACGGCTGGGCTGCTCTGGCGGCGGCGGCCGCCGGGCTGTTGGAGCGGTACGGACGGCTCGCGGTCTCGGGGCCGTGGGGTGCGGGTAAGACCACCCTGCTGGAAGGCCTGGACGTGCCCCCGGACTGGCGCCGACTGCGCATCCACACCCAGGAGGGGGACCAGGACGTGCCGTACGGTGCGCTGGCCCAGGTCCTGGACCTGGGCGGGGTCCTGGGGGCCTGCCCGCCCCGCCGGACCGCGGGGCCGCAGGCCCTGGCCGCGGAGGCGTCGGGCGGTGCGTCAAGGGACGGCGGACCCCCGGCCGTTCGCACACCGGAGGCGGTCGTGGACACGGGCGCGGGCGCGTGCGGCGCGTTGGCGGCGGGCGGCGCTCCAGGGGGTTCCGCGGACCGGGGTGCCCCCGTACCGGACGCCGCCGCAGGCGGCGCGGGGCCGCGGTATCCGGACGCCGCGGTCGGCGCAGACCAGCAGCCGGGCACCGCCGCGCCCGGCCGCGGCCCCGGGCGGGCGCGGCCGGGCGCGGCCGTCCCGGCGCAGGACCCGTACCCGGCCGCACTCGGCGCGCAGCACCACCCGCGCACCGCTGCGGCCGTCCCGGCGCAGGACCCGTACGCCGGTGCGGGCGGCCCGGGCAGCGGGGTGGGGGGCGGCGCCGTGGCCCTGCGGCTGCGGCTCGCCCTCGCCGAGTTCCTCGGCGGCGGGTCGCCGGTGCTGCTCCTCGTGGACGGGGCCCAGTGGGTGGACGCGGCCAGTGCGGCGGCGATCGGCCACTGCGCGCGGACCCTGCCGCCCGGCCGGCTGGCCGTGGTGGCGGCCGAGCGCACCGCGGCCCACCCGGGGTACGCCGCCCGTCTGCTCGGCGGGCACCCTCCGCTGCTGCCCGTACCGCCCGCGGACCGCCTGGAGACGGCGGCTGCGCTGCAGCGGGCCGGCCTGCCCGCCCGCTGGGCGGCGCCCGTGCACCGGTACTGCGGCGGCAACCGCGCCCTGCTGGCGGCCGGCTGCCGCGCCCTGGCCGCGTCGCGGGACTTGCCCGACTCCTTCGGGGACTCCGCCGGCGCCCCGTACGCGCTGCCGGGCCGACGGCAGGTCCGTGACCTCGCCGCGCACTGGCTGGTCTCGGTGCCCGTCGAGGTGCGGGCCAGCCTGCAGACGGCCGCGCTGGCCCGGCACCCCGATGCCGACCTGCTGCGGCGGGCGGGCTGCCCGCACGCCGAGGACCACCTCGAACACGCCGTCCGCTGCGGTCTGCTCACCCCCGACGAGGCGTACGGGCCGCAGAGCGCGGCCCCGCCCCGGACCCGCTTCGCCGCAGACGCACTCGCCGAGGCGGCCGCGGCGACGGCCACCGCCCCGGAGCGCCGCCGCATCCATGCGGCCCTGGCCGGGGCCGTCCACGACCCCGTCCAGCGCGCCCGGCACCGCGCCCTGGCTCAGGAAACCGCCGACCAGGCCACGGCCGAGGACACCGCGCAGGCGGCGGCGCTGGCCCGCGGGGCGGGCGAGCGCCTGCTCGCCGCCGAGTTGATGATGCTGGCCGCCCGGCTGACCCCCGCCGACCGGCCCGCGCTACGGCTGGACCGGCTCTGCGGCGCCGCCCGGGACGCCGCCGCGGCGGGATCCGCCGATCTCGCGCAGGAGGCCGCCTCCCGGATCGCCGAGGACCGTGGCAGCCCCGCCCAGCAGGTGAACGCCCTGCTGGCGGTGGCCGACGCCCGGGGCCAGGACCTCGCCGAGACCGGGGCGCTGCTGGCCGCCGCGCGGCGGGCCGCCTGCCAGGACCCGGCGCTGCTCGCCGCCGTGGAACTCCGTACCGCGGTGCAGGCCAATGTGGCGGCGGGTGACGCTGCTCTGGCCCTGCACCACGCCGACGCCGCCACCGCCCTGGCCCGCCAGTGCGGCGACACGCCCCTGGAGGCGGCCGCCCTCACCATGGCCGCCCGGATGGAGCGGGTCCTGGGCCGGGTGGACAGCGCCCCGGCCACCCTGGCCGCGGCGCTCGCCCTCGCCGTACCGCCGCCGCGCATCGGCATCCGCAACAGCCCCGAGTACCTGGCGGCCCGGCACGCGGTCTTCGACGGGCGGCTGGCGCAGGCCCGCCGCGCCCTGACAGACCTGCTGCCGGACGCGCAGGCCTCCGGCGAGGCCGAGGACCTCGTCGACCTCTGGCGCAGCCTCGCCGAGGTGGACTGCGGTCTGGGCGCCTGCTCCCGGGCCCTGCGCTGGGCGGCGCTGGCCGTGGACCTCACCGCATCGGCCGGCCTGTCCCCCGGGCCCGCCTGGTACACGGCCGCCCTCGCGCACAGCCACGGCGGCAGCTTCCCGCAGGCCCTGCGGTACGCGGCCCAGGGCCTGCGCGCCTCGCGGGAGGAGCACGACGCCCTGCACACCACCCGCTGCCTGTGGATCCTGGGGGCCGTGCACCTGCACCACGGCCAGGTCGAGCAGGCGGCGACGGCGCTTGCCGAGGTCGACGCCCTGGAGGCGTACGGCGGCGCCGTCGACCCGGCCGTCCTGCGCTGGCAGGCCGACGCCGTGGAGGCCTTCGCCGCCTCCGGCCGCACCGCCCGGGCGTACGACCTGCTGGACCGCATGCAGGACGCCGTCGGCCCGCACCCGGGCCATGCCGCGCTGCGGGCCGCCCTGACCCGGTCGCGGGCCGCCTGCCTGCACCTGGCCGGTGAGCACGACGAGGCCGTGGAACTCCTGGAGGACGCGGCCCGGACCTTCACCGTGCTCGGCCGTCCGGTGGAGGCGGGCCGGACCCGGCTGGCCCGCGGGCGCGTGGAGCGGCGGCGGCGCCGGGCGGCGGCCGCCCGGACCGCCTGGGAGGCGGCCCGTACGGTGTTCGCGGAAGCCGGGGCGCGGCCGTGGACGCTGCTGGCCGAGGACCACCTGTCCCATCTGGCCGGCCGCTCCCCCGCCCCGGCCGCGCCCGGGGCGGCGCGGCCCGCTCCGGCGTTGACCGAGCACGAGCGGAGACTGGCGGCCCTGGTCTGCGCGGGCGCCACCAACCAGGAGGCGGCCCAGCAGATGTTCGTCTCCGCCAAGACCGTCGAGGCGACGCTCAGCCGGATCTACCGCAAGCTCGGCATCCGCAACCGCACCCAGCTCACCGCCACGCTCAGCCCCTGAGCCCCGCGGGCCCCGCCCGGGCCCGCGGCGAACAGCGAGGCGCCACGTTGGCCCGTACGGACCCCGGAGGGGTACAGGCCGGGCGAATGTCGGGGCCCGGGCGTGGCCCGGGGCCCCCGCCGTGGTACCTCGATGGCCATGCAGCCCGCCACGCCGCCGCCGGTGGCTCCGTTCCTCCGTACGGCCGCCGCCTACGCGTGGCGGCTGCTGGCCGTCGGGGCGGCGGTCTACGCCCTGTTCGCCGTCCTGGGGCGGTTCCACGAGATCGGCGTGGCCGTGTTCCTCGGCCTGGTGGTCACGGCCCTGCTGCGGCCGCCCACCGGGGTGGCCGCCCGCGCGATGCCCCGGCCGCTGGCCGTCGCCCTCACCCTGCTCGGCAGCGCCGCCCTGGTCCTCGGTGTCCTCGCGGTGGTCGGCGAGGCGGTCGCCGGTGAGCGGGAGACGCTGGTGCGCGAGTTCCGGGACGGCATCGACCGGATCGAGGACTGGCTGGAGCGGCCGCCGTTCCGGCTGGCCCCGGACGCCCTCTCCGACATCCAGACCAGGATCGGGCAGTACCTGTCCAGCCACCGGTCCACCCTGCTCAGCCAGGCCCTCAGTGGGGCGGGGCAGCTGGTGGAGGTCTTCACCACCCTGGCGCTGGCACTGTTCTGCTCGGTGTTCTTCATCCACTCCGGGGACCGGCAGTGGGCGTGGTTCCTCCGGCAGCTGCCGGCCGCCGCGCGCGAACGCACGCAGATCGGCGGGCAGGCGGCCTGGCGGACCTTCACCGGGTACACGCACGGGATCGTGCTGGTGGCCGCGACGAACGCGGTCCTCGTCGGGCTGGCCCTGTGGCTGCTCGGGGTCCCGCTGGCGGTTCCCCTGGCGCTGCTGGAGTTCGCGGCGGCTTTCATCCCGTTGATCGGCTCTCCGGTCGCCCTGGCGGTCGCGGCCGTCGTGGCGCTCGCGTCGCGGGGTCCGCTGGTGGCGGTGATCGTGATCGCCCTGATCGTGGTGATCGGCCAGATCGAGGGCCATGTGCTGCACCCGCTGGTCATGAGCTGGGCCGTCCGGCTGCATCCGCTGGTGGTGGCCGTCTCGGTGATCGCCGGGGCGATCGCGGCGGGGGTGGTCGGGGCCGTGGTGGCGGTGCCGCTGGTGTCGGTCCTCTGGTCGGTGCGCACTGCCTTGCGCGAGGCCGGGAGCGCCCCACGGGACGGCGGCGCGGCACCACAGGCCCGGCCACCGGGGCCGCCCGGCCCCTCCCCTACGGCTGCTTCCACCCCCACGCCGTGAGCATCCCCGGCGACAGGCCGGTGCACTGCGGGGAGTCCAGGTAGCGCCTCGCCTCCTCGATCCGGCCGTCGTCGACCAGCCCGGTGCCCGTCATGGCCTCCCGCGCCCGGTCCCAGGTGTCGGCCCAGAAGCGGCTGATGGCACTGCCCGCAGTGAGCGGGGGTACGTAGATCTCCGCCGCCACGGGCTCCAGTCCCGCGGCCCGCAGCAGCTCGTGGCGTTCGGGCACCCGGGTCACGTCCGTCCCGATGGTGGCGCGCAGTCCCTGCCACATCGCGCGCATCGCCCGGGTGTACGGGGTCTCGGGTGCGGAGTCCGTCGTCAGGTCCACGGCGTCGCTGACGACGAGGACGCCTCCGGGGGCGAGGAGCCGGCTCAGTCGGGTGACGGTCTGCTCGGGGTCCGGCAGGTGCATGAGCACGAACCGGGCGTGGACGAGGTGGAAGAGCCGCCCCGGGGCGAAGTCGTCGGAGGTGATGTCCGCCGCGAGCAGCGTCAGCCCCCGTACGGGGCGTTCCGCGAGGAACCGGGTGTCGCGGTCCACGGCGAGCACCTCCGTGACGCCCGCCTCGCCGAGCAGCCGGCGCGCCACCGTGCCGGTGCCGGCTCCGATGTCCAGGCAGGTCCAGCCGGGACCCGCGCCCAGGCTGCGCAGCCGGGCCATGGTCGTGTCGTCGTAGGCGAGCGCACCAAGGTCGATCCGGTCGCCCTCACCGCCCTGCTCGGGACGGAAGACCCGCTCCCCGTAGCGCCCTCCGCCCGGGGGGCGGCCGCTTTCCGGTGGTGTCCCTGGGCCGGCCATGGGGCCATTGTCGCGCTGCGGGGCGCACGCGTCCTGCCGTACCGGCTCAGCAGGGGCCGAGGGCGGCCGGTACGGACCCGGCGTCCTGCGCCGGGGCCTGGGCCTTCTCCATCGCCGCGCGCAGCAGGTCGACGGTGGCGGCGGCCGCAGCGCGGGTCTGCGCGTCGTGGGAGGCGCAGGCGGTGGATTCGAGCAGCACCACGGCGGCTTGGAGCACACCCAGGTGGATTGGCACGCTCTGCAGGGCGGCGAGGACGGTCGCCGCCTGGCCGGCCGGGGAAACGGCCGGCGCCTGGGGAATGAGCTGGGAGACGCCTCGGCCAAGGCCTCGGCCGCGTACGGGGGAAGTCACCTGCACAGTCTGGGGCCTCGGCGGGCGGCCCCCGACGAGGCGCGACGGCTGCGGCGGGGTGCGCGCGGGGTGCGGGCGGGGTGCGGGCGGGGTGCGCGCGGGGGGTCAGCCGAGCCAGACGACTTCGAGGACGGACAGGCGCCGCCTGCTGCGGTTCACGAAGTAGACGACGCCGAGTCGACCGACCGAGGCGGCCCGTACGTCCTCGCCCTCCGGATCGGTGGTGTCCCATTGGGCGAAGCCCCAGGGGGAGCGGGCGGCGACGTCGAGGACGTCGCGCAGCAACTCCTTGGCGTGCTCGGGCAGCTCGACGACTGCCTTCGCCGTGCGCGGGGAGAGCCGCGCCGGCCAGGGCTCACCGCTCATGCGTCCTCCCGGGGGTCCTGCACCACGCTAGTGGGGCAGGACCCCCGGCGGCGCCGTTCCGCCCTACCCGCCCTGCCCGCCCTGCCCGCCCTGCCCGCCTGCGCCGGCCCGTGCGGGGGGCGCGGTGCGGCGCGGGTGTTCGGGCCGGGGTCGGCGACCGCGGGCATACAAGGGCGCGGTGCGCGGCTCCGTAGGGGGCTGCGCACCGCGTCGTCGACAGGAGGGGTTCAGTGACCGTGACCGTGGCCGTGGCCGCCGTGACCGCCGTAGCCGCCGTGGCCGCCGTAGCCGTAGTCGTCGTCATCGTCGTCCCAGCCGCTGTTGTGGTACCAGCCGCCGTGACCCCCGCCACCGCCACCGCAGTCACCGCCGGTGACGTAACTGACGGGCTGGGCCGGGGTCGCGGCCGACGCTGCACCCGCGGTGCCGAGCGCGGCGCCACCGGCCATCAGCAGGCCCGCGGCGGACACGACGAAGAGGCGCTTCACTCTCTTTACTTGCATGGGAATTGCCCTTTCCTCCGCCTCCCGGGCCCGGTTCACAGCCTGAGGGGCGGCCGCAGCCGCACGAGGTGCGGTGCGGATCGGTTGCGTAGCCGCCGACCGCGGTACACGCGTTCGTCACCCGCGACGCGGCAGCACGCCACGCCGATCCCCCGAGGCGGAAGCACATCGGAGGCGTCGGCTTCCGTCGTCACGGAAGGGACGGCCACCGCGGGCGTGCCCCGCAGTTGCGGCTCTCACTGACTCAGGCTAGCCGCGCCGGGACCACTCAGCACCTCGACTCCGCCACCACCGCTGCGACCTGCGCTTGAGGCGTTCCGGCGCGGGGGCATGACGGGTGGATGCATGCCGTACCCCCCGTGCTCGCGGCCGGCACCCTGTGCCGCGGCGAACAGCCGGTGTTCCCGCTCGCCGACGGCCTCTGCCTGCGCGCGTGGGAGGAGCGGTACGCCGGCCCTGTCAGGTCCTGCCACGATCCGGAGATCCGGCACGGGAACCGGCCCGGCCCGCTGTCGCGCGGACGGCGAGCCGCTGGGCCTGATCGGGCTCGCCGACATCGATCCGGCGGGCGGCAGCGCCGAGATCCTGTACTGGTGCTGTGCCCGGGAAGGTTTGCCGGGTCGTGGTGTCCGGCGCGGCCGCGGAGCCTGGGGTCAGGCGACCGCTCGCACCAGCCGGTGGGCTCCGGACGAACTGGGCCTGCACCGGCTGCGGATCACCCACTCCGTGGCGAACCCGGCATCGTGCCGGGTGGCGGCCACGGCAGGGTTCGCCTGGGAAGGGACCCTGCGCAGCGCCCTGTTCCCCGCAGACGGGTGGCACGACGAGCATCTGCACGGCCGGGTGCAGGGCGACCCCTGACGGCGGGTGGTCTCCCGGGAGGGCGTGCGGCGGCCGGTCGGAAAGAGCAGACCGTACCCCTTGGGCGCATGTCGTGCCCCGCACTTGGCAGTTGTTCACCCGTGAGGAGGACGAGTTGCACGGCTCTTTCCTCGCGGATGCGTCGCGGACGGTGTTCTTGCGCAGGTTGCTAGGAAGAGGGACACCGGCAGCGATCAGGGAGGCGACCATGACGAGGGACCACTCGGGCTTACCCGTACAGGGCGGAGGCGGCCGGCTCCCGGTCGGGCGGCGGGGCGGCGGTCCACGGGCCGCGGCCTGCTTCCTCGTCGCGCCACGGCGCGTCGCATCCACCCCGGGCACCGACCACGAGAGGGCAGCGTCATGACGGACGAGTTCACCCGCACCGAGCGCATCGAGTACACCAGGCGCCAGGACGCCGCCTACCAGGAGGGCGAGGAGGCCGTGGACCGCCTGGCCGCGGCCCTGGCGTGCGCAGGGGTCGCCCTTCCCTCGCTGCGCAACGACGGCCCGGTCGGCGGCCACGGCTTCGTCCACCTGGGCGGCTGCAACGCGGCTCTGGCCGGCCGGCTGGCCGAGGTGATCGCCGCGGGCGCCCGCGTCCTGCACGAACAGCCGGGCTGAGTGGGTTTCAGGGCTGACGGGTGCCGGGGCGGGCGCGGATGCGGGCCTTCTCGCCCTGGGGGCCGAAGACGTGCAGGATCTCGACCGTACGGTCGCCGGCCGGGCCGAACCAGTGCGGCTCCGCCGTGTCGAACTCGGCCACCTCGCCCGGCCCGAGGGTGAGTTCGCGCTCGCCCAGGACGAGCAGCAGCTCACCGGCGAGGACGAAGAGCCACTCGTAGCCGGCGTGGGTGACCAGGGTGCGCGGCCCGGGCGCGATCACCTGCTTGAACACCCGCAGGCGGCCGGGGTACCGGGTCAGCGGGACCAGGGCGCTGCCGTTGCGGCGGTGCCGCAGCGGGGTCAGGTGGACGCGCGGATCGCCGGTCGCCGGGAGGGCGATGAGCTGGTCCAGCGCGATGCGGTGGACCCGCGCGAGCGGCACCAGGAGTTCCAGGGTCGGGCGGCGCTTGCCCGACTCGAGCCGGGAGAGCCCGCTCACCGAGATGCCGGTCAGCCCCGACAGCGCTTCGAGGGTCAGACCGCGGTCGCGGCGCAGGGCGCGCAGCCTCGGCCCGATGGCGGTGAGCATCTGCTCCATGTCGGCGTCCATGCCGCCAGTCTCGCGCTCCGCGCCCCGGGCTCAGGCAGCTTTTTGCGGCCTTCGCAAGTTTCCTACCCGGACCGACCGCCTCGGCCTGACGTTGGTGCCCTGCCCAGCCGGGCAGTACGGAGCACTGCGGAGGTATTTCATGGACGTGGGACCGGGTACGGCTCGCCGCTGGTCGGTGCTGGCGGTCTGCTGCCTCAGCCTGTTCGTGGTCGGACTGGACACGACGGCCGTGAACGTCGCGCTGCCCGCGATCGGCGGCGGCCTGGACGTCGGGACCCGCGGCCTCCAGTGGACCGTCGGCGCCTACACGCTGGCGCTCGCCGGACTGTTGATCACCTCCGGCGCCGTGGCGGACCGGATCGGACGGCGGCGCGTGTTCCGGACCGGTCTGGCCGTGTTCGCCGCCGCGTCCGCGGTGTGCGCCCTGGCCCCGGACGCCGGCGTGCTGATCGCGGCCCGCGCGGTGCAGGGTGTCGGCGGTTCGATGCTGAGCCCGGTGGCGCTGGCCATCGTCGTCGACGTGATGACCGAGCCCAGGGAGCGGGCGCGGGCGATCGGTGTCTGGGCGGCCGTCTTCGGATTGAGCATGGCCGTCGGGCCCCTCGCGGGCGGCGCCCTCGTCTCGGCCTTCGGCTGGCGGGCTGTCTTCTGGATCAACCTGCCGGTGGTCGCGGTCGCCCTGGTGCTGACGGCGCTCTTCGTACCCGAGTCGCGCGCACGGCTGCCCCGCCGTCTCGACGTGCCGGGGCAGCTGCTGCTGACCGTGCTGGTGGCGTCCTCGGTCGCCGTCCTCATCGAGGGGCCCCACCTCGGGTGGGGCGCGCCCCCGGTGCTCGCGGGCCACGTCCTCGTCCTCCTCGCGGCGGCCGCCTTCGGTCGGGTGGAGTCGCGGCGGTCCGAGCCGCTGGTGGACCTGCGGCTGTTCCGCAGGCCGCCGTTCGCCGCCGCGGTGGTCGCCGCGGTGGCGCTCTTCGCCGCCCTGGGCGTGACCCTGCTGCTCACCACCCTGTACCTCCAGCACGTACGGGGCTTGAGCCCGATGGCGGCGGGACTCGTCACCCTTCCTATGGCCCTCGCGGCCACGGCGGCGGCGCCCGCGTCCGGGGCGCTGGTCGGGCGGTCCGGTCCGCGGCCGCCGCTGCTGCTCGCGGGGGCGTTCCTGGCAGCCGGAAGGCTGTGCCTCGTGGGTATCGGCGACCGTACCGACCTCCGGCTCCTGGCTGCGGCCTCCCTGCTCGTCGGCACCGGCTTCGGCTTCGCGAACGCACCGATCACCCATGCCGCGGTCAGCGCCCTGCCGCGGGACCGCGCCGGGGTCGCCGGTGGCATCACCTCGACGGCCCGCCAGCTCGGATCGGCCCTGGGCATCGCGGTGGGGGGCGGCTTCGTCGCCGATGCCCCCGTGGAGCGCCTGGCCCGGGCCTCCCGTCCCGGCTGGATGCTCGTCGCCGGGTGCGGGCTGGTCGTCGTCCTTGCCGCGCTCTCGGCGACGCCCGCTGCCGGGGCACGCAGGAAGGCGGCCGGGCCGGGGCGGGCAGGACCGGCCGAGGACACCCCTTCCGAAAGCCCACGGCGATTTGCCTAAAGCTCTTAGGCAGGCCCATGATGGGCCGAACCGATCGGGAGGACGTCATGGCACGCGCAGGTCTGACCGCGGAGCGCCTGACCCGAGCCGGGGCGGAGCTCGCCGACGAGGTGGGCTTCGAGCAGGTGACCGTCTCCGCGCTCGCCCGTCGCTTCGACGTCGCGGTGGCGAGCCTGTACTCGCACGTGCGGAACTCCCAGGACCTGAAGACCAGGATCGCCCTGCTCGCCCTGGAGGAACTGGCCGACCGGGTCGCCGAGGCCCTCGCCGGCCGGGCCGGCAAGGACGCCCTGACGGCCTTCGCGAACGTCTACCGCGACTACGCACACGAGCACCCCGGCCGGTACACGGCGGCCCGGCTGCGCCTGTCCCCCGAGGACGCGGCCGCCGGCGCGGGCGTCCGCCATGCGCAGATGACCCGGGCGATCCTGCGCGGCTACGACCTCGCGGAGCCGGACCAGACCCACGCCGTGCGGCTGCTCGGCAGCGTCTTCCACGGCTACATCAGCCTGGAGGCGAGCGGCAGCTTCAGCCACAGCGCCCCCGACACCCAGGAGACCTGGACACGGGTCCTGGACGCCCTGGACTCCTTGCTGCGGAACTGGCCGGCCACCGGCCCGGCCCCGGCGCCGGCCCGCCGCCCCTGACCCCCACCGCCGACCCCGGACCCCGGACCCCCGACGCCGGGGCCCCGGATCCCGGACCGACAGGCTGGAACCATGAGCACCGCACACCACTGGACCACCACGCCCCTCACCCCCGACCTCCTGCGGGGCGCCCTCGACCTGGAGCGGACCGCCCACGGCCTGCTCCCCCACCGGCTGCCCGCCCGGGCCCGGGCCCAGTGCTCCGACCCGCAGCTGGCCATGGCCGAAGCCCAGCCCTCAGGCGTACGGCTGGTGCTGCGCACCCGGGCCACGGTCATCGAGCTGGACGCGTTGCGCACCAAGCGGGCCTACGCCGGCGCGCCGCCCCGTCCCGACGGCCTCTACGACCTGCTCGTCGACGGCCGCCCGGCCGGACAGGCCGCGGCGAACGGCGGCAACCTCCAGCTGATCGACCTGGCGACCGGGTCCGTCGAGATCCGGCCGGGCCCGGTCGGCACCGTCCGCTTCAGCGGTCTCCCCGACCGGGACAAGGACGTGGAGATCTGGCTGCCGCACAACGAGACCACCGAGCTGGTCGCCCTGCGCACCGATGCCCCCGTCGGGCCGGTGCCGGACCGCGGCCGCACCCGGTGGCTGCACCACGGCAGTTCCATCAGCCACGGCTCCGACGCCGCGAGCCCCAGCACGACCTGGCCGGCCGTCGCCGGCTCCCTGGCCGGGGTGGAGCTCACCAACCTGGGTCTGGGCGGCAGCGCGCTCCTGGACCCCTTCACCGCCCGGGCGCTGCGCGACACCCCCGCCGACCTCATCAGCGTCAAGGTCGGCATCAACATCGTGAACACGGACCTGATGCGGCTGCGCGCCTTCGGTCCGGCAGTCCACGGCTTCCTCGACACGATCCGCGAGGGCCACGCCACCACCCCGCTGCTGGTCGTCTCGCCCCTCCTGTGCCCCCTTCACGAGGACACCCCGGGGCCGAGCGCTCCGGACCTCGCGGCGCTCGCCGAGGGCCGGCTCGGCTTCCGGGCCGCCGGCGATCCGGCGGAACGGGCCGCCGGGAAACTCACCCTGAACGTGATCCGGGAGGAACTCGCCCGCATCGTGCGGCAGCGGGCGGGCGAGGACCCCCACCTGCACCACCTCGACGGCCGCGCCCTCTACGGCGAGGCGGATTTCGCCGAACTGCCGCTGCCCGACGGGCTCCACCCGGACGCCGCCACGCACCGGCGCATCGGCGAACGCTTCGCCGCCCTCGCCTTCGGAACCGGCGGCCCCTTCGCCCCACACCACCCCCGATCCGCCGGGTGACCGGTGCTGCACCCGCCGGTCCTGCCGGTGCACCCGGCCCCTGCCGCCCGGTCAGCGGGAGGGCGGCAGGGGCGCCTCGTCCGCCGCGGCCGCCGTCCGGCGCCGCCGCACCGCCATCAGAGCGCCGAGGGCCGCGCCCACACCCATCAGCACCAGGCCCCGTACCCACACCTCGGCTTCGATCCGGGTCGCCAGGACCACGCAGGAGAGGGCACCGAGCACCGGGACCACGGTGGGGGCCCGGAAGTGGGCCGCGGGAGCCGACCCGTCGCGCCGCAGGACCAGGACGGCCGTGTTCACGGCCAGGAACACGGCCAGCAGGAGCAGGACGAGCGTGCCGGCCAGGGTGTCGATCTCGCCGGTGGCGGCGAGCAGTGCGGACACCGCGGTGGTCGCGGCGATGGCTGCCCAGGGGGTGCGCCGGTTCGGGAGGACGCGGGTGAGGAACGCCGGCAGGAGCCCCTGGGCGGCCATGCCGTAGGTCAGGCGGGAGGTCATGATCCCGGTCAGGAGGGCGCCGTTCGCCACGGCGACCAGTGCGACGAAGGCGAACAGCCGCGGCGGTACGGTGCCGGCCGCCCGGACGACTTCGAGCAGCGGCCCGTCCGAGGCGGCCAGGGTGGCGGTGGGCACCGCGGCCGCGGCCGCCGCGCCGACGGCCGCGTAGACGAGACCCGCGGTCGCGAGGGCCCCGAACAGGGCGCGCGGGTAGGAGCGGGCCGGGTCGAGGGTCTCCTCGGCGACGTTCACGGAGGTCTCGAAGCCCACGAAGGAGTAGTAGGCGAGTACCGCTCCCCCCATGACGGCCGCCACGGGGGATGCCGACTCCGTCCCGAGCTGCAGCAGCCGGCCGGCGTCGCCGTCGCCCCGGACGACGATCCACACTCCGCATGCCACGACGAGGAGCAGGCCGCCCGTCTCCAACAGGGTGGCGAAGGTGTTCACCCGGGTGGACTCCCGGATGCCGCGGGCGTTCAGCAGCGCCAGCAGGACGAGGAAGAGCACGGCGACGAGCACCACCGGCAGGGTGACGAGGGCGTCGAGGTAGTCGCCGGCGAAGCCGCGGGCGAGCGCGGCGACCGACACGATGCCCGCGGCCAGCATGCAGTACCCGGTGAAGAACCCGAGGGCGGGGCCGTAGGCGCGCGTCGCGTAGTACGAGGCGCCGCCGGCCCGCGGGTACTTCGTGGCGAGTTCGGCGTAGGAGGCCGCGGTCAGGAGCGCCAGGAGCAGGGCCACGGTGAGGGGGACCCACACGGCGCCACCGGACTCGGCGGCGATCTTGCCGATCAGTACGTACACGCCCGCCCCGAGGACGTCGCCGAGGATGAAGAAGTACAGCATCCGGGTGGTGAGCACTTTCCGGAGGGGCCGGTGTGCGCCGGAGTCGTCAGGACGGGAAGGCATGGGCCTCATCTGTCGGTCGAGGGACGGGCGGGAGACGGACAAGGGCGGCGGACCGCTGCGGTCCGGCTCGGGACATGGGTCTTCTGACCGCGGGAGGCTGCTTCGAAACGGGTCCCTACGGGTCCCGTCGACCGGACACCTCGCCGAGGCGGTCGCCGTGGTGCCGCGGCATGCACTGCGCGGCGCACTGCGCGGCGCTGTGGGACGGGTCCGTCCGGGCCGCGTGCGCCGCGGCCTGCGGGACAGAGGCGGTCGGCGGACCCGGGCCGGCGGCCGCCGAGGCCCTGGCCTGCACGGCAGCGACGTACTGACCGCCTCCCGGTTCGCCGCCGGGAGGAGGCCGGTGATTCCGCCGATGCGCGGCCGCGGTACGCGCCGTGACAGTGGTCCCGCCAGCGAACGAGGCGGTGACCGCCGGCGCGGCGTACGGGCCCCGGGCTGTCGGCAGCGAGGGCTCCGCCCCGGCCGGCGCGGTCCGCCACGACCGAGAGGACGACTCCGTCGTGCAGCAGCAGAACACCCCGAACGCCCCCCTCACCGGCGCCTCCCCCGCCACCCCCGGGCCCGCGGACCGCCTCCGGACCGGGAAGGTACGGCTGCGGTCCCTGGGGGCCGCCCTGGCGGCGCTCCTCGCCGTCGGCACCGCGGGGGCCCTGGGCACTCCCAGCGCCCACGCGGCGGCGAACCCGTACGAGCGCGGACCCGCGCCGAGCACGTCCAGCATCGAAGCCGCCCGCGGCTCCTACGCGGTGTCCCAGACGAGCGTCTCCTCCCTGGGCGTCACGGGCTTCGGCGGCGGCACCATCTACTATCCGACGTCGACCGGTGACGGCACCTTCGGCGCCGTGGCGATCTCGCCCGGCTACACCGCCTCCCAGTCGTCCATCGCCTGGCTCGGCCCCCGCCTCGCCTCCCAGGGGTTCGTCGTCTTCACCATCGACACCCTGACCACCCTCGACCAGCCCGACAGCAGGGGCCGCCAACTCCTCTCCGCACTGGACTACTTGACCGAGCGCAGCACGGTGCGGTCCCGTATCGACAGCAGCCGGCTCGGCGTGATGGGGCACTCCATGGGCGGCGGCGGCACCCTGGAAGCGGCCAAGAGCCGGCCCTCGCTCCAGGCGGCGATCCCGCTCACCGGCTGGAACCTGGACAAGACCTGGTCCGAGATCCGGACGCCGACCCTGGTCGTCGGCGCGGACGGCGACACGATCGCGCCCGTCGCCTCCCATTCGGAGCCGTTCTACGAGAGCCTGCCGGGCACGCTGGACAAGGCGTACCTGGAACTGAACGGCGCGACGCACTTCACCCCGAACTCGTCGAACACCACCATCGCGAAGTACAGCATTTCGTGGCTGAAGCGGTTCATCGACAACGACACCCGCTACGAGCAGTTCCTCTGCCCGCTGCCGCGGCCGAGCCTGACCATCGAGGAGTACCGGGGCAACTGCCCCCACTCCTCCTGAACCGGGGCGAGCCCGGGGGCGGCGGTGGTGACGGCGGTCGTGCCGCCCGCTGTGCCGCCGCCCCCGCTGTGCTGCGGCACAGGCGGGCGCCGCTTCCCCTGGGACCGGTCCCAACCAGCCCCGCGTTGTGCGTCATTGCAGGTCCACGCCGTGCGGGGGACGGCCGAGCGGGGCGCGGGAAAGGCCTTCCGCCACTGTTCACACAGAAGTAACGTGACGTGCGTGACCGGAACCACGACAGCGTCGGCACCGCTCCGGACCCACGGCCGCAGCGCGGAACTGGACGCCCTGGGTGCCCTGTCGGACCGGATCCGGTCGGGGCGCGGGGGCGCGCTGCTGATCGCCGCCGAGCCCGGACTGGGCCGCACCGCTCTTCTGTCCCGCGCCGCCCGCGACTTCACGGCCGGCCCCGTCCTGCGCCCCCGAGCTGCGCCCGCCGAGAGCCGGCTGCCCCACGGCGGGCTGCATGCCCTGCTGTGCGCGGCGGCCGGTCCGGGGGCGGCGCCGCCCGCCGGCTCCCTCGCTGCGGGCCCCGCCCCGGCGGCCCTGTGGGGCCTGCTGCCGGGCATCGCGGCCGGAGCGCCGCTGCTGGTCTGTGTGGACGACGCCGACCTGTGGGACGCCCCGTCGCGCGCCGCCCTAGGCTTCGCCGCACGGCGGTGCGACTCCCTGCCCGGTATCGGGCTGCTGCTGTCCGTGACGGGAGCCCGGGCGGACGACCCGCACTTCGCCGGACTGCCCGTCATGCGGCTGGCTCCACTGGACGACGGGGCGGCGGCGGCCATGCTCGACGAGCTGACCGCGGGTGGCGCCGCACCGGCGGTGTGCGAGGCACTGCTGCGCGAGGCCGAGGGCAATCCGGCGCTCCTGGCCGCCCTGGTGGCCCGCCTGTCCCCGGACGAGCTCCGCGGCCACCGCCGGCTGCCCCGCCCCATGGCGGACGCCGGTACCCTGCGGGCCACCTTCGGCCGGCGCCTCACCGCGCTGCCCGATGCGACACGGCTGCTGCTGTTGCTGGCGAGCGCGGCGTACGAGACCGGTCCCGAAGGCGTCGAGGCGTCGTGGGTGTTCGACGCCGGGCGGGCGGCGGGGCTCGATCCGTCGGCACTGGAACCCGCCGAGGCGGCGGGCGTCGCCCACGGGGACGGCGACCGCATCGTGTTCGCCGGCTCCCTGCTGCGGCGGACCGCCTACGCCCTCGCTCCGCCGTCCGGCCGGCGCGCCGCCCACGCGCTGCTCGCCTCGGTCCTGGACGGCCACCGGCACCGGCTGCGGCGGCTGTTCCACCGGGCCCTGGCAGCCGACGGCCCCGCCCCGGCGCTCGCCGCCGCGCTGGCCGCCGCGGCGACGGCTCCCGGTACCGCGGCGTCCGGTCCGCAGCGTGCGGCAGCCCTCGCCCGGGCCGCCGCCCTCGCCCCGCACGACGACACCCGGGTGTCCCACCTGACCGCGGCGGCCGAGTACGCCCTGCTGGCAGGGCATCCCGGCAGGGCGCGGGAGCTCCTCGCCGGCACCCGGGACGCGCCCGTCCAGGCCGTGGTGCGGGCCCGGGCCGAACTGGTGCGGGGGGTCCTCGCCCTCCGGGACGGGCCCGTCGGAGACGCCTACGAAGCGCTGCTCGTGGCCGCGGCGGCGCTCGGGCCGTACGACGGGCAGCGGGCCCTGTCGGCGCGGCTCGCGGCAGCGGAGGCGGCGTGGGCCGCGGGAGACGCCCCGGGCTGCCTGGCCGCCCTCGCCGATCCGGCGGGCCCGGCCGCGGCAGAGGCGGACCCGGCCGGTTCGGGGGGCCCCGCCGGAGCGGCCGGGGACTACCGGCGGGGCATGTGCGCCGCACTCGGCGGGCGGTTGCGCGAGGCCCGGGACCCGCTGCGCCGTGTCCTCGACCGGGCGGAGGCCGACGACGATCCCACGCGCCTGCTGCCGGCCGGTGTGGCCGCGCTCGTCCTCGGCGACATCAAGGCGGCGTGCCGGGCCAACGCGCGGGCCCTGGCGGTCGCCCGCTCGCACGGCCTGGACTCGCTGGCCCCCCAGGTCCTCGAACACCTGGCGTACGCCGAACTGCGCGCCGGGCTGCACGCCCGGGCCAGGGTGCACGCCCAGGAGGGACTGCGCGCCGCACACCGGGCGGGGCAGCGCAACGTGGCCGCACACCAGCACGCCATTCTCGCCATGGTCGCCTCCGTCGAGGAAGGGGCGGCAGCCGTCGTGGCCCACGCCCGTGCCGCGCTGGGGACGGCGGGTCCGCACGGGCTCGTCCAGGCCGCCACCCTCGCCGAATGGGCGCTGGCCCGCGCCGACCTGTGCCACGGGCGGGCGCTCGACGCCGCCGCCCGGCTCGGTCCGCTGACCCGCCCGGGGCCCCGGCGGGGCCACTTCGCCGTCCGGATGCTCGCCCTGCCGTGCTTCGTGGAGGCCGCGGTGCTGTCGGGCCGGCCGGTTGAGGCCCGGTCGGCCGTGGAGGAGTACGCCCTGTGGGCGGCGCAGGGGGCCGATCCCCAGGCGCCGGCTCAACTGGCCCGGTGCCGTGCCCTGGTGGCCGCGCCGCAGGACACCGACGCCCTTTACGCCCTGGCGCTCGCCCTGCACGAGAGAGCCGACGGCGCTTTCGAGCACGCCCGTACCGAGCTGCTGTACGGGAAGTGGCTGCGCCGGCAGCGCCGCCCGGGCGAGGCCAAGAGCCGGCTGCGGGACGCGCTCGTCGCGTTCGAGCGCTGCGGCGCACTGCCCTGGGCCGGACAGACGCGGGCGGAGTTACGCGCCACCGGCGAGGCGCCCGCCCCCGTACCGGCGGGGCACCTGGAACGTCTCACACCCCAGCAGCTGCGCATCGCGCGCTGTGTGGCGGAGGGAGCCACGAACCGGGAGGTGGCGCTGCGCCTGTCCGTCAGCCCCCGTACCGTCGACCACCACCTGCGCAATGTCTTCGCCCTCCTGGGCGTGCGCTCCCGGACGGAGTTGTCCCGCCTGGTGGACCGGGCGGAGGAGGGCGGGGGCCGCGGGGACGGGGGCGGGGGCTCCTGACGGCACGCCGTGCGGGCGGGGCCGGCGGCATGCCGGCCGGGGGCCGGTCACCGCGCCGGCCTGCTGCTGCGGATCATCGGCGGGTTGAGGCGGGCGAAGCCTTCCTGGCGTTCGTAGGGGAAGTACGGGTAGGGGGCGGGCCGGTGGCTCGCCGCGTCGAGCCGGGCCGTCTGCTCGGGGTCCAGGGCCCAGCCGACCGCTCCGATGTTCTGGCGCAGCTGGGCCTCGTTGCGCGCCCCGATGAGGACGGAGGACACCGTGGGCCGGCCCAGGAGCCAGTTGAGGGCCACTTGCGGGATGGTGCGGCCGGTCTCCCGGGCCACCTCGTCGAGGGCGTCGACCACGTCGTACAGATGGGCGTCGGCCACCGGCGGGCCGTAGCCGGCGGTCTCGTGCAGCCGGCTCCCGGCAGGCAGCGGGCGGCCGCGGCGCACCTTGCCGGTGAGGCGCCCCCAGCCGAGCGGGCTCCAGACCACGGCGCCGACGCCCTGGTCGTGGCCGAGGGGCATCAGCTCCCATTCGTAGTCGCGGCCGATGAGGGAGTAGTACACCTGGTGAGCCGCGTACCGGGGGAAGCCGAGCCGCTCGGCGGCGGAGAGGGACTTCATCAGCTGCCATCCTGCGAAGTTGGAGACGCCGATGTGCCGGATCTTGCCGGACCGCACCAGCTGGTCGAGCGTGGAGAGCACTTCCTCGACCGGGGTGGCGGCGTCGAAGGCGTGCAGGTGGAAGAGGTCGATGTAGTCGGTGCCGAGGCGGCGCAGGGCGTCCTCGGTCGCCGTGATCAGGCGGGAGCGGGAGGTACCGGCGTCGGCGGGCCCGTCGCCCGTGGGCAGGCCGGCCTTGGTGGACAGCAGCACTTGGTCGCGGCGGCCCTTGACCGCCCGGCCCAGGACCTCCTCCGAGGCGCCCGCCGAGTAGACGTCGGCCGTGTCGAACAGGGTGATGCCCGCTTCGATGCAGATGTCGACGAGCCGGCGCGCCTCCTGCACGTCGGTGTTGCCCCAGGCACCGAAGAGGGGCCCCCGCCCGCCGAAGGTTCCGGCCCCGAAGCTCGGGGCGGGCACCCGGAGACCGGACGTGCCGAGCTGCCTGTATTCCATGATGTGACCCTCCAGCGAACGTAATGGCACCACAGACCCGTTAAGGTGGGATCAACGTAGCAGGAGTTCACATCTAATGGAACTGGAGACCCGTTATGGCCCCCACCGATGCCGTCGAACCGGGAAGCGTGCGCCCCGGAGGCCGTACCGCCCGGGTGCGGGCCGCGGTGCTCCGGGCCGCCGGCGACATGCTGGCCGAGCAGGGCCACCACCAGCTGGACCTCACGGAGGTCGCCCGCCGCGCCGATGTCGGCAAGACGACCGTCTACCGCCGCTGGGGAAGCGGAGCCGGCCTGGTCGCGGACCTGCTGTCGGACATGGCCGAGCAGTCGTCGCCGCGCGCCGAGACGGGCTCACTCCTCGGCGACCTGCGGGCCAACGCCGAACTCGTACGGCGCACCCTCACGGATCCTCGCCAGGGGGCCCTGTTCCAGGCCGTGATCGCGGCGGCCACCAGCGACCGCCGGACGGCGCAGGCACTGCACCGCTTCTACGAGGTCCGCGTCGCCGCGTGGGCGCCCTGCGTCCAGGAGGCCGTCGACCGGGGCGAGCTGCCGGAGGGCACCGATCCGGCCGAGGTCGTACGGGCGGTGTCGGCCCCGCTCTACTACCGGCTCCTGACCACCGACGCACCACTGGACGCGGCCGCGGCGGAGCGGGCGGTGCAGGCCGCGGTCACCGCGGCCCGCGCGGGGGCCTTCACCTGAGGCGGCGGCCCGCGCGCGGCCTCGGCCGCAGGCCCGCCACCCCGCGCCGGCGGGTCATCCGTTCAGCGAGGCCATCAGCTCGGGGGCGTAGCGGTCGCCGGAGGCCACTCCGTGCGGAGCCACGGCGTCGATGGCGGCGAGGTCCGCATCGCTGATGGTCACGGCGGTGGCCGCGGCGTTCTCCTCAAGGTAGCGGCGGCGCTTGGTGCCCGGGATGGGCACCGCGCCCTGGCGCAGCGTCCAGGCCAGGGCCAGCTGGGAGGGGGTGACGCCCTTGTCCGCAGCGAGGCGGCGCACCTGGTCGACGACGGCCAGGTTGCGGTGGAAGTTCTCACCCTGGAAGCGGGGGTCCGTACGGCGGAAGTCGTCGGCGGCGAAGTCGTCGGGGGTGGTGACGGCGCCGGAGAGGAAGCCCCGGCCGAGCGGGGAGTAGGCGACGAGCCCGATTCCCAGCCGCCGGAGGGTGTCCAGGACGCCGTCGTGCTCGATCCCGCGCTCGAAGAGGCTGTACTCGGTCTGCACCGCGGTCAGCGGGTGCACGGCGTGGGCCCGCTCGATGGTGGCGGGCGCGACCTCGCACAGGCCGATGTGGCGGACCTTGCCCGCGGCAACGAGGTCGGCCAGGGCGCCGACGCTCTCCTCGACCGGGACTCCGGGGTCGATGCGGTGCAGGTAGTAGAGGTCGATGTGGTCGGTCCCCAGGTGGCGCAGGGAGCGGTCGGCCGCGCGCCGGATGTACTCCGGGGTCGCGTTGTGGCCCCGGAAGCCGCCGTCGTCGGTGAACTCGATGCCGGTCTTCGTGGCGACCACGGCGGCTTCCCGGCGGCCGGCGAGGGCCTTGCCGAGGAGCTGCTCGTTGCGGAAGGGGCCGTAGCCCTCGGCGGTGTCGAGCAGCGTGACCCCCAGCTCCAGGGCCCGGTCGATGGTGGGGAGCGATTCGGTCTCGTCGGTGGCCCCGTAGTGGGCACTCATCCCCATCAGGCCCAGCCCCTCGGCGCCGACCTTCAGCCCCTGGCTGCCCAGTGCGCGGATCTCCATCATGTCTCTCCTCGGCGAAGTAAGTAACTAACTGGATAGGTAGAGCATGCAGCACGACGCCGCGGGAAGTCAATAACCAGATAGTTACTTGCTAGTCTGCAGGACATGGCAAGGGACTCCAGTGCAACCAGGGCACGCCTCCTCGAAGCGGCGTTCACCGAGTTCGCGACGTACGGCATCGCCGGCGCGCGGGTCGACCGCATCGCCGAGGCGGCCCAGGCGAACAAGCGGCTGATCTACGTCTACTACGGCAACAAGGAGCAGCTCTTCGACGCCGTGCTCCAGCAGGCCCTGGCCACGGGATCGGAGTCCGTGCCCTTCGACGCCGAGGACCTGGCCGGCTACGCGGGCGCCGTCTTCGACCACCTCGTCGAGCGGCCGGCGCTGATGCGGCTGGTCCTGTGGAAGCAGCTGGAGCAGCCGGGAGCCACGGAGGCGACCGCCGCGTCCTACCAGGACAAGATCGCAGCGGTACGGCGAGCCCAGGCCTCGGGCCGCATCGATGCGGACATGGACCCCGAGGACGTACTGACCCTGGTCATGGGTGCCTCGCAGGCCTGGTTCGGCGCGGTGGGCGGCCCGGCCGCGGGCAGCGCGGGCCCCGGCTGGCCGCCGGAGCGCCTGGCCCGCCACCGCGCGGCGGTGGTCGAGTCGGTCCGCCGCCTGACGGCCCCGGCCGCGACGCCCCCGCCGGCGAGCTGAACCCGCGGGCACGGCGGCAGCCGCCTCGGCCGGGCACCGGACCGGCTCGACCCCCCGCCGCCCTGCGTGCTCCCGCTGAGGCGCTGCTCTCCGCGCACGCCACCGCCGGGCCGGAACTCCCCGTGTCAGGGGCCCGGTGGGGCGGGAGCCTCCGGCGCACGCACGTCAGCGGTCGGCGCCTCCGCTGTGCGGGGCGGACCCGCCCGCACGGTGAAGGGGCGGCCCCGGCGGCCCCGGCGGCCGCGGGCGGCTCCGGGCGGCTCCGGGCGGCTCCGGGCGGCTCCGGGCGGCCCCGGGCGGCCATCCTGCCGGTCGCCGCCCGCGCCGGTGGTAAATGCGTCGACAGTGCCCCTCGGCACCCGGCACAGTGGCTGTCCGTGACCAGCAGTGAAGTGTGGACCCGTGCGACCGCCGACCGCTACGACGCCGAGGAAGCCGAGTCGTCCTCGGCCGCCGCTCTCGAACCCATGCTCGCCTTCCTCGCCGAGCTCGCCGGAGAAGGCCGGGCACTGGAGTTCGCCATCGGGACCGGACGCGTGGGCGTCCCGCTCCGGGAACGCGGCGTGCCGGTGGCGGGCATCGAACTGTCCGAGCACATGGCAGCGGTGCTGCGGCGCAAGACGGACGAGGAGAGGCTCCCGGTCACCGTCGGGGACATGGCCTCCACGGTCGTCCCCGGTGCGTTCACCCTGGTCTATCTCGTCTACAACACCCTCACCAACCTGCTCACGCAGGACGAGCAGGTCGAGTGCTTCCGCAACGCGGCGCGCCATCTGGAGCCCGGCGGCCGGTTCGTCATCGAGTTGGGCGTGCCGCCGCTGCGGTTCCTGCCGCCCGGTCAGGTCGCGGTGCCGTTCGACGTCTCCGATAGGCATCTCGGCTTCGACACCTTCGACCTCGTCGGGCAGACCCTCGTCTCACACCACTTCACCCGCGACGACGACGGCCGCTACCGCCGCGGCAACTCCCGGCACCGTTACGCCTGGCCCGCCGAACTCGACCTGATGGCCCGGATCGCCGGGCTGGAGTGGGAGCGTCGTGTCGCGGACTGGGACGGGTCTGCCTTCACCGAGGACTCCGCGAAGCACATCTCCGTATGGCGCAAGCCCACCTGAGGTCGGCTCCAAGCCGTGACCGCACCCCGCGCCTGCCTGCACTCCTCGGGAAGGCGGGCGGCGCCGGGTGCACTGGAGACGGTGATCTTTCCGGGGGCGGGGGCAGCCGTCATGCTGGCGGTCGGTCGGCACCCACGAGCAACGGAGCACGCATGGCGGAGAAATCAGCCGGGGTCGGTATCAAACCGTCCGCGGGGCACATCGGAGCCGAGATCACCGGGGTCGATCTGACCGGTGAGCTCGACGACGCAGTGGTGGCCGAGATCCGGGCCGCGGTGCTCCGCTGGAAGGTGGTCTTCTTCCGGGACCAGGCGCTCGACCACGCCGGGCACGTGGCCTTCGCGCGGCGGTTCGGCGATCCGGTCCGGCTGAGGTCGCGCGGCAGCGCCTCGCCGGCCGCGTTCCCCGAGGTCGAGACGACGGCCGACCGGCTGGAACTCGGCGGCCGGTACGGCATGGACCATGCCGAATGGCTGCGCCGCCGGCGCCACACGCTGCTGCGGGGCTGGCACTGCGACCACGGCGCCCGGATCGACCCGCCCGCCGCGACCATCCTGCGCGCCGAGACCGTACCCCCCTACGGCGGCGACACCACCTGGTCGAACCTGGCCGCCGCCTACGCGGGACTGTCCCTGCCCGTGCGGCAGTTCGTCGACGGTCTGCGCGCCGAGCACCGGCTGGGCGTCGGCTACCAGTCCCGCCCGGGGGACGACGCGTACGTACGGCACCTGCTGGACCACCAGACCGCCTCGCACCACCCGCTGGTCCGGGTGCACCCGGAGACGGGCGAGCGGGTGCTGTTCGTCAACGGCTACTACGTCGAACAGGTCCTGGGCCTGTCCCGCGCCGAGAGCGGTGCGGTGCTGGAGCTGCTGCTGGAGCAGGCGACCCGGCCCGAGTACACCGTGCGGTTCCGGTGGGAGCCCGGCAGCGTGGCGTTCTGGGACAACCGGGCCACGATCCACCTGGCCCCCTCCGACACCGCCCATCTGGACACACCCCGGGTCATGCACCGCGTGATGCTGGCCGGCGACGTACCGGTGGGGGTGTCCGGCGAGGCCTCGTCCGCGGTCGTGGGCACCGAGCCGGGCCGCTGGTGAGCCCGCCCCGGGTGGGCTTCCCCTTCAGCTGACCCGTCCAGCTGACCCGTCCAGCTGACCCGCTCGGCTGACCCGCCCCGCCGACCCGCTCGGCGTCCCCGGTGACCGCTCACCGCGGAACGGACGATCGTGGGAAAGAGGAGCAGGATCAAGCGTCAAACCCTTGTCGTGTGGCTGAAACCAGTGCAATGCTGTGCCTGCGGTGACCTTCTCCCCTCCCCCGTGGAGAGGTCAACGGCCCCGCCCCTCACCCCCGTAGGGCGGGGCCGACCGCATGAAACGACTGCGGAGCGGCCTACTCCGGCGCGATGCCGCCTCGGCCCGTGCAGGGTGCGCCCGCGATGCGGAAGGGGTCATGCCGCCGGCCCGGCTCGGCCCGCACTCCCCCTGGATGGCTGAAAATCGCCGTCGTGTCCGGCGCAGTCGGCGCAGCTCCCGCCTGCCCCACTCCCCGACCGCGTCCCCCCGGCCCCCGGCTCTGCCGCCCGCACGGCCGCCCTCAGTGCCCCCGGCCGACCGGCGACACCCCTGGCCGCAATCCCGGGCCACAGGCTGCCCGTACCGGATGATCGGGGCCGGACCCCGGGCGGCGGCAGACCGGGCCGCCGATGCGGGAGCGCCGACGAGAACCCGGAGTACCGATGAGACTGCGCATGCCGGCCCCCGCGGCCGCCCTCGCCCTCGCCGCCGTCCTGGCCACCGCACCCGCCTGCGACAACCCTTCGGCCCCGCGCGGTGCGCCCGCCCCGACGCCCACCGCGACCTCGCCCGTGCCGGCCACCGGCTCGTACGCCGGCCCGGTGGACGTGGGCGGCGGCCGCACGCTCTTCCTCCGGTGCGCGGGCAGCGGCAGCCCCACCGTCATCCTGGAGTCCGGGCTGCACGACTCCTCCGACACCTGGACCTTCACCGACACCCGGCCGCCGGTGCCGAAGTCCCCGGCCGTGCTGCCGGGGGTGGCCGCCTTCACCCGCGTCTGCACCTATGACCGGCCCGGTACCGTCCGGTACGCCGAACCCCTCGCGCTCACCACCCGCAGCACGCCGGTCAAGGGGACCCGCTCCCTCTCCGCGATGGTCGCCGACCTCGACAAGCTGCTCACGGCCGCGCGCCTGCCCGGACCCTACCTCCTCGTCGGCCACTCCGTCGGCGGCATGATCACCCGGCTGTACGCCCAGCAGCACCCCGGGAAGACCGCCGGCCTGGTCTTCGTCGACTCCTTCGGCACGGACCTGCGCCCCCTCTTCGGCACCGAGTGGCCCGCCTACGTCCACCTGCTCAACCACCCCGGGACCCCCTTCGACGCGCGGCCCGAGTTCGAAGTCCTCGACATCGACGGCGCGATCGACGCGGTCGACGACGCCCAGCCCCTGCCCGTGGTCCCGATGGCCGTGCTGAGCAAGACGGAGCCGTTCGGCGCGCCGCCCGGCGCCCCGAAGGCCCTTCTGGGCACGCTGGAGCGCGCCTGGCCCACGGTCCAGCGGACCCTCGTCGGACTGGGTTCGCAGACCCCGCAGTACCTCGCCACCGGCAGCGACCACTACGTCCAGGTCCACGACCCCGACCTGACGATCAGCGCGATCCGGCTCGTCGTCGGCCGGATGCCCCGCCCCGGCACACCACCGGGGCAGGGACCGGGGCAGGGACCGGGGCAGGGACCGGGGCAGGGACCGGGGCAGGGACCGGGGCAGGGACCGGGCTCACGCTAGTGCCGTGACCGGAACGGCTCGCCGGGTCGCGGCGCCCGGCACGGCACGGGAACCCGCCTTTCAGCGCAGCGCGCCTACGCAGAGGTCGACAGGACGGTGCTGCCGAATCCGGCCCCCTTCCCCGGGCCGCCCTCCCCCGGGGCTGACGCCGGCCCCGGCCCGCCCGCCGTCCCCGACTGCCCCGGGTCCGCCGGGCCGGCGGCGGGCCCGCTGCTCCCTGTGCTTCCGCTGCTCCCCGTGCCTCCGGTGCTGCCCGGGGTCCCCGTGCGCCCGGCGACGATCAGGGCCAGCAGGACCGCGGCCGCCTCGCTCTGCAGGACCCGGGCGGCCTGCTTCAGACGCCGTGGATCGGGGACCGGGATGGAAAGGGCCACGCATTCCGCGTTCGGGCCCGCCGTGATCGGCACCGCCGCACACACGGTGCCCAGCGCGTACTCCTGCAGGTCCAGGAGCGGGGCGTTCGGCGGGCGGGCGTCGAGCTGCTGGAAGAGGACTTCCCTGCTGGTCAGGGTGTGCGAGGTGAACGGTGCCATCCGGTGCCGGTCCAGGTGGTCTCGTCGATCGCCGTGTCCGAGCTGGGTCAGCAGGGCCTTGCCGACCGCGGAGGCGTGGGCCGCGGCACGGAAGTCCACCCACTCCTCCACCACCGGGGCCGCAGGGCCGTCGGCGTACTGGGTGATGACGACCTCGCCGTCGATGTAGCGGGCCACGTACACGGCCGCACCCACCGCATCACGGACCCAGGCCAGCGTCTCCCGCAGGTGGCGGGGCCCCTTCCCGCCGACCGGATCACCCAGCAGCAGCGGCTGGCCGGCGACGTACGCGTCCGGTCCCACGGCGGTGGCCAGTCCGGCCCGCACCAGGTGGTCCAGGGCCCGCAGGAGCGCCAGCTGAGGCAGCTTCGTCTCGCGGGCGACCTGGGCCAGGCTCACACCGCCCGAGTAGCGGTTGACGACCTCCAGGATGCGCAGGGCCCGGTGTACGGACTCCAGTGGGGCGGACGCGGGCGTCCCGGCCCCGGGGCGCCCGAACCCCTTGCGAGCCGGCGGTGCGGGAGCCGGCTGCGCACCGGCCCACGGACCGGACGCCTCGTGGCCGGGGTACGGAAGTGCGAGCCGTACGTGGTGGGCGACCGCGGCGGCCAGGTGCGGGCCCGCGGTGAACACCTCGCCCAGGTCGGGGTGTTCGCGGCGCGGGCGCGCCGCGAGGGCCTGGCGCAGGCGTACGGGGAGCCGGTACGCGGACCGGCCGGTCCGGCCCGGCCGGGCGGCGAGGGCGGTGAGGTCCTGGGTGGTGATGGGGGGAGAGGTCCAGATCACGGAGGCGCCGAGGGCGTCTTCGAGGTCGTCCGGGACCGGCGGCAGCTGCGGGAGCCCCTCGTCGGGGGGCAGGGTGTGGGCCTGGTCCTTCCAGTGCCGGGCCGCACGGATTTCGGCGCGGGAGAGGTGGTGCAGGTAGAGGCACCGGGCGGCGGTGCGCGAGCCCGCACCGGCGGCGTACTGGAACCAGAACTGGGCTCCGTCCAGCCTGTCGGCCAGGTGGAGCAGGCTGCCGAACAGGAGTGCCGATTCGGCGCCGTGCGGCCAGGACTCGGGGTCCAGGGCGAGGGCGGCGAACTCCCGGCTCTCCGCCAGGGCCCGGGCGAGGTCGTCCAGGCAGCGGGCGGCCCGGACGTGGCAGGCCGCGTCCAGCACCAGGTCGTCCCGCCCCGCACGCAGCTGCCGGCGTGCGGCCGGGACCGCCGGTCCGGCGGGGGCGGCGGTCCCCCTGGCCGACGGGGAGCGGTCGGCGACGATCCGGCGGGCGATCCGCCGCCGGGCGGCGCCCTCGTCGTAGCCGGCGTACTCCTCCGCGAGCACCCTCGCGTCCTCCAGGGCGGCGTCCAGGCCGCGCAGCGCCGTGTCTCGGTCACCGGGGATGTCGCTCACCGGTCCGTCTCCTCTCCGGGGATCCAGTCCACCCCGAGCTTGCGGGACAGGGTTCGGCGCGCGCCGCGGATGTGCGAGCGGACCGTCGCGGGGGAGATCCCCATCATCCGGGCGACCGTGTCCGAGTCATTGCCCAGCAGGAAGGTCAGCAGGACCACGTCGTACTGCCGTTCGGATAATTCGGCGATGGCCGCGTAGAGGCCGAGCTTGGACTCCAGCAGTTCCAGCCGTTCCCGGGAGGAGCGGCGCAGCGCGGCGAACCAGGCCGTCTCGACCATGGCCACCTGGCGGCCGAGGACGGCCAGCCTGCGCTCCACGTGCTCGCGCAGCACGGCCCAGGCGAAGCCGTGCAGGCTCGCCTCCTTCAGGGCCTGGTGCCACACCTTCAGGAGGAAGGTGAAGACGTCGTCGACGACGTCTTCGGCGTCCTTCCCGTTGCCCAGCTGCAGGTGCGCGTAGCGCAGGTAGACGCGGTGCTGCTGGGAGTGGAACGCGGTGAACTCCACCGGCAGGACACCGGCCAGTTCACTGGAGACCGCCTGGTCCCCCGACGGGTCGAACTCCCCTTCGGTCATGCGCTCCCCCACAGCTGATCGTCTCCACCGCCGGTGACTGCTCGGGCCGCGGCGACTATCAGCGTGAGGGTGGTGATCTCGGCAACGTTCACGTCGGCTCGGAACCTTCCCAGTGGCGGGTGTGGGCGGCCTGCCTGCCCCCGTTCCCGGCAGCCGCGGGAGCATCGGGCGCCCCCTGAACACCACCCCATCGAAAAACACGCCCGATCGTGCAAGCCGGTGCCCGTAAATCTTGTGCACGAGGCGCATTCGCTTCTGTACGCGCCCCCTGCCCGAACCCGCGCGCCGGGTGTCGGCGGCCGCCCGGCGGGCGTTCACCCGGCTGCCCGGCACGGGCTGCGGGGTGCGGCCGTCCGCCGTCTCCCATAGTCGGGGCAGGCCTCCCGCAGCGGTGGCCCCGGCGTGAGGAGTGACCGTGGTCGACGCAGGACGCCGCACTGCATTGGCGGTGCTCGTAGCCGCGGGGCTGACGCCCTGCCCCGTCGCTGAGGCGGCCGGTGCCCCGGCCCGGCGGCCCGCCGGCGCCCCCGGCGCGGGGCCGCTGCCGGGCGCGGGGGTCAGGTCGGGGCCGCGCCCGCCGGCCGCCCTGCTCGGCGGGGAGATCCGCCGGCTGCCCACGTCCCGGCGGGTGGTGGCCCTGACGTTCAACGCGGCCTGGGACGCCGCCGGGCTCGACGTGGTGCTGGAGGAGCTGCGGCGGCGGAAGCTGCCCGCCACGTTCTTCCCGACCGGTGCCTACGCCGAGGCGCATCCGGCGGCCGTACGCGCCATGGGCGCGGTCCACGGCCTCGGCAACCACTCGTACAGCCACCCCTTCTTCGACGACCTCGACACGCACGAGCGGGCGCAGGAGGTACGGCGGGCCGATGCCGCGATCCGTGCGGCGTCCGGGGTGGAACCGCTACCGTTCTTCCGGTTCCCGTACAGCGCCACCAGCGCCGAGTCGGTCGCCGAGGTGAACGCACTGGGCTATGCGGCGATCGAGTTCACCGCCGACACGAACGGCTACCTCGGCCCGGCGGGCGGCATGACCGTGGAGCGGGCGGTGGGGCGGGCCGTGGACGCCCTGGTCCCCGGCGCCGTCCTCCAGATGCACGTCGGCAGCACGGGGGACGGGGTGGTCCTCGACGCCGAGGCCCTGCCCCGCATCATCGACGCCGCCGAGGCGGACGGCTACGAGATCATCGACCTGCGCACGTTCCTCGTCCCCGGCGCTGCCTCCGAGTCCTGATCCCGATCCCGATCCTGGTCCCGGTCCTGGGTCCTGGACCGGGGCCTGTTCCTGGGCGGGTCCCGGTCCCGGCCCGCCTGTACGCCGTCAGGCGCCGGGCCCTGCCGTGCCGGCGGCGGGATCCTCCGGCCCCGGGTTGCCGGGGGCCGGTGGCCGGGCCGCGGCCGGGTCCAGGACGCGGGTGAGGAAGTTGCGGGTCCGCTCGTGCTGCGGGGCTCCCACCACCTGTTCCGCGGGCCCCTGTTCGACGATCACCCCGGCGTCCATGAACACCACCCGGTCGGCGACCTCGCGGGCGAAGCTCATCTCGTGCGTGACGACCATCATCGTCATGCCCTCGTCCGCGAGGACCCGCATCACCGCGAGGACCTCCCCGACGAGCTCCGGGTCGAGCGCCGAGGTCGGCTCGTCGAACAGCATCACCTCCGGCCCCATCGACAGGGCCCGGGCGATCGCCACCCGCTGCTGCTGGCCTCCGGACAACTGGGCCGGGTAGGCGTCGGCCTTGTCGGCGAGTCCGACACGGCCGAGGTTGCGCCGGGCGGTGTCGGCGGCCTCCGCCTTGTCCCGGCCGAGCACCCGGCGCTGCGGGAGCGTGAGGTTCCCGGTGACGCTCACGTGCGGGAACAGGTTGAACTGCTGGAAGACCATGCCGATGCGGCGGCGCACCGCGTCGATGTCGACGTCGAGGTCGGTGACCTCGGTGCCGCCGACGAAGACCTGCCCCCGGTCCGGTTCCTCCAGCAGGTTCACGCAGCGCAGCAGGGTGGACTTGCCGGAGCCGGACGGTCCGATGACGCAGACCACCTCCCCGCGGGCGACCTCCAGGTCGATGCCGCGCAGGACGTGGTTGTCGCCGAAGGACTTGTGCAGCCCCCGGATCTCGATCTCCGGCCCGGCCGTGGCCGCGGCGTCCCGGGTTCCCGTCGTCTGTGGCATCTCTTCCTCACGTGGCCTTGTCCGCGCGGGCCTCAAGACGGCGCACCACGAAGCTCAGCGGTACGGTCACGAGGAGGTAGCACAGGCCCGCGACCAGGATCGGGGTGGAGTTGGCGGTCTCGCTGGCGAGGTCCCGGCCGAACTTCGTCAGTTCCCGCTGCTCCAGCGTGACCCCGAGGAACAGCACCAGCGAGGAGTCCTTGAACAGCAGGACCAGCTCGTTGGTGAGCGGCGGGATGACGATCCGCAGCGCCTGCGGGATGATCACGGAGACCATCGCGCGGCCGTGGGAGAAGCCCAGCGAGCGGGCCGCTTCCATCTGCCCCTTGGGCACGGCCTGGATGCCGGCCCGGATGGTCTCCGCCATGTAGGCGGCGGCGACCAGGCCGAGGCCGAGGGCGACCTTGCCGTACGTGCCGCCGGGGATCTCGGTGCCCGGGAAGGCCAGGGGTACGGCGACGCCCACGAAGATGAAGATCAGCAGGGCGGGCAGCCCGCGGAACAGCTCGATGTAGACGCTCGCGACCCACCGGTACGGGGCCACCGACGACAGCCTCATCAGGGCGACGACCAGGCCGAGGACCAGGCCGAAGAGGAATCCGGAGGCGGTGTACACCACCGTGTTCTTCAGGGCGACCGTGATGATGTCCGGGAACAGCCGGGCCGCCAGGTCCTGCTGGGCGAACTGGTTCTGCAGCCGACCCCAGTCGGCGGTGAGCCCGATCAGGACCAGGGCGGCGGCGAAGACCGCGTACTGGACGCCCTGCCAGACGCGGCGCCGCTGGCGCCGCGTCAGCCGGGAGGTCACGACGTGGCCTGGGGCAACGGGCCGATCCACTGCTCGTACAGCTTGTTGTAGGTGCCGTCGGCCTTGGCGTCGGTGATCGCCTTGTCGACGGCGGCGAGCAGGGCCTTGTTGCCCTTCTTCACCGAGAAGCCGTACTGCTCGCCGGTCTCGATGTTCTGGCCGAGGGCGAACTCCGCTGCGTTCTTCTGGTCCTTGAGCCAGCCCTGGACGACCGGGTAGTCGATGACGACCGCGTCGACCTGCCCGGTGCGCAGCCCGTTGAGGACCGCGTCCGAGCTCTCGAAGGAGACCGGGTTGAAGCCCTGGCTCCGGGCGTAGCTGTCGCCGGTGGTCTCGGCCTGGGCGCCCAGCTTCTTGCCCTTCGCCTTGACGTCGGCGAGGGAGGTGATCCCGCTCTTCTTCGTCGCGAGGAGGGCCTGCGTGGCGTCGAAGTAGGGGACGGAGAAGTCGACGTTCTTCTTGCGTTCGTCGGTGATCGTCATTCCGGCGGCGGCGAGGTCGCATTCGCCGGAGTTCAGGAAGGCGCCGGTCTTGAAGTTCTCGAAGGGGGTGTCGAGGACCTTCTGCTCGACCTTGAGCTCCTTGGCGACCAGATCGACGAGGGCCACGTCGAAGCCGACGACCTTGCCGTTCTGCTCGAACTGGAACGGCGGATAGGGCAGGTGGGTGCAGGTGGTCAGCTTCCCCTTCTCCACGACGGGGACGCCTCCGGCCGCTTCGCCCGGCCCGTCGCCGCCCGAGGAACAGCCCCCGGCGAGGAACGCTCCCACGGCGACGCCGGCCGCGGCGCGGATGCGCAGGCCTGCGCGGCGCGTGCGGCGGGTGCGGTGACTGCGCTGTCCTTCGGCCGTCCGGAACACGGTGGACCTCCACGAGTGCGGGGCTGATGCGGGGCGAGCGGGAGCGGGAGCGGTCCCGGGACGAGACCGTCCGTCGCGATCGTAAGGCACCGGTACCGTGCGTCGAGTGACCATTCGTGATGCGTTCACAAAGCAATGGGGCGGATGTCGACCCCGGATCCGGCGGGGTGCCGTGCCCCGGCTGCCTGCCGCCGTCTACGGGGTGCGAGTGAAGGCCCGGCGGTAGGAGCGGGGCGGTACGCCGCGGCGGCGTACGAACTGGGCCCGCAGGACCGCCGCGCTGCCGTAGCCGACCTGACGGGCGACCTCCTCGACCGGCAGGTCGGTGGTCTCCAGGAGCTCCTCGGCCCGGCTCAGACGCAGCCCGAGCAGCCAGGCGTGCGGGGTGGTGCCGGTCGCCGCGGTGAAGCGGCGGGCGAAGGAGCGCCTGCTCATCAGGGCGCGCCGGGCCAGTTCCGCGACGGGGAGCGGCTCGTGGAGGTGTTCGCGGGCCCAGAGCAGCACCTCGGTGAGGCGTTCGTCCTGGCAGTCCTCGGGGGCCGGGGTGGCCAGGTACTGGGCCTGTCCCCCGTCGCGGTGGGCGGGCAGGACCAGGTCCCGGGCGATGGCGTTGGCCGTGGCCGCTCCGTACTCCCGGCGCAGGAGGTGCAGGCACAGGTCGAAGCCCGCGGCGGCGCCCGCCCCGGTGGTGATCCGGCCCTCGTCGACGTACAGGGCGTCGGGCCGGACGCTCACCTCGGGGTGGCGCGCCGCCAGCAGGTCCGCGAACCGCCAGTGGGTGGTGGCCCGTCGTCCGTCGAGCAGCCCGGCGGCGGCGAGAGCGAAGCTGCCCACGCACTGTCCGGCGACCAGCGCGCCGCGCGCGTGGGCGGCGTTCAGCGCGTCGAGTACGGCCGGGCCGGGCGGCGTGCGGAAGCCGGTCCAGGGCAGGGCGAGCACCAGGTCCGCGGCGGCCATCCGGTCGAGGCCGTGCTCGACCAGCAGCGGCAGCCCGACGTCGCTGCGGACCGGTCCGGGCCGGTCGGTGCACAGGGCGAACTCGAAGCGGGGCAGGTCGGGTCCGCGGACGTCGAAGACCTCGGAGGCGATCGCTGCTCCGAGCATGCCGACGCCGGCCGGGGCGTAGGCGGCGACGTTCACGAAGGGCGGCATGCGGGGAGTGTGGCACGAATCCTGCGATCGGTGGCAGACGGGCCACTCGTCCGCCGTCGGCGTTCCACGAAGACTGGGGACATGACGAACACCACGACGGACACGATGACCGGCGGCGCGACCCGCACCACGACGGACAGCGCGGAGACGACGCACAGCGCGGAGACGACGGACAGCGCGGAGACGACGGCCGCCGCGGACATCGGGGCTCCGAGGGACGCCGCGGCCGGCGCCGGCCCGGCTGCCGCGCCCTGCGCCGCCCAGGACGCGCCCCGAGGACGCAGCGCCGCGTACACGGTCCTGACCACCGGCTATACCCTCTCCACCGGGCCCGGTGTGGCCGCCACCGTCTCCTACGTCACCGACGGGGACCGGCACGTGATCGTCGACCCCGGCATGGTCGCCGGGCGCGACCGGATCCTCGGCCCGCTCGCCGCGCTGGGGCTCGGCGCGGACGACATCACCGATGTGGTGCTCAGCCACCACCATCCGGACAACACCATGAACGTCGGTCTCTTCGGCCGGGCCCGGGTCCACGACCACCATGCCGTTTACCAGGACGACCAGTGGACCGACCGGGATGCGGAGGGGTACGAGCTGACCCCGTCCCTGCGCTTGATCCGCACCCCGGGCCACAGCCGGGAGGACATCACCCTGTTGGCGGGCACGGAGACGGAGGTCGTCGCCTTCGTCGGCGACCTGTGGTGGCGGCCCGACGGGCCGGCGGAGGACCCGGTGGCCCCCGATGCCGGGGCCCTGCACGCCTCCCGGCTGCGGGTGCTGGCCGCCGCGGACCGCATCGTGCCCGGGCACGGCCCCGCATTCCCGGCGGACGGCACTGCGCCGCGGTAGGCGGGGGTGCAGCACTGTGCCGTGCGCACCGCGCCCGGCCCGCGTGGCCCGGCGCGACCCGGAGGCGTGGTCCTAGAGGTCGATCCAGTAGCGGCGCTTGCGGCCGATCAGGGTGTCGCGGACGTCTTCGAGCACACCGCCGTTGCCTTCGATCGTACGGACCGAGGCGGTGTTGTCCGGGTCGCAGGTCAGCAGCACCCGGTCCATGCCCAGCAGGCGCGCCTCGTGGAGCACCTCCCCCAGGGCCCAGGTGGCCAGCCCCCGGCGGCGGGCCGAGGGGCGGACGCTGTAGCCGACGTGGCCTCCGGCATCGAGCAGGAACCCGTTGAGGTAGTGCCGCAGGTCGATGGCGCCCAGGTAGGTGTCGTCCTCGGCGATCCACCAGTACGTGGCGTGGACCCGCCCCTGCTCGACCGGCGCCGTCCGGTCCCCGTAGCCGCGCAGCCTCTCCACCCAGGCCGCGAAGCCCTCCGCCGTGTCCACGTCGTCGTCGGCGCCGAGGCCGCCGCCGTCCAGGTGCGCGTCGGGTCCGCCCTCCCGCTGCGCGGCGAGCCAGGAGGCGTGGAGGCGCGGGGTGGGGGCGATCAGCTCGGGCATGCCCAGGACGATAACAGTCCGATAGTCCGACTCATCCGGCCGCCAGTCGCCGGTCGCCGCCCGCCGGCCGCCGGCCGCCGTTTGACACCGTCCGGCACCCCGACCATGATTCCACTAGTCATCTAGTGGAATCACGGAAAGGGGGGACGCCGTGCGCGACACGACCCGTTCTGCCGCGGCCGGGGCCCGGTGGGCCCTGGAAGCACGGGGACTCGGCAAGAGGTACCGCCGCGGGTGGGCGCTGAAGGACTGCTCCTTCCGGATTCCGGCGGGCCGCATCGCCGCCCTGGTGGGACCCAACGGGGCGGGCAAGAGCACCCTCCTCGGCCTGACCGCCCACCTGCTCGACCCGACCGCCGGCGAGCTCGACATCTTCGGCTCCCCCGTCTCCTCGGACGACGCCATGCCCCGCTGGGCCTACCTGGCGCAGGGCACCCCGCTGTTCAAGCGGTTCACCGTCGCGCAGACGCTGCGGATGGGACAGGAGCTCAACCCGGGCTGGGACCAGGCCGCGGCCGAGCGGATCGTCCGGGCGGGCGGGCTGCCCATGGGGGCGCGCACCGCGGACCTCTCCGCCGGCCAGCGGACCCGCGTGGCCTTCGCCCTCGCCTTCGGGAAGCGGCCCGAACTCCTCCTGCTGGACGAGCCGATGGCCGACCTCGACCCCCTCGCCCGGGACGAGATGAGCGCCCTGCTCCTGTCGGAGGCCGCGGAGCACGGGACCACCGTACTGATGTCCTCCCACCTGCTGAGCGAGGTGGAGCACCTGTGCGACTACCTGCTCGTGCTCGCCGACGGCCGGGTGCGCGTCGCCGGCGACGCCGAGGAACTGGTGTCCTTGCACACCCTGGTCACCGGAGTCACCGCGGACGGCACCCCGCCGCCTTCCCTGTACGCCCACACCGTGATCGAAGTCCGCACTTCAGGGCGGCAGTTCACCGCCCTGGTCCGGCGCCAGGGGCCGCTGGACGAGTCCTGGCAGCCCGCCGCACCGAGCACGGAGGAGGTGCTGCTGGCCTACCTCCGCTCGCCCGAGGCCCCCGCGCTGCTCTCCCCGACCGCCGTTCCCGGCCACCGAGAGGAGGCCGCGGCGTGAGCACCCTGACCCGGAACTCCGCCCGCCGGGGCGCCGCGCCCGCCGGACGCCGCCGGATCCGCGGAATGGCCTGGCTGCTGACCCGCCGGCATCGCGCCGCCCTGCTGGCCTGCGCCGCCGCAACCGTCCTCGGAGCGGCCTGGATCGTCTACCAGCGCGGCGCCATGCTGGACGCCCTGCACGCCGCCGGCTGGCCCGGTACGCCCGCCGCGTCGGTCGACCCCGGTCTGCAGAACCGGATCAGCAACGACCTGGGGTCCGCGGGCAGCCTGCTGGGCTTCCTGCCGCTGCTCCTCGGGGTGTTCTTCGGCGCCCCGCTCCTCGCCTCCGACCAGGAGAACGGGACCGCCCACCTGGTCACGACCCAGTCGGTGCCCCGGCGCCGATGGCTGCGGTGGAAGCTGGGCTTCGCCCTCACCGTGGTGGCGGTCACCACGGGCACGCTGAGCCTGCTCTACGCCTGGTGGCTGCGCTCGCTCCGCCCGTTCGCACCCGGCGACTGGTTGAGCGGCGCCGAGTTCGACACCACCGGGCCCGTACTCGTGGCGACGGCCCTGTGCACCACCGCGCTCGGGATCACGATCGGGGCCCTGACCCGGCGCGCCGTGGCCGCCATGACCGTCACCTTCCTGTCCTCGGCCGTGCTGCTGTTCGGCGCAGGCCTCTACCGGGACCGGCTCGCCGCCCCCCGACGCCTGGCCGTCCCGCTCGACGCGCCCCTGCCCGACACGCTGGACCGGGCGGTCGAAGTGGACCAGTGGTCCGGCACCGCGTCCGGGAAGCTCTACGGGTGGAGCACCTGCGCACACGACGCCTCCCCCGAGGCCTGCCGGGCCTCCCTCGGCATCGTCGACACGGTCCGCGACTACTTCGCCCACGAGCAACTGGCGGGGATGCAGTGGACGGCCGCCGGCGGGTTCCTGGCCCTCGCCGCCGCGCTCGTCGCCTTCCTCGTCCTGCGGATGCGCCGCGGTCCCCTCTGAGTACCGCGGGCCGTGCGGAGGCGAGCCTCTAGGCTGAACGACACCACGACGATCAAGGAGGCGGGACCGTGGTCGTGTTTCGCATCGAACGGCGCAGCGGCCTCCCCGCCTACCTGCAGATCGTCCACCAGGTGGAGCAGGCGCTCCGCATGGGGGCGCTCGTGGAGGGGGACAAGCTGCCCACGGCGGCGCAGGTCGCCGCCACCACCAAGGTCAATCCGAACACCACGCTCAAGGCCTACCGCGAGCTGGAGCGGGCCGGGCTGGTGGAGGTGCGCCAGGGCGCGGGGTCCTTCATCACCCGGTCGCTGGCCACCCCGCAGACGGCTCCCGAGTCCCCGCTGCGGGCCGGGCTCGACGCCTGGATGCAGGAGGCGTGCGCACAGGGGCTGACCGCCCACGAGGTGACCACCCTGTTCGACGCCGTCCTCGGTCAGCGCTACCCGCAGTCCGCTCCGGTCCCCGCCCACACCCCGACGGGCTGACACCCCCGGCCGCGGGGCACCGTACGGCCCCGCCCGGCGCGCGCCGGCCCGGAAGGCGCGCGGCGGCGCGGTCCGGATAATGGGGGGAGACAACGGCGGGTGGAAGGGGACGTCTCGTGCCATCGGTCCGGCCGGGGGACGAGCCCGTCGGCGGCCCGCTGTGGTCCGAGCCGGGAACCCTGCTCGAACACGTGCCGGTGGCCGTCTTCGGACTCGACGGCGCCCACCGCGTCTGCTCCTGGGGCCCCGGCGCCCAGGAACTCTTCGGCTACGACTCCCCCGGCGCCCTGTCCCGGCCGGGCGGCCTGCTCTTCGCGGGCCCGCCCACCGGCGGGGACGGCGCCGAGGCGTGCGCCGGGCTGGTGGAGCGCGCCCGCAGCCAGGGCTACTGGCGGGGCCGGATGGCTGCGCGGCACCGGGACGGGACGGTCTTCGACGGCGGGTTCCGGGCCTTCCCGGTGGCCGGGGCCGAGGGGCACCCGGTGGTGATGGTGCTGGCCAGCCGCAGCGAGGAACTGGACCGGGTCAAGACGAACCTGGCGTTCCTCGACGCGCTCTTCGAGACCTGTCCCATCGGCCTGGTGATGTTCGACCCCGACCTGCGCTACGTGCACCTCAACCAGGCCATGGCCGATATGGACGCCCTCCCCATCGACGCCCACCTGGGGCGGCGCGCGGAGGACGTCCTGATCCTGCCCGACGACGGCGCGTACGCGCGGATCCTGCACACGGTCGCCCGGGACGGGGTGCCCGTCGTGGGGACGCTGGTGGGGATGCGTCCGCGCAGCCGCCCGGACCGCGACCAGGTGAGGTCGGTGAGCTTGTTCCCGCTGAGCGGGACGGCCGGCTCCCACACCGGGGTGGGCGGGCTGATGGTGGACGTGACGGACCGGGAGCGGGCCATCCTGGAGGCCACCGCCGGCCGCAGGCGGCTGGCCCTGCTGGACCGAGCCTCCACCCGGATCGGCACCACGCTGGAGGTGAACGTCACGGCCCAGGAGCTGGTCGACGTGGCGATGCCGGAGTTCTGCGACGGCGCCGTCGTCGAGATCGTGGAGTGGATGGACCCCGCGGAGCTCTTCGACCCGCAACGGCCGCTGTTCACCCGCCGGATCGCCTCCGGAACGGTCCTGCCGCCGCCGGCCGACGAGCTGGTGGGCGGGGTGGAGACCGTCCGGTACCCGCCCGGCTCCGCCATCCACGACATGCTGCGCACCAACCGGCCCGTCTCGTCCGTGGTCGACGCGGAGTTCGTGAGCCGGACCGTGCCCCTGGAGTCGCGGGCCCGGCTGCTGGCCGAGAGCGGTCTCGGCTGCGTGCTCGTCGCCCCGCTCATCGCCCGGGGCACCGTCCAGGGGATCGCCATGTTCGGCCGGTCGACCGAGCGGCCGGTCTTCACCCGCGACGACCTGGCGCTGGCCGGCGAACTGGCCTCCCGCGCGGCGATCTGCCTGGACAACGCGCGGCTCTACAGCAGCGTCCAGGACATCGCGCGCACCCTGCAGCGGGCCTTGCTGCCCAGTGCCCCGGCGACCAGCCCGTACGTGGAGGCGGCGCACCGGTACCTGCCGGGCAGCCGCCTCACCCTGGTGGGCGGCGACTGGTACGACGTGATCGGCCTGCCCGCGGGCCGGATCGGGCTCGTCGTCGGCGATGTGATGGGCCACGGGGTGCCCGCCGCAGCGGCGATGGGCAGGCTGCGCATCACCGCCAAGGCCCTCGCCCGGCACCACGAGGACCCGGCCGACCTGCTCACCGAGCTGGACCTGTGCGCCCGGGAGTCCGGCATCGAACTCGCGACCTGCCTGTACATCGTGTACGACCCCCGGGACGGGCGGGCCCGCATCGCCAGCGCCGGGCACCTCCCGCCGCTGCTGCTCCAGCCGGGCGGCTCCGTGGACACCGTCGGCGACGTGCTCGGCGTCCCGCTGGGGGTGGGCGGCGTACCGTACGCGACCACGGAGGTCGAGCTGGCCGAGGACGCGGTCCTGGTCCTGTACACCGACGGCCTGATCGAGGCGCGCGGCCGGGACATCGACGCGGGCCTGGACGCGCTGCGCGCCGAGCTGCGTGCGGCTCCCGCCGGTCCGCTGGAGGAACTCGTGGACCGCGTCCTGGCGAACCTGCTGCCGGGTGGGCCCGCCGACGACACCGTCCTGGTGCTGGCCCGCGTCCACCGCAGGGCCGCCGCCGGAGGAACGCCGGAGGGCGGGCCTGCGATCCCGTAGAGTCGGCGGATGGCCAAGTACTTCGACGTGAACCCCGACAATCCCCAGCGGCGGACCATCAGCAACGTGGCTGACCTCATCCGCTCCGGCGCCCTCGTCGCGTATCCGACGGACTCCTGCTTCGCCCTGGGATGCCAGCTGGGCAACCGGGAGGGGCTCAGCCGGATCCGGTCGATCCGGGAGCTCGACGACCGCCACCACTTCACGCTCATCTGCCAGAACTTCGCGCAGCTCGGCCAGTTCGTGCAGCTCGACAACGACGTGTTCCGCGCGATCAAGGCCGCGACTCCGGGCAGTTACACCTTCATCCTGCCTGCGACGAGGGAAGTCCCGCGCCAGTTGCTGCACCCGAAGAAGAAGACCGTCGGAGTGCGCATCCCCGACCACGTGGTCACCCAGGCCCTGCTCGCCGAGCTGGGCGAGCCGCTGCTGTCCAGCACGCTGCTGCTGCCCGACGAGGAGGAGCCGCTGACGCAGGGCTGGGAGATCAAGGAACGGCTCGACCACGTCGTGGACGCCGTCCTCGACTCGGGCGACTGCGGGGTGCGCCCCACCACCGTCATCGACTTCTCCGGCGGTGACGTGGAGATCGTGCGCCACGGCGCGGGCGACACCTCCCGCTTCGAGTAGCGGCCCGCCCGGCTCCACGGGCCGGGCGCACCGCCCGGGAGCCTCTCCCCGGTGCGCTGCCCGCAGTCACTACGGCGTCGCGAAGCCGGCTTCGATCGCCCGCCGGGTCGGGTACGCCGGCCTGTACGCCTTCTCGCACGCCTTCAGCCGGAGTTCGGCACGACCCCGGGGCGGTACCGGCTGGAGCGGCCCGCCCCGGGCCGGGCGGTCAGCCCCGGGCCGGGGGCCAGGGGACCTCGGCGAGGAGCGGCAGCAGGGCTTCCTCCTCGTAGTCGAGGTGCGCGGTCAGCTCGGTCGTCATCCGCTGCAACTCGGCCCGCACCCGCGTCGGTTCGGGGCCGCCGAGATCGGCCAGCAGGGCCACCAGCTCCGCCTGGAGCCGTGCGACGGTGCGGTGTTCCGCGGCCAGCCGGTCGAAGGTGGCGGACAGGTGGGGGTGGTGGTGCGCGATGCCGGGGAACAGGTGCCCGTCCTCGCTGGTGTGGTGGAACTCCAGGGCCTGGCAGAACGCCAGACAGCGCTGGCGGATCTGCAGCCCCAGCCCCGGCGCCGGCGGTGCACCGGGGCCTTCGTGGGCGTCCCGGGCCGCGAAGTGGGCGTCCACCTCCCGTCCCACCTGCTGTAGTTGGGCCCGCAGCCAGGTGTGCACCTCCAGGAGCTTGGCGGCGAGGGTGCCGGTCTCGGCCGGCGGCTCCCAGCCCTTGGGATCGGCGGGCGCGAGCACCACCACCGGCAGGACGCGGGTGGTGGCGGCCTGGTAGGCGGCGTAGCCGGGTGCGGCCCGGACGACGTGTGCGAACAGCTCCTCGCGGTCCCCTTCGGCGGGGACGGCGAGCGCCTCGCGGGAATCGGCGCCGACCTCCACCCGGACGACGGGGTGGGCCAGCAGGTTGCGGTACCAGGCGGGGTGGCGGTCGGCCCCCAGGTTGGACGCGACGACCAGCAGGGAGTCGCCGTACCGGACGTAGCCGAGCGGTGTGGTCCGCTCGGCTCCCGACCGGGCTCCGGTGGTGGTGAGCAGCAGGAGGTCCTCGCCCTCGAAGGGGCCGCCGACCTTTCCGCGGCGGGCACGGAACTCGGCGATGACGGACTGGTTGAACGGGGTGGGCATACGGGGTGTCTCCGGAAGGCGTGCGGCTGCGCAGCGGCGCCGCGGGAGCGGCAGGGAGGAAGGGGAGCGGACGGAGCGGGCGGTACGGGCTGCGGGCGGTCCGGGGCGCACGGATGGTGCGCGGACGCGGGGCAGGGGGCGTACGGCCGGGCTGCGTCAGATGCAGGGAAGGCGGTGCGTGCACATGGCAGGTCCCTGGGGTGAGGGTGATCCGCCCGGACTCCGGCCGGCCCACTTCTCTGTGGCCGGACCCACGCGGCACCGCGGCCATTACACGCGAGTCGGCGGCCGCGTGTCAACGGGAGGGATCACCGGCGCCGCGCGGAGCAGCCGGGGGCCGGGGGCCGGGGGCCGGCGGCAACACCGCTTCGCCGACGGGGGCACGCCGTCCGAGCCCGGCGCGCGGGCTGCGGGCCGGGGACCGCCGGGGGGCGCCTCAGCGCGACGCCCGCTGCCGCCAGTGCTCGTACTGCTGGAGCGGGTCCCCGTCCAGCTGCCAGGGCCAGGCCGTCACCACGCCGTCGAGCAGCGGGAAGACCTCGGCCGCGTGCCGGATCCGGTTGGCCTGCACCAGGGCGTACGCCAGCATGTTCAGGTCGGCGCGGGCCGCGGCGTGGTGGAGGAAACCGGGGCGGGTCCAGTGGTGGTGGGCGCGGTCCAGCACGGTGGCGGCCTGCGCGCCCGCCCAGTGCCGGCGGGCCATGACCGCGGTGAGTGCGTCCTCGTCGGCGGCGACGTGCCGGTGTCTGCGGAGCGTCGCCGTCAGTTCTATCCCGACGGTGGGCGCATCGGCCGGCATCCGGGGGCGCACCGCGTCGACGAACTCCAGCACCTGCATGTGGGATCCGCACTCCTCGGGCGACAGGTAGCCGAGCATCCGCAGGTGCGCCTCGCGGTTCCACACGTCGCGGGCCACGGCTTCGCGCCAGACGGGGAACACCTCCTCGGACGGCGCCCGCAGCAGCCGCAGGGCGCCGAGCAGGGCCACCCAGGGCGCGGGGTCGGCGGGTTGCAGTTCCGCGGCGCGGTAGCAGCTGTCCAGGGTCTGCCGGGCGTCGGCCAGGTCTCCTTGGCGGCCGCCGTGGACGAGGTCGGCCTCGGCCCGCAGGATCAGCGCGTCGGCGTTGCGGGGCTGTCGGGCGGCCCAGCTCCGTACGACATGGGAGTCGGCCGAGTACCGGGCCAGGACGGTGATCCGGTGCGAACGCCGGTCCCAGTCGCTGCCGGTGTCCGCCAGCAGCCGTTCCACCTGCGCGATGTGAAGGTCCGCCAGGCCCGGGGAGGGCGGGCCCTCCAGAGCCTTGATGACCTTGCCGAGCTGGAGGTCGTCGAGCTCGGGCGCGAGGCGCGGTTTACGACGGCGGTTTCCGAAGATCGGCATGGCCGGGAGCCTAGGACACCTTGCGCCCTTCGGCCCGGCCGCGCGGCGGATCGTTACGAAGGGGCGGAAATCGAGACCGCGCCCGCGTCATGCCGCAGGGGCGCCGGGGGCGTCGTCCAGTAGGTGCGGGCCGTTGTTGCGGACGCTGTTGACGGCCGTGGTGACCGCGCGGACGTCCAGCCGGCCCGCGCCGGGTGAGGCCAGCATGGCGCGCAGCGCGTCCGGGTCGCGGTGGCCGGGGTCGAGCCAGGCGGCGTGGTCCTCGGCGGCGACGGTCAGCGGCATCCGGGGGTGGATGCGGCCGGCGGCGTCGGTGGCCTCGGTGGTGATCACCGTGCAGGTGGCCAGCCAGGCCGCCGGGTCGTCGTCGGCGGTGACGGCGGGATCGCGCCAGAACTCGTACAGCCCCGCCATCGCCATCACCGAGCCGTCCTCGGGGCGGATGAAGTAGGGCTGCTTGTAGGCCTTCGCGGCGGCGGTGGCCGCCACCGGCTGCCACTCGTAGAAGCCGTCCGCGGGAAGCAGGCAGCGGCGGGCGGCGAAGGCCTTGCGGTAGGCGGGCTTCTCGTGGACGGTCTCCACCCGGGCGTTGATCATCTTCGCGCCGCTGCCCGGGCTCTTCGACCAGGACGGCACCAGCCCCCAGCGCAGGGCGCGCAGCTGCCGCTCCAGCTCGCCCGAGGTCCGGTCCAGGCGTTCCAGCACCGCCCACACCGCATCGGTCGGGGCGACGTTCCAGCTGGGTTCCACGTCTTCCCCGGAGCTGCGCCGGGCGGCTTCGAAGAGCCGGGACAGGTCCTCGGGGCTGCGCGTGGAGACGTATCGGCCGCACATCAGGGTCCTCCTCGGGGCTGGGGCACACCACCGAGGCTACTGAGGCCGGGTGCAATCGGGGTGCTCTGCGCGGGTCGCGGCCCGGCGGCGGGGCGGTTCGCCGTCAAGCTCGGGGCGGTGGCCCCGCCGTCGGGCCGGGCCGGGACACCGGGCCGGATCCGGGTTCCTGGCGAGCCGCAGGTGCGTAACGGCCCCGGACGGGGCAGGTGCGGCGGGGAACCGCAGGCCCGAGAGAGGACGGACACCGTGGCACGACCGAGGATTCTCGTGGTGGGCGCCGGCTTCGCCGGAGTCGAGTGCGTACGGCGGCTGGAGCGCAAGCTGTCCCCCGCCGAGGCGGACATCGCCCTGGTCACCCCGAACGCCTACCAGTTGTACCTGCCGCTGCTGCCCCAGGTGGCGTCCGGGGTGCTGACCCCGCAGTCCATCGCCGTCTCGCTGCGGCGCAGCCGCCGGCACCGCACCCGGATCGTGCCCGGCGGCGCGATCGGCGTGGACACCGCGGCGAAGATCTGCATCATCCGGAAGATCACCGGCGAGGTCACCGAGCAGGCCTACGACCACCTGGTGCTGGCCCCCGGCAGCGTCACCCGCACTTTCGACATCCCCGGGCTCACCGAGCACGCCCGGGGCATGAAGACCCTCGCCGAGGCGGCGTACCTGCGCGACCACGTCATCGCCCAGCTCGACCTCGCCGATGCCAGCAGCGACGAGGCGGAACGGGCCGCCCGGCTCTGCTTCGTCGTGGTCGGCGGGGGCTACGCGGGCACCGAGACGGCGGCCTGCCTCCAGCGGCTGACCCACCACGCGGTCAAGCGGTACCCGCGGTTGGACCCCCGGCAGATCACCTGGCACCTCCTGGACCTGGCCCCCGCCCTGATGCCCGAGCTCGGCGAGTCCCTCGGGCGGACCACCCAGGAGATCCTGCGCCGGCGCGGGATCCAGGTGTCGCTCGGGGTGAGCGTGGCGAAGGCGGGCCCCGAGGAGCTGACGCTGACCGACGGGCGGGTGCTGCCCTGCCGGACCCTGATCTGGACGGCCGGTGTCGCGGCGAGCCCGCTGGTGGCCACCCTGGAGGCGGAGACCGAACGCGGCCGGCTGGTGGTGACCCCGGAGATGACCGTGCCCGGAGCGGACGGGGTCTTCGCCCTCGGGGACGCCGCGGCCGTGCCGGACCTCGCCAAGGGCCGGGACGGGGCGATCTGCCCGCCCACGGCCCAGCACGCCCTGCGCCAGGGCCGCGCCATCGCCGACAACCTGATCGCGACGCTGCGCCACCAGCCGCTGCGGCCCTACGTGCACAAGGACCTGGGCCTGGTGGTCGACCTAGGCGGTACGGACGCCGTGTCCAAGCCGCTCGGGATCCCGCTGCGCGGCCTGCCGGCCCAGGCGGTGGCCCGCGGCTACCACTGGTCGGCGCTGCGCACCAACGTGGCGAAGACCCGGGTGATGACCAACTGGCTGCTCAACGCCATGGCAGGGGACGACTTCGTCCGGACCGGGTTCCAGGCTTCCCGGCCGCCCACCCTGCGGGACTTCGAGCAGACCGGCAGCTATCTGACCCCGGCGGAGGTCCGGGCCCACACGGCGGCTCTGCGGGCCCGCGCCTGAGCGCGGACCCGCCCGGCCGGTGAACGGCTCCGCGCCGCCCTCCTGGTGGAAGGGCGGCGCGGAGTGGTGTGCGAGGGGGTCGGCTCAGCAGTGGCCGACGCTGGTCTGGCTGCCCACGAGGGACGAGTGGACGTAGCCGGTGCCGACGGCGCTGGACACCCGGAACCAGCGGTTGGAGGCGTAGTTCGAGCTGGGCGGGTAGACCCACTGGCTGTCGGTCCAGCACTGCATGGAGACGCCCGAGCCGTTGCCCAGGTAGCCGAGCGAACCGCACCCGGTGCTGGCGCAGGTCCGCACATTGGCGCCCCCGCTGTTGGAGGAGATGTAGCTGCCCGCCGCCTCGGCGCCGCCGGCGCCGGCGATCAGGCCCGTCAGGGCCACGGCGGCCGCGGCGGCGGTGAGTCCGGCGCGGGACCGCAGGGTGGTCGTCTTGCGCATGGTCGTTCTCCCTCGGGATGGCTGCGATGGTGGTGCGGCGCCCCGGCCGATCCGGTGGCGCTCCATCAGGAAGCCAGCCCCGGGCCGCCGCCGGGAAGGCCCGACCCGCAGGTCGGACGTGCCCGGACGGCGGTCCGTACAACTCCGTACAGCCGCGCGTGCCGCGTGCGCCCTCACCGGCAGGGCGGCGCGTACGGCAGTCCCGGCACCAGGTGGGCCCATTCCTGACGGGTGATCTCCGTCCCCGCGCGCTCGCAGATCCGGCGGCGGGCCGTGGCCTCGTCGGTGGTCCACAGCAGCACCTCCGGCCCCGACCCGCCGCCGGCGAGGGTGCGGCCGTCGGGGCTGTGGGCGATCGCGTACGCCTTGCCGCGCAGCCCGCTCAGCACAGCCTTCGGGGCGGGCGGTGCGGTGCCGGCGGTGTTCCAGAGCCAGACGGTGCTGTCGGTGCTGGCGGCGGCGAGCGTGCTGCCCGCCGGGTGGAAGGAGAGCGCGTAGACGTAGCTGCTGGGCCCGGTCAGCGGTGGTCCGGCGCCGACCGGCTGCCCGCCGGCCACGTCCCAGCGCCATACGTCCCGGTCGGCCGTGCCCGCGGCCAGGGCGCGGCCGTCCGGGCTGAAGGCCACGGACATCACGTAGCTGCCGGGGCCGCGCAGGGTGGCCTCCAGGACGGGTGCTCCGTCCGCCGCCGGCAGCCGCCACAGGAAGACCTGCTTGTCGACGGTCCCGGCGGCCAGCCGCCGCCCGTCGGGGCTGAACGCCACGGAGTAGACGTAGTTGGCCGGTTCGGTGAGCTCGGCCGACAGCCGGGGGCGGGCCGGCTCGCGGGTGTCCCACAGCCGTACCGTGCGGCCTTCGCTGCCGACGGCCAGGGCGCCGCCGCTCCGGTCGAACACCGCGGACTGAATGGTTCCGGTTCCGCCGGCCAGCGGCTCCCCGTACGGTACGGCCCGGTCGCGGCGGGTGAGGTCCCACAGCCAGACCTTGCCTTCCCGGCCGCCCACGGCCAGGGTCCGGCCGTCCGGGGTGAAGGAGACCGTCCCGGAGAAGGCCGTGGAGTTGGTGAGCGGCGGCCCCACGGGCCGGGGCGCCCACGGGTCGCTCACGTCCCAGAGCTGTACGTCCTTGGCCGCGACGGCGAGCAGCCGCCCGTCGGGGCTGAAGCCGATCGCGTTCACGGTCCCCTGGAAGCCGCGCAGCGGGCGGGACGGCACCTGCCACAGCCGGACGGCCCCGTCGGCCGCCCCGGTGGCCAGGCCCTGGCCGCCGGGCAGGAAGGAGAGGGCCGTGACGGGGCCGGGGTGCGGGAAGACGGCGGCCGGGGTCCGGGAGCCGGCGGCGTAGACGCGGACCTGGTTGTCGGCGCTGCCGGTCGCCGTCCACTGCCCGTCCGGGCTGTGGGCGACCGCGTTGACGTAGCTGGCGGGGCCGTCGGGCACGGCCGGTGCGCCGCCGAGCACCTCGGGATCGGCCGGGCTCCCGCGGGCGTCGGGCACGGCCCACACGCGGGTCGAGCGGTCCTGGCTGGCCGCCGCGAGCCGGGCCCCGTCCGGCGTGAAGGCCAGGCCGAAGACGGGTCCCGCCGCGCCGGACAGCACCGCCGCGTACGGGGCCGGGGCGCCCGGCGCGGAGGTGTCCCAGAGCCGGACCGACCCGTCGGCGCCGCCGGCGGCCAGGGTGGTACCGCCGGGCCGGAAGGCGACCGCGTGCACGGCTCCGGTGAATCCGGCGAGCCGCACCGGGGCGGTGTCCGCTCCCCCGGCCGCACCTGGCACACCTGGAGCCGGAGCACCCGGCGCACCGCCCGGCGTCGGGGCGGCGGTGGTCGGCTCGGGCCACAGGTAGACCCCGCCATCGGCCGCCGCCGCGGCCAGGGAACGGCCGTCGGGGGCGAACGCCACGCCGTACACCGCCGATCGGGGTCCGGTGAGCGCGCGCGCCGCGCCCGTTGCGGAGGTGTCCCACACCCGGACGCTGCCGTCCCCCGCCCCCGCGGCGAGCCGCCGCCCGTCGGGGCTGAAGGCCAGGGCGTACACGGTGTCCCCGAACTCCTGCGGCGCCGTGCCCAGTTCCTTGGGGTTGCGGGGGTCGCGCACGTCCCAGAGCGCGACCTGCCGGTCCAGTCCGCCCGCGGCGAGGGTGTGCCCGTCCGGGCTGAGCGCCACCGCCTGGACCACACCGCGGAAGGCGAGGATCCGGGTGACGGACGGCAGGGCGGAGGCATCCATCAGGGCGGACCGGGCCTCGGCGGTGGGCGCCGTACGGTACGCCACCAGGCTGAGCTGCGCGGCCAGGGCCAGGTCGCTGCCGCGCAGCCGTTCGGCGCGGGCCGCGACCAGCCGTGACAGGGCGACCGCCTGCTGCCGCTCCGCGTCCCGGCGCTGGACGACCGCGACACCCGTGAGCAGGCAGGAGAGGGCGACGAGTACCGACAGCAGGACGAGGAGCTGCCGCAGCCGCCGGGTCCGCTGCCGTTCGCGCAGCGCCCGCTGCTCCTCGGCGGCCCGGCTCTCCTTGAGAAACGAGGCCTCCCGTACGGTCAGTTCCGGTCCGCGGCCGCTCTGTTCGGCCCAGCTCACCGCCACGGCGAGCCGGGCGCCGCGGTAGAGCAGGGAGGGTTCGCGGTCCTGGGCCAGCCAGCGTTCGGCGTCCCGGGTCAGCTCCTGCCACACCAGGTGCCCGGCCCGGTCGGTGTCGATCCAGCGGTGCAGCCGCGGCCAGGCGGTGAGCAGCGCCTCGTGGGTGATCTGCGCCCCGTCCGCGTCCAGGGTCACCAGGCGGCGGTCGACGAAGCGCTCCAGTACGTCGTAGACCTGCCCGGCGCGGTGCCGGTCGGCCGGGTCCGCGGTGCCGGCGCCCTCGGGCAGCGGGAGGAGGCGCCGGGTGTCGGGGCCGCCGTCCCCGACCGCGACCATCCGCAGGAAGAGCACCCGGGCCAGGTCCTGCTGCGGGTCGGTCAGGGCGGCGTACGCCTCTTCGGCGGTCGCCGAGATGGCGGCGGACATACCGCCTCCGGCCCGGTAGTCGGCGATGGTCAGTGCCGTGCCCCGGCCGCGTTCCCAGGTGGTCAGCAGGGCGTGCGAGAGGAGGGGCAGGGCTCCGGCTCCGGAGTCCCGCAGGTCGGCGAGGAGCAGGTCGACGAAGCCCTCGTCCACGGCGAGTCCCGCCTTGGTCGCGGGTCCGGTGACCACGGCGCGGATCTCCTCCTCGGACAGCGCGCCGACGACGATCTGGCCGTGCTGGAGGGCGGCGGCGAGGGCCGGTTCGCCGAGGGCGTCGGGGTAGAAGTCGGCCCGCAGGCAGCCGACGACGCGAAGGTCGGCCGAGGGCAGGGCGGCCAGGCAGCGCAGGAACCGCTCGCGCTCGTCGGCGTCCCGGCAGACGGTGAAGACCTCCTCGAACTGGTCCACGGCCACCACCACGCGGCCGGCCGCGCGGCCTGCGGCGAAACGGCGTACGCGGGCGGCCAGGGCGTCCGGGTCCGGGGCGCCGGCCGCGCCCTCCTCGCCGCCGGTGAGCGCATCGACGGCCTCGGCCAGGGCGGTGAGCGGGTTCCGGCCGGGCGTGAGGAGGCAGGGGGTGAAGCCGTGCTCGGTGCGCAGGACGGGCAGCACGGCGGCGCGCAGCAGGGAGGACTTGCCGGACCCGGAGGCGCCGACGAGGAGCCGGGGCACGGCGGCGTCCGGGGCGAGGAGCTGTTCCACCACGGTGTCCCGCAGGTGGTCCCGGCCGAAGAACCAGGCGGCGTGCCGTTCTTCGAAGCCGGCCAGGCCCCGGTAGGGCACGGCGCCGCGGACGGCGCGCGGCACGCGGGTGCGCCGCAGTTCGGCCAGGGTCTCCAGCCACCGGTCGATCTCCTCGGGCCCGGTCACCCCGCAGACCCTGAGCACCTGCCGGAACAGCGGCAGGGAGCCGATCGAGGGGAGGTTCTGGCCGGCGAACCAGCCGCCGAGCGTGCTGTGCGCCCCCGGAGTGTCGACGCGGGCGGCGACGGCGCGGACGGTGAGGTCGGCCTTCTCGCGCAGCCGGGTCAGCTCGGCGGCGAACTCCTCGCGGGGTGACGCCGCCAGGGGAGGGACGGCCGTTCGGTCCGCCGCCCCTGTGTGGGCGGGCGGCCGGTCCACCGTACCCCCGTGGGCGGGCGGCCGGTCCGTCGGACCTCCGGGTTCTGGCGTGCCTCCGTGGTCGGGCGTACGGTCCATCGGGCCTCCGTGGTGGGACGGGCGGCGGGAGTGCGGGGACCACCCTCCCCCGCCACCGCGGACCCGGGGCCGGAACGCTCTGCTCCGCAACCACGGGGGTCCCGCAGCGGGCGATTTCCGGCCAATCCCTCCCGTCACCCCAAGCCACGATCCTCCCGGTCGTCGCGTCGGCCTCGCCCCGGCCGAACACCGTCGGACGGTTTCCGCGCCTCGCGCCCCGGGGGCACGGGCCGGCGTGCCGTACCCGGACACCGCAGCCAGGAACAGCGGCTGCCAGGCGTCGCTCCGCAGTCCGGGCCGGCCGGCCGGACTGCCGGCGACCCGCTCGTCGGCGGTCCGGTGGAGCCGGAGCGGGCGGGTCCGGCTCCGGCGACCCGCCGGTGCAGGGGCTGGTCCACAGGGCCGGTCGCCGCGTCCAGAGCGACCGGTTCTCCACCCCCGGCCGCCGCCCGTCCGCGGCAGCGTCCTGGCCCCGGTGACCGACCCCGGCCTCCGGGAGCGGCCACCTGCCGGTCGCCGCACGCATCAGCTTCTGGGCCGGACGGCCCCGGCGCGGCGCTGCCACCACGGAGAATCGAGCGGGCGGAGCGACCATGGCCCCCGAAGTGCCGCCGGACCCGCCGTGGCGCCGGGGAGAGGGAACCGCCGAACCGTGAAGACCTTGAAACGCACCTTCCAGTCCTTGTCGGTGCGCAATTTCCGGCTGTTCGTCTTCGGCCAGCTCCTGTCCGTGACCTGTACGTGGATGATGGTCATCGCGCAGGACTGGCTGGTGCTGGAGCTCTCGGGCGACTCGGGCACGGCCCTGGGCACGGTGACGGCGATGCAGTTCACCCCCGTCCTGCTCCTGACGCTGTACGGGGGGCGGCTGGCCGACCGCTACGACAAGCGGCGCATCCTGATCCTGGCCAATCTGGCGCTCGGGGCCCTCGCCCTGGGGCTGGGCCTGTGGGTGCTGCTGGGCACCGTACAGCTGTGGCACATCTGGCTGTTCGCGTTCGCGCTGGGCACGGTGAACTCGGTCGAGGCGCCGACGCGGATCTCGTTCGTCAGCGAGATGGTGGGAAGCGAGCTGCTGCCGAACGCCTCGGCGATGAGCGCCGCGTACTTCAACGTGGCGCGGGTGGCGGGCCCGGCGGTCGCGGGCCTCCTCATCGCCCGGCTGGACGTCGGGCCGGTGGTCCTGCTCAATGCCCTCAGCTACCTGGCGACGGTGGTCAGCGTGGCCATGATGCGGCCTGCTGAGCTGCACCGGCCGGCCGCCCGGCCGCGCAGGGCCCGGGTGGTGGACGGGCTGCGTTACATCCGGCGGCGTCCTGACCTGGTCCTGCCCATGGCGCTGGTGGGCGTCCTCGGCCTGGTCGGCTTCAACTTCCAGCTGACGCTGCCCCTGCTGGCGAAGACGGAGTTCCACACCGACTCGACCGCCTTCGGCCTGCTGAGCAGCTCGCTCGCGGTGGGCTCGCTGCTGGCGGCCTTCGCGACGACGGCCCGGCGCGGGCGGCCCACCGCGCTGGTCGTCACGGGTTCGGCGCTGGCCTTCGGGGCGTTGGAGGCGGTCACCGGGCTGGCGCCGACCCTGGCCTCGGCCTGTCTGCTCCTGGCACTGACGGGCTTCGCGATGATGTATTTCGCGCAGGCCTCGAACCACCGGGTCCAGCTCGGATCGGACCCGCAGTACCGGGGCCGCGTCATGGCGCTGTACACCCTGATCTTCCAGGGTTCGACACCGCTCGGCGCCGTCCTGACCGGCTGGCTCTCGGAGCACTGGGGGGTCCGGTGGGCGCTGTACGCGGGCGGCTTGATCTCGTTCGGCGCGGCCGCGGTCGCCCTGGTGGCCGCCCCGCGCACCCCCCGCGACCGGAGCCCCGGGGAGTCCTCCGAGCGGGCCGCCCGGCCGGTGCGGTTCCCGACCTCCTGAAGGGGTGTCCGCGGCCGGCCGGACCCGGAGCCGCAGGAAGTGCCGGGGCAGGGTGGCCGTGCCACGCTGAAACAGAAGGTCGCCGGTCCTGGTTCAGCGGGCCGGCCCGGCACCGAGGAGGTCCCATGGCCACCGACGCCAGCAGCTCCACCGCAGGCCGCGTCCACCCGAGTCCCACGCACGCGCCCGTGTCCGGCACGACCGTGCTGGCAGGGGCGCTCATGCTGTTCGGCGGGGCGATGGCGCTCCTGGAAGGCATCGCGGCCCTCGCCAAGGGCAGCCTCTTCGCGATGACGCGCCACTACGTGTTCGAGTTCAGCCTGACGGGTTGGGGCTGGGTCCACGTGATCCTCGGCATCCTGCTCCTCGTCGCCGGAGGCGCCGTGTTCACCGGAGCCCTGTGGTCCCGGTTCTTCGGCGTCGCCGTCGCCGGCCTCGGCGCCATCGCCAACTTCCTGTGGCTGCCGTACTACCCCCTGTGGGCCCTGGTTCTGATCGCCGTCAACCTCTTCGTCGTGTGGGCGCTGTGCACGGGCATGCACCGCGAGGCCGACGCGGACCGCGGTGCCTGAACCGGCGTCCGCTACGCGGCCGGGCAGCTCTGGTGGCCCCACCGGCTGCCGTGCTTGGTGATCATGTCGCCTGCCGCGTACGGCTTCCCGCACGGGCAGGAGCCGGGGAACTTGGCCTTGATGGCGCGGCCGCCGCCCGCCGCCGGGGCGCCCGTGGAGGTACCGGGCGCGCTCTTGGCCGCCGTGGCTTTCACGGCCTTCTCCACCGCGCCCTTCTGCCGGGACGGTGCGCTGCGCACCGGAGCCGGGACGGGCATGTCCGGGGTTCCGAGGGCCGTGCCCGCGGGCTGCTGGGTACGGGCGGCGTCGCTGGCGGCCTGGTCGGCGATGGCGTTGAGGTGGTCGCCGTCCTCACGGTGCGCAGGTACGTACTGGAAGGACACGTCACGGTCGGCCAGCAGCCCGTCGATGCTCTCGACGAGTTCGCGGTTGGCGACGGGCTGGCCCGAGGCGGTCTTCCAGCCGTTGCGCTTCCAGTTGGGCAGCCATTGCGTGACGGCCTTCATCGCGTACTGGGAGTCCATGCGCACCTGCAAGGCGGTGCCGGGCACAACCGCTTCCAACAGGCGCTGCAGGGCGGTCAGTTCCCCGACGTTGTTGGTGGCCCGGCCCAGCGGGCCGGCCTCCCAGCGCTCGGGACGGCCTTCGGAATCGGCGATGACCCACGCCCATCCGGCCGGGCCGGGGTTACCCTTCGCCGCTCCGTCGCAGGCGGCAATGATGCGTTCAGACATCCCCTGATCATGCCCCATGCCCGGAGCCGGCCCTTCATCCGCCGGTTTCCCCACCGGAGCGCGGAACGGGCGCGCGCCGGCCCGGTGGGAACGTCGGCTCGCGGCAGCGCCCGCCCGGCTGTCGGGGTACGGCCGTTCTCGGGGGGGTGTCCTCAGGCGCCGCGGCGCCAGCCCGGCCGGTGTCCGGCGGTCCAGGAGGTCGTCGCGCGCCGCCGGGCGGCGGCAGGCCGCCAGCGGGCTGGAGGCACCGCTTCATCCGCGGGCCCGGCGTCCTCGGTCTCCCGGGCTCCGTCCCGTGCGAGGGCGGCTCGGGCGGCCAGGGCGGCCGACAGGGCCACCGCCACGGCGGCGAGTTCTTCGGGAGCGGGAGAGCCCCGGGTGATGTGCCAGTCCTGGGCCTGCGCCATCGCGACCTCCGTTGCCGGGATCAGGACCATTGTGCGCCTGATCCCGGCACACCGCTCAGGTGCGGGACACCGTCCCGCACTCCTCCTGCGCTTGCGCGTCCAGGTTGCGGCTGCGGTCGTACGGGTCCACCGGCGTCCCGGACGGCGCCGGCCCGGTCGGCAGGTCCTCCGCGAAGGAAGGGTGGAGGAAGCCGTCGTGGACGTCGCAGGCGCTGTTGCCGAAGTTCTGCCCGGAACGGACGAGCCAGAGCCTGTCCGGGGTCGTCTCCCAGCGGCGCGCGTCGGAGAAGGAGAAGGTGAGCTCGCGGCGCACGATGGTCCGCGCCACCTGCTCCGCGCCGGGCCTGGCCTTGACCAGTGGATAGACGAAGGTGTAGTCGACGTTCACCCGGGCCTGCCCCGGCCCCTCCCCGGGCTCGGTCCACATGCGGCCACGCACCTTGACGGTCTCTCCCACGGGCCGGACCTCGGCCGGATCGAAGCGGGTCACCAGGAGCAGCGGGTCCTGCTCCTTGCCCGGACGTGCCAGCGAATCCTCCAGGTGCCGCAGCGTCTCCGGGTCCGCCGGGTCGAGCAGGTCCAGCGCCGCCGTGGGCCGCTCACCCCGCACGGTGGCCGGATCGAGATTCGTGGCGACCAGGAAGGCCTTCGCCTGCTCCAGCGCCTTCGCCACCTTCTCCTGGGACATGCCGCCCACCGCCTGGGCCTGCGGCAGTTCGATGCCGGCGGCCCCGTCCGCCCACTGGAGGGCCGGGGAGCCACGGAAGGGCTCCTTCGGCGTGGGCAGGTCCGGGTCCAGCGCTGCCGGGGGCGCGGTCGGGCGGATTGACTCGGCGGGCAGCGCAGGGGCGTTCCGGGCGGCCTCCCTGGCCTCCGTCTTTCCGGTGAGCCGGTCGATGACCAGCTCCGGCCGCAGGGTGATCAGGGCCAGGCCGCCGATGAGGAGCACCGCCAGGAGCGCCCTCAGCCGGCGCCGCCGCGCCGCCCGGCCGTCGCGCTCCTGCCAGGCGGGTCCGGTGCGCCAGCCCGGCGGTTCGTTGCGGGCCGGCTGCGCCCGGCGGAAGGGGTTCCTCCGCTCGTTGGAGCGCTGCTCCCGGGCGCGCTGCTCGTCCTCGCGCCGGAGCCGCTCGGTCACCATCCGGGCCCGCGCGGACGGCTCCGCCGGCGCCTGCGCCGGCCGGCCCTCCCGCCCGGCCGGCTCCCCCCGCCCGGGGATGCGGTCCCCGTCGGACATGCCCGCTCTGCCGTCGCCGTCGCCATCCACCACGTGTCCCACCCCTGAGTTCGGTATTCCTCGCGAAGCCCCTGGTCAACGCGGCGGCAGCGGGCTCCGCAGCCTGCGCTGCGGAGCTTCTCACACCCCCGCGGGGGTGGCCGCCACCGGGGCGGCGGCCCGCGGGGCCCGCAGGCTCCGGGCGGTCGTGCGCCGCCCTCCGGTCGGCGGCCGGGCGGGTACGGGTGGACCATGGAACGGGGCCCGCGCACCTCGACCCGCCCGTGGTCGTCGGCCCGGGCCGACGACCGACGGCCGGCGACCTGAAGGGGGCCTCCGGATGGACACGAGCGATGCCTTCGCAGCCGATGGCGCCGAGTACGCCCGGGCCGTGACCGCAGCGCCGAGCGGCCTGCTCGACGTACTGAACGTGGCCGCCGTCGTCCTCGACTCGCGGGGCCGGATCGCCCTGTGGAGCCCCCAGGCGGAGCACCTGTTCGGCTGGTCCGCCGAGGAGGCGCTGGGCCGGCCCGCGGCCCGGCTGCTGGCGGCGCGGGAGCACCTGGGGCTGGTGACGGAGCTGTTCGCGCGGGTCATGGGCGGCGCCGGCGACTGGGCCGGGGCCTTCCCCGTACGGCACAAGGACGGCAGTACGCGCCTGGTCGAGTTCCGCAACATGCGGCTGCTCGACGAGCACGGCCGGCTGTACGCCCTCGGCATCGCCACCGACCGCACCCGGCTGCGGCGGCTGGAGCGGGACCTGGCCCTGTCCGCCCGGCTGGTCGCACAGTCCCCGATCGGTCTCGCGGTCCTGGACACGGACCTGCGGTACGTGCTGGTCAACCCCATGCTGGAGCGGATCAACGGGTTGCCCGCGGCGCAGCACATCGGCCGGGGCGTCCGGGAGGCCCTGTCCTTCCTCGACGACGCGGAGGCCGTCGAATCGGCGATGCGGCAGGTGCTGGCCACCGGGCGGCCGCTGGTGGACCAGTTCACCGCCGGACACACGCACGGCGACCGGCGCACCGAGCACGCATGGTCGGTGTCGTACTACCGCTTGGAGGACTCCGGCGGCCGGGTCCTGGGCCTGGCCACCTCGGTGGTGGACGTCACGCAGAGCCACCAGGCGGCCAAGGAGGTGGCGCACAGCCGCCGGCGGCTCGCCCTGATCGCCGATGCGAGCGTCCGCATCGGTACGACCCTGGATCTGGAGCAGACGGCCCGCGAGCTGGCCGACGTCGTCGTGCCGGAGCTGGCCGACATCGCCGCGGTGGACATCCTCGACTCGGTCCTCGACGGCCGGCCCAGCCTGAATTCCTCGGCGCACGAGCCGGCGGTGTTCCGGGCCCTGGCTGTCGCCGCGGCCTTCCCCAGCGAGGCCGTGCGCGCCGCGGACCCCCCGGGGGACATCGCCCAGTACGACGCGGACCGGCTGGTGACCCAGTCGGTGACCAGCGGCCACCCGGTGCTCGTGGCCCATGTGCAGGCCAGCGACCTCTCACGGATCGCCCGGGACGACGACGCCGCGGCCCTGCTGGCCCGGGCCGGGCTGAGCTCCTATCTCGCGGTGCCGCTCATCGCCCGCGGCGAGGTGCTCGGCGCCCTCGACCTCAAGCGCACCCGCAATTCCCTGCCCTTCGACGACGACGACATCGTGCTGGCCGGTGAACTCGCCGCGCGCGCCGCGGTCTGCATCGACAACGCCCGCTGGTTCCGCAACGCGCACCACACCGCCCTCGCCCTGCAGCAGCACCTCCTCCCCCACCACCCGCCGTACTCCGAAGGGCTGGAGGTCGCCTACCGGTACCGGCCGGCGGCGGCCAGCAGCGAGATCGGCGGGGACTGGTTCGACGCCATCGCGCAGCCGGACGACAAGATGGTCCTCGTCGTCGGGGACGTGATGGGCAGCGGCATCAACGCCGCCGCCAGCATGGGCCAGTTGCGCACGGCGACCCGCACGCTCGCGGAGCTCGCGCTCGAACCGACGCAGGTGCTCCAGCAGTTGGACCGCACGACGGCCGCCCTTGAGGAGACGATCGCGACCTGCGTCTACGCCGTCTACGATCCGCACCGGGCCGAGTGCCGGATTGCCGTCGCCGGGCACCTCCCCCCGGTGCTCATCCGCTCCGGGCACGCGCCCGAGCTGCTGGACCTGCCCACCGGGGCGCCCCTGGGGGTGGGCGGCATCCCCTTCGAGACCACCACGGTCCGCATGGAGCCCGACGACCAGCTCGTGCTGTACACGGACGGCCTGGTGGAGACCCGCAACCAACCGATCGACGAGCGTCTCGCCGTCCTGTTGGACCTGCTGGCCGACACGAACAGTCCGCTGGAGGAGACCTGCGACCGGCTGCTGGACGTGCTGCGCCGGCCCGACGACCACGACGACGTGGCCCTGGTCATCGCCCGCGCCAAGCACCGGGTCGCGCGAACGGCCTCCCCGGGCGGCCCGTGACGGCGCATACTCGGACCATGGCTGACACCATCACCGTCGAGGTCGACCCGGAGGTCCACGCCCGGCTCAGCGCCCTGGCGGCGGCCCGCGGGCTGGACCTGCCGGGCTACCTCGCCGAACTCGCCGGCGCCCCCGCCGCCCGGCAGGGCGGGGCCGGCCTCGACCGCGCGGCCCGGGCGTTCGAGGCCGCCGTCGAACGGCCCGGGTTCCGTGAGGGCTTCGCCCGGGACTTCAGGGCAGCGGGATCCCCCGGGCGGTGACCCAGAGGCGGTACCACTCCTCGTGCGTGAGGTCGGGCTCGCGCAGCGCGGCGTCCCGGCAGGCGCGGATCCGGTCGGGCCGGGCCGTGCCGATGACCGGGGCGATGCCCGCGGGGTGGCGGGCCAGCCACCACAGCAGGACCGTTTCGGGCGTGGTGCCCTTGGCGCGGGCCAGGTCGGCCAGCAGCTCGGCCGTGGCGCTTTCGGCGGGGGTCTGCTGACGGCCGGTGAACCGGCCCTGCGCGAGCGCTCCCCAGGCCTGTAGGCGGACGCCGTGGTCGCGGCAGTGCTCCAGGGTGCCGAACGGGAAGCCGTTGGCGGTGGAGGCGCCCGTGTTGAGCAGGACCCCGGCCTCGACCCAGTCCCGGCGGTGCAGGCTCATCTCCAGCTGGTTGGCCACCAGCGGCACCTCCAGACGGGCTTGGAGGTGGGCGATCTGCGCGGCGCCCATGTTGGACACCCCGACATGCCGTACGAGGCCCTGCCGGTGCAGCGACATCAGCGCGGCCGCCACCTCGTCGGCGTCCGCGAGCGGGTCGGGCCGGTGCAGCAGCAGCACGTCGATGACATCGGTGCGCAGCCGGGTCAGGCTCTCCTCGACCCGCTGCACGATGCTCTGCCCGCGCAGGTCGTACCGGCCGGGGCCGTCCCGGCCCGCCAGCCGGATTCCGCACTTGGTCTGGAGGGTGATCCGTTCGCGCAGGCCGGGGGTCCGCGTGAGGACCTCGCCGAAGACAGCCTCGGCCTTGCCGTGCCGGTAGATGTCGGCGTGGTCGAAACCGGTGATCCCGCTGTCGAGGGCCGCCTCGACGACGGCCTCGGCCTCGTCGATGTCGGCGGGTCCGTACGCTCCCGGCTCCCAGCTGCCACCGAGCCCCATGCACCCGTACAGCACGCGGTCGCCGCTCATGTCCGTACTCGTGTTCGTCGTCACCGGCCCAGCCTATGCGCCGGCCCCCGGCCACTCGTGCGCACCGGACCCCGCGGGCGGCCGTACACTCGGCCCATGGGTCGCACGCGTTCTTCGGGGCAGTGCCCGTTCCGGGCCGCCTCGACACCGGCCCGGGCCCGCGCGGGATCGCCGACCGTTGCCGTGCCGGCCACTGCCGACACCGATGCGCCCCGTACGCACCGCATCGCTGTGCAGGAGCACGGCTAGCCGTCTCGCCCGGCATGTTCGCCCGTGCCACGTCAACCACGCAGTCCACACGAGCCACGCAGTCCACCCGGGCCTCGCGGGCCCGGTACGACCCGACACCGGACGGCCTGGTGCTCCTGCGGCCCCCGCGGGGGTCCGTCTTCACATCGTCACCGCAGTCCCGGCATGCCGCCGGCGCTGTTGCCTGGCTACGCCGCACGACCGGGCCGAGCCGCCTCGAAGGGAACACTGTGAAGCTGAGCGCGTTGCTGGCCGGACAGGATCACCACGTCCTCATGGGCCACCCCGAGCAGACGTCGATCACCGCGGGAACCACCTTCGACGTGGACCGGGTGAGGCCGGGTTCGCTGTTCATCGCCGTGCCCGGCCACCGGGAGGGCGGGCCCGCCGCGGTGGCGCCCGCACTCGCCCGGGGCGCGGCGGCCGTGCTCGTCGACGGCGGGGAGCCGGCCCTGGCCGAAGCCGTGTGGCCGCCGGGGGCCTGCGCCGTGCGGGTGCCCGACATACGCCGCGCGGCGGCCGTCGTGACCTCCCGGTACTTCGGTGAGCCGGGCCGGCAGATGGAGATGGTGGCGGTCACCGGCACCAACGGGAAGACCTCGGTGTCGTACATGGTCGAGTCCGTGCTGCGGATCGCGGAGGGCGCGCGGGTCGGGGTCATCGGGACCTCGGGCAGCCGGATCGGCGACGAGCTGATCCCGATGCCGCGCTCGGTGCTGACCACCCCGGAATCCCCCGACCTGCAGTACCTGCTGGGGTGCATGCGCGACCGCGGTGTCACCGGGGTGGTGCTGGAAGCCACCTCGATGGCCCTGCTGACATACCGGGTCGACCGGACCTTCATCGACGTCGGGGTCTTCACCAACCTGACGCAGGACCACTTGGACGACCACGGGACGATGGCGCACTACCGGGACGCGAAGCTGCGCCTGTTCCAGGGCCTGTGCCGACGCGCGGTGGTCAACATCGACGACCCGGTGGGCGCCGCAATCCCCTCGATGATGCCGGGGGCGGTCAGCACGTACGCCCTCGACGTCCCGGCAGACTACCGCGCCACCGACCTGGTGATGAGCGCCTCCGGCACGCGGTTCACGCTGCTCCACGAGGGGCGCGCCTACCCCGCCTCGATCCCCGTCCCCGGACGGTTCTCGGTGGCCAACGCGCTGGCCACCGTGGCCGCCTGCCACGTCCTCGGCCACGAACTGGGTCCGCTGGTGGCCGCCTTGGAGGACATGCCGCCCGTGCCGGGCCGGTTCGAGCGCTTCGTGACACCCCTCGGCACGTCCGTGATCGTGGACTACGCACACTCGCCGGACTCCCTGGACAAGGTCCTCACCGCCATCCGCGGCTTCGCCCGCGGCCGGATCACCACCGTCTTCGGCTGCGGCGGGGACCGGGACACCACCAAACGGGCGGACATGGGGCGGATCGCCGGCGCCCACTCCGATCTGTGCGTCCTCACCTCGGACAACCCCCGCCACGAGGACCCGGAGGGGATCCTGGACCAGATCGCCCCCGGCCTCCGCTCGACCGGTACCCCGTACACCCGGCTCGCGGACCGGCGGGAGGCGATCGCGTTCGCCCTGTCGGCCGCCGGGCCCGACGATGTCGTGCTGATCGCCGGCAAGGGAAGCGAGCCGCACCAGATCGTCGGCGAGGAGCTGCTGCCCTTCAGCGATATGGCGACCGTGCGCGAGCTGTGCGGCCGGCCCGCCCCCGGACGGCTTCCGCGTGCGGTCACCGGGCGCTCGCGGCAGTCCTGACGACGGTCTCGCCGACGGGGCGGGGGCCGGTCCGGGGCGTCGGCGGCGCGCCGGACAGCGGAGTGGAACGCTTCGCATCACCCCCGATGTGCCGGTTGACCGGGGCATACTCAATGATGTCGGCATGCAGAGACAGCTGGAGACCACGCCACGGCGCCCCCGCCGCCGGTTCGCGCGCGGTGTGGCGGCCCTGAGCCTGCTGGCCTGCGTGGCGTGCTCCTCCTCCGCCGCCCGGCCGGCCCCGGTTGCGGTGTCCGGGGCGCCGCAGTCGGCCGAGCTGGCCGTGGCGACCTGGAACATGTGCTCCGTCGAGCAGTGGGGCTGCGGGAAGACCGGCGGCCCCAAGGAGAAGTTCCAGCAGCTGCGCCGGCTGGTCGTGGACCACGAGGTGCGCGTCCTGCTCCTCCAGGAGGTCTGCTCGCAGGACTTGGAGTCGGCGGCCGAGCAGCTCGGTCCGGACTGGCACAGTGTGTTCGAGCCGTACGAGGAAGTGGACGCGGCGGGCGCGCGCACGGATGTCGACTGCACCGGCCGGGGCCGGGGGCGCGCGGGCTACGGTCTGCTGGCCGCCTCACCGCTGGCCGACACCGAGTCGGTGGCCGTCCAGCAGCCCACGCTCGGCCTGCACCGGGGAATCCTGTGCGCCCGCGTCCCGGTCCAGGACGTGCGGGTGTGCAACGCGCACATCGCCCTGCCGGAGAGCGACGCCCTGCACCCCGAATGGGAGTTCCGGGACAATCAGCTCCGGTCGCTGATCGAGGCCACTGCGGACGACGCCCGCACGGTCGTCGGCGGCGACTTCAACTCCCCGCCGCCCGGCAGCGCGAACCCGGTCGCCTGGATCTGGCCGCCGCAGATGTACGGCACCTACCGCGAGTGCGACCAGAAGGGCGACTCCCGCGAGGGCCGCCCGACGTACGCGGACGGCACGAAGATCGACTACCTGTTCACGCTGCTGCCCCGCACCGGCTGCACGGTGGTGGACACCAAGGCCTCCGACCACCGCCCGCTCGTGATGCGGGTCAGCCGTTCCGGTACGTAGCCCTCGTCCCCGGCCCGGCCGCCGTCGGCGGACACCCGGAAGCCGCCCCGGATCAGGCCGAAGTCGACGACGGCAGGCGTCTGCCGGTCGGCTCAGACGTGTTCGGAGTCCATCCGTCTCACCGGCTGTCGCGGCATGTGGTCGAGGGCGTGCGGAGGCAGGTCGGGCTGGGGGTACGGCTGGTCCTGCAACGGGGGCTGCCGGTACTGCTGCTGCGGCATCTGCCAAGGCTGCGGCTGGTGCTGGTGCTGGTGCTGGTGCTGTTGCTGCTGTTGAGGCAGGGCGGGCCGACCGGCGGTCCGGCGGCCGTCCGCGTCGGCGCCCGGCGCCTGCGGGGGCACGCGGCCGAGGTCTCCTCCGGCGGACAGGATGCGGTCGGCCAGCCGGGCGGCGGCGTGGCCGTCGTCGAGGTCGCAGAACTCCTGCTGGAACCACCGGTAGCGGGCCGCGTAGTCCTGCCGGACCCGGTCGATGTGCCGGATCGCGCCCACCAGTTGGGGGGAGGTGTACAGCAGCGGGCCGGGGGCGGAGCGCTCGAAGTCGAAGTAGAACCCGCGCAGGGTGTCCCGGTAGTGGTCGAGGTCGTAGGTGAAGAAGAGGATCGGCCGCCCGGTGTTGACGAAGTCGAACATCAGGGAGGAGTAGTCCGTGATCATCACGTCGGCGATGAGGCAGAGGTCGGCCATGTCCGGGTAGTCGGACACGTCGAAGACGAAGCCGTCGCCGGCGCCGGGCACCGGGTCCACCACGTTGGGGTGGCGCCGTACCAGCAGCACGTGGTCGTGCTGGAGCTGCGCCCGGGCGTCGTCCAGGTCGATGCGGAAGTCCAGCTTGTACTTGCCGGGTGCGTAGAACTGGTCATCGCGCCAGGTGGGCGCGTACATGATGACCTTCTTGCCCGGCGGCAGCCCGATGCGGCGGCGGACCTCCTCCGCGCGCTGCACCGAGTCCGGGCGGCGCAGGACGTCGTTGCGCGGATAGCCGCTCTCGACCATCTCACCGGAGAAGCGGAAGGCGCGCCGGAGGATCGGCGTGCTGAAGCTGTTCGGGGACACCAGCATGTCCCAGTTGCGCACCTCTTGGTCCACGCGTTCCAGGTACCGCTTGTCCGCGAAGTGCACGGCCTCGATGTCATGGCCGATCTTCTTCAGCGGGGTGCCGTGCCAGGTCTGGACGACGACCTGGCCCTCGCGCTTCTCGAACCAGTCGGGCAGATGGTTGTTGGCGACGACGTAGTGCGAGCGGGCCAGCGCCTCGTACCAGTCGGGGGACCACATCCGGACCGGGCGGGCAGTGGGCGGCACCGCGACCTGGTCGTCGCGCACCACCCACAGGTGTTCGACGGGAGCGCCGCGGCGGACCATCTCCTCGTGCAGCGCCCGCGGGCTGTCCGAGAACTGTGTCCCCTTGAACGCGTCGAAGAGCACCGTCTGCTGCAGGGGTTTGCGACGCGCCTCGGGGTAGGTCTTGGTGCGCATCAGCTTCTGGCGGTACGGGCCGCGGGCCGCGTCGGGCATGGCCGAGTGGACCAGCAGCGAGAGCCGGTCGTAGGCCTCGGCCTGGAGCTCGTAGCGCCGCTCGTCGGCGGTCATCTCGCTCGGGAGGGCCGGGATGAGCTCCTGCGTCATCTTGATCATGAGATCGTTCGACCGGTTCTCCGGGGTGACCGCGGAGGGGTCCTGGCGGCGCAGGAAGAAGTCCCAGCGGCCTGCGGCCAGCGGTATGTCCCCGGCCAGCGTGCGCACGGCGGCGGGCGTGAGGACGAAGCGGAAGTCCTGGCCGGTCCAGGTCAGGGGCAGGACGCGTTCGGCCCCGTGCGCCCGGGAGCGGACCACGACGTGGGCCGTCGCGTACTCGGACGCGCTCAGCCTGTCCGCGGCCGCGTAGCCGACGACGACGTCCAGGGAGCCGTCCTCGCGCCAGGTGGCCGAGCGCGCCAGGGGCAGGGTGTCCCGCTCGAAGAGGACCACGTAACCCGAGCCGTTGCGGTGGACGAACACCTCGCGGTCGCCGGCGGGGGTCTGCAGCCGGGCGGGCAGGCGGTAGTGGCCGTCGTCCGCGTCCTCCGCCATGACGGGGTAGATGGCCGCCTTGCGGCCCTCGACGTGCAGGGTGGTCCGCCAGCCGTTGCTGCCGGTGTTCCAGGTCTCGGGGACCCCGCTGTCGGTGACGGTGCGGTGGCCGGGCACCAGGGCCTTGACGGGGATGCGGGTGACGAAGGTGCACCAGCCCTCCCCGCCGTAGGTGAACCGGACCCAGGAGTCGTTGCGTCCGGCGCCGCCCATGCTGGTCACCCGGAACTTGCCCCACTCGGGGACCTTGGGCCCCAGGTAGACCCCGCCGACTTCGAGGTGGTCGCCGACGAGGCGGTGCCGGGTGATGCGGCACCGGACGGTCTCCACGCGCAGTTTGAGTTTGCCCTGGAGGAAGACCGGGACGACCCGGGTGTTCTTGTCCACGTACCGGTACGGCGGGTTGGCGGCCGCGCCGGCTCCCCCGCGGGCGATGCCCTTGTAGCGGAACAGACCGCGGCTGAGCACGCCGGCGGCGACGTCCCAGGTGCCCTCGACCCATTCGCCCTTGCGCTTGAGCCGGGAGACGTCGAAGCGGACCTGGAAGCCCGACCAGTCGTAGCAGTATCGGCTCTGCTGGGAGTGCTCGGTGGCCTGCGGGTAGTAGGTGGTCTTCGCCTTGGCGACCAGGACGCGGCCCTGCTTCTTGTTGCGCAGGGCGATCGCCTTCATCGACATGTGCCGCTTGTGCACGTTGATGAAGCGGACGTACGCGGAGCCCTCAAGGGTCAGCTGCCCGGAGTCGTCCCAGCGCGCGCCGGTCAGCGAACCGTGCAGGGACAGTTCCTTGTCCAGCCGGTAGGCGCTCTTGTCCAGGCCGACCGAGCGGTCGCCGAGATACGGGTAGTTGAGGTAGCGGTGCAGGCGGCGCTGGACGGGCAGCGGGCCGCCCTTGCGTTCGAACTCGACGACGTCGAGCAGCTCCTTGAGCCGGCCCTCCCGCACCAGCAGCCACTTGACCCGGGCGTCCGCGGGGAGTTCACCGATGATGTCGGCGTCGGCCTCGTCCAGGAATTCGTTCGCCCATTTCATGAAGGCGTTCCGGTACTCCTCGTCGGCGTCCGGCAGCACCTTCAGGTGCAGCATCAGGTCCGATTTGAGGCAGGCGAGATCGTACTTGCGCTTGTGGTCGCTGTAGGAGCGCGCCCGGTGTCCGGCGAGGAACCGGCTGACGGACTGCACGGCCAGGACGCGGTCCTGCAGGTTGCCGAACTCGGTGTGCCGCTGGGTGATGGAGGGGGCGGAGCCCCCCTCGCGGCGGCGCCAGAAGTAGACGATGTCCGTGAGGATGTCCACCTTGGTCGCGCGGAAGTGCGCGAACATGTTGACCCAGGAGTCCTCGTACATGACGCCCTCGGGGAAGGCGATGTAGTGGTAGTCCCAGAACGACCGCCGGAAGACCTTGTTCCAGACGGTCCGGTCGTAGATGAGCTCGGGCAGCTTCGTGATGTGCGTACCGCGCCTGGCGCGCTGCATGGGCGCCTTGTGCAGCGGTGACTGCCACCTCTTGGTGGAGTTCATCATCTGGACGTTGCCGGAGACGAAATCGGAGCCGGAGGCTTCGAGGGTCCGGACGAGCAACTCGTAGGCGTACGCGGGTATGACGTCGTCACCGTCGACGAAGGCCAGGAACTCGGCTTCGGGACGGGCGGCGCGGATGCCGACGTTGCGGGCCCGGCCCGGGCCCGTCGACTCCTGGCGGAGCAGCCGGAAGCGGGGGTCGCGGCGGCAGAACTCCTCGGCGATCGCGGTCGAGGAGTCGGTCGAGCCGTCGTCGACCATGATGACTTCGAGGTCCCGGAACGTCTGCCTGGCTATGGACTCCAGGCACTCCCGGAGATAGACCTCGACGTCCTGGAAGGGAACGACGACGCTCAGGCGGGCCATACCTGCCACTCGGAAAACTCCTCGATCGTCACACTCGCCACCACCTGCGCGCCGAGCCGATGCGACATGCCGCCGGGCCCGCCCCGACCCCGGCCGTTCGTCACTCCCCGTACTCCCCGCCATCTGCGATCCGCACGTTTATGCGACCCTCACAGATCAGCGCAGCCTAAGCCACGTGACGAAGGGCGAGCAAGTACGGGACGAATCGCCCGCCTCTCGCGTCTTCGCAGGTGGGAACAGGTGGTCCCGGCCGGAGCAGACCGAAGTGGGAAAGCTCACCCGACGGTGCGCCACGCCCCGAACGTGAGGCCCGGTTCGGTGAGGTCCTGCCGGCAGACGCGCAACCGCCCGTCCGTGTCGACCATCGCGATCGCTACCGAGCCGTAGGCGTCGAGGGCGAGGGCCGGCAGTCCAGCGCACCGGTCCCCGACGGGGGCCCACCAGGCGCCGTACTGCTCACCGTGCGTAGGGTAGGCGGCGATTTCCGGGTATCCCTCGGCACCCCGCTGCAACAGCACCGTGCAGTCGGTGCCGTTGATGCCGGTGCGCACGGCGTCGACGGGCCCGGAGCCTCCCGCGCCGCCCAGGGGCATCAGATGCGGCCCCGGTCCGGCGGGGGCCGCCGGGCGGTAGGCGACGACACTGCCGTCCGCCGGGTGGCGCCAGAAGTAGGTGCCGGTGTCCGGGCCCGTGCGCAGGCAGGTGTACGAGCCCTCGACGGCCTCGGCCTCCATCCGGCCCAGCCACCTGAAGGGGCTTCCGGGCCGGTCCTGGCTCCAGTACGTGGCTCCGCCGCGGAAGGGTGCGAGGAATTCGGCCCGGCCCCGGGAGGTGACCAGCGGGACGACGGGGCCGCGCACCCATTGGCCCCGGTAGTCCGTCCAGTCTTCCCACGTGCCGTCGTCGCGGCGGGTCCGGCCGCACACCCCGGTCCCGAACCGGGAGACCACCACGTGCAGCGATCCCGCGCCGTCGGGCAGCACGACGGGGCCCACCGGCTCGGCAGCCTCGCCTTCCTGGGCGGGGAAGGGGTTGCCGACCGTGCGCCACTCGCCGAGCGGCCGGCCCGTCTGGTACTGGGCGGCCACGACGAACTCGTGGCCGCCGGATGCCCCCTCCCGGCGCCGGGCGCCGGCGAACCACACGAAGCCGTCGCCGTCCTGTGCCAGCGCGAACCGGCCGCCCCACCCTTCGACGGGGAACAGTTCGGGCCCGTGCCAGCGGTCGGACCCGGGAGCCGACTCCGTCCAGCGCACCACGCCCCCGGCGCAGCCCGCGTACGCCGTCAGACGGCCGTCGCGGCCCAGGAACAGCCACCCCGCGGCCTGGGCTCCGCGGTCCGCCGCGGCGGCGATCTCCGGTCCGGGGACCGCGGGCGGGCCGGGCAGCGCGCCCCCGCTCGTCCCCGGATGTCCGCGTCGCGCCATGTCCAGCCCACTCCTGCCCGTGCTCGTGCCCGTGGTCGTGCCCTGTGCTCGCGCCGTTTCCGTCGAGCGGCCCCACCGGGCCAGGGGGACAACTTACGGCAGGCGGATCGGCGGCCGGTGCCGGGGTCCGGGGCGGCGCCCGCCGCGGCGCACCTCGCGACCGGCCCCCTCAGGCGGAGCGGATCAGCTCGTCGGGTCCGACGCCGTGCATGAAGGGCAGTCCCGCGGCGTAGCGCTGCACCTCCTCGACGGCCCAGTGCGCCATCCGCTCCAGCTCGTTGCCGAGGGAGCCGGCGATGTGCGGGGTGAGCAGCACGTTCGGCAGGGTGTAGAGGGGCGAGTGGGGCGGGAGCTCGTCGGGGTCGGTGACGTCGAGGACGGCGTGGATGCGGCCGGATTCCAGTTCGGCGACGAGGGCTGCGGTGTCGACGAGGGATCCGCGGGCGGTGTTGATGAGGGTGGCGCCGTCCGCGAGCGCCGCGAGCAGCTTCGCATCGAACATGTGCCGGGTCTCGGGGAGTTCCGGGGCGTGGACGGACACCACGTGGCTGCGGGCGACGAGTTCGTTGAGCGGGAGCAGCTCGGCGCCCAGTCCGGCGGCCTCCTGCGCGGTGGCGTACGGGTCGTGCAGCACCACGTCCAGGTCGAAGGGGCGCAGGAGCTCGATGACCCGGCGGCCGATCCGGGAGGCCCCGACGATGCCCACGGTGCGGCGGTAGTTGCCGTGTCCGGCGAAGTAGGGGAGGAGTCCCTCGGCGGAGCGCGCGTCGCGGTAGCGCCGGGAACTTTCCAGGACCCGCTTGTTCGCGAAGAGGATGGCGGCGAGGGTGAACTCGGCGACCGGCAGGGCGTTGGCGGCCGCGGCGGAGGACACGCGGATGCCGCGGTGCCAGACGGCTGGGGTGACGTGGTGCTTGACGGAACCCGCGGCGTGCACGACCGCTTCGAGGGCGGGCATCCGGCGCAGGGCCTCCTCGTCGAGGACGGGGGCGCCCCAGTGGGTGAAGAGGACCTCGGTGCGGGCGAGCAGGGCGGGGTCGGCGAGCCGGTAGTCGGTGACGGACACCGCGGTGTCGGTGTGCGCGATGCGGGACAGCCGCTCCAGGGCCCCGGCGTCGAGCAGGGTGCGGTGGATGGCGGGCCCCATGGACAGCAGGGTGCGCGGGGCCGTGCGGACGGGGCCGGCTGCCGAGGTCATTTCACCGCTCCGGCGGTCAGGCCCGAGCGCCAGAAGCGCTGGAGGCAGAGGAAGGCCACGGCCAGCGGGAGGACGGACACCAGGGACCCGGTGATGAGCAGGGCGTACTGCTCGGGGTACTGGGTCAGGGTGGCGTTCCAGTTGAACAGGCCGAGTCCCACGGGGTACAGCTCGTGGTCGTTGAGCATGACCAGCGGCAGGAAGAAGTTGTTCCAGCTGCTGGTGAAGGAGAAGAGGAAGACGGTGACGAAGGCGGGTCCCAGCATCGGGAGGGCGACGGAGGAGAAGATGCGCAGTTCGCCGGCGCCGTCGAGACGGGCGGCCTCCAGGGTCTCGCCGGGGACGTAGCCCTCGGAGAAGATCCGCGAGAGGTAGACCCCGAACGGGCTGACGAGGCCCGGGATGAGGATGGCCCAGTAGCTGTTGACGAGGCCGGCCTTCGAGGCGAGCAGGTACATGGGCAGGGAGATGACGGTGGCCGGGACCAGGAGCCCGAGCAGGACGAAGCCGTACAGCTTCTCCTTGCCCCGGAACGCGTACTTGTCGAAGCCGTAGCCCGCGCCGAGGCTGAGCAGGGTCGAGGCGAGCGATCCGAGGACGGAGTACACGAAGCTGTTGAGCAGCCAGCGTCCGAAGATCCCTTCGTTGTAGGTGAAGAGGTGGAGGAGGTTGCCGAACAGGTGGAAGTCGCCGAGGGCGAAGCCGGGGCGGCCGAAGAGGTCGCTGTTGTCCTTGGTGGCCGAGAACACCAGCCAGGTCAGCGGCATCAGGGTGTAGAACGCGACGAGGACGAGGAGCCCGTTGACGGCGGCCCTGGACCCGAGGATCCGGCCCCTGCGGGGCGGCTTCCCGGGCGGGCGGGAGCCGCCGCGGTGGCGGGCGGTGCCCGCGGGGGCGGACGGGGTGGTCGTGTCCGCGATGAGTGTGCTCATGCTTCTTTCCACCGGTTTCCGAGCCTGGTGACGACAAAGGAGAGCAGGGCCCCGAGGAGGGCCAGGACCAGCGAGGCCGCGGCGGCGATGCCGTAGTCGTGCTTGGAGAAGGCGGCCTGGTAGATGAACATCGTCGGGGACCACTCCGGTGACAGGCCGGTCGCGTCGTAGCGGAAGGTCTCCGGCTCGGTGAACAGCTGGATGGCGCCGATCACGGTGAACAGCGTGGTGAGGACCACCGAGGAGCGGACCATCGGCAGTTTCACCGACAGGGCCGTGCGGAGGGCCCCCGCGCCGTCTACGGTTGCGGCTTCCAGCGTCTCGCGCGGGATGGCCTGCAGAGCCGCGTAGAAGATCACCATGTTGTAGCCGGTCCACTGCCAGGCGGCGGCGTTGACCATGGAGAAGAGGATCGTGCCGCTGCCGAAGAAGTCGACCCGGGTACCGGTCTGTTCGAGGAGTTGGTGGATCGGGCTGAGGCCGGGTGTGTAGAGGAACACCCAGATGATCGCGGCGATCAGGCCGGGCACCGCGTGCGGCAGGAAGGCCGCGAGCTGGAAGAACCGTTTGGCGCGGGCCAGCGAGGAGTCGATGAGGAGGGCGAGGGCCAGCGCTCCGCCGATCATCAGGGGGATGTACACGGCGCAGTACGCCGCGATGTGCAGGAAGCCCGTCTGGAACGCGGGGGCGGTCAGGGCCCGCACGTAGTTGTCGAGGCCGCTGAAGTGGGTTCGCGTCCCGCCGAAACCGAGGCCGGAGGACTGCTCGCGGTACAGGCTCAGGTAGGCCGCGTACCCGATGGGCACGACCATGACGGCGAGGAAGAGCAGGACGAACGGGCCGATGAGCACGGCGGCGGCGCCGTTGCGTCCTCGTCTGCCGGACTGTCGCTGCCGGGGGTGGCCCCGGCCGGAGGACTGGGCACTGCTGGGGATCACTGGTGCTGCCACCGGGGCACCTCCGGGGCCGAAGGAAGAGGGGTCGAGGGGCGCTCGGCTGCCTGCCGGCTACTTCGCGAGCTTCAGGCCGCGGTCGGCGATGAGCTTCTCCGCCGTGGCCTGCGCCGTGTCGAAGGCAGCGGCGAAGTTCCCGTCCTGGGTCTTGGCCAGGGCCGCGACGAGATCGACGGAGGTCGCGTTGTGGACGGGGCTCCAGACCCAGCCGGAGGCGATGTTCGGGACCTGCTCGGAGGCGGCGGCGTAGATGTCCTGGCCGCCGTAGAAGGCGGTGTCGAAGGAGGCTTTCGCACTCGCGCGCAGAGCAGGGTCCGCCGGCAGCGCACTGGAGGTTCCCGGGCTCAGCCGGGCCTTGACGGCTTCCTCGCTGGTGGTGGCCCAGGTGATGAACTCGGCTGCGGCTTCCGCCTTCTTGCTGCCCTTGACGACGGCGAAGGAGGAGCCGCCCACCATGCCCACCTTCCCGTCGCCCCAGCCGGGAAGGGCGACGGAGGCCCATTTCCCCGCCTGCTTGGCCTGTTCGGTCTTCAGACTTCCCGCGCTCCACGAGGCGCCCAGGCGGGTGTAGACCTTGTCCTCCGAGGCGGCCTTGGTGGATTCGGGGCTCCACGCCTTGTGGTTGAAGACGAGGTCGTTCTTGACCAGGTCGCCCCAGAACTGCGCGACCTTCCTGGTGGCGGAGTCGTTGATGTTCACCTTCCAGGCGTCCCCTTCGGTTCCGTACCACCGGGCGCCGGCCTGCTGGGCGAGGCCCGCCCAGGTCGCGGCCTCGTCGCCCCAGAAGGAGGTGATGCGCGCCTCGGGGTCGGCCTTCCTGACCTCCTCGGCGGCGGTCTTGAACTCCGGCCAGGTCCTGGGCACCGCGATCTTGTGCTGCTCGAAGAGGTCCTTGCGGTAGTAGAGCATCTGGGGGGCCACGTCGAAGGGCGCCGCCCACTGCTTGCCCCCGAGCGTGACGAGGTCCTGGACCTGCTGCGGCTGCTTCTTGACGGTGGGTCCGAGCAGTGCGGAGGAGTCGGCCAGCAGCCCCTGGGTGACCAGGTCGGGGACGGCCTGGTACTCGATGTTCATGACGTCGGGCGCATTGCCCGCCTTCACGGAAGCGGCGAGCTTGTCGTATCCGCCCGCCAGGCCCGCGGGGACCTCGGCGAACGTGACCTTGATGGTGTCGTGGCTCGCGTTGAAGGCTTCGGCGGTCTGCTTGGTGCCCGGCATCCACGACCAGTAGGTGATCTCCACCGGCTGGGCCGCGGTGCCCCCGGTCGCGCCCCGGCCCGCCGTGTCCCCGTCACCGCAGGCGGTCGCGGTCAGTCCCAGGGCGAGGAGGGAGGCGGTGACGGCTGCGGTGCGGAACGAACGTGAAGTGCGCGGCATGGCACGGCTCCTACGGGGACCTCGGACGGAAGGAGAAGGGGAGAACGAGGACCATCGTTTGTCCGCACCCGATCACAGTCAAGGGAGAACGCACACAACAATCGAATCGATCACCGATACGATCGGATTATGCGTGCTTTATCCTCCCCGCCTCCCGTGGCCACTGAGGTCCCGGGCTCCCCTCCGTCTACCGGTGGACCCTGCGATTTCTCTCCCCGCACTCGGGACCGATCTATACGATCGATACGATCGAATGTGCAGAACGGTCGGCCGTCACCCGTCAGTGGCCGCCGCGCGGTTCCGTGCAACCGCCCTCCACGTACACCCCGTGGGCCTGCACCTCGGCGGGCTGTCCGAGCCGGCCGGTGACGCACGGGCCGGCCCCCGGGACGAGGTACGAGAAGCCGAGCGCGCCGCCGGAGCGGTACACCGCGCCGTTCGCCGGCGGGTAACCCCAGGCCGACAGCGCGGACTTCAGTGCGTCCTCGGTGGCCGGGGCGGCGGCGCCCTGGGCGGTCAGGGCCTGCCTGATGCGCTGGGCGTGGGCCTCGCCCCGGCAGCGGGCCCGGGGGGTGAGCTGCCGCTGCTTCTTGAAGGCGTGGTTCTCTGCGTACTTGGCCGCCTCCGGGTCGGTCGGCAGCGCGGAGGGCTCCGCGGACCCGCCGGGAGCTGCCGTCGCCTCGGCACTCTCGGCCGCGCACCGGGCCGCGATGTCAGGGAAGGCCTTGTCGTGCGCGGCTGTGGCCGCGGCGGCCGGATCGCCGGTCGGGGACGGGGCGCGGGAGGCGTCCGTCGACGGCGCATCCGGGACGGAGGCGGCCGGGGGGTTCCCGTCCGCCCGGCCCCCGGAGGAGGTGGTTCCGCAGGCGGTCAGGGCCAGCAGCCCCACGGCCAGGGCGGCGGCGAACGAAGTCGGGCGTGTCACGGCGGTCTCCCCATCCCTCACGGGCACGACAGGATTGCCGATTATGCCTGGTGGACGGGGGTCCCCCCGGGCTCGCGCCCGGGCACGGTGGATGAGGGCCCCCAAGGCGGGGGCCCGGGCCCCCGCCCGGGCGGCGCCGCCGGACGCAGGCTGGAGCCCGTCGCCGTAGCCCCGGAGCGACCCCGGGAGGACGCCAACGCGCCACCCTGGGGGCGGCATCGGCTTTCCGCCAGAAGTTGTTCTGCGCATGACACTTCAAGGTCCCTGTGCCACGCTCCCTGGCGCACTCCCGCGAGGCCTGCGGGCCCTCGCTGCCACCCCACGGGCTCCACCCCACACACGCGCAAGAGGAGCGACATGAGGCACACCCCCACCCTCACCGCACTTGCCGCACTGGCGACGGCGGCCACGCTCGCCGTCATCTCGCCGGCGACCGCCGCGGGCTCCGCGGCCGACCAGAAGGCCGACGGCGTGATCGTCGTCGCGGGCAGCACGTGCACTTGGACCGGTGCGAACACCAACGCCGCCGCGCCGGACGCGCTCACCGTCGACCGCACCACGGTGAACAAGCCCGGCGGCAACCTCACGTGCAACGGCGGCATCACCGCCGCCCTCAACAACAACCCGTCCTTCACCTTCGACGACGGCGCCGCCGTGGCGCGGACCGACTCCATCGACATCACCGGCCGGCAGAGCTTCATCTCCTGCCGGTACAAGGCGGCGAACCTGGTCTGGGACCGTCAGGGGACCACCCGGAAGTACGTCAACCAGGCCTTCACCGCGACCAAGACCTCGGGCAGCTTCCTCTGTCCGGGTTCCGTGACCACCCCCGCCGGGGACGCGTCCATGCTGTTCCGCTGATCCGGCCCTGACCGGTCGCGGACCGCGGCCCCTGCGCGGCCGCGGCCGGTCAGTCGAGCGACGGGTGCACCTCGGGGTGGGCGTCCCACCACTCCTTGTGGAAGGCGTTGTTGGCCACATTGGCCAGGTAGGCCCGGCCCGCCGCCCGGTAGAGCAGCTCCGCCTGGCCGGCGGAGACCGCCGACCGGTTCCAGGCGAGGCGGATCCGGCCGGTGACGGGGGCGCCCGCGAGCGGGCGCATCACCGTACCCGGCGCCGTCGGCGCGGTGGGCTGGCTCAACGAGATCGCGCGGCCCGCCGCGATCAGGTCGTAGTGCATCTTCCGGTCGGTGATCCGGTAGCGCAGCGACGGCGCGAACCCGGCCCGCGCACAGGCCGCGACGAGGGCTTCGGGCCCGCCGTCGTCGTCCTCCACCAGGGTCATCCAGGACTCCCCCGCCAGGTCGGCGAGATCGATCAGCTCCCGGCCCGCGAGCGGGTGCTCCGCCGACAACCGGATGCAGAACGGCTCCTTCGGGACGAGCGTCCGGGCCAGCGCTCCCTCGGGCAGCGGGACCTCGTGCTCGTTGACCTCGCCGTAGACGATGGCGTCGTAGCGGCCGGCGCCGAGCATCCGGGCCAGCGCCGTGACCGAGTCCTCCAGGTCCACCGTGATCTCCTGACCCGACATGGACAGGTCGGTCTGCGCGAGCAGCCCGTCGAGCAGCACCAGCAGGATGCAGCCCAGCCGCAGCGGGGCGCCGGTGGCGATCTCCCGCGCCTCCGCGCCCAGCGCGTCCATCTCGTTCAGCACCCGGCGCGCCTTGGCGAGGACGAACTGCCCCAGGGCGGTGGGCTCCACGCCGCCACGGCCCCGGACGAACAGCTCGCCGCCCGTGACCTGCTCGATACGGCGCAGCTGGGCGGAGAGAGCGGGCTGGGACACGCCCAGGCGGCGTGCCGCGGCGCCCAGGCTGCCCGCCTCGGCGATGCGGCAGACCGCTTGCAGATGCCTCAACTCCAGCTGCATCCCGGCAGCGTACGCAGCACGCCGCCGCGGCACCATAACCCCGGTCTTATGCCGTCCGGGATGTCCCGATGGCGTCATGTTCACGCCCATACTCGGCCCCGAACGCGCACTTATCCCCCGCTTATCCCCACCCCCCACGATCGGAGTGGACGTTGCAGCCCACCAGATGGACGGCGGCCCTGGCAGCGATGGCGCTGACCGCGGGCCTGGCCGGCGCCCTGGCCGGGACGGCATCGGCAGCGCAGCAGACGCAGCCGCCGCAGTCCCCGCAGGACACCCCCGCCGCACGGGCGGTCGCCGCCGCGGACCGAGCGGTCACCAGCGGACTCGACTCCCTGGTCAACTCCTCGCAGGAACAGTACGAACGACGCCTGGTCACCCCCTGGGTGAAGGACCTCTACTCCGTCGCGTACGAGCGCAGCTACCGCGGCCTGCCGGTCGTCGGCGGTGACGCCGTCGTCCTCGCGGACGGTACGGGCGCGGTGCGCTCCGTGCAGTCCGCCTCCTCCACCCGCATCGACGTGGCCACCCGCGCCCAGGTGGCCGCCAAGGACGCCGAGGCGGTCGCCCGTACGAAGCTGGCCTCGGTCGACAAGGTCGAGAGCAGCCGCCTCGTGGTCCGGCTCAAGGACGACAAGCCGGTCCTGGCCTGGGAGACCGTCCTCGCCGGCCGCACCGCCACCGCGCCCAGCAGGCTGCACGTGTTCGTGGACGCCCGCACCGGCGCCTTCGTCGACAGCCACGACGAGGTGGTCGCCGGCACCGGCAACAGCAAGTGGAACGGCCCGGGCCCGCTGAACATCGCCACCACGCAGTCCGGTTCCACGTACTCGCTGCGGGACCCGAACCGGACCGGCCTGAGCTGTGCGGACTACAGCACCGGCAGCGTCTTCTCGAAGTCCTCCGACGCCTGGGGCACCGGCAACCCGACGTCCAAGGAAACGGGCTGCGTGGACCTGATGTTCGCGGCCCAGAAGCAGTGGGACATGCTCGGCCAGTGGCTCGGCCGCAACGGGGTCAGCGGCAACGGCCGCAGCTTCCCGGCCAAGGTCGGACTGAACGACCTCAACGCCTACTGGGACGGCAGCTCGGTCACCATCGGGCGCAACAGCGCCAACGAGTGGATCGCGGGCGTGGACGTGGTGGCCCACGAGTACGGACACGCCATCGACACCAACACCCCCGGCGGCACCAGCGGCCAGGAGTCCGGGCTCGGCGAGGGCACCGGCGACATCTTCGGCGCACTCACCGAGGCGTACATCAACCAGCCGTCCCCGTACGACACCCCCGACTACACCGTCGGCGAGGTCATCAACCTCCAGGGCCGCGGCCCGATCCGCAACATGTACAACCCGCCGGCCGTCAACAACGACCCGGCCTGCTACAGCTCCGCGATACCCGGCACCGAGGTGCACGCGGCCGCCGGGCCGCTCAACCACTGGTTCTACCTGCTCGCCGAAGGCACCAACCCGGGCGGCGGCAAGCCCGCCAGCAGCACCTGCAACCAGTCCACGCTGACCGGCGTGGGCGTGCAGAACGCCGGCAAGGTGTTCTACGGCGGCATGCTGCTCAAGACCAGCAGCATGTCGTACAAGAAGTACCGTACGGCGACGCTCAGTTCGGCCAAGTCACTCGACGCCACCTGTGACCTCTTCGGCAAGACCAAGGCCGCCTGGGACGCCATCAGCGTGCCCGCCCAGTCCGCCGACCCGACCTGCACGCCCAGCGGCCAGAACAACGACTTCTCGCTGGCACTGAACCCCTCGTCGGGCACCGTGCAGCAGGGCGCCTCGGTGACCACCACGGTGGCCACCGGCGTCACCACCGGTGTGGCCCAGTCGGTGACGCTCACCGCCTCCGGACTGCCGTCCGGGGTGAGCGCCTCCTTCAACCCGGCCACCGTGCAGGCCGGCCAGTCGTCGGTGCTGACCCTCACCGCCACCGCCAACGCGGCGCCCGGCGCCTCCACCGTCGTCGTCAAGGGCCAGGGCACCGCCCTGTCCCACACCGTCGACTACGCGCTGAACGTGGGCGGCACCCAGCCCGGCAACGACCCGCCGAACATCAGCGTCGCCAACGTGCAGGCGCACCTGTCCCAGTTCCAGACCATCGCCTCCCAGAACGGCGGCCACCGGCGGGCCGGCAGCGCCGGTTACACCCAGTCGCTGGCGTACGTGAAGGGCAAGCTCCAGGCCGCCGGATACACGGTCACCGAGCAGAACTGCACGTCCTGCACCTACCCGTCGAACAACCTGGTCGCCGACTGGCCGGGCGGCCCCGCCGACCAGACCGTCATGTTCGGCGCCCACCTCGACGGCGTCTCCGCCGGTCCCGGCATCAACGACAACGGCTCCGGCTCGGCGACCCTGCTGGAGAACGCCCTCGTCCTCGCCCAGAAGAACCCGACGATGACCAAGCACGTCCGCTTCGCCTGGTGGACCGACGAGGAACAGGGCCTCAACGGTTCCGCGTTCTACGTCAACCAGCTGAGCAGTGCGCAGCGCAGCGCCATCAAGGGCTACTACAACTTCGACATGGTCGGCTCGACCAACGGCGGCTACTTCATCAACAACGTGAACTCGGCCACCGCCGCGCCACTGAAGGCCTACTGGACCTCCCTCAACCTCGCCCCCGAGGAGAACACCGAGGGCCAGGGCCGCAGTGACGACTACTCCTTCCAGCAGGCCGGCATCCCCACGTCCGGCTACGCGGCCGGCGCCAGCGCCCGCAAGACCTCGGCGCAGGCCACGAAGTGGGGCGGCGCCGCGAACGCGGCCTACGACCCCTGCTACCACAGCTCCTGCGACACCACGAACAACATCAACGCGACCGTGCTGGACCGCAGCGCCGACGGTGTCGCGTACGCCGTCTGGAAGCAGGCCGTCGGCGGGGAAGCCCCGGCCCAGGACTTCTCCCTGGCCACCAGCCCGTCCGCGGGCTCCGCGGCCCCCGGCGGCTCCGCCTCCTCCACGGTGAGCACCGCGACGGTCAGCGGGGCGGCCCAGCCGATCGCCCTGTCGGTGTCGGGCGCCCCGGCCGGGGTGACCGCGTCGCTGAGCCCCGCCTCCGTGCAGTCCGGCGGCTCCTCGACGCTGTCGGTGCAGGTCGGCGCGAGCACCGCGCCGGGCACCTACACCCTGACGGTCACCGGTACCGGCACGGTCAGCCACACCACCACCTACACCCTGACCGTCACCGGCGGGGGCGGCACCTGCACGCCGCGCCAGCTGGTGGTGAACGGGGGCTTCGAGAGCGGCAGCAGCCCGTGGACCACCACCTCGGGCGTGATCACCAACCAGGCCGGCCAGGCTCCGCACGGCGGCAGCTACAAGGCATGGCTGAACGGCTACGGTTCGGCCCGCACGGACAGTGCGTCGCAGTCGCTGTCGATCCCGGCCGGCTGCTCCGCCCACCGGCTCTCGTTCTTCCTCCACATCGACACGGACGAGACGGAGAGCGTCGTCTACGACCGGTTCACCGTGTCGGTCGGCGGCCAGACCCTGGAGACCCTCTCCAACCTGGACGCGAACTCCGGCTATGTGCAGAAGTCCTACGACCTCTCGCGGTTCGCCGGCCAGAGCGTGGTGCTGCAGTTCACCGGCGTGGAGGACCAGTCGCTCCAGACCTCCTTCGTCGTGGACGACGTGTCCCTCCAGGTGAGCTGACCCGCCGACCCGGGCCCCCGCCCGGCCCTGCGGAAGCCGGCCCGGTCCCCCTCCGCGGAGGGGGACCGGGCCGGCGCGTCGTCTGCGTGCGCGGTCGGGGCTCAGGCTGCGGGGGCGCCGAGGGCGGTGATGATCTCGTCGGTGCTGCTGACCCGGCCGAGCCGCGGGAAGATCTTCCCGAAGGTGTGGGCGTGCGAGTCGGCGTCCGTGTCGGCGGTGGCGTCCTCGGCGAAGACCAGCTCGTAGCTGTGCTCCCAGGCCGTCCGGGCGGTGGACTCCACACCGGCGCTGGTGGAGATGCCGGCGAGGACGATGCGGTGGACTCCCCGGCGGCGCAGTTGCAGGTCGAGTTCGGTCCCGGTGAAGGCGCCCCAGTGGCGTTTGGTGACGATGATGTCGCCGTCGGCGGGAAGTTCGGCCGGGAACGCGGAGAAGGCGGCGGGCGGCGCCGCGGCCGGGCCGGGACGGTCGGCGGCCGCGACGGGCAGGTCTCCGCCGTCGGCGGACCAGGCCACCCGGACGAGGACGACGGGCAGCTTCCTGGCCCGGAAGGCCTCCGCGAGGCGGATGCCGCGGCGCAGGACCTCGTCGGCGGGCCGGGAGACCGGCAGCCCGAGGATCCCCTTCTGCAGGTCGATCAGGACCAGCGCGGTCTGCGCGTCGAGGTTCAGGCCGGTCATCGGGTGCTCCTCCTTCGGTTGGGTCCGCCCGGACATGCGGTTACGCGGTGGGGCCGGGGGCGATCAGGGCCGTGAGGCCGGGGTCCAGTTCCGACCCGTCGACGAGGAGTGCCTCGACGGTGCGGGTGGCGGGGTCGATGTCGGCCTCCATGCCCTGCCCGGCGTAGCGGGGGTACCCGGAGGCGCCGGTCCTGCCGGTCGCCTCGACGACGGCCGACCGCAGGGGGTGGTCGGCCTGCGGGGCGCCGCTCCGGTTCTTGGCGTGCTCGGCTACCAACAGGATCTCGAAACGCTGCGGCTCGGTGCTCATGCCCCGACGCTAGATGCGCCCGCTCCGGCCGTGCAAGAACCCGCGCGCTCGACGGGCAGTGCGGCGGTCAAAAGTCACGGAGTCGGCTCTGCGCGGGGCCCGCCCGCGAAGTCCTCTCGTAACGCCGCAGAGCCTCCCGCCCGGCTGCCGGGTGGAAGGCTCTGTGAGCTGCGGTGCGGTGCCCCGCCGTGGCGGCCTGGCGGCCGGCGCGTGCCTGCGGAGGGTGCGGATCCGCGGATCCGGGTGGAACAAGCCGGGGCCCCGTGGGCACTCGCGCAGGCGTCGGAGGCCCCGGCTCGCAGAGGGGACTGCGTCAGCTGCCGGCCGACAGGTTGCCCGAGAGGACCGGGATGTTGTCCAGGATGTGGGAGAGCGGCTCGTCGCCCTTGGCCTGGGTGGAGTTCTCGGTGCACTGCTGGTTCTGCGGGTTGGACAGGACGTTGATGTCCTGGACACCGATGTTGAGCAGCGCCACCAGGGACTGCGCGTTGACCTTGGCCGGCAGGCCGATGCAGGGCTTGTTCAGGGTGCCCTGGACCAGGCCGAGCTGGGGGCTCAGGTTGCCCTCGGTCTTCTGGTTGCCGTAGATCTGCTGGGCGCCGTTGCCGTTGACGGTGTTGATGCCGTTGTCGTTGCCGATCGCCATGGCCGGGGCGGCCACGGCGGCGCCCGCGCCGATGAGGGAGGCGGTGGCGGCAGCGGTGGCCATCATCTTCTTGATCATTGTTAAGTCTTCCTGTGTGCACGAGTGCATGGTGGTGAGCGCCTTGATCAACGCGGAAGGTGCCCGCGGGTTGCGCTGCTTCACCCGAACAGCCCCGCTTCGTCCTGCATCCGGCTAGTGCGGTGACCGGAAACGTGTGCCGGGTCGCGGTGTCCGGTGCGGTGCATCGCAAGGCGGAGGGCCACGTCTCGTACTGGACGTACTTGCGTGGTCCGACAACGCCGCGAGGTGCCGTGCCGGGCGCCGCGACCCGATGAACCCTTCCGGTCACAGCACTAGGTGCGGGCGGCGTGGGTCCAGAACTCCCGCATGTACGCGGGGGCGACCGGACCGCTCAGTTCGCGCTGCGTGAGCAGGACGGTCACGGCGGCCGTGGCGGGGACCGCGTGGGCGGCCGTCCCGGTGCCGCCGATCCAGCCGTAGCGGCCCGGCACGTTCCACGGGTCGCGGCGCGCCACGTCGACGGAGCCGCCGTAGCCCCAGCCCTGGCCGTCGAGGAAGAGCGCGCCCTCCGCGCGCTGGCCGGGGCTGAGGTGGTCGGTGGTCATCTGCCGTACGGAGTCCGCTTCGAGGAGCCGCCCGCCGGGGTGGGCGCCTTCGGCGAGCAGCATGCGGTGGAAGGCGTGGAGGTCGTCGACGGTGGACACCAGGCCGCCCGCTCCCGAAGGGAAGGCCGGCAGGGCGCTCCACTGTCCGTCGGGCGCGTCGACGAGTACGGGGGCCGCGCCGTCGGAGGCGGCCCGGTAGGAGCTGGTGAACCGGTGGAGCCGGTCCCGGGGGACGGCGAAGGCGGTGTCCCGCATCCCCAGCGGCTCGAAGACCCGCTCGGCCAGGAGTTCCGGCAGCGGCCGGCCCGCAGCGCGGGCGAGGAGTACCCCGAGGATGTCCGAGCAGGTGTTGTACAGCCAGGCCCGGCCCGGTTGGTGGAGCAGCGGGATGCGGGCCAGGGCCGCGGTCCAGGCGTCCGGTGCGGCGACGTGGCGGGGCTGCGGGGACCCCTGCCCGAGTTCGCTGAACAGGAGCTGCACCGCGGGCAGCGAGAAGTCGGCGGGGAAACCCCAACCCGCGCGGAAGGTCAGCAGGTCGGCGACGGTGAGGGGCCGGTCGGCGGGGACCACGTCGTCGACGGGTGACGATGGCGTACGGACGACCATCGGCGCGGCGAGTTCGGGCAGCCAGCGCGCCACCGGTGCGTCGAGGGCGAGCAGTCCGTCCTCGATCAGCAGCATGGCGGCCGCGGCGGTCACCGGTTTGGTGAGCGAGGCGACCCGGAAGAGGGAGTCCCGGGCCATCGGCGCGGTGCCGGCCGTGTCCACCGAGCCGACGGCGGCGAATTCGACCTGGTCGCCGCGGGCCACCAGCGCGACCGCGCCGGGCAGCGTCCCGTCGGCGACGCGGGCTTCAAGGAGGCGGTGCAACTCGCTCATGGGCCACCTTCTCGTGCGTGCGGACGCGCCGGCGGGAGGCCGGCGCGGGTGCTCGTAGGAGAAGACTGCCGCCGGAGCCCGGATTCATCGGTCCGGCACGGCTGCGGGGACGGCGCGTCGGCGGACCGACGGCGTTCCCGGCGGCCTCGTTCAGGCGGCGGGTACGACCGACGCCCTTATGGCGGCGGCCCATTCCAGCAGCAGGCCGGCGTGGCGGACGCGCTCGGCGTCGGTCAGGCGGCCGCCGGCGCGGGCGAAGAGTCCGCGGATGTCGGCGTTGATCTCGGAGAGGGTGCGCTCGGGGGCGGAGGGGTCAGGGGTGGGGCTCACATGATCAAGGATAGGGCGCCGGTAGGACACCGGCGGACGATGTCCGTCATGCGGACGCCGGACCGGCGGTCTTGCGCCGCCCGTGCGGCGCAACGGGAGGGCGGGGCCCGGACCCCGCGCGGTTGACGCGCAGGGCCGGACCCGGCCCGGTGGGTCAGTTGTTCGAGCCGACGGTGTTGTCGTGCCCTGCGTTGAACACGTCGTCGGCCGCGAACTGGTACCAGTCGCCGAAGACGATCGTGAAGGAGTTCTCCGCCGGGCCGGTGACCGTGACGTCGGCACTGGCCGCGGACGCACCGCCGAAGACGATGGCACCGGCGGCGAGGACGGAGAGCACAGAGCGCACGGGACGCATGAGTCCACCTTTCGAGAGGGAAGCGGGCACCCCAGAAGCTAGAGAGGACAGACCGCGGTGTCCCGCCGCCCGGCCGGGCACGGCCGAGAGCCAACCGATTGGCCGAAGCCCCGGAAGGCGCCATGGACGCGCCGTCGGCGGACCGACCGTAGACGGTCGACGGCCGCGGATCGGGCGCCCCACGGCGGGGGCCGGCGGCCTCCGCGGCGGGCCGTGGCCGAACCGTCGCCGCCCCGATGCCGCACCCGCGTCGCGTCCGCATCCGGCGCGTGCCGGGTTCCGGCTCAGCCGACCCCGAGGGGGCCGGTCATGCCCGCAGGCGCCGGACACCGAACCCGGCGTCGCCGCTGCCGCCACGGCTGCGACCCTGTGGGCACCCCTGGCCCCGACCGGGATCGCGGGCGCGCCCGACCCGTCTCCCGCGGCCACTTCAGCCCCACTGCCCCCGGCCGCGCCTGCGATCGGATCACCGGGGCCCCGGAGCCGTCCGTGACGGCGACCGCGTCCCGGTCCGCTCCGCCCGCGGCGGCAACCACCGGGCCGGTACCCCCCGTCCCCGCCTGGGTGGCCATGACGCCTGCGGCGCCGACCCGGGCGGCCGTGGCGGCGGCACCGCAGGGCAGCCGACTCGCGCTCGTCCGCGCCGACCCGGCACAGGAGTCCGCGGACTTCCGGCTGCACTGCTTCGACAACGCACGCCCCCAGCGGCAGCCCCCTGACGGGGTACGTCATCGACACGGACGCCGACCTGGCAGGCTGCGCCCCCCGTCCGGCAACCCCACAACACCCCGTGAACCCGCCGGTGTTACGGTCACGCCATGTCCAAGACCGAGATAGACGGGCTGACCGCCGAGTTCTACGGCGCCTTCGACAACCGGGGCGGCCGCCGGGCCGACGTGGCCCGGATTCGCCGCCTCCTGCTGCCCGGCGCCCTGATCGTCAAGACCGGGCCCGACATCACGGCCTACTCCGTCGAGGAGTTCATCGAGCCCCGCGAACAGCTTCTCTCCGGCGGCCGGTTGGTCGAGTTCAGCGAGTGGGAGATCTCCGAACGGACGGAGATCGCGGGGGACATCGCCGCGCGGTTCGGCCGGTACCGCAAGTCCGGAATCCTGGACGGCGAGCCGTTCGAGGGCGGCGGCGCCAAGGCCATCCACTTCGTGCGCACCACGCAAGGCTGGCGCATCAGCTCGTTCATCTGGCACGACCACAACTGAGCCGGTCGTACGCCCAGCGCGCCCCGGCCCGCCCCCTATCTGCGCGCACGTAGCGCCCGGACCGCCGACGCGGGCCTGCGGGCTGCTCCTGTGCTGCCTGAGCGGGTGGCACCTCGCCAAACCGTCGCCGGCGTGAGGTTTATTGCACGCCAGCGTCGCTTTCTTGCGTCCGTTCATAGACTTCCTGCTGTCGGAGTCGTAGCCTCCTGCGTTGAGCCGAGCACCTCTCCGCCGATCGAGCCGCAAGGACGTGCGTGCCCCGTGAACCAGCTGCCGCCCAGTCATGCCCCGAGACCTGACCACATCCACCGGATACGGCGGCGGGGCGCCGCCTTCTTCCTCGCCCTGTCGCTGACCGCCACCGCCGCCCTGACGGCGCTGACCCTCGGCAATGCCCCGGCCGCGCACGCCGCAGGCGTGCCGGCGCCCTCCCCCGTCGGCATACCGGGGAGGGGCGCCGCCGTGCCCTTCACCGAACTGGAGGCGGAGTACGCCCAGACCAACGGCGCCCTCATCGGCCCCGACCGGTACTACGGGCACCTTCCCTCGGAGGCTTCGGGCCGCCAGGCCGTGACGCTCAACGCCGTCGGCCAGTACGTCGAGTTCACCCTCACCAAGCCCGCCAACGCGATGTCCCTGCGCTACAGCCTTCCGGACACCGGCGACGGCAAGGGCCGCGACGCCGCCCTGGACGTCCGGGTCGACGGCCAGTCCGTCCGAAGCCTGCCGGTCACCTCCAAGTACAGCTGGTACTACGGCGGATACCCCTTCAACAACAACCCCGGCGACACCAACCCGCACCACTTCTACGACGAGGCCCGCACCCTGCTGGGTGCCACGTACCCGGCGGGCGCCAAGATCCGGGTGCAGGTGGCCTCCACGGCCCAGTCCCCCTCCTTCACCATCGACCTCGCCGACTTCGAGCTGGTCGCCCCGGCCGCCGGCAAGCCGGCCGGGGCGCTGGACGCCGTCGCGGACTTCGGCGCCGACGCCACCGGAGCCACCGACTCCACGGCCAGGATGCAGGCGGCGGTCGACGCCGGCCGGGCACAAGGGCGGACCGTGTTCGTCCCGCCGGGCACTTACACCCTCGACGACCACGTTGTGGTCGACGGCGTGACGGTCCAGGGTGCGGGCCCCTGGTACACCGTGTTCGGCGGCCGCGACCCGGTGAACCGCAACCGCGCTGCCGGGTTCTACGGCAAGTACGTTCCCGGCGGCGGCTACACCGGCCCCGTACGGCCGCACGAGGCCAACGGGCCGAGCAGGAACGTCACGCTGAAGGACTTCGCGATCATCGGCGACATCCGTGAGCGGATCGACGACGACCAGGTCAACGCCATCGGCGGCGCCATGTCCGACTCCACCGTGGACAACTTGTGGATCCAGCACGTGAAGGTGGCCGCCTGGATGGACGGCCCCATGGACCGCTTCACCATCAAGAACAGCCGCTTCCTCGACATGACGGCGGACGGCGTGAACTTCCACACCGGTGTCACGAACTCCCGCGTCACCAACACCTTCGTACGCAATGCGGGTGACGACGGTCTGGCCTCCTGGCCCCAGGACAAGCCGAACGTGAACATCAGCTTCGACCACAACACCGTGGTCCTGCCGATCCTGGCCAACAACATCGTCACCTACGGCGGCAAGGACTTCACGATCTCGGACAACGTCATGTCCGACACGGTCAGCAACGGCGGCGGCCTGCACATCGCCAACCGCTACCCCGGGGTCAACTCCGGTAAGGGCACCGCCGTGGCGGGCACCATCACCGCCGCACGCAACACCCTGATCCGGGCCGGCAACAGCGACTTCAACTGGAACTTCGGCGTCGGCGCGATCTGGTTCTCCGGCCTGAACGAACCGGTGCAGGGCGCGACGATCAACATCTCGGACAGCGAGGTCCTGGACTCCTCCTACGCGGCGATCCACTCGATCGAGGGCTCCATCAGCGGAGTGAACTTCACGGACATCACCATCGACGGCGCGGGCACCTACGCCGTCCAGGCCCAGGCGAACATCGCGATGAAGTTCACCCGTGTCACGGCGAAGCACATCGCGCAGGCCGCGACGCCGGTCCACAACTGCATCGGCGCCGGGCTCCAGATCACCGACGGTGGCGGCAACTCCGGCTGGAACACGGGTCAGACCTGCTCCGGTGTCTGGCCTGCGCCCGTATGGACCAACGGCGGCGTGCCCTCCGGCGGTGGCACCACGCCGCCCACCACTCCCCCGACCACGCCTCCCACCACACCACCCACCACTCCCCCGACGACTCCGCCCACCACCCCGCCGAACGGCAACCTGGCCCAGGGCCGCCCCGCCTCCGGCTCCTCCTCGGTCGCCTCGTACGGAGCCGCGAACGCCGTCGACGGCAACGCGTCCACCTACTGGGAGAGCAACGGCAACGCCTTCCCGCAGACCCTGACCGTCGACCTCGGTGAAGCCAAGTCCGTCGGCAGGGTCACGCTCAAGCTGCCGCCGTCCGCGGACTGGGCCACCCGGACCGAGACGCTCTCCGTCCTCGGCTCCACCGACAACAGCACCTGGTCCACGCTGAAGGGCTCGGCGGGCGTCACCTTCAACCCCGCGAGCGGCAACACGGCGACCCTGTCCTTCGCCCCCGCTCCGGCCCGCTACGTACGCCTGCAGATCACCGGGAACACCGGGTGGGCGGCCGGGCAGGTCGCGGAGTTCGAGGTCTACGCCGCCGACGGCACCCCGACCACGCCTCCGGCCGGAACCAACCTGGCCCTGGGCCGCTCCGCGTCCGACACCGGCCACAGCCAGGGCTACGTCGCCGCGAACATCGCCGACGGCAACGCCGGCACGTACTGGGAGAGCCCCAACGGCTCCTTCCCGCAGTCCGTGACCGTCGACCTCGGCGCCGATCGGGCCCTCGGCCGCCTGGTACTGAAACTCCCCACCGGGTGGGGCACCCGGACGCAGACCCTGGCGGTGCTGGGCTCCGGTGACGGTAGCTCCTGGACGACCCTGAAGCCCTCCGCCACATACGTCTTCACCGAGGGCGGCAACACCGTGGCCGTACCGCTGACCTCGGTGACGGCCCGGTACCTGCGGCTGGCCTTCACCGCCAACACCGGCTGGCCCGCGGGCCAGCTGTCCGAGCTGGAGGCGTACGCGCCGTAGGAGCGGGCCGTCCCGTCCGCGGCCGGAGTATGACCGAACGGTCACAAGACCCGGCGCCGGGAACGGACGGGGCGCGGTGCACATCTAGCCGGTCGGCGGGGCTCCTGCGGGGGCCCCGCCCGACGGTATCGGCAAGAACCGGCGGCGCACCGGCCACCGCGACAAGCGGTGGTGCGGCGGCTGCCGGGGGTGAGCGGCAAGGCGGGGCAGGCATGAAGGCGGTAGCGGTGGCGGGCGGTTCCCCGGACACCCCGGAATCTCCGGAGACGGCAGAGTCGGCGGAGACGGAAGGAACCGAGGTTCCGGCAACGGAAACCGGTGCGCAGGACACGGCCGCCGATCCCGGCGGTCCGGGCGTCCCGCAGGCCGCAGAGACCGCCGAGACGACCGGAACCCCGGCCGGGAACGCCTGCGAGGACGCACCGGGGCAGGAGGACGACCTCGAGGAGACGGACGCCGGGACCCGCGCTGCCTCCTCCGCCGAGGACGAGCCTGCTGAGGAGGGACCCGAGGAAGTCACCGCCGCCGGGGGCGAAGCTGAGGACGAGGACGAGGACGAGGACGAAGTCGGGCCCGCGGCCGAGCCGGTAACGGAGCCGCATCCCGAAGCCGAGGACGCGCCCGGCCGCGACAGCGGGCCGGACTCGCAGGAAGCCGCACAAGCCGACCCCGACGCGAAGCAGAAGCCCCACACGGACCCCGAACCCGACCCCGACACTGGCACCGACACCAAATCCGACGCCGAGCGCGAGGCCGACGGAGACGGTGGGGACACCGCATCCGAAGCCGACACCGACGCCGAGGCCAACCCCCAGCCCGAAGCCGACGTCGACCCCGACCCGCAGCCCGACCCCGACCCCGACCCCGAAGCCGACGCCGACCCCGACCCCGAGCCCGACCCCGATGCCGACGCCGAAGCCGACGCCGACGCCGAGCAGAAGCCCCACACGGACCCCGACCCCGACGCGGAGCGGGATCCCCGTACGGACCCCGAGCCCCACACCGACGCCGGCACCGACACCGACACCGACACCAAGTCCGACGCCGAGCGCGAGGCCGACGGAGACGGTAGGGACGCCGCCTCCGAGGCCGACCCCGAGCCCAACCCCCAGCCCGAAGCCGACCCCGACCCCGAGCCCGGCGCCGGCGCCGGTGACGCCGCCATCGCGGACCGAGGCACGGACTCGGCTCAGCCGGTCGGGGGTGCGGGTTCCGCGTCGGTGGGTGGGGGGGTCCGGCGGGTGCCGTCCTGGGCTCGGGGCGGCGCCGGCGACGCCGAGCGGACCAGCACCTTCGTGGCCCTAAAGGAGCTGGACGCACCGGCGGGGAAGACCCCGCGGGCCACGCCCGACCCCGCTGCCCCGAGCCCGGGCCCGACCCCGACCCCGGCCCGCACCCCGGCCACCGCTCCGGCACCCGCACCGGCCCGTGCAAGCGTCGTCGAGCGCACCCGCGAGGCCCCGCTGCCTCCGCTGGAGCTGCTGGCCGAGCTCACCAACACCGCTCCCCCGCCGGAGACCCCGCGGCGCACCGCGGTCCGCCGGGTGAAGATCTGGGCCCCGCTCCTGCTGCTCCTCGCCGGCGGGGTCACCGGCGCGCAGCTGCTGCGCCCGCTGCCCGCCCCGCAGCTCGTCGCGGCCGAGCAGACGCACACCCTCGACGGGCAGTTCTCCGTGCCGTGGCCCGGCGAGGGCCAGGGCGCCGTCCGCGTCCCCGGCTCCGGCACCATCGGCACCTTCGGCGAGCAGAAGCCCGTCCCGACGGCGAGCGTCGCCAAGGTCATGACGGCGTACGTGATCCTCAAGGGGCATCCGCTCCGCAAGAACGAGGCCGGTCCGCAGATCGAGGTCGACGCGAAGACGGTGGCCGACGGCAACGCCGAGCACGAGTCCCGCGTCGAGGGCCTGGTTGCGGGGACGAAGTTCAGCCAGCAGGACATGCTGAAGATGCTCATGATCCCCTCGGGCAACAACGTCGCCCGGCTGCTGGCGCGTTGGGACTCCGGGACCGACTCGGAGGCCGCCTTCGTCGCGAAGATGAACGCCGCGGCCGCCGAACTCGGGATGCATGCCACGACGTACACGGACCCCAGCGGTCTGGACGCGGGGACCGTCAGCACGGCCGACGACCAGCTGAAGCTGGCCGAGGCCGTGATGAAGGACGAGGCGTTCCGCGCCGTGGTCGCGCTGCCCAGCGCCGACATCAAGGGGCTGTCCAAGGCCCTCATCAACAACAACGACCTGCTCACCGTCAACGGACTCAGCATCCGCGGGATCAAGACCGGGTCGAGCACACCCGCGGGCGGGGCCCTCATGTGGGCGGCGTACAAGTCGGTCGGCGACGAGACCCCGCTGATCCTGGGCACCCTCATGGACCAGCACGCGGACGGCCCCGACCTCAACGGGGAGAACAGCCTCCTCCTCGTGAAGGCCAACAGCAAGAAGATCATCGAGGCAGTGCGGCAGGCCCTCACCTCGGCCCCGGTGGTGCGCAAGGGCCAGACGGTCGGCCATGTGGACGACGGACTGGGCGGCCGCACCCCGCTGGTGGCCGCGAGGGACCTGAACGTGATCGGGGTGCCGGGCCAGCAGCTGACGCTCACCTTGAAGCCGGGTGCCTCGGCGGCTCCGCACTCCGCGAAGGCCGGTACGGAGGTCGGCGTACTGACGGCCGGCGACGGCGAGGGGGCGAAGAGCGTCCCCGTGGCGGTGGGAACCGAACTGTCCGAGCCCTCCTTCGGCGCCCGGATCAGCCGCCTGGGCTAGGCCGGCGGTGCGCGGTGCGCGTCACCGGCGGTGCGCGTCACCGGCGGTGCGCGTCACCGGCGGTGCGCGTCACCGGCGGTGCGCGTCACCGGCGGTGCGCGTCACCGGCGGTGCGCGTCACCGTGGGCCGCCGGGCGGCGGCTACTGCCGCTCCTCCATGCGGATGGCCTTCCGCAGCGCCTGCTGGGCCGGGCCAGGCTCCTGGGCCGCCGGCATCTGCTCCAGGAGCGCGCCCGCGATGGCGTCGAGCTTGCGCTGGACGGCGTGCTCGGCGCGCCGCTCGGAGTTCTTCAGCAGGGCCAGCAGGAGCAGCGAGACCGCAGCCATCGCGTCGCCCGCCACGTGCTGCCACTCCATCGACAGGTGGGCGAGGTGGACGGCGATGAATCCGGCCACCAGGAGGACGCAGAGCAGTGCGAAGGGCGCGGAGCTGGTGAAGTTGGAGGCGTACTCGGCGAGTCTCTCGAAACGGCCGACCTGACCGTCCGAGTTCTTCTTGGCGGGGTGCTGGGGCTTCATGGGGCGCGGCTGCCCGCAACTGCGCTCCGGCACACCTCCGAGCAGCGGCTTTCCACGGTTTCCCGGCCGGGCCGGAACCCTTCGAGGACCGGGCCCCGGTCGGCCCCGGTCGGCTCCGGTCGGCCCCGGTCGGTTCCGCCGGGTCGTCGCGCGAGCGGCGCCGACGGCCGCGGCCCGGGACGGGGGGTCCCGGGCCGCGGCCGTCCGCCACAGGGCGTCTGCCGTACGGCCGTCAGGCGGCGGGCGGGACCCGGGAGGGCCGGCCGGCGCCGCGGGTCAGGGAGTGGCCGAAAATGCCGGCGAGGGCGGCGAGGACCCCGCCGGCGGCCGTCCACAGCCAGCGGTCGGACCACCAGCCGCCGGACCAGCCGTCCTCCGGGGCACTGAGCGGCCCCGTCACCGTGGCCGGGACGAGCGGCTCGGACAGGGATCCGTCCACCGCGTAGGCCCCGCCGGCCTCGGCCGCCGTGGCTTCGAGGGCCGCGCGCACCGGCAGGCCCTGGTCCTCCTCCGGCAGGTCGAGGACCGTCAGGCGGACGTAGTAGCTGCCCGGCAGCGGGTCGTCGGACCAGGGCTCGGCGCTGGACCGGACCGTGCGCAGGGTGCAGGACAGGTCCACCGAGGGTGCTTCCTTGGCGGCTGACCGGGCCTGCGCGCCGTAGGTGCACGCCTGGCGGCGGCGCAGTCCGTCGTAGACCTCCACCTGCCAGGTGGAAGCACCGTGCCGGGCGGCGGTTTCCGGCAGGGTGACCGTCGCCTTCACGGTGAGGCGCTGCCGGGCGTCGACGGGCAGCACCCAGTACAGGTAGTCGCCCGCGGACGCCCCCGCGGTGGCCCGCTGTCCGGGGCGCAGCGCGGTGGCGGTGCGGAAGCTGGTGCCCGCCTCGGTGGGAGCGGCGCCCTGCGTGCCGCTGTCCGAGGCGGAGCCGGTGCCGGGACTCGCGGAGGGGGTGTCCGCGACCGCCGCGCCGGCCGTGGCTCCGGCCACCGTCAGGGCGGCGGCCGCGGACAGCAGCGCGGCGGTCAGTACGCGTACGGCATGCATCAGTTGGTCCTCCAGACGGAGACGCGCCAGCGGGAGATCCAGCCCCACAGCAGCCCGGCGACGAGCCCGGCGAGTGCGAGGACCGCCAGCAGCCACCAGCCCCGCCCGAGGCCGAACGCGGCGGCGTCCGAGGCCTCGTCGGGGGCGTCCACGAGCTGGACGGACAGTTCGAGCGGCATGCCCGGGGCGGTCTTGACGGACGCGGGTGCGGAGAAGGAGTTGCTGACCTGGAGGCACACCGTCTCCGCGGTGGGCTTCCCGTCCTTGCCCTGGTCGGCGGAGCCGCTCCCGTCGTCGGCCTTCGGGTAGCGCAGGCCGGTCGAGAGGACGTCGGTGCGCCCGTCGCCCGCCTCCGAGCCGCGGACGATCTCGCGTCCGTGGACGGTGGTGGCGCGCAGCAGGACGCCGTAGTCGTTGTTGACGGCTCGGTCGGCGGCGATGCTGACGGAGGCGCGCAGTTCCTGGCCGGGGCGCACGTCGACCCGGTACCAGCGGTGCTCGCCGAAGGTCTCGCGGTCGCTGTAGAGGCCGGGCTTCAGCTGCGGGGCGTTCGTGCACTCCTTCGCGCCCTCGGTGGCCACGGGGTTGACGACGGGGTCGGCAGCCCGGTCGACGAGTTGTCTGACCCTGCCGGAGAGTTCGGCGGTGTGCTGTACGGAGGTGTAGGTGCCGCCCGTGGCTTCGGCGATGCAGGTGAGCTGGGCGCGCGTCTTGGCGTCCGGGACCAGGCCGAGGGTGTCGATGACCAGGTGGATGCCCTTGGCGGCGATCTCGCGGGCGACTTCGCACGGGTCGAGCGGGGCGCAGGTGTCCTCGCCGTCGGTGATGAGCACGATCCGCTTGGTCGCGTCGCCGCCGTCCAGGTCCTGTGCCGCGGCGAGCAGGGCCGGTCCGATCGGGGTCCAGCCGGTGGGGGCGAGGGTGGCGACGGCGGTCTTCGCCTCGGTCCGGTTCAACGGCCCGACCGGGTAGAGCTGTTTGGTGTCCTTGCAGCCGAGTTCGCGGTTGTCGCCGGGGTAGTCGGCGCCCAGGGTCCGTATGCCGAGCCGGACCTCGTCGGGCACCGCGTCGATGACCTCGTTGAAGGCCTGCTTCGCCGCGGCCATCCGGGACTTGCCGTCGATGTCGTTGGCGCTCATGGAGCCGCTGACGTCCAGGACGAGGTCGACCTTGGGGGGTTCCTTCGCCGTGGGCCCGTCGGCGGCGGTGGCGCTCGCCGGGAGGAGCCCGACGACCAGGGCGGCGAGCAGGCCGCACGCCCGGGCCGCAAGCCGTTTTCTTGTGATCATCGTCGGATCGTATGGAGGTTCCTCCGCCACCTCCAAAACGGGCTTCCGGTACCGGCCTTCGGGCTGCGGCGGTGCCCGGGCGGCGGAAATCCCGGTGCGGGGGACGAAGGGGGGATTTAGGCTGCCCGGATGAGTACCCGTACCTTCCGCATCACCGTTCGCGGCTCCTTCGACGGCCTCACCGACGGGCAGCGGGCCGAGCTGCTGTCCGAGGCCGCCGAGCACGACATGCTGCGCGCCGAGTTCACCGCCGAGGGGCACCTCTCGTACGACCTTGCGGCGCGCCCCTTCTTCACGTTCCGCTTCCTGGACTCAGGTGAGGCGGAGGAGGACATCCTCGATGCCACGGCCCGTGCCGAACTGGCGGCGGAGGCCTGGCTCACCGAGCGCGGGTACGGGTTCAAGCAGCTGAAGTCCCAGGCCCAGGACCTCTCCCTCGCTCCTCTGGGCAAGCGACGGCGTCAGGAGGCGGCCCGTTCGGCCGCCGGGGAGGTCGGCTCGGGGCGCTGAGCCCCCTGCGGGGTGTAGGTGGCCGCGAGGTGGGCGGCCAGCGCCTCGGGGTCGGGCGGGGCCAGGCGGGCCCCGAGGTGGCCGTCGGGGCGGACGAGGAAGGCGGTGGTGCGGTCCACCGCGTAGCGCAGGGCGAATTCGCCCGCGCTGTCCCGGTAGGGAGTCGCGGGGTACGAGCCGGCGGCCTCGTCGTCGGCGGCGGCGGCGAGGACGACGCACGTGTCCACGCGGCCGCCGGAGGCCTCCCGGACGGCCCGGTCCAGGGCGGCGATCCGTTCGGCGCCGCCGGGTGCCGCGTCGTCTGCTGCGATGTACAGCAGCAGGACGCCTGACCGGTCGCGCAGCAGGTCGTACAGGCGCAGCGGGTAGGCGGCGATGGGGGTGGTGAGGCCGCGGCAGTCGGGGGCCCGGTCGCCCGGACGGGGCCCGGGGCCCTCGCCGGGCGGGTCGACGATCGGGCTGCCCCGGTAGCCGACGAGCAGTTGGGCCTCGCGCAGCATCAGGGTGTCGGGGTCCTCGGGGTCGGCCTGTACCCCTTCGGCGGCGTGCCGCACGGTGCGGCCCACCACTTCCTCGCCGACCGGCCGGCGTTCGGCGTCGTAGCTGGCGAGCAGTCCGGGGCGGGCCTCGCCGCCGACGGCAAGGGCGATCTTCCAGGCGAGGTTCCAGGCGTCCTGGATGCCGGTGTTCATGCCCTGGGCGCCGGTCGGGGGGTGGATGTGCGCGGCGTCCCCGGCGACGAAGACCCGGTCGGCGCCGTAGTGGTCCACGATCCGGTGGCTGATGCGGAACACCGAGGCCCAGCGGATGTCGGAGGCCGTGGCGGGGTGCGGGGCGAGCCGGTCCAGGACGGCCTGGACGTCGGGCAGGGCGGGCGCCCGGTCGCTCTGCAGCCCGTGGACGACGCCGTCCCCGGGGGCCGGGGGCGGGTGGGGCGCGGCCTTGAGTTCGGGGGGCACCATCATCGACGTGCGGTAGCGGCCGCGGCCGGGCAGCGGGATGCACACGAGGACGTCGTCGACCCGCCCGTCCTCGTCCCGGTGCATGGAGCGCACTCCGTAGCCGTCCGGCAGGTCCCAGTCGACGACCACGTCGGCGAGCATGTACTCCTCGGGGAAGGCGCCGCCCTCGAAGGTGAGTCCGAGCCCCTTGCGGACGATGCTGTGCGCGCCGTCGCAGCCCACCAGGTAGCGGGTGCGCACCTCTTCCTCCGCGCCGGAGGGGGTGCGCAGCAGGCTGGTCACGCCGTCGGCGTCCTGGCGGAAGGACACCAGCTCGGTCCCGCGCTCGATGCGGGTGTCGAAGCGGGCCAGGAACTCCTCCAGGATGCGCTCGGTCTCGTACTGGGGCAGGGCGGCGAAGCCGTAGGGGACCTCCGGCGGCAGTGCGAGTTCGAAGCGGCCCTGGGCGATGCCGTTGGCGTAGAGGAGTTGGCCGCGCATCGGGACGGCCGCCTCCAGGGCGGTGCGGACCAGCCCCATCCGGTCCCAGACTTCGAGGGTGCGGGGCTGGATGCCGACCGCCTTGGCGAACGGCAGGCGGGCGGGCAGCCGGTCGACGAGCCGGCAGGACACGCCCTGGCGGCGCAGTTCCGCGGCGGCGGTCAGTCCGACCGGGCCCGCGCCGGCGACCAGGACGTCCGTTGCGTGGGTGTGTGAGTGCGCCACTGACGCCTCCCGGGCGTGTGCCCCCCTGTCAGGACGGTGTCCCTCCATGGTCGGCGCCCGCCCGGGGTCCGGCATCCCCACCCGGTGAGGGGGCCGCGCCGGACCGGGGTGCCGGTCCGGCGGGGGCTCCCCGGCCGTACGGGGTGCCTACTCGACGACGAGTTCCACCTCGATGTTGCCGCGGGTGGCGCGGGAGTACGGGCAGACCTCGTGGGCCTGCTTGACCAGCAGGGCGCCGGTCTCGCCCGCCAGGGAGTCGGGGAGCTCGATCCGCAGGACCGCGGCGAGGCCGAAGCCGGCGCCGTCCTTGCCGATGGAGACCTCCGCCGTGACCGAGACCTCGCTGGTGTCGACCTTGGCCTGGCGGCCGACCAGGCCGAGGGCGCTGGCGAAGCACGCGGCGTAGCCGGCGGCGAAGAGCTGCTCGGGGTTGGTTCCCTGACCGTTGCCGCCGAGGGCCGGGGGCATGGCCAGCGCGAGGTCGATCTGGCCGTCGGAGCTGACGGCGCGGCCTTCACGGCCGTTGGCGGTGGCGACAGCGGTGTACAGCGCGTCCATCGGGGGGTCCTCTCGCAGGGGTGCACCGTGGCGGTGGCGGCGGCCGGACCTCCCGGCCGCGCTCCACAAGTAGAGCACGCAATTGAGTTGTGTGCAATTCAATGCCTTGCCCTGATGCCTCGGTACACTGGCCGAATGACCCAGAAGCCCAGCGAACAGCTCATCGACCCGGCCGGCGGGAACCGGCCGGGCGACCTTCCCGACCAGGACTTCCTCCGTCTGGACGGCCAGATCTGCTTCGCCCTGAACGCGGCGGCCCGCGCCTTCGGCGGCCTCTACCGCGTGGTCCTGAAGGACCTCGGGCTGACCTACCCGCAGTACCTGGTGATGCTGGTCCTGTGGGAGCACGGCGCCATGCCGGTGAAGGAGATCGGCGGGCACCTGCGGCTGGACTCCGGCACACTGTCCCCGCTGCTGAAGCGGCTCGAAGCCGCCGGACTGGTCCGCCGCGAGCGCAGCGCCGAGGACGAGCGGTCGGTGCGCGCCCACCTCACCCCGCAGGGCGCGGCGCTGCGGGAGCGTGCGGTCGAGGTCCCCCGGCGGATCGCTGCCGCGACGGGCTTCGACCTCGCCGAGATACAGGACCTCCAGACCCGCCTGAACCGCCTCACCGCCGCCCTGGACGCCGCGGCGCCCGACGAAGCCTGACCGCGCCCGACGCAGGCTGACCGCTCCCGGCGGCCCGTGCCCGGGGGGCCCGCAGCGGCTGGCGGTCGCCGGCTGCGCCCGCCCGGGGCCCTGGATCAGGCCGGGCCGGCGGCGGCGCGCCGGTTCCTGCGGGCGGTGAGCTGGCCCTGGACGAAGGCGTCCATGTCCGGCGCGTAGGGGCCGCCGTGGTCGAAGAGCAGGTCGGTGATCCGCTGCCACTCCGAGACCGTGGCGAGGGCGGACTCGTCGACCTGCGCCGGGTCCCCCACGGCGTCCTCGGCGGCCTCCAGCGCGGCAGCGGTCTCGTGGTGGGTCATGCCCGTCGCCTCCTGGCGCACCCGGTCCCGCGCCGCCCGCTCCCCGGCCGTGGGCTCGTGCGCCCCGGTGCCGTCGTCGTGGGTCTCGGTCATGGCCGCCTGCCTTCCGTCGTCGTGGCCCCGCGTGTACCCCGGACCGCCCGGATCGACGCGCGGGCCGCCCGGACGGCTCACCGCCCGTCCCCCCTGCCGCCCCGAGCGACCGTGCGGGCTGCCGCGCCCCTTGCCACACTGGGCGGGAGACGGGGCAGCGGACGTGTCGGAGGTGTGCGATGGAGCCGGTTGCCGCGCTGGACCGGATCGCCTTCCTGCTGGAGCGGGCCCAGGCACCGACGTACCGGGTACGGGCCTTCCGTACGGCGTCGGCCGCGCTGGAGCGCCTCGGCGGGCAGGAGGTGGCCGGGAAGGCGGCCGTGCCCGGCGCCCTCGAAGCGGTGAAGGGCATCGGGCCCAAGACCGCCCAGGTCGTACGGGAGGCTCTGGCCGGAACCGTGCCGGAGTACCTGCAGAAGCTGGAGGACGAGGCCGCGGCGATGCCGGAGGGTCCCCCGGCCTCGCCGGCCGCGGTCGCCCTGCGGGCGGCGCTGCGCGGGGACTGCCACCTGCACTCGGACTGGTCGGACGGCGGCAGCCCGATCGAGGTCATGGGGCGGGCGGCGGCCTCGCTGGGCCACGAGTGGAGCGTGCTCACCGACCATTCGCCCCGCCTGACCGTGGCCCGGGGGCTGTCCCCCGAGCGGCTGCGCGAACAGCTCGACGTGGTCACGGAACTCAACGGCACGTGGGCGCCGTTCAGGCTGCTCACCGGAATCGAGTGCGACATCCTGGACGACGGCTCGCTGGACCAGGAACCGGAGCTGCTGGACCGGCTCGACCTCGTGGTCGGCTCCGTCCACTCGAAGCTGCGGATGGAGTCCCCCGCGATGACCCGGCGGCTGCTGGCCGCGGTCCGCAATCCCCTGCTGGACGTCCTGGGCCACTGCACGGGGCGGCTGGTGACCGGCCGGACCCGGCCCGAGTCGCAGTTCGACGCGGAGGCCGTCTTCGCGGCCTGCGCGGAGGCCGGTACCGCCGTGGAGGTCAACAGCCGACCCGAGCGGCTGGACCCGCCGCGCCGGCTGCTGCGCCTCGCCGTGGACGCCGGGACCCTGTTCGCCATCGACACGGACGCCCATGCGCCCGGCCAGCTGGACTGGCAGATCCTGGGCTGCGAACGCGCCGCGGAGTGCGGCGTACCGCCCGAGCGCGTCGTCAACACCTGGCCCGCGGACCGCCTCCTGGCCTGGACCCGCACCCGCACGGCCTGAACCGCCCCGGCCCCACCCGCGGCCCCAGGGGTGACGGGGGTCCGCCCGCCGTCGCCGGCGGGGATGGCCGCGGGCAGGGCCGCGGCCTGTCCGTCGGCGCCGCTCCCCGCAGCGGCCCTCCGGGGTGGCCTTGTGCGCCCCTCCCCGGTCCCGGTCAGGCCGGGAGGGGCGGCGTCTCCAGGGCCCCGAGGCGCAGCAGCAGCAGGAGCACGTCCGCCGCCGCCACGGCGAGCACGGCGCGGAACGGCAGACGGCCCGGCCGGCGGCACGTCAGGAGCAGCGCCACGGCCGTGGCACCCAGCAGTCCCCAGCCGTACGCGGTCGCCCGCCCCGGCGGCCCGAGGACCAGGGCGGCGGTCGAACCGAGGACGAGGGTTCCGGCGAAGGCCGCGGACCAGCGGGCGCCGAGCCGCTGCGGCAGCCCCAGCACGCCCGTCGCCCGGTCGTCCTCGATGTCGGGCAGGACGTTGGCGAAGTGCGCACCCGCGCCCAGCAGGGCCGCGGCGGCGGTCAGCCACCCCGGGGGCCAGGGCGCACCGGGCAGGCCCAGTGTGACGAAGGCCGGGAGCAGGCCGAAGGCGACCGCGTACGGCAGCCAGGAGACGGCCGTGGCCTTCAGGCGGAGGTTGTAGGCCCAGGCGGCCGCCACGCCGACGAGGTGCACGGCGCCCGCGAGCGGTCCGGCGGCCAGCGACAGGGGGACGCACAGCAGCAGGGCCAGGGCCGCGGCGCGGGTCACGGCCGCGGGGGTGGCCGTCCCGGCCACCAGGGGTTTGTCGCGGCGGCCCGTGGCCAGGTCGCGGCGCAGGTCGGCGCGGTCGTTGCACCAGCCCACCGAGAGCTGTCCGGCAGCCACCGCCGCGGCGGTGACGGCGGACCCGAGCGGACCGCGGCCGGCCGCGGCCGCGAGCGCGGCGGCGAAGAGGGTGACGGCGGCGGCAGGCAGCGGATGACAGGCCGCCGGCAGCCCCGCCGCCGTCCGGCGGCGGGGCACGACCGGCGCGGGAACGACGGACCCGGGACGGGGGGAAACGGGGCCCGCGGGCACGGGGCTCACAGGGGCTGGGCTCACAGGGGCTGGGCTCGCGGCGGCCGGGCTCACGGGGGCCGGGCTCGCGGCGGCCGGGCTCGCGGCGGCCGGGCTTGCGGCGGCCGGGCTTGCGGGGGCCGGGCTTGCGGGCATGGGGCTTGCGGGGGCTGGGTCGGGCCCGGTCTGCGGGTCGGACTCGCCGGTTCTCACGGACACCCGGCCACGCTATGCGGCGCCGCGCCCGGTTCACCGCATTCCTCACGAAGTGTCAGTTCTTCCCTATGTTGAAGCCATGACACGTGTCCTGGCAGTGAGCAGCGTGTTCCCGCCCCATCGCCATCCGCAGTCCGCGATCACGGCGGCGCTCGCCCGTTTCCTGCCGCCCGGCTCCGACCCGTCCCTCCTGCACCGGATCCACGCGTCGGTGCAGGTGGAGACCCGGCACCTGGCGCTGCCGCTGGACCGCTACGGGCCGGGCAACGACTTCGGCACGACGAACGCCCTGTTCCTGACGGCAGCCCTGGAACTGGGGGAACGCGCCCTGCACGGCGCCCTCGACAGCGCGGGGCTGACCGGGCGGGACCTCGACCTGGTGCTGTCGACCACGGTGACCGGCCTGGCGACCCCCTCGGTGGAGGCCCGCCTCGCCGACCGGGCGGGGCTGCGGCCCGACATCCGGCGCATCCCGCTGTTCGGCCTCGGCTGCGCGGCGGGCGCCGCCGGACTGGGCATCCTCCACGACCAGCTGACGGGCCGCCCCGGCGACGCGGCGCTGCTGCTGTCCACCGAACTCTGCTCGCTGACCCTGCAGCCCACGGACACCTCCCCGGCGAACCTGGTGGCCGGGGCCCTGTTCGGCGACGGGGCGGGCGCCCTGCTGGCGGTGGGCCCCGACCATCCGCTGTACGCGGCGGGCGCCGGGCCGACGGTGGTGGCCTCCCGCAGCCGCCTCTACCCGGGGACCGGGCACCTGCTCGGCTGGGACATCGGGCACTGGGGTTTCCGCATGGTGCTCGGCCGTGAACTCCCGGACCTGGTCCGGCTGCACGTGGTGGAGGAGGTCGAGTCCTTCCTCGCCGTACACGACCTGAAGCCCGCAGACGTGGACGCCTGGATCTGCCACCCCGGCGGCCCGCGGATCCTGGACGTACTGGAGGACTCGCTGTCGTTGCCCGGGACGGCCCTCGCCGCGAGCCGGCGGTCGCTGGCGGAGGCGGGCAACCTGTCCTCGGCCTCGGTCCTGCACATCCTGAGCGGTGTCCAGGCGGCGGGGCCACCGTCCGGAACGGTCGGGCTGATGCTCGGCTTCGGTCCGGGCTTCGCCTCCGAACTCGTCCTGCTCCGCTGGTGACCGGTGACTGGTGATCACATGCCGATGCCCTCTCTGACCGTGCCCCCCTCGATGGCCTGGTACCTGCTCCTCGTCGGACTGGTCGCCGCCGAACGGCTCGTCGAACTCGTCGTCGCGCGCCGCCACACCGCGTGGAGCCTGGCACGCGGCGGCCGCGAGTACGGCGGCGGCCACTATCCGGCCATGGTCGCCCTGCACACCGCACTGCTGGCGGGCTGCGTGGCGGAACCCTGGCTGCTGGACCGGCCGTTCCTGCCCCCGGTGGGCCTGCCCGCCCTGGCCCTGGCACTGGCCGCGCAGGTCCTGCGCTGGTGGTGCATCGCCACGCTGGGCCCGCACTGGAACACCCGGGTGCTGGTGGTCCCCGGGCTCCCGCTGGTGGTGGGGGGACCGTACCGGCTGCTGCGCCACCCGAACTACGCGGCGGTCGTGGTGGAAGGGGCCGCGCTGCCGCTGGTGCACTCGGCGTGGCTGACGGCGTTCGGGTTCACCGCGCTCAACCTGGCGCTTCTGCGGGTGCGGATCCGCTGCGAGGAGGCCGCTCTCACGGAGACCGGACGGCTGCCGGCGCCGGCCCCGGTGCCCGGGGCGGGCGCCGTCCGGTGATCGACCTGCTGGTCGCGGGGGGTGGGCCGGCCGGGCTGGCCACGGCCATCCACGCGGCGCTCGGCGGGTTGGAGGCCGTGGTGGTGGAACCCCGGCCCGGCCCCATCGACAAGGCCTGCGGGGAGGGGCTCATGCCGGGCGCCGTCCGCCGGCTGCGGGAGCTTTCGGTGCCGCTCGCCGGGCAGCCCTTCGAGGGCATCCGGTACGTGGACGCGGTGAGCGGGCTGCACGCGCAGGGCCTGTTCCACGAGGGCCCCGGTCTCGGCGTCCGGCGGACCGTCCTGCAGGCCGCGCTGGCCGCCCGGGCCGCGCAGCTCGGCGTACGGGTCGTCGAGGGGCGGGTCGGTGAGGTCCGCCAGGACGAGGACGGGGTGCGTGCGGCCGGGTTCTGTGCCCGGTACCTGGTGGCGGCGGACGGGCTGCACTCCCCCATCAGGCGGGGCCTCGGCCTGGCGGTGCCGCCCGCGCCGGGCCGCCCCGCCCGGTACGGCCTGCGCCGGCACTACGCGACGCCCCCCTGGTCCGGTCTCGTCGAAGTGCACTGGTCGGCGGGGTGCGAGGCGTACGTGACCCCGCTGGCGCCCGACCTGGTCGGCGTGGCCGTCCTGACGACCCGGCAGGCGCCCTTCGACGTACAGCTGGCGCAGTTCCCCCTGCTGTCGGCGCGGCTGCCGGCGGGCGCGGGCACCCCGGTGCGCGGCGCCGGGCCGCTGCGCCAGCAGGCCCGGGTCCGGGTGGCCGGGCGGGTGCTGTTCGTGGGCGACGCGGCCGGATACGTCGACGCACTCACCGGCGAGGGGCTGACCTTGGCGGTGACGGCAGCGGGTGAGCTGGTGCGCTGCGTCCGGGAGGGCCGGCCGCACGCGTACGAGGGAGCCTGGCGGGAGTTGTCGCGCAGTTACCGCGCGCTCACCTCCTCCCTGCTGTGGGCCCGCCACCGGCCCGCGCTCGCCCGGCGGATCGTCCCGCTGGCGGCGCGGCTCCCCCGGGTGTTCACCCGGGCGGTCAACCTGCTCGCCTGACCGGGCGGACCTGCGGCAACGGCACCCCGCGCCGGGCGCGGGGTGCCGTACCGGTCCGTCAGCCGGCTGCGGGTCAGGCAGCCTCGCCCTGGCGGGGGCGGGCCCCGGTGCGCAGGGCCATGCCCGCGAGGACCGCGCCGCCCGCCGCGCACATCACGGCGACGACCCCGGCCCAGGCCACGGATGCGCCGACGGCCCCGCCCAGCGGGTCGACGTGCGCTGCGCCGCCCCACACGTGCAGGGCGACGACGCCGACGGCCGTGGCGGCGGCGGCCCGCCAGACCGCGGTGGTGTCCCACAGGGCCAGCAGCGCGCCGAGGCCCAGGCACAGCACGGTCGCCAGGAGGGGCAGGAGCCCCACGGCGTCCGTGGCCGGCGGGACCGTCAGGTCCTGCGGCAGGTGCAGGGCGCCGCTGACGAGCAGGGCGAGGGCCACGGGCCAGCGCAGCACGTGCCGCAGGGCCTGCGAGCCGGCCGAGGGGCCACGGGCGGCGCCTGTGACCGGGCCGGTGGCGGCGGGGGCTGCGCGGCCGGGGGCCGCGGCGTGCTGCGGGCGGGCGGGCGGGGCGGGCGCGTACAGCTCCCGGTGCGGTGCTCCGGGCGCCGCCGGGTAGGGCTCGGCCCCGGGCCCGGCGGACGGCGGCGCGCCCTGGGCGACCGCCTCGGCGGTCGGCGACGCGTCGGGCCCGGCCGGCTCACCGGCGCTGAAGTGGCTGACCAGCAAAGCCACATCCGCGATGGGCCGGCCGACGGCGGCGGCGCGCAGCGTGGCGTCCGCCTCGTCCACTTCGTGCGGGGGCTCTGCGAGCAGGGCGACCATGCGCTGCACCTCGTGGACGGGCCGGGTCACGGCCGCGGTCCGGAGCGCTTCGAGTCCGGGGTTGGGGAGTTGGCCGGATTCCTTGAGGAGGCTGACCAGTGCGGTGACCTCCTCGAGCGGACGGCAGGTCGCCGCCGTCCGCAGGAGAGTATGGGCGGGCTCGGTGCCCGGCCCGTCGGATGCAAGGGTGTCGGGGGGTCCCTGACGGTCTTCGTGTTCCGCTGCCGTGAGGGGTGTGGGGTCATTCATCGAAAGCTCCGTTCGCCGACACGCGGGTCTACACATCGCGCGCCGGTCATCGTGCGTCATGGGAAGCGCACGCTTTGTTACATTGAGGGCCAATTCCGGTCACTGCGCCATTCGGGCGGGCAAACGGGGTGCCTTCCCGCACAGGAAAGGGGGGTCAGCCGTGAGCAGTCTGCGTGCCGAACGACCTCGTCCCGCCGCGCCGCCGGCCTCCGCCCTCAAACCGTCCACCGCCCTGTCGTTGCTGCTCACCGCCGTACTGCTGCTGCCGGCCGGCGGCGCGGCGCCGGCCGCCGCCGGGACGGGGGACCCGGAGCGGCCGGTCGTGGTCACCGATCGCGGGGCGGTGCGCGGACGGACGCACGGGACCCATCGCACCTTCCAGGGGATCCCGTTCGCCGCTCCTCCGACCGGCGCGCTGCGCTGGCGCCTCCCCCGGCCCGCGCCCCGCTGGCCGGGGGTGCGCGATGCGGGGGCTCCGGGGCCGCACTGCGTGCAGTTGCCGGCGCTGGGCCCGGGCGGGCCGTCGGGCTCGGAGGACTGCCTGCGGCTGGACGTCACCGTTCCGGCGCGGGCGGCCGCCCCGGGCCGTCCGCGGCCCGTCATGGTCTGGTTCCACGGCGGCGGGTTCATGAACGGCTCCGGCGCCCTGTACCCGGCCGGCGCCCTGGCCGCCCGGGGCGACGTCGTGGTCGTCACCGTCAACTACCGGCTGGGAGTCTTCGGCCTGTTCGCGCATCCGGAGCTCGGCGGGGCCCCCGGCTTCGCCCTCGCCGACCAGCAGGCGGCGCTGCGCTGGGTCCGGGCCAACGCGGCGGCCTTCGGCGCGGACCCCGGCCGCGTCACCGTGTTCGGCGAATCCGCGGGCGGCCTCAGCGTCTGCGCCCATCTGACGTCGCCCGCCTCCGCGGGGCTCTTCCACCGGGCCGTGGTCCAGAGCGGGCCGTGCTCCCTCACCATGCCGCCGCACTCCTGGCTGCCGCCGCTCGGCGCCTACGAGCCCTTCGTGGCGGAGCGGCGCACGGTCGCCGACGGGGTCCGGGCGGCGGCCCGGCTCGGCTGCGCCCGGGCGGCGGGCGTACTGGAGTGCCTGCGCGCGCTGGACGCCCGGACCCTGGCCACCCCGGAGCTGATGAACACCTTCTCGCGGGTCTCGTACGGCAATGGGCAACTGCCGGTCGAGCCGCGGCGCGCCCTGGCCGAAGGGCGCTTCCACCGGGTGCCGGTGGTGCAGGGCGTCACCCGGGACGAGATGCGCGCCTTCCTCGGGCAGACCCTCGCCGCCCACCCGATCGGTGACGCGGCCGCCTACCGGGCCCGGCTCGAACGGTCCTTCGGCGTCGGCACCGCCCGTGAAGTGGCCGCCCGCTACCCCGTGTCGGCCCACCCGACGCCGGCGGCCGCCTTCGCCGCCGTGCTGTCCGACGCCTCGTTCATCTGCCCCGCGCTGCGGGACGGCCGCGCGCTGGCCCGGCGCGTACCGGTGTACGGCTACCGCTTCAGCGACAGGGGAGCGCCCGACTTCCTCGGGCTGCCCGAGCCGCCGGACCTTCCCCTGGGCGCGGCGCACGGCTCCGAACTGCCCTCGCTGTTCACGCTGGCGCCGCTGACCGGGCCGCAGCGGGAGCTGGCCGACCGGATGACCGGCTACTGGACCTCGTTCGCCCGTGACGGCGTCCCGCGGGCACCGGGCGCCCCCGGCTGGCCGCGCCTGGGGGACCCGCCCGACCGGGTGCTGTCCCTCGCTCCGGGGCCGGGCGGGATCCGTACGGTCGACGCGGGCACGGAACACCATTGCGGGTGGTGGGACGCCCGGTGGCCGGGTCCCGCCTCGGCCCGGTGACTGCGGAGGGGGTCAGCTGCCTGCGGCGGCCGGCGCCTCGTCCAGCTCCCAGGCATGCCGCTTGAACTCCCGCTGGAAGTCGCCGTGGTCCTCCCACTGGCGCGCGATGCCGCGCAGCACGTCCCAGTGGTGTTCGACGGACTGGTCGATGACGCGGCGCACCGCCGGTTCGGCGGTCTGCCGCTGGGCGATGAGCCCCTTGACCGCGGAGGCCTCCAGGACGGCGTTGCGCAGGGCCCGCAAGGCGCGGGAAGTGTCGTCCATGGCGAAGCCGGACTCGCTGCCGGACTCCGCCTCGAACAGCGGGGTGAGCCGCGCTTCGATGAACGCGGTGATCCGCTCGAAGTGCTGCACGTCCATCGTGGCTCCCTCTCTTGCCGGACACCGGACAGTCGTCCGTTCCGGCGCCCGTTCAGGTCGATCGAGCGATCAGGATAACTGTCCGTCACCGGGGGCGGTTGCGGGCCTACCCTGGGGGCATGGACGAGATCGACGGGGTGGCGGTCATCGCCTTCGCGGACGCCGCGGCGTTCGAGGCGTGGCTGGCCGTGCACCACACGCGCCGGGACGGCGTGTGGGTCAAGGTGGCCAGGAAGAAGTCCGGCATCCCCACGGTCACCGATGACGAACTCGTCGACGTGGGGCTGTGCCACGGGTGGATCTCGGGGCAGCGCCGCGCCCTCGACGAGCGCTACTACCTGCAGAAGTACGTGCCCCGCCGGCCTCGGAGCCTGTGGTCGCAGGTGAACGTGGCGAAGGTGGCCGCGCTGACCGCCGCGGGGCGGATGCGCGAGGCGGGGCTGGAGGAGGTGCGGCGCGCCCAGGCCGACGGGCGCTGGGCGGCCGCGTACGCCTCGCAGAAGACGGCGTCGGTTCCGCCCGACCTGGCGGCGGCGCTGGAAGCGGACCCCGTGGCCGGTCGGGCTTTCGCGGCCCTCGACCGGACGGGGCGCTACCAGCTGGCGCTGCCCCTCTTGCAGGCACTCACCCCGCAGGCCCGGCAGGCGCGCCTGGTCAGGGCGCTGCGGACCCTGACCGGCGGCGCACCGGGAGGGGGTTCCGCCGGATCACGCGGACAGGATGAAGGACACACCGGCTGATAAGCTGACATTCTGCTTTCATCGGCTTCCTTGAACCGGCCCGCCACCGAAAAGCCCGAGCGCAAGGGCGGTGATGCCGTCATGAGCCACCTCCGAGGGCGGCGGGCCGCCTCCCGTACCGTCCGTATCGCCCCGTGCACCGCCGCGCTCGCGGCGGTCTGCGTGCTGGCCTCCGGGCCGGGCTTCGCGGCCTCGGCCGACCCGGCCGGCCCGGCCGGACCGGCGGCGAGCGCCGCAGCCCCCACGCCCGGCCCGTCGGCGCTGAAGACCATCGACCCGGTCGCCTTCCGTTCCTCCGTGGCAAAGGCGGCGGCGAAGCTCATGGTGCCCGGAGCGGTGGTCCTGCTCCGCACGCCGCAGGGGACGTTCCGCGCCACCGTCGGCGCCACCGCATTCGACGGAACCCGGCCGCCGAGCACCGCCGACCACGTCCGGATCGCCTCCAACACCAAGACGATGACGGGGGCGCTCATCGCGCTGCTGGCGCAGGACGGCAAGCTCGCACTCGACGACCCGGTGTCCCGCCACGTCGAGGGGGTCCCCGGCGGGGACCGCATCACACTCGCCCAACTGCTGACGATGCGCAGCGGGTTGTACAACTACACCAATGCACCGGAGCTCTCGGCGTCGATGGACGCCGACCCGGGCAAGGTCCGTACGCCGCGGGAGATGCTGGACATCGCCTTCCGCCACCTGCCGAACTTCGCACCCGGCACGTCCTACGAGTACAGCAACACCAACTACGTGCTGCTGGGCCTGGTCGCCGAGAAGGCGGGCGGGCGGCCGCTCGCCCGGCAGTTCCAGGACCGGCTGTTCGCCCCGCTCGGCCTCGGGGGGACCTCGCTGCCGGCCCCCGACGACGTGTCGTTGACGGACCCGTACTCCCACGGCTACATGTACGGCGGTTCGGCCTACGCCCTGGTCGACCAGCCGTATCCGCCCGAGCTCAGCGCGGCCGCCCGCTCGGGGAAGCTGAAGCCGGTGGACTACACCCACCAGAACCCCTCGTACGCGGGCGCCGCGGGAGCCGCCGTCTCCACCGCGGACGACCTGGCCGGATGGATCCGCGCCCTGGTGACGGGCAAGGTCCTCGGGCCGGCGGCCCAACGGCAGTGGCGGAGCAGCCCGCAGGCCGAGGACCCGGACCGGCCGGACGGGCAGAAGTACGGCCACGGCATCGCCTACCAGCGCTTCGGCCCGGGGGCCGCGATGTACTACCACGGCGGTGAACTGCCCGGCTACAACTCCTTCATCGGCCACGACCCGGAGAACGACGTCACCCTCGTCATCTGGACGAACCTCACCCTGTCACCGGACGGCAGGACGACGGCCCAAGCCCTCCTGCCCGGCGTCCTCAACCAGGTCTACAGGGGCCTGTCCCTGCCGACGGCCGGCGGCTGAACGGCGGCCGACAGGTCCCTGTCGGGCAACGCAGCCACCGAGCCGACCTCCCTGGACAACGCGGCCGAAGGCGGGACCCGCCCGTCCGCCTCGCCGGCCGGTCCGCACCGTACGGGTCCTGCCCGGGCCACCCCGGCCGGCAGGGCCCCGGCGTCCGGCGGCGGGGGCTACCGCGGGGGCGGCTCCCAGGAGGCGGCGACCAGGGAGCGCTCCGCCGCCCTGAGGTGGGTGGCCGCGGCCAGCCAGGCCCAGGCGTAACCGTCCGGGGCGGGATCGGCGAGGCGGCCGAAGGCGTCGCGCGGGCGGCGGTCGGCTTCGGCGGCGAGGGCCTCGGCCAGATCCGCCGCCGCGGTGAGCCCGGCCCGGCGCAGGGACCCGTACGCAGCTCGCGGGGCGCTGTCCCGGGCGGCTTCGGCAACGGCCCGCCGGCCTCCGGCGACGCCCGCCTCCAGGAGACGGCGGACCTGCCACAGCGGGGAGTCGGCCAGTGGGTCCGGAGCCGCGGCCGCGGGGTCCGCGTCCGGCGGGGCTGCTGCGGCGGGCGGGAAGTGGCTGCCCTGGAGGCGGTCGTAGCCGAGGTCCGCGCGGCCCAGCCACGCTTCCGGCAGCCGCAGGGTGTACGCGGCGCCGGGGACCGGCCCGACGGCGAGGGGGCGGAGCGTCGCCGCCCGGTCCAGGTCGGGGCGGCCCAGGACGCGCAGGTGCAGACCCGGGTACCCGCCGAGGCGGCGCAGATTGGCCGCGTGCGGCAGCTCCGGATGGGGGTGCGCGGGGCGCAGGCGCAGCACGGGCGCCCCCGGGCGGTCCTCGCGGACCAGGAGGTGGTCGCCCGAGGCGCCGATGACGGTGACGTCGCAACCGAGCAGCGCCGGTTCGGGCTCTTCCTCGTCGGCCAGCCGAGCGGCGACGGCCTCGGCGGGCGGCCGGGCGAACAGGGCTGCGGCGGGCTCCTCGGTCCAGTCGATCCCGGGCAGCGGGGTCGCCTTGACCCCGCGTCCGGCGCCGAGCCGGCCCTCCGGGGAGACCGTGGCGCCCGCGATGCGCAGGCCGCCGCGGGCGAGGCCGGCGTGGTCGAGGACCGCCCCGCCGAGGGCCACGGAGGCGCCGCCCGCTCCGCGGGCCCGGGCCAGGCCCCCGGGGCGTACGTCGGCGACCGAGTGGCGGGCGCCGTCCGGGGCGATCAGGTGGGTGACCACTCCCCCGTACCCCGTGGCGGACAGGACCGGCTCCCGGCACAGGCCGTGTACCCGCAGGCTGCCGCCCGGGGCGTAGGTGCGGCGTGCCGTGCCGGTGAGCGCCGGGCCGGCGGCTCCCGAGGCCAGCAGGCCGGCGGTGTGCAGGAGGACCCGGAAGGCTTCGGTGAGGTCGGGCAGGCCCTGGGCCGCCTGGAGTGCGCGGGCGGCGCGCAGGCCCCGTACGACCCGGAGGGCGGCGGCCTCGGCGCGCGGCAGCCCGGCGAGGCGGGCCGTGTGCGCGGCGCGCAGCACCTCGGTCTGGACGACGGCTCCGCCGGCCGTGACGCCCGCGGCGAGTGCCTCGGCGGCGGCCCGCCAGAGCGCGGCCGCCGCCTGCAGCTGCCCGTCGGTGAGGGTGTGCGCCGCCGGTTCCCCGGCCTCGGCGGGCCGGCCGGGCTGTCCGGGTCCCTGAGGCGGTACGGATCGTCCGGGCCGGCCGGGCTGTGCGGGCTGTGCAAGCGGGCCGGGCTGGGCGGGCTGGGTCGTCGACGGGGCCTGTGCCTCCGGCGCCGGCGGGGGGTCGGCGAGGGGGGCGGCCCCGAGCACGGCCGCCCGGTGCAGGCATCGGGGCGCCAGCAGGCAGCTGCACACCGCCTGTCCGGCCGCGGTCACCGCGCCGGACGGGCCGGGCCGCAGCGTGACGAGGGTGTCTTCGCCGAAGCGGACGGTGGTGCTGCCGTCCGCTCCGGCGGCGGCGTCGGCTGCGCAGGCCGCGATGGCGGCGTCCAGCTTCTTGCGCAGCCGGGCCGTGAGTACCCCGACGGCTTCGGCGAGCACCTCGGGGGCGACGGGCGGCAGGGCGGCGGGGCCGCCGGGGAGCTGGCTCAACGGGGTTCTCCACGGAGGCGTTCGCCCACCCAGCGGGCGAGGGCGAGAGGGCTGAGGGCGGCGACCGGCATGCCCGCCGCGACGAGTTGCCGGGCCACGGCGACCGAGTAGCGGGGGGTGCCCGCGTCGTCGAGCGCGGCGCAGCCCAGCAGGTGGGCGCCGGAGGCGGCGAGGGCCCGCACCTCGCCGAGTAGCCCGCCGACCGGGGCGCCCTCCTCGAAGTCGCTGACGACCACGACGAGGGTGCGGCTGGGCACGGTGATCAGGGAGCGGGCGTGGGCGAGCCCGGCGGCGATGTGCGTGCCGCCGCCCACCCGGACTTCGAGCAGCAGCGACAGAGGGTCCTCGACCCGGTCGGTGAGGTCCACCACCTGGGTGGAGAAGGCGAGGAAGTGGGTGGACAGGGTCGGTACGCCGCCCAGTACGGCCGCGGTGAGGGCCGACCAGATGACGGAGGCCTCCATCGAGCCGGAGACGTCGACGACGAGGATCAGCCGCCAGTCGGCCTCGCGGCCCGCCCGGGTGCTGAAGACCGGCCGCTCCGGGACGACGACCACGCTGCCGTCCGCGCGCCGCCGCGTGCGGGCGAGGTTGGCACGCAGGGTGCGGGCCAGGTCGAGCCGGCCGCCGGGCCGGCGGGTGGGGCGCGGGGTCGTCAGGCCCGACAGGGACGGGCGCAGGCGGGTGGCGAGTTCCTTGGCGAGTTCGTCGACCAGGCGCTTGACCAGCGGTCGCAGCCGGGCCAGTCGGGCCTCGGGCAGGCCGCCGGCGAGCGAGAGCACGGAGGTCAGCAGTTCCACGGAGGGGCGTACGGAGGCAGGGTCGAGCTGTGCCAGTACGTCGGTGCGCCCCGCTTCGACCGCTCCGGCGAGGACCTCCTCGCGGACGTCCGCGCCGAACAGGGACTCCAGTTCCTCGGCCCATTCCCGGGCCGTGGGGAAGGCGGCGCCCTGGCCGCCGCCTCGGCCGGTTCCGCCGGCGTCGAGGTCGGCCGCGCCCTCGCCGCGCCCGGCCCCGTACAGCTCGTCCAGGGCGTGCGCGTAGCGGCGCGCGCCGGCCGGGAGGCGGTCGCGTTCGCGGCCGAGGAGCAGCCGCCAGCGGTCGGCGGGCGCGATCCGCGCGGCCTCGTCGGCAGGGCGGGCAGCGGTGGCCGGTGCCTGCGGGTTTGCGGCGGCGGCCGCGGCCGGTGCGGGCGGGCCTGCCCGGCCGGGCAGGGGCAGGGCCTTCAGTGCGGCCAGTCCGGCCGCGTCGGCGGCGGCCCACAGGGCGAGCAGGGCCGGCGGCGCGTCGAGGCTGAGGTCGGGTCGGTCGCCGAGGCGTTGGGCCACCGTGTCCAGGAGCCGGTCGCGGGCGGCCGGGGCGAGGACGTCGAAGCCGCCGCGCAGGGCCGGGAGCCGGTCCAGGAACTCCTGGTCCGCGAGGTGCTCCACGCGGTCGAGGAGCGGGGTGAGGGCGGCCGGGGAGGAGTGCAGGAGCGGCCCGGCGGCGCCCAGGAGCCCGCCGAGGCGGCGGGTCAGTGCCCGCCTGCTGTCGGGGCCGGCCGCCGCGTCGACCCAGCCGGCGGCCCGGTCGCCGAGTGCGGCGGCCGGATCGAGGTCGAGCAGGACCCGTACGGCCAGTGCGGCGCCCTGGATGAGGGTGGACGCGGTGGCGGCGAGGGTGGTGAGGGCGGCGTCGAGGCGCACGCCGAGGTGGTGGGCTGCGGCCCGGTCGGCGAGCGCCACGAGGGCGGCCGCGTCGGCGGGGTCCTCGCTGCCGGCCAGGCCCGGCAGGGCGCGGACGGCGGCTTCGAGCAGGTCGGCGGTGAGTGCTCCGGCGGTGGCCCGTGATCCGGCGCAGGTGCCGGGGAGGTGGCCGCGGCGCAGCGCCTCCAGGAGGTCGAGGGCGTCGAGGAGTTCGGGCAGGGTCGCGGTCTGCGGCAGGACGGCGGCCGCCTCGTGGAGGCGTACGTCGACCAGTTCGGGCAGATCGCAGCGGGCGGCCGCGGCCAGCCCGGCCAGGATCCCGGCCGGAGTCGGTCCGCCGTCGGCGGCGGCGCGGCGCGCGGTCTCGCGCAGGGTTCCGGCGGCGGCCTGGGCGGCGGTGACGCCGCGGACCCCGGCGAGGTCCAGGCGGGCGGGGACCGAAGGGGTCCAGGACAGTCGCCATGCGGTGCCCAGGGCCGTGCCGTCGCCGGTGGCGGCGACGGCCCGGGGCTCGCCGTAGGCGGCTCCGCAGACGAGGAGCCGTTGCAGGAGGACCTCGCGGCGCCCGTCGAGCGGGGAGCGGAGCGGGTCGAGCCGGACCTCGCGGGGCGCGGGGTCCCCGGGGCACGGCAGCCCGAGCGCGGCGAGCTCCGCCTCGACGCCGGGGCCGAGTCCGGAGCGGGGTGCGTGCGGGGTGATCCGGCCGCGGGCGGTGCCGACGAGCACGGCCTCCAGGGCCCGGGCCAGTGCCCTGCCCCGGCCCAGGGGTTCGCCCTGGCCGAGGACGGTGGTGACGGCTTCCAGGATTTCGCCGCGGCCGGGTGCGGGGAGTCCGCGCAGGACGGCGAGGTCGCAGGCCAGCCGGAGGGTCTCGGCGGCTTCGCCGGTGCCTGCGGTGTGGCCGGCGCGCCGCAGCTCCCGGCAGAGGCCGGTGACGGCGGTGGAGGCGGCCTCGCGGATCCGTGCCGGGTCGCCGCCGGCCCGCAGCACGGCCTGCTGCCAGAGGGGGTCGCGGATCCCGGCCGGGTAGCCGGACCGGGAGTCGAGGAGGTCGTAGGAGTACGGGACGAGGGAGGTCACCGGCTCCTGCACGCCCCCGGGCCGCCGGCCCGCCGCCGCGTCCCGGGGCGTCGGAGCGGCCGCGGGGCCGGTCCCACGGGAAGCGGGGCCGGTCCCACCGGAAACGGGGCCGGTCCCACCGGCAGCGGAGCCGGTCCCACCGGCAGGTGGGGTCTGCGGGGGCAGGAGGGCCGGGGCGTGGAAGGCGCCGATCACGGCGGCCACCCGGCGGCCCGCGGCGGCCTCCGCGGCGATCACCTCGCGCATCCGGGCCTCGCGGGCCAGGTCCACACCGGGGACGGGGGCGTCCTCGCGCAGCGCCCAGCCGACGCCGAGTGCGGCGCGGCGCACCGCTTCCGCGGAACAGCCCGGGGCGAGGACCTCCACGGCGCGGTCCCACAGGTCGTCCCCGCCGCGGCCGCTGCCGGCCGCGGCCAGCCCGTCCGCGTAGGAGCGCACCCGGGCCGCACCGCCGGTCGGCGCCGGTGCGGGCCCGTCCGGCTGCGGGATCCAGTCGGGTGACCCGAGCGGCAGGTCGCAGCAGACGACGGCTGCGCCGGTGCGGCGGGCCCAGCGGATCGCGGCCAGTTCCGGGGAGAAGTCGGCGAACGGGTAGAAGGCGGTCCGGCCGCCCTCACCGGTGCCCGCGAGGGCGACCGGGGCCACCGTCTCCGGATCGGCCAGGTGCTCCAGCCAGGGCTGGAAGTCGGCGGGCAGCTCGACGCAGACGACCTCGGCGCCCGAGGCGTCCAACAGGTCCGGTACGACCGCGGCGAGGGCGGGGCTGTGGTGCCGCACCCCCAGCAGGTAGGGCGTGCGCGCGGCGGCGAGGGCGTCCACGGCGGTGCGCGGGTCCGGTCCGGCGGCGGTGGGCGGGGAGGTCAACGCAGGCTCCCGCGCAGGTCCCAGAGGCGGCGCCACATGGCTGAGCCGTCCTCGGCGCGGCGGCGGACCGGGCCGTCCCAGTAGCCGAGCAGCCGGCCGTGGTCGGCGGGGTCGTCCTTGCGGACGACGCCCAGCAGGTGCCCCGGCAGCAGGTCCAGTAGGTCCCCGCCGGGCAGGTATGCGGCGGCCACCCCCAGGGAGGCCGCCACCTGGACGGCTTCGGCGGTGGACATGACGGTGCCGGGGCGTTCCACATCCCAGCCCTCGGCGGAGCGTCCCGAGCGCAGGTCGCGGAAGACCGTGACGAGCGCGTCCAGCACCGCGTCGTCCACGCCGAAGGCGGCGCCGGCGCGCTGGACGGCTGCGACGGCCTGCCGGCGGATCAGGGCGGCTTCGGCGTCGGCGTCGGCGATCGGGGCGACGGTCTCGAAGTTGAAGCGCCGCTTGAGGGCGGCGGACATCTCCGAGACGCCCCGGTCGCGCAGGTTGGCGGTGGCGATGACCGTGAAGCCGGGGGCCGCGCTGACCAGGGCGTCCTCGGTGGCGGTCAGTTCGGGCACGCTGAGGCGCCGGTCGGACAGGATCGACACGAGCGCGTCCTGCACCTCGGGCAGGCAGCGGGTGATCTCCTCGACGCGGACCACCCGGCCGGTGCGCATGGCGGCCAGCACCGGGGAGTCGACGAGGGCCTGGGAGGTGGGGCCCTGCGCGAGGAGCAGCGCGTAGTTCCAGCCGTAGCGGAAGGCGTCCTCCGTGGTGCCGGCGGTGCCCTGCACGGTGAGGGCGCTGGTGCCGCTGACCGCGGCGGCCAGGAGTTCGGAGAGCATCGATTTGGCGGTGCCCGGTTCGCCGGTGAGCAGCAGGCCGCGTTCCCCGGCGAGGGTGACCACGCAGCGTTCCACCAGGGCGCGTTCGCCGACGAACTTGGGGGCGATGACCATGCCGGCGGGCAGTCCGGCGCGGCGGCCGTCCGGCAGCGTGAGGCCGGCTCCGTCGCTGCCGCAGACGAAGGTGACGGCGGCGCGGGGGGTGAGGGCCCAGCCGGGGGGCCGGGGCCCGGGGTCCTGGGCTGCGAGGAAGGCCAGTTCGGCGGCGTACCGCTGCTCGGCGGGGAGGACCTGTTGGGGGGCGGCAGGCTGTTCGGTGACGGTCATGCGCAGTCCTTGCGGTCGGGGTGGTGCGGTACACGGAAGCGGAGGGGGGCCGGGCGGGGCGGCGCACCGGGTGGTGCGCCGCCCCGGCCGGGGAGCGGCGGGCCGGCCGGGGGGCGGCGGGCCGGCCGGGGGGCGGCGGGCCGGCCGGCCCGGTCAGCGCCGGCGGGCCCGGGTGCGCTTGACCTTGAGCTCCTCGAAGCGGGGCACGTCCCCCTCGCGGACCCGCTGCCAGGCCCGGCGGTAGAGGTCCGCGGCCGGTTCGGCGGGCACCAGCGGCCCGGGCAGGGCGGGGCCGTACAGGGCGAGTTTCCACTGCTCCAGGGGCAGCACGGGCGCGGCCTTGTCGACCCAGCCGCCCGGCAGGAACAGGGTGCGTCCCGCCCGGCTGCGGCCGGCCGTCACGACCAGGTCGGTGGCGGCCAGTTCGGCGCGGGCGGCCTTCAGCCGGGCGGGCTTCCAGCCGGTCCAGCGGGCCGTGTTGCGGTCGGTGGGGTCGGGCATGGCGAGCAGGGCGAGGTACAGGGCGGCTGCGTCGGCGCCGAGTCCGTACGCCTCGGCGGCCTGCGTCACGAGTTCCGGCACCGAGCGGGTCGGGTCCTGCGGCCACCAGGTGCCGTCCTGGGCGACCGAACCCGCCGCGGGGGCTCCCGGGTCGGCCAGCAGGGCGGCGAACCGCGGGTCGCGTACGAGCCGCAGGGCGGCCTCCGCCCCGGAGGGCTGCTGGTCGTCGCCGCGCAGCACCCGGAGGTAGGGGTCGGATCCGGTGGAGTCGAGGAGGCTGGGGCGCACCGCCGGGCGGGGCCGGTCGTCGTGGGTGGCCATGATGACCGCGCCGTACCGTTCGTGGCCCTCGCCGGTCTCGGTCGGGGTGCCCGCGGCCTTCCGGAAGTCGGCAAGGCTGGTGAAGTGCCCGATGGTCAGCATCAGTCCGGGGGCGTCCAGCCGCTGCCGGACGGCTGTCAGCACGGGCGGCAGGGCGGCGCGCACGGGGTCGCCCGCGGGCAGCCGGTGGGCCAGCCAGGCCGCCAGGGACACGGCCCCGGTCAGGACGGCCCCGGTGAAGGGATCCTTCGCCGGTTCCGCCGGCTCGACGTGGTCGCCGCGGACGGTCCACTCGACGTCGACGGAGAGTTCCCGGGAGGCCGCCGGGTCGAGGAGGGCGGGCAGCGCGCGGTGGACGGGCCAGCCGCTGCGGACCGCGCGGGTGGCTTCGGAGAGCAGCTCTTCGGGGACCGGCATACGGCGCCCCACGTGCCGGTTCCACACCTCGGCGGCGGCGGCCGCGTCGGGGCCTTCGGTCCACAGCCGGGCGGGGTCGGCGGGGAGCAGCGCGGCGACCACGGCCCCGCGGACCCCGGTGTCGAGCTGCTTGAGCTCGTCGCGGGCCTGTGCGGCGGTCGAGGCCTTGACCCCGAGGGCGGTCCGCAGGGCGGGGGGCAGGAAGTTCTGCTCGTGGCTGTCGATGTGCGGCAGACCGGCCACGACCAGCCGGGCCAGGGTGTCGCGGACTCCGGTGAGCCGGGCGAACTCCTCGGCGGCTGCGGGGGCGAAGGGCGCCGGGCCCCGGTCGGCGGCTTCGGCGAGGAACACGGTCAGCCAGTCGGCGCGGCGTTCCGGGTCGCCCAGCGGTGCCTGGGCGCGCAGGGTGTAGGGCGCGGGGGCGGCGAAGGCTCCGGTGGGGTCGTGGAGCAGGGCGCCGAACTCGTGCCCGTCGGGGACGGCCCGCTGGTGCTCGGTGGTGGCGAGGACGGCGCCGCCGCCGAGGGGCAGTATCCCGCGGTGGTGGCGGCCGCGGTCGGCGCCGTCGGCGGTGCGCAGGTGGGGCGGGTCGAGGTGGAGCAGGACGCGGCGCCAGCGGGCCGTCGAGGTCTGCGTCGAGGCGAGGCCGAGGGCGTCGACCGCACCGAGCAGGCTCACCAGGGCGGCGCGCTGCTCTTCGGTGGTCCCGAGGGCGACGGCGCGGTAGGCGACGGCGGCCGGCCGGTCGAGCAGGGCGGTCCACGGGAGGGCGGAGTAGGGCAGCGCGGGCACGTCGAAGTGCAGCCGGCCGGGCACCCCGGGGGTGTCGGTCCGCCCGCAGGCGGCCGCGAGCTCGCGCAGGGTGCGGTGGGCGGCGTCGGTGTCGGCGCCCCAGCGGTGGTAGCCGGATTCGGTGAGGCCGCGCAGCGCCTCACCGAGGAGCCGGTCGGTGGGGCCCTGGACCTCCTCCTCGGCGGTCGGGGCGGCGGGGTCGAGCCGGGCCGCGATCGCGTCGAGGGCCTTCTGCTGGGCGAGGGCGAAGCGCAGCCATTCGACGACGCCGCCGACGAGTTCGGGAGCGGTGACCGCGGGCAGCGCGGTGCGGACCAGGCCGGGGAGGTCGGCGGCCTTCTCGGCCGCGGCGGCGGCCTTGAGCAGGGCGCCGACGCCCTCCCGGTCGGCGGCGCGCAGGGCGTGCGAGCCCTCGGGGTCCCGCGGACGCAGCGCGTACCAGTGGGTCAGTGGTGGCAGGTCCACGCTGCCGGTGGCGTAGGAGGCGCTGCGGTGGTCGCCGCGCGACTGGGCGGTGACCACCCCGTCCGGGTCGCTGAGGTCGAGTTCGCGCCAGCGCTGCGAGAGGGCGCGGGGGCGGTCGTCGCCGGGGAAGGCCAGGGCGGCGACGGGCATGTCGCGGCCTTCGGGGACGGTGACGGTGCGGCCGGCGGTGTCGGTCGCCGTCCAGCCGTGGCCGGGCCGGCGCGTGGTGCGCCAGCCGAGCAGACCGCCGGCGGGTGCGCCGAGCACGGAGCCCGGCACGGTGGGCGCGGGCCGCAGCCAGCCGGTGTGACCGGGGGACTCGGCGTCCGCGGGCCGGCCGACGGGCGGGTCGGCGAGGAATGCGGGGAGGGAGGCGCGGCCGAGTGCGCCGCTCGCGGGGTCGTATTCGCGCCAGCCTCCGTCGGTGTGCTGGTCGCGGCCCTGCCACACCCAGTACGAGGCGCCGTCGCAGAGGAGGGCCCGTTCGTCCGGCAGGCGGGTGTCCCCGCGGTGCAGGACGCCGCCGCCGGTGGTGCGGCCGCCGCCGGGCAGCGGCAGGGAGGCGTGCTCGGACCGCAGCTGCCAGTGGCTGCGGTCGGTCTCCAGGGTGAAGACGGTGTGCGGCGAGGAGACCCAGTACCCCTCGGTGCCGTCGCTGCTCCAGGAGGACCAGAAGACGAGCAGGTCGCCGTCGACGTAGTGGAAGCCGTGGCGGTGGGCGGTGCCGGCGGGTACGCGCAGGTCGTGGGTGAGGACGGTGGAGTCGGCGTCGATGACGCGGACCTGGCTCTGGTTGGCGACGATCAGGTGGGGCCAGGCCTCGACGACGGTGAGGTTCTGCCGGTCCCGGGCGGGGGCCAGTTCGGCGACCGCGTCCTCCCAGGCGGGCCAGGCCAGTTCCTCGAAGAGGCCGCCGCGCAGGGTGCGGGCGAGGGTCTCGCCGAGGTCGGTGGCGGCCGCGGCGGCCACGTCGTCGGGGGCCAGGGCGAGGGCTTCGGCGGGCAGCCAGCGCAGCCGTGCGATGGCCGCGGGGACACCGGGGAGGCCGGCGGCGGTGGAGGAGCGGGCGACGCGCCGCACCCAGTCGGCCAGCAGCGGCCGGGTGCCGGGGGCGGCTGCGGCGGCGCGCACGATGGCGGCGCCGTCCCGCTCGCCCAGGCCGTCCAGGGCGCGGTACAGGGCCGGGTGGAAGCGCGGGTCGGCGCCGAGGGCCAGCAGGTCGCGGCGCCCGTCGGCCTCGGCCCAGTCCCGCAGGTTGAGCTGGGCGTGCCCGCGCTGCTGCGGTTCAGCGGCGGGCTCGGGGTCGGCGACCGGCACGCCGAGGGTGAGGAGCAGGTCGAGGAGGTCGGCGTCGCCGACGCCGACCCGCAGGCCGGTGTCCCGTCCGGGCCGGGCCAGTTCGGTCCTCAGCTGCTGCGCGCTGCGCTCGACGACGGCGAGCAGGGCGGGCGGGGTGGGGCGCTTGCCCCAGCCGGTGTGCCGGGCGGCGTGGAAGCGTTCGAGCCAGCCGGCCGTTCCGTCGGAGCACCGCTGGTCGGCGGGCAGTTTCCCGTCGGCCAGTCCGGCGGTGGCTCCGGACTCCTCGAGGATCTCCAGCCACAGGGCGGTGAGGTCGTTGTCGCCGACGGGCGGGGTGAGTTCCAGCAGGGTGCCGCGTACGGCCGGCACCCGGCGGGCCAGGGCGACGAGCGCGCTGCGGTGGGTCTTCCACCAGCCGGCGGCGGCGCGCAGGGTGGCGGGCAGGGGCAGCAGTTCGGCGAGGTAGTCCTGTTCGGCCCCGGTTCCGGTCAGGCCGGCCGCGCGGGCCAGTCGGCGCAGTTCGACGGCGGCCTGGGCGGAGGGCGGCAGCCCGCCCGCGGTGCGGCGTACGCACAGGCGGCGGAAGCGTTCGTGGGCCTCGGCGGGGGCGACGCGGACGGCGAGTTCCTTGCCGTAGCCGGTGAGCACCTTCACGGGGAGGGCGCCGGCGAGGGCGAATTCGAGGAAGACGCCGTCGAGGCGGTCCTCGTCGACGGCGAGGCCGTGCCGGGCCTCGCTGGCGCGGGCGCGGCCGAAGAGCTGGGCGGCGTAGGTGGTGTTGTCCACGGCGAGGAACAGGCGGGCGGCCTGCTCGTGGAAGACGGGCAGGAAGTGCGGGACCGCGGCGGCGAGCCGGCCGGCGAGTTCGAGGCAGGCGTCGAGGGCGGCTTTCGGTTTGGTCTTGGCCTGCCGGGCGATCCGGTCGAGTTCGGGTACCACGGCGAGGGCGTGGTGGCCGTCCTCGGGGTGGTGCACGAGGACCCACTCGGGGAAGCCGAGGGCCTGGCGTTGGCCGAGGCCGACGACGGGCGCTTCGCCGTCCTCGCGTTCGAGGCCGAGGAAGCCGGCGGCGAGGTCCTCGGCCGCGCCGAGTTCGGCGGCGGCGAGCCGGACGACCACACGGTCGTCGCCGAGGGCGGGGTGGTGGTAGGCGCGTGCGGTGAGGTCGACGGCGGTGGGGCCCGCGCCCGTGGTGCCGGGCGGGAGCACGGCTCCGGCCCTCAGGAGCAGTTCCGCCTCGCCCGGGCGGTGCGCCGTCGCGTCTGCTGCCGTGTCTGCCGTCGCGTGGGTGTCCGGCTGCGTCGGTACGTGGTTCATGCGTTCCCGCCCTCCTCGATGGTGCGCCCGGCGTGCAGCGCCGCGGCCATCCGCATTCCTTCGGACCAGGCCACCGGTCCGACCTCGGCCAGGCGTACCGCGCGGCCGTCCTCGTCGTGCCAGGTGAGGCTGCCGGTGGTGGTCTGCTCCTCGTAGTAGGGCTCACCGATCCAGACGGCCGCCTCGGTGCCGCGGCCGGTGTCGCGCACCTTGCAGGTGGCGTAGCCGCCGGAGACCCGGTAGCCCAGCCCGGTGGCCCGCGCGGCCAGGCTGAAGCGGGTGGGGAACACGCCCCCGGCGTAGTCGCGGACCTCGGTGGCGTGGGCAGCGAGTCCGGCGGGCTTGTGCCAGGTGGCCCGGTGGATCTGCTCGACCTGCTGGACGAGGCCCAGTTCGGCGGCGAAGTCCCGTACGTCGTCCAGGTCGGGCAGCAGCACCGGGTGCGGCAGGGTCACCGTGCGCGGGGACAGCCGTACGGTCTCGCCGTCGAGGTCGACCACCTTCAGCTCACCGGAGTCGGTGGCGTCCCGCAGGAAGCCCACCTCGTCCGGGTCGTCCCCGACGACGGCCAGGTCCCGCAGGGCGCTGCGCCACGCCTCGTCCCGCCAGACCCGGACGAGCAGTTCGGTCGGTACGGGCAGCGAGGAGACCATCCAGCCGTCGACCTGGGCGACGCAGGCCGCCGCGTGCCGGTCGAGCCAGGCGGAGAGCCGGCGCAGCCGGTCCACCTCGGGGTGGTCCTTCAGTGCTTTGGGCAGCGTCTTCAACTGCCGTCCCGCCGACCGGCCGGTGACGGACCTCGCCGCCACCCGCCCTTCCACCAGGGCGATCTCGTACCCCTCGCCCGCCGCCAGCCATGCCATCAGCTCGTGCCCTCCCCGCCTGTCGCACCGGATCCGCGCAGCCCTGACAGGGGGATCGGACCCCCCAGTGCGCTGCGGTATGCCGGGAGACTAGCGAGGGCCACTGACAACGCCCGACGGAGGGTCATGCCCCGGTTGAACGTCCGGTTCTGGGTAGGCTCCCGAGGTCAGCGTGGATGCGGGGCCGGCTCGGGGCGGGGTTATGGGACGTCATATACGGGTGACCGGTGCGGTGCTGGCGGCCTTGCTGCTGCCGGCTGCGGCGGCGGGGTGTTCGGGCACGGTCGCGCCGGACGGCGCCGATCCGAAGGCCTCCGCGTCGCGCGGTGCGCCCTCGGATGCGGCGCCCGCCCCCGGCGGCAAGCCGGCCGGCGGGGACGTCCTTCCGGGCATGGTGGACGTGGCCGCGGCCCGGACGCAGCTGGCGGCGCTGAAGGTGGCGCCGGCGGGCACGATGGCCGGCTACAGCCGTGCCAAGTTCACGCACTGGGCGGAGCAGGGCGACAACTGCGACACCCGGGAGACGGTGCTGCGGCGCGACGGGTCCGATGTCACACAGGACGGGCAGTGCAAGGCCGTGTCCGGCACCTGGAAGAGCCTCTACGACGGCCAGGTGGTCACGGAGGCCTCGAAGATGGACATCGACCACATGGTGCCCCTGGCCGAGGGCTGGCGCTCGGGCGCCGCCGGCTGGGACGCGGCGAAGCGCAAGGCCTTCGCCAACGACCTGACCCACCCGCAGCTGCTGGCGGTCACCGCGTCCTCGAACCGGTCCAAGGGCGACCAGAGCCCCGACCTGTGGCAGCCGCCGGAGCGCGCCGCCTGGTGCCAGTACGGCCGGGCCTGGACCACCGTGAAGTCCGTCTACGAACTCACCGTCACCGAGCCGGAGAAGAAGATGCTCACCACGATGCTGGACACCTGCGCCTCATGAGCGGGGGTTCGCGCCACTGGCAGGACGAGGTGGTCGCCGGGCCGGGCGGGGCGATGACCGACGAGGTCGGTGTCATCACCGGCCCGCTCACCCTGCGCTCCACCGCCGCCGGCGACCTGCTCCGCATCGACGTCCAGTACAAGGACGCCGACGAGTGGTACACCCTCACCGGCAGCCCGCTCGCCCACCACGGTGACCCCGCCGCTCTGCACGCCGCCGCGGTCGCGGCGGTGCGGGCGGGCGGCGGGGCCGGGGCGCCCGGCCGCCCGGCCGGTTGAGCGGGTCTACAGCACGGCGATGCCGAGCGGCCGGGTGCCCGCGGGGAGGCGGCGGACGGCGCCGGTGCCGAGGTCGACGACGCTGATGCCGTTCCAGTGGCCTTCGCGGGTGTAGCCGCCCGTGACGTAGGCGGTCCGGCCGTCCGGTGACACCGCCACGTCCTCGTGGGGGCCGTCCAGCGGGTACACGCGTTCCGCGCCGTCGGGGGAACGGACCGTGAGCGAGGGGCCCTTGCCGTCGCCGGGCCGGACGGCGCCCGTGCCCACGACCACGAGGCGGCCGTCCGGGGCGGCCGTCGCACCGTGCTGGTGCGTGTCGGCGGTCATCGGTTCGACCGTGGTGCGGCCGGTGTGGGGGTCGACGACGGCGAGCCGCTCGCCCTCGAAGGGCAGCAGCAGCATCCCGTCGGCGGGCCGGACGACGGTGTAGTGCGGCTTCAGCCAGGAGCCGAGGCCGCCTGCCGTGCCGTAGGGGGCCACCTCGATGCGGCGGGGCTGCAGCGAGCCGGCCGCCACCACGGTCACGTCGAAGGAGTCGTGGCCGGTGACGTACACCTCGGAGCCGTCCGGTGCCACGTCCACGTCGAAGGGGCGCCGGCCCACCGGGACCACGTCCGTGACCTGGTAGGCCGCCGTGTCGAGGACCTCCAGGACCCCGGTGGTGCCGGGGACGTTGACCCCGGTGTAGGCGCGCGTCCCGTCGGGCGAGAGCGCGATGCCCATCCCGCCGCCGCGGTATTCGCCTCCGGTGACGGGCCCGGTGGCGGTGCGGTGGGGTATCAGGGCGGTGCGCCGGCGGGTGTGCGTGTCGACGACGGCGACGCCTTCGGCGGTGGCCACCCAGGCCCGGCCGTCGGCGCCGACGGCCAGGCCGTACGGGGCACGGCCGACGACGACGGAGGCCACCGTCCCGCGCTCCGGATCCACGAAGGAGACCGTGTCGGAGCCGAAGTCGGCGGTCAGCAGGGTGCCGCGCGGGGTGCCCGCGGCGGCGGGCAGCGGGGTCGCGGCGGACGGCGCCGGCCGGTCCGCGGCGTCCCCCGGCTGCGGGGTGCAGGCGCCGGCCGCCAGGGCCAGGGCGAGGGCGGCCAGCACCGTACGGGGTCCGGCGGCGCGGCGGCTCATCGGCCGGCCCCGGGCTGCGCCCCGGCGGCCCGCAGGAGGCCGGCGATGCCGTCGAAGCCGCGGCGCAGGGCGTGCTGGTACGGGGTGGCGCCGGCGTGGTCGGCGAGCTCGGGGTCGGCGCCCGCGGCGAGCAGGGCCGCGACGACCTCCTCGTGGCGCGCGCCGCCGTCGCCGAGGACGACCGCTTCCAGCAGGGCGGTCCAGCCGAGCCGGTTGACGTGGTCGACGTCGGTGCCGGTCTCGTCCAGTACGGCGCGCACGTACGCGGTGTGCCCGCGTTCGGCGGCCGGGATGAGGGAGGTTCCGCCGAACCGGTTGTACCGGTGGAGATCGGGCCCGGCGGGCAGCAGCAGACGCATCATGCGGACGCTGCCGGTGACTCCGGTGACCAGCCAGGGGGTGTCCTCGCGGGAGTCCGGGGCGTTCGGGTCGGCGCCCGCGGCGAGCAGCAGCCCGGCTGCCGCGAGGTGGTCGCCGAGGGCGGCGAGGAGCAGCGGGGTGCGGCCGTCCCCGTCCCGGGCCTCCACGGCGGCGCCCGCGGCGAGGGCGGCGGCCACCGGGGCCGCGGCGCCGCGGCCGGCGGCGTCCAGCAGCTGTCGGTCGTGCGGGGTCATGGTGTCCCTCTCGGCTCCCGGGGCGGGGAGGGCCGGGTGCGCCCTCCCGCTCCCCCGGTTCCATGGTCGCCGGGGGCCGGGTGCGGGGCCGTCCGCCTGCCGGGCGGCGCCTGGGGGCGGACCGGAGGAGGCCGGGGTCGTCCGATCGGCCGATGTGCGCGGGGGCGCGGCCGGGGCGGGTCAGGCCTCGTACTCGGTGAGGTCGATGCCGTGGATCTGCAGGAGGTGCCCGTACCGCGGGTCGGTGGTGTCCTGCTCCAGCACCATGCCGAGCTTGCGGATGACGTTCTCGGATTCGTCGTTGCCCGACCGGTTGATGGCGACGACCCGGTCCAGGCCGCGGTCCTGCAGGGCGAATTCCAAGGTGGCCTGGGCGGCCTCGGAGGCGTAGCCCTGCCCCCAGAACTGGCGGCCCAGCCGCCAGACGATCTCCACGTGGGGCACCGCCTCGGGCAGGTACCCGGGCACCGAGAGGCCGACGGCGCCGATCAGCTCGCCGGAGCCGAGGAGCTCGACGGCGAAGACGCCGAAGCCCTCCTCGTCCCACTCCTCCTCCCAGCGCTCGATGTCCTCGGCGGTCTCCTCCAGGTCGCGGACCGAGCCGTCGCCGATCCACCGCATCACGTCGGGGTCCCCGTTGATCTCGGACAGCGGGACGAGGTCGTCTTCTTGCCAGCGGCGGAGCACGAGGCGGGGGGTCAGGATCTCGGTCATGCGGCCCATCCTGCCGAACTGCGGTGCGCAGCGGTAATCGGGTCCCGCATTGCCGCGGTGTTGCAGGTTCGTGGCCATCGCGGCGGGCGGCTTCCCGTGCTGCGCCGCCGGACCCTACGGTCCGTTCCAGGCCACGACCGAGGAGCGCACCGCATGCCCGCCGACCTGTCCGACGAGAGCCGGTACGACCGTGTGCGACTGCGGCAGTGGGCCCGCGGCCGCGCCCGCAGCGCCGGGGTGGACCGCCGGGACCTGCTGAAGCTGTTCGCCGCGGGGGCCGCGGCGGGGTCCCTGGGGGCGGTGGCGGCGGGGTCGGCGGCGGCCGCCGGGCCGGCGGTCCCCGGCACCGTCAAACCGCTGCCGCCCGAGCTGTTCACCCTGCGGGGCACCAATGCGGAAACGAACTTCGCGGCCCTGCGCGGTACGGGTCCGCTCACTCCGGTGGACCGGTTCTTCGTACGGAACCACACGGTCACCCCGCGGATCGCGGCGGCCGACTGGCGGCTGCGGGTGTGGGGCGACGCCCTCGCGGGCGGCCCGGTGGAGTTCTCGTACGACCGGCTGCGGTCCCTTCCGGCGGTCGAGCGGACCCTGTTCATCGAGTGCGCCGGCAACGGGCGGAGCTTCTACACCACGCAGCAGGGGCAGCAGGTGACGGGCACCGCGTGGACCCTCGGCGCGATCGGTGTGGCGCGCTGGCGCGGGGCGCGGCTGTCGGACGTGCTGCGGCGCGCGGGCGTGACCCGGGCGGCCGTCGACGTCCTGCCGCGGGGTCTGGACGACGAGGTGGTGGCGAACGGGGTGAACCTGGGACGGGTGCGCCGGCCGCTGCCCGTCTCCAAGGCCCTGGACGACGTGATCGTCGCGTACGAGATGAACGGGGAGCCGCTGCCGCCCGACCACGGCGGTCCGGTCCGGGTGGTCGTGCCGGACTGGGTGGGGATCTCCTCGATCAAGTGGGTCGGGGACCTGGAGGTCAGCGCGCAGGCCCTGTACACGCCGTGGAACACCGACCTGTACCGGCTCTTCGGGCCGGACCACCCCGCGGAGGGCAGCGCCCCGCTGACGCGGCAGACGTTGAAGAGCGCGTTCGAGCTGGAAGCGGGGGCGCGGATCCCGGTGCACCGGACGCGGCTGCTGACCGGGCGGTCCTGGTCGGGGGCGGCGCCGGTGCACCGGGTGGAGGTGAGCACCGACGGGGGTGCGCGGTGGCAGCGGGCCCGGCTGCACGACGCCCCGCGCCGGGGCAGCTGGGTGCGCTGGTCGCTGCCGTGGACCCCGCGGGCCACGGGGGCGACGGCGCTGCTGGCGCGGGCCACCGATGCCACGGGACGCACGCAGCCGGCGGCCAGCACTCCCAATACGCAGGGCTACCTCTTCGACGCGGTCGTGCGCCACCCGGTGACGGTGGTCTGAGCGAGGGGCCGGGGAGCGGGCGAGCCGCCGTCGGCCACGCGGGGAGCAGAGCACCCGGGTGCCGGGGAGCAGAGCACCCGGGTGCTCTACTCCCCGGCACGCGTACGGGCGCTCCGGGCGAGCGGCGGATGGTAGTGCTACGTCCTGAAAGAGACCAGAATGTCTGGAGACGGCTCGTGAGGACGAGGCGCGACGGACGGAGCGAGCGGTGGAGATTTCGACCAGGGAGGTCTTCGGGGCTCCGTGCTGGGTGAGCCTGATGGCCCGCGACCTCGGTACGGCCCAGCAGTTCTACGGCGCCGTCACGGGCTGGCGGTTCCGGCGGGCCCGCCTCGGCGACTCCTTCTCCGTGGCCGAACTCGACGGGGTGCCCGTGGCGGGCATCGGGGCGCTGGCGGCCGATCTGGCCGTCCCGGTGGCGTGGACCCCGTACTTCGCCGTCGGCGACGCCGACGTGGCGGTGGACCGCATCCGGGAGCGCACCGGCACGATCGCCGTGGGCCCGGTCTCCTTCCCCTCGGGCGGCCGTGCGGCCCTGGTGGCCGACCCCGACGGGGCGGTCTTCGGCATCTGGGAGGGTGCGGTGTCCTCGGACTGGCGCGTGGGCCGGGGCCCGTCGCCGGCCTGGCTGGAGCTGCGCACCCGCAACGCCTTCGACTCCGCGATCTTCTACGGGGCGGTGCTGGAGTGGGCCTCGGGCCGGCCCGGGTGCTGCGAGGTGTCGTACGAGGAGGACCAGGTGGTGCTCCGGCAGGCCGGGGAGCCCGTCGCCCGGCTCAACGGGGGCCCGGTGGAGCCGGCCGGCTACGCGCCGTACTCCCGGCCCCGCTGGCACGTCCACTTCCGTGTGCCGCGGCTGCGGCCCGCGGTGCAGGCGGCGCTGGCGCTGGGCGGACGGCCCGTCTCGGACGAGGCCTCGAACGCCACCGAGCGGTGGGTGGCGCTGCGGGACCCCGACGGAGCGCTGTTCACGCTCACCTCCTCGCTGGCCGGGGAGGCTCAGGAGGAGGAGTGAGCGGGGTGCGGGTCACGGCGGCTCCGGGATGAACGGCAGGTAGTCCTCTCCCGGCGGGGCGGGGATCAGCGTGTAGCTGGCCTCGGGAAGCTCGTTCCACACGCCGGGCAGGTTCCCCAGGGGTTCGGAGACCACCAGGCGGGTCGCGTCGGAGACCTGCCCGAGGAATTCCAGTTCCAGCTCCGGGTGGAGGTGGCGCACCGTTTCGGCCTTGCTGCTGTAGTACAGCGACCGGGACTTCCCCTCGCTGGAGTACCGGAACGCCCACAGGCGCTCGCCGTCGCTGACGGCCACCGTCATCTGGAGGGGGTCCGCGACGCCGTGCTCCTTGCCGAGCCGTTCCACCAGGCCCGCCATCCGGGCCACTGCCCCGGGGACGTCCTGGTCGAGCCCGTAGGTCACCGCCAGGTAGAACATCACCTCGGAGTCCGTGGACCCCTCGATGGAGGAGAACAGGGCCGGGTCGACGGCCATGCACAGGTCGCGCCGGAGGCGCTCGAATTCGGCGATGGCCCCGTTGTGCATCCACAGCCAGCGGCCGTGGCGGAAGGGGTGGCAGTTGGTCTGCTGGATCGCCGAGCCCGTGGAGGCCCGTACGTGCGCGAAGAACAGCGGCGAGCGGACGTGACCGGCGAGTTCGCGCAGGTTGCGGTTGTTCCAGGCCGGGGCGATGTCCCGGTAGATGGCGGGCGTACCGTCGCCCTGGCCGTCGGCGGCGTACCAGCCGATGCCGAAGCCGTCGCCGTTGGTGGCTTCCACGCCGAGCCGGGCGTGCAGGCTCTGGTTGATGAGCGAGTGCTCCGGACGGTAGAGGACGGCGTCCAGCAGCATGGGGGAACCCGAATAGGCGAGCCAACGACACATGAGCAATCCCCTTCCCGGCTGATCCGAGCCTAAGCCCCTGACCGGGGCGAAGGCGCGGCTGACGGCGCCGGAGGATCGGCCGGACGGCCCCGGGTGAACGCGGCAGGCCCTGCCCGCACGGGTGAGCATCACCCTGTGTGACGGTTCGAGATGCGCGCGGGTGGCCCTGCTGTTTCGCTGGATCCGCCCGCTCTCCCCCACGGATCCAAGGAGTGATCATGAGCGTTGCAGGCGGTTCGCACGGCCGGTCCCAGCAGTTGCGCGACAAGGCCAAGGAACTGGACGAGGCGGCCGCGCGCGCCACCGACCCGGAGGAGGGACGGCGACTGCGGGACAAGGCCCGCCGCCTCCAGCAGCAGAGCGAGACGGAGAGCGGCATGGACGACCGGGGCATGGACTCCCTGTAGTCCGCTGCCCCGGCCGGCCCCCGCAGGCCCCCGCTCCACCCCTTCCGGCCGGTGCCCCGCGGATCTCCGCGACGGGCGCCGGCCGGCAGCCGTGTCCGGCGCCGGCCGAAGACGTCCGGCCGTCCCCCGTGCCGCTCAGAGGCGGACCTGCCAGGAGACCGTGGTGTGCAGGGTGCGGGCGGTCTCGGGGTCGCGGACCGAGGGGGTCCGGTCCTCCGCGGTGACGGACAGGCGGTGGCTGCGGAGGTCGAAGAGCCACAGCTCGGCCACCGCCACCTCGGTACGGCCCGCGAACCGCCTGAGTTCCCGGCCGTCGAGGTACCAGCGCACCACGAGCTGCCGGCCGTCGGCTCCGGCCAGCCGCGGGACCGCGGCCTTCGCGGTGTGCCGCAGCCGCAGCGTGCGGTCGGTGGGGGTCAGCGCCGTGACGGTGTTCGCGTACCGGTGGAAGCCGCCGATCATCGCTTCGACACCCGGCAGGTTGAAGGGCCGGCCCAGGACCCTCATGAGCGAGGCGTCGGTGGGCCGGTACAGGCCGGTGACGAAGTAGTTGCCGCCCTCGTACGCACCGACCGGGCCCCCGTCCGGGGACTCCTCGCCGAGCCAGCGGTGCCATTTGGCGCGCTGGGCGGCCATCCGGTCGGCGGGGAGCGTGGAGCTGTTGGAGTCCGCCGGTTCGGGGCCCGTGTACTGCTCGTAGTCCGGGACGCCCGGGTAGAAGTACTCGTCGGCGAGCTTGCCCAGGGAGTGGCCGGTCTCGTGGATGGCGACCTGGCCGGACTTGGCGTGGCCGGCCGAGGCCGTCGATATGCCCGAGTAGCCCAGGGCGGCGCTGGGTTCGTTGTAGCCGGCCCCGCCGTACTTGGCGCTGTTGGCGAGGACGATCACAAGGTCGGCCGCGGGGGCCTTCGCCACGTACGCGTCGACCTTGGGCTGGTCGATGCACAGCAGCCGTTCGATGCCCTCGCACCAGAAGAACGAGCCGAGGGCCGTGTCGCGGACGGCGGCCGGGTCCGGGTCGCCGGAGACGCCGGAGTCCCGCGAGACCGCGTCGACCGTCCAGACGTTGAAGAGGTCGCGGTAGGTGGTGTACGGCTCGACGGCCGTCACCTCGGCCCACTTCTTCCGGGCGTCCTCGTGGAAGCGCCCCAGTTCCGGGGCGGTGTACCCGTCACCGATGACGACGACGTCGAGGCGGTCCGCGGTGGACCCGTTGTCGATCATCTTGGTGACGTCCCCGTCGGCCGCCCGGGCGGCCTCCGAGAGGCGGCCCGCCGGCTTCGCCCGGCCGGCGCCCGGTACGAGGAGGCGGCCGGAGCCGGCGTCGCCGCCGTGCTCGGGCCCCGGCACCTCGACCTCCACCCGGGTGTCCGCGGGCGGGGCGGCCGCGTCCGCGGGCCCGGCGGCCAGCAGTGCGGTGGTCGCACAGACCCCCGCGACGACGGCCCGTAACAGGACGCGGACGGCCGGACGCCTGACCGGTGCCATGCAGCTCTCCCCCGGAAGAAGTAAACGGTCGATTAAGCAGAGTGAATCGGCTGCTTAAACTAGGTGGCCCGGCAAGGGGTGCGCAATGCCCTCCTCCCCCTGAATACTGGGGAGTTCGAGCAACCAGGGGGATTCCATGGACGAACCGGACCGTATCGGCCGCCGGGTCCAGCGCATGCGTACGGGACTCGGCCTCACCCAGAAGCAGTTGGCCGGTGACGCCTACACCCCCGCCTACATCTCCACCCTGGAGGCGGGGAAGGTACGGCCCTCGGAGACCGCGCTGCGCTTCCTCGCCGGGCGCCTGGACACCTCGTACGAGGAACTGACCACCGGGCGCCCCGCCCACCTGGCCACGGAGTTGCGGCTGGCCCTCACCGACGCACAGCAGACGCTGGCCGCCGGGGCGGCCGACGAGGCAGCAGCCCGCTACGGGCGGCTGCTCGCCGACGCGGAGCGGCTGGAACTCACCCCGGAACGCGCCGAGGCCCTGCTCGGACTCGGCGACTGCGCCCTGGAGGCCGGGCAACTGGCCGAGGCGATCGGCCGCTTCGAGGCCGCCGAACGCCTGCTGGGCGATCAGCCGCTGCCCCGCCGTGCCCGGGCCGTCCGCGGCCGCGCCGTGGCGCACCTGCTGGCCGGCGAGTTGCGCTACGCCTGCTACCTCCTCGAATCCACCATCGACGAACTGGGTGCGAGCGGCCTGGCCGACCCCGAGGCGCTCCTGCTGCTGTACGCGGCGGTGATCGGGCCCTATATCGACATGGGTGCGCACGCCCGGGCGGCGCACGCCGCCGAACTGGCCCTCGCGCTGGCTCCGCAGGTCAGCGACCCGGCGCTGGTGGCGGGCATGCACCGGCAGGTGGCGCGCACCTTCCTCGCCGAAGGGCGGGTGGCCGACGCGGACGCCTCCCTGGCCAAGGCCCAGCAGATCTACGCGCAGCTGCGGCTGCGGACCGATCTGGCGCACTGCCACTGGATGCGCGGCTACGTCCTGGCGCAGAACGGACAACTGGACGAGGCGGAACGGGAGTTGCGGACGGCCCGGGACATGCTGGCGGCGCGCGGGGCGGCCTTGTACACCGCCCAGGTGGAGGTGGAGCTGGCTGATGTGCTGCGCCAGCTCGGGCGGGACGGGGAGGCTGCCGCGCTGTTGGCGGAGCTGCTGGAGCTCGGTGACCGGCACGGCGCCGTCCATGCGGGGGGCGCGCACCGGCTCCTCGGCCTGATGGCCGAGGAGCGCGGGGAGACCGAGTCGGCCGAGGAGCACTACGTCCAGGCCCTGGCCCTGCTGGAGCGCAGCGGGGCGACGGGCGACCTGGCCGACCTGTGCCGGCTGCTGGGCGACCTGCTGCGGCGCAGCGGCCGGACGGAGGCCGCCCTCGACGCGTACCGCACGGGGCTGGGGCACCGCGCCGCACCCGGGACCACCACCCTGGGGCCGGCGCCGGCCGCCCCCGGGTTCACGACGGCGACCGTCAGTGGTTCTCGGTGGGCTGGAGGTCGCGCGGGATGAGGGCCCAGGTCGTCGCCGCAGCGGCGACCGCGAGGGCGCCGGCCATGAGGAACGCCGGGGTGATCGCCAGGGTGTAGGCGTGCGAGGCGGAGTCGAGCAGGGCCTGCCCGACGGAGCCGCCCAGCTGCTCGGCGGTGTGCGCGGCTTCGCCGACGGAACCGCGGGCCGCCTCGGCGCTCGGGCCGTCCAGGTCGAGGGCGGGGAGGTTGCCGCGGTAGAGGGCCGCGGCGGTGGAGCCGAGGATGGCGACGCCCATGGCCGAGCCGAGTTCGTAGCAGGTCTCCTCGATGGCCGCCGCGCTGGACACCTCGGCGGCGGGCGCCGCGGAGACCAGGGTGACCGAGGCCACCGTGGTGGCCAGGCCCGCTCCCGCGCCCATGACCGTCAGGGCGGTGGCGAAGGCGGGGTAGCCCGGTTCGGCGAACTGCTGGAGGGACCAGGGCAGGGCCATGCCCGCGGCCAGGACCACGAGTCCGGCGCCCAGGACGTGGCGTATCGCGAAGCGGTGCATCAGCGCGGGGGCCACCATCGAGGCACAGATCAGCGCGAGCGGGGCGGGCAGCAGCCGGATGCCGGCTTCGAGCGGGGTGTAGCCCTGGCCGTACTGGAACCACTGCGTGACCAGGAACAGGACGGCGCCCATGCCCACCATGGGCAGGAAGATCGCGGTGGCCGCGACGCTGAAGGAGGGCTTGGCGAACAGCCGCACCTGGAGCAGCGGGTTGTCCAGGCGCAGCTGGCGGCGCACGAAGACGGTCAGCAGCACGGCGGCGACGAGGAGCAGGGTCCAGGGCAGCGGATCGCCGGCGCCGCTCTTGCCGAGCTGCTTGATGCCGCCCGCCAGGGCGAGCATGCCGACGATGGACTGGCCGACGCCCCACCAGTCCCACCGGCCGGCGGCGCGGGCGGCGCGGGACTCGGGCAGGTAGCGCAGGCCGGCGGCCACGATGACCGCGGCGACGGGCAGGTTGAGGAGGAAGGCGGAGTGCCAGCCGTGGTCCTGGACGAGGAGCCCGCCGACGACGGGTCCGAGGGCCATGCCGCCGCCGAAGACGGCTGCCCAGACGGCGAGGGCGAAGGCGCGCTCCTTGGCGTCGGTGAACACGCTGCGCAGGATCGACAGCGTGGAGGGCATGATCGCCGCGCCGCCGACGCCGAGGAGGGCGCGGGCGGCTATCACGTGCCAGGCCTCGGTGGAGAAGACGGCGATCAGGGAAGCGGCCGAGAAGATGCCGAAGCCGGCCATGAGCAGCCGCTTGCGGCCCCAGCGGTCGCCGAGCGCCCCGGCCGTGACGAGCAGGCCGGAGAGGGCGAGGGCGTAGACGTCGATGATCCACAGCTGTTGTACGGCGCCCGGCTGGAGGTCGCCGACCAGCGAGGGGAAGGCCACGTTGAGGATCGTGGTGTCCATGGAGATGAGCAGCAGGCTGCCGGAGAGGATCGCCAGGACGATCCAGCGGCGGGGGTCCTGCGAGGGGGTGTGCATGGGGTTCCGTTCAGGGTCGGGCAGGGGGCGGGGTCGCGGTGGGCCGCGTACCGCCGAGGAAGGAGACGAGGACGAGCCGGCCGATCTCACGGGGCGCGAGGTGTCCGTCGCGCACGCCTTCGGCGGCGGCGTCGAGCAGCCCCCAGAGCGAGTACCAGATCCAGTACGGCGGCAGGTCGGCGCGCAGTCGTCCCAGTCGCTGGCCGAGGGCGAGGAAGGCGAGGGCCCGCTGGTCCTGGCGGTCCACGCCGGCCCGGAACTCGGGGTCGGCGAGGACGGTGGAGTCGCGCGTGGTGAAGCCGTACAGGTGCGCGGCGGGCAGCAGCTCGACGACCAGCTCTTCCAGGGCGGTGTCGAAGGCGTCCCCGTCTGCGTCGTCACCGAGGTCGAGCGGGCTCAGGCAGCCGTCGACGACCTGGATCGCGCGGACGGCCACGGCCTTCAGCAGTGCTTCGCGGGTGGCGTAGCGGCGGCTGAGCGTGGCGCGGCTGGTCCCGATGCCCGCGGCGATCTGGACCATTGACGCGCTGTGGTCTCCGGCGAGGACGCGGGCGGCGCCGTCGAGCAGTTCTTCTTCGCGTACCATGATGTGAGCCTCCTTCGCCTCGAACGATACAAGAATGTCTCATCCGAGGCAAAATCGGCCCACGCGCCCGCTGCGCGGGTCCTGGCTACGATGGAGACCGTGGCGCTGCGCCCCCTCACCTGCACCTTCGGCGCCGCGGCCGGGACCCGGTCCCGTACACCCCTCAGGGAGGCGCCATGCAGGAAGACGGCGGCCGCGGCGGCGGCAGCGACAGCGACAGCGGCCACGGCAGGAATCCGGGGCGCGGCAGCGGCCGGGACGAGAGTCCCGAGGAGCGCGCCGACCGGCAGTGGGAGGAACTGGTCCAGGAGATCCGGGTCGCCCAGACCGGGGTGCAGATCCTCTTCGGCTTCCTGCTGACGGTGGTGTTCACCCCGCACTTCCAGCGCCTGTCGGAGACCGACAAGACGCTCTACGTGGTCACCGTCGTCCTCGGCGCCCTGGCCACCGGGGCGCTCATCGGCCCCGTCGCCTTCCACCGGATCGTCGCGGGACGCCGCATCAAACCCCAGGCGGTGGCCTGGGCCTCGCGCCTGACCTTCGCCGGGATCGTCCTGCTGCTGGCCACCCTGGTGTCGGCACTCACCCTGATCCTCCGGGTGGCCACGGACGACGCCCTCGTTCCCTGGCTCGTCACCGGCGTACTGGCCTGGTACCTGCTGTGCTGGTTCGCTCTCCCGCTGTGGGCGCGTTTCCGCTACACCAGCGAGGACGGCAACCGCTAGTGCCGGCCATCAGGCCGTCGTCCCTTCCGGATCGTGCCGGTCGTCCCGGGCGCGGGCGCCCTGGCGGGTGCGGCCGGCGGTCTGGGCCCGCTGCGGGTGGCGGCGTACGTACTCGTGCTCCAGCTCGTTCATCCGCTGGGTGTGGGTGATCAGGGCGTCGTCCGACCCGTGCAGCAGGGTCTCGTGGCGCGTGCGGTGGATGGCCTCCAGCTCCTTGAGCAGCCTGCCCTCCTCAAGATTCCGCGCCGAGGGGCCGCCGTCGTGTTCCGTCATGGCACGCACGCTCCTTCGCTTCGCCCCGTGCCCCATCATCCCCGCTCCGCCGCCGTCGGTCGCGTCAGTCGGGGGGCTCCTGGGCGGGCGGTGGCCCGCCGGGAGTGGTCTCCGGGGCCGGCCCGGAAGGGTCGGAACCGGGCGGGGAGGACTCAGGACCGGGGGCGGGCGGGTCCGGCTCGCGCGGCACCGGGTCGGGGCTCTCGGGGGTGGGGCCGGGGCCTTCGGGCTCCGGGTCGGCGGTCGGTTCCCTGCGGTCCATGACGAGCCTCCCTCGCTCTCCCCGCTCACGGGGGCGCCCTGCCCCTACCCGGGCCGCGGCCCCGCATGCCGGCCCGGTCCGCCAGGCGGTCTCCTTCTCCAGGCGGCGCGCGTGCTGGCTGACGGCCGACTGGGTGCAGCCGAGGTCGCCCGGCGACGGCGCTGATGCTGCCCGCCCGGCAGGCGGCCACGAACACGCGCAAGTCGCCGAGGGTCACGGGGCCAGGCTGGACGACCCAGGCGATCCCTTGGGGATGGGGAGGAAAGCGGAGGATTGACTGGGGTGTGGGGCTCGTTCACGATCGGACGCAGGGCCCGGGCGGCAACCCGTTCTGGTGCTGCCGGAGTCCGGAGTCCGGCAGCACCAGAACGGGTGTCGACCCGCCGCGGATGCGGCCGGGTCAGGGGCGGAAACTCCAGCGCTGCGCGGTCCGGTCCTCGCAGGGGGCCCGGGTCAGGGCGGTGCCGTTGCCGGTGGCGGAACCCGCCGGGGCCAGGCAGCGGCCGCCGCTGCGCAGGGTGTTCCAGGCTCCGGTCTGCCAGGTCTGCCCGGCGCTGCCGTCGCAGGTCTGCACGGTGATCCGCGCCGCCTTCTGTCCGTCGAGGCAGACCCCTGCCAGCCCCGTGAGGCGGCCGTCGCCCTGGAGGGTCCAGCGCTGGTTGGGCCCTCCGTGGCAGGTGTAGAGGGTGGGTTCGGTACCCGGTGCGGTGGCGCCGTGCGGGAGGTCCAGGCAGCTCGCGGAGGCTGCGTTGACGAGGGTGGCGGCGGCCGGGGGCGGGGCCGCCCGGCCGGTGAGGCCGATGTCGGCGGCGCTGGTCCAGGGCCCCCGGCCGCCCGCCTCGGTCAGGGCGCGCAGGCGTACGTAGCGGCCGGCCTTGGGGCTCAGGGCGATGTCCTTCAGCGCGGCCGTGTCGGCGAAGGTCCCGGTGGCCACCGGGCTGCCCCAGTCGGCGGTGCTGTCGGAGACGTAGACCTCGTAGCCGCCGATCCGGCCGTTGGCCCCGCCGTCCTGGCGGGGCAGATAGCCGAGGCCGTCCACGGTGTGGCGGCCGCCGAGGTCGATGCGCAGGTCGTGCGGCAGCGGGGCGGGGGCGCTCCCCGACCAGGCGGTGTGCCAGAGGGTGGCCGGGTTCCCGTCGATGGCGTGGGCTGCGGCGCCGTCCTCCCCGGCGGTCTCCTCGCTGTCGGCCGACACCAGGGTCCAGGCGGAGCGGTCGAGGGGGGCGGAGGGGGGAAGGGGCTGCGGCGCGGGCAGCGTGGTTCCGGCGGCCGTCAGGGTGAACGCCCCGGACCTCGCCCCCGTCTTGGCCCACAGCACCCCTTGCCGGTCGGCGGCGTCGAAGAACCAGCCGGTGGCCGCCGCGTCGTAGGCGGCCTTGGAGCCCAGACGCGGCAGCGCGGCTCCGTCGGCCGTGAGTCCGGTCGGCGCGGTGGCCACGTGCAGGGTGAACTCGTAGCCCCGGGCGGCGGGTTGGCCCGCGTAGCTACCGGTGGGGGCGGAGACGGCGACGGCCACCGTGCCGGAGCCGGCGGTGGGGGCGGTGACGTCGACCCGCTGGCGGGCGTAGGCCCCGGACGCGTAGGCACGCGTGAGCCCGTCGTCCTCGTAGAGGCTGAAGGTGGAGGTTCCGCGGGGGTGGATGTCGTAGGTGAGGGTGGAGACGGGCTTCTCCCCGGTGTGGTTCATCTGCGGCCACATCGGGACCACGGCGCCGCCCTTGACGAAGAGGGGCAGGGTGTCGAGCGGCGCGTGGTAGCCGTTCAGCCGGCCCGGGCCCGCGTACGTCCGTCCAGTCCAGTAGTCCGTCCAGGTCCCGGCGGGGAGGTAGATGCCGTCGCGGACGTCGGTGTCGGAGACCACGGGTGCGACGAGGAAGGAGTCGCCGGCCATGAACTGGCCGCTGGTGGCGTTGCCGCGGGCCACCGGGTCGTCGGGGTACTCCAGGACCAGCGCGCGGGTGCTGGGCACGCCGGTCTCGTGGGCGACGCGGCTCATCGTGTAGAGGTACGGCATCAGGCGCATCTTGAGCTGGAGGTACTTGCGGTTGACGGACAGGTACGGCTCCGCGAAGCGCCAGGGCTGCTTGTCCCGGTAGCCGGCGGAGGGTCCGGCCGCTCCCCAGCCGGACATGGTCATGAAGGCCGGGGTGAAGGCCTTCCACTGGAGGTCCCGGGTGTAGGTCTCGGGGCTGCCGCCGAAGATCCCGTCGACGTCCCCGGAGGCGTAGTTGAGGCCGGACAGCCCCGCTCCCGCCAGGGCGGGGACGTGCCAGCGCATGTCGTCCCAGGTCCCGTAGGTGTCGCCGGTCCAGACGACGGCGTTGCGCTGGGTGCCCGCCCAGCCGTCGACGGTCCAGACGAAGCGCCGGGCGTCCGAGTTCTTCTCGATGCCCTCGACGGCCTGGCGCACCCCGTCGAAGGCGTACTTGTAGCCGCTGCCGATCCAGGCCACGTCGGTCTTCACCCCCCGGGTGCCGGCCGCGCCCACCTCGTCGGCGATGCCGCCCAGTCCGGTGGAGGTCCACAGCCCGGTCTGGAAGCCCTTGGCCTTGAGCGCGTCCACCGTCGACTTCAGGGGCGCCGTGTAGCCGCAGCCGTAGCCGTCGTTGGGCAGGAACCAGCCGGACGGCATGTCTGCGGCGCGGGCGTCGGCGGCGTAGCCGACCACGTCCGGGGTCCGCTGGTGGCGCAGGCGGCCGTGGTCGCCCTGGTAGTCGGGGTTGGAGGCGTTGAAGCAGTCGGCGTTGCCCAGTTCGAAGCCCCACAGCGGGGCCATGAAGGGCTTCCCGCTGACATCGGTGTAGGCGTCGAGGACCGACTTGAGGGAGGTGCCGGTGAAGTACCAGGCGTCGAAGCGGTTCTCGTCGTGGCTGAGGGTGCTGGGGGCGTCGAAGCCGTACGAGCCGGGGGCCCAGGTGTTGCGCATGGCGCCGTAGCCGTTGGTGGACATGTAGAAGGGCGCCGGGCTGGCGTTGTCGTTCTCGCGCCATCGGTTGTCGACGGCGACCGGGACGGTCTTGCCTCGCAGCGCCCATTCGCCCAGCCGCAGCCCGGTGCCGTAGAACTGCTCGTCGGCGCCCCGGGCCAGGTACTGGGTGGTGCGGCCGGGGCCGAAGGCGGTGGGCCGGGTCTCCTGCCAGACCAGGGTGGTGTCGTCGGCGCGGTAGACGGAGAACTGCAGGGGCGACTTGTTGACGCGCAGCGACAGGGCGCCGGTGGTCACCCGGTAGTACCCGCCGGCGTCGGTGGAGGAGGTGGCCACCGGACCGAAGTCGGTGGTGGGGGCGAGGTCGGAGCCCGCCGGGTCGTGGGTGAAACTGCCGTCGGGTGAGAGCCAGAGGCGGAAGACGTCCTCGCGGGCGATGACCAGCCGGGCCTTGGCCCCGCTGGAGGTCGTCACGGTGTAGGTGTTCCCGGACCGGGCGAAGCCGGTGACGTCGCCCGCCGTGGACGCCGTCCCGGCGGCGGGGGACGCGGCCGCGGTGGCGGGCGGGGCGGCCGTGCCCGGGGCCGCCAGGACCAGGACGCTGACGGCGGCGGCGCACAGGGCGGCCACCGGGAGGCGGGTGCGGCGCGGCGGGCGGGTGCGGGTGCGGCTCCTGCGGATGCTCGGCAGTCTCATGGGCAGCTCCTCGTGCGGTCCGGATCACGGACACACCGGTCTGGCATGCACATGGCAACATAGCGCCGCACGGGAGCCGTTTGAAGGAACATGCTCGAACTGGGCTGACATCACGCATCTTTGAGCAGAACTCGCCATCCCCCGGAAGCGCCACCGAGGCCCCGGCCAGACCACCGGAAGCCCTTCAGCCGCCGCGACGCACCGGACGAACAGGCGCTCCACCGAGGCGATCACCCGACCGTCAGGCCGTAGCACCCGCCGCAGCTCCGCCGGCGCGGGCTCCCAGTCCTCCAGGCTGTGCGGCACCAGCGAGCGACCATGGGGGCGAATGCACCGTCCGCGCACGGCAGGTGTGCACCCGGGTCGGCCAGGTGCGGGGCCGCGTCGTCACCGAGCCGCCTGCTGGCCGGCGCCGGCATCCCGGCACTGGAGTCGATGCCCGTGGCGACCGCACCGCGGTCGCGCAGCGCCGCGGACGGCGGGCCCGAGCCGCAGCCGGCGTCCAGGGACGCAGGCCCGCCGCGTCCCCGGCGAGGGCCGGCCTCGCGGGCCGTCCGGTACCCGTGCACGAGACCGTCGCCGGTCTGCGCCGCCTACGCCTCGGCGGAGCCGTCGTCGTCGTTCACCGGGGGGCCGGTCGTGGGACGACGGCGCTCAGGTCCCCGGCCTGCGCTGCGGCAGGACCGCGAGGACCGGCGCCGCGGGCGAGGAGCAGCGGTGCCCGCAGGGGGCGAAGGCGAGGACCACCGGCTCCCCGGGGCGCTGGCGCCAGGAGATGCGCTCCGGGGCGCGGCCGCATTCCGGGCAGCAGGGGAGCGGGCCGGGCTCCGGCAGGCACTCGGGTGCGGCCGCGAGCGGCGTGGAGTGCGGATCGCGCATGGAGGCTCCCTGGTCGTGCGGTTGGACTGATGGCACTGTGCCACGGACGGACCGTCCGCCGCACGGGCGAAACATCCAGTGTTCTGGCTGGTCAGAGGTGTGGTCGCCAGGAGGATTCCGGTCTTCTTGGGGGCACTTGGTGATCAACCGCTCCCGCCGGCGGGCTGCACCAGGCCCGTTTCGTACGCCGCGATCACCGCCTGGGCCCGGTCGCGGACGCCCAACTTGTTGAAGATGCCCGTGATGTGGTTCTTGACCGTGGAGACGCTGATGTCCAGTTCACGGGCGATCTCCGCATTGTCCAGTCCGGTGGCGATCAGCTGCCATATCTCCCGCTCCCGCGGCGTCAGGTCGGCCGGGGCCGCCCCGGTCGCGGGGCGTGGGCGCGCGGGACTGCGTACGTAGGCACAGAGGAGCCGTGTCAACAGCCGCGGGGCGACGGCCGCTTCCCCGGTGTGGACGATGCGGACGGCTGCGATCAGCTCCTCCGGGGAGACGTCCTTGGGCAGGAAGCCGTACGCGCCGGCGCGCAGTGCCGCGACCACGTACTCGTCCATGTCGAAGGTGCTGAGGGCCAGGACCCGGGTCTGCGGCAGGGTGCGGGCCAGTTCCGCGGTGGCCCCCACCCCGTCGAGGACCGGCATCCGGATGTCCATGACGACCACGTCGGGGCGCAGCTGCCGGGCGAGGGCCACGGCACGGGCGCCGTCCTCGGCCTCCCCCACCACCTGGAACTCCGGGTCGGGGCCCAGGATCAGGGCCAGGCCGCGCCGCACCAGCGGCTGGTCGTCGGCTATGAGCACGCGGATCATCGGTGTCGCTCCCCCTCCTTGCCGTCCCGCGGGCCTCCCGGTACCGGGAGGCGGGCCGCCACCCGGAACCCGCCGTCGGCGAGGGCGGCGGCCTCCAGGGTGCCGCCCTGCAGGGCGACGCGTTCGTGCATTCCGATCAGACCGTACCCGGAGCGGGACGGCCCGGAGCGGGGAGCGGGCGGCGGGGCGCCCGCCCCGTCGTCCCGTACCTCCACGGCCACGACGCCGGGCCCGTAGGTGAGCCGTACGCAGGCCCGCGCCTGTCCGGCGTGCTGACGGGTGTTCGTCAGTGCCTCCTGCACGATCCGGAAGACGGTGAGGCCCACCGTGGGCGGCAGCGGCCGGACCGGGCCCTCGACGGTGAACTCGGTCTCCGTGCCGGCCAGCCGCGACTCGGTGATGATCCGGTCGAGGTCGCCCGCACCGGGCTGGGGCGCCGCGGGAGCGGCTTCGGCCTCCTCGCCGGCCCGGAGGACGTCGAGGAGTTGGCGCATCTCGCGCAGCGCCATCCGTCCGGAGTCCTCCAGGGTCACCAGGGCCTCGCGGGCCACCTCCGGGTCGTACGCCAGATTGGCCCGCGCCCCGCCCGCCATCAGCTGCATGGTGGTGATGTGGTGCGCGACGATGTCGTGCAGTTCGCGGGCGATGCGGCGGCGCTCCTCGGCCACCGCGCGCTCCGCGCGCAGCAGTTGGTGGGCCTCGGCCTCCCGCTGCCGGCGGTTGACGACCACGGCCGCGCCGGCGACCAGCAGCACGACCACGGCATTGGCCACCAGGCCCCAGCCGGAGGGCAGCAGCATGCGGCCCTGACCCACGGAGGGCATGGGCACGGCCATGAGGCAGGCGGGCACCACCACGGCGGGAGGCCGGGACCTGACGAGCGCGTACAGGGCGACGGCCAGGCTCACCGGGACGTGCGGCGCGGGCACCGTGGTCGCGAGATTGGGCACGATGCCCAGGGCCAGGACCGCGGCGAGCACGGCCACCGGGTGGCGGTGCCGCAGGACCAGGACGAGCGCCGCCGCCACGAGGGCCAGGGCCGCCGCGAGCGTCGGCGGCACCGCGTCGGTCACGGCTCCTTGCGAAAACCCCACCAGGTCGACCGCCGCGGTCGCGATGGCCATGAGCGCATCGTGGCGCGTCCAGGCCGGACGCCCCGCTCCCTTGTCCGTCACTGCCGGTCCTCCCCCGCCGGCCGTCCCGGCCGGTGCCGGCGGACGCACGGCCGGCTCCCGTGATCCATTCTGGCACCGGCCGCTCCCGTTGCCGCCGTCCCCGGGGCGGGGGCCGGACCAGGACCGTGGTCCTGGTTCCGGTTTGGGCCCGTACCCGGGTCCCGGCCTGTGGATCCTCCTGTGCCCGGACGCACCGGACCGCCCCGGCTGATGGTCTGGGAACCGGCCGGGAACCCCCGGCCGCACCGCGCACAGACCGGAGGAAACCACGTGATCCGCGCCCTGACCGGATTCTCGACGAGAAGTCCGTGGAAGGTGATCGCCGTGTGGGCCGTGCTCGGCATCGCACTGACCTTCCTGGGCCAGGCCCTGGTGCACCGCGTCACGCAGAGCAGCGGCGGGGAGCTCCTGCCTCCGGCCTACGACTCTGCCGCGGCCCTGCGGGTCGCCGAGGAGGAGTTCGGGGTGGATCCCGGCGCCGATCCGCTGACCGTCCTGGTGGCCCGGACGGACGGTGCGCCGCTGGAGGAGGCCGACGAGCGGCGCATCGACGAGGAGGCGGCCGCCCTGGGCCGCCACCGGGTGGTCATGCCCCCGTCGGAGGAGGACCTGTTCTTCTCCCCGGACCACTCCCAGGTGCCCCGGGTGGCGGCGGCGATGACGGCGCCCGACCGCAGCTTCCGGCTGCTGACCGTGGAGTTGGAGGGCAATCCCCTGGACCCCCGGGTGCACGACACCTACCGGGTCTTCCGGGAGCACGCCCGGGCCGAGTTCGCCGGTGCGGGCCTGCGGACGGGGTTCACGGGCGGGCTCGCCGCAGCCGTGGACACCGCCGACGCCGAGGAAACCCGGTCCCGGGTCATCGGCATCATGATGCTCGCCGTCATCGTGCTGCTGCACGTGCTGGTGTTCCGCAGCCTGCCGGCGGCCCTGCTGCCGCTGGTCGTCGTCACCGTCGTCGGCGGGGCGGCCACCGGGACGGTGGTCGGGGTCAGCGCCCTGACGGGGATCGGCCTCGACCCCTCGACGCCGCAGCTGATCAGCGTCGTCCTCGTCGGCATCGGCATCGACTACTTCCTCTTCCTGCTGTTCCGCTTCCGCGAGCAGCTGCGCCGGCGGCCGGAGCAGTCCGGGCGCGCCGCCGCGGCCGAGGTCGCCGGACGGGTGGGGACGGCGGTGACCTCGGCGGCGCTGACGATCGTCGCCGCGTTCGCGACGCTCGCGGTGGCCTCCTTCGGCCAGTTCCGGGTGCTGGGTCCGGCCATCGCCGTCTCCGTGCTCGTGATGCTGCTGGGGAGCCTCACCCTGATGCCCGCGCTGCTCGCGGTCGCCGGACGCCGGATGTTCTGGCCCTCGCGGTCCCTGGCCCGGCAGCCGCGCGGCGGCAGCGCCGCGCGGCTGGGCGATCGGGTGGCTCGGCGGCCCGCGCGGGCGGCGCTGGCCTGCGTGGCGTTGCTCGGCGCCCTGGCGGCCGGCACGGCCGGTATGCGGATGGACTACGGGTCCGGGGACTCGGGCGGTACCCGCACGGCTTCCGCGGTCACCGCGGCCGAGATCTCCCGGGCCCTGCCCGCGGGCGTCTCGGACCCCGTCAGCGTGTTCGTCACCGCGCCGCGGCCGGGGGCGCTCGGCGCCGCCGGACTCGACGCGCTGGCCGGGGCGCTGGGGACGGTCGACGGGGTGGGCCGGGTGGCCCCGGCCGTACTGAGCGGGAACGGGCTCGCGGCGCGGATCGACCTGTTCACCGACGCAACGCCGGACACCCAGGAGGCCCGCGACCTGGTGTCCGGGCCGGTCCGGGAGGCGGTGGCCGCACACCGGCCTGCGGGGACGCAGGCCCATGTCGGCGGGACCTCCGCGGTGTTCGCCGACATCTCGGCCGCGGTGGACAAGGACCTGCGGGTGGTGTTCCCGGTGGCGGCGGTGCTGATCGGGCTGATCCTGGTTCTGCTGCTGCGGAGCCTGCTCGCGCCGCTGGTGCTGCTGCTCGCGGTGGGGCTGGGGTTCGCCGCGACGCTGGGCGCTTCGGCACTCGTCTTCCAGCACGCACTGGGCGAGCCCGGCGTAACCTTCACGCTGCCCCTGATCCTGTTCCTGTTCGTGGTCGCGCTGGGCACCGACTACAACATCCTGGTGGCCGACCGGATCCGGGAGGAGATGGAAGTGCCGGGTCCGGCCCGCGCCGCCGTCGCCCGGGCGGTGCGGCACACCGCTCCGGCCGTGGCGACCGCTGCCGTGGTGCTCGCCGCCTCGTTCGGCAGCCTGGCCGTGAACCCGGCTTCGGCGACCCGGCAGATCGGCTTCGCCACGGGGTGGGGGATCCTGCTGTCGGCCTTCGTCCTGTCGCTGGTCCTGGTGCCGGCCTGCGCCGTGCTGCTGGGCCGCTCCCTCTGGTGGCCGGTGAGGCCCCGGCCGAAGGAGCCGCCGCAGCAGCCGGCGGGGCCGGCGGAGCTGTCGGAGGCCGTCCCGGCCCGCTGACCGCCTCCGGGGCGGCCGGCGCAGCACAACTGCGCGGGGCCCCGTACGCATGCGTACGGGGCCCCGCGCAGGGTGCGCTCCGGGATCAGGCCAGCCGGGATCAGGCCAGCCGGTCGATCTCGGGGTGGTCGGCGAGCCAGGCGCGGACCGCCTGCTGCTCCTTGCCCTTGCCGGTCTCCTGGATCTTCGCCTCCAGGCCGGTGAGCTGCTCCTCGGTGAGCTTGAAGGAGCGCAGCCATGCGGCGACCTCCGGCTCGTCCTCGGCGAAGCCCTTGCGGGCGAGGGTGTGGATGCCGTCTCCCTTGCCCCAGGCGCCCCGGGGGTCCTCCAGCTTGGTCAGCTCGTACGAGGAGTACGCCCAGTGCGGGGACCACAGGACGACCGCGACGGGCTCCTTCTTCTCGTAGGCGCGCTTCAGCTCGGCGAGCATGCCGGGCGTGGAGCCGTCGACGACCTTGTACTCGGCGTCCAGGCCGTACTCCTTGAGGACCTTGTCCTTGAGGATCGACATCTCACCCGCGCTCGGCTCGATGCCGATGATCCGGCCCTTGAACCGGTCGGACTTGCCCTTGAGGTCGGCGAGGGAGCGCACGTCCTTCATGTACGAGGGGACGGACAGCTCCAGCGAGGTGGGGCCGTACCAGGAGCCGAGGTCCTCCAGCTTGTCCCCGTACTTCTCCCAGTACTGGGCGTGGGTGACGGGCAGCCAGGAGTCGGTCTGGAAGTCGAGCTGGCCGCCGCCGAGGCCGGTGTACAGCGCGCCTGCCTCCAGCTGGCGGGCGTCGACCTTGAAACCGCGGCGCTCCAGCAGCTCCTTCCACAGGAAGGTGGAGGCGATGCCCTCGTCCCAGGGGATGTAGCCGAGGGACAGGGTCCGGCCCTTGCCGATGTTCGCGGCCCCGGCGGGGCCCTCTTCGGAGGCGGAGCCGCCGAAGGTGTTCAGGCCGCCCGCGACGAGGGCGAGGACGACGGCGCCGGTCACCGCGTACGCGGGCTGCGGGCGGTGGTTCCACACCTTGGCCGCGCCGGTGGCGGCGGCCCGGGTCTTGGCCAGCGCGCGCCGGCCGATCGGGGAGACGTGGCGGCCGAGCGCCCCGGTCATCCGGTCCAGGTACATGGCGAGGATGACGATGGAGATGCCCGCCTCGAAGCCCAGGCCGATGTCCACGTTGCCGATGGCCTTGTAGACGGCGCCGCCGAGTCCGCCGCCGCCGACCATGCCGGCGATGACGACCATGGACAGGCCGAGCATGATGACCTGGTTGATGCCCGCCATGACGGTGGGCAGGGCCAGCGGGAGCTGTACGCGGACGAGGGTGTCGCGCGGGGTGGTGCCGAAGGCCTCGGCCGCCTCCACGAGTTCCCCGTCGACCTGGCGGATGCCGAGCTCGGTCATCCGCACGCCCGGGGGCAGGGAGAAGATGATGGTGGCGATGATGCCGGGCACCACGCCGACCCCGAAGAAGATGATGCCGGGGATGAGGTAGACCATGGCGGGCATGGTCTGCATGAAGTCCAGGACCGGCCGCAGGACCGCGCTGACCCGGTCCGAGCGCGAGGCCCAGATGCCCAGTGGGATGGCGAACACCAGGGTGACCAGGGTGGCGACCAGGACCAGCGAGAGGGTGGACATGGCCTCGCTCCACAGGCCGACGGAGTCGACGAGGGCGAAGCCCGCGAAGGCGAGCAGGCCGGCCAGCAGTCCGCGCAGCCACCAGGCGGCGACGGCCAGGATCCCCGCGAAGAGGAGCGGGGCGGGGGCGGCGAGCACGGCGTCGATGCCGTCGTAGAGGCCGGTGACGAGCGCGCTGATGGCGTCGAACAGCCAGGACAGGTGGCGCTGGAGGAAGTCGACTCCGCTGTCGACCCAGGCGCCGAGGTGCAGGCGGGGCATCAGGCGGCCACCTCCGCGCAGGCCATCGGGGGCCGTTGCTCGTCGCCGATGACGGCGATGAGGCGGTCCTGGGGTACGGAGCCGACGACGGCTCCGTCCGCGTCGGTGACCGCGACGGGGTGCGGCACCCGGGCGCTGACGGAGCACAGCTCGGCCAGCGGGGTGTCGGCGGTGACGGTGGGGCAGGCGCAGGCGTCGGCGTCCGGCGCCGCCTCGTCCATCACCGCGTCGGCCGTCAGGACGCGGGAGCGGTCCACGTCCTGGATGAAGGAGGCGACGTAGTCGTCGGCGGGCCGGGTGAGGATGTCCTCGGCCGTGCCCTGCTGGACGATCCGGCCGTCCCGCATGACCGCGATGGAGTCGCCGAGGCGCATGGCCTCGTTGAGGTCGTGGGTGATGAAGACGATCGTCTTCTTCAGCCGGTGCTGGAGTTCGAGCAGCTGGTCCTGCATGTCGCGGCGGATCAGCGGGTCGAGCGCGCTGAAGGACTCGTCCATCAGCAGCAGGTCGGCGTCGGTGGCCAGGGCGCGGGCCAGGCCCACGCGCTGCTGCATGCCGCCGGAGAGCTCGTCGGGCCAGGACTGCTCCCACCCTTCGAGTCCGCACAGGGCCAGCGCCTCGGCGGCGCGCTGCTCGCGTTCGGCGCGGGGGACGCCCTGGACCGCGAGGCCGTAGGCGGCGTTCTCCAGCACGTTGCGGTGCGGGAACAGTGCGAAGTGCTGGAAGACCATGCTGATCTTCGTGGACCGTACGCGGCGCAGGTCGCGCTCGCTGAGCGCGGTGAGGTCCTGCCCGTCGAAGAGGATGCGTCCCGCGGTGGGTTCCAGCAGTCCGTTCAGCATGCGCAGCAGCGTGGACTTGCCGGATCCCGACAGACCCATGACGACGAAGATCTGGCCGGGCTCGACGCTGAAGGAGGCGTCGATGACGGCGGCCGTCGTCCCGCCGGACCGCAGCTCGTCCCGTCCGCTGCCCTGTTCGAGCGCGCGGACGGCGGCCGCGGTGTCGTCGGGGTGTCTCCCGAACACCTTGTACACGTGCTCGGCCTGGAGCGTGGACACATACACCTCGCGGGTCGTACCGGTGGCGGCCTGCGCCACGGGGGCCGCGGGCCGCGGAGCGGGACGGGATCGGCCCGCGTGCACCGCGCGCTCCGGCCAGCGACCGGAGGGCGCAGTTCCGCTCCAGGGGCGCAGGTGCCCGGCCGTTCGCCCGAGCAAACGCAAAGGTGATCCACCTCACGCCCCGGGGGCCGGCGTTCGCGGCCGCACCGCGGGGCAGGAGAGCCGGAGTGTGACGCGTCCGACAACGCGGAGACGGGCCGACCGGCGGAGTTGCGCCGGGTCAGCCCGTACGTGCGCGTGCGTGCGGCTCCACTGCGGGGCCGGGCCCGGTCAGGCCCGGACGGCCGTGCCCGCGGTGTCGGCGGGGTCTTCCAGCATGGAGGCGCGCAGGTGGGCCAGCAGGCGGGTGAGCAGGCGGGAGACCTGCATCTGGGAGATGCCGAGCTCGGCCCCGATCTGGGCCTGCGTCAGCTCCTCGCCGAAGCGCATCTGCAGCATCCGCCGCTCGCGGTCGGTGAGCTGCTCCAGCAGCGGCGCCAGGGTCTGGATGTCCTCGACCAGCTCCATGGCCGGCTCTTCCTCGCCCATGACGTCGGCGAGGGTGTGGCCCTCGGAGGGGCCGTCGCCGTGCTCGGCGTGCGGGGCGTCCAGGGAGCCGCTGGTGTGCCCGTTGGCGGCGACCAGCCCTTCGACGACCTCGTCCTCGGAGAGGCCGAGGTGCGCGGCGAGGTCGGCGACGGTGGGCGACCGGTCCAGCGCGGTGGTCAGCTCCTCCTTCGCCTTGGCGATGTCTATCCGCAGCTCCTGGAGCCGGCGCGGTACGCGCACGGCCCACGAGGTGTCGCGGAAGTGGCGCTTGATCTCGCCGGTGATGTACGGCATCGCGAGCGTGGAGAACTCGTTCTCCCGGGCGGGGTCGAACCGGTCGATCGCCTTGATCAGGCCGATGGTGCCGACCTGGACGATGTCCTCCATGTCGCCGGCCTCACCGCGGGTGCGGAAGCGGCGGACGGCGTACTGCACCAGCGACGCGTTCATCTCGATGAGCGTGTTGCGGACGTACTGGTACTCCGGGGTGCCCTCGGTCAGCTCGCGCAGCCGCAGGAAGAAGACCTTCGACATCTCCCTCGCGTCGGAGGGCGCCACCTCGCGGGGCTCGTCGATCCGCGGCAGGCCGGCGATCCGTACCGTCTCGGAGCTCCGCCGGGGGCTCGGGACGGCCGCGGAGGCGGCGGGCGCGTCCGTGGGGGTGGCGGCGAGGGTGGCGGAGGAGGCGGCGGACGGGGCAGGGACCGGCATGGGGTTCGCTCCTTGGGCTGGTCGGCTTGCGGCGCGGAGACCTGGACTGCCGTAGATGGTGGCCCTCTTCTGCTCTCACGTCAAGAATTACCGGAAATCCATTTCACGTCTTGCATCACGTGAACCGTCTATCGCATCATGAGCACATGGGGAGTATGTCACCGCGCCAAAATTGGACATTTCTGACTAATCACGCCCGCGTCCTGGTCACCATCGCCCGGGACCCGGCCGTGCGGCTCAGAGACGTCGCCACGGTCTGCGGGCTGACCGAACGCACCGTCCAGACGATCGTCACGGACCTGGAGGCGGACGGGTACCTGCAGCGCGTCCGCGACGGCCGGCGCAACAAGTACGAGATCTCCACGGGCGCCGTGTTCCGCCACCCCGCCGAGGCAGGAGTGCAGGTGGGCGGCCTGCTCGCCCTCTTGACGGGCGCCGTCCCGGACCCGGACGCCGCCTCCTTCCCGCCGGATGCGGCCGAGGGGCAGGAGGACGGGCCCGAGGACGGCCACGACGACGGGGACGGGGCGGCGGACGGCGGAGCGGGGACCGCGGACCCGCTTCGCTTCCCGACTGATCCCGCGGGCCCCGGCCGGGGCGAAGGCCGCCTCGGCCGTCCCCCGCTGCGCCACGTCGCTTCGGACTAGTCCGCCTCTTTCGGCCGGGCCCGACCGGCCCGGCGGCGCCCCGCGGTGTCCGGCATCTCACATCCGCCCGGCGACTCCCGGCCCCTCCCCGGCCGGAGCGCCGGCGGCCCCGACCGCCCGCTCGGCCCGGCCGCCGGGCCGGGCCGTCCTGCAAACGTGCCCCCTGGGCCCCTTGCGAAGACCTCTCGCACGCCCGGGCCGTGCCTCCGTAGCCGTGCCTCCGTAGCCGTGCCTCCGTAGCCGTGCCCCCCTAGGTGACGCGAAAGCCCGCTTCGGTTGCCGGGTCGCGATGGAAGGTCAGGCTGTCCCAGGAGGGGAAGGCCAGGTCGGTGACGGCCAGAATCGCGCCGGCGTCGTCGCGGAGGGTGCGGCGGACACTGAGTCCGCAGGTCGGCACGTGCCCCTGGGGGTGGGTGGTGCGGGTCATCGTGAGGGTCTCGGCGAGCCTGCCCCGGGCCGCCGCCCGCTCGAACCAGCGGTGCAAGGGGGCGAGGTCCTCGTCGCGGGCGGACGCGGACCGGTCCCGGTAGCCGGCCAGCTCCGGGGTCCGGGCGACGGCGCCAGGGCTGAGGTAGGTGACGGCGTGCTGGAGCGCCTCGCCGTCCGGACCGTGCTCGCGCTGGTGGTGGACCAGGGTGCGGTCTCCGCCGTCCATGTCGAGCAGCGCGGCGAGCGAGGGCGGCACGGTGACCACGGTGAGCCAGCACTGGGTGGCGGCGGGCGCCGGGGCCGCCGTCCGGGCGGGCCGGGGCGCCGCACCCGGCGCGGCGGCCCCCGCGATCCGGGTGCCCCGGCGGCCGGTGACGATGAGCCCGTCCGCGCGCAGGTGCTGCAACGCGGCCCGGATGGTCTGCCGGTTGACCTGGTAGCGCTCTGCCAGGCTCCGTTCGGAGGGCAGCCTGCCGCCGGGCGGGCGCCCGGCGCGTTCGAGATCGCGACGCAGCGCTGCGGCGATCCGCTGGTACTTGGGCATGGCGGCCGGGCCGCCGCCCCGCGAAGGGGAGGGCATGGCTTCTCCTCTGACGGGTGGTCAAGGACTGCGCGGTCTGCCCGACCAACCTAGCATTGGTCTATACCTCTGGGTGGGCGAGAGCCGCCTCCGGCCCCAACCTTGGCCGGTTCCGGACCCCACCCGTCCGGCCCCCGCCCACCCCGGGCAGGGCCGGTAAGACCCGGTGAACCTTTCCGGTCACGGCACTAGCTGCGCAGCGGGTTCGGCAGCGGCAGGTAGCGGGCTGCCGCCCCGTCCGCGCGCGTCCAGCGCAGCAGCAGGTTGGTCTTCGCCGGCAGGGTGGGGGCGGTGAGGAGCTGCGCCGCCTCGGGCAGGCCGCGGGCGGCGTCGTAGCGCCGGAACTCCTCGCGCACCGCGGGCCATACGAGTGGCGCGGCCTGCGGGTGCCGTTCGGCCAGGGCTCCCCCGACCTCCATCAGGTGGTTGACCACGAGGCAGTAGACCAGCCGTTCCCAGCCGGCGGCGCGGCCGGTCTGCGCCGACAGCCGCACCCCCTCCGCGTCCCGGAACAGGGCCTGCACCGCGGTGCCCGAGGCGTCGAAGGCGACCAGGGTGTTCTGCAGGTGGGCCTCCAGGACCACGCCGTGCCGGGCGAACAGTTCCAGGACGGGCGGGACGACCTGGCGCAGGTACGCCCGCCACCAGCCGGCCGGGTCCGCGGTGTCCGCCAGGGGGCTGCCGGCCGGGTTCTCCGCGAGGGCTGCGGCCAGCAGCGGCGCGGCTCCGGGCAGCAGGTGCGCCTGCAGGCCGTCGCGGACCAGGACGGCCATTTCCTCGAAGGCGAAGGCGGCCGTGCGGTAGCCCCGGTCGGTGAGCCACGCCGCGTCCGATCCGGTCCGCCGCAGGGCCGCGAACCCGGCGGCGACGGCGGAGTCGGTGCGGCGCAGGTCCAGCAGGTCGCGCCGCCAGAGCCGGCGCACGTCGTTGGTGATGCGGACGTCGAGGCTGAACTTCACGAACAGGTCGGCCGCCTCGTCCGGCACGTACAGGGTGCGGACGGCCGCGGTGGGCCAGGCGGGCCGCCGGCTCTCGCCCAGCCGCAGCAGCCGCCCGTCGGCGAGGGCCTCGCGCACCGGCCGGCGCCCGGCCACCAGGTCGAGCTGCCAGGGGTGGGCGGGCAGCAGCCGGTAGCCGGCGGGCGGGCGCGGGCCGTCGAGGAGTCGTGCGAGCGAGTCGAGGGCCTCGGCGGCGGCCGGGCCGCCCTCCTCGACGACCTGGTCCTCACGCAGTCCCAGGAAGACCAGGGGGAAGCGGGCGTGGGCCTCGGGCGCGTAGGGCAGCCAGCTCGCGGCCGGGGCCCCGCCGCGCGCCTTGGGGGCGGGGTGGTAGGGATGCCCCGTCACCAGGGACTGCTCGGACAGGACGTACGGGTCCTGCGGGGGCTCGGCCGCGGCGCGGGCGGCGAGCAGGGCGGCGACGGCCTCCCGGCTGTCGGCGATCTCGACCGGGAGCTCGTCGTTGGAGACACCGGTGTACTGGCGCAGTTCGTCGGAGGTGAGCTTGACCAGTTCGGTGTGGCTGAGCGGATGCCAGCCGTCCGCCGTCCGCAGTTCCGGGCGGGCGGGGCGTCGGCCGCCCCGCACCCGCAGCAGCCGTCCGCTGCCGCGCAGCCGGTGGACGGCGGGGACGCCGTCGGGCACCGGGCGGCCGACGGGCTCGGCGGCCTCTCTGAGCAGGCAGTTGAGGAGCGGCGTGGCGGCATGTGCATCTGCGGTGGTGTTGAGCTCCACTGATCTCCATCGGTGCGTCCCGGAGCGCCGGAGATGCGCGGCGTATCACCGGCCGTGATCATCAGTATCCGCGATGATGACGTGATCATCACCTCGTGGCGGTGTACCCCGGTACCTCCGCCCGTACGCCTGAGAGGAACAGGACCCTGGACCGCAGCCGGTATCCGAGCGCCGCCCCGACGGACTCCCCCGCCGAGGAGGCCGTCGCCGCCGCACTGGGCTCCGTACGCCCCGGGCTCGGCGCGGCCTATGCCGCGGCGCTCGACGGCGCTCGGGCGGCCGTGCTGACCCGGCTGTGGCGGGCGCTGGCCTTCGAGCCGCTGCCGTGGGTGGTGCGCCGGGAGCCCGGGGCCGACGGGCTCGCGCTCGTGCTGGCCGGCGGCCGGCGGCTGGAGGGCCCGCTGCCCGATCCCTTCGCGACCGCCCCGTACGTCACCGAGCTGCGGTTGGACGGCCGGGCCCACCGGCAGGCCGCGGGGCTGGTCCTGGCGCTGGACGTGCCGTACGGAAAGGAGTTCGCGGCCGAACTGGACGACAGCACGGCCTCGCTGGCGCTCTCCCGGGCCGGCGCCGGTGACGCCGCAGGGACCCGGGAAGGGCGGGGGGCGGACCCGGTGGAACCGTGGGCCTGGGAGCAGCGGGTGGTGGACGGCCATCCGTACCACCCCAACTGCCGTTCCCGGCCCGGCTTCTCGGTGGCCGAGCAGCTCGCGTACGCACCGGAACACGAGCCCGTGGTCGGGCTGGGCCTGGTGGCCGTACCCGCCGCGGACTGCCTGGTCACGGGTGACTGGCCGGACCTGCTGCGCGACGGGGGGCGGGTACTGCTGCCCGTGCATCCGTGGCAGGCGGCCCACGTGCTCACCGGGCGGCGGGTCCGCGACGGCTTCCCGGCGCACCCGCTGATGGCGCTGCGCACCCTGGCGCCCGCGGCCGGGGGCTGGGCGGGCGCCGGCGGCGGCCCGGCCGGCGGAGCGCATGTGAAGACGGCGCTGAGCACGCGGCTGACCTCCTCCGTGCGGGACATCTCCGTCTACTCCGTGGAGACCGCGGCGGCCGTCTCGGCTTTCGCCGAGGCCCTGGTCGAGCGGCTCGACGGCCGGCTGCACGTCACCCGCACCCTGGGGGCCGCGAGTGCGCACAGCCCGGACCTGGCGGCCGTGCTGCGCGAACCACCGGAGGCGTACGCGGACACCCGCGCCGGCGAGCGGGTGCTTCCGGTGGGGGCGCTCGGCGCCTTCCCCCCGGCGCGCTCGGCCGCGTGGCAGGCCGCCTTCGCCCGCCTCGCGCTGTCGGTGTGCCTGCGCGCCCTGGAGCTGGGGGTGGCCCTGGAGGCGCACGGCCAGAACCTGCTGGTCGTCCTCTGCGCCGCCGGGGACCCGGTGCGGCTGGTGTACCGCGATCTGGCCGACATCCGGATCAGCCCGGCCCGCCTGGGGCGGCACGGGCTGCCGGTGCCGCCGCTGTCCGGCCGGCTGGTCACCGACGAGGTGGGCGTCCTGCGGCGCAAGCTGTTCGGCTCGCTGGTGACCGGCGCCCTCGGTGCCGTGGCGGGCTCCGCCGGGTCCTTCGCGCCGCTTCTCGCCGAGGCCGCCGCCCTGCCGGCCACGGACGACAGCGAGGCCCTGTTGACCGGGCCGCTGCCGACGAAGGCGCTCACCCTGATGCGGCTGAGCCCGGGGGCGCCGGGCGACCAGTGGGCGGAGCTGCCGAATCCGCTGACCGCGGAGTGATCCGCCGTGCCCGGCGGCTACTGTTCAGGGGCATGACAGAGACCTCGCGCCTGACCGCCGTACGGGCGTCCTACGACGCCGTCGCCGTCGACTACGCCCGGCTGCTCGGGACCGGGCTCGCCGCCCGCCCGCTGGACCGGGCCCTGCTCGCGGCGTTCGCCGAGTACGTGCGGGGCGGCTCGGGCGGCGGCGGCCGGGCGGTCGCCGACCTCGGCTGCGGGCCGGGACGGGTGACGGCGCACCTGGACGCGCTCGGGGTACGGGCGTTCGGGGTCGACCTGTCCCCCGCGATGGTGGCGGTGGCCCGCCGCAGCCATCCGGGGCTGCGGTTCGAAGTGGGTTCGATGACTGCGCTCGACGTCGCCGACGGGGTGCTCGGCGGGGTCCTGGCCTGGTACTCCACCGTGCACACCCCGCCCGGGGAACTCCCCGCCCTGTTCTCGGAGTTCGCGCGGGTGCTCGCGCCGGGCGGCCATGCCCTGGTCGCGTTCAAGGCGGGCGACGAGCGGCGCCGCCTGCACCACGCCTACGGCCATCCGGTCGACCTCGACGTCTACTTGACCCCGCCCGAGCAGGTCGCCGCCCTGCTGGCCGGTGCCGGGCTCGCCGAGGTGGCCCGCCTGGTCCGGGAACCGGAGGGCGACGAGCGGTCCGCCCGGGGATTCCTGCTCGCCCGCAAGACCTGAGGGAGGCGGCGCTACCAGCGCAGCGGGAGCCGGGTCACCCCCCGCACCAGCGTGCCCGGCAGCCAGTCACGGGGTCCGGCCTCCGGGTCCTCGGCCAGGCCGGGGAACCGTTCGAGCAGCGACCGGATCGCGATCCGGCCCTCCATCCTGGCCAGCGGTGCACCGAGGCAGAAGTGGATGCCGTGCCCGAAGGCCAGATGGCCGCCGCCGGTGCGCCGGATGTCGAAGGCGTCCGGTTCCGCGAAGCGCGCCGGGTCCCGGTCGGCGGCGGCGAGGGCGACCAGGACGGAGGAGCCGGCCGGAACCCTGACGCCGCCGAGTTCCAGGTCGGCGACGGCGAAGCGGTACGTGGCGTGCTGCACCGGGCCGTCGTAGCGCAGCATCTCCTCCACCGCACCGTCGATCAGTGCCTCGGGATCGGCGCGCAGGGCCGCGAGCTGCTCCGGGTGCTCCAGCAGGGCGCGTACGCCGTTGCCGATGAGGTTGACCGTGGTCTCGTGGCCCGCGACCAGCAGCAGGAAGGCCATCCCGATCAGCTCGTCCGGGGAAAGCTGGTCCCCGTCCTCGTCGCGGGTCCGGATCAGGGCGCTGAGCAGGTCCTCCCCCGGGTCGGCGGCCTTGGCGGCGACCAGCTCGAAGAGGTAGGCGGTCAGCTGCTCCATGACCCGAGCGTCGGGTCCCGCCCGGTCCACGGGGGCCACGACCTCCTGGGACCAGTAACGGAAGCGCGCGCTGTCCAGGTCGGGGACGCCGAGCAGTTCGCAGATGACCGTGAGCGGCAGCGGGACGGCGAGGTCCCGGACCAGGTCGCCGCGGCGCTCGGGGCGGGCCGCCATCGCGTCCAGGAGTCCGTCGGTGACCTGCTGGACGCGCGGCCTGAGGGCCTCCACCCGGCGGGCGGTGAACTCGCGGGCCACCAGCCTGCGCAGCCGGGTGTGGTGCGGCGGGTCCGCCTCCAGCATGTTGGTGTGGGCGGCGGCGGCCTGCGCGGACCCGTACGGGACGCCGGACCCGTACAGGTCCGAGCCCAGCCAGTTCTTCGCGAGCGCGGGGTGGTTGAGGGCTTGGCGGGCCTCCTCGTGGCCGACGACCAGCCAGGACCGGTCGCCGTCGACGGCCAGCCGGTGGACGGGGCCCGCCGAGCGCAGCGCGGCGTAGAAGGGGTACGGGTCGGCGTCGAACTCCTCGGAGTGCGCACTGAGGTCCACGAGAGGCATGCCTGCACCCTACGGCGGGCCCCGGCCGGCCCCGGCCGGCCCCGGCGGCCCCGGCCGGATTCCGTCGCCGATGAACTGCTCGTATGAAGAGCCGAATCGATTCCGCCGTGGGCCGATCGGGGGGCAACGCGGTGTGTGTGGGCCCGCCTTCGCGGCGATCGGGCCGGGCGGTGGCAGGAAGGACGCATGAGTCTCCATCGCCGCCAGGTCCTGGGGGGTGCGGCCGCGGCCGTGCTCGCCACCGTCGGTGCGGCGGCCGGGGGCCCCGACTACGGCGCCCTCGCCCGCGGGATCGACGGGCGCGTGGTGCTGCCCGGCGACCGCGACTTCGCCGAGGCGCGGCAGTTGTTCCAGCCCCGGTACGACTCCCTCGCGCCGGCCGCGGTGGCCTACCCCCTGCACGCGGGGGACGTGGCCGTCTGCCTGGACTTCGCCCGCCGCTCCGGGGCCGCGGTGGTACCGCGCGGCGGCGGCCACGGCTACGCGGGCTGGTCCACCCGGGCCGGCGGCCTGGTCGTCGACACCTCGGCCATGGCAGACGTCGCGGTCGAGGGGACGCAGGTGCGGATCGGTGCGGGGGCCCGGCTGGGCGACCTGAACGCCGGGCTGGCGGGCCGCGGCCTCGCCGTCCCGACCGGCCTGTGCCCCTCCGTGGGCATCGCCGGGCTCACCCTCGGCGGCGGCCTCGGCCTGGCCTCGCGGGCGTACGGGACCACCTCCGACCGGCTCACGGGCGCCCGCGTGGTCACCCCCGACGGGAGGATCCGCGAGGTCGGCGCCGACGGGGACCCCGGCCTGTACTGGGCACTGCGCGGCGGCGGGGGCGGCAACTTCGGGGTGGTGACCGAGTTCCGCTTCGCCGTCCACCCGGCCGGCGACTGCGCCTCCGCCGAACTGCACTGGCCCGAGGACGCCTCCGCGGACGTGCTGCGCGGCTGGCAGCGCTGGCTGGAGAGGCTGCCGGACCCGTTCTGGAGCCAGGTGGAGTTCGTGCTCGGTCCGGGCGGGGGGCCCGCACCCGCTCCGGCGGTCCGGGTGGTGTGCCTCGACGGGCGGGCGGAGCTGGAGGCACAGCTCGGCCGCCTGTCCGCCCTGGTCGGCGCGGAACCGCGGGACACCTGGACCGCCGTCCGCGGGTACGGGGACACCGTCCGGGCGCTGGCGGGCTGCCTGGAGGAGAGCGCCGCGCAGTGCCGTCTGCCGGGGAGCCTGCCCGGACGGGACCCGCAGGGCCGGCTGGCCAGGGAGTCCTACGCCGCGCGTTCGGACTTCTGGAGCGGCGCCGGACTGCCCGATGCGGCGATCGGGGCGGTACTCGACGCGGTCCGGCGGTACGCCTCGGCCGTCCCGCGCGGCGGGCGGGGCGTCGTCCAGTTCGACGGGGTGTGCGGCGGAGCCGTCAACCGCGTCCCGGCTGCGGCGACGGCCTTCGTCCACCGCGACAGCGCGTTCCTGGCCCAGTACCTCGTCCGGTGGCCGGACTCCGCACCGCCCGCCGAGGCGGCCCGGCACCGGGACTGGCTCGACGGGCTCTGGCGGGACCTGCGCCCCTGGGCGGGCGGCCGCGCCTACCAGAACTACGCCGACCCGGCCCTGACCGACTGGCGCGAGGCCTACTACGGACCGAACCTCCCGCGCCTGGAGGAGGTCCGGCGCACCTACGACCCCGAGCGGCTGTTCCGCTTCCCGCAGGCCGTCTAGTGCCGTGAGCGGCGGTCCCGGCCGGCTCCGGCCCCCGGGGTGTCCGCCCTGGCCCGTCCCGCCCCGTCTGCCCTCCCCTGCCCTGTCCGACCGGCGCCACGAGGAGTTCCGAATGCTACGTACGTTGACGATGGCCGCGGCCACGGCGGCGCTGCTGCTGCCCGGAGGGCCGCTGCCCGTCGCCGAGGCCGACGGCCCCGCCCCGCAGGGGCCTGCCCGCTGGTCCGCCGCGGATGCGGCGGCCTTCTGGACGGCCCGGCGGATGGCCTCGGCCGTCCCGCTGCCCCCGGACCCGGGACCCGCCCCGGACGCGGCCCCGGCCCCGGCCGCAGACCCGCGTGAACCGGAGGAGCCGCAGGAGCCGGATCCGGCAGGTCCGGCGGGTCCGGCGGGTCCGGCGCCCGAAGGGCCCGGCGAGCCCGGGACCGACCCCGCGCCGCCGCCGTCCCCCTCCCCCTCGCCGTCCCCGTCTGCGTCCCGGGAACCGGTCGCGGCGCGGCTGCCGTTCGCGGGCCCCGGTGTCGGGCAGAACTTCGACGGGGTCCCCTCCGTCGGCCGGATGTACGTCATGAAGGGGGCCGGGGCCTACTTCTGCACCGCGAGCGTGGTCTCCTCCCCCGGCCGCAACCTGGTCGTCAGCGCGGGGCACTGCCTGCTGGGCTCCGACGCCCGGCAGGTGGCCTTCGTCCCCCGGTACACCCGGGCGAAGCCTCAGCCGTACGGCCTCTTCCCGGTCCTGCGCACCGCCTCCGGCCGGGCGAAGGTGTGGATCGATCCGCGGTACGTGTCCCGGGGCGCCGATCGGGCCGCCACCCTCGACGTGGCCTTCGCCCAGGTAGGACCGAACGCCAAGGGCGTCCCGGTGGAGACGGTGGTCGGCGGCAACCGGCTGGTCACCGGGGCCGGCTACACCCACGGCAAGATCACTCTGATCGGGCACCCCTCGTCCGCGGCGCGCCCGCGCGTGTGCGTGAACCGGACGACCAAGTTCACCAGCGCCGACCCCGGGATTCCCGGCTCGTTCCTGCGGATCAACTGCACCGGCTACCCCGGCGGTACCAGCGGCGGCCCGTTCCTGAACCGCTACGACGCGCGGACCGGGACCGGTGAGGTGGTCGGCGTGATCGGCGGCTGGAAGACGGGCGGGGACACCGCGGACACCTCCTACAGCTCCTACTTCGGCGCCGACATCAGGCGTTTGTACGAGAAGGCTGTTGCCGGGGCACGGCAGGGGTGACCACCCGCACCCACCGGGTCCGGCGCGGATTGCCGACGGCGCGCGGGGCCGTCGGCAGCCCGTCCGCCGTCAGCTGGTCGGCGGGCGGGAGCCCCAGCTGGCGGCGGAGGTCGGCCAGGGCGGTGTGTACGGGGGCCAGGACCAGTTCGGCCCGCGGGTGGGAGTGCGCGAGGGCGTGCGCGATGGTCTCGATCGCCTCGGCGGCGTCCTCGGCGGCGGCGCTGCTCCAGGTTCCGGGCGCCGCGCCGCCCCAGGGGGCGACGGTGTCGTGGAGGTGGCAGGCGGCATCGGCCAGGGCGTCGGCGCGTTCGCCGAGGCCCGGCGCCGCGGTGGTGGGCATTTCCATGCCCCGTCAACGAGCGGGGCGCGCCGGGGGAACGAGCCGTACCGGCCACCGGGGCGGTCACGCCACGGCGACCTGCAGCCACAGCGGCAGGAGGAGCAGCGCCACCAGCGAGCTCTTGATGACCACGGAGGCGGAGAGGTCGACGCCCACGTCGTAGCGCTGGGCGAAGATGAACAGGTTCTGCGGGGTCGGCATGGCCGCGATCAGGACGAGGTGGGCCAGCCACTCGCCCCGCACGCCGAACAGGCCCCCGCAGACCGCCCAGGTCAGCAGGGGGAAGGCCAGGCACTTGAAAGCGATGAGGGCCATCTCCTCGCGGGTGGTGCCGCGCAGGTCCAGGCCGATCCCGCCGAGGTGCAGGCCGAGGGAGAACAGGGCCACCGGGGAGGCGCTGTCGCCGACGAAGGCGGCCCCGTCCAGCACCACGGCCGGAACGTGCACGGCGAGCAGGTTGAGCAGGATTCCCGCGTTGCAGGCCAGCACCAGCGGGGTGGCCAGCGAGGCACCGAGGGCGCGCGACAGCCGTCGGCCCGTGCCGCCCGCGGCGCCCGCGCGGCCCAGTTCCATGAGGGAGATCACGACCAGGGAGAGCACGCACACCTGGAAGAGCAGGATCGGGAAGATCGGCGCCGCCGTCCCGAACACGGTGATGAAGACGGGCACGGCGAAGTAGGCCGTGTTCACCTGTACGGCCGCCATCACGCGCAGGGCGACCTCGCGGGGTTCGCGCAGCCCGCGGGCGACGGCGGCCGAGACGACCACGGCCACGGCGAGGGCGGCCGCGGCGGCGTACCCGCCGATGGCCCGCCAGTCGAAGAGGGCCGCGAGGTCGCTGGCGTAGATGTTGCCGAAGAGGTAGCAGGGGACGGCGAAGAGGAAGGCGTAGTCGGCGAAGACCTTGGAGGCCTCCGCCGGGACGATCTTCCGTCGGGCGAGGAGCACCCCGCCGCTGAAGGCCAGCAGTACCGGCACCAGCTTTTCGAGCGCGGCTGCGCCACCCATCCCGAATCCCCCGTGATCGACCGGCTGGCAGCCTACCCGGGCCCCGGTTTTGGCCCGCCGAGCGCATAGGCTGGCCGGTCATGAGCGATCTACCCCGCGCGCGGCGGCTCGGCCGGACCCGTACGAAGGCCCCCTCACGTGTCGGTACGGGGCGCGTGCCCGGTGCGTGGGCGCAGCTGGCCGTGGTGCTGCGGACGCCGGCCCGCACGACGGAGCCGCTGTTCGCGCGGGCGCCGAGGCCCTGGCAGCGGATGCTGCCGTACGTCGTGGCGGCCCTGTTCGTCCTGTCGCTGCTGCCGGTGACCATCACGGTCCTGACCAACGACTACCAGGCCGGCGGCGGCTGGTCGGGGGCGTTCGGGGTGGCCCAGACCGTGCCGCTGCTCCTCGCGGTGACCCGGCCGGTGGCCGCCTGGGCCCTGGTCCTCGCGGCGGACACCCTCGGCGCGGTCCAGCTGCTCGGCGCCGACGTGGCCGGGCACGCCTGGCCGTGGACCCCGATGGCCGTCGTCGGCTACCTGGTGCTCATGGCCTGCCTCGGGCTGCGCGAGTCCGTCCGGACCCTGGTGGGGGTGTGGCTGGTGACGGGCGCGGTCGGAGTGGTACTGCACTTCTTCCAGCCGCCGGGGGCCGCGGACACCGCCGCCCTGCTCTTCGTGCTCGCGGGCGTCGTCCTCGCCCTGACCGGGGCGCTGCGCGGTCTGGGCGACGCCCAGCAGCGGATCGCGGAGCAGGAGAGCATCAGCGAGGCGGAGCGCTCCCGGCGCACCCTGCTGGAGGAACGCGCCCGGATCGCCCGGGAGTTGCACGACGTGGTGGCCCACCACATGTCCGTGATCACCGTGCAGGCCGATTCCGCTCCGTACCGGCTGCCCGGGATGGCGGAGCCGGTACGGGAGGAGTTCGAGGCGATCGCGGCGAGCGCGCGGGAGTCGCTGGGCGAGATGCGGCGGCTGCTGACTGTCCTGCGCGGCGACGGTGGGGACGGCGGCGGCGTCGGGGAGCGGGCCCCCCAGCCGGGGATCGGGCGGCTTCAGCAGCTGGTGGAGACGACCGTACGGGCCGGGCAGCCGGTGGACCTGTCCCTGGCGGCGGAGGCGGCCGAGGCAGCGGGGGCTGCGCCGCCGGCCGTGGACCTGTCGGCCTACCGGATCGTGCAGGAGGCCCTCGCCAATGTGGTGCGGCACGCTCCGGGGGCGGCGACCCGGGTGTCGGTGACCGTCGACGCGGACGAGGTCCTCGTGCTCGTGGTGAACGGTCCGGCGCGGGACGCCCCGGTGGCACTGGAGAGTTCGGGCACGGGTCACGGACTGGTGGGGATGCGCGAACGCGTACGGTTGACCGGCGGCACCCTGGACACCGGTCCGCTGCCCGACGGCGGCTTCCGGGTCGCCGCCCGGCTGCCGCTGGACGCCGGTCCCGGGGCCGGCACCACCCCTGCGAACGAGGACGCCCGTTGACCATCCGCGTGATCATCGTCGACGACCAGGCCATGGTGCGGGCCGGGTTCGCCGCCCTGCTGTCGGCACAGGCCGACATCGACGTGGTGGGCGAGGCGCCCGACGGCCGGCAGGGCGTCCAGGTGTCCCGCTCGACCCACCCCGACGTGGTGCTGATGGACGTGCGGATGCCGGAGATGGACGGTCTGGCGGCGGCCCGGCAGCTCCTCGACCCGCCGCCCGGAGTCGTGCACCGGCCGAAGGTCCTGATGCTGACCACCTTCGACATCGACGACTACGTGTACGAGGCGCTGCGGGCGGGCGCCTCCGGCTTCCTGCTGAAGGACGCCCCGCCGGCCGACCTGATCGCGGCGGTACGGGTCGTCGCCTCGGGCGAGGCCCTGCTGGCCCCCTCGGTGACCCGGCGGCTGATCGCCGACTTCGTCCACCAGCGGCCCGCACCGCGCAAGGACCCGGCCCTGCGGCTGAAGGGGCTGACCCCCCGGGAGACCGAGGTACTGGAACTCATCGCGCGCGGCCTGTCGAACCGGGAGATCGCCGCCCATCTGGTGCTGGCGGAGCAGACGGTGAAGACGCACATCGGACGGGTGCTGGCCAAACTCGACCTGCGCGACCGGGCCCAGGCGGTCATTTTCGCCTATGAGGCGGGCCTGGTACGGCCGGGCGACGGCGGCTGACATCCGGGGGCCGTCTCCTCCACCCCCTACCGGGGTATGACATCCGGATTGGCTCCCCGGTGGGACGTCCGCGCCACGGCCCCCTCCTTACCTTCCTCCTCGTCACGAGGAGAGGAGAAGGGGCATGCGCCGCTTCACAAGGACGCTGGTCACGGCCGCAGTCGCGGTGGCCGCCGTCGTCGGGACCGCGGGGTGGGCCTCCGGCGACAGCCAGCGGGCGGTCACCGGGCCGCCGCCCGGGGCCGATGCCTGGCGGGCTGACACGGAAGGGGGCCGGCCGCTGCCCGACCCGGCCGCCGCCTCGCCCGGTGAGGTGGCCCGGTTCTTCGCCGCTCTGGACGAGGGCGCGCAACGGCGGCTCCTGCACCGCCACCCCCTGGTGGTCGGCAATCTGGACGGTGCGCCGCTCCCCCTGCGGTACGAGGCCAACCGGCTCGCCGTCGCCGCGACGGGCGAGGCGCGGTACGCCTCGCTGGCGGCGCCGGACCGGCAGGTCCTCGCCTTCGACCCGCGCGGCCGGGGCCAGGTCGCCGAGGTGTTCGGCGACCTGGCGCACGCCGCACACGTCTCGGTGGTCGTGCCGGGCTCCGACAACGACGCCTCCCGCCACGACGACCGCCGCAGGGAGGGCACCGGGCCCGCGGGCATGGCCCGTTCGCTGCGGACGGCCGCCGGCGGGGGCACCGCCGTGATCGCGTGGACCGGGTACACGACCCCGGTCGGGGTCGGTCTGGATGCGGCCGACGGACGGCTCGCGAAGGCCGGGGCCGTCCGGCTGGCCCGGTTCACGGCCGGCCTCGATGCGGTCGGCGCACCCGACCCGGTGCTGTTCTGCCACAGCTACGGCTCGGTGGTGTGCGGGCTGGCGGCCCGCGACACGGACGCCACGGACGTGGTGGTCCTCGGCTCCCCCGGGATGCGCGCCGGCTCCGCCGCCGCCCTGCACACCGGCGCCCGGGTCTGGGCGGCGCGGGGCCCCTCCGACTGGATCGCCGACGTGCCGCACGTGGAGTTCGCCGGGATCGGCCACGGCGCCGATCCCGCCTCCCCGGCCTTCGGCGCCCGCCGGGTGCCCGCGGCCGATGTGCAGGGCCACACCGGCTACTTCGCCTCCGGCACCCGCTCCCTGGCGGCCTTCGCCGCGATCGCCAAGGGAGAGCTCCGATGAAGACCTCCACCGCCCTGGCCCCGCTGCGCCGGGCCGCCGAGCGGATCGACCGGCAGACTCCCGCGCACCGCGACCGGGCGGTCGACGGACTGCGCGCCCTCGCCCTGCTGGCCGTGCCGACGGGCCACTGGATGCTCGGCGGCTTCACCGTGGACGGGCAGGGCGGCCTGCACAACGCCAGCCCGCTGTCGGCGTTCGGCGGGCTCGCCCCGGCCAGTTGGGTGCTCCAGATGCTGGGGATCTTCTTCCTCGTCGGGGGGTATGCCTCCGCGCTCTCCTTCCAGCGGCGCCGGGGTTCGACGGGTGCGTGGCTGAAGGGCCGCATGGTGCGGCTGGGGCGGCCGGTCCTGGGGGTGACCGCGGTGTGGGCGCTGGCCGCACCGGTGCTGTACGCGGCCGGGGTGCCGGAGGCCACGCTGCGGACCGGGGCGACGCTGGTGGTCCAACCGCTGTGGTTCGTCGGGGTGTACGCGGTGGTCACCGCGCTGACCCCGTACTGCGTGCGGGCGGCGCACCGGTTCGGCGGCTGGGCGGCGCTCCCGCTGATCGGCTCGGTGGCGGCGGTGGACTTCCTGCGCTACGGGCCGTACGCCGAGGCCGTGCCGTCCTGGCTGCCGGTGCTGAACATCCTGCCGGGCTGGCTGTTCGCCTACCAGCTGGGCGTGGCCTGGGGCGGGCGGCGGATCGGGCGGCGGGGGGCCTGGCTGCTGCTGGCCGGCGGGGGCGTGCTGTTCACCGTACTGCTGGCGGTCTTCCAGTACCCGGCGTCCATGGTCGGCGTCCCGGGTGAGGTCCGGACGAACTCGCACCCGCCGTCGCTGCTGGTCCTGGCCCTGGCCGCCGCGCAGTCGGGGGCGGCGCTGCTGCTGCGCGACCGGATCGCGGGGCTGCTGGCCCGGCCGGCGCTGTGGGCCCCGGTGGTGGCGGTCAACCTGTGCGCGATGACGATCCTGTGCTGGCACCAGAGCGCGATGCTGGCGGCGGCGGTGCCCGCTTCGCTGGCGGGCGGGCTGGCGGGGCTGACGACGGCTCCGGACAGCCTGGGCTGGATCGCGGCCCGGACGGCATGGCTGCCGGTGTTCGCGGCGCTGCTGGTGGGGATCGCCCGGTACGCGCGCCGGTTCGAGGGTCCGCCGGTGGCGGCGGGCCGGGCGCCGGCGGTGCGCCGGGCGGTGGCGGGCCTGCTGGCAGCCGGGTTCGCGGTGTTCGCCCTGGGCCTGGCCTGACGGGCCGGGCAGGTGGGGGTGCCGAGAGCGCCGCTCCCCCGGGGGGAGCGGCGCTCTGGGCGGGTCGGCGCGCCGGGCAGGGCCCGGCGTCGGCGCGGACCGTGTCAGGCGATGGAGGCCGCGACGATGGCAGCGACCGCGAGGTTGCAGGAGGCGGTGACCCACACGGCCGGGTGGGGCTCCGGGTCGACGACGATGGCGCCGAGCTTGCCGGGGGTGACCAGGTCGAGCACCAGGAAGGCCACGGCCATCAGGACCAGGCCGAGGACGCCGAAGGCCGCGGTGGAGAGCAGGCCCTTGCCGAAGTCGTCGTAGGTGGTCCAGATCGAGGTGAAGACGATGCCGCCGATGCCGAGGAGTGCGGAGCTGAGCAGGAGGGCGGCATTGCGGTTGCGCTCCTCCCAGATCTGCTTCGGGAGCTTCCCGGGCGTCAGCACGTCCACGAGGACGATGCCGAGGATCAGCAGCACCAGGCCGAGGGCGCCGTAGGCGCTGGTGCGGCCAAGTCCGTTGATGATGTCGCTCATTGAGAAGCCTGTCTCCGGGTGGGTGGGAACGATGGGTGGGAAGGCATGTGCCGTGGGGAGGCCGAATCTATCGCACGGTTGTGCACCGGACCATGGGGAGGTCAGGACGTGGCAGGGCTCAGGCGGGCACGGGCGGACGAGGCGCAGGCGCTGACCGGGCTCGTGATGCGGTCCAAGGCGTACTGGGGGTACGACGGCGCGTTCCTGGCCGCGTGTGCGGAGGAACTGCGGATCAGGCCCTGCGAGGTGGTGTCGCGGCGGATCGTGGTGGCCGAAAGTGCGTGCGGGGGAGTCCTCGGGCTGGCCTCCTTGGAGGGTGCGCCCGCCCGGGCGGTGCTGGGGCTGCTCTTCGTGGAACCTTCGGCCGTCGGGCAGGGGGTGGGCCGGCTGCTCTACCGGGACGTGCTGCGCCGGGCGGTGGAGCTCGGGGTGCGCAGGCTGCTGATCGACGCGGACCCGCACGCGGCCGGCTTCTACCGGGCCATGGGAGCCGTGGAGACCGCGCGGGACCCGGCCACGGACCCCCTCGATCCAACAGCGCCGGCCGGGACCGCCCTGGTGCGCTTCGAGGTGGCACCCGCCCCGCTGGCCGGCTGGGCGCGGGCGTGGACGGGCGGCGGGCGGGCCGTCCACCTGGGCAACGTCGCCGAGTTCAACGCGCAGTTCGCCGACGCCTCCCTGGACCGGGACCAGCGGGCCGCGCACCACTACGCCGCCCTGGCCGCCTTCTACAGCCCGTACCCGGCGGCGCTGGCGCTGCCGCGTGCGGTGCCGCGGGGCTGGGCCGAGCTGGTCTGCCGCCAGCTGGGCTGGGCCGGGGTGGAGGTGTACGACGCCCTCACGGCCGCGGGGCCGGGCCTCATCGGGGCGGTACGGGCCCGGCCGGCGCTGGCCGCGCGGCTGACCGGGGCGGGGCTGCCCCTCGTGCCGTGGGGGCGGACCCGGCCGTTCGCCGAGCTGGCGGGGGTGCCGTGGCGCAGCGGGGAGCTGCGCCACGAGGCGAAGTCCGCGGCGCACGCACTGTTCGGGCGGGTCCTGGCGCGGGGCGGGCACCCGGGGATCGTGCTGCCCGGGCAGTGGCGGCCCGGCAGCCGGTGGGCCGTGGCCCGGCTGCTGGCGGCGCGGGCCGCGGCCGGCGACAGCAGTGTGCTGAAGTCGGAGCACGGAGTGGGCGGTTCGGGCACCACGGTGGTGACGCCCGGACGGGTCCGCGCGGCGGGCGGCGCCCGGGCGGTGCTGCGCGGGCTGCCGCGCGGCCGGCTCCTGGTGGAGGAGTACGTCGGGGGTCCGCCCGTCGGCGCAGGGCCCAGGGACCTCACGTACGACGGGTTCGTGGCCGCGGACGGCCGGGCGCACGCGGTCGGCGGGGCGGTGATGGAGGTGCAGGACGCCGGGTACCGGGGGGCCACGGTCGGCCCGGGGGTGGTGCCGGCCCGGTTCGAGGAGGCGCTGCTGGGCTTCGGGGAGGCGGTGGGGCGGGAACTCGCGGACTGCGGTCACCGCGGCTGGTTCGATGTGGACTTCGTGGTGGACGGCGCGGGACGGCTCGCGCCGGTGGAGGCCAATCTGCGGCTCACCGGGCCGTCGGTGGCCTTCATGGTGGCTGCGCGGCTCGACGCGCTGCGGGGCGCGGGGCACCTGGTGCGCATCGCCGACCGGGTGGAGCTCGGCGCCCGGCTCCCGGACGGTCCGCTGGACGAGCTGTGCACGGCGCTGGCCCGGGACTGCGCCCGGATCGGCGCGGTGTTCGTCCCCGCCATCCCGACCGGCGCCTTCGCTCCGCAGCCCTGGCTGGGCGTACTGGTCGCCGCGCACCATCCGCAGGTGCTGGACGCGGCCGAGGCCCTGGTACGGGCGCGGGCCCTGGCGGCCGGCGCGGAGTGCGGGCCGACGCAGGCCCGCTGACGCGGTCGCCGGCCGTGAACCGCCCCGGCGCCGGCCGGGGCGGGCCTCAGTCGTCGACGTCGAAGGCCGGGGTCCGGCGGCGGGTGACGTGGAAGGCGAGGACGGCCGCGGCGAGCATCAGGGGGACGTTGAAGGTGTAGACGAGGGCCGCCTGCCGCGGCCAGTCCTGCTTGGCCGCCAGCCGGTAGAGGTTGTCCTGCGGCCACCAGGACACCAGCAGGTACACCACCGCCAGATGGGCCGCGGTGGTCAGGGCCCGGCCGGCGTCGCGGGACGCCGCCATCCGGGAGCGCCCCGTGAACAGGAACAGCACGCCGAGCCCGAAGGCGAGGCACTCGACCAGGTAGAGGACCGTGAAGAGGAACGACCAGGGCGACGGCACCCCGGTGAGGTCCGTGGACCCGGGCCAGAGGACGTCCGTGAACAGCCGGGCCGCCAGGCCCGGCACGAGCGCGCCGCAGCCCACGGCGCAGGAGGCGGAGGCGGCGCCGCCGGTGTCCGCGGTCCCTGCGGCAGCCGGCCCGTATTTGCCGCCGCGGACCGCGCCGCGGCCGGTGTGGCCGTGGACGGGCCGCGGAGGCTGCGGCAGCTCCGCGCGGTCCTCCTGGCCGGCCCGGTTGCGGGGCAGCGCCCGCAACCGCACCACGGCGCGGGGCAGGTCTCCGGAGGGCACCTTGTCCGCCAGGTGGGCGCGCACCGCGTCGGCGTCGGGGAGGTTGCCGCCAGGGCGCCGGGAAGCGTCTTGCGCGGGGGGAGCGAGGTAGGCGACGAGGCGCTGCGCCCCGTCGGGTCCGGGTACGGCGGCCACCATCGCCGCGCCGATGTCCTCATGGCCGCGCAGGACGGATTCGAGGGCGTGCGGATCGAGGACGCGGCCGTCCAGTGTGATCCGGTCGCGGATCCGGCCGCCGAACTCCAGCAGGCCGTCGTCCCGGAGGCGCGCCAGGTCGCCGGTGGGGACCGGGGCGCCGCCGCCCGGCGGGACCAGGTACAGCTCCCCGTCGCGGAGGTCGGCGCGGCAGCCCGGGAAGGGGGTGCCGATCAGGGAGAGCTGCTGCGGGTCCTCGACCGGGCCGGACAGCTGGGTCAGGCCGAACCAGGTGCCGGTGCCCGCGGTCTCGGTCAGCGCGTGGACGTTGAGCAGGCGCACGCCGGTCTGCAGGCGGCTCTGGAGGAGGGCTTGTTCGTCGAGGTGGAGGCGGTCACCGGTGACGGTGAGCAGCCGCAGGGCGCGCAGCCGCGGCTGCGGTCCGCTGCGGGGGCCGGGCACGGGCGTCGGCGGGGCCGTGCCCTGCGGCGCGGGGCCGGGCAGGAGCAGGTGGGCTGCGCCCGCCGGATCGGTGTGCAGGACGGTGACCCGCTCGGCCTCGGCCGCCGCGCGGACCGTGTCGGGAGTCCAGGGCGCCCGCTCCGGTACGACCAGGGCGCCGCCGGAGCACAGGGCCCGCGTCCAGCCCGCCGCGAAGGCGGTGACGGCGGGCGGGCCGGTGAACAGGTGGCGGTCGCCGGGGCCCAGCCGGGCCAGTTCGGCCCAGCTCTCGTAGGCGGCGAGCAGCAGTGCGTGGCCGACGGGCACGGGGCGCGGCTGCGGTCCCCCCGTCGACAGGACGGCGGCGGTCCGTCCGGGTGTGCGGCGCGGGGGCCCGCCGGTGGGGCGGCCGGCCGGTTCGGCCGGGTCCGGGTCCACGGCGAGGCGGATGACGCGCAGCCCGCTGCCGTCGTCGAGCCGGGCCTGGTGGGCGGCGCGGGTGAGCAGCGCGAAGGGCTGTATGCGGGAGAGGAGCCGGCGGGCCGTGTGCGGGGCGTCCACATCGACGACGGTGTAGGCGGCGCCGGCCTTGAGGATGCCGAGGACGACCGCGAGGAGTTCGGCCTGCCGGGCGGTCCCCACGGCCACGACCGCGTCCTGTGGCAGCCCCGCGGCGAGCAGGCGGCCCGCCACCCGCTCGGCACGGGCGTCGAGTTCTCCGTAGGTGAGGCTCTCGGCGCCGGCGATGACGGCGCGGGCGCCGGGGGTTTCGGCGGCCCATCGTTCGAAGCGGCTCAGGACGGTGTCGGCGGGCGCTGCGCCGGTGTGGTCGAAAGGCGGTCGGTCTGAGCGGGCGGACTCGGATCCGTGCGTCATGCCCCGATGGTCGCACCGGACACCGGTTGCGGCAGGGGCTCGCGAAATCCCGTCGCTGTCAAGGGAGTCGGCCGTCCGCCGCCGGCCGCGCCGCACCCCCGGAACGGGTGGTCCGGGCCGGGGCGTTGACCTCAAGTCCGGTCCAGGTCCTAGCGTTCGGTTCATGGACATGGAAATCACCGCGTGGACGTCGCTGCACAGCGCGATCAACGCCCAGCAGGACCGTCGGCCGCTCTCCCGGGCGAGCCTGCGCCGGGTGGCCGGCTTCGCCCGCCCGCACCGCCGCGGGCTCACCCTCTTCCTCCTGCTCAGCGTGGTCACCGCCCTGCTCGCGGTGGCCACCCCGGTGCTCGCCAGCCGGGTCGTGGACTCCATCGTGGGCGGCGGGGACACGGGTACGGTCACCCGCCTCGCCCTGCTCATCGCGCTGATCGCCGTCGCGGAGGCCGGCCTGGGGCTGCTGACCCGCAGGCTCTCCGCCACCCTCGGTGAGGGGCTCATCCTGGACCTGCGGACTGCGGTCTTCGACCACGTGCAGCGAATGCCGGTGGCCTTCTTCACCCGGACCCGCACCGGGGCGCTGGTCAGCAGGCTCAACAACGATGTCATCGGCGCCCAGCGGGCGTTCAGCAACACCCTGTCCGGGGTGGTCGCCAACAGCGTGACGCTCCTGCTGACCCTGGCCGTGATGCTGAGCATCTCCTGGCAGATCACCCTGCTGGCGCTGGTGCTGCTCCCGGTATTCGTGCTGCCGGCCCGCCGGATGGGGGCGCGGATGGCGGCCATGCAGCGGGAGGCGTCCGCGCTGAACGCCGCCATGGGCACCCAGATGACCGAGCGGTTCTCCGCGCCGGGAGCGACCCTGGTCAAGCTCTTCGGGCGGCCCGCCGACGAGTCCGCCGAGTTCGCGGCCCGCGCGGCGCGGGTGCGGGACATCGGTATCCGTACGGCCATGGCCCAGTCGGCCTTCATCACCGCGCTGACCCTGGTCTCCGCCCTGGCCCTGGCGCTCGTCTACGGCCTGGGTGGCTACTACGCCCTGCGCGGGACCCTGGACGCCGGCTCGGTCGTCGCCCTCGCCCTGCTCCTGACCCGGCTCTACGCCCCGCTGACCGCGCTGGCCGGAGCCCGGGTCGAGGTGATGAGCGCCATGGTCAGCTTCGAGCGGGTCTTCGAAATCCTCGACTTGAAGCCCCTGATCGCGCAGAAGCCGGACGCCCGCCGGGTCCCGGAGGGGCCGGTGGCCGTGGAGTTCGACGCGGTCTCCTTCGGCTACCCCTCCCCCGACAAGGTCTCGCTGGCCTCTCTGGAGGAGGTGGCCACCCTCGACGCCCGGGGCGGGTCGCAGGTCCTGCACGAGGTGTCCTTCCGGGCCGAACCGGGCCAGATGATCGCGCTGGTGGGCTCCTCCGGCGCCGGGAAGTCGACCATCGCCCAGTTGCTGCCCCGGCTGTACGACACGGACGCGGGCGCCGTCCGCCTGGGCGGGATCGACGTACGCGACCTCACGGCCGACTCCATCCGCGAGACCCTCGGCATGGTCACGCAGGACGGGCACCTCTTCCACGAGTCGGTCCGTGCCAACCTGCTGCTGGCCCGGCCCGGGGCGAGCGAGGAGGAGCTCTGGGAGGCCTTGCGCCGCTCCCGCCTGGACGGGCTGGTCGCCTCGCTGCCGGACGGACTGGACACGGTCGTCGGGGAGCGCGGCTACCGGCTGTCGGGCGGCGAGCGCCAGCGGCTGACCATCGCGCGGCTGCTGCTGGCCCGGCAGCGGGTGGTGATCCTCGACGAGGCCACCGCGCACCTGGACTCCACCTCGGAGGCGGCCGTGCAGGAGGCGCTGGCGGAGGCACTGGCCGGCCGGACCGCGCTGGTGATCGCGCACCGGCTGTCGACCGTCCAGGCGGCGGACCAGATCCTGGTGGTCGAGGACGGCCGGATCGTGGAACGCGGCACGCACACGGAGCTGCTGGCGGCCGGGGGCCGGTACGAGGAGCTGTACCGCACCCAGTTCGCGGCGGGGGACGCACCGGCGGACACCGAGGCCGGTGCGGGCGGGGGCCCGGACGCCGCAATCGGGTCCGGCGGGGCGCAGAAGGCGGCTTCGAGCGGCGCACTCCCGCTGCCCGGAGCATGATGGCCGTCGGGTCCCTTCACCCGCCGTCCCCCGGCCCGTTGCCGATCCTGGAGCTCGCGATGGACATCAAGCTGGAACTGGTCGCCGTGCCCGTCACCGATGTGGACCGGGCCAAGGCCTTCTACGAGCGGATCGGCTTCCGCGCCGACCACGACGTCACCGTGAGCGAGGACATCCGCTTCGTCCAGCTCACCCCGCCGGGTTCGGCATGCTCGATCGCCCTGGGCAAGGGGCTCACCCGGATGACCCCGGGATCCCTCGACAACCTGCAGGTCGTCGTCCAGGACATCGAGGAGGCGTACGCCGACCTCCGCGGCCGCGGGATCGAGGTGACGGAGGTCCAGGACATGCCGTGGGGCTCGTTCGTCTACTTCTCGGACCCCGACGGCAACGGCTGGGCGGTCCAGCAGACCACCCCGCGCACGGCCGCCGGCTGATCAGTCCCGTGCGGGGCCCGCCTGCTCCTGCCCGCGGGGGCGCCAGGTGAGGGTGACCGAGAGGGCGGCCTTCGCCTCGCCGTCCGCCAGCAGGGCCACCGCCTTACCGGGCTTGGCCACCAGTTCGATGCCGAAGGTGGCGCTGACCTCGTCGGGGCGGGCGGCGAGCGCGGCGTCGAGCACCGCCGACCCGATGCCGCTGACGAGTTCGTTCAACTGCTCCACGCGGGCGGCGAGGTGCTCCAGCGCGCCCACGTCCTCGTAGGCCGGCTGCCACGCCCCGTCGGGGAGGTCCTCGGGGTGCAGTACCCCGACCCGCGCGAGGACGGTCTCCCCTCCGGGCAGTTCGATCTGCTGGATCTTCCGCTCCATCGCCCCTCCCCCGGGCGGCCGGGGTCCGGCCCCGTCCGGGGCCGCGGCGACCGCGCCGCACCCCATTGTGCCGGGCCGTCCGCGCCGGGTGGCACGATCCGGACGGGACGCCCCGGGGGCGGGGCGTGCGTGCGGCCCGGGGCGTGCGTGCGGCCCGGGGCGTGCGTGCGGCCCGGGGGCGTGCGTGCGGCCCGGGGCGGACACTCCTACGGAGCGAGGACGTCCAGTTCCTCCAGCGCGCCCGCCGCGATCTGCCGGGTGAGTGCCTCGGCGCGGGCCGCGTCGCCCTCGCGGACGGCCTCGGCCACCTGGACGTGGAGGGTGACGGCGGCCGGGTCCGGGTCGTGGAACATCACGGCGTGCTCGGTGCGACCGGTCAGCACCTCGGCGACCACGTCGCCCAGCCGGGCGAACATCTCGTTGCCGGAGGCGTTCAGGACGGTGCGGTGGAACGCGATGTCGTGGCGCAGGTACGCGTCGAGCTGGTGGCCGCGCGAGGTGCGGACCATGCCGAGGGCGGCCTCGGTGAGTTCGGCGCACTGGTCGGGGGTGGCCAGTGCCGCCGCCAGTGCGGCGGCGACGGGTTCGATCGCGGAGCGCAGCACGGTGAGCGAGCGCAGTTGGCGGGGGCGGTCGCAGCCGGCCAGGCGCCAGCGGATGACGCGCGGGTCGTAGACGTTCCACTGGTCGGTGGGGCGGACGGTGACGCCGACCCGCCGGCGGGACTCGACCAGGTGCATGGACTCCAGGACGCGCACGACCTCCCGCACCACGGTGCGCGAAGCGTCGAAGCGCCCGGCGATCTCGTCGGTGCGCAGGACGCTGCCCGGCGGGTACTCGCCCGCGGTGATCGCGAGGCCGAGGGTGTCCAGCACGTGGGAGTGGAGCCCTTGCCCCGGACTGCCTTCGGTGGTCATGGCGTAAGCGTACGGTGACGCCGCAGGCCGAGAAAAGGTGCGACGTTTTCACCCCGACCCCTTGAATACGTACGACTTAATAGGCTTCAGTGGTGCCCACGCACACGAACCGGTGTCGAGAAGGACAGTGAGGTGGACGTGAGCACCCAGCGCGTCATTGTGGTGATGGGCGTGGCCGGCACGGGCAAGACGACCGTGGGGCGGCTCCTCGCCGAAGCCCTCGGTATCCCGTACGCCGAGGGCGACGCCTTCCACCCGGCGGCGAACGTCGCCAAGATGTCGGCCGGCACCCCGCTGGACGATGCGGACCGGTGGCCCTGGCTGGACGCCATCGGCACCTGGGTCCGCAACAGTGCCGGCACCCGCGGCGGGGTGGTCTCCGCCTCGGCCCTCAAGCGCTGCTACCGCGACCGGCTGCGCACCGCGGCTCCCGACGCCGTCTTCGTCCACCTCACCGGGCAGCGCCCGCTCATCGAGCAGCGGATGGCGGCCCGCAAGGGCCACTTCATGCCCACCACGCTGCTGGACTCCCAGTTCGCCGCCCTGGAGCCGCTCCAGGCGGACGAGGCCTGCGTCGTCGTCGACGTGTCCGGAACCCCGCAGGACATCACCGCGCGGGCGCTCGCCGCCCTGCGCGGCCTCACCGCCCCCGACAACTAAGGAATCGTCACCGTGACCAGTCTCAGCGCCGAGACACTGGCAGCGGCCGGCACCGGACCGATCACCACGGCCGGGAACACCCAGCTGGGGCTGGCCGTCCTCGCGGGCATAGCCGTCATCGTCCTGCTCATCACCCGCCTCAAGATGCACGCCTTCCTGGCCCTGACGGTCGGCTCGCTCGCCCTCGGCGTCTTCGCGGGCGCGCCCCTGGCCAAGACGATCGCAAGTTTCACGGCCGGCCTCGGCTCGACGGTCGCCGGTGTGGGCATGCTCATCGCGCTCGGGGCGATCCTCGGCAGACTGCTGGCGGACTCGGGTGGCGCGGACGAGATCGTGGACACGATCCTGGCCCGGGCCAAGGGCCGGGCCATGCCCTGGGCGATGGTGCTGATCGCCTCGGTGATCGGGCTGCCGCTCTTCTTCGAGGTCGGCATCGTGCTGCTGATCCCGGTGGTTCTGATGGTGGCCAGGCGGGGCGGCTACTCGGTGATGCGGATCGGGATCCCCGCCCTGGCCGGGCTGTCCGTGATGCACGGCCTGGTCCCGCCGCATCCCGGCCCGCTCGTCGCCATCGACGCGCTCCACGCGAACCTGGGCGTCACCCTCGCGCTCGGCGTGCTGGTGGCCGTACCGACCGTGGTGATCGCCGGTCCGGTGTTCTCCCGGTACGCCGCGCGGTGGGTGGACATCCCGGCCCCCGAGACCATGGTCCCGCCGCGGCCCGCCGAGGAGTCGGCGCGCCGTCCCGGGTTCGGGGCCACCCTCTTCACCGTGCTGCTGCCGGTCGCCCTGATGCTCGTCAAGGCCCTGGTCGACATCGTCGTCGACGACCCCGCCGACCCGGTGCAGCGCGTCACCGACGTCATCGGCTCGCCGCTGATCGCCCTGCTGTCCGCCGTCCTGGTGGGCATGGTCACCCTCGGCCGGGCGGCCGGCTTCACCCGGGCCCGCCTGTCCACGACGGTGGAGAAGTCGCTGGCCCCGATCGCGGGCATTCTGCTGATCGTGGGCGCGGGCGGCGGGTTCAAGCAGACCCTGATCGACGCGGGCGTCGGTCGGATGATCCTGGAGCTCTCGGAGAACTGGGCGGTCCCGACGCTGCTGCTGGCCTGGCTGATCGCCGTGGCCATCCGGCTGGCCACCGGGTCGGCGACCGTGGCCACGATCTCGGCGGCCGGCCTGGTGGCCCCGCTGGCCGCGGGCATGCCCACCACGCAGACGGCTCTGCTGGTCCTCGCCATCGGGGCGGGCTCACTGTTCTTCAGCCACGTCAATGACGCCGGTTTCTGGCTGGTCAAGGAGTACTTCGGGATGAGCGTCGGACAGACCCTGAAGACCTGGTCCGTGATGGAGACCATCATCTCCGTGGTCGCCCTCGGCTTCGTCCTGCTGCTCTCCCTGGTCCTCTAGTGCGGTGTCCGGACAGGTGAACCCGTCCGGTCACCGCACTACGGGGCCGGCGCCGGGGAGCTCTCGCCGAGCTGCGCCGCCGCCAGGCAGAAGCCGTCCGCCGCGGTGGTGCACCGGCCCGCGAGGGCGGCCACCTCGGTCCGCAGGACCTCGGACTCCCCGCCCCGCCGGGCCGGCGCGTCCGCCGCCACCCGCAGCCGGGCCGCATGGGAGCGCAGCACGGCGGCGTGCCCGCGCAGACTGCCCGGGCGCTCCGGCCCGGTCACCACACCGGTGTTCGGGGGCAGGTGCGGGCTCGGGTACGAGGCCGGCGGCCGGGCCGTCCGCTGCGGACGGGGCTCCGCCGGACCGGGGCGGCCCGGGGCCTGGCCGGGGCCGCGGTCGCAGAACGCCCGGAAGGCGGCGCCGAGTCCGAGCAGCGGGGCGGCGGGCAGAACCCGTCCGGTTGCGACCTGCCAGCCCGCGTGGTCGTTGAAGGGGTTCGCGTCGGTCAGGGCGTTCCAGGCCAGGATGTCGGCGAAGGCGGGCGTCAGCAGCGAGAAGGCGGGGCCGGCCCCCCGGTCGCGGACGATGGCCCGGAACAGCCGGGCGGCCTGCGCCTGCCGGCCCTCCTCGACGGCCTGGAGCACGGCCGCCGCCCCGGGGTCGTCGCGGAGTTCGGGCCGGGCCGCGCTCGCGGCCCGGATGCGTACCCGCAACCCGCAGACGGCCACGGTGACCGCGAGGCTCTCGCGGCCCGTCAGCGTCCCGGCCAGCCGCCCGGCCCGCGCCACGCCCCGGCCCCGCGGGGCCCAGCCCAGCCCCGAGGGGTCGGTGAGGGTGCGCAGCAGGGTGCGCCAGCCGAGCCGGCGGCCGCCGCCCCGGGCCAAGGCGACCGCCGGCAACCGGGCGCCGAGGGCCAGCCCGGAGGCGTAGCGGGCCGCCTCGCCGACCGCGTCGGCGGCATCGGCGAGTTCACGGCACAGGTCGACGAGCAGGTCGGTCTCTGCGTCGTGGAACGGGGCGGGGGACGCGGCGGTGGCGGCGGCGTCGGGCATGGGGTCCTCACGTGGTCGGCAGGAAGCAGGGGCAGGTGTGGGGCGCGGGCGGGTGGCGCGCGAGTGGGGGAGGCGGCGGGCCGGCCGGGTCAGCGGCGGACGAGGGTGAGCCGGACGGCGTCCGGGTCGAGGTGCGCCGGCAGCGGCCCCACCGGGTCCAGCACCGGCCGGGACCGGCCCACGCGGTGGCCGCGCAGCACCTCGGCGCAGAACGCGGCCGTGACCAGCAGGCCCAGCTCGGCGCCCGGGCAGCGGCCCTCGCCGTGTCCGAAGGGCGCCATCCGCAGGTCCCGCTCCGCGTCCGGGTTCTTCCAGCGGCCCGGTACGAAGGCGTGCGCGGCCGGTACGCGTTCGGGGTCCCGCTGGTGGAACGCGGCGGGCAGCAGCACGGAGGTCCCGGCCGGGTAGGGCACACCACGCCACCGGGTCTCGGTGTGCGTGGTCCGGATCAGGTCGGGCACCACCGGGTAGAGCCGCAGGGATTCCCGTACGCAGGCCCGCAGTCGGCGCAGTTCCCCGCGGGCCGGGTCCCCGGCGGCCTCGGCGGCGGCCGCGTCCTGCTCGGCCGGGTGGGCGCCGAGCAGCAGGAGGGTGCGCAGCAGGGTGGCCGGGAGGGCGTCCATGGCCAGCAGCCACTGGCGGGCCTGGCCCGCGGGGTCCGCGGCGGAGGGGTCCGGATTCCGGGCGGCCTGCCCCAGCAGGGTGCCCGGGCCGGCGTGGCGGGCGTACTCGCGGATGCGGTGGGCGGCGCGCGCGGCGCCCCTGGCCCGGGACTGCCCGAGCCAGTCGGCGAGTTCCGCGTCCGCCGCGGCGGCGTCGCCGAGGACGATGCGGCGGGCGGCGCGGCCCACGGCGTACCGGGTGCGCGCCAGGTCGAGGGTTGCGCAGGCGGTGAGGTGGCGGGCCTCTTCGGCGACGGCGGCCAGGAAGGTCCCGCAGGCGGGGTGCACTGCGTCCGCGGCGGCGAGCACCTGCGCCTCGGTCCCCGGCTGGTCGCCGCCGGGCTCGGCGTGGGCGCAGCCGGCGCCGGCCGGCGGGGGGCGGTCGGCGCCGAGGACGCTCAGGGGTTCGGCGTAGAACCGGCTGAGGTCGCCGGGGGCGAGCAGGACGAGCAGCAGCCGGCCGGACCGGGCCCGTACGAGGACGGGGGCGTCGCCGCGCCGGTCCCGCAGGGCGCGCAGGTCGGCGGCGGAGGCGTGGGGGGTGCGGGCGCGGGCCCGCCGGCGGTCGCGGGCGGGTACGAGGTCGCGGACGAGCGAGAGGGCGCGCGGCAGGGACTCCCGTACCGAGCCGCGCAGTCCGGCGGGGGCCGGGCCGGCGGTCGGGCCGGCCGGCCGCAGGGCGCCGGCCGGCGCACGCCGCACCGGGGTGCCGGTGCGCCCTGCCAGGGCCCGTACCCGGGCTCTGAACCCGTCGAGGGCCACCCCTTGGACCGTACGCATCCGTGTACCTCCGCAGCGGGAAAAACAACGGCCGGTGACATCGGCATCACCGTACGTCGCTCCCGCGGGGTCCGCGCCCCGAGGGCTACGGCCGGGGGGCGGCGGTGAGCGGCGGCGGTACGGGGGCCGGGGCGAAGACCGCCTCCCGGAAGGCGCCGCGCAGGCCCGCGGGGGCGGGGGCGCCGGGCAGCAGCAGGGCCCAGCGCAGGCGGCGGGGGCACACCCACACGGCGGGGCCGCCGGGTTCGGGCGCGGGGTGCGCCCAGACGCCGTGCGGGGCCGGCTGCCAGAGCAGGCCGCGGGCGGGGGTGAGCTCACCGGTGCGGATGCGCAGGGACTCGGCAATCCAGCTGCGGGTGGGGCCGGCCGGGGCCGGCGGGTCCGCCGGGGCGGAGACGTGGCACAGGAACCGGACGAGGTCGGCCAGCGGAGCGCGCAGGGCGCCGTGGGCACGGCCGGTGCCCGTCATGCCGAGGGGGCGCCAGACCCGGGTGGCGGCGAGTTCGGCCAGGGGCCGTCCGCCGAGGGTCTCGGCGAGCGCGGTGAGGGCCGGGGCGCCGTCGGGGCGGGTGAGCAGGTGGTGGGCGGTGAGGCCGGCGGGGGCCGGCTCCCCGTAAGCGGAGAGCGGTGTGTGCAGGTGCAGGGCGCCCTCGTCGACGAGGCTTCCGACGACGGGCCACAGGGCGAGGACGGCGGTCAGCCCGTCGACGTCAAAGACCCCTCCCGGCGCGTCGGGGGCTCCGGCGGCGTCCGCGCGGGCCGGGGCGTCCGGGAGGTCCACGGTGGCCGGGAGGTCCGCGGTGGCCGGGAGGTCCACGGTGGCCGGGAGGTCCGCGGTGGCCGGGAGGTCCGCGGTGGCCGGGAGGTCCGCGGTGCCGGGGAGGCGGGGCGGGAGGGTTTCCGTGTGGGCGCCTTCGGGGTCACCGGCTGCCCAGGCCGCCCCGGGATGGCGGCCCAGCAGGGCCCGGATGTCCGCGGTCCGGTCGCTCAGCAGCGTCATGGTCGCCCACATTAGCCATCCGGTGCGGGCTCCCGCGGGTGCGGTCCCGCCGCGCCCGGCCCCCGCCACCCGAATGCCGGTGGGTGGCGGGGGCCGGGCCGGTGCGGTCAGCCCTTGTCGGGGCGGTCGGTCACCCGCAGGGTGTTCAGCAGCGGCTTGCCGAAGCCGCTGTGGGTGACGAAGCGCAGGTTCAGCGCCCCGTCGGTGACCGTGACCGTGTAACTGCGGGTCAGGGCCGTGTAGGTGCCCGCCTCCAGGGAGATGTCCAGCGAGGGCAGGACGGGTGCGCCCTCGGCGAGGACGTCGAAGACGCGCTTGTCCGGCTTGGCCGAGGAGAGCTCCGCGAAGCCCAGCTCGACCGTGTAGGTCCCATTGGGCACGTTGTCGAACCGGTACTCGTACATGCCCTCGCGGGCGGTGCGGAACAGCCGCTGGTCGTCCGTGCCGGCGATGGTGCGGCCGGTGGACCGGACGGAGGCGTTCCCCTGGTACCCGTAGGAGCCCGGGGTGTACTTGCGGTCCGCGGACCAGTCGTCACCGGCGGCGTCCGTGCCCGGGTAGTCGGAGCCCGCGTCCAGGGCGGTCTGGTAACGGGGGACGACGAGCTTGACGGGGACGGTGAGGACCGGGGTCCGGCCGCTCGCCGAGGCGATCTTCAGGTCGGCGGTGAGGACCGTGCCCGGGGCCAGGCCCGCCGTGTCCACGGCGAGGGTGACCGGGGTCTTGCCGCCGGTCGGGAGGTTCCCGGCGCCGGGCGTGGCCGTCAGCCAGGGAGCGTCCTCGGTGACCGTGAAGGCCGTGCCGAGGCCCGGGTTGGTCAGGTCCAGGGTGCGGGTCCGCTGCCGGTCCGCTCCGAGGACGACCTCCACGGCCGCCGTGGAGGAGGTCACCTTGCCGGTGCGCAGGGCCTGCGTCACCGTGGTGACGTCGGCGGCCTTGACCTCGACCGTCGCCTGCGCGGGCTCGTACCCGGGCGCGGCGAGGGCGACGGGCAGCGCCCCCGAGGGGCTCTGGACCACGTACGCGCCGTCCGCGGCCGTGGTGGCGGACACCGCCGCGTCGCCCGTGCCCACGGTGACGGTGGCGCCCGCGACGCCGTTGCCGTCGTTGGCGTCGAGGACACGGCCTGCGACCACGCCGCTCCTGGTGGTGCGGAAGGCGAGGGACAGGCCGTCCGAGATGACCGCGGTGTTGAAGGAGTACCTGAAGGCGTCGGTGCCGGCCGCGTTCTCCACACCGACCGTGGCCGTGGAGCCGCCCTTGATGCCGGTGCCGCCGGTGCCCTTGTAGGAGTACGTCACGGTGCCGTCCTCGCCGATCGCTGCGGAGAAGGAGAACCTGTCCGCCTGCGCCGACCAGTGGGACACCTCGCGCCATTCGATCACGTAGCTGCGGTGCGGGGCGGTGCCGGTGACGGCGGTGAAGACCCCGGAACCGCTGCCCGCGGCGCCGACGACGAGGTCGTCCCAGAACGGGTAGAGGGCCGCGTTGGGCGTGGCCGTGCTCGGAATGTCCCCGTTGATGTCACCGGTGTGGTTGCCGCCGAAGCTGACCGTGCCGTTCGTCCCGATCCAGGCCTGGCCGTACGTCTTGCCGTACAGCGGCAGGGGGAAGGGGAGATCGACCCGCTCGGTGGTGTTGTCGCCGGTCAGGGCGAGCTGGCGGCTCCCCGCCGGGTACGGCCGGTCGCCCGCCGCCGAGCAGGCGTGGCCGTACCCGTCGGTGCGCTCGGGGAGGCGCACGGCGACGGTGGTGTCGCCGGCCACGGTGGCCTTCGCGGTGCCGGCGGTGACGCAGCGGGAGGGGTGGGTGGCGTTCACGTCGTACGTGCCGTGCGGCAGGGTGACCTCGAAGCGGCCCTGCGCGTCGGTGGTGGCCGTCACCGGGGTGTCCGCGAGGGTGACGGTGGCGCCCGCGGCGGGGCCGGCGGCCGAGGAGACGGTGCCGGTGAGCTTGCCGGAGGCGGCCTGCGTGAGGGTGAAGTCGCCGGTGGCGGTGGCGTTCTCGGTCACGGTGGCCGTGGCCGTCTGCTGTCCGTAGCCGAACTTGGCCGCCGTCAGCGCGTAGTCGCCCACCGAGAGGGAGCCGAAGGTGTAACTGCCGTCGGCTGCCGTGGTCGTCGTGCGGTCGATCGGGCCGTCGGCGGTGATCCGGGCTCCCGCGACGGGCTCGCCGGTGTGGGAGCGGACCGTTCCGCCGAGGGCGCCGATGGCGCCGCGCGGGGCGGAGTTCACGGCGGCGAGCACGTCGAGCCGTCCCTCGCCGAAGACGTTGTTGTCGGCGGGGGCGCCGCCGCACTGGCTGCTGTCGGTGTCCAGCGCGGTGCCGTCCAGCAGGGATTCGGTCTGTGCCACGTCGCCTTCGAGGGCGGGCGCGGCGGACCAGAGCAGCGCCACGGCGGCCGCGGTGTGCGGGGAGGCCATCGAGGTGCCGGAGAAGGCCTCGTATCCGCCGCCGGGCACGGAGGAGCGGACGTTCACGCCGGGTGCGGAGATGTTGGGCTTGACGATGCCGCCGGGGCCCGCACCGCGCGAGGAGAAGGAGGCGATGGCGTTGTTGATGTCGAAGGCGCCGGAGCTGTAGGAGTTCGCGTAGTCGCCGGGCGAGCCGCTCGTGGAGCAGCCCGGGCCGGAGTTCCCGTTGGAGAAGGCGGGGAAGATGCCCGCGGCGCGCCAGGTGTTCACGATCTCCTGGTACCAGGTGTCGCCGCCCGAGCCGCCCCAGGAGTTGTTGACGACGTGCGGGGCCAGGTCGGGCCGCGGGTTCTGGCCGTTGAGGTCGGTCGGGGCGACGATCCACTGGCCCGCGGCGAGCAGGGAGGCCTCGGAGCAGGAGCTGGACTCGCAGCCCTTGGCGGCGATCCAGGTGGCCCCGGGGGCCACGCCGATCTTGTTGGCGCCGCCGTCGTCGCCGACCATGGTGCCCATCGTGTGGGTGCCGTGGTCGTTGTTGTCGCAGGGGGCGGCGGTGTCGCAGACTCCGGCCGGGTCGAACCAGTTGTAGGCATGGTCGTAGGACCCGTCCGCGTTCCTGCCGCGGTACTGGTGGTTCACGGCCGGGTGCGTGTAGTCCACGCCGCTGTCGATGTTGGCGACGACGATGCCTTCACCGCGGACGCCGAGCTGGTCCCAGACCTGGGGGGCCTTGATCCGGTCGATGTTCCACTCGACGGCGTCGGCGGTGGTCTTCTCGCGGCTGCCCCCGGCGGGCTCGGGCAGGGCGACCTTGTCGTCCGCGTCGATCCGGGCCACCTCGGGGCGCTGGGCCAGGGACCCGGCGAGCTTCTCGCTGCCGACCACGCGGACCGCGTTCACGATCCAGTACGGGGTGTACTCGGCCCGGGCGCCCTTCAGCGCCTTGACGACCTCGGCCTGACTGCGCGCGGCATGGTCCTTCTTCACCCGCAGAACCGTTTCGGCCTTGGCGGCGCGGGTCTGCTGCCCCCGCGCCGCGGTGAGGTCGGCGGCGCTGTCGAGGTAGACCCAGAAGACAGCTTTCTCGGAGCCGTCGAGCTGGGCGCGGAGCTTGGGTTCGATCTTGCGCTCGGCCGCGCTCGGGGTGGGTCCGGGGTCCGGTGCGGCCGCGGCGACACCCGCGCCGAGGGGCAGGAGCAGGACCGAGCCGAAGGCGGCGAGCGCCGCGCGTAAGGGTCGTCTGTTGCGTGGGGCCACGTGTGGTCTCCTCGTACGCCGTGTGCAGGTTGTGCGGAACGTGCGTGGGTGAGGTGCGCGGGCCATGGTGAACGAGTCGTCATGGCCATTACAAGAGGGCCAAATGAGCCGCCTTTCCGGGCGGTCAAGGCCGTACGTCCGGGACCGTGCGCCCGGACCGGGCCGGACCGGCCCGGACCGCGGCGGGGCCGGGAGGCCCAGGCGGGGGGCGACCCCAGCAGCCACCCGGCTCCGGTGGCTGGACCCGGCCGGGCGGGCCAGCCTGGAGGCATGACCGCGACCCCCGGCAAACCACCGGCTTCCGGCCCCCGCGTACCACCGGGGCCGGGTCGGGCGGCGGGCACGGCGGGCGCCCGCGGGCCCGGCCCCGCGGGCGCGGTGCGGCTGGGCACCGCGCAGGGGCGGTGGATCGTGCTGACCACCGTCCTCGGGTCGAGCATGGCCATGCTGGACTCGACCGTGGTCAACGTGGCGCTCCCGAGCATCGGGCAGGACCTCGGCGCCGACCTGGCCGTCCTGCAGTGGACCGTCAACGCCTACCTGCTGACGCTGGCCGGGCTGATCCTGGTCGGCGGGGCCCTCGGCGACCGGTTCGGGCGGCGCCGGATCTTCGTCCTCGGCGTGGCGTGGTTCGCCGTCGGCTCCCTGGCCTGCGGACTCGCCCCGAACGCGGGGGTCCTGATCGCCGCCCGGGCCCTCCAGGGCGTCGGCGGCGCCCTGCTGACCCCCGGGTCGCTCGCGCTGATCCAGGGGTCGGTCCATCCCGGCGACCGGGCCCGCGCGGTGGGCCTGTGGTCCGGGCTGGGCGGCGTCGGCGCGGCCGTCGGCCCGTTCCTCGGCGGCTGGCTGGTGGACGGTCCCGGCTGGCGTTGGGTGTTCCTGCTGAACGTGCCGGTGGCCGCCTTGTGCGTCCCCGTGGCGCTGCGGCACGTACCGGAGTCCCGCGATCCGCACGCGCACGGCCGGTTCGACGTGCTCGGCGCGGCGCTCGGGGCGGCTTCGCTGGCCCTGGTCACCTACGCGCTGATCGAGGCCCGGGCGGGCACCGCACTCGTGGCGGCCTCCGCGGTCGGAGGCGTACTGCTGGGCGCGGCCTTCGTCCTGGTGGAGCGGCGGCGGGCCGACCCGATGGTGCCGCCGGCGATCTTCGCCTCGCGGCAGTTCACCGCCGTCAACCTGGTCACGCTGTGCGTGTACGCGGCCTTCGGCGGCTTCTTCTTCCTGGTGGTCCTGCAGCTCCAGGTGGTCTCCGGATACTCGGCGCTGGGCGCCGGGGCCGCCCTGCTGCCCACCACTGCGCTGATGCTGCTGTTCTCCGCCCGGTCCGGAGAGCTCGGCGAGCGCATCGGCCCGCGCATCCCGCTCACGGTGGGGCCGCTGCTGTGCGCCGCCGCGATGCTGCTCGTCCTGCGGGTGGGGCCGCAGGCCTCGTACGTACGGGACGTGCTGCCCGCACTGCTCGTGATGGGGGCGGGCATGGTGGTCCTGGTGGCGCCACTGACCTCGGCCGTCCTCGCCTCGGTGGACCCGGGCCGGGCCGGGCTGGCCAGCGGGATCAACAATGCCGCGGCGCGCGCGGCCGGTCTGCTCGCGGTGGCGGCGCTGCCGCTGCTGTCGGGGATGGGGCCGGAGGCCTACCGCTCGGCGGAGCAGTTCGACGCCGCCTTCAGCCGGGCCATGCCCTGGTGCACAGGGGCCCTCGTGGCCGGCGCCGCCCTCGCCTGGGCGCTGGTGCGCTCCCCCGCACCCGGCGGGTGCCGTCCGCAGTGCCGTACGCACTGCGCGGTGACCGCCCCGCCGCTCGAACCCGCACGGTCCGCCACACCTCCGCCCGCCGGACCCGCCGAGGGCGGCACCGGACCCGCCGGGGCGCCCGGGCAGCCGGAACCCCCCACGGAGCCCGGGCTCCGGTGAGCCGGGCCGGGGCGGCGCTCTGCGCGGAAGGACGGCGGCTGGAAATCGCCTCTGCCCCGCACACCTTCACGGCGGTCGCGTCGGCGCCGGCCCTGGACCCGGTCCGACGTCCGGAAGCCGGACGTCCTGTGACGTGATCGGCCGAAAGTTACGAAGTTACCCCGAGGTATGTAGTGACTTCGCAAGCAGGCAGCAGTAGAACTCGTTCCCATTCAGCCGAGAGTGAGGAACGTCACATGAGTGAAAATGGCGTGTCCAGGAACGGTTCCCATGGGCTTTCCCGTCGTGGATTCATTGCTAGAACAAGTTCTATCCTGGGATCCGTGGTCCTGGCCGGACAGATCACCGCGGCACAGGCTCGGGCGGCCGCCGCCACCACCGCCGCGATCGACGACGGGGCCCGGGTCCCCGTCCTCGTGATCGGGACCGGCTACGGCGGATCCGTCGCGGCGCTGCGCCTGGCGCAGGCCGGAATCGACGTGCACATGGTCGAGATGGGCATGGCCTGGGACACCCCGGGCAGCGACGGGAAGATCTTCGCGCACACCACCAACCCCGACTACCGCTCGTACTGGCTGCGCACCAAGACCAAGGCGCCGCTCAGCAACTTCCTCGGGTTCCCGATCGACAAGAACGTGCCCAAGTACACGGGCATCCTGGACGCCGAGGAAATGGGCGGCATCATCGTCTACCAGGGCCGCGGAGTGGGCGGCGGCTCGCTCGTGAACGGCGGCATGGCCGTCACGCCCAAGCGGGAGAACTTCAGCGCGGTGCTGCCGTCGGTGAACGCCGACGAGATGTACGGCACCTACTACCCCCGCGCCAATGCCGGCCTCGGGGTCGGCCTGATCGACCCCGTCTGGTTCGACACCGTGGACTGTTACCAGTACGCCCGGGTCGGGCGCAAGCACGCCCAGCGCTCCGGCTTCCCCTTCGTCTTCGTGCCGGACGTGTACGACTGGGACTACATGAAGCAGGAGGCGGCCGGGACCGTCCCCAAGTCGGCGGTCGACGGCGAGATCCTGTACGGCAACAACCACGGGAAGAAGTCCCTGCAGCAGACGTACATCAAGGCGGCCAAGGCCACGGGGAAGGTCACCATCTCCGCGCTGCACCAGGTCACCTCGGTGGCCCCCGCCTCGGGCGGCGGTTACACGGTCAGCATCAACCAGCTGAACACCGACGGCACCGTCGCCGCCGCCAAGACCGTGACGGCCACCCGGGTGTTCTTCGCCGCCGGCAGCGTCGGCACCAGCAAGCTGCTCGTCCGGCTGAAGGCCACCGGCGTCCTGCCCCGCCTGAACAACGAGATCGGCAAAGGCTGGGGCGACAACGGCAACGTCATGTGCGGGCGGGCGAACCACATGTGGGACCCGACCGGCAAGGTCCAGGCCTCCATCCCCTGCGGCGGCATCGACAACTGGGCCGCGGGCGGCGCCTTCGCCGAGGTGGCCCCGCTGCCGACGGGCATCGAGACCTACGCCTCCTTCTACCTCTCCATCACCAAGAACCCGAACCGCGCCGAGTTCTCCTGGAACGCGGCGGCGGGCAAGGTCGACCTCAACTGGCAGACGGCCTGGAAGCAGCCGTCCATCGACATGGCCAAATCCATCTTCGACAAGATCAACAAGAAGGAGGGGACGATCTACCGGACCGACCTCTTCGGCCTGAACAAGATCTGGGGCGACCACCTCACCTACCACCCGCTCGGCGGCGCGGTGCTGAACAAGGCCACCGACAACTACGGTCGGCTGCACGGCTACACCGGCCTCTACGTGATCGACGGTGCGCTCATCCCCGGCAACACGAGCGTCAACCCGTTCGTCACCATCACGGCCCTCGCCGAACGGAACATCGAGAAGATCATCGCCACTGACCTCTAGGGCGCGGCGCGCACACGAGAACCGGGGCCGATCGGATCCTCCGAACGGCCCCGGACCCATGGTTCAGTGCCCCGGCAGCATGCAGACGCTGTCCAGCCCGAGCACGTGGTTGAGCCGGCCGAAGGCCAGCCAGGACCCGATGCTCATCGTCAGCTCCACGATCTCGAGCTGGCTGTAGTGCGCGGTCATCCGCTCCCAGAACTCCTCGTCGAGGCCGTGGTGGTCGAGGGTGTAGCGCTCCGCGTACTCCGCGGCCAGCCGGGTGCGCTCGTCGAAGGCGGTGGTGGTACGCCAGTCGGTGACCGCATCCGGGAACTCCTCCTCGACTTTCTCCCCGTCGCGTTCGGTGCGCCAGTCGAGGCAGAAGACGCACCCGTTGATCTGCGCCACGCGCAGCCGGGCGGCCTCGAACTCGCGCAGGCCCAGGGTGGTGTGGGCGTACACCGACAGGGAGAAGTTGGCGGCGGCCATGCCGATGCCGGGGACCATGTCGCCCCACACGTACTCGATCGGGTGCTGGCCTTCGGGAATGTCGATCCTCATGAGGTCTTCCTTCCGAGTTTGCCGATGGCGGGACGCAGCGGGACGTCGAGGGCGTCGTAGAGGCCGGGCTCCGCCTCGACGAGCCAGTCGATCGCGCCGACCAGCCGGCCGACGGCGGTGGCGTTGCCGCCCGCCGACCGGTTCTCGCCCTCGTCGGTGGCCTCGACGGTCACCTCGATGCGCGGCCGGCCCTCGATGACGACCCGGTGGGCGCCGTCGCCCCCGTCGGGCGGCGACGGCCAGTCCGGTGCACAGGAGGCGTGGATGCGGGTGACGTGCTCGATGACGAGGCGCGGTTCGCCCCCCACGATGCCCTGCACCTCGAAGCGGATGGCGCCCTGGGTGCCGGCCTCGAACTCGCCCATCGTCCGCGTGGTGACGGTGGAGTCGAGGGCGCGCCGGTCCAGGGTCTCGCGTATCTCGTCCAGTTCCACCCCCAGGGCGCGCGCCATCAGGCGGATCTGGCCGCCCCACACCATGGTGGGGACCGAGGGCAGGAGCATCATCGGTTCGTAGTCCATGGGCTGGCCCATGCCGACGAGGTAGCGGACGGAATCGGGCTGGTCGTAGGTGGAGTAGTCGAAGATCTCCTGGCAGCGGATCACGTCCACGGTGGTGCCCAGGCCGCTGAGCAGCAGCGGGAGCACGTCGTTGCCCCAGCCGGGGTCCACCCCGGAGGCGAACAGCGAGCCGCCGCCCTCCTGGACGGCGGCGAGGACCGGGTCGCGGAACTCCGGCGGGGCGTTGCGGTGGTCGTAGAGCGGGTAGAGGGCGGGGCTGACGACCACGGCACCGGAGCGGACGGCCCGGGTGATGTCGGCGAGGGCGTCGTCGGGCCGCACGTCCCCGGAGGCCGCGTACACCACGGCCTGGGGGCGGGCGGCCAGTACGGCTGCGGCGTCGTCCGTGGCGGTGATGCCCAACGGATGGTCGAGCCCGCCAAGTTCGCCCGCGTCGCGGCCGACCTTGGCTGGATTGTTGACGATGACGGCGGAGAGTTTCAGCGCGGGATGGGCCTCGACGGCGCGGATGGCCAAACGGCCGACGTTGCCGGTACCCCAGACAACCGTGGAAATCATGCGCGGAGGGTAGCGACAGGACCTGCAGGTTTCCAGAGCGGTGAGCCGCGTATCCGGGAGCGTCGGGGCGCCCCCGCGCTCACTGGTTCTCGGCGCCGAGGACGAAGAGGAGATAGACGAAGAAGGCGAAGAGGTGGCCCACGAACAAGTAGGCGATCAGCCGGATCACCAGACCGCGCGGGAACTTCGATTCGATCCGCGCCCGGGTGGTGGCGGGCCCGGGCCCGGCCGCGCCGGACCCCTCGGATGACGTGGACACGGACGGCTCGGACACGGACGGCTCGGACACGGACGGCTCGGACACGGACGGCTCGGGCACGGATGACATGTCGTTCTCCTTCTGGGACACAGGTACGGCTCCTCGGCCGGCCCTCTTCAGGGATGGCGCCCGGTGGCGGTCGCGCCGAGGCACAGCCCGGCGAGGCTGCTCTGCAGCAGGGTGTGGACGAACAGCAGGTCGGCTCCGCCGGGGCCGGCCGCCCCGATCCGGTGCGGGGTCAGCGAGTCGAAGTGCGCGCTGTCCCCCGGGTCCAGCAGGTACTCGGTCTCGCCCAGGTGCAGCCGCAGCCGCCCCTTCAGCACGTACAGCCACTCCTCGCCGGGGTGTACGCGCACCAGCTCGCCCTGGCTGCGGCCGTCCGGGACGTGGACGCGCAGGGCCTGCATCCCGCGGCCGGAGCCGCCGGCCTGCCAGTACGTCCAGCCGTCGGCCTCGCGGGCGCCCGGTCCGCCGGCCCGTACGATGGGGTCGGCGACGGCGGGGGTCTCGCCCAGCAGCTCGGAGACGGTCGTGCCGTAGGTGCGGGCCAGCTCCAGCAGCAGGGGCAGCGACGGCTGCCGGCGGCCCGTCTCCAGGCGGGACAGGTGCGCGGGTGAGAGCCCGGCGCGGGCGGCCGCCGCCTCCAAGGTGAGCCCCGTGCGGCGGCGCAGTGCGCGCAGTTGCGGCGCGACGGTGGGCAACTCCTCGGCGCCGGGGCCGGTGCGGTCGACGCCTTGGCGGTCGGCGCCTTCGGAGCCGGCGGGGGTGGGACCGGTTGTCATGCCCCGATTGAGCCAGATTCTTACCCCGGTGGCAATCTTCCTTGCCTCTGAGGCAAATTCATCCGTCGGTACGCCGGTCCAGGACGGTCTCCACCGTATCGGCTTCGTCCGCGCTCTTGTCCGGGCGGTACCGCAGCACCCGCGCGAACCGAAGGGCGACCCCGGCCGGATAGCGGCTGGAGCGCTGGAGGCCGTCGTAGGCGATCTCCACGACGAGCTCCGGCCGCACCCGCACGGTGAAGCCGTCGTCGGAGGTCGCGAGTTCCCGGAGCCGGGCGGTCTGCCAGCGCAGCAGCTCGTCGGTGAGCCCCTTGAAGGTCTTCCCCAGCATGGCGTGCGCGCCGTCGCCGGTCCGGGCGCCCAGGTGCAGGTTGGACAGCAGTCCGGTGCGCCGCCCGTGGCCCCATTCGGCGGCGAGCACCACCAGGTCGAGGGTGTGCACCGGCTTCACCTTCAGCCAGTGCTTGCCGCGCCGGCCCGCCGCGTAGGCGGAGCCCAGCCCCTTGGCCACGATGCCCTCGTGACCCCGGCGCAGGGTGTCGGACCAGAACTCCTCGGCCTCGGCGGCCTGCGCCGCCGGGTCCTCGACGAGCAGTCTGCGGACCCGGGCGTCCTCGGGCACGAGGGCGGCCAGGGCGGCGTACCGGTCGGCGACCGGGCGGTCCAGCAGCACCTCGTCGCCGGCGGCCAGGACGTCGAAGAAGTACGGGCGGACGGGCAGGGTCCGCCGGGCCGCCGCCACGTCGATCCGGGATCCGACGCGGCTCGCGATCTCCTGGAAGGGCACGGGCCTGCCGTCCGGCCCCTGCCCGATGACCTCGCCGTCGAGGATGAACCGCTCCCCCGGCAGCGAGCGGGCCAGCTCGGCCACCTCCGGCAGCCGGTCGGTGATCTCGTCCAGCGAGCGGGTGTAGACCCGTACCTCGTCCCCTTCGCGGTGGACCTGGACCCGGATGCCGTCGAGCTTCTCCTCCACGGCGCAGGGCCCGAGGACGGCCAGCGCCTCCCCCACGGACTTGGCGGTGTGGGCCAGCATCGGCTGGACGGGCTGTCCGACGCGCAGGGTGAATCCGCCGAGCGCCGCCGCGCCGCCCGCCAGGACGGCCGCGCCCACCCGGGGCAGCGAACCGTCCAGCATCACCGCCCGGCGCAGGTCCGCGGCCGGCACCCCGGCGGCCGCGGCCACGCCGTCCAGGGCCACGGCGTCCAGCGCCCCCTGACGGACCTCGCCGGACAGGAGGCTGCGCAAGAAGGCCTGCTCGGCCTCCGTGGCGGCGCCGAGCAGAGCGGCGACGATGTGCAGCCGGCGCGCCCCGGCCCCGGTCCCGGCGACGGCGGCGAGTTCGGTGACCGCCGCGTCCACGGCCCGGACGGTCAGGGTGGGCGCGCCGGCGGGCGGGCTCTCCTGGCCGAGGGCCCGCCAGCCGATGCCGGGACGTCCCTGCGGCAGCCGCCCGGACAGGTAGGAGATCACCAGGGCCGCCTCCTCGGGGGGCGTCCCGGTGAAGAGTTCGGCGAGCAGCGCCGTCTTGCGGGACCGGGCGGAGGTCTGGGCGACCTCCCGGGACACACGTGCGAGTTCGGCCAGCAGCATGCGGTCATCCTCCCGCCGCGGGGCGCACTCCGCAGGTCGGACCCGCGGACGGGGCGCCGCCGTGTACCGCGGACGCGGTACCCGCCGGGGCCGGTGTACTCCTCGGGAAGGTGGGGACGTCCGCCTTGCGGCGCTCGGGTCCGCGGTGGCGGGCGCATAGGGTTTCCCCATGAAGCTCCGACTGCCCCGGCGCCGCCGGGACCGCCTCCTCGCGGGCGCCGCCGCGCTCGCCGTCGTGGCGGGAGCCGGTACCTGGACGGCTTCGGCCGCCTCCGAGGACGCGCCGGCCGTGCACCGCCAGGACCAGATGGTGACCATGCCCGGGCCGGACGGGCCCGGGGTCCCCGTCGACACCTCCTTCTTCACGGCGGGCGGGGCGGGGAAACGTCCCGCCGTGCTCCTCGGCCACGGTTTCGGCGGCAGCAAGGACGACGTGCGGGCCCAGGCCGAGCGGCTGGCCCGGGACGGGTACGCCGTCCTGACCTGGTCGGCGCGCGGATTCGGCCACTCCGGGGGCAGGATCGGGCTGAACGACCCCGCGTACGAGGTCAAGGACGTCTCCCGGCTCGTCGACTGGCTGGCGGCCCGCCCTGAGGTGCGGCTCGATGCCGAGGGCGATCCGCGCGTCGGCATGGCCGGGGCCTCCTACGGGGGCGCCGTCTCCCTCCTCGGTGCCGGGTACGACCCGCGGGTGGACGCGATCGCCCCGCAGATCACCTACTGGAACCTGGCGGACTCCCTCTTCCCCGGCGGCGTCTTCAAGAAGCTGTGGGCCGGGATCTTCTTCACCACCGGCTCCTCCGCCGGAATGCAGCCCGGCCGGCCCGCGTCCGCGGGGCCGCAGGCGAAGGCCCAGGCGGAGGCCCCGGCCGCGGCGCAGGACCTTGCCGCGGCGGCCGCTCCCGGCTGCGGACGGTTCCAGCCCGAGCTGTGCGCGATGTACGAGCGGGTGGCGACGGCGGGGAAGCCCGACGCCGAGGCCCGCGCCCTGCTGGAGCAGCGCAGTCCTTCGGCGGTCGGTGACCGGATCAAGGTGCCGACCCTGATCGTCCAGGGGCAGGACGACTCGCTCTTCCCCCTCGACCAGGCCGACGCCATGGCGAAGGCCATCGCGGCGAACGGCGCCCCGGTCTCCGTGGACTGGGCGGCGGGCGGCCACGACGGCGGCATGCGCGAGGCGGGCCGGATCGAGGAGCGGGTGACGGCCTGGTTCGACCGCTACCTCAAGGAGGGCGCGCAGGGCGGTGCGGACACCGGTCCGGCGTTCCGCGTCTCACGTTCCGGAGGTATCGACTCCACCGACGGCGAGGTGCAGGTGCGCGGGGCCGACGGCGCGCGCTACCCGGGTCTGGCCTCCCCTGCGCGCTCGCTCGCCCTGGCGGGTCGGGAGCAGACCTTCGCCAATCCGGCGGGCGGTGCGCCGCCCGCGCTGTCCGCCCTGCCAGGCCTCGGCGGGCAGCTCGCCTCCCTCGGCGCGGGCCTCTCGCTGGATTTCCCGGGGCAGAACGCGCAGTTCCAGACGGAGCCGCTGACCGCTGACCTGCGGATCACCGGAGCCCCGACCGTCACCCTGAACGTGAGGTCGACGGCTGCGGACGGCAGCGCCGTGCTGTTCGGCAAGGTGTACGACGTCGGACCCGACGGGCGCCAGCAGGTCCTGCCGCATCAGCTGGTCGCGCCCCTGCGCGTGGAGGACGCCCGGCAGGGCCGGAACGTCGAGGTCAGGCTGCCCGCCATCGACCATGCCGTGGAGGCCGGTCACCGGCTGCGGCTGGTCGTCGCCGCGACCGACCTCGGCTACGCGAGCCCGGCCGCCCCGGCCGCGTACACGGTCTCGGCGCAGGGTCCGCTGGCCGTGCCCGTCGCCGACGGCGTGCGGACCGCCTCCACCGGGCTGCCGGCCTGGGTCTGGTGGCTGCCGCTGGGCGCCGCGCTGCTGGCCGCCGCGCTGCTCGGAATCCGCAGGACCGGGACGGGGTCCGGGTCCGGGGCGCGTGGCGGGCCGGCGCAGCCGGATCCCGCCCTGGCCGAGGTACCGCTGGAGATCACGGGCCTGACCAAGCGGTACGCGAAGGCCCAGGACCGGTACGCGGTGCGGGACCTGTCGTTCCGGGTGGAGAAGGGACAGGTGCTGGGGCTGCTCGGGCCCAACGGCGCCGGCAAGACCACCACGCTGCGGATGCTGATGGGGCTGATCTCGCCGGACGCCGGGGAGATCCGGGTGTTCGGCCACGCCGTGCGGGCCGGCGCCCCGGTCCTGTCCCGGGTCGGGGCCTTCGTGGAGGGCGCCGGCTTCCTGCCGCACCTGACGGGCCGGGCCAATCTGGAGCTGTACTGGCAGGCCACCGGCAGGCCCGCCGAGGATGCGCAGATGGCGCAGGCCCTGGAGATCGCCGGGCTCGGCGATGCGTTGGAGCGCGCGGTGCGCACGTACTCGCAGGGTATGCGGCAGCGGCTCGCGATCGCGCAGGCCATGCTCGGCATGCCGGACCTGCTGATCCTCGACGAGCCGACGAACGGTCTGGACCCGCCGCAGATCCGGGAGATGCGCGAGGTGATGATCCGCTACGCGGCGGGCGGGCGGACGGTCATCGTCTCCAGCCACCTGCTGTCGGAGGTGGAGCAGTCCTGCACGCACCTGGTGGTCATGGACCGCGGCCGGCTCGTGCAGGCGGGCGAGGTCGCCGAGATCACCGGCGGCGGGGACACGCTGCTGGTGACGGTGGCCGAGCCGGTGGACGAGGTCGGCGTCGAGAAGGTCGCGGCGCTGGAAGGCGTGGGCGGCGTGGTGGCCTCGGAGGACGGGCTGCTCGTAAGGCTCGAAGGGGCGACGGCCGCCGGGCTGATCGCCGAACTCGTACGGCTGGAGGTGCCGGTGACCGGAGTGGGGCCGCACCGCCGGCTGGAGGACGCGTTCCTCACCCTGATCGGAGGTTCGGCGTGAGCGCCGTACAGGAGGTGGCCCCGGGCTACCGGGCGAACCGCACGCTGCCGCTGCGGGTGGAGGCGCTGCGGCAGTGGCGCCGGCGGCGGACGCTGGTGATGGGCGGCGTGCTCGCCGCGCTGCCCGTCATCCTGATGATCGCGTTCGCGGTGGGCGGCGGGCCCGGCAGCCGGGGCGGCGGGAACGGCCGGATCACCCTCGTGGACACGGCCACGGCCTCCGGCGCGAACTTCGCCGCAACGTGCCTGTTCGTGTCGGCCGGTTTCCTGCTGGTGGTACCGGTGGCCCTGTTCTGCGGGGACACGGTGGCCTCGGAGGCCAGCTGGTCCTCGCTGCGGTACCTGCTCGCCTCGCCGGTGCCGCGGGCCCGGCTGCTGTGGAGCAAGCTGGTGGTGGCGCTGGGCTTCAGCCTGGCGGCCATGGTGCTGCTGCCGGTGGTGGCACTGGCGGTGGGGACGGCCGCGTACGGCTGGGGCCCGCTGAAGCTCCCGGCGGGCGGCGCCCTCGCCGCCGCGGACACGGTGCCGAGGCTGGCCCTCGCGGTCGCCTTCGTCTTCGTGTCGCAGCTGGTCACCGCCGGGCTGGCGTTCTGGCTCTCGACGCGCACGGACGCACCGCTGGGCGCGGTCGGCGGTGCGGTCGGCCTGACCATCGTCGGCAACGTCCTGGACGCGGTGACCGCTCTCGGGTCCTGGCGCGAGTTCCTGCCCGCGCACTGGCAGTTCGCCTGGGCGGACGCCTTGCAGCCCCAGCTGGAGTGGGGCGGGATGGTCAAGGGGGCGGCGGTGTCGGTGTCCTACGCGCTGGTGCTGTTCGCGCTCGCCTTCCGCGGGTTCTCCCGCAAGGACATCGTGTCCTGAGGGGGGCCCTGCCGGGAACCGGGCCCCCGCAGGCCGCGGCTGCGCCGGCGGCCGGTCCGGCGGGCTACGGGAGCACGCGCACCGGTGAGCCGTCGAGGAAGGCCTGGATGTCCTCGACGGCATGGCCGTAGTACGTGGCGTAGTTGGCGCGCGTGACGTAGCCCAGGTGGGGCGTGGCCAGCAGGCGCGGCGCGGTCCGCACCGGATGCCCGGGCGGCAGCGGCTCGACGTCGAAGACGTCGATGCCGGCGCCTGCGATGGCGCCGGTGTGCAGGGCCTTGAGCAGGGCGTCCTGGTCGACGATCGCGGCCCGGGAGGTGTTGACCAGATAGGCCGTCGGCTGCATGAGAGCCAGTTCCGCGGAGCCGATCAGGCCGCGGCTGCGCTCACCGAGCGCGAGGTGCACCGAGACGAAGTCGCTGTCCGCGAGGAGTTCCTCCTTGGATGCGGCGCGCCGGACACCCGCCTGGGCGCACCGCTCCTCGGTGAGGTTCGGGCTCCAGGCCGCCACGTCCATGCCGAAGGCGAGGCCGACGGCCGCGACTCGGCTGCCGATCTTGCCGAGGCCGAGGAGCCCGAGCCGGCGGCCGTGGAGGTCGGCGCCGACGCTCTGCTGCCAGGGACCGCCCTCACGCAGCGCGGTGTGCTCGGTGACGATGCCGCGGGCCAGGCCCAGCAGGAGGGCCCAGGTCAGCTCGACGGGCGGAGTGGAGGAACTGGCAGTGCCGCACACGGTGACGCCGTTCCGCTCGGCGGCGGCGTAGTCGATGACCGAGTTCCGCATGCCGGAGGCGATGAGCAGGCGCAGGCGGGGCAGCCGGTCGAGAAGCGAGGCCGGGAAGGGGACGCGTTCGCGCAGGGTGACGACGATGTCGAAGCCGGCCAGTCGGGCGACGAGTTCGTCCTCGTCGTCGGTGTGCTCGGCGAAGCTCACCACCTCGACCCGCCCGGCGAGGGCGGACCAGTCTGCGGCGGTGGCGGCGGCGCCCTGGAAGTCGTCGATCAGCGCACAGCGCAGCACAGCGGCGTCCGCGTCGGCACCGCCCGCGCGGGGATCGGCCGTACGAGCGTCGTCCGCGCGGGGATCGCGGGCGTCGGCCGTACGGGCGTCGGTCGTACGGGGATCGCGGGCATCAGCCGTACGGGAGCCGGTTCCGCGGCCGTCGGTCGTACGGGGGCCGGTCATGCGGGGGTCGGTCGTACGGGGGTCGGTCATGCGGGCACGACCGGGGCGATGGCGTCGATCGCGGCGAGCAGGTCCGCGTCCAGGGGGCGGTCGGCGGCGGCCGCGTTGGCCCGCACCTGATCGGCCGAGGTCGCCCCCGCGATGACGGAGGAGCAGCCGGGCTGTGCGGAGAGCCAGCCGATGGCCAGTTCGAGGACGCTGCGGCCGGACGTGTCGGCGAGCGCGGCCAGGGCTTCGACCACGTCGAGCCGCTCCTCGGTGAGGTAGGCGTCGCGGCCTTCGAGACGGGAGCCGGGCGGGACGGGCGCGCCGCGGCGGATCTTGCCGGTGAGCAGGCCGTTGGCGAGGGGGAAGTAGGGGAGCACGCCGACGCCGTAGTGCAGGGCCGCCGGGACCAGTTCGCGTTCGGCTCCGCGCTCCAGCAGCGACCACTGGTTCTGCGCCGACACGAAGGGCACCGAGCCCGTCTCGCGGGCGAGGTGGGCGGCCTCGGCCAGCTGCCAGCCGGTGAAGTTCGAGTGGCCGATGTAGCGGATCTTGCCCTCGGTGACGAGTTCGGTGAGGGCGGCCAGGGTCTCGGCGACGGGGGTGGCCGGGTCGGGGCTGTGCAGCTGGTAGAGGTCGATGTGGTCGGTCTCCAGGCGGCGCAGGGACTCTTCGACGGCCCGCCGGACGTATGCACGGCCCCCGCGTGACCCGGCTGCGGGCCCGTACTCCATGTCCATGCCGGTGAAGCCGAACTTGGTGGCGAGGACCACCTGGTCCCGGCGGCCCTTGAGGGCCTGGCCGAGGTGCCGCTCGGAGCCCCCGCGGCCGCCATAGATGTCGGCGGTGTCGAGGAGGGTGATGCCCGCGTCGAGCGCCGCGTCCACGACCTCGCGGGTGGCCCGGGCGTCGAGCCGGCCGCCGAAGTTGTTGCAGCCGAGCCCGACCGCGGAGACCTGTAGACCTGAACTGCCCAGGGAGAGATAACGCATGTGCTGCACGCCTCCGCACTCGTACGACGCCGGACCGGTCTTCGCGCCAGTCTAGAAGAGGCCGGCGGGGCCCGGCCGAGGACTCAACCCTCCTCGGCCGTGCAGGGGAGGGCGCAACCCTCCTCGGCCGTGCAGGCGGGGGGCGCCGGGTCCTGCCCGCCGCACGGCCGTCCGCCGCGCCGTGTCCGTTCAGAGCAGCCGGCCCGCTCCGGCCGCCGGCGCCGCCGCCGTGATGTGCGGGGGGAGGTGGCCGGCCGCGCGGAAGGCCGCCCTGACCGCGCGGGTCACCTCGGCTTCCGCGTCCGCGTCGATGAGGGCCAGAGCCGAGCCCCCGAAACCGCCGCCCGTCATCCGGGAGCCGTAGGCGCCCGCCGCCTGCGCCGTGGCCACCGCCAGGTCGAGCTCCGGGCAGGACACCTCGTAGTCGTCGCGCAGGGAGACGTGCCCCTCGGTGAGCAGCGGGCCCGTCTCGCGCAGCCGTCCCGCCCGCAGGAGCTCCCCGACCCGGGCGACCCGTTCGTTCTCGGTGACGACGTGCCGGACCCGCCGGCGCAGGACCGGGTCGTCGAGGCGGCCGAGCGCCTTGTCGAGTTCCGTGTGCGGGAGGTCGCGCAGGGCGGTCAGTCCGAGGGCTGCGGCAGCCTGGTGGCAGTCCGACCTGCGGCGGGCGTAGGCCCCGTCGGCGAGGGCGTGCTTGACCCGCGTGTCGATGACCAGCAGGCGCAGTCCGGCCGCCGCACAGTCGAAGGGGAGGTGGCGCTGCTCCAGGGTGCGGGTGTCCAGGTGGAGCGCGCGCCCTTCGATGGCGCAGGCCGATGCCATCTGGTCCATGACCCCGCAGGGGACGCCGACGTACGCGTTCTCGGCGCGCCGGGCCAGCGCGGCCAGTTCGGGCCGGGTGAGCGGCATCTCGTACAGCTCGGTGAGGGCCAGGGCCGTGGCGACCTCCAGGGCGGCGGAGGAGGACAGGCCCGCTCCCGTCGGCACGTCGGAGCCGATGTGCAGATCGGCTCCCCCGACGGGGAGGCCGGCGTCCAGCAGGGCCCACGCCACGCCGGCCGGGTACGCGGCCCAGCCGTCGTCGCCGTGCGGGGCGTGCGCCGGGTCCAGGCCGGCGAGGTCCAGGACCACCGGGCCGGAGGGGACGTCGGCGGAGTGCAGCCTGAGGGTCCGGTCGGCGCGCCGGGCGGCGGCCACCGCGGTCCGCTGCGGCAGCGCGAAGGGCAGCACGAAGCCGTCGTTGTAATCGGTGTGCTCGCCGATCAGGTTGACCCGGCCGGGGGCCGTCCAGACCCCTTCGGGCTCGTACCCGTACAGGTCCCGGAAGGCGTGCGCCGCCGCGATCACCACTGGTTTCCCGCCTCACGCAGCCGGGCGGCGGCGTCCTCGGGCCGGACGTCGTTCATGAAGGCTTCCATCCCTGATTCGGTCCCGGCGAGGTACTTCAGCTTGTCGGCGGTGCGGCGGACGGTGAACAGTTCGAGGTGGAGGGCGAAGTCATCGCGCCCGGCCCCGTCCACGGGAGCCTGGTGCCAGGCGGACACGTACGGGGTCGGCTCGGGGCGGTCGAAGAGCCGGTCGAAGCGCCGCAGCAGCTCCAGGTACAGGCGGGGGAACTCGGCACGGGCGGCCCCGCCCAGCGCGGGCAGGTCGGGCACCCGCACACGGGGGTACAGGTGCACCTCGTACGGCCAGCGCGCGGCGTACGGCACGAAGGCGGTCCAGTGCTCCCCCTCCAGGACCACGCGGGTGCCTTCGGCCCGTTCGCCGGCGAGCACCTCCTCGAAGAGGTTGCCGCCGGTGCGCTCGCGGTGGGCCGCGACGGTGGCGAGCATCCGGGCGGTGCGCGGGGTCACGAAGGGGAAGGCGTAGATCTGCCCGTGCGGGTGGGCGAGGGTGACGCCGATCTCGGCGCCCCGGTTCTCGAAGCAGTAGACCTGCCGCACGTCCTCGCGGGCGGAGAGTGCGGCGGTGCGGTCGATCCAGGCGTCCAGTACCAGCGCGGCGCGCTCCTCGTCGAGTTCGGCGAAGGAGGTGCGGTGGTCGGGAGTGAAGCAGATGACCTCGCAGCGGCCGGCGCCGCCGCCGAGGGAGGGGAACCGGTTCTCGAAGACGGCCACTTCGTAGTCGGCGGCCGGGATCTCGCTCGCGCGGCCCTGGGTGGACGGGCACAGCGGGCAGGCGTCGGCGGGCGGGTGGTAGGTGCGGCTCTGGCGGTGCGAGGCGATGACGACGGCGTCACCGAGCAGCGGATCGCGGCGCACCTCGGAGCGGGTGGCGGCGCCGGCCGGGTCGAGTGGCCGGGTGTCGGGGGCGGTGCGGTCCGCACCGTCGTGCGTGTCGTAGTAGAGGATCTCGCGGCCGTCGGCGAGACGGGTGCTCGTGCGCTTCACGTGCGGGGCTCTCTCACTGGAGGGTGACGACCGTGGGGCGGCCGAGGTCGGGCTGGTCCTGCAGCGGCAGTCGGGTGCCGGGGCGTTCCAGCTCCAGGACGATGATCTCGTTTCCGCCGGTCCGCCAGAGCGGTCCGGGGGCGTAGAGGGTGCGCTGCGGGCCGCGCGGCGTGTCGTAGTGGCCGAGGAGGAAGCCGTTGAGCCAGACCAGCCCGGTGCCCCAGTCGGACACGTCGACGAAGCCGTCGGCGGGGGCGTGCGCGGGCTCGTGGGTGAAGCGGTGGAAGGCGGGGGTGGCGGGGGTGGCGGGGATGGCGAGGGTGCTGGGGGTGGTCTGGTGCCCGTGCCCGGCGCCGTGCGCGGCGGAGGGCCTGGCGTCGCGGGTCGGGTCCTCGGACGCGTCGTGGGGCGCGTATGCGGGGGCTGTGAGGCCTGTCGGGCCCGTGAGTCCGGTGAGGTCCGTGAGCGGCAGCGGCCGGATCTCCCACTCGAACAGGTGCTGGTGGCCGTGGCGCACCCCGCGCCAGATGCCTTTGCGGTCGTCGAGGAGGGGCCCGTAGTTGACCCGGCCCTGGGCGCGGACGAGGACGTCGAGGACCACCCCGTCCTCCGCGACGGCCAGGTCGAGCCCCTCGTCGGGCGCGTTGCGGTCGAGGACGCCGAGCGGAACCCCGTCGGCGAAGACGTACGCGCGGTCTCCCAAACCGTCGATCCGGACGGGCATGGCGGGACGCGGGCCGGTGACGGTGGTGCGGTAGTGGATCAGCCCGTGGCTCTGACCGAGCCGCTCCATGGACTCGGGGGCCGCCCGTAGCACCGGGGGGCCGCCGAGCCGGTCGAGGGCGGCCAGGAGCGGGACGGTGCCTGCGGGGACGGCGAGCGCGGGGATGATCCGGGGCAGCGGTTCGGGCAGCGGCGCGTCGGGCAGCGGCACGTACTTGCCGATGACCTCCCGGAAGGCGTGGAACTTGGGGGTGAGTTCGCCGGCCTCACCGATGGGGGCGTCGTAGTCGTAGCTGGTGACGGTGGGTTCGTAGCCGGCTTCGCCGGGACGGGATCCGGTGTGGTTGGCGCCCGCCCAGAAACCGAAGTTGGTGCCGCCGTGGGCCATGTACAGGTTGACGGAGGCGCCGGTGGCAAGGAGTTCGTCGAGTGATGCGGCGGCCTCCTCGACCGCGCGGACGTGGTGGTCCTCGCCCCAGTGGTCGAACCAGCCGATCCAGAATTCCATCGCGGCCAGCGGACCGGTCTGCTGGTAGCGGCGCAGGACCTTGAGGCGTTCGGCCGGTCGGGCACCGAAGGTGGCGGTGGCGAGGCGGCCGGGGACCGTCCCCCCTTGGAGCATGGCGTCCTCGGGGCCGTCGGCGGTGAACAGGAGGCAGTCCACGCCGCGTTCGGTCAGGGCCTGCTCGATGTGGGCCCGGTAGCGGCTGTCGTTGCCGTAGGAGCCGTACTCGTTCTCGATCTGCACGGCCACCACGGGGCCGCCGCGGCCGGCGAGCAGCGGGAGCAGTTCGGGCACGACGAGGTCGAACCAGCCGTCCACCTCGGCCTGGAACCGCGGGTCGGAGCAGCGCAGCTGGAGCCCGTCGACCGCCAGGAGGCGGGCGGGCAGGCCACCGAAGTCCCACTCGGCGCAGATGTACGGGCCGGGGCGGACGACGGCGTCGAGGCCGAGGCTCTGGGCGGTGCGCAGGAAGCGGCCGAGGTCGCGCCAGCCGGTGAAGTCGGCTTTGCCGGGGGCGGTCTCGTGGAAGTTCCAGGGGACATAGGTGTCCACGGTGTTGGCACCGAGAGCGCGCAGCCGCCTGAGCCGGTCCTCCCACAGGTCCGGGTGGACCCGGAAGTAGTGCAGGGCGCCCGAGACGATGCGGTGGGGGCGGTCTGCTCGCCGGAATGCGTCCTGATCGTGCGTGAGCATGCGCTGACTCCCGGGAGAGGTCGGTCGTGATGCTGCGGGATGCGGACTCCGCCGAATATATGAACGCCGTGACGGCATCGTCAATGACCAGTTGATCGAAATCGATCGAATCGATCGTTTCGACAGCCTATGCTGACGGACGACGGACGACGGACGACGGACGACGGACGACGGACGACGGACGACGGACGATGGACGCACAGACGGCGGATGACAGTCACGGCCGGCGGATGACAGATGTTGGATGCCGGATGCCGGAGGTCGGCCACGGTCAGGGATGACGGCGGTACGGCTTCCGCCTGGAGCCGTCGTACGCTCTCACCGCCCCACCCACCACACCACCGGCAGACGGCGCGCAGACCGCAGGGGGATCCCTTGAGACCACACGTAGACCAGCGTCAGGCGCAGGTGCTCGCTCTCGTCCGGGAGCGGGGCAGCATCCGCGTGGCGGACCTGGCCCGGGAGCTCGGCGTCTCACCGGTCACCTTGCGCAGGGACATCGAGGCGATGGCGGCGCGGGGCGAGATCCAGCGCATGCACGGGGTGATCAGCCGGGCGGCGACGGAACGCTCCCCGGGCCCCGGCCTGACAGGATCCGCCGGTTCCGCGGCACTCCCCGGCTCCTCCGGCTCCCTCGGCGCGGCCGGTCCGGCCGGCTCGGCCGCCCTCACGCACTCGGGAGCCGGCCGTGCGGGGGCGGCGGGCAGCGGTGGCGAGGGGCTGGTGGTCGGCATGGTGGTGCCGACCACCGAGTATTACTACGCCGATGTCGTCCGCGGAGCCCGCGAGGCGGTGGAGGCGCGCGGAGCCCGCCTGCGGGTGGGGCTGACCCGCTACCTGCCGGGCGAGGACCGGACCCAGGCCGACCGGCTGCTGTCGACGGGGGCGCACGGCCTGCTGCTGACCCCGAACTGGGAGGCCGGGTCGCCCGGCCCGGACGAGGGGGCATGGACGGCCGAACTCCCCGTTCCGACGGTCTTGGTGGAACGCTGGGCCCCGCCGGGACACCCCGCCGCGGCCCTGGACCGCGTCTCCTCCGACCACGCCTACGGCGCCGCCCGGGCCGTGCAGCACCTGAAGGAGGCGGGCCACCGCCGGGTCGCCCTGGCCAGCCGGACCACCCCGACCACGGCGCGACTGCGGGCGGGTTACGAGGCCGCCGTCGCCGCCCTCGCTTTGGAACCGGCGCCCCCGTGGCCACCGGCCGACGCCGGACCGCTGTCGGACGCGGAGGCGTTCGCCCGGACCCTGGACTACCTGTGCGACGCGGTGACGACGGGCGGCGTGACCGCCGCCCTGATCCACAGCGACACCGACGCGATCATGCTGATCCCCCGCCTCCAGGCGCGCGGCGTCCGGGTGCCGGAGGACCTGGCCGTGATCACGTACGACGACGAGGTCGCCGGGATGGCGGACGTCCCGCTGTCGGCGGTGGCGCCGGCCAAGCACGAGGTCGGCGCCCGTGCGGCAGCCCTCCTCCTGGACCGCCTGACCGCCTCACCACCAACCCTCCCGTCCGACGAAGCCCCCCGCCAGCACCTGGACCTACTCCCCCGCCTGACCATCCGCCTCTAACGCCGCGCCCGCGAGCCGAACGGCCGCGCCGCGCTCGGGCGGCGGCGCGGGGCCGGGCATGCGACCGGTGGGCAGCCGGGCGGGCGGGCGGGCTGTAGCCAGGCGGGCGGGCAGGAGGACGCGGCGGCAAGCGAACAGGCAGGCGCGCGGCCGGGCAGAAGGACAGCGTGCGGGCAGGCGGACAGGCGGGCCGGCGCGCGGCCGGGCTGCAGGCGCGAACCGGCGGGCAAGCGAGCGGCCGGGCAAGCGAGCCCGGCCGGGCAGGCGGGTGGGCAGTCGAACGCGGCCGACAGGCGGACGGCCGGGCGAGCGGCCGAGCAAGCGCGCGAGCGGGCTGCAGGCGTGGCCGGACAGGCACACGGCCAAGCAGGCAAGCGGGCGCGGCCGAGCGGGAGGGCGGGCAAGCGCGCGAGCGGGCTGCAGGCGCGGCCAGGCAGGCGCGCGGCCAAGCAAGCGCGCGAGCGGGCGCGGCCAAGCGGGAGGGCGGCGGGTGCGCGGAGGGCCGGGTCCCCGCTCCGACCGCGTCGCCCCGTCGGGGCGGCGGCTCGGGCCGCGACCCGCGAGGGCAGCGCGCGCCGGGACTCCCGAAGCGATCAACCTCCCTCGGCCCTCTTCGACCAGGGGGCAGGACACCCAGCCGCCGGGGGCAACGCGACACGTCCGCCGGGCCGGTAGGGACCGCTACCGCAGCCGCTGGCGCGCTGTGCCGCGGCGCGGAACGCCGGACATCACAGCCCGCCCATCCCATCGTCCCGGCACCGGCACCGGCACCGCGGCCGGGGGTGACCGCGAGTCCTCCCGCGCCCGACACCGAGCTGTTCGGCCGGGGGTGGCCGCGAGTCTCCCGCGCCCTACACCGAGCTGGCGATCCCTACCGCCCGAGGCGCTGGCTGACACCGGGGCTTCGCACCGATCCGGAAGTAGCCGCCGCCCGGCTCCTCACCGCACGCGCCCCGCTTCGCCAGCCGGACCGCGCCGGACCGGGCCCGACCGGGCCGCGCCGGACCCGGCCGCGCCGCGCCGGACCGGACCGGGCCGCGCCGGACCGGGCCGCGCCGGACCGGGCCGCGCCGGACCGGACCGGGCCGCGCCGCGCCGGGTCGGACCGGACCGGGCCGGACCGGACCGGACCGGGCCGCGCCGCGCCGGACCGGACCGGGCCGCGCCGGGCCGGGCCGGGTCGGGCCGCGCCGGGCCGGACCGGGCCGCGCCGGACCGGGCCGGGTCGGGCCGCGCCGGGCCGGGCCGGACCGGGCCGCGCCGCGCCGGGTCGGGTCGGGTCGGGTCGGGTCGGGTCGGGTCAGGTCGTGCTTGTCAGGTGTCGGATTCGGCTGCCACGAGTTTCTCCAGGTAGGCGCGGCCCGGGGTCAACTGGTGTGGCAGGTCTGCCGCTTCGGGATGCCAACGCTTCTCGTACTCCCAGCAGAGCCAGCCGTCCTGTGGGGCGAGGGCTATCGCCTCGGCCAGCGGCAGTACCCCTGCACCCAGGGTGAGCGGGGTGAGGTCATGTGCGGACGCCACGTCCTTCACCTGTATGTAGCCCAGGTGCTTCGCCAAGGCGCGCCGGGAGATGTCCGGCGGCTCGCCGCCGAGCCAGGTGTGCAGTACGTCCCACAGCGCTCCGACGGCCGGGTGTCCGACCTGGTCCAGTACGCGTGCGGCGGCGACCGCGGTCCGGTGGGAGTCGTGGGTTTCCAACAGGAGCCGCACACCGTGCTGTTCGGCGAACGGCGCCGCTGCCTGGAGCCTGCGCACAGCGTCGGCGTCGGCGACGGTGGCGGGCAGGTCCGCTCCGCCGGGGAAGACCCGGACCCGGGGGGATTCGAGGTCGGCGGCGAGGCGGATCAGCGCTCGCAGCTCGTCGAGGACCGGTTCGTCCGCGCCGGGCGCCGCCACCTTGGTGTATCCCGCCACGGCGACGACCCCGACGCCTGCCGCCCGGAGGGTTCGCCGTGCCGCGGTGCGCTCGCCGGCCGGGGTGGCAGGGTGCAGCGGCTCCTCGGGGTGGGCGCGCAGTTCGAGTCCATGGAACCCGTGGGCGGCTGCCAGGCCTGCGCTCCGGTCGATCGTGGCACCGGGCAGGCCGAGGGTGGAGAAGGCGTACTTCACCGACGGCTCCTTTTGGCTGCTGGGGGCGGTCCGGTGGAGCCGCGCACCATCAGCTCCGTGGGCAGGGTGGTGATGCCGCCGGGGGGCGGTTGCCGGCGGCCTGTGACCAGGTGGGCGGCGAGCCCGCCCGCCTCACGCAGCGGCACGCGCACGGTGGTAAGCGCGGGCGCGGTATCGACGCAGAAGGGGAGGTCGTCGAAACCGGCGACGGATACGTCCTGCGGGATCCGTATGCCCGCATCGTGCAGGGCTGCGGCTACTCCGGTGGCCACGGTGTCGTTGGCGGCGGCGACCGCGGTGAAGGGTGCACCCCGGCGGAGCAGTTCGCGGGTCGCGTCGTATCCCGCGGAGCGTTCGAAGCCTGCGTGCACGGTGAGTGGCGCGCAGGTCTCGGCCAGGGCGGGGTCGTGTCGGAAGAGGGCGGCCTGGTGTCCGGCGAGGCGTTCGCGCGTGGTGCTCAGATCGGGCGGCCCCGCGACGTAGGCGATGCGCCGGTGTCCGAGCGTCAGCAGGTGTTCGGCGAGACGGAAGGCCCCGCCGTGGTCGTCGAACATCACGGTGGCTACGGGCAGGCCCGGGGGGACGGGCAGCGGGGGCCGGCCGCAGAGCACCACGGGGGCGCCGGTGGAGGCCATGCGGGCGATGCGCGCGGCGAGGGCAGCGGTGTGGCCGGGCTCTTCCACGGCGCCCCCGGTCAGGACCACTCCCCCGGCGCGTTGTCCTTCCAGCAGGGTGAGGTAGGCGAGTTCGGCGCTGGGGTCGCCCTCCGTGTTGCAGACGACGGCGAGACGTCGGATGTCGGAGCGGCCGACGGGGGAAAGGGCTCGTTGCAGGGAGCCTGCGAGGATCCCGAAGAAGCTGTCCGCGACATCGTGGACCAGCACGCCGACGAGGTCGGAGGTGGCGGCCGCGAGGGCGCGGGCCGGGCCGTTGGCCACATAGCCGAGTTCTTCGACCGCCTGCTCCACGCGCGTCCGGGTGCCGCCCGCCACCGGGTACCCGCCGTTGAGCACGCGCGAGACCGTGGCGGGCGATACGCCTGCGTGCGCCGCGACTTCAGCGAGGGTGACCGCCATCGTGCACCTCCCCTTTCCTCTTCCGGACCGTGCGTGGTGTGGACCGGGTCATCGTCTCATCCGGTTCCGTGCCTCCATACTGACGCATGGAGAAAGCGCTTTCTATCACCCGTACGAGTGTTGCATTGCGTCGATGCGCCGCCCTAGCCTGGTGGTCATGAAAGCGCTTTCTATCCGCTTTCCATTCGGTGGGACATCAAGGAGGGGACACCGTGGCACGCAAGACGATCAAGATCGCCATGAACGGCGTGACCGGGCGCATGGGGTACCGCCAGCACCTCGTCCGCTCCCTGCTCGCCTTGCGCGAACAGGGCGGCCTGGACCTCGGTGACGGCACGACGCTGTGGCCCGAACCGGTGCTGGTGGGGCGGCGGGAGGCCGCGCTGCGGACCATCGCGGAGCAGCACGGGCTGAAGCACGTCAGCACGGATCTCGCAGCCGTGCTGGCCGACCCGGAGGTCGAGATCTACTTCGACGCCCAGGTGACCGGGGCCCGCGAGTCGGCAGTACGGCAGGCCATAGCCGCAGGCAAGCACGTCTACTGCGAGAAGCCGACCGCCCTGAGTTTCGCGTCCTCGCTCGAGCTGGCCCGCCTGGCGGCAGCCGCGGGGATCAAGCACGGGGTCGTCCAGGACAAGCTGTTCCTGCCGGGTCTGCTGAAGCTGAGAAGACTCATCGAAGGCGGTTTCTTCGGGGACGTCCTCTCCGTGCGCGGGGAGTTCGGCTATTGGGTGTTCGAGGGGGACTGGCAGCCCGCGCAGCGACCCTCGTGGAACTACCGGGCCCAGGACGGCGGGGGCATCGTCGCCGACATGTTCCCGCACTGGGAGTACCTGCTGCACGAGCTGTTCGGCCGTGTCCGCACCGTCCAGGCGCTCACCCGTACCCACATCAGCCGCCGGTGGGACGAGCAGGGCAAGCCGTACGGGGTGACGGCCGACGACGCCGCATACGGCATTTTCGAACTGGAGGGAGGAGCCGTCGCGCAGGTCAACTCCTCCTGGGCAGTCCGGGTCCACCGCGACGAACTGGTCGAATTCCAGGTCGACGGCACGCACGGCTCCGCCGTCGCCGGGCTGCGCAGCTGTCGCGTCCAGCACCGGGCCATGACTCCCAAGCCGGTGTGGAACCCGGATCTGCCGCAGTCGGAGTCCTTCCGCGGGCAATGGCAGGACGTACCGGACAACGCCCCCGCGGACAACGGGTTCAAGGCCCAATGGGAGCTGTTCCTGCGCCATGTGGTCTGCGACGGGCCCTGGCAGCGGGACCTGCTCGCGGGGGCGCGGGGAGTCCAGCTCGCCGAACTCGGCCTGCTGTCCTCGGCGGAAGGGCGCCGCGTGGCCGTCCCGGAGGTGGTCCTGTGAGCATCCGACTGCCCTCCGCTGACGGCTCCTACCGCCTGTACCAACCGAACACCGACCCCTTCACGCCCCTGAGGTGCGGTCCGGCACGGACGCGCATCCTCTACTCGGCCGCGCACGTGGTTGCCGACCCGCTGGCCGCCTCGGTCGAAGCCGGCCCGGCGGTCGACTGGGATGCCTCATTGGCCTTCCGTCGCCGCCTGTGGAACCAAGGTCTGGGAGTGGCCGAAGCCATGGACACCGCCCAGCGGGGGATGGGCCTGGACTGGCCGACCGCGGCGGAGCTAATTCGTCGCTCCGCCACCGAGGCCCGGGCCTTGGGCGCCCGACTGGTCTGCGGCGCGGGAACCGACCAACTGGCTTCCGGCGCCCCGCACTCCGTTGCCGCCATCACCGCCGCGTACGAGGAGCAGCTGGCTCATACCGAGGACTGCGGGGCCGGGGCGGTCCTGATGGCTTCTCGGGCTCTGTGCGCTGCCGCACGTGGGCCGGAGGACTACCTGGAGGTCTACGGGCACCTGCTCCGGCAGAGCTCCCGTCCAGTGGTCCTGCACTGGCTGGGGCCGATGTTCGACCCGGAACTGGCCGGCTACTGGGGCCATCACGACCTGGACGCGGCGACGGACGTCTTCCTGCAGATCGTCGCCGAGCACCCGGAGAAGGTGGACGGGGTCAAGGTCTCGTTGCTGGACGCGGAAAGGGAGGTCGGCATCCGCCGTCGGCTGCCGGCCGGAGTGCGCTGCTACACCGGGGACGACTACCACTATCCCGAACTGATCGCCGGTGACGGCGCGGCGGCCAGTGACGCCCTCCTGGGGATCTTCGATCCGATCGCGCCCATTGCCGCCCGTGCCGCGCTCGCGCTCGATCAGGGCGATCCCGCGGGCTTCCGTGAGCTCCTGGACCCTACGGTGCCGTTGTCGAAACACCTTTTCGCCCGACCTACCCGCTTCTACAAGACGGGGGTGGTACTGCTGGCTTGGCTGGCGGGGTACCAGGAGCACTTTGCCATGGTGGGCGGACTGCAGTCGGCCCGGTCGCTCCCCCACCTGGCCACGGCCTACGAGCTGGCCGACGGACTGGGACTGTTCCCCGATCCGGAACTCGCCGAGGACCGGATGCGCCGCCTGCTCTCGGTATACAGGGTGGCGTCATGACCCTTCCCTCCGTCCCTGTCCCCACTCCTGCCCGCAGCGCCGCAGCCACCCAGGCCCCACCACAGAGCCCCGCCCCGGCCCGGTTGAGTTTGAACCAGGAGACGATACGCCAGTGGTCCCTGCCTGAGCTGGTGGCCGGGTGCACGGCTGCCGGGGTGCGGACGGTGGGCCTGTGGCGGGAGCCGGTCCAGCGCTACGGGCTCCGGAAATCCGCACAGCTGGTGGCGGGGGCCGGGCTGCGCGTCAGCTCCCTGTGCCGTGGCGGGTTCTTCACCGGTACGGACCGGGCCGGCCGGGCGGCGGCCCTCGACGACAACCGCCGGGCAGTGGAGGAGACGGCGGAGCTCGGCGCCGACACGCTCGTGCTGGTGTCCGGCGGCCTGCCGCCCGGGGATCGCGACCTGGTCGGCGCGCGCGGGCGGATCGCCGAAGTCCTGTGCGAGCTGGCCCCCTGGGCGTCCGCACACGGGGTGCGGCTGGGTATAGAGGCGCTGCATCCGATGTTCGCCTCGGACCGTTGCGTGGTCTCCACGCTGGGGCAGGCTCTGGACCTGGCCGAGTTGTTCCCGGCGGAGCAGGTGGGAGTGGTCGCCGACGCGTACCACGTGTGGTGGGACGAGCGGCTGCCCGTCGATCTGCTCCGGGCGGGCAAGAGCGGGCGCCTTGTATCCGTCCAGGTGGCCGACTGGGTGACGCCGCTACCGGAGGGCGTGCTGCTGGGGCGAGGGCAGCTGGGCGACGGGTGCATCGACCTGCGGGGCTTTCGGGAGGCGGTCGACGCAGCCGGCTACCGGGGGCCGGTGGAGGTCGAGATATTCCAGCCGGACCTGTGGGCGCGGGACGGCGGAGACGTGCTGCGGGAGGTGATCGACCGCTACCGCAGGCACGTCGCATGACGAGGCGTGCGCGACCAGCCAACCGAGCGACCACCGGGCGACCTGTGGCCCTGTCGCCCGGGCGGGTACGGTCCGGGCCAGCCAAAGCCGACGGGGCCGGCGGGACTGCCGAACGTGCCGGGCGAGCCGAGCCGACCGGACCTGCAGCACCTGCCGGACCAGGACCAGCCGGGCCTGCCGAAACCTGATGCCGGACCAGCCGGGCCGACCGGACCAGCGGACCAGCCGGACCAGCCGGACCAGCCGGACCAGCCGGGAAGTGTCGGCTCCGCCGGGTAGGGCGGTACGTTTCGCGGGCGGCGGGGTCAGGTCTGGTAGGTCGTACTTCATGCCGATGCCGAGAGGCTTGTGGGGCGGGAGGGCCCCGGTGCCAACGATGTCGAGGACGGGCGGGAGGAGGCGTTCTGCCAGCCGCGCCCTTCCGACGGGGTCAGCTCGGCCCACGGCGGGGAGGCGGGTTTCTCGGTGCGCTGTTCGGTGGCGGCGCGCAGCGCCAGCGCGGCTTCGGTGGCTGTGCCTTCGTCATCGAGCGGGCCCCGGGAGGCGAGCCGGGACCGGGGCTGCGGCCCATGCGTCCGGCGGCCGCTGACGGCTCTCGACGACCTCGGCCGGGTGCCGCACCGCTGCCCGCTTGGAGGAAAGGGGACTCGACCGGGTCGAGGTGGCGGGATTGCAGGGCGACAATTTGTCCGTTGCCGTGGTGCTCCGGCAGGATCCGACCACGTGGCAAAGCACCTGTGCGACGCGCCGGGCCAGGGCAGGGCTGCGTTCGCGGCGGTCAGGGCCGTCCGGCCGTCACCGCGGCCTCGGCGGCCCGACGGACCAACCAGGCCCGCTTCGGCCAGGTCCGCCGAGGTGGTGCGGTCGCCGAGCAGGCCGCACAGCGCGCGGTCGGTGGTGGTTCGGGCCGCCAGACCCTGGGACGGCGTGGCGGTCTCAACCCGTGCCAAGGGGCGGGCCCGGATGCCGTGTGGGTCTTTGCTCGGTGGTGTGGGAGGCCCTCACCAGGACGCAGAGAGGCCGACTACGGCACTGGCCATGCCGGCCACCCGGCCGGTCGGCCGGGTGGGTTTGGTCGGTCCGGGAGCGGGCACGGAATGCCGCGTAGAGCGGACCGGGCAGTGAGCGGCAGTGAGCGGCAGAGACCGGAGTGACCTGATGAACGTGGTGACCGTCGACACGGCAACCGACCGGTGCGCGCGGTCCGCCACCGGGGCACGCGCCGCCACCCGGGCCTTCCTGGAAGCGCTCGGCCACTCCTCGATCGCCGCCGAAGCCGCGGACACCGTCGTCCTGGTCGTCTCCGAACTCGCCACCAACGCCCTGCGCCACGGGGGCGGCGCCTTCGATCTCCGCCTGACGGCCCACCCCGACACCATCGAGGTGGCCGTCGACGACTCCAGCCCGCGGCTGCCGCGCCTGCGCACCCCCGACCTCCGCCACGGCACGGGCGGTTTCGGCTGGCCCATGGTCAACCGTCTGGCCACGGCCACCGCGGTGTCCCCCCGTCCGTGCGGAGGGAAGACCGTACGGGCGTTCCTGCCCCGCTGGTGACCTGACGGCGGCGACCGTCCGCGGCCGCAAGGAGATCGTGCTCCGGCCCTTCGCCGGGCCGTGCTGGATGCCGGCTCAGCGCAGCGGAGGATGCGTGGCGAGCCAGTGCCGCGCGATCTGTTCGCGTGTGGCGATCCACGCCCCGCCGCATCGCGCGACGTGACGCAGGAAGCCGTCGAGGACGCGGATGCGGCCGGGGCGCCCGATGATCCGGCAGTGCAGGCCGACGCTCATCATGCGCGGGCGGTCGGCCCCTTCGGTGTACAGCGTGTCGAAGGTGTCGATGAGGTAGGAGAGCATGTCGCCGGCGGTCGTGAAGCCGTGGACGATGAGGAACTTGAAGTCGTTGGCGTCCAGGCTGTACGGCAGAACGAGGTGCGGGTGGCCGTCGGCCGCCTCGACGTAGAACGGCAGGTCGTCGCTGTAGTCGTCGCTGTCGTAGAGGAAGCCGCCGTCCTCGGCCACCAGCCGCCGGGTGCGGAGACTGGTGCGGCCGGTGTACCAGCCGACGGGCCGGCGTCCGACGAGCCGCTCGATCGTCGCGATCGAGCGGGCGATGTCGGCGCGTTCGGTCTCCTCCGGCACGTGGCGGTAGTCGATCCAGCGCCAGCCGTGGCTCGCCACCTCCCAGTCGGCGGCGGCCATCGCCCGCGCCGCGTCCGGGTTGCGTTCCAGTGCCTGCGCCACGGCGTGGACGGTCAGTGGCGCACCGTGCGCCGCGAGGGTGCGGTGGATGCGCCAGAAGCCGGCGCGTGCGCCGTAGGCGAAGAGGGATTCGACGTTGAGATCGCGGCCGCCCACGACCGGTGGGGCCCCGACGAGTTCGTGGAGGAAGCCCTCGGAGGCGGGATCGCCCTCCAGGACGTTGTGCTCCCCGCCCTCCTCGTAGTTGAGGACGAGGCTGACGGCGACGCGGGCGCCGCCCGGCCAGGCGGCGTGCGGTGGCTGGGCGCCGTAGCCGGCGAGGTCGCGCGGATGCTCGGACACGGCGGCACCCTACCCTCGCGCCGCCTCGCCGGCGCGGGGCCACGCGGGGGAACGCCACGCCGCTGTCCGCGGACGACGCAGCATCGCGCCGGGTGCTCGTGGGGAACCCGCCCGGTCACCTTGCGGCGTCCTCCGCTTCGCGGGGCGGACGCCGGCCACGTGGTCCGGCGCGGTGTTCAGCGGGCGGCCACCCAGCTCGGCGTCCATGTCCCGGCACCGGCCTGGCGGCCTGCCGTGGCGGCGAGGTGGGCGCGGAGGGCGGCCAGCGCCGGATGGGGGTTGTCGCGGTGCCACAGCAGCGAGTGCGGGTAGACGGGCGTCGGGTCGGTCACGGGGATGCGGCGCAGCCCGTGTCCTGCGGGCCATACGAGGCGTGTCTGCTCGCCCATGAAGGTGGCGAGGGCGGGGGTGTCGGCGATGGTGTCGAGGAGGGCGTCCGATCCGAAGTTGGGACCGGTCGCCTCGATGGTGAGGCCGAACTCGGCGACGAGGTCGTCGTAGTAGGCGGCCCACTCGGTGCCGGGGACGATGCCGGGCATCCAGATCCGGTGTCCGGCGAGCTGCGCCACGGTCACCGACCGGGCGGTGGCCAGCGCGTGGTCGGGGCCGGTGAGGAGCTGGAGCGGCTCGTCGAGGACCCGGACGGATTCGATGTCCTCGGGGAGGGGTTTGCCGGGCACGGCGACGGCGCGGAAGGAGGCGTCGATCGCTCCGGACCGGATGGCGGCGACGGCCGTCTCGATGTCGAAGAGCATCACCACGTCGAGGTCGGTCCCGGGGTGCGCGCGGTGGAACCCGCGCATGAGGCCCGTCGCCGCGACGCGTGAGGCGATCACATCGACGCGCAGCGGACGGACGCCGGCGCGGACGGACGCGGCCGCGCGCTCGGCGACGCGCAGCAGCTCGCGCGCGTGGGGAAGGAAAGCCTGCCCGTCGATGGTGAGCTCGGCGCCGCGCGCGGTACGCGTGAACAGCCGTACGCCGAGGTTTCGCTCCAGCGCCGCGATGCGTTTGGAGACGGCCTGCTGGGTGACCGCAAGGTCGGCTGCGGCCTCGCGGAACTGCCCCGTGTCGGCGATGCCGACGAAGGTACGGACGGTTTCGAGGTCCATGCCGACCCCTTTCCGAGATATGCCGACACCCTAGGGGAACAACCACGGGTTGTGCGGGGCGGCGCCGCGGTTGTTTGCCGCCCGGTCGTCGCGCTGGCTTTGATGCTTCCTGCCGCGAATCGGGCGCGGATCGGTCGCACACCGATCGCGGATCGGTTGTACGGGCAGGGGCAGGGGAGCGGCGGCCATGCGGAGGGGACATCGGCGGGGACATCGGCGGGGGCACCGGCGGGGACATCCGCCCGGACGCCGGCTGGGGCGGCCGTTCGGGTGGCTGTGGGGAGCGTACGGGACGAGTGCGCTCGGCACCTGGCTCGCCTTCGGCGCGTTCCCGCTGATCGCCCTCCAGGTGCTGCACTGCGGACCGGCCGAGGTGGCCGCGCTGTCCTCGGTGGGGGCTGCGGTGGGTGCGGTGGTGGCGGTGCCGCTCGGGCCCTGGGTGGAGTTCCGCCGCAAGCGCCCGGTGCTGATCGCCATGGACCTGGTGCGGTGCGCCGCGCTGCTGACGATCCCCGCCGCGCATGCGCTCGGCGCGCTCACCTTCGTGCAGCTGCTCCTGGTCACCGTGGTCGTCGGGGCGGCCGACATCGGCTTCCGCGCCGCCTCCGGTGCCTACCTGAAGGCGCTGCTGCCCGCCGAGGACCTGTTGGTCGCCCAGGCCCGGTTCGAGGCCACGGCCTGGACCACCACGATCATCGGTCCGCCGCTGGGGGGCGCGGCGATCGGGCTCCTCGGTCCGATGGCGACGGTGGCGGCCGATGCGTTCAGCCACCTGCTGTCGGCGCTCGGCATCCGCGCGATCGGCGGGCACGAGCCGCCGCCCGAGCCGCGGGAGGGCGCGCGCCTGCGGGCCGGGGACCTGCTCGACGGCTGGCGGTACATCCTCGCCGAGGCGACGCTGCGCCCGCTGTTCTTCAACACCGCGCTGTTCAACGCCCTGGTGATGGCCACGCAGCCGCTGCTGGCCGTCCTGATGCTGGGCCCGCTCGGGTACACGCCGTGGCAGTACGGCCTCGCCTTTGCCGCGCCCTCGATCGGCGGGCTGCTCGGTTCGCGGATCGCCCGAACGCTCGTCGCCCGGTTCGGGCAGCACCGGGTCCTGGTCGTGTCGGGGTCCCTGCGCGCGGTCTGGCCCCTCGGCCTGGTCTTCATGGGACCGGGCACCGGGGGGCTGTTGCTGGTGACGGGCGTCGAGTTCGGGCTCATCCTCTGCTGCGGAATCTTCAACCCCGTCTGCGCCACCTACCGTCTGCAGCGGACCGCGACCGACCGGGTCGCCCGCACCCTGTCCGCCTGGGCCGTCACGGCCAAGGCCTCGACCGCCCTGCTGACGGCCGTCTGGGGTGGGCTGGCCGTCCTGCTCGGCGCCCGCGCGGCCATCGGCCTGGCCGGTGTACTGCTGCTGGCGACCCCGGTGCTGCTCCCCCGCCGCACGGCGGCGCTGCCCTGCGAGCCGGCGCCGGAGCCCGCCTGACGGCGGCCCGGCGGGCTCGCTCCACGCCGACCGAGGACAGGCTGCCGAGCGGCCCGCCCCGGCATCCGGTCCGGTGCGTCGGCGACGCGCCCCGGTTCCGGATCGAGTGCGCCCGAAGGACCGGACCTGTCGGTACCGGTTCCACCTCCCGGGTCAAGACTTCACCAAGATCTCACTTGACCTTCCCATTACCTGACGTACCCGCCGTCACCTCGGGCGCGAGCACGCCAAAACGGGCGAACGCCCCCACAATCGACGATGGCCACGTCCTCCAACTCCCTTGTCCAGGCGCCCTAACGGGCCCTCGAAGACGGCTTGAGAAGCGCCGCTGACAGGGTCTCAGTCGATCTCCGTGTGGGGGTCGACTGAAGGAGATGTGATGATTCATCAATGGACGGGCGGACGCTTCGGCTGCTCCCCCGGCAGGGCGCCCGCGCCCCCAGGGCGAAGTCTGCGCGCAGCAGCCGCAGCCCTCTCGCTCCTGCTGACCGTGCAGGGTGCCGCGCTGGCCGCCACCCCCGCGGCTGCCGCCACCGCCGCCCCCACCGGGCCGGCCACGGCCGCCGACGAGACGGCTGCCCTGCTCAAGGCGCGCCTGCAGGGCCGCACGATCGAGGTGCTGTCGGCGCGCACGGCGGACTCCACCACCTACGTGCTGCCGTCCGGCGCCTTCCAGACCTCCGTCTACGCGGCTCCGATACGGGTGAAGGAGGGCGACGGCTGGAAGGACATCAACACCTCCCTCTCCGACACGGGCCCCGCCCTCCAGCCCCGCAAGGCCGCGGCCGACATCGCACTCTCCGACGGCGGGGACCGGCAGCTGGCCTCCGTGAGCCGCAACGGGCAGGCCTTCGGCATGGGATGGCAGCAGGACCTGCCCGCCCCGACGGTCAAGGGCGACACCGCCAGCTACCGGCTCCCCGCCGGGGAGACCCTCCAGGTCACCGCCCTCGCCGACGGCTTCTCGCAGAACGTCGTCCTGGACCGGGCGCCCACGGCCCCGGTCTCGTACCGCATCCCCCTGCACCTCAAGAACCTGGCGGTCACCCAAGCCCCCTCGGGCCACCTGCTGCTGAAGGACGCCGACGGCAAACTCGTCGCCGAGGCCCCCGCGCCGATGATGTGGGACTCCAGCAAGGACAAGGCCTCGGGTGAGGCCAAGCACCGCTCCCGGGTGGCCACCCGCATCGAGTCCGCGGCGGACGGCTCCCAGACGCTCGTCCTGACGCCCGACGCGTCCTTCCTGGCCGACAAGAAGCTCGTCTACCCCGTCACCGTCGACCCCACGTCCACCCTCGCCGTCACCACCGACACGTGGGTGCAGACCCCCGACTACCCGGACTCACAGGTCTCCTCCCCGGAGTTGAAGACCGGAACGTACGACGGCGGCGCCGACAAGGCACGCTCCTACCTGAAGTTCGACGTGTCCAAGTTCAAGGGCAAGCACGTCACCGACACCAACCTGGCCCTGTACTCCTTCTACTCGTCGACGTGCGCCACCACGGGAGCGGGCACCCAGGTCCGCCGCATCACCTCCGACTGGTCGTCGTCCGACATCACCTGGGGCAGCCAGCCGTCCACCACGACCGCGGGCGCCGTCACGAACAAGGCGGCGCTGGGCTACAACGCGTCGTGCCCGGCCGGGACCGTCAACTTCGACATCGACGCCATCGTGCAGGCGTGGGCCGACGGCTCGCCCAACTACGGCCTCCAGCTGCTGGGCGGCGACGAGAACGACTCCACGACCTGGCGGCGCTTCCGTTCCGCGAATCACGTCTCGGGTGACAACGCCGCCGAGCCGCATCTGACGGTCACCTACAACTCGTACGCCACCACCAGCGCGGCGGCCCTCGCGCCGATGACCGTCAACGCCTACAACGGCCTGCGCTACGCCACCTCGCTGACGCCCACCCTGTCGGCGAACGTCGCCGACGCCGACGGCTCCAACGTCAAGGCACAGTTCGAGATCACCGCCGACCCCGCCCACACCGGCCCGGCCTACACGTACACGGGCACCACCGCCGCCGTGGCATCCGGTTCCGTCGCGAAGCTGACCGTCCCCGCCGCCAACGCCTTCCCGGTCGGCAGCTACCTGCGCTACCGCGTGCGCGGACACGACGGAACCGACTACGGGGCGTGGTCCGCCTACACGGCCTTCGGGGTCAACACCGGCCTCCCCGCCGCCCCCGTCGTCGCCTGCGCCGCCTACCCGGCCGGCGCCTGGACCGCCAAGGCCCCGGGCAACGTCTCCTGCACCCTCGACACGTCGAGCACCGACGGCGCCGGATACCAGTGGAGCCTGGACTCGACCACGCTCTCGCAGCGGGCCCTGGACACCGTCGACGGCACCGGCGGCGAGCCCCGCAGCATCTCGATCGCTCCCGGGAACGGCAGCCACACGCTGCGGGCCCGCGCCGTCGACTCGGCGGGGAACGTGTCCACCACCACGGCGTACTCCTTCGGTGTCGGCGACAGCGGCCTGGGGGTGCTGTCACCGCGTGAGGGGTCCTGGACCCTCGCCGACCTTCCGCTGACCGCCTCGGGCGCCCCCTCCTTCACCGGCGCGCGCTGGCAGTACCGGCGCGGCTCCGCCGACTCCTGGCACGACGTGCCCGTCGCGCACGTCGTGCGGGCGGGCGGGGGCGCCGCCGTGACGGCCTGGCCCGTTCCCGTCAGCGGCGGTACGGCGACTCCGCTCGTGTGGCACATGGCCGACACCCTCGCCGAGGACGGCGCCGTCGAGCTGCGCACCACCTTCACCGACGGCGGCGGGGCCGCCGCCTCCAGTTCCGCCGTGTCGGTCACCCTGGACCGGGCAGGAGCCGCGGCGGCACAGCAGAACGTCGGCCCTGGCTCCGTGAACCTGCTCACCGGTGACTTCTCGATGTCCGAGGACGACGCCTCGGTTTTCGAGGCGTCCGTGTCACGGACCTATTCCTCACGCTCCGTGGACGCCGACAGTGAGGGCCAGGCCCCGATCTTCGGCCCCGACTGGGTCTCCTCGGTGACGGCGACGACCGGCGTGGAATACACCAAGGTCCGCCGGACCAGCGCCACTTCGGTGTCCCTGATGCACGCCGACGGCAGTTCCGTCGCGTTCACCCTCGGCAGCAACGGCAAGTGGACCGCCGCCTCCGGTGACGCCCAGCTCGCCCTGACCGGAGCCCTCGCCGACGCCGCCCTCACCCTCACCGACACGGGCAGCGGCACCGTCTCGACGTTCGTCCGCGTCGCCGGGGCCGATGCCTGGACCCTGAGCACCAGCCGCGAGCTGACGGAGGACTCCACCACCACGCTGGTCTCCGAGCCCGTCGTGGTCGGCTCCCGGACGGTGGCCCGGCCCAAGTACCTGATCTCGCCCAACAGGGCGGTCGACCAGGACAACGCGACCTGCGCCGCCAAACCCTCCACGGCGGGCTGCCGTGTGCTGGAATTCGACTACGCCCCCGCAACCACCGCCTCCGGTACGGCACTCGGCGACGTCAAGGACCAGGTGCGGCAGTTGAAGGTGTGGGCGACGGACCCGGGTGCGGGCGCCGCGACCGCGACCGTGGTGGGGCAGTACGCCTACGACGCCCAGGGCCTGCTCCATGAGGCCTGGGACCCGCGGGTCTCCCCCGCCCAGAAGACGGCCTACACCTACGACGCCGCCCGACGCGTGGCGACGTACACCCCCGCGGGCCAGCTGCCGTGGACGTTCGCCTACAGCTCGGCGGCCGGGTCCGTTCCCGCGGGCAAGCTGCTGAAGGTCTCGCGTCCGACGCTGGCCCCGGGCAGCGCGACCGAGACCAACGGGACGGCGACCACCTCCCTCGTCTACGAGGTGCCGGTCTCCGGGAGCGCGGCTCCGTACCAGCTGGACGCCGCCACGGCTGCGGCCTGGGGGCAGACCGACCTCCCCGTGACCGCGACGGCCGTCTTCCCGGCGGACCAGGTACCCGCCTCCGCCAAGGGAGGCGACCTCACCGCCAAGGACTACCGGCGGGCGACGATCACCTACCTCGACGCCGACTTCAGCACCGTGAACACGGCTGCGCCCGGCGGCCGCATCTCCGTCAGCGAGTTCGACGAGGAGGGCAACCAGGTCCGCGACCTGTCCGCCGCGAACCGGGAGATCGCTCTCGGTACCGCCGACACCCCGGACCCCCTGCTGGCCGCCGAGCTGGCCAAGGTGAGGGCGGGCGCCGCGACCCCGGCCGAGGGCACCGCCCAGGCGGCGCTGCTGCTGTCCGAGACCACGGTGTACGCCCCCTCCGCGAGCGGCGCCTCCCTGGAACGGGAGAGCAGCGGCCCGCTGCAGACGGTGACGCTGCGCGGCAAGGCCGCGGGCGCCGCGGGCGGCGTCGAACTGCCGGCCGGCACCGCGGTGCTGGCCCGGCTGCACTCGGTCTCCACGTACGACGAGGGCCGCCCCGCCGGGGCTCTCGTCTCCGACCTGCAGACCGGTGAGACCACCGGGGCGCGCATCGAGGGGTTCCCCTCCGATGCCGACACGGAGACCGTCGCGACGGTCTACGACTGGGGCACCGGCCTTCCGCTCAAGGAGATCCGGGACCCGCAGGGCAAGGCGGTCACCACCACGGTCGGCTACGACGCGGCGGGCCGCCAGATCACGTCCAGCACGCCCGATGCGGGCGCGGCCGGCCCCGGGACCACGCTGACCTCCTACTGGGCCACCACCGGAGCGTGCTCCGGGCACCCGGAGTGGGCGGGCCTGGTGTGCACGAGCGCGCCGGCCGGGCCGGTCACGGGCGGTGACGCCTCATCGGCCCAGCTGGTGGCGAAGTCCTTCACCTACGGCCGCTGGGGCCAGGCGGCGGTCGTCAAGGAGACCGCGAACGGCGTCACCCGCACGACCACGTCCTCGTACGACCCGGCGGGCCGTCCCTCGGGCAGCTCCGTGAGCGGCGGTGTCGGCACCGGCCTGCCGGACACCACCATCGCGTACGCCGCCGACGGGCTGTCCACCAGCGTCACCGCGGGCGGCAGGACCGTCACGTCCTCCATCGACCGGCTCGGCCGGGAGATCGAGTACAGCGACGGCGCGGGCAACACGACCAGGACGCAGTACGACGCCCTGGGCCGGCCCGCGAAGGTGAGCAACTCCAGCCCTTCGAACACGACCTACGCCTACGACACCGCCGCCGACCCGCGCGGACTGCTGACCTCGGTCAGCGACTCCGTGGCCGGCACCTTCTCCGGCACCTACGACGCGGACGGCCGGCTCGTCGGGGAGTCCCTGCCCGGCGGCTACAAGCTGTCGGTCGGCTACGACTCCACCGGTGGGGAGACCTCCCGCCTGTACACCGACGCGCAGGGCACGACGGTCCTCGCGGACAGCGCACACCGCACCGTCTTCGGCCAGGTCGCGGGTCACGCGCAGACCGACGGGTCCACCGTCACCAGCCAGTACGGCTACGACGCGCAGGGCCGCCTCGCCCGGGCCCAGGACGATTCGGGCAGTGCCTGCGCGGTCCGCACCTATGCCTTCGACGGCGCCCGCAGCAACCGCTCCGCCCTGGAGGAGTCGCTGACGGATGCCGCCTGCGGCGCCGCCGGGAACACCTCCACGTCGAGGACCGCGTACGCCTACGACAGCGCCGACCGGCTCGTGTCGTCGACCACGGGGACGACGACCCGCAAGACGGTGCACGACGCCTTCGGGCGGCGCACCACGGCCGCGGACGGCAGTACGGTCGCGTACTTCGTCGGCGACGCCGTGCAGCAGACCGCGACGGCCGACGCACGGCAGAGCTACGGCCTCGACGCCTCCGGCCGCCAGGCCACCGTCACGACCGAGTCGAAGGGCGCGGACGGGGCGTGGACGACCGACTCGGTCACCGTCCACCACTACGGCGGGGACGGCGACAGCCCCACCTGGAGCACCCGTACCGCCGGCGGCACCAGTGTCGTCAGTCGCCTGGTGGGCGACCTGGCCAGCGGTCTGAGTGCGGTGACCGGGGCGTCGGGCGATGTCGTCCTGCAGTTGTCGAACGTGCACGGGGACATCAGCGTCCAGCTCCCGCTGGACACGACCAGGGACCCGGTGGTCCTGCGGTCCGACGAGTACGGCCGCAGCAACGCCGCCGTGCCGTCCCGGTACGGGTGGCTGGGCACCGCGGTCCGCGAGGCGGACACGCCGAACGGGCACATGCTGATGGGGGCGCGGCTGTACGACCCGGCGACCGGGACCTTCCTCCAGGACGACCCGGTCCAGGGCGGCGGCGCGAACGCCTACGGCTACTGTTCGGCGGACCCCGTCAACTGCGCCGACACGGCGGGAACCTTCGACTACTGGCTCAAGTACACGGTCGGCAACCCGCACATGTCCGCGAAGCGGTACTTCAAGAAGGTCCGGGACAACTTCAACTGGGTGTTCCCCATCGGGGGGCATCCCAGCAAGCTGAAGAAGCCGGGGCAGAAGATGGACCTCTGGGTGAAGATCGCCGGCATCAAGATCGCGTTCCCGGTCGTGGTGAAGAGCATCTCCTCCAACGGCTGGCGCTTCAACACCCGCTGGGGGCACCCGGACTACCCGGGCTTCATCTCGTTCTACTTCACCCGGAAGCGGAGCGGGAAGATGCAGATCACGATCCACGGCAACGTGCCGCCGCTCGCGGACGCCTGGTTCATCGGCAAGAGCAACTACGTCAAGAAGGCCAAGAAGACGTGGAAGCCGCTGATCGACAATCTGAAGGACCTGACCCACTACATCAACACCATGGGCTGATCCCCTAGCCGAGGATTTCCTCGGCCCGGGATCTCCTTGGCCGAGGGCTTCCTCGGCCGAGGATCTCCTTGGCTGAGGGCTTCTTCAGCCGAGGGTGCCGGGGCCCCGCCGGAACCGGACGACTGCCGGTTCCGGCGGGGCCCCGTGCGTTGCCGCGCGGTGCAGGGGTGCACAATGCACCGACGAACGGGAAGGGAGGGCCATGCGGCACCATCGCGCGGTGGGCGCAGCGGCGCTGGGAGCCGCGGGCGCGTACCTGGCCGTGATCACGGCCCTCGACGTGCTGTGGTGGGTCCGGGACGCCGCGTGGGCCGAGGCCGCGCTGACCGTCCTCACCTTTCCCTCCCACGTCCTCGTGACGGTGCTGCTCCTGCTGCTGGCGGCCTTGACCGGGTGGGAGGAGACCGCGCCGGGAGAGGGCTATGCCCCGTCCGTGTACGCCGTGGCGGGGCTCGTCCAGGCCGTGCTCGCCCTCGGCGTCCTGTGGCTGGCCCGCAGAAGACCTCCCGGCCTGCACTGAGCGCCCCGACGCGCCGTGCCCCGCCGTGCCGCGCCGTGCCCCGCCGTGCCGTGTCCTACCCGATGGCGCGCTTCACCAGTTCGGCGATGCGTGCTTCCACCTCGGGCGTCACCTCGGCCAGGGCGAAGCCGGCGGCCCGCATCGCGCCGTCGTCCAGGCGGGCCTGATCGCTGAAGCCGGGCGTCGCGTACCGCGCCTTGAACTTCTCCGCGCTCTGGCGATCTTCGCAAGGACATCGCGTTCCGCCTCCGCGGCCTTCTCCGCCTTCGACGTGCGCCGCGCCGCCTTCTTCAGCTCCTGGGCATGGTCCTTCATCGCGGCCCGCTCCTGGGCCGGAACCCCTCGTGCTTGCTGCCGGTTCCCCCGGCCTCAGTCGGCGGTAATGACCAGCTTGCCGCGGACGTGGCCGCCGGTGGAGGCGGCGTACGCCTCGTCCATGGCGCTCAGGGCGAACGTGGTCGTGGCGGCGACGTGCAGAGCTCCGGAGGTGACCGATTCGGCGAGTTCGGCCATGTCCCGGTCGGTGGCCTCGTAGGTGAAGTTGACGGCGCGCACGCCCCGGCCCGCGAGGGCATCGGGGTCGGCGGCGAAGACGGTCGTGGCCAGACGGCCTCCGTCGCGCAGCAGCGGCGCGACCTTCTCCATGAGGACCTCGCGGCCGTCGACGAGGTCGAGGACGGCGTCGACGCCCGCGGGGTACCCGGCGCGCACGGTGTCGGCGACGTCGGCGGTGTGGTGGTCGATCACCTCGTCGGCCCCCAGGGCCCGCACGTAGTCGTGGTCTTCGCCTGCGGCGACCGCGATCACGTGCGCGCCCCGGGCGGCGGCCAGCTGGAGGACGTAGGAGCCCACCCCGCCGCCCGCTCCGACCACCAGCAGCGTCTCGCCTTCGGAGAGGTCCAGCCAGCGGGTCAGGGCCAGCGCGGTCCCGCCGGTCATGGGCAGCGCCGCCGCCTTGACCGCCTGCAGCCCTTCCGGGCGCGGAGCCAGCGCGGCGGTTTCGGCGGAGGCGGTCATGTACACCGCGTACGAGCCGTGCGGATGCCGGCCCGCGGTCTCCGGCCGCCGCATCCCGAACACCTCCTGCCCCACCTCGAAGGGCGCGCCGTCCCCGACTGCCGTGATGCGCCCGGCGACGTCGAAACCGAGGGTGTACGGGAAGGGGAACGCGGCTCCCGGCGGAGCCAGGGCGCCCGCCGCCAGCTTCCAGTCGATCGGGTTCACGGCAGCCGCCCGGACCCGGATCTGCACTTCGCCGGGCCCGGGTTCGGGCACGGGCAGGTCCCTCAGTTGCGGCGTCTGCCCGAAGGAGTCGATCGCAAAGGCACGCATGGCAACACCTCTCTGCTGTTCACGACGGCTGGTGCGGCGGGGCGACGAGGCATCGCCGCGATGCGCGCACACCGGCACACCCGCCGTCGATGTCAAACGCGAACCCGATCATCGAGCGAGGAAGGGAGACCGCCGTGACGGCACGCTCGGCCGACGAGGCGACTCCCCCTGCCGGCCCACCCGCGGGGACGACGTGCCGACCACCTCCTGCGGCCGCCCGGCGGGGCACGGAACGGGCGGTCCGGACCTCCGCGGTCCGGACGTCCCTGGACGGGGGGTGCATAGGATCGCGGGCATGGCACTGCGACCCGTACAGGTGAACATCAAGGCCGTCGACAGCTCGGCGGTCGGCCGGTTCTGGGCGCAGGCCCTCGGCTGGACCGCGTACAGCCCCGGTGCGACCACCTACGTGGGACCCGCCGGCGGACTCGTCTGGCCGGACCCGGCAGTCATCGGCGTCGACGTCGTCCCGGTCCCGGAACCCAAGGCGCCGGCCAAGAACCGGGTGCACCTCGACCTGGCCACCTCCTCCCCCGCCCATCAGGCGGAGCTGGTGGCCCGGCTGCGGGCCCTCGGTGCGACGCCTGCCGACGTCGGCCAGGGCGCGGTGCCGTGGACGGTGCTCGCCGATCCGGAGGGCAACGAGTTCTGCGTGCTGGAGCCCCGGGAGGTCTACCGGGACACCGGGCCGATCGCCGCCGTGGTGGTCGACAGTGCGGACCCCCGGGCCATGGCCCGGTTCTGGGGCGCGGCGGTGGACTGGATCGTGCACGAGGTGACGGACGACCGTGCGGTGCTCCGCTCCGCGACGGGCGGCGGCCCCTACCTGGAGTTCCTGCGCACGCCCGGAGGGACGGGCCCGGCGGACCGCGTGCACCTCGACCTGCTGCCGTACCCCGGTGGTGACGCGGCGGCGGAGGCGGACCGGTTGCGGGCCCTGGGTGCCGGCGATCTCGATCTCGGCCAGGGTGACGTCCCGTGGACCTGCCTGGCCGACCCGGAGGGCCACGCGTTCTGCGTCCTCGCGCTGCCCTGAAGCGGACCCCGTCGCGCCGTCGCGTCCCCGCCTGCTCGGCCCGCCGAAGGGGTTTACTGCATCCGCCGGGGTACGCGGCCCGGAAGAACACCGTGGGTGCGCAAGGCGGGAGGCCGATGGGTGAGGTGGGACGCCGATGTGACCGTGGTCGGGGCCGGGGCCGCAGGCCTGTCCCTGGCCGCGGGGTTGACGGAGCCTGTGCCCGGGGCGCGGCGCGGACCGCGGGTCGCCCTGGTGCAGGCTCCGCCGGGCGCGCTGCGTCCGCCCGCCCGGACCTGGTGCTACTGGGAGGCGGGCGCCGGGCCGTACGACGCCCTCCTGACGGCGAGTTGGGGCAGGCTGCGGGTCTACGCCCCGGACGGCGCCGCCGTCGACCGGACCCTGGGGCCGCTGCGGTACAAGATGCTGAGCTCGGACCGGTTCGAGACGGCCCTGTCGGAGCAGCTCCGGGCCCGCGGGGTCGACGTCCGGCAGATGGCGGTGGAGTCGGCGTACGACGACGGCAGTGGGGCGGTGGTCCGGGGCCGCGACGGGGCGGGAGAGCCCTGCACGCTCCGCTCGGGGCTGGTCTTCGACTCGCGTCCGCCGCGGCGGCTGCCGCCCGCCCGGACCACACTGCTCCAGCACTTCACGGGCTGGTTCGTGCGCACGGAGGAGCCCGCCTTCGACCCGGGCACGGCCACCTTGATGGACTTCCGTCTCCCGCAGCCGGACCACGGCCTGGCCTTCGGATACGTGCTGCCGCTGAGCGCCCGTGACGCCCTGGTCGAGTACACGGAGTTCTCGCCCGCCCCCCTGGACGCGGCCGCGTACGAGCGCGCCCTGCACCACTACTGCGGATCGGTCCTCGGGCTCGGCGCCTTCACCGTGCGCGGGAGCGAGCACGGGGTGATCCCGATGAGTGACGGCCGCTTCCCGCGCCGCACCGGGCGGCGGGTCTTCCTCGTCGGGGCCGCGGGCGGGGCGACCCGTCCGTCGACCGGGTACACCTTCGCCGCGATCCAGCGGCAGAGCCGTCACCTTGCCGAAGCCGTACGCGCGGGCCGCTCACCGGCCGGCGCTCCCCCCGTCCACGGGCGCAGGGCGCTCGCGATGGACGCGGTGCTGCTGCGCGCGCTGGACACCGGGCGGGTGGACGGCGGGCGGTTCTTCGCCGACCTCTTCCGGTCCGTGCCGGCCGAGCGGGTCCTGCGGTTCCTGGACGGCGCGACCACGCCGTGGGAGGACTTCGGCATCGGTCTGCGCACCCCCGTCGCCCCCATGCTGCGTTCACTGGTGGAGCTTCCGCTCCTCCCCCGATCCGTCCCGGCCGCGTGGCCCGGACACCACTGAAAGGCTGCCATGCCCCTGCTGCGCGACGACGCCCTGTCGGTTGCCTTCGACCATGCCGCTTCCCGCTACGACCTGCTGGTCGCGGCGAATCCCGGCTACCACGGGCACCTGCGCCGTTCGGCGCGGCGCCTCGGCCTTGCGGACGCGGGCAGCGGCGCCCGCATCCTGGACCTCGGCTGCGGGACGGGCGCGTCCACGGCCGCGCTGCTGTCGGTCGCGGAGCGGGCCCGGATCACCGGGGTGGACGCCTCGCGGGGCATGCTGGACCGGGCGGAGGCCAAGGTGTGGCCGCCGGGGGTCCGCTTCGTCCATGCGTCGGCCGACCGGCTGGACGAGGCGGGTGTCGTCGGTCCGTTCGACGCCGTCTTCGCCGCGTACCTGCTGCGCAACGTGCCCGATCCGGACCGCACGCTGGCCGCGGTGCGCGCGGTGATGGCGCCGGGCGCGCGCATCGCCGTCCACGAGTACGCACTCAGCGGGAAGCCGGTGCACCGGGCGCTGTGGACGGCCGTGTGCCGCTCGGTGGTCATGCCGCTGGGCCGGGCCGGCGGGGACGCGGGACTGTACGAGCACCTGTGGCGCAGCGTCCTCGCCTTCGACACGGCAGGGGAGTTCGCGGCACGGATGCGGGCCGCCGGTTTCACGGACGTGCGGGTGCTGCCGCTGCCGGGCTGGCAGACGGGCATCACGCACACCTTCGTCGGCCGGGTCGCGGCATGAGCGGGCCTCTCCCGGGCCGGGACCGGCGCGCGCGGCGTGTGGCGGGCCGGGGCGGCCGGCCGCGCATCGAGGGGGACGGGCCGCGGGTGGCCGTGGTGGGCGGGGGCATCGCCGGGCTCGCGGCGGCGACGGTCCTCGCCGAACGGGGTGTGCGGGTCACGCTGTACGAGAGGGACGCGCAGCTGGGCGGCCGGCTGGCGGGGTGGCGGACGGAGCTGGCCGACGGGTCGCAGGCCACGATGAGCCGCGGGTTCCATGCCTTCTTCCGGCAGTACTACAACCTGCGTTCCCTGCTGCGGCGGACCGATCCCGGGCTGCACGGCCTGACGGGGCTGCCGGACTATCCGCTGCGTCACCGCGACGGCGGCCAGGACAGCTTCGCGCGGGTGCCGCGCACGCCGCCGCTCAGCGCCCTCGGGTTCGTCGCGCAGAGCCCGTCCTTCGGGTGGCGGGACCTGGGGCGGATGGATGCGCGGGCTGCGCTGCCGCTGCTGGACGTGTCGGTCCCGGGGGTGTACGAGGCGTTGGACGGGGTGAGCGCGGCGGAGTTCCTGGCCCGGATCCGCTTCCCGGAGGCTGCCCACCACCTGGCCTTCGAGGTGTTCTCGCGGAGTTTCTTCGCGGATCCGGCGAAGCTGTCGGCGGCGGAGCTGGTGCTGATGTTCCACATCTACTTCCTCGGTTCCAGCGAGGGCCTGCTGTTCGACGTGCCGCGCGAGCCGTTCCCCCAGGCCCTGTGGGATCCGCTGGCCCGCCACCTGGGCGGCCTGGGTGTGGAGATCCGTACGGGTTCGGCTGTGGACGGGGTGCGGCCCGTGGCGCAGGACCGGGTGGAGGTCGTCGCCGGGGCGGCGGGCGAACGGTACGACGGGGTGGTGCTGGCCCTGGACACCGGCGGCTTGCGGGCGGTGGTCGGGGCCTCGCCCGAGCTGGTGGACGCGCGGTGGCGGGCGCGGGTCGCCGGCCTGCGGACGGCGCCGCCGTTCCTGGTGTCCCGGCTGTGGCTGTCGCGGCCGGTGGCGGGCGGGCGGCACGGCTTCCTCGGCACCAGCGGCTTCGACGGCCTCGACAATGTGAGCGTGCTGGACCGGTGGGAGGGCGAGGCACACCGCTGGGCGCTGCGGACCGGTGGTTCGGTGGTGGAACTGCACGCCTACGCCGTCGATCCGTCCGAGCGGCGCCCGCAGGTGCAGGAGCGGATGCTACGGCGGCTGCGCGAGGTGTACCCCGAGACCGGGCAGGCGGCGGTCGTCGACGCGCGCCACGAGTGGCGCGAGGACTGCCCGCTGTTCACGGTGGGCGGTTACCGCGACCGGCCCGGTGTCCGCACGGGGGACGCCCGGGTGGTGGTCGCCGGGGACCTGGTGCGGACGGGCCTGCCGGTGGCGCTGATGGAACGGGCGGCCACGAGCGGGTTCCTGGCTGCCAACGCCCTGCTGGAGCGGTGGGGGGTGGCGGGCGAGACGGTGTGGACGGTGCCCGAGCGGGGCCGGTCCGCCGCGCTCCGGGCACTGGCCGGCCTGGGACGCCGCCCGGCCCGCGCCACCTGACCTCGGGGCGGGCGGGCGGGCCCGGTGCCGGGTCAGCCGGGGAAGCGGCCGGTGCTGCGCAGCTCCCAGCGGCGCTCCGCGTAGGCGAGGTCGTCCTGCCACAGGCGGCCTGCCGCCCGTCGCATGAGGGGCCGCAGGAGCGGGGCGGCGGTGCGGGCGAGGGCGAAGCCAGGGCGGTGCGAGGCGGCGACGACGGCCTCGGTGACCAGGGTGCGGGGGCGGCCGTCGGAGCCTGCGCCCAGCGGGGTGGCGTGGGTTTCGACGACGGAGCCGACGCCTTCGCCCTCGGTGATGCGCATGACGACGGTACGGGGGCCGGGGGCGCTGAACTCCGCGGTGACGGGCACGACGAGACGGCGGGCCAGCTTGAAGGAGACCTGCACGGTCAGGACGTCGCCGGCCGCGCCGTCGTCGAGGACGGTGAGGTCGACGAAGGAGTACGGGTGGAACCAGGCGCCGTGCCAGGGGTCCAGCCGGTTGGCGACGACGTCCTCCGGATCGCAGGCGCCCGTGCCGGTGTAGACGGCGGTCAGGGAGAGGTCTGCGGGCGGGCGCGCCGGCACCGCGGGCCTGTCGCAGGGCTCTTCGCCACCCGGGCCGTCCAGCCGCACCCAGGCCAAAACCCCGTCGTCGTGCGCCGGGTAAGGGTTCCATCCGCCGAAGGGGGCGCCGTCGAGCGCCAGGCCGTGCCAGGGGCAGACCAGGGTGCCGCAGACGACGGGAGCCTGGGCCAGGGCGGCGCCGAGGTGCGGGCAGGCACCCGGGCCGGCGACGAGCGCCCCCCGGGCGTCGCGCCAGGCCACGACCTCCGTGCCGGCCACGGTGCGCCCGTACCCGGCGCCGGGGCGGACGGCGCTGCTGGGCCCCAGGACGTACCAGTTGCCCGAGGGCCGGGCGCGGGCTCGGGCGAGGGCGGCGCCGATCAGGGCGGGCGAGGCGTCCTTCCAGGTGGACCGCTGGCGGTGCCAGGCCACCGGGTGGCGGCGGACGCTGACCGGCAGGCGGCGGCCGCGGGGGGCGCGCGGGCTCATCGTGAGGGCTCCTCGACGGCGGGTGGGAGGGGGGCGGCCGCGGCGGGTGCACGCAGCCGGGTCGCGGCGATCTTCGCCAGGCCGACGGCCGCGACGGCTGCCCGGCGGCGGAGGGGGACGGTGGAGCGGCGGTGGAGGCTGGCGTACCCGTCGCGGGCGACCGCGTCGAGGATCTCCCCGTAGAGGATGAAGGCGGTGCGGACGCAGGGGCGGGAGACCGGTTCGAGCATGGCCAGGCCCGGTTCGGCGGTCGCGTAGAAGCGGCGGGTCAGGGCGGCGGCGGAGCGCAGGGCGCGCAGGATGCGGGGGTCGTCGCGGCCGGTGCGTCTGCTCCAGCGCAGCAGGTCCCGGTCCACGCCCTCGGACGCCAGCAGGTCGGCGGGCAGGTAGACGCGGTCGCGGTCGAGGTCCTCGCCGACGTCGCGCAGGAAGTTGGTGAGCTGGAACGCCTCCCCCAGTGCGGCGGCGTGCGGGGCGGCTTCGCTGCGGGGGGCGGTGTGGCCGAGTACCGGGAGCATCTGGAGTCCGATGACGGCGGCGGATCCGTGCATGTAGCCGCGCAGGTCGTCCAGGGTGGCGTAGTCGGTGACGGTGAGGTCGCTGCGCATGGAGGTGAGGAAGTCGTCGAAGTGCCGGTGGGGGATGCGGTACTGGTGTGCGGTGTGGGCGACGGCGGTGACGACCGGGTGGTGGCCCGGGCCGCCGGTCATCGCGGTGCGGAGGTCGAGCGAGAGGTCCTGGAGCCGGCGGGCGCGTTCGCCAGGCGTGGCGGGCCCGTCCAGGTCGTCGACGATGTCGTCGGCGAGCCGGGCGAAGCCGTACAGGGCGTGGACGGCGGGCCGGCGGGACGCGGGCAGGAGCCGGGTGGCGAGGAAGTACGTCTTGCCGTGGCGTGCGTTGAGCCGGCGGCAGCGCGCGTAGGCCGCGCGCAGCGCCGGGTCGGTGAGGCGGGCGGCGTCGAGTTCGCGTCGGGTCATGCGGAGCTGCCTTTCACGGCTCCGGGCAGGGGGACGCGCGGAGGGCGGGCACCGGGCAGACCGGTGATGCGGGCGGCGGCGAGGCGTCCGGAGACCAGGACCGTGGGGACGCCGACGCCGGGGGTCGTGCCGCAGCCGGCGAGGACGGCGTTGGCGGTGCCCCGTACGAGGTTGCGGGGGCGGAAGGGTCCGGTCTGCGGGAAGGTGTGGGCGACGGAGAAGGGGGTGCCGGCGGCGTGCCCCTGCGCGATCCAGTCGGCGGGGGTGACGAGGAGCTCGGTGTCGATGGCGGCCTCGAAGCCGGTGATGCCGCGGCGCTCCAGTTCGCGCAGCAGGCTGTCCCGGTAGCGGGGCCCGAGGTCCTTCCAGGTGGCGGCGGTGGGGCCGACGGTGGTGTTGGGGCAGGGGGCGAGCACGTAGTGCGTGTGCTTTCCCGGCGGGGCGAGGGACGGGTCGGTGGCGGTGGGCCGGGTGATGAGGAGCGAGGGGTCGCTCATCAGGCTTCCCGTGCGGGTGAGTTCGCGGAAGGTCGTCTTCCAGGCGGCACCGAAGGACAGGGTGTGGTGGGCCAGTCCGGGCCAGGTGCGGTCGGTGCCGGCGTGCAGGACGACGGCGGACGGTGCGTGCCGCAGGGCGAGCGGCCGGCGCGGGCGGGCGCCGAGCAGCCGGTAGGCGGCCGGCAGGTCCGGGGTGAGGACGACCGCGTCGCAGGGGATCCGCTGCCGGTCGGTGACCACGGCGGTGATCCGGTCGCCGGCGCGTTCCAGGCGGGTGACCGTCTGCCCGTGCAGGAGGGTGGCGCCGGCCTCCGCTGCGGCGCGTGACAGGGCTGCCGGTACGGCGTGCATGCCGCCTTCGGGGAAGTACACGCCGGCGATGGTGTCCATGTAGGCGATGACGGCGTACGCGGCGAGGGCGCGGGCCGGTGGGACGCCCGCGTAGAGGGCCTGGAAGGAGAAGACCCGCTGGAGCCGTTCGTCCTTGACGAACTGTCCGATCTTCGGCTGGAGGCGCCCGAATCCGCCGAGCGCGGCGAGGCGGGCCAGGTCCGGGTGGAGGAGGGAGAAGGGCGAGTCGAAGTTCGTTTCGATGAACCGGCCCATCTGGACGCGGTAGAGGCTGTGCAGCCACTGCCGCAGACGCCGGTAGCCCGCGGCCTCGCGGCTGCCGGCGAAACGTTCGATCTCGGCTTCCATCGCCTGGGCGTCGGTGTGGACGTCGAGGCTGCTGCCGTCCGCGAACCGGGCGCGGTAGGCGGGGTGGAGGGGGTGCAGGGTCAGCAGGTCGGACATGTTCCGGCCGACGGCGGCGAAGGCCTCCTCCAGCAGGTGCGGCATGGTGAGCACGGTGGGGCCGGTGTCGAACAGGTGGCCGTCGCGTTCGGCCCGGCCGGTCCGGCCGCCGGGGAGCGGGTCGCGTTCGACGAGGGTGACGCGGCGGCCCGCACCGAGGAGGTGGAGGGCGGCGGAGAGGCCCGCGAGTCCGGCGCCGACCACCACCACGTGGTCGGTGCGCCCGGTGACGGTCTTCATGGGGTCCTCCCGTGGCGGGTGGCCGGCGCAGGGGTGCGGACGGCCGTGTGGGGCGGTGAGGCGACGTGGCTCAGCAGTGCGGCGAGGTGTCCGGCGGCGGGGCCGTGCAGCCGGGCGTCCGCCAGGCGGCGCCGTGAGGCGCGGGCCAGACCCGTGATGCGCCGTTCGACCAGGGCGGGGGCCCCGGTGGAGCGCAGGGCTTCACGGACGCGGGTGAGTGCGGCGGCCGACCGGTCGGTGCTCGTGCGGTAGTCGTCGAGAAGTGCGGTGACGCCGGTCGCGCCGGTGGCGCGGGCCCGGGCGTGGGCCAGCGCCAGCAGGTAGGTGGCCTTCCCGGTGCGGAGGTCTTCGCCCGAGGGCTTTCCCGTCACCTCGGGGTCACCGAAGACGCCGAGGAGGTCGTCGCGCAACTGGAAGGCGATGCCGGCGAACCGGCCGGCGTCGGCCAGGGCGCGCGCGGTGTCCTCGTCTGCTCCGGCCAGCGCCGCGCCCAGGGCCAGGGGCTGCTCCACCGTGTAGCGGGCGGTCTTGAGGCAGATGGTGCGGACGGCCCGGGCGGTCGAGCGGGAGGAGGTGGTCTGCCCGTGCAGGTCGAGGTACTGGCCGGCGATCATCTCCATGCGCATGGCCCGCCAGATCCGCAGGACCTCGGTGCGCACGGCCGGTTCGAGGTCGACGGCGGCGACGAGGTCGTCGGCCCAGGACAGCGCGAGGTCGCCGGCGAGGACGGCGCCCGACAGGGCGAACGGTGACGGCCCGCCGGACTCCTTCCGGTGCGGGGCCTGCGGATACTGGTCCGTGAGCTGGGCGTGGAAGGAGGGGCGGCCGCGGCGGACGGCCGACCGGTCCATGACGTCGTCGTGCACCAGGGCGCAGCTCTGGATGAGTTCGAGCGCTGCGGCGATGCCCAGGGCCGCGGCCGCGCGGGTGTCCGTACCGCCGCAGGCGCGCAGGGACCACCAGAGGAACCGGGGGCGGATGCGGGAGCCGCCGTCGAGGGTGAAGGCGGCCAGCCGTTCCGCGATGTCGGTGGCGAAGACGGGGTCGAGGGAACGGCTGCGGCTGACGAACTCGCCGCAGACGTGGTGGAGTTCGCGGGTGACCGCGCCCACCACGTCCGCGTCGACCGCTGCCGTGTCGACGGTCTCCGTGCGGGGGCGGGCGGTGGGCTCGGCGGTGGGTTCGCGGGCGGGCTCGCGGGCGGGCGCGGGTGCAGATGCGGGTGCAGATGCGGGTGCGCCCGGCCGGTGGGAGGCCGCCTCGAGACGCCGAGCAGCCGACTTCGCTTGCATCCAGGCCTCCGTGTCGTAAGCAGTGCGTGACATCTGTTCCGTACTCACGGGGCAAACAGATGCGCTCGGCCGCTTTCCCCTTGGCCGGGCGAGACATTCGTCCCCCTGGGGGCGGGTCCCTCAGACGATCCGGGCCCCCGGTCCACCCGATGGGCGCATCCGGTCCGGCGGCGCCGTTCGCGCGGGCGGGCCTCGGATGTGCCGGCGGCGCGCGCGGCGGCGCGGCCGGGCGAAACGTCACGCTGCCGTGTTCGTTGAGCCACCGCCCGCACTCGACGGAAGGACTGCTGTGACCACTGGAATCGGCATGGACGGCAGCTGCACCGGCGCGTTCCACGACGTACGGACCAAACGGGACGTCAACGCCGTGGTGTACCGGCTCAACAGCGCCCTGGACGGCATCACCGTCGAATCGCAGGGCAATGTGACGCACGAGGAGCTGGTGGCAGCGCTGCCCGTGGACCAGCCCCGCATCGTCCTCTACGAGCTCGCCTATGCGACCTCCGACGGGACCCGGAGGAACGAACTGGTCATGGTCTCCTGGGTGCCGGAGGCCTGCGACCCCGCAGCCGCCCGCGCGTACGCCCAGGCCCGGAGCGTCCTGCGCACCGCCTTCGACGGTCCGGGCTCCTCCCTCCTGGCTCTGACGCCGCAGGACATGGAGCACGGCCGTCTGGTCGCCCAGGTGGAATGACCGCGCCGTCCCGCGGGGCTGCGCGCCGGCGGCAGGGGACCGTCAGCTGGGGCTGCGGACTTCTGGAGGGGCTGGTGGGGACGGCCGTGGGGGAAGGGCCGCGCAGGTCGGTGTCCAGCCGGGCAGCCGCCGGCGGTTGGCCGCGACGACCCGGTAGACGGCGTGCGCGATCCAGCGCAGCGGTGGCAGGGTGAGGAGTGCGCCCGGGACGGCCCAGGCGCCGCCGGCGCGCAGCAGCAGCCTCGCCACCGCCTGGGCGCCGCCGTAGACCTCCCCGCGGGGGGTCACCCACAGCGCCTCGTACTCGGCCCGCTCCTGCGAGACGCCGAGGGAGTCCAGGTCCGCGGCCTGCCAGGCGGTGAACTCGCAGCGGGGGTCGAGCAGGCGCCGGACCGTCCTCGCCGACGCCGTGCAGAATCCGCAGTCCCCGTCGTAGACGAGCACCGGATGCGTTCTCATGAACCCATCATGCCCTGACCGGGGCGAAGGCCCCGGGGTGCGCGGGTGGTCCGCGGTCCTTCCGGCCGGAACGAGGAGGTCGCTCCCGGATGCGGGGGCGGGGGCTGCGGGCTGAGGGAGCACCGGGCGGCGGGCGGGCTCAGACGGTGCGCAGGATCCGGAAGCGGTCGGGTCGGCCGGGTCCCGGTCCACGACCTGGACCGGCGCCCAGGCCCACTGCCACACGCCGCTGCCCGGTGGGCGGGAGAACCGGATCGGCCCGCGGGTGCCCTCGACGGCCACGCGCGGCCAGGAGTCGGCGGTGCGCGCCCGGTCCGGGCCGTGGGAGCGCAGCAGTCCGGCGAGGACGGCGACCGTGTCGTAGCCCTCGAACGCGACGAAGGAGGGGGATTCGCCCAGCCGCTCGCGCAGGGCGGTCCCGACGCGGGTACCGAGGGGGCCGAGGTGCTCGGGCAGGTAGCGCAGGAACGGGATGCCGGCGCCGTCCCCGCCCAGCAGCTCCGCCCAGGAGGCGAATTCGGGCTGTCCGGCCGGAGCCCCCACCAGCAGTCCGGCGAGGCGGTCGTCGCGACGGACGGACCGGACGACCTGCACGGCCGGATCGGGATGGCCGGGGAGGAGGAGGAGCGCTGTCGCACGATGGTCGGCGAGGGCGTCGCACACCGCCGTCGGCGAGAGTGCGCGCAGGTCCAGTGCGAGGACGTCGCCGCCGCGCGGACCGAGGTGGTCCCGCAGGATGCCCGTCCCGGCTGCCCAGTACGCGCTCGGTTCGGCTGCCGCCGCGATGCGGCGGTGACCCGCGTCCAGGAGGAAGTCCGCGTACACCCGCCAGCCGTGGGACTGCGCGGGGGCGAGCCGCGCGACCCACTGCGTGGGCTGCTCGGTGAGCCGGTCCAGGACCGCCGACGAGCAGAGGAACGGCAGGCCGAGGGCGTCGGCCCTGCCGGCTGCGGCGCGTGCGACGACGCTGTGGTACTCCCCCGCCACGGCGGCGACGCCCAGCCGGGCCAGTTCGTCCACGGCCGCGACGGCGCGGCGGGGATCCGCCGCGGTGTCCCGGACCAGCAGGTCCAGCGGTCTTCCGAGGATTCCTCCGGCGGCGTTGGCATCGGCGACGGCCAGCTCCAGTCCGGCGAGCAGGTGCCGGCCCGCCTCGACCCAGCCGGGACGCGTCAGCGGAACCAGCGCGCCGATCCGGACGGGCGGCGCGCCGGCCCGTACCGCTGCAGGAGTCGACGGCGGCGTATGCATGGGGTGGTCTCCCTCGTGGCGGTGCGCCGGCGGGCCGTCCGGACCGCAGCGCGGACGGGCTGGGTGGTACGCGTTCACCCGGCCCGCACCGCGGGCGGGCGCGCCGGGTGACGACGGGGCCATTGCATCCGCGGCCGTCTGCCCCGCGCAACCGCCTTTCGGCCCGGACAGGGGGGCCGGCCCGTCGGGGGGCCGGCTCGAACAGGAGGGCCGGCCGGTCAGGGGGCCGGCCATGCCCGGACGGGCTCCCGCAGGACGGTCAGGTCCGGGCGATCAGCGCGTACCTCTCGTCGGTGACGGGGCCGCCCCACAGTGCGGGTTCGCCGCTGAGCGGCTCGATGCGGAGGTCGGCGGCCAGGGGGCGGACCGCGGCGGCCAGTTCCTCGGCGGTGACGCCGCCGTACCAGGGCAGCGACTGCGCTCCGGCGACGTAGGGCTCGCCGCTCTGGCCGGCTTCCCGCCACCGCCCCTCGACGAGCACCAGCCGGCCGCCCGGCCGCAACCGGGCGACCCAGGTACGGAGCGCGGCCTCGGGGTCGGGCAGCGTCCACACCAGGTGGCGGCAGAGCAGGACGTCGTAACGCTCCGGCCCGGTCGGCGGGTGGGCGGCGTCGCCGACGAGGAACCGGCCGGACAGGCCCGCGGCGGCGAGCTTGGCCGTGGCCCGCTGCACCATCCGCGGTGCGAGGTCCACCCCGGTGACGCGGTGCCCGGCCTGCGCCAGCAGCAGGGCCAGCGATCCGGTGCCGCAGCCGACGTCGAGGACGTCGGCCGGTCCGGCCGGCATCCAGGAACTCAGCAGGCGGGCCCAGGCGTCGCGGGTGTGCCCGTCGCGCAGCCCGTGGTCGGGCTCGTCGTCGAACGCGGACGCGGCGCCGTCCCAGTACGCGGTGATGGCAGGTGTGGGATCGGACATGGCGGCGATGATGCCACCCGCCACCGACAGGACAGCGGGAAACGGGGGGCCCGGTGGCCGCGCGGGGCCGGGGGCGGTCACGGACGGCTGTCGGGGCCGCCCTCGGCGGCGGTGGCGGGCGGGGCGGCGGCGAGTGCCTGCGCCCCCAGGGTTCGGAGTTCGCTCAGGAGCCGGGCGTTGGTGACGCCTTTGACGAGGTATCCGGAGACGCCCGCCGCGGCCATGTCGGTGCGGGGGGTCTGGTCGCCGTAGGCGGAGAGCACGAGGATGCGTACGCCGGGAACGGCGGCGATGATCTGCCGGGCGGTGTGGGGGCCGCCGCCGGGGAAGCGGACGTCGAGCACGACCACGTGCGGCAGTCGGGCGGTGGCGAGCCGGACGGCCTCGGCGGCGTCCGCTGCGCTGCCGACCAGGGTGAGGTCGTGCTGGGCGCGGATGACGTCCGACAGCGCTGCGCGCAGCATGTCGTTGTCGTCGCAGATCAGGACCCGGATGCGGCTTCGGGCCGTGGCAGGACCGGTCACGACGGCTCCCGGGACGCGGTCGGGGAGTCGACGGCGCCGGCGGATGCGCCCGGGAGGGGTTCGTCGAGCACGCCGGGCGGGAGGTCGGGTACCCAGAACTCCACGGTGGTGCCGGTGCCGGGTTCGCTGCGCAGGGTCCACCAGCCGCCCGCGGTCTCGGCCCGCTCGCGCATCTCCATCAGCCCGAAGTGCTCGTGCAGCCGCTGGACGGGCGCCCGCTGCCCGGTGCCGTCGTCGATGACCCGTACCAGCAGCCCCCGGTCCCCGCTGGTGATGGTGATCCGCACGGTGCGGGCGCGAGCGTGCTTGTGCACGTTCAGGAGCGCTTCCTGCACGATGCGGAAGATGGTGATCGCGGTCTCCGGGGCGGGCTCCCCGGTGAGGTCGTGTTCCAGGGACGGCGTGAGTCCCCAGTCGCCGCTCACCACCTCGTCGAGGTGCTGGGACAGCGATTCGACCAGGCCGTGCCGGTCGATGCCGGGCGGCTGGAGGCGGAAGGTGAGATTGCGCAGGCGGCCCACGGCTTCGCGTACCGAGGCGTCGAGCCGGGTGAGTTCGCGGGCGTAGGGCTCGTCGGCGGTGTCGGCGAGGAGCTGCAGGCGCATGCCGACGGCGACCATGGCCTGGATGGTGTCGTCGTGGACGTCCCAGGCGATGCGCCGGCGTTCGAGCTCCTGCGCCTGCACCAGGTGGGTGAACAGGCGGCGGCGTTCGGTGAGTGCCTGTTCCGCGGCGCGGCGCTCGGTCATGTCCCGGGTGACCTTGCCGAAGCCGCGCAGTTCGCCGGTCTCGTCGAAGAGGGGGGTGATGACCACGTTGGCCCAGAAGCGGGAGCCGTCCTTGCGGATGCGCCAGCCTTCGTCCTCCAGCCGGCCGTCGGCGATGGCCGCTTCCAGCTCCAGGTGGGGTTTGCGCGCCGCGATGTCCTCGGGCGGGTAGAAGACCGAGAAGTGCTTGCCGATGATGTCCGTGGCCCGGTAGCCCTTGATCCGTTCGGCGCCGGCGTTCCAGCTGGACACGCGGCCGGTCGGGTCGAGCATGAAGATGCCGTAGTCGACGACGCTGGAGACGAGCAGGGTGAAGGCCGTCTCGGTCGGGGCGAGGGCGCCGCCCGGCCCGGCGGGATGCGTGGCGGTCACGGGAGGATGCCCTGCCGGCGGGCCACCGCGACGGCTTCCAGTTGGGAGCGGGCGCCGAGTTTCTCCAGGACCCGCTGGACGTGGTTCCTGGCGGTGTTGAGGGCGACACCGAGCCGCTGGCTGATCTCGGCGGTGCCCAGACCGTCGCCGAGCAGGGCGAGGGTCTCGCGTTCGCGGGGGGTGAGCCGGGTGCCCGGGTCGGCGCTCCGGCCGGTCAGCCGGTCCAGCGCCCCGCTCAGCAGGCCCTTGCTGAAGGCCGGTTCACCGGCGGCCACCAGGCGTACGCCGTCCTGGAGTTCGGCGAGGTTGCCGGCTTTGAGGATCAGGCCCGAACCGCCGGCCTCGGCAACCTGGGCGGCGACGGCGGGGGTCCCCTCACCTGTGAGGACCAGGACCCGGGCGCCGGGGGCAGCGGCCTTGAGCGCCGCGATGGCGGCGATGCCGTCGCCGTCCGGCAGCCGCCGGTCCAGGACCACGACGGCGGGGCGGAGCAGGGCGGCGTCACGGAGTGCGTCCTGCAGGGACAGGCTGCGGCCGACCACCTTCAGGTCGTCGGTGCGGTCCAGGGCGAGCCGGATCGCCTCCGCCACCATGTCGTGGTCCTCGACGAGCAGGAGGGTGATGTGCGCCCCGGCGCCGTGCCGCGCCGTGTCCGGTGCGGCCTGCTCTGCCGGTGGCAGCACCTGCGGTGTCGAAGGCATCACACGGTCCTCGGTGGTAGACGCGGCACGGGGTCGGCGAACAGCTGGTCGACACCCGTGAGGGCGAACAGCCGAGCCACCTGCGCAAGGGCGCCCTCCACGCGCAGCTCGATGCCGATCCTATCCGCCGCGGCTCTGGCCTCCAGCACCACGTTCAGCCCCGCGCAGTCGCAGAACCGCAGGTCCCAGAGGTCGAGCACGATGCGGTCGGCCTCCAGTGCGAGGCAGTCGCCGAGGGCGGTGCGCAACTGCGCGGTACCGTCCAGGTCCAGCGCGCCGACGAGCCGGAGGCAGGCCCCATCGGCGTCGAAGGCCAGGGCGACCTGGAATGCAGGGCCGGTCATGTCGCGGCCTCCCTCATGTGGCAACCCCCGGTCTGGGTCATGGGCACCAGGCAAGAGTAGTGAATCTGCACTAGAAGAGAACCCGTTTCACCGAACGGATCGCCACACGCACGGGCGGATCGGCGCAAAAGCGCGTACCTCGGGGGGCGCGAACCCGTCAGCATGGCTCCCGGGGCTCGGTACCCTGCTGTGAGGACGAGCCCGGACGGCAGGCCCTCTGCACCGCCGCGGCTCCGCCACGGCACGGGACGCCCGGCGCCGAGGCACCCAGCGGAAAGGGAGTGGCGGATGGAGCTCCCACCGGCCCCTGCGCACGAAGCCCCTCCTCCTGCGGAGGTGTGCGTGGACTTCGACGGCGCCGCCGGCTGCATTGCCGCGGCCCGCGGAGCCGCGGTCGACTTCCTGCGCCACCACGCCCTGCACGCCCGTCACCCCTTCCGCGACGACGTCGTGCTGGTCGTCTCCGAACTGGTGACCAATGCGGTCCGCCACGCGCCGGGGCCCTTCGCCCTGGAGCTGGACCTGCTGCCCGACGGAATCGGGATCACCGTGCGGGACGGCAACCCCACCCTCCCGCAGTGTCGGACACCCGATCGGACGGGCGGCCGCGGGTGGCCCATCGTGGAGAGCCTGGCCCGCCAGGTGTGCGTCCACTCCGACGGCGTCGGCAAGACCGTCCATGTGGAACTGGCCTGGTAGTCCTGCCGTACGGCCCCTGCCCGTACCCGCCGGACGGTCCCGTGCAGGACGTCACGGAGGCCCACCCGGACCGCGACGAGGCCGCCGGGGGCGGCCAGGCCGCCCGGCCGTCGCCGGATCACGGCTCACGCAGGCGCACGGCCAGGGCGGCGACGTCGTCGTCCAGGCGCCCTCTGCTGTACCGCAGGAGGTCGCGGTGCAGGGTCGTGAGGAGTTCGCGTGGCGGGGTGCGGGGCTGGCGGCGCATCCAGGCGGCCAGCGGAAAGAACTCGCCGTCGCGGGCTCGCGCCTCGGCGATGCCGTCGGTGTAGAGGAGCAGCAGGTCTCCGGCAGCGAAGTCGAAACGGTCGACGCTGTAATGGTCACCGATCAGGTCGGCGAGGCTGAGCAGCGGCGACGGGGAGGCAGGTTCGAGGACGCGCAGTTCCCCGCGGTTCAGGAGCAGGGGTGGCGGGTGCCCGCAGTTGAGGATGTCGATGCGGCCGCCGGAGTGCGGGATCTCGACGAGGAGGGCGGTGGCGAACCGTTCGATCGGCCCCTCGGGGGGAAAGGCGGCGTTGTAGCGGGTGCTGCTGGCGTCGAGGCGTCGCGCGACGCTGATCATGTCGGCCTCGTCGTAGGCGGCCTCCCGGAAGGCGTTGACGATCGCCGCCGCGGCCCCCACGGCAGGCAGGCCCTTTCCCCGTACGTCTCCGATGAGCAGCCTGACCCCGTAGGGCGTGTCGACCACCTCGTAGAAGTCCCCGCCGATCCGGGCCTCCGCAGCGGCCGCCAGGTAGAGCGACTCGATTTCGACGTTGCCGGACCGGCGGGGCATGGGGCTGAGCACCACCTGCTGGGCGGCATCGGCGACGAGCCGGACCTGGATGAGGGTGCGCTCCCGCTGGAGCCGGACGTGGCTCCCGTACGCAGCGGCCACGGTGACCGCGATGATCCCGGCGGCCGTCCACCACGTCCCCAGGTCGGGGAAGACGAGGCCGAGGCCGATCATCAGCAGGAGGCAGACGGTCCCGAGCAGGACGGTGGGCAGCACCGGCCACATGGCGGCGGCGAGGGCAGGCGCCGCCGGCAGGAGGCGGCTGAAAGCCATTTCGGGCGGCGTGGCGTAGGCCAGGCCGGCGATGACGACGGTCAGGATGACCGGCGACAGCCGCACAAGTCTCCCGCGACCGCGGCGCCGACGCAGCCGCGGCCGTCCAGACTCGATCACACCTCATACGATATCCGCGTATCTGGGACAAAGCGCCCCGACAGCGGCTCCGGCCACCCCCGCCCGGCCTCAGGCGGCACACCACCTGCGGGACAGGGGGCCCTCTGGCCCGTCCGCCGACCGTGAGCCCGTCCGGGTGCGGGCAGCGGCGTACGGCGCCTCACGGAGGCGGCAGCTGCTCCCGACCCTAGCCCCCGGCACCAGCACTGACCCCGCAGGGTGGGCGGCGCACCGGCCACCCAGTGCGAGGCGGCGACGCCACCAGAGGTCGGCACGCCACCGTGCGGACACAGGGGCCGCCGCCCCGGCCTGGCAGCACCGGCTCAGCGGGCGGGCCGTGGCGTCGGGGAGGACGGTGGCAGTCGTCCGACAGGTGCTCCTGACGGTGGATCGCCGGCCCGGTGCGCGTGGACATCCCGGGGATCCGGGCGGGCGGCGGGTCCTCCCCGGGTCCTCCCGGAGACGAGGACCGGATACCGGGCGCGCAGCGCGCACCGAGGCCCCTTTGCGGCACCGGCCCCTTCGGCGTGCGGGCACGGCCGGTGCGGGCAGCACAACCCGCGCGGGGGGTTTCGCGGTGGACTCCGCCCTGAGCCGGAGTCTACGATCGCGACCACGGCATCGCGTGTCGGTCACCGGCCGGGTGAGGCATGGAGGCGCCGTGACATGCCTTTCGGAGGCATCCACCCATGGCAGTCGAACTGAACCACACGATCGTCCACTCCCTCGACAACCGGGAGTCGGCCGCCTTCCTCGCGGACGTCCTCGGCCTCGAAGTCGGGCCCGCGGCGGGGCCGTTCGTCCCCGTCGACCTCAGCAACGGCGTCACCCTGGACTTCGCCACCGTGCCGGCCGGGTCCATCACCCCGCAGCACTACGCCTTCCTCCTCTCCGAGGAGGAGTTCGACGCCGCGTTCCGGAAGATCCGGGCAGCCGGCCGGGCGTACTTCGCGGATCCGCACGGCAAGCTGCCCGGGGAGATCAACACCCATGACGGCGGACGCGGCGTCTACTTCCTCGACCCGGCCGGGCACGGCATGGAAATCATCACGCGCCCGTACGGCTACCAGGAGCCGGCCGCGGACACCGGCACCGCCTGACCCGGACCCCCACCCCGGCCCCGGCCCCCGGCCCTCACCGGCAGAACGCAGGGGCGCCGGAAGGCGGTTCGGCTCTGACGACGCCGGGCCGGACCCCTTCACGGGGTCCGGCCCGGCGTCGTACGGCTCACGGCACGGTGCAGGGGCGGCAGGATTCGAACCTGCGGCCTTCGGTTTTGGAGACCGGCGCTCTGACCAGCTGAGCTACACCCCTTCGGCGAGACCAACCATGACACGAGGCGAACCGAAGATCCACCGAATACGGCGGGCAACCGGGTCAAGGTTCCGCCCGCCCAGGTAAACCGCTGGTCAGGGCGGTGCGAGGCGGAATCCGTTCGGCGCGTCGGGCCCCGTCGGCGTCCGCTGCGTGAGACGCCGGCGCGGGCCCGGGAGGCCCACGGGGCCGTTCGGATCGAGAGGACCCCCTCCACCCCCTTGACCCACTCTGGTCCAGACCAATAGTTTCCGGCGTGCACAGGCACGCGCACTGCACCGTTCCCCGCATCGCAAAGGAAGCCCATGCGCCGCAGCATGCTCGGCAGGATGGCCGTCGCCGTCTGTTCCCTCTCCTTGCTGACCGCCTTCGCGCCCGCCGCCGGCGCGCACGGCGACGACCGGACGGGCGGCGGTCACGACCGTGCGTACCGGAAGGTCGGCTACTTCACCCAATGGGGCGTCTACGGACGGGACTTCCAGGTCCAGGACCTCGAAGCGAACGGGTCGGCCGCCAAGCTCACCCACATCAACTACGCCTTCGGCAACATCAACGCGGAAGGGAAGTGCTTCACGGGCAACGTGCCCGGGGAGGCCGACGCCTGGGCCGACTACGCCCGCCCGCTGGACGCCGCGAACTCGGTCGACGGCGTGGCCGACACCTGGGACCAGCCGCTGGCCGGCAACTTCAACCAGCTCCGCGAGCTGAAGGCCAAGCACCCGGGTCTCAAGGTGCTGGTGTCCCTGGGTGGTTGGAGCTGGTCGACCCACTTCTCGGACGCCGCCCTCACCCCGGCCTCCCGCAAGGCCCTGGTGGCCTCCTGCATCGACCTGTACATCAAAGGCAACCTGCCGCAGGACGGCACCCGCGGCGGCGCCGGCGCCGCCGCCGGGGTCTTCGACGGGATCGACCTGGACTGGGAGTGGCCCGGCTCGGCGGGTGACACCGACACGACGTTCCGGCCGGAGGACAAGCGCAACTTCACCGAACTCGTGAAGGAGTTCCGCACCCAGCTCGACGCCCACGCGCGCAGCCAGCGCAGGAAGTCCTCGTACGAGCTGACGGCCTTCGTCCCGACCGCACCCGCCAAGATCGACGCGGGCTTCGACGTCCGTCGGATCATGCGGGACCTCGACTTCGTGAACCTCCAGGGCTACGACTTCCACGTCTCCGGCGAGAAGACCACCGCCCAGCAGTCCGCGCTGTACGCCCGCAACGACTTCAGCGTCGACTCGACCGTGGAAGCCTGGAAGCGGCGCGGCGCCCCCGCGGGCAAACTGGTGGTGGGCATGCCGTTCTACGGGCAGGGCTGGACCGGCGTCAGCGGTGGCGGGGACGGCATGGGGCAACCCGCGACAGGGCCCGCGCCGGCCACCTGGGCTGCCGGGTACGAGGACTACAAGGTGCTGAAGCAGCTGGCCGGTTCGGGGGCGTACCAGGTCCACCGCGACCGGCAGGGCGGCCATGCCTGGCTCTTCGACGGGACCACCCTGTGGACCTACGACGACCCCCAGGTGCTGCACACCAAGAGCCGCTACGTCCGCGACGAGGGCCTCGGCGGCGCCATGTTCTGGTCGCTGGACGCGGACACCGCCGACGGCGAGCTGATCACGGCCGTGGACCGGGGGCTGCGCGGCCGCTGAGCCGGACCGGTACGGCGTCCCAACGGGACGGCGTACCGGCCGCGCCCCCGTACGGGGGCCCACCGACCGGCGCCGCCGGGCCGCGGACTCCGATCCGGCCCGGCGGCGCCCTCAACGGCGCGCCACGCGGCGGGCTGCGGGGCGATGCGGCGACCGCGACCGCCCCGCAGCCCGGACCGGGCGGCAGCCGGGCGGTGTCCGGGAGGGCCGGGCGCGCAGATCCCCGGAGGGCGTCCTGCGCGGTGGGCGGGCGGGCGGGGCCGCTACGGTCGCGTGGCCACCGCACGGATCGACGTGTCCGCCTCCGGTTCGTGGCAGCTGGGCGACCTCACCGTCAACCGCCCGGTTTCGGCGTGATGCGCCTGACGCACCTCGCCGACGGCACCCCGGCAACCGGGACCGGGTGACGGCCGTGCTGCGACCTTCTCACCGCAGCGCTGCGCGAACGAGCTGATCAACGGGGCGCTCACGGGGTCCGCGCCGGGCTGCTGACGAGGCCGACGGGCCGGAACGCCCGGCGCCACAGCCGGGCGCCGGCCGGACGGGGAGCGTCGCACGGCGGCCGGTGGCCGAGGGCGACGGTCCCTCATCCGTGTCTGCTGCGTCCGGTCTTGCGGTGGGCGGCGGCCAGGGCTGCCGTCCTGGGGAAGGCCGGTACGTGGCCGGTGCCACCGCGGCCGGACACGGAGAGGGAGGCGGCGGCCGCCCCGTACGCCACGGCGTCGGCGAGGCTGTCGCCGAGGACGAGCCGGGCGGTCGCGGTGCCCGTGAAGCAGTCCCCGGCGCCGGTGGCGTCCACCGGGTCGGGGTTCGGGGGGACGGCGTGGCGGGTCACCTGGCCGTCCCGGTCGAGGAGCAGGTCGTGGGGTCCGGCGGTGACGAGGACGGTGCGGGCGCCCAGTGCACGGTAGCGGGCGGCGGCGGTGCGCGCGTCGTCGGTGCCGACCAGGGCCAGCGCGTCATGCGGGCAGGAGGTTTTGAGCAGGCCGGTCAGCGGGGCGATCCGGGTGAGCAGGTCCCTTGCCTCGTCCGGGCCGGTCAGCCGCGGGCGGAAGTTGGGGTCGTACGAGAGGTGGCCGCCGGCCGCGTGCACGGTCTGCGCGGCGGCGAGTACGGCGTGCCGGCTGCTCGGCGAGAGGGCGCCGGTGATGCCGCTGGTGATGAGGGCTCCGGCCCCGGTGAGCAGCTCCCGCCAGGACGCGATGTGCCGGACCGAAAGGGTGGAACCGGCGCTGCGGGTGCGCCAGTAGACGAACCCGCGGTCGCCTTCGGTGTCGGCGGAGAGCAGGTAGGCGCCGTTGGGCCGCGGGGCGCGCCGCACGTGCGAGACGTCCACGCCGAGTGCGTCGACCCGGCGCAGCAGGGGTTCGGACAGTTCGTCGTCCCCGACGACGGCGAGGAGGGCGGTACGGGCCCCGGCGGCGGCTGCGGCGGCTGCCGCGTTGAGGGCGTCGCCGGAGTAGGAGATCCGGGCGGCCGTCCCGTCGGCCGCGTCCCGCAGGGCGGTGGCGGTGTGGACCTCGACGAGGACCTCGCCGAGGACGAGCACGTCGTAGCCGCCGACGGCAGGGCCGGTCATCGGCGGGGCTCCGCGGCGGGGCCTGTGCAGTCGGTGCAGCAGGGCTGCGCAAGTTCCGCGAAGAGGGTGGCGAGTTCGGCCGGATCGGCGGGCAGGCCGTCGCCGATGCCGACAGCGGTGGCTCCGGCCGCAAGCCAGTCGAGGACTTCGGCGGGCCGGATGCCCCCGGTCGGGATGAGCAGGGCGTCGGGCAGGACGGCTCTGAGGGAGCGGATGAAGCGCGGGCCGCCCACGTGCGCGGGGAAGATCTTGGCGGCGCCCGCTGCCCGGGCGGCCGCGGCGATCTCCCCGGGGGTGAAACCGCCTTCGACGAAGACCGCCCCGCGGCGCAGGGCGGCCCGTCGGACCTCGGGCGCCGGGTACGGGGAGACGAGGAAGGCGGCTCCCGCGTCCAGGGCGGTGTGGGCCTGTGCGGCGGTGGTGACCGTGCCGACGCCGACGAGGGCCGGACGGCCGTGCGCGTCGGCGAGGGGTGCGGTCCGGGTGACGGCATCGGCCCAGCCGGGAGTGGTGGTGGTCAGCTCGACGGCGCGGCAGCCTGCGGCGAGCAGCGCGGCGGCCTGCCGCCCGGCCGCGTCGGCGTCGGGGCTGCGCAGGACGGGCAGGAGGCGCTGAGCGGCGATGACGGCGTACGGGTGACAGGACAAGGACCCTCCTTTGTTCCACGTTGTGGAACGCAGTACCGTGTAACGGAACCGTGTGGTCTAGACCCTACCCAGACCGGGAGAACCCTTGTCAACGGAGGAGACGGCAGCAGGCAGTGGGGAAAGTCCGCGCGCGGGACGCACGTCCGCAGCCGGATCGGCACTGGAGAAGTCGATGCGCGTCCTGGAGGCGGTGGCCGCACCCGGCGGACCGCACCGCCTCACCGACGTGACGGCGGCGGCGGCCGTCCCGAAGTCGAGCACCTTCCGCATCCTGGCGTCGCTGGCCGAGCAGGGTTTCGTCCGGGTGGACGCCGACAGCCGCTACGGGGTGGGCCCGCGACTGCGGGGCCTGTCCGCCCTGGTCGACGGAGGGGAGCCGGCGAGCATCGGGCGGATCCTGGGAGACCTGCAGCGGGCCACCGGGCAGACGGTGCACCTCGCCCTGCACAGCGGGGAGACGATCACCTACATCCGGAAGCTGGAGGGCGACCAGTCCGTCCAGGCCGCCTCCAGGATCGGCATGCGGATGCCGCTGCACTCCACCGCGATCGGCAAGAGCATCCTGGCGCACCTGCCGGAGGGGGAGGTGCGGGCCGTGGTGCGCGCCGCCGGACTGCCGCGCCGGACACCGCAGACGCTCACCACCGCGCGCCAACTGCACGCGGAGCTGGCGGCGGTGCGGACCCGGGGCTTCGCGGTGGACGACGAGGAGAACGAAGCGGGCATCCGCTGCATCGGCGCGGCCGTCCTGGCCTCCGGGGGCCGGCCGGTGGGCGGGGTGAGCGTCACCACGGTCACCTTCCTGGCCACCCGGGAGGAACTGGAATCCCACGCCCCGGCCCTGCGTGCGGCAACGCGGGCACTGGCTCCCCTGCTGTGACGCCGGTGCCGTAATGCCGGTGCGGTGGCGGCGCGGCGACCGGGTCCCACGACGGCGGGCTCCGAGGGGGCCGGATCCCACGACGGCCGCGTCCCACGAGGCCGGGTCCTTCGGCAGCCCGGTCCCACGACGGCATGGTTCCCCTACTGGCCGACCCTCCCGTCGACGCACTCCCGCAGCAGGTCGGCGTGCCCGCAGTGCCGGGCGTACTCCTCGATCCGGTGCACCATCAGCGCCCGGCCCGTGATCCGCTCCCTGCCCAGCCGCTCACCGAGGTCGGGGTGGCGGGCCAGCACGGCGTCCGTCGCGGCCTGTTCGCGTGCCAGGTCGGCGTACGCGGCGTCGACCTGGGCCTGTTCGGCGGCCGCCGCGCCGAAATCCCCTCCGTCCCCGTACAGCTTCGGCAGCGGGTCGCCGTCGGTGATCCAGTTGCGCCAGTCCCGCTCCACCTCGGCCAGGTGCCGGAGCAGGCCGAGCAGGGACATCGTCGACGGCGGGACCGAGCGGCGGGCCAGCTGCTCCGGATCCAGTCCCTCGCACTTCATCCGCAGCGTCATGCGGTAGTCCGCCAGGTAGTCGTGCAGCGTCGCGAGTTCGCCCTCCGGACCGGGCCCGTCGCTGTGGCGGGGGTCGTCGTCCGGGTCGGCCCACATGTCGGGGTAGACCGTGGCCGTGCTCCATCGTGCGGGTCCGTCTGTTCCTGTCATACCCGTCATGCTCACCGGTGGGGGACCCGCCCCGCCAGCGCTTTCCCGGCGGTCCTGCGGCGGGATTCCCGAGCGGCAGCGGACCGGTATCCGGGATAAGTGTTATCGGGGCCCCACTGGACGGTCTCCCAGGTATTGGGCATCATCAGCCGCCGGTACGGACAGGGATCACCACATGAGCACTCAGCACACGGCAGCACTGGTCGCAGCGGCCCGCGCGGGCGATCCCCGCGCGCAGGACGAGCTGGTCAGCAGCTACCTGCCGCTCGTCTACAACATCGTCGGCCGGGCTCTGAACGGGTCCTGCGACGTGGACGACGTGGTGCAGGACACGATGCTGCGGGCTCTCGACGGACTCGGCGGCCTGCGGTCGGACGAAAGCTTCCGGTCCTGGCTGGTCGCCATCGCCATGAACCGGGTCCGGGCCCACGGCCAGGCCCTGCAGAGCGGCTACGGCGACAGCACCCTGGAGACGGCGGCGGACGTGGCCGATCCGGGCGCCGACTTCGCCGACCTGACCGTCGTACGCCTCCAGCTGGCCGGCCAGCGCCGGGAGACGGCACGGGCCACGCGCTGGCTGGAGCCGGAGGACCGCGGCCTGCTCTCCCTGTGGTGGCTGGAGTGTGCCGGGGAGCTGACCCGCGCCGAAATGGCCTCGGCCCTGGAACTGTCCCCGCAGCACACCGCGGTCCGGGTGCAGCGGATGAAGGCCCAGCTCGAAGCGGCCCGCGTGGTGGAGCGGGCTCTGGACGCGCAGCCCCCGTGCGACGGGCTGCGCGCCGTGACGGCCGGCTGGGACGGCGGGCCCTCGGCGCTGTGGCGCAAGCGAATAGCCCGGCACGCCCGTGAGTGCGTGCGCTGCTCCGGCCTGTGGAGCGGCCTGGTCCCGGCGGAGGGCTTGCTCGCCGGCCTGGCCCTGGTCCCCGTCACGGCAGCCCTTGCGGCGGCCGTGCGGGCGGGCGCCACCACCGGCTTCGACCTCGCCGGTTCGGCGTACGCGGACGGCGCCGGAGCAGAGTTCGCGGATGCGGCGACCCAGCTCACCCCGGTCGCCACCACCGGTGGGGCGCACGGCCCGGGCACCATGGCCGGCGGCCGCGGGGCCCTGCGCAAACGGCGGCAGAACCGGCGCCGGGTGATCGGGGGTGCGGTGCTCGCCGCGTGCGTCGCGGGCGGCGGCCTGGTCTACCTGGGCACCCTGCCCGGCTCCGGCCGGACCGAGGCGGGCGGCGGTGCACCCGCCTCGCCCCTGGCCGCACTGTCGGCGACCGAGGCCCCGGCGCCCTCCGAGCCGTCCTCCCCCTCGGCTTCGCCCACGGTCTCCCCCTCCCCCACGGCCTCCGCCTCGCCGAGCCCGTCCGCCGCAAGCGCACGTCCCAGCCCGAGCCCCACCCAGCCCCGTACCAGCCCGCCTGCGCCGCGGCCCTCGAAGCCCGCCCCGGCCCCCGCCCCGCAGGGCACGGCGGCCCAGGTGGTGGCCCTGGTCAACAGCGAACGGGCGGCGGCGGGCTGCGGGCCGCTCAAGGAGGACCCGCAACTGCGCGCGGCCGCGCAGGGGCACTCCGACGACATGGCGAACCGGGACTTCTTCTCGCACACCAGCCCCGACGGCTCCGACCCGGGCAAGCGGACGACCGCCGCCGGGTACCGCTGGTCGACGTACGGCGAGAACATCGCGAAGGGGCAGCAGACCCCTGACCAGGTCATGGACAGCTGGATGAAGAGCCCGGGGCATCGCGCCAACATCCTCAACTGCTCCTTCAAGGACATCGGCGTGGGCGTCCACCAGGGCCCCGGGGGCCCCTGGTGGACGCAGAACTTCGGCGCCCGGATGTGAACCGCCGCCGTGATCCCCCGCCGGCGGTCCGGCCGCCGTGATCCGACCGCGCAGCGGACCGGCCCCCGTCACCGACCGGACTCCCCGGGTCCGGTCCCCGCCACGTACCCCTGACACGCACCCCCGCCGCGCACTCCCGTCGCGCACCCGCGCCGGCCCGCGCGGCGCGGCTGTGGCCCCGCCCCGCACTTCGTGAGTCAATAATGGGGAGGGGATAAAGGCTGGAACGGAAAGGCCTGATCACAGCGGCGGACCTGGCCGACCGGCCGATGACGGGGGTGACAATGCATGGCGAAGAAGCAGCTCCGTCCGCACCAGCGCGAGGCCGTCGACGCCGTGGTGCGGGCGCTGCAACTGCCGCCTGGTGGCCGCGTACCCGACACCGGACTCCGCACACAGGTGATCATGGCCACGGGCTCCGGCAAATCCCTGGTCGCCGTGGGCTCGGCCGAGGAGATGCGGGCCCGCCGCGTCCTGGTGCTGCTGCCCTCCCTGGACCTGCTGGCGCAGACCGCCGCGGCCTGGCGGGAGGGCGGCCGGCCCGGCCGCTACCTCGCGGTCTGCTCGCTGAGCGAGAAGGACGCGGGCGCCCCCACCACCACCGACCCGGCCGAACTGGCCCGCCGGGGCGGCCCGCCGGAGGAGCGGGTGACCGTCTTCGCCACGTACGCCTCGCTGGGACTGGGGACCGTGGAGCGTGCCCACCGCGCCGGTCTGCCGGGCTGGGACCTGATCGTGGTGGACGAGGCGCACCGGACGTCCGGGCGGATCGGCAAACCGTGGGCCGTCGTGCACGACAACGCCCGGATTCCCGCCGTCCGGCGGCTGTACCTGACGGCCACCCCGCGGGTCTGGCAGGACGGTGAGGAGGGCGAGGCCGGCAGGCCGGCCGGGCGCGGCGAGCTGGTGGCCTCCATGGAGGACGACCCGCAGGGCCCGTTCGGCGCCCGCTGCCACACGCTCTCCCTGTCGGAGGCCGTCGACCGCGGGATCTGCGCCCCGTACCGGGTGGTGTGCGTCGACGTCACCGACCCCGGATTCCAGGCGGCCGCCCTCCTCGGCAGGGACGGGCGCTCGGATGCGGTACGCGGGGCGCGGCTGGCCGCGCTCCAGGCGGCCCTGGTCACGGCGGCAGCCGACCAGGGTTTCCGCCGGACGCTGGTCTTCCACCACCTGACGAAGGAGGCCGAGGCCTTCGCGGCGGGGCTGCCCGCGGTGGCCGACCGGCTGCGGCGGGCGGCCCGGCCGCCGGGGCCGGTGTACCCGCGGACGGTCTGGGCGGACTGGCTGTCCGGGCAGCACACGGCGGGGCACCGGCGGCGCGTGCTGGACGCGTTCGCCGACGACCGGATCGCCGACAAGGCCTTCCTGGGAAGTGTCCGGGTGCTGGGCGAGGGCGTGGACACCAAGGAGTGCGACTCGGTCTTCTGGGCGGACGTCCGCGGATCCATGCCCGACCTGGTCCAGGCGGTCGGACGTGCGCTGCGGATCAGGCCCGGGGAGGGCAAGGTCGCCTCCCTCGTGGTGCCGGTCCTGCTGGGTCCGGGTGACACGCCCGAGACGATGCTGACCTCGCGGGCGTACGGGGACCTGGCGCGGCTGCTGGAGGCGCTGCGGGCCCACGACACCCGTCTGGTGGAGTCGCTGGCGCAGCCGCAGGCGCGGAGCCGGCCGTCCCGGCCGCAGGCGGGCCGGGCCGGGGACGACGGGGTGTCGGGCGGGGCGCAGTCCCTGCTGAGCTTCTCCACGCCGCGGGACCCGGCGCGGCTCGCGGCGTTCATCCGGCTGCGCGTCCTGCACCCGGAGCGTGAGCACTGGCGGCGCGGGGTGGAGGCCGCGCGGCTCTACGCCGCCGCGGCCGGGGACCTGAAGGTGCCCTTCGCGTACCAGGTGCCGGCGGAGGGCGAGGGCCGGCCCGCCGGGCTGGCCGGGTTCCCGCTCGGGCAGTGGATCGCGGACGCGCGGCGTACCTACCGGCGGGGGGCGCTCGGCCGGGAGCGGGTGGCGCAGCTCGACGAACTGGGGATGGTGTGGAGCCACTTCGACGTGGCCTTCGAGGAAGGGCTGGCGGCGGCCCGGTCCTGGGCGGCGCAGCACGGCCATCTGCTGCCGCCGGTGGACGCCACCTGGGGCGGGGCGCCGGTCGGGGTGTGGGTCAAGAACCAGCGGGCGGCGGCGCGGCGCGAGGGGCCCGGAGCGCTGTCCGCGGAGCGCCGGGAGGCCCTTGACGCCATCGACCCCTCCTGGTGCCCGGCCTGGGACATCGCCTGGCAGCGGGCCTTCCACCTGACCCGCCTCCACCTGGACGGGGGCGGCGGGCTGCCGTCCGCCCCCGGCGAGACGGTGGTGCAGGGGCAGGACCTCGGGGCGTGGGTGCGCGGTCAGCAGGCTTCCTGGGAACGGCTGTCGTGGGCCCAGCGGTGGCTGTTGGAGCACACCCTGGGGCTGGGGCCGCCGGCCGGGGCGGGAGCAGCGCCGCCGCGCCGCGCTCATGCCGCCGCCTGGGCGGAGCACCTGGAGGCCGCCCGACGGTTCCAGGCCCGGGAGCGGCACCTCAGGGTGCCGCGCACGCACGTGGAACGGGTCGACGACCGGGAGCTGCGGCTCGGTTCGTGGATCGCGAACCAGCGCTCCCGCGCGGGCACCCTGGCTCCGGAGCGGATCGAGGCGCTGACGGAGCTGGGCATGCACTGGCCTACGCCGCGGGCCGGGCGGGTGCCGAGGGTCGCCGCGCGGAGCTGACGGCGTCCGCCGCCTCCCTCCATCGGGGGGGGCGGCGGACGGCCGGGCGGGACGGGTGCGGCGCGCGGCTCAGTGGTGGAAGCCGGAGCGGGGGGTGGCTGCCGGGGCGGGCGGGGGCGTGGTCTGCAGGTGCTCCACCGCCTGGCGCAGGTCGTCGGCGAGCAGGGCGATCTGGTCGCGCGTCACGCCGTGCCGGATGAGCACCCGTTGGATGACGGTCTCCTGGCGGTCGGCCGGCAGCGGGTACGAGGGCACCTGCCAGCCGCGCATCCGCAGCCGGTCGGAGAGGTCGTAGAGACTGAAGCCGGCTCCGCCGGGGTCGGTGAGCGTGTAGGACACCGCGGGCAGGGCGCCCTGGCCGTCGTACAGCAGGGTGAAAGGGCCCATGGCGCCGATCTCCCCGGCCAGGTACCGGGCGGTCTCGGCGCAGGCCTCCTGGACGCGCCGGTAGCCGCCCCGGCCGAGGCGCAGGAAGAGGTAGTACTGGGCGATGACCTCGCCGCCGGGGCGGGAGAAGTTCAGGGCGAAGGTGGGCATGTCGCCGCCCAGGTAGTCCACGTCGAAGACGAGGTCGGCGGGCAGCAGGTCGGCGGTGCGCCACACGATCCAGCCGACGCCGAGCGGGGCGAGCCCGTACTTGTGCCCTGAGGTGTTGACGGAGGCGACCCGCGGCAGCCTGAAGTCCCATTCCACGTCGGGGTGGAGGAAGGGTGCCACGAACGCGCCGCTCGCGCCGTCGACGTGGATGGGGACGTCCCAGCCGTGCTCGGCCTGGATGCGGTCGAGTTCGGCGGCGATGGCGGCGACCGGCTCGTAGTCGCAGGTGTAGGTGACGCCGAGGATGGCGACGACCCCGATGGTGTTCTCGTCGACGTGGCGGGAGAGCTGGTGGGGCTGCAGGCCGGTCGCGCCGGGTTCCAGGGGGACTTGGCGCAGCTCGACGTCGAAGTAGCGGGCGAACTTCTCCCAGCAGACCTGGACCGGTCCGCACACCAGGTTCGGCCGGTCGGTGGAGCGGCCCTCGGCGCGGCGGCGGGCGCGCCAGCGCCACTTGAGGGCGAGCCCGCCGAGCATGGCGGCCTCGCTGGAGCCGGTGGTGGAGCAGCCGGCGGCCTTGGCGCCGGCCGGGGCGTTCCAGAGGTCGGCCAGGATGTTGACGCAGCGGGCCTCGATCTCGGCGGTCTGCGGGTACTCGTCCTTGTCGATCATGTTCTTGTCGAGGCACTCGTTCATCAGGCGGTGCACGCCGTCGTCCGACCAGGTGGTGCAGAAGGTGGCCAGGTTCTGGGCGGCGTTGCCGTCGAGGAGGAGTTCGTTGTGGAGCAGCTCGTAGACGACCTCGGTCGGCGAGTGGTCGTCCGGCATCCGGTACTTGGGGAGGACCTGGCCGCTCAGCGCGGACGCGAACACGTCCGTGTCGGCGTCGGTCGCGCTGACGTCCTTCGTCTCATGAAGAGCCATACCGGGACTATAGGGAACAATCGGGCGTTCATGGGGGAAGGACCTGCGGGGCGGACCGGCACGACGCGACCCCGCAAGGCGCCCCGGCGCGACCCCGCGGCGCACCCGGCACTGCCCCGCGGCGCACCCGACGAAGGGTCCGCGCGGGCCCGGAGCGGGCGCCCGTGCGCCGCTTCCGGCCGTCTCCGGGGTGTGACCCCCTCCATAAACCACCCCGCCCGACCGCAAGGTTTGTCGTTCCATAGGATGATCACCACAGATTTTCCCGTCCGCGCCGCCGGAGCCGGTCCGGACGGGAAGATCATCTAACTGGTTCTACCGGCAACTTATCGGCAGATGTCCAGATACCGGCTGACGCTCCGCGCCGCCCTGATACCTCTCGGGCCATGAACAGGATCACCCGCCGCGAAGCCTTAGGGGTCTCCGCCGGCGCACTCACCGCCCTCGGCCTCACCGCCGCCGCAGCCACCGCCGCCGTCCGTCCCCCGCGCACTTCACCCGACCCCTCGGCCGGCGCCGCCGGCCCGGGCACCGGGGACACCGTCAACGAGGTCTACCTGGGCCGCCGCATCCGGATCACGCCCGGAACGGGAGGCGGCCACCACGGCGGCCACCACTCCCCCGGCCTGCCCACCGTGCGGATAGACGGCCAGGAGCTGCACGTCATGCGCAATGCCGACGGCAGTTGGATCAGCGTGATCAACCACTACGAGACCTACGCCGATCCCACCTCGCTCGCCCGCGCCGCGGTCCGCGAGCTCCAGGGCTCCGACCTCGTCCCGTTCGGAGGCGCGGCATGACCGTCCGCAAGAACCAGGCCGCGCTGACCCCCGAGGAAAAGCGCGCCTTCACCGCGGCCCTGCTGGAACTCAAGCGCACCGGCAGCTACGACCGCTTCGTCACCACGCACAACGGCTTCATCATGAGCGACACCGATTCCGGCGACCGGGTCGGACACCGCTCTCCCTCCTTCCTCCCCTGGCACCGCCGCTTCCTGCTGGAGTTCGAGGCGGCGCTGCAGAAAGTGGATGCGGGCGTGTCGATCCCCTACTGGGACTGGACCACGGACCGCACCGCCCGCTCCTCCCTCTGGGCCCCCGACTTCCTCGGCGGCACCGGGCGGGCGCGCGACGGACAGGTCCTCGACGGGCCGTTCGCCCACGCGACGGGCAAGTGGGACATAGCCGTGCGGGTGGACGGGCGGGCCTACCTGCGGCGCGCCCTGGGCACCGGCGTCGCCCAGCTGCCGACGAAGGCCGAGGTGGACTCCGTCCTCGCGATGCCGGTCTACGACACGGCCCCGTGGAACAGCTCCTCGAACAGCTTCCGCAACCACCTGGAGGGCTGGCGCGGCGCCAACCTGCACAACCGGGTGCACGTGTGGGTCGGCGGGCAGATGGCGACCGGGGTCTCCCCGAACGACCCGGTGTTCTGGATGCACCACGCCTTCATCGACAAGCTGTGGGCCGACTGGCAGGCCCGGCACCCGCAGTCCCCCTACCTCCCGGCCGCGGGCACGGCGAACGTGGTGGACCTGCACGACACGATGCGGCCGTGGAACGACGTGACCCCGGCCGACATGCTGGACCACCGCAAGCACTACACCTTCGACACCGAACCGGCCGCAGCGGCCTCCGGCAGCCAGCGGTAGTGCAGTTCGGGGCGGCCGACCTGGCCGTACCGGGGGGTGCGGCCGGCCCGGCCGGTGTCCACCAGGTGCTCCAGGTAGCGGCGGGCGGTGATCCGGGAGATCCCGGCTGCCTCGGCCGTCCCCGCTGCGGTCAGCCCCTCGGCGGTTCCCCGCAGCAGCGCGGCGACCCGGTCCAGGGTCGGCGCGCTCAGCCCCTTCGGCAGCTCCGCCGGGCGGGGCGCCCGCAGGGCGGCCATCGCCCGGTCCACGTCGTCCTGCCCGGCCGCTTCGCCGGCCGTCGCACGGAACTCGGCGTAGCGCAGCAGGCGTTCGCGCAGGGTCGGGAAGGCGAAGGGCTTCAGCACGTACTGGACCACGCCGAGGGAGACGCTCTCGCGGACCACGGCGAGGTCCCGGGCCGAGGTCACCACGATCACGTCGACGGGGTGCCCGGCGGCCCGCAGCCCGCGGGCGAAGCGCAGCCCGTGCCCGTCGGGCAGGCCGAGGTCGAGCAGCAGGAGGTCCACCCGGGTCCGTTCCAGGGCGCGGGTGGCCTCGGCGAGGGAGTGGACGACGCCGGCGGCGGTGAACCCGGGCACCCGGCCGATGTACAGGGCGTGTGCGGCGGCGGCGACGGGGTCGTCCTCGACGACCAGCACCCGCACCGCGGCCGGGTCCGCAGCGCCCGTCGCGCTCATGCGCCGACCTCCCGGGCCAGGGGCAGCCGTACGGTGAACTCGGCCCCGCCGGCCGGCGCGGCCCCGGCGTGCGCGCTGCCCCCGTGCCGGTGCGCCACCTGGCGGACCAGGGCGAGGCCGAGGCCCCGCCCCTCCCCCTTGCCCGACCAGCCGCGCCGGAAGACGTCGGCGGCGGCGCCCTCGGGCAGCCCGGGGCCGTTGTCGGCGACCCGCAGCAGCAACTGGTCCCCGTCGGGCCGGACCGTCACCGCGATCCGGGCTCCCGGGACGCCGGTGAGCGCCTCGACGGCGTTGTCGACGAGGTTGCCGAGCACGGTCACCAGGTCGCGGGCGGGCGGGATGCCGGGGCCGCCGTCGATGGCGCTGCTGTCCCGGGTCACGACCAGCTCCACCCCCCGCTCGTGGGCCTGGGCGGCCTTGCCGAGCAGGAGCGCCACCAGGACCGGCTCGCCGACGGCGGTGATCACCTCGTCGGTGAGGGCCTGGGCGAGCTCCAGTTCGGCGGTCGCGAAGTCCACGGCCTCCTGGGCTCGGCCGAGTTCGATGAGGGAGACCATGGTGTGCAGCCGGTTGGCCGCCTCGTGCGCCTGGGAGCGCAGGGCCTCGGTGAATCCGCGCTCGTTGTCCAACTCGCCCGTGAGCACCTGCAGTTCGGTGTGATCCCGGAGGGTTACCACGGTGCCGCGGCGGCCGCCGCCCGCGACGGGCGAGCTGCTGACGACGAGGACCCGGTCCGCGGTCAGGTGCACCTCGTCGGTACGGGGCCGGTCGGCGAGCAGGGCGCCGGTGAGCGGGGCGGGGAGGCCCAGCTCGGCCACCGGGGTCCCGGTCATCGGGCCCCGCAGGCCGAGCAGTTCGCGTCCGGCGTCGTTGATCAGCGTGATCCTGCGGTGCCCGTCGAGCATCAGCAGTCCCTCGCGCACCCCGTGCAGGGCCGCCTGGTGGTAGTCGTACATCCGGCTGAGCTCGGCCGCGTTCATGCCGTGGGTGTGGCGTCGCAGCCGTGCATTGACCACGTACGTGCCCAGGCCGCCGAGAGCGAGGGCGCCGGCCGCGACCCAGGCCAGGGCGGAGAGCTGCGCGGCGAGCCGGGCACTGATCGCGCGGACCGTGATGCCCGCGCTGACCATGGCGACGACGCGGCCCCCGTCGGTGACCGGGGTGACCACCCGGATCGAGGGGCCGAGGGTGCCGGTGTAGGTCTCGCTGAAGGTCTCGCCGCGCAGGGCGGGCGCGGTGTTGCCCAGGAACGGTTCGCCGATCCGGCGCGGGTCGGGATGGGTCCAGCGCCGGCCGGTCGCGTCCATGATCGTGACGAAGTCCACCCCCGAGTCCACGCGCACCCGCTCCGCGTACGGCTGGAGCGCGGCCGAGGCGTCGGTTCCGCGGGCGGCCTCCCGTACGGCCTGCTGGACCGACGGGGAGTCGGCGACCGCCCGGGCCACGGCCCCGGCCTGGCGGCGGGCGGCGTCCTCGGCCTGGCCGCGGGCGGTCGCGTACGCGAAGACGGCGCAGCCGGCGACGACGACGGCGACCAGCAGTACCTGCATGGCGAAGAGCTGGCCGGCGAGGCTGCGCGGTGGACGGGGCAAACGGAACATGGCGCTCAGTGTGCACCGGGCCGTGAACTCAATGAACGCAAGGGTGACCGGGGTCACAGCTGCGGGTGATGGTCCTCCCGGGACGTATTCACCACCAGGAGGCATCGTGGCCGCCAGGCGCGACAGAACGCACTATCTCTACATCGCGGTGATCGCCGCGGTGCTGCTCGGCATCGCCGTCGGCTTCGCCGCCCCCGGCGTGGCCGTGGAGCTCAAGCCGTTGGGCACCGGCTTCGTGAACCTCATCAAGATGATGATCTCGCCCGTGATCTTCTGCACGATCGTGCTGGGCATCGGCTCGGTCCGCAAGGCCGCCAAGGTGGGGGCGGTGGGCGGGCTCGCCCTCGGCTACTTCATGGTGATGTCGACGGTCGCGCTGGCCATCGGCCTGCTGGTCGGCAATCTGCTGGAGCCGGGGAGCGGCCTGCACCTGACCGAGGCGGCGCGCAGTGCGGGCGAGGCGCAGGCCGAGGCGGGCGGGGCCGAGAGCACCTCGGAGTTCCTGCTCGGGGTCATCCCGACCACGCTGGTGTCGGCCTTCACCGGGGGCGAGGTGCTCCAGACGCTCCTGGTCGCGCTGCTGTCGGGGTTTGCGCTGCAGGCCATGGGCCGGGCCGGCGAGCCGCTGCTGCGCGGGATCGGGCATGTGCAGAAGCTGGTGTTCCGCATCCTGGCGATGATCATGTGGGCGGCGCCGGTGGGTGCCTTCGGGGCCATCGCGGCGGTGGTCGGGGCCACCGGCATGGACGCGCTGAAGTCCCTGGCCGTGATCATGATCGGCTTCTACACGACGTGCCTGCTGTTCGTGTTCGTGGTCCTGGGCACGCTGCTGCGGGTGTGTACGGGCGTCAGTGTGTTCGCGCTGCTGCGCTACCTGGGCCGGGAGTTCCTGCTCATCCTGTCCACGTCCTCGTCGGAGTCCGCGCTGCCGCGGCTGATCGCGAAGATGGAGCACCTCGGGGTGTCGCGGCCGGTCACCGGCATCACGGTGCCGACCGGGTACTCCTTCAATCTGGACGGGACCGCGATCTACCTCACGATGTCCTCGCTGTTCATCGCGGAGGCGATGGGCAAGCCCCTCGCGCTGGGCGAGCAGATCTCGCTGCTGCTCTTCATGGTCATCGCCTCGAAGGGCGCCGCCGGGGTGACGGGCGCCGGACTGGCCACCCTCGCGGGCGGGCTCCAGTCCCACCGGCCGGAACTGGTGGACGGGGTCGGCCTGATCGTGGGGATCGACCGGTTCATGAGCGAGGCCCGAGCCCTGACCAACTTCGCGGGCAATGCGGTCGCAACCGTGCTGATCGGGACCTGGACGAAGGAGTTCGACCACCAGCGGGCGGCCGAAGTCCTCGCAGGACGACTGCCGTTCGACGAGACCACGCTGGTCGACGACGTCCACGCAGCCGCTTCCGGCGAGGCCGGCGCCCCGGGCGGCGGCGCCGGGAAGGACGCCGTACCGGTCCAGCCGCACGGCGACAAGGACGGCGTGCCGGTCTGACCGGAACGCCCGCACGGGGCGGCCGGGCCGGGCTCGCCCCCACGGTGCCCAGCCCGGCCGGACCCGGCACAACCGCACATCTCACCCATACTCGGTTACCCGCCACCGATAAACGAACCCCCGTGTGGCAAAAGGTACTTCCGCACCGGGGCATGCGTCTGACATCTTGCGTCCACCACTCGTTTCGTACGGCCCGGTAGGTGCGACCTGCCGGGTCATTCGGAGGACGCATTGATACCCCACATATCCAGCCGACCTCGCAGAAGCCTGGTGCTGGCCGCCGCACTGGGCGCTGCACTGGCCTTCGGGGCCCCCGCCGCACTCGCCGGCACCGCCCCGGTCGCCCCCGCCGCCCCGGCCCCGGCTCCCGCGCCGCAGGCAGCGGCGCCGGCCTCCCCGAGCGCGGCCTGGGCCGCCGGTACCCGCGCCTACCTCGTGATCACCGCCCCCGGTGACAGCACGGCGGTGCGCTCGGCCGTCACCGCCAACGGCGGCACCGTCTTCGCGCACTACGATGCGATCGGCGTGATCGTCGCCCACTCGGCGTCCGCCTCCTTCGCCGCCACCCTGCGCGGCGTCAGCGGCGTCCAGCAGGTCGGCGCCACCCGTACCTCCGACGTCCCGGCGGACGCCTACAACCCGGCGCTGCCCGCCAACCCGGCGCAGTCCACGACGCCTTCGGGCGAGCCGGTCCGCGCCGACATGACGCAGATCAAGGCCGACCAGGCCTGGGCCGTCACCACCGGGTCCGCCTCCGTGAAGGTCGGCATCCTGGACACCGGGGTGGACGACCAGCACCAGGACCTGGCGCCGAACTTCAACGCGGCGGACTCCGCGTCCTGCGCCTACGGCAAGGCCGACACCCGCACCGGTTCCTGGCGGGACGTGGGCACCCACGGCACCCACGTGGCCGGTACGGTCGCCGCCGCCAAGAACGGCAAGGGCGTCATCGGTGTGGCCCCGGGCGTGAAGATCTCCTCGGTGCGCATCGCGGAGCCCGGCTCCTCGCTGTTCTTCGCCGAGAACACCGTCTGCGGGTTCATGTGGGCCGGCGACCACGGCTTCAAGGTCACCAACAACAGCTACTACACCGACCCGTGGCAGTTCAACTGCCCGGACAACGCCGACCAGGCCGCGATCATCGAGGGCGTCAAGCGCGCCCAGGAGTACGCGGAGAGCAAGGGCTCGCTCCAGGTCGCGGCGGCCGGCAACTCCAACATCGACCTGGCCAACAAGACGACCGACACCGAGAGCCCGAACGACTCGACCCCGGTCACCCGCACCATCACCAACGCCTGCCTGGACATCCCGACCGAGCTCCCGGGCGTGGTCACGGTTTCGGCCATGGGCACCACCGCCAAGGCGTCCTACTCCAACTACGGCCTGAACGTCGTCGACGTCACGGCCCCCGGCGGCGACGCCACCGGCATCTACAGCACCCAGCCGGGCGGCAAGTACGGCACCATGAGCGGCACCTCGATGGCCTCCCCGCACGTGGCCGGCGTGGCCGCGCTGCTGGCCAGCACCAACCCGGGCATCACCCCGGCGCAGCTGCGCGACAAGCTGGCCACCCAGGCCAACGACGTCGCCTGCCCCTCGGACAGCCGCTGCAAGGGCACCACCGCCAAGAACGGCTTCTTCGGCGAGGGCCAGGTCGACGCCCTGAAGGCCGTCGGCGCGACCCCTCCTCCCGGCAAGTTCTTCGAGAACACCGGTGACGTCGCCATCGGCGACAACACCACGGTGGAGAGCCCCCTGACCGTCAGCGGGGTGAGCGGCAACGCCCCGGCCACCCTCAAGGTGGGTGTGAACATCGTGCACACCTACATCGGCGACCTGAAGGTCGACCTCGTCGCCCCGGACGGCTCGGTGTACACCGTGCACAACCGGGCCGGCGGCAGCGCCGACAACATCAGCCAGGTCTTCACCGTCAACGCCTCCTCCGAGGTCGCCAACGGCACCTGGAAGCTCCGCGTGAACGACAACGCGGGCGGCGACACCGGGAAGATCGACTCCTGGAACCTGACCTTCTAGCCGCCACCGCACCACGCCAGGGCCACCGGGAAGGACCTCTCCCCGGTGGCCCTGTGCCGTCATCGGGTCCGCAGCACGCAGTCCCCGCACAGGCCGCCCCCGGGGACCCGGTAGTAGAGGCAGCAGCTGCGCCGTACGAAGGCGACCCCCAGGCCCGGTTCGTGGACGAAGGTGCCGGCGCCGGCCAGCGGGCCGCCGCCGGTGAGCAGGGCGGCCGCCGCGCGCACCGCCGCGTCCCCCTCGACCCGGTCGGTCAGCACCCGCAGTGCCCCGACGAGCCCGGACGCGGCATTGCCGCGCAGCACCTTCGGCGAGACCCCGAACCTCTTCCGCAGCCCGGTGTCGAGCACGGCGAGGTGGCCGAGGACGGTCCCGCCCAGCGCCTCGGCGGGCAGGGCCACCGGTTCGGGGAGCCACAGTTCCAGCGAGCCCGCCGCCGGCAGCCGCCACCGGATGCGCCCGGGATCCAGGTCCGGCACCCGCCCGCCGAGGGCCGCGCAGCCCAGCCCGATCGACCAGAGCCGCGAGGCGATCCCCAGGTGCGCCGTCGAGGCGGCCACCCGGTCCGGTCCGGTGCCGATCCGCCGGCCGACCTCGGCCACGTACGGGCCGAGCCCCTCCCCGTACAGCCCGTCCAGCGGCCGGAAGCCGGGGCCGGGCGGCTCCTTCCCGTACGCAACGGCGAAGAAGGGGCCCACCGCGGCCAGGGTGCGCAGTACCTCGTCCATCCCCGGATGGTCTCAGCCGGGGACGGACGGGTGGAGTCCGGGGCTCAGCCGGCGGCCGCCGGGGAGTAGGCGGACACCTCGAAGTCGGACATGTCCAGTCCGCCTTCCTTGGTGTCGTCGTTGGCGAAGACGAAGGACTCGATCGGCACGCCCCGCTCCTCGCTGAGCTGGGCCACCAGCTCCTGCAGGACGACCGTCTCCAGGACGACGCGGACGGCGTCGGCCACCTGCGGCAGGCGGACCACGAACAGGTTCTCGGCGACCTCCACGTCGACCGCGGTGATCAGCAGGGTCAGATGGCCTGCAGCGGCGAGCGAGCGGGCCAGTTCGATCTCGCGGCCGTCGCCGTACACGAGGTGGAGGGTGTTGCCGGCCGACTCCATCTCTCCGTGCAGGTAGTTGCGCGTGGCCGAGGCGGCCGCCGTCATCCGCACCACCTCGCGCAGCAGCAGGGCCCCCTCCTCGGCGGAGGCCCGGGACGCACCGGCCGCCACCCCGTCGGAGGCGATGCAGCGGGCGCCGCGCACGCGCAGACCCGCGACCACCTCGGCGGCCTGCCGGTGGACCGCAGTGGTCTGTTCGGCGATCCGGTCCCAGGGGTCGCCCTGGCGTCCGGCCAGGGCGCCCGCGATCAGGTCGAGGGCGACGAGGGTGCCGGTGTAGCCGATGGTGGAGGCGTACGAGTCGGACTCGTTGCCGAGGTCCACGACCAGGTCGGCGAGGTCGCCCAGTGGCGAGGGCACGACGTTGAGGAGCGCGGTCTTGGTGATGCCGGGGGCCGCGCACTGGAAGGCGGCGAGGGTCTCGGAGCTGCGGCCGCCCTGGGACACGGCGATCAGGCAGTCGGTGTCGAAGCCGGCGGTGCCGGTCTCGATCTCGCTGGACAGCACCCGCTGCGTGACGATCCCCGCCTCGCGCAGCTGCTGTACGGGGACGGCCAGGGCCGCGTACGAGGCCCCGATGCCGGTGAACAGCGGTCGGCGGGCGGTGTGCAGGGCGGCCAGCTGCGGGGAGTCGAGCCGGCTGCGGACGCGGGCGGCGATCCGGGCGAGCGCGGCGCCCTGGGCGGCCTGGCCCTGGAGGAAGGTGATGCGGGATCCGGACATGGTCGTTCCTCGTTGTCGGTGCGGTGGGGCTTCGGTGCGGGGGCGGGAGCGGCAGGCCGCTTCCTACGGGGTGCTGTCGGCCTTGGCGGCCCCGCTCTCGGGATCGCGTTCGCGTCCCGGGGTCGGCAGGTCGAACCTGACGATGGCGAAGCGGAAGATCACGTAGTAGAGGGCGGCGAAGGCCAGGCCGATCGGTATGAGCAGCAGCGGCTTGGTGGCGATGCCGAAGTTGACGACGTAGTCGATCGCGCCGGAGGAGAAGCCGAACCCGTCGCGGATCCCGAGGGCGTAGCAGAGGGCCATCGAGACGCCGAACAGGACGGCGTGGATGGCGTAGAGCACCGGGGCCACGAACATGAAGGCGAACTCGATGGGCTCGGTCACGCCCGTGACGAAGGAGGTCAGGGCAACCGAGATCATCATGCCCTTGATCATGGTGCGGTTCTCGGGTCGGGCGGTGTGGGCGATGGCCATGGCGGCGGCCGGGAGCGCGAACATGTAGATGGGGAAGCCGCCGGTCATGAACTGGCCCGCGGTCGGGTCTCCGGCGAGGAAGCGGTGGATGTCCCCGTGGACCTCGGCGCCGGTGGCCGGGTTGACGAAGGTGCCGGCCTCGAACCAGGGGAAGAACGAGAAGAAGTGGTGCATCCCGATCGGGATGCGGGCCCGGACGACGAGTCCGAAGATGCCCGCGCCCCATGCGCCGGTGCCGACCAGCCACTCACCGAAGTGGAAGAACCAGGAGCCGACGGTCGGCCATACCACTCCGCATACCACTCCGGCGAGGACGCCCGCGAAGGCGCTGAGGATGGGTACCAGTCGGCGGCCGCCGAAGAAACCGAGCCAGTCCGGCAGCTTGGTCCGGCTGAAGCGCTGGTAGAGGAGGGCGGCGACGAGGCCCATCACGATGCCGCCGAGCACCTTGGCGTCCAGGGGTTCGCCGTCCACGCCCTTGGGGAAGGCGGGGCTGGCGAGGACGGCCTTGAAGACGAGGTAGCCCACCGCCGCCGACAGGGCCGTGGAGCCGTCGGCCTTCTTGGCGAAGCCGATGGCCACACCGATGGCGAAGAGGAGGGGGAGGTTGGCGAACACCGCTTCGCCGGCCGCGTCCAGGACCATCGCGAGCTTGCGGATGACCTCCGGGAAGTTCTCCCGGCCCAGCAGGTCGTCGCCGCCGAGCCGCTTGAGGAGGGCGGCGGCCGGGAGCGTGGCCACGGGCAGCATGAGGCTGCGGCCGATGCGCTGCAGGACCGGCATGATCCGGGCCGGTTTCCTCGCCGGGGCCGGGGCGGTGGCCGTACTCATGTCGGGACTCCTCGTCGAGCGGGGGGGTGGTGATGGATTCGAAGGTACTGAGAGGTCTCTTATTGGTCAATTGTGGTTCTATGTGGTCTTGCCGATGCCTCCCGATCGATGGCCTTGGCCCCTACTGCACAGGCCATTCGACCTCATCGAGTGGTAAGCAGTGGTATGGTTTCGGCCATGACCGACGACTCCACGCCCGCCCCCTCCGCCGTCACCGCCGACCGGGGCGCCGATCCGCTCTGGTCGCAGGCCGCCGACCGGATCCGCGAGGAGATCGCCCGCCGCGGCCTCACCGAGGGCAGCCGCCTCCCGCCCGAACGCGAGCTGTGCACCCGGCTCGACGTCTCGCGGGTCACCCTGCGCCGGGCCCTCGCGCACCTGGTCGAGCGCGGCCTGGTCACCGCCTCCCACGGCCGCGGCTGGTTCGTGTTCGCGCCCGCTGCGCCGGCTCCCGCCCGGGACTGGCCCAAGGACCTGGAGTCCTTCACCGCCACGGCCCGCCGCAAGCACATGCGGGCCGGTTCGGTCGTGCTGCGCCACGACACCGTCACCGCCTCACTCGACGACGCCGACCGTCTCGGCGTGCCCGCCGGGACCCCGCTGGTGCGGCTGGAGCGGGTACGGCTGCTCAACGACGTACGGATCGCCCTGGACCGCACCCTGGTCGTCGCCCAGCTCGCCCCCGACCTGATGCGGACCGACTTCCGCGAGGCCTCCCTCTTCACGGAGCTGCGCCGCTGGGGCGTCGAGCCCGACCGGGCGGAGGCCACCATCGAGGCGCGCACCGCGGACGAGACGCTCGCCGGCCACCTGGGAATCGCGCCGGGCGCGCCCGTGCTCCTTCTCGACCAGACCGTGTTCACCCGCGACCAGCGGCCGCTGCTGCTGTCGACGGTGGAGTACAGCGGGGACCGCTACCGGCTGCGCACCACCCTGCAGACAGACTGACACGCCCCCGCGCCCCGGCCGGGGTGCCGTTGGCCTCGCGGGGGCCGCCGAAAGGCCCCGAACCGGCGCTCGGGCGACTGCGTCGCCGCCCGTTGCGGACCCGGGTGGCGCAACCGCGTCCGCACGGCGGCCCACCCGGCCCCGGACACACCGCCGACGGCCCCCTGTTCGATTCCCGGGCGGTCGGCCGGGACGGCGGGTCCGCCCCTGGGAACAGCCGGCGCCCGCGTTCCGGACCGCGCCGGCCCTTCCCGGCATGTGCGCAGGTCACAGGGGGTGTATCGGACCGCGGTCCGGGCGGGTGCGGTCGTCCGGGGACCCCGTGCCGGCCGCTCGGACGGATGCGTGGGGACGCTGCCGGAGGGCGCTCCGCCGCAGGCGCCCGAGCCGTCGGAAAACAGCGGCGCGTCATGGCCAGACGGGGGCTTCATCGGAGGACCCCGAGGGGCTACATTGAGCCACCCGCGTTCACCTGACCGCCTGTTGCCTTTCACCCGTGTTTTGCACGGGGGGCGACGTCAGAAACGCAGACTGTGCAACCACCCCACCGCCCAGAAGGACCGAAGGCTCCGTGCCCGTACCCGTACTCCTCGCCGGCCGCAGCGTGCGGCTTGAGCCCCTCGCCCCCCACCACACCGAGGCTCTGGCCGTGGCCGGGGCCGAGGATCGTACGACTTACGCCTTCACCCCCGTACCCCACGGCGTGCAGGCGTCCCACGAGTACATCGACCGTGCCCTCGCCGATCAGGCGGCGGGTCGATCCCTCCCGTTCGCGGTGGTCAGGGCCACCGACGGGCGGGTCGTCGGTTCGACCCGGTTCCTGGAACTCGACTACTGGCAGGGGCCGCTGGTGTGGCCCGCCGTGCCGGGGGTCCCGTTCGGCGACCCGGCCACGGCGATCCCCGATGCCGCCGAGATCGGCAACACCTGGCTGTCCCCGAGCGCCCAGGGCACCGGCATCAACACCGAGGCGAAGCTGCTCATGCTGCGCCACGCCTTCGACACCTGGGGGGTGCGCCGCATCTCGCTGCGCGCGGACGCCCGCAACGGCCGGTCCCGGGCCGCGCTGGAGCGGCTGGGCTTCACCAGCGAAGGGGTCCGCCGGGCCCATTCGCGCGGCCTGGACGGCGCGGTGCGCAGTACCGCCTTCTACTCGATCCTCGACGAGGAGTGGCCGGCCGTACGCTCGGTCATCGAGCTGCGGCTGGCGGGCTCCGTGCAGCGCAAGCGGCGCCGGCGGGCCCTGATCCCCGCCTGAGCCGCCGCCTGCGGCTCCTGCCCTGCCACGGCCCCCGTGCCGGTGGTCCTCCGCCGAGGACCGACCGGCCCGGGGGCCTCGGCATACCGGGCACGGACCGCTCGGTACCGTCGCCGTCCCAAAAAAAGGAAAAATGGGGAACCGGGGCCTGCTTTCGTTCATCCTTCGAACGGAAGGATCACACCCCGAGACCACCCGCCCCACCGGGGCAGCACCAGCCGGAGAGCCACCGCACATGTCCCATGCACCCGACGGGCAGCCGTACCAGCCGTACCGGCCGGAAGGACCGCAGCCACAGCCGCCCTACGGCGGCCGGTCCCACGGCGCGCCCCGGCCGCCCCACGGACAGGAGCCCCCGTACGGACAGGAGCCCCCGTACGAGGAGGGTGCCCGGTACGGGGACGCCCGGTACGCAGACCCCGGGTACGGGGAGGAGCCGCCCGGGCCCGCGCCGCGGCGCCGGTCCAGGGTGCGCCGCTGGGTGATCGCCGGCGCGTCCGTGCTCGCCCTGGCAGGCGTCGGCGCGCTCGTGATGCAGCACTACGAGATACCCCCCTTCACCGACAAGGGCGCCGCCGTGTCCTTCGGGAAGCCGCCCGCAGGCAGCGGGGGCAAGCCCGGTGAGACGCCGCAGCAACCGGCCAACTCCAAGATGCTGATGCCCACGGGTCCGGCGGCCGAGTTCAAGAACGCCTCGACGCTGCCCGACGGCACGCACGTCGCCGTCACCACGCTGGACGGCAAGAAGTCCGGATTCAAGGGCAAGGTGTGGGTCTGGGCCCCGAAGGAGTACAACGATCCGGAGTTCGCCAAGAGCGGCTTCCCCGTCCTGATCGCCCTGCCGGGCGGCGCCGGCTTCCCCAACAACTACTGGATGGGCACCGACCTCGGCCTGCAGAGCAGCATCGGCAAGTGGTACGCCGAGGGCAAGAGCAAGCCGTTCATCCTGGCCATGCCGGTGCTCAACCCGGCGCCGGACGACAAGGGCGTCTACTGGGACGGCTCAGACATCCCCGGCCAGCCCAAGATGGGCACCTGGCTGACCGAGGACGTCCCGGACCTCATGAAGGCGAACTTCCGCACGGTCAAGTCCCGTGACGGCTGGGCCTTCATGGGCTCCTCCACGGGTGGCTTCGCCGGTCTGAAGGCCGTGCTCAAGCACCCGGACAAGTTCAAGGCCGTGATCGCCTCCGGCCCGGACATCGTCCCGGACTCCTCCCTGTGGAAGGGCCACGACCAGGAGAAGGCCGAGAACAACCCGGAGCTCCTCGCGAAGCAGCTGATCGACAAGAAGGGGCCGGACGTCTACCTCGCCTTCCAGGTCGGCGACAGCGAGAACAACAAGAAGACCCTGCCGGACGTGCAGAAGTTCATCGCCACCTTCGGCAACAAGGGGCCGATCCACACCGACCTGCGGGTGATCAAGGGCGGCCAGCACAACGCCAAGACCTACGTGCCCAACATGGCCGAGGGCCCCATCCAGTTCATCAGCAAGGTCATGGAAGGACCCGTGGAGTAGCCGGCGCCGCCCGCACCTGCTCCTGGACCCGCTCCGGCCCGCCGAACCCCTTCGGCGGGCCGTTGCCCGTCCAGGGGGCCCACCCCGGGTCCCCCGTCACGGCGAAGGCCACCCACGCCGCGTGCATCTCGTCGGCCAGCGCCTGCGGGGCGTCCGGTCCCGCCAGCCAGGCGGACTCCGGGACGGCCAGGGTGTCGAAGACGAAGCCGATCTCCAGGGCGTGGCAGGCGCCGAGCCCCGGGATGCCGGAGGGCCAGCCGAACTCGTAGACGAAGCTCGGCGCCGCCCGCCCCGCGCCCGCCAGCAGGCGCAGCGGGTCGCGCAGCAGCCGGTCGGCGAGCAGGTTGCCGACGACCTCGGCCGCGCCGGCTTCGGGCAGGCCCGCGCGCAGCGCCCGTACCGCGGTGCGGTCCTTGCCGCTGCGCAGGCGGGCCAGGGAGACGGCGAGCGGGCCCAGCCGGTCCAGCATCCGCGCGGCGCCCGTGGGGGCGAGCCAGAGCCGGTGCTCCTGCGCCGTCCAGCCCAGGAGCAGCGGCACGTTCGCCGAGGGGGCGGGCGTCCCGGGTGCGTCCGGGGCGGTGAGGGCGCGGAGCGGGTCGTCGGGCAGCGAGTCCGGGTCGGTGACCAGTCCGAAGGCGGGTCCGCCGATCAGTGCGTTCGACCGGCGCAGCACGGCGCCCTGGGCGGCGAGCAGGGCGGGCAGGGCGGTGGCGGTGAAGGCCTCGGCGGTCGCCTCCACCGTGAGCAGCGAAGCCATCCGGCGGACCATCGTGCGGACCCGGTCACGGGTCAGCACCTCCGGGGCGCCGCTCTGCAGGACCGCACGCGCGAAGAGCCCGGCGGCCCGCGGCGCGGCGAGCAGGGCGCCGACGCTGATCGCCCCGGCGGACTCGCCGAAGACGCTCACGCGCGCCGGATCGCCGCCGAAGGCGCCGATGTTGTCGCGGACCCATTCCAGGGCGGCGATCTGGTCCAGCAGGCCGCGGTTGGCGGGGGCGTCGGGGAAGAGTCCGTACCCGAGGACGCCGAGGCGGTGGTTGAAGGAGACGAGCACGACCCCGTCGCGGGCGAAGGCCGCGCCGTCGTAGACGGGGACGGCGGAGGAGCCGCGCGTGAGGGCTCCGCCGTGGATCCACACCATGACGGGCAGCCCGGCGCCGGGCGCCGGATCGGGCGTCCACACGTTGAGGTTCAGGCAGTCGTCCCCGGGGACGACCGGGTCGGACAGCAGGGAGGCGAAGGGTTCCGGGTAGGGGACCTTCGGCGCGGTGGGCCCGAAGCTCCCCGCATCGCGGACGCCGTCCCAGGCGGCCGGGGGCGCCGGCGCGGCGAACCGGAGCGGGCCGACCGGCGGGGCCGCGTACGGGATGCCCCGGAAGACGGCGGTCCCGTCGGGTCCGGTGCGGCCCTCGACCACCCCGGACGAGGTCCTGACCCGGGGCCGGGTGCTGCCCGCTGCGCTCATCTGCGTCCTCCTGGTGTGCGGGCCCGGGTCCGCCCCGCCCCGCCGGTCGCACTGCCGTCCAACGGGTGACAAGGCGTGACCGCGCCCCGGCCCGGCCGGGTTGGACGGGCATGCGATCCCCGCGCCACCACACCGTACGGAACATCCTCCGGGTCTGCTCGGGCCCCCTCCTTCTGCTGGCCGTCCCGGCAGCCGCCGCCGGCCCGGCCCTGGCGGCGGCCGGGCCGGACTTCCAGTACGTGGGCCAGGACGACCGCGTCCACGGCCTCATCGCCCCTCGGGGCTGCGTCGAGGCGGAGGGCGGTGGGGCCCGGGCCGTGACGAACCGGACCACCGGCACCGCGACCCTCTACCGGGAGGCCGGCTGCACCGGCCGGGTGGTGGAGGTGGTGCGGCCCGGAACCTCCACCCAGGTGCGCCCGTCCTTCGCCTCGGTACGGTTCGCCGTCACCAGGTAGGCCCACGGGCCGTGACCCCTGGGCCACCGCTGCGTTGTATGCCATGTCAAATGCCGCAGAGTCTGCGGCGCCCCATACCTTTCGAGGAGATCTTGATGTCGCGTATCGCGAAGGCTGTCGCCATCACCGCTGTCGCCGGTAGCGCCATGGCCGCCGGTGCGGGTCTGGCCGTCGCCGATGCCGGAGCGCAGGGTGCGGCGGTCGGCTCCCCCGGTGTCCTGTCGGGCAACCTGCTCCAGGTTCCGGTCCACGTCCCGGTCAACGTCTGCGGCAACACCGTCAACGTGATCGCCCTGCTGAACCCGGCGTTCGGCAACACCTGCGTCAACGCCTCGGGCGGCGACCAGCACCACACCGAGGGCTACGGTCACTGACCCCCTCGATCTTCCGGCCGGCACGACGGTCGAAGGGCCCCCGCCCTCAGGGCGGGGGCCCTCCCCGTGCGCCCACCGCCCCGGCCCGGGCCGCATCCGGCCGGGCCGGGGCTGTCATGCGTAGCGGTAGACGCCCTGGTGTCCCAGGAGTTCGCGGGGCGTGACGTCCCACGGGGGCATCGGCTCGTCCAGGGCGACCACCCGGCCCCACTGGAGGTCGCCGGGCTGCAAGGGGGCGGCAGGCAGGTAGGAGGAGCCGGGGTGCTTCTGCTGCCAGCGGTCCCAGACCAGGTCCACGAAGGCGTGGTGCAGCCAGAACGCCGGGTCGTTGGGCGCCGTGCCGCCGGTCATGTGGCCGCCGATCCACTGGTGGACCTTGTTGTGGTTGCGCCAGCGCTCGCTCTTCGGCGCGGCCCAGCCCTCCAGTTTGTTGCGGAAGCCCCCGGCGGTGGCGGTGGAGTCCCAGGGTGAGACGTCGTAGACCGGGTCGTCGATCGCCCACTGGAGTTCGGCGGGGGTGGGCAGGGAGATCGGGTTCTGCGGCCGCCCCAGGTTGCGGGTGAGGAAGCGGGCCTCCGACACGCCGACGGTGACGGTCCAGTTGCCCCGGTCGTAGGCGAAGGGGCCCGTCATGACCTTGCGGTCCGCGGCGCGGCCGGTGCCGCCGAGGAAGTCGTCGGCCCACAGCGGGGAGACCGGGCTGGTGTCGGTGGTCCAGTCCCAGTACGGGATGGAGACGCCCGGGTCGACGGCCTGCAACTGCCGCTCGAACTCCAGCAGGTAGCGCCGGTGCCAGGGGAAGAAGGACGGGGACATGTGCCCGACGCGGAGCTTGCGGTCGCGGTCGGGGACGAAGAATGTGTCGTGGGTGCGCACGAACCGGTCATAGGTGCCGTTGCGCTTGAGTTCGAGCACGGCCGCCGTGAACCGCTTCTTCTGGGCGCTGGTCAGGTCCTTCTGGTTCTGCCGGGTGTACAAGGCGGTGCTCCCCTCAGCCGTGGTGCGGGGCGGCCGGCGCGAGCTGGGCGGTGCCCAGTTCGTCGACGGCGGCGCGGGCCAGCTCCAGCGGTGTCGGATAGGACTGGAAGTGGTTGATCCCGCTCAGGTAGCTGCCGTCGGCCCGGCGCATGACGTGCAGCGGGCGGCCGTCGATCCGCACCCCCGCCTGGTCGACGGCGAGGTGCCGGCCCCGGTAGGTCTCCTCCGCCAGTGGCGCCGGGGTGAGGGTCTGGCGGGGCCGGCGGGCCCGCAGCACGGGCGCCAACGCAGCCGCCGTACCGGCGAGCACGGCCGCGGTGAAGGCCGACCGCAGCAGTGCGCGGCGGGTCAGGGGGGCGGCTGGTGCTGCGGACATACGGTCTCCCTCGCTCGGCGGCCGGCGGCTACGGGTCTAACGCGGCGCGGCGGGCGAAGGTCACCCTTGCGGGGGTTGCGGCAGGGCGCGGCGCCCCTGCGGGTGCGCGTACGGGGTCTGCGGCGCGGGGCGCGTGAGCCGGGGACCCGCCGCAGTCCGGTGCCCCGTCGGGCCTGCCGCAGGCGCCGTCGCCCGCGCACCGGCCGGCCGCCAGGCGCGGGCCGCGGCGGACCGGCCGAGGGGCCGCGCCCGGTCCCGGCTGCCGTCCGGGAGCCGGGCCGCGGGGGCGCCCCGGCAGCCGCACCTGCTCCCGGGGCGGGGCGGTCACGGGGCGGGGAGCTCCGCGAACTCCGCGACCAGGGACCGGTGGTGGCCGGCCGTTCCGAGAACGAGGGAGTCGGCCTTGGCCCGCTTCAGGTAGAGGTGGGCCGGGTGTTCCCAGGTCATGCCGATGCCGCCGTGCAGCTGGACGCATTCCTCGGCGGCCCGCACGGCAACGCCCGAGCAGTAGGCCTGGGCGACGGCCACCGCGAGCGGCGCGTCGGGGGAGCCGGTGGCCAGCGCGTCGGCCGCCGCGCGGGAGGCGGCGCGGGCGGAGGCCACGTCGAGCCACAGCCTCGCCAAGCGGTGCTTGAGGGCCTGGAAGGAGCCCACGGGCCGGTTGAACTGGTGGCGGTCGCGGACGTACGCCACGGTCTGCGTCAGGCACCACTCGGCGATGCCGAGCTGTTCGGCGGCGAGCAGGCCGGCCGCGGACAGCAGGGCGCCGGCCACGGCGGCCCGGGCCGTCGCCGGGTCCGCGAGCCGGGTCCCGGCGACGGCGTCGAGGGTGACCCGGGCGAGCGGGCGGGTCAGGTCGAGGGGCACCAGCGGGACCAGCGCGGCGGACGCCGCGGGGACGGCGTACAAGCCGGTGTCGGCGAGGACGAGCAGGACGTCCGCGGCCTCGGCGTCCGCCACGGCGGCGACGGTGCCGGTCAGCACCCCGCCGCCGCCGTCGCGCACGGCCGCGGGCAGGGGGTGGCCCGGCGCCAGGGTCGGCGGCAGGGCCGGCGCGCAGACCTGCCGGCCGGAAGCCAGTTCCCGCAGCAGCGGGGCGGCCTCGTCGGTGTCGCAGCCGAGCAGGATCTCCGTCGCCAGGACGGAACTGGTCAGGTAGGGCAGCGGGGCCACCGCCCGGCCGAGTTCCTCGAGGACCACGGCCGCCTCCCGGTGGCCTGCGCCCTGGCCGCCGAGCTTCTCGGGGACCAGCAGTCCCGCGGCGCCGATCCCGGCGGCCAGGGTGTGCCACAGGGCGCGGTCGTGCGGCTGTCCGCTCTCGGCCCGGGTGAGGACGGTCGCGGCGTCGCAGCGGTCGGCGAGCAGGGACCGTACGGCCGAGCGCAGTTCCTCCTCGGTCTCGGAGTAGAGCAGGTCGAGGGGGGCGCTCGGGTCGGGCGAGTGGGTCATCGGGCCAGGTCCTTCCAGGCGAGGTCCTTGTCGTCGCGCGGCTCGGGGGGCAGGCCGAGGACGCGTTCGGCGACGATGTTGAGGAGGATTTCGCTGGTGCCGCCCTCGATGCTGTTGCCCTTGGCGCGCAGGTAGCGGTAGCCGGCGTCGCGTCCGGTGAAGTCGACGAGTTCGGGGCGGCGCAGGGTCCAGTCCTCGTACAGCAGGCCCTCCTCGCCGAGGAGTTCCACCTCCAGTCCGCTGATCTCCTGGTTGAGGCGGGCGAAGGTGAGCTTCATGCCCGAGCCCTCGGGGCCGGGTGCGCCGGCGGCGAGCTGCTGGCGCAGCCGCTCCCCCGTCAGGCGGGCGACCTCGGCCTCGACCCAGAGTTCCAGCAGCCGCTGGTGGAGGGCGGGGGTACGCAGTGCGGGCCGTTCGCGCCAGGTGGCGGCCACCGGCGCGATCATGCCGCCTTCGCGCGGGATGCGCATGCCGCCGATGGAGACGCGTTCGTTCATCAGGGTGGTGCGGGCCACCTCCCAGCCCTGGCCGACGGCGCCGAGGCGGTGCCGGTCGGGGATGCGGACGCCGGTGAGGAACACCTCGTTGAACTCGGCCTCGCCGGTGATCTGGCGCAGCGGGCGGACCTCGACGCCGGGGGCGTGCATGTCGCAGAGGAAGTAGGTGATGCCGCGGTGCTTGGGCAGGGCCGGATCGGTGCGGGCGATGAGGATGGCCCAGCGGGCGGTGTGGGCGCTGGAGGTCCACACCTTCTGGCCGTCGACCACCCACTCGTCCGTGGTCTCGTCGAGCACGGCCCGGGTGCCGAGCGCGGCGAGGTCGGATCCGGCGCCGGGTTCGCTGAAGAGCTGGCACCAGACCTCCTCCCCCGTCCACAGGGGCCGCAGGAAGCGCTGCTTCTGCTCCTCGGTGCCGTACGCCAGGATGGTGGGCGCGGCCATGCCGAGGCCGATGCCGATGCGGCGGGGGTCGTTGTCCGGGGCTGCGGCGGCTTCCAGTGCGGTGTCGACGACGGCCTGCAGCGAGCGGGGGGCGCCGAGGCCTCCGAGTCCTTCGGGGTAGTGCACCCAGGCCAGGCCGGCGTCGAACCGGGCCTGGAGGAAAGCCTCGCGGGCGGTGCCGGCGGGCGGGTGCGCGGCGAGCAGGTCCCGTACGCGGCGGCTCAGGTCCTCGGCGGTGACGGTCATCGGGTGCCTCCGTCCAGCGCCGGTACGACGACCAGGCGGCCGGTGGTGGTGCCGTCGGCGAGGCGCTGTACGGCGTCGGCGGCCGCGGCGAGCGGGACCCGCTCGCTGACGAGCGGTGTGATGGCGCCCTCGGTGGCGAGGCGGGTGAGTTCGGTGTGGCAGGCGGCGATGGCGGCGGGCTCCTTGGCGGCGTACAGGCCCCAGTGCAGGCCGAGGACGGCGTAGTTCTTGACGAGGGCGTGGTTGAGGGCGGGGGCGGGGACGGTGCCGCTGGCGAAACCGACGACCACGATCCGCCCCTCGAAGGCCACGCACTTCGCGGAGGCGGCGTAGGCATCGCCCCCGACGGGGTCGTAGACCACGTCGGCGCCCCGCCCGCCGGTGAACTCCTTGACCCGGGCGACGAGGTCCTCGGCCGTGCGGTCGATCACCAGGTCGCAGCCGAGCTCCTCGGCGGTGCGGGCCTTGGCCTTGCCGCCGACCACCCCGATGACGGTGGCTCCGGCGGCCTTGCCGAGCTGGACGGCGGCGCTGCCCACCCCGCCGGCGGCGGCGTGGACGAGGAGGGTCTCGCCGGGCTGGAGGCGGGCCCGGCGGTGCAGGCCGAACCAGCCGGTCTGGTACCCGATGTGCAGGGCCGCGGCCTCGGCGTCGTCCAGGGCGTCCGGGGCGGGCAGCAGGGCGCGGGCGGGCGCGGTGACGTACTCGGCGAAGCCGCCGTGCGGCAGGCTCGGGTTCGCGATGACGCGGCGGCCGTCCTCCGTCTCGCCGCAGACCTCCACGCCGGGGGTGAAGGGCAGCGGCGGCCGGATCTGGTACTGGCCGCGCACGAGCAGCGCGTCGGGGAAGTTGACGTTGGCGGCGAGTACCTTGAGCCTCACCTCACCCTCGCCGGGCACCGGTTCGGGAACCTCTTCGAGGCGCATGGCCTCGCGGGGTTCGCCGGGGGTGTGTACGCGCCATGCCTGCATCCGGGGGCCTCCAGCCGCCGTCGAGGAACCACACTTCGCGGGCATACTAAGCGGTCGCTTGCCGTCCTGGGAACCCCGTCGGTCCGTCGCGGGCCTGGCGATCTGCGCGCCCGCACGCTATCGATGCCCCCATGACGGACGAGATCCTGCGCGGCCTGCCCGCGCCGCCCCCGCCCGGCGCGGCCGCCCTGCCCCCCGGTACGTACGCCGGACAGGTGGTGCTGGTGACGGGCGGGGGCACCGGCCTGGGCAAGGCCATCGCCGCGGAGTTCGCCCGGCTCGGCGCCGACCTGGTGATCGCCGGCCGGCGGGCCGGGCAGCTGGAGGCGGCCCGGGGCGAGCTGGCGGCCGTCCCGGGGGCGGGCAGGGTGGCGGCGGCCGTCTGCGACATCCGGGACCCGGAGCGGGTCGCGGAGGTCTTCGACGCCGCCGCGGCGGCGCTCGCCCTGCCGGACGTCCTCGTCAACAACGCGGCCGCCAACTTCCCCTGCCCGGCGGAGGACCTCTCGCCCAACGGCTGGCGGGCGGTCGTCGACATCACCCTGACCGGCACCTGGTTCATGACCCGCGAGTTCGGCCGCCGCCACCTCGCCGCGGGCACCCCCGGCTCGATCGTGAACATCGGCGCCTCGTACGCCTGGACGGGCGGGCCCGGCTTCGCCCACAGCGCGGCGGCCAAGGCCGGGGTGAAGAGCCTGGTGGAGACGCTCGCCGTGGAGTGGGGCCCGTACGGCATCCAGATCAACGGGCTCGTCCCCGGACTGTTCCCGCACCCCGACATGACCGAGGACATCCAGGACGGCCTGGCGCGCGCCGCGCCGGGCAGCAGGGACGGGCGCCAGCCCGCGTTGCGGGTCGGGGAACCGCACGAACTGGGCTGGGCCGCCACCTTCCTGGCCTCGCCGTACGCCCGGTTCGTCACCGGGCACACCCTGGTGGTGGACGGGGCGAACTGGCAGCGCCGGACGCTGGTCGGCACGGACGTGGTCCCGGTGCGCGAGCAGCTGGGGCGGGGGCCGTTCACCGGCTGAGGCGCCCCGCGCGGACCGTGTCGGGCCCGGCCCCCCCGCGTCGGGCAGGCGGTCAGGTCCCGTTGAAGTCCGGTGCGCGGCGGGCCGCCTTCGCGCCGTAGCCCTCGCGGCAGTCCTCCGAGGTGAGGGTCAGCGCCGCGGTCATGGCGACCCGGTCGAGGGCCGCGGGCAGGGCGGCGTCTGCGTAGGCGTCGACGGCGCGTTTGATGCCCTGCACGGCGAGCGGGGCGTTCGCCGCGATCTCCGCGGCCAGGGAGCGGGCGACGGAGTCCAGTTCGGCTGCCGGGACGACCAGTTGCACCAGGTTCAGCCGTTCCGCGGTCGGGGCGTCGATCCGGCGGCCGGTCAGGGCGAGGAACTTGGCCCAGCCCGCGCCCGCCTCCCGGGCGATGCGCAGGTCCCCGCCCGCGTCCACGGCCACGCCCAGCTGCGCCTCGGGCAGGGCGAAGACGGCGTCCTCGGCCGCCACCCGGACATCGGCCATCAGGGCCAGCTCGAAGCCGAAGCCCAGACAGTACCCCTGGACGGCGGCCACCACCGGCTGGGGCAGCCGGGTCAGCACCGCGAAGCGCTCGTGGACCCAGCGGATGCCCTCGTAGTAGTTGCGGGTGCGTTCGGCGGCGGAGGCGCCCGTGACGGCTCCGCCGGGGGCCTTCACGTCGATGCCCGCGCAGAAGGCACGGCCCTCGGCCCGCAGCAGGACCGCGCGCACGGCCGGGTCGAAGCGGATCCGGTCGGCCAGCAGCCCGAGCTGGCGGGTGGACTCCCAGCTCCAGCCGTTGAGCCGGTCGGGCCGGCACAAGGTGAGGGCCGCGATGCCGTCCGCGACCTCCAGCCGGATGCGCTCCTCACCCTCCGCGATGTCGGTGGCGATGGTGTCGATCACCGTGTACCGCACCTCCCGGCCCGCGCCGCAAACTGACGGATCGTCAGCCTAGGGGGGCGGGGTCACCGGGGGAAGACCTCGAACAGCACGGCCGGACGGCCGCCGAACCTGGCGGCCGCCTGCTCGGCGTAGCCGCCGAGGAAGCCGCGGACGTACTCCTCGGGGTCCTGGTCCGTCAGCACCTCGATGTACGCCTTGTGCTCCATGAGGGACTTCACCGCCCGCTCCATGCCGGGACCGGCGTCCACCGCGTGCGTCGGGGTGGTCGTCCCGGACACGGCGACCCAGCGCACGCCGTTCCACGGCTCCAGGCCCTGCTCGGCGAGCTCGGGGAAGATCCACCGGTTGCCCGCGTCGGCAGCCGCGTCCAGGGTGGCCCGGCCGACGGCCTTGTGGTCGGGGGTGTTCCAGAAGCCGCCGCCGGCCTGCCCGCCCCAGGTGTCGCGGTGGTTCATGGTGACGACCAGCTCGGGGCGGTGGCGCCGGATGGCCGCGGCGATGTCGCGCCGCAGGTCCAGGCCGTACTCGACGACGCCGTCGCGGTAGTCGAGGAACTCCACCGCGGACACGCCGACCACGGCGGCGCTCGCCCGCTGCTCCGCCTCGCGCAGCGGGGCGCACTCGGCCGGGGCGACGGTGTCGATGCCGGCCTCGCCGCGCGTGGCGAGGACGTAGACCACCTCGCGGCCGCCGTCGGTCCACTGCGCGATCGCCGCGGCGGCGCCGTACTCCAGGTCGTCGGGGTGGGCCACCACCGCCAGGGCGCGCTTCCAGTCGGTCGGCATCTCCGGCAGCGGCGGCAACGGCGTCTGGGGGTCGCGTGGTTCGGTCATGCCCGCAGCCTAGTGCCGTGACCGGCAAGGCGTACCGGGCCGCGGCCCCCGGCGCGGTGCGTCGCCCGGCCGGGGGCCGGGGGCCGGGGGGCCGGGAGGCCAAGCCGAGCGGGGCGGGCCGGGCCAGCCGGGCCGGGCTGGGGGGGCGGCCGGGCGGGTCCGGGCCAGGGGCCGGGCCGGGCCGGGCTGGGGGGCGGGCCCGGGCCGGGGGCCGGGACCGGGCTGGGCCGGCTGGGCCGGGCCGGGCCGGGCGGGGCCGGGCCGGGCGGGGCCGGGCCGGGCAGGGTCGGGCCGGGCGGGGGGGGCGGGGCCGGGCTGGGCTGGGCCGGGCTGGGTCGGGCGGGCGGGGCCCGGCTGGGCCGGGCTGGGCGGGTCCGGGCCAGGGGCCGGGCCGGAGGCTGGGCCAGGCTGGCCCGGCGGCCTGGCTGGGCGGGGTGGGGCCGGGCCGGGCCGGGCCGGGCCGGGCCGGGCTGGGGGGCGGAGCCTGGCTGGGGGCGGGGCCGGGCCGGGGGCCGGGACCGGGCTGGGCTGGGCCGGCTGGGCCGGGCCGGGTCGGGCGGACGGGGCCCGGCTGGGCCGGGCTGGGCGGGTCCGGGCCAGGGGCCGGGCCGGAGGCTGGGCCAGGCTGGCCCGGGGGCCTGGCTGGGCGGGGTGGGGCCGGGCGGGGCCGGCGACGCAGTGCGGCGCGGTGCACCGGGCGGCGGGGCGGCCCGGCCGCACGCCCGAAGGGCAGCCGCCCCGCCGCGCCGCCCCCCTGCGAACTGCGGCCCGGCGCGGGCAGCAGACCGGGGGCGGGACGACAGACCCGGGGCCGGGTCGGGGCGCCGGGGGTGCGGGAGCCGGGCTGCGGCCGACGGCCGGGGTGCCCCGGCATCCCCCGCATCCCCGCATCCCCCGGTTCGCCGGGTTCACCCCGGGGCGCCCCCTGCTGCACGCACGCGGCGCCGGCGCCGGTTCGTCAGAACTCGACGACGGAGCGCAGCACCTCGCCCCGTTCCATCCGGGCGAACGCTGCTTCGACCCCGTCGAGGGGGATGGTCTCGGAGACGAACGCGTCCAGGTCGAGACGGCCCTGGAGGTAGAGGTCGACGAGGTGGGGGAAGTCCCGCTCGGGCAGGCAGTCCCCGTACCAGGAGGACTTGAGGGCGCCGCCGCGGCCGAAGACGTCCAGGAGCGGCAGTTCGAGCTGCATCTCCGGGGTGGGCACGCCGACCAGGACCACGGTCCCGGCGAGGTCGCGGGCGTAGAAGGCCTGGCGGTAGGTCTCGGGGCGGCCCACGGCCTCGATGACCACGTCCGCGCCGTTGCCGTCCGTGAGGGCCTGGACGGCCTTGACCACGTCCTCGGTGCGGCCGTTGACGGTGTGCGTGGCGCCCAGACCGCGCGCCCACTCCAGCTTCCGGTCGTCCAGGTCCACGGCGATGATCTTCGAGGCCCCGGCCAGCCGGGCGCCCGCCACGGCGGCGTTGCCCACGCCTCCGCAGCCGATGACGGCCACGGAGTCGCCCCGTCCGACGTTTCCGGTGTTCAGGGCGGCGCCGAGGCCCGCCATCACCCCGCAGCCCAGCAGCCCCGCGGCGGCCGGCGAGGCCGCCGGGTCCACCTTGGTGCACTGCCCTGCCGCGACCAGGGTCTTCTCCGCGAAGGCGCCGATCCCCAGGGCCGGGGAGAGCGCAGTGCCGTCCTCAAGCGTCATGGGCTGCGTGGCGTTGTGCGTGTTGAAGCAGTACCAGGGGCGGCCGCGCCGGCAGGCCCGGCACGTACCGCAGACCGCACGCCAGTTGAGGACGACGAAGTCGCCCGGCGCCACGGAGGTGACGTCCGCGCCGACCGCCTCCACGATCCCGGCCGCCTCGTGGCCGAGCAGGAAGGGGAACGCGTCGTTGATGCCGCCCTCGCGGTAGTGCAGGTCGGTGTGGCAGACCCCGCAGGCCTGGACCCGCACCAGCGCCTCGCCGGGTCCCGGGTCGGGCACGAGGATCGTCGTCGTCTCCACCGGTGCACCCTTGCTCCGGGCGATGACCCCGCGTACGCGATGCGTCACGTCCTACCCCACTCTCGTCGACTGTGGTCCGAACGTACACGGGCTCCGGGCCGTACGGGAGTTGCGTCACTCCGCGGCGTGCGATCCGGCCGGTTCCGGCGGGACGGGCTCGCGCAGGGCGGCGCCGAGGGCGGCCCCGGCCGGGTGCGGGCGGCGGCTGCGCCGCGGCGGGCGGGGCGGGTGCGGCGCGGGAGGGGCGGTCGGGTGACCGGCCGGTTCGAACCGCTCGAGGACCACCCCGGTGTGCTGGACCGGGTTCCGTCCGGACCGGGTGGGCGCAGTCGGCAGCGCCGGCAGATGCACCGAAAGGCTCCCGTATGACCGATTCACAAACAACGCCCGTATCGCCCGCATCCAGCCCACCGACGGCTGACTTGCCCTGATCGACCCAACCCTTTCCGGCGGCTCCGTAAACCGTGATGTGGGTCACGCGAAATGCATCAACATCAATTCCCCGGAAAGGGACGATTCCCTTTCCCCGGAAAGAAAGTTGGCCCGGCCGGGATGCGCTTTTCAAGGTCATGTACGGGGCGCAGAGCGAGAAGTCGATCTCCCGATGGAATTCGGGCCTTGTTCGGGCCGGGAGAACTCGCCTACGGTCACCCTCGTTCCCGGCGGTCAGCTGCCGAATCCGGCCACCTCCGGGACCTCTCCGTCCCCCCACGTGAGGAATTGCGCCATGCCCGCAAAGGGAAAGCACCGCCGGCCGAAGCACCGCCCGTTCACCCGCAAGCTGGCTCTGGCCGGCACGGGCAGCGCGGCCCTGGCCCTGCCCCTGATGGGTGCGACCACCGCCGGCGCGGCGGAGGCCGCCGCCCCCACCACCTATTCCGTGGTGGCCGGGGACACGCTTTCGAAGATCGCGGCAGCGCATTCCCTGAGCGGCGGCTGGGAGCAGCTGTACGCGGCCAACCGCAGCACCGTCGGTGACAACCCGTCGGTGATCCGCCCGGGCCTGAAGCTGACCCTCGGCACCAAGGCGAAGGCGGGCGCAGCCGTCCAGGCCACCACGGCCGCTGCCAAGACCGCGTACCCGAACAATCTCGACGGGTGGATCCGCGAGTCCCTCGCCGTGATGGCCCGGCACGGGATTCCCGGCAGCTACAACGGAATTCACCGCAATGTGATGCGGGAGTCCTCGGGCAATCCGATGGCGATCAACAACTGGGACATCAATGCCCGGAACGGCATTCCCAGCAAGGGGCTGCTCCAAGTCATCGACCCGACGTTCCGGGCCTATCACGTGCCCGGTACCTCGCAGGACTCGTACGACCCGGTCGCCAACATCACCGCCGCCTGCAACTACGCCGCGGCCCGCTACGGCTCGATCGACAACGTCAACGGGGCGTACTAGCAGCGGAGGTGCCCGGCCGGGACCGGCCCGACCGGGCGCGGGCGAGGGTGCGCAGGGGGGCCACCAGCCCGTATCCGACGTCCCGGCGCAACGCCCCGGCTCCGGCCCGCTCGACCGCGGCCAGCTGCTGCGCCATCAGTTCGGTCATCGCGGCGAGCACCGGACGCAGCCCGGGCACGGCGAGGTCGAGGATGCCGTCGGTGGCTTCGAGGGCCGCGCGGGCCCGTGCCGTCTCGGCGGCGAGCAGGGCCCGCACGGCCGGGGTGTCGCGGGCCTGTTCGAGGTCGGCGCGGGTCACCCCGTGTTCGGCGAGGCGTTCGCGCGGGATGCACAGCCGCCCCTCGGCGAGGTCCCCGCAGAGGTCGGCGAGGAAGTCCACCCGCTGGGCGGCGTCCACGAACCGCCGCAGGCCTGCGGCCTGTTCGGCGTCGGGCCCGCCCTCGTACTGCAGGCCCGTGAAGACCACCACCCCGGGCCATGCGTAGGCGTCGAGGTACTGCTGGAAGTCCTCCTCGGCGGCGAATCCGTCGAAGGCGGCCTCCGCGGTGGCGGCGCCGTCGAGGAACCGGGAGACCCAGTGCACGGGCAGGCCCCGGGTGCGCACGGCGTGGGCGTAGGCGCGGAGCAGGGGGTCGGGGCTGTCCCCGGACTCCAGTGCGGACCCGGCCTCTTCGGCCAGGGCCGCGAGGCCGGCGCTGCGCTGCTGTGCGGTGCCGGTCTCCGCGACGTCGTCGACGAGGTTCATGAAGGCGAGTCCGGCGGCCAGCCAGGGCACGAGGGGCGGCGCGGCGAGCAGCCGGAGCGTCAGGTACGGGGCGGGTTCGCGGCGCAGTACGCGGCGCGCGGCGTGCGTGTAGTCGTCCCGGAGCCGGGCGCCGGATATCCCGGCCCCGGTGAGCGTGCTGCGCCAGCTGGGCATGGTGGTGGTACTCCCCCGTGAGACGTCTGCGCGGATGGCTCGGACCAGGATCTCAGGAGCGGTAGACCTTGCGGACCTTGCCGTCGGTTCCGGCGAGCAGGTAGCCGCCCTGGCCGTACTCGTCGCTGAGGTAGGGGCGCATGGAGGGGCTCTGGTCCATCATCCAGGGCTCGACGATGACGTAGCGCGAGGTGGGGTTCGCCACGTCGAGGTCCCGCCGGGCCTGTTCGAGGAGTCCGGGCAGGACGTCCCAGTCGATCTTTGCCATGTCGATGAGCGGGGCCCCTTGCCTGACCGTCCCGGCGGGACCGCGGCGGGTGGCCTCGCCGCCCCGGTACTGCCAGGAGTCGACCGTCTTGGCTCCCGGGGCCGTGGGGACGGAGGCGATGACGTACTCCCCGTAGACCTTCATGTCCACGAACTCGGTGGTACCGGTCTTCCGCTTCAGCGCGTCCAGTGCGGTGCGGACGCCCGCGGGCGTGAGCAGGCCGTCCTGCGGCGTGCCTGCCGTGGACCCGCCGGCCGCGCCGGATGCGGGGGTGGCGGACGCGGACCGGTTCGGCTGCGCCGTGCCGGCGGCAGGCGTGCCCGTTCCGGGGGCGGACGCCGAAGCGGCGGGGGTGCCGGTCGCGCCGCCCTTCGCGCTGCCGCCAAAGGCGCCTGCGTCGGGCAGCCACTGGACGAGCCCGACCGCGCCGGCGGCCAGCACGGCGGCGAGCGCGGCTCCCAGCACCTCCGGGCGCCGTCCGCGCCGCCCGGAGGCCGGGGGGAGGGGCGCGGTGGGTGCGTAGGGGTTCGGCGCCGCGTACGGCGGGGCCGGGTGGGAGGCGGCCGGATGCACCGGGGCGGCCGCAGGCCCGTACCGTCCGAGGGCCGGCGGTGGCGTGGCGGGCGGGGGGACCGAGGCGCCGCCCTCGGCGCTGCTCGCGCTGCGGAGCAGTTGTTCCAAGCGGGCTGCGTCGGGCCGCGCGGACGGGTCCCGTACGAGCAGCCGTTCCAGTACGGGTCCCAGTGGACCGGAACGCACCGGCGCCGGGATGGGCTCGTCGAGCACCGCGACGACGGTGGCCAGGCTGGTCGCACGGCGCAGCGGGTGGACCCCCTCGGCGGCCACGTACAGCAGCATGCCCAGCGACCACAGGTCGGAGGCCGCCAGGCCTTCCTCCCCGCGCACCCGCTCGGGCGCGATGTACTCGGGCGACCCGATGAGCACCCCGGTGGCGGTGAGCCCGGTGGCGCCGTGCAGGGCGGCGATGCCGAAGTCGGTGAGCACGGCTCCGCCGTCGCCGCGCAGCAGCACGTTGGCCGGTTTCACATCGCGGTGCAGCACCCCTTCGGCGTGGGCGGCGCGCAGGGCGCCGAGCACTTCCAGGCCGAGCCGCAGCACCTGGGCCACGGGCATCGGTCCGGACTCCAGGCGGTCGTGGAGCGAACCCCCGCGGACGAGTTCCATGACGATCCACGGGTGAGTGTCCGCGTCCTCGCCGGCGCCCTCGGCGACCGGGTCCACGATGTGGTGGATCGTCACCACGTGCGGGTGGGCGAGGCGGGCGAGGGCGCGGGCCTCGCGGACGGCCCGTTCGCGCAGCTGGACGGCGAGACCGGGCTGAGCGGCGGCGGTGGCCGGGTCCGGCGGGCGCACCTCCTTGAGGGCGACGTCGCGGTCCAGGGCGATGTCGCGGGCACGCCACACCGTGCCCATGCCACCGCTGCCCAGGGGTTCGACCAGCTCGAAACGTCTGCCGATCAGCCGTCTGCCGGCCTCACTCGTGTCCATGGCCGGTCATCGTAGGCGGCGCCGGGGTCGTCAGCGGCGGCGGTCCGCCGTGCGGGCGCCCCGGGCGGCGGGCACGGTCCGGCCGTGGCATCCGCCCCCGGCCGCGGAGCCGTACTGCCGGTGGCGGCCCGTGGTGGTCAGGTCGCGGAACCGGGCCGCGGCGAGGTGACCCGGCACGGGCGGGCGGCGGGCGGCGGGCCGGGCAGCCGGGAGGTCAGCGTCATCGGCGGGGCGCCGGGGCCGGGGGCGGCTGTCAGTCCCGGGAGTTGCCGAAGAGCAGGCGGTAGCCGATCAGGAGGACGAGGGAGCCGCCGACGGCCGCGCCCCAGGTGGCCAGGTCGAAGAACTCCGTCTGGATCGGCCGGTCCAGGAACTTCGCGGAGAGCCAGCCGCCGAGGAAGGCTCCGGCGACGCCGATGAGGGTGGTGCCGATCAGGCCGCCGGGGTCGCGGCCCGGAAGCAGGACCTTGGCTATCGCTCCGGCGAGCAGGCCCAGGACGATCCAGCTGACGATCCCCATGCCGGTCACTCCGTTTCGGTGGTTCGGTTGGTCACACGGGAGGACGCCGCCGGGCCGGAAACAGTTCTCAGGCGGCGACCCGGCCTGCCTGCCGGCCGGGAACGGCCGCCGCGGGCGGGCCGGCAGGCGACGCGGCCTGCAAGGCCGGGGCGGCCGCCGCCGGTACGGGCGGACCCGGGGCAGCCACCGGCACGGGCAGACCCGGGGCGGCCACCGGCACGGGCGGACCCGGGGCGGCCACCGGGGCGGGGCCGGCGGGGACCCGCGTCAGCAGGAGCACACCGCGGGTCGCCGCCAGGGCCCCGCCCAGCGCGAGGAGCACCCCGAGGGCGCCGTGCTGGAGGCGCTCGCCGAGCAGGACCATCCCGATGGCGGCCGCGGCCAGCGGATTGGCCAGGTTGACCACGGCCAGCGGGGCCCCGAGACCGCCCCGGTAGGCCCGCTGGGACAGCAGCATCCCGCCGACCGCGAAGACGACGACGAGCAGCGCCACGGCGGCCACCCGCATGCTGAGCAGGGCTCCTCCGCGGCCCGCCGCCACGGCGACGGTCTGGGTCAGGGCCGAGGCGGCCGCCGAGGCCAGTCCGGAGGCCGTCGCGTGCCGCAGTCCGGAGCGCGGGTCCTTGGCCGCGGTCAGTACGAGGATCACGGCGGCGGTCGCCCCGGAGACCGCGAAGGCCTCGGCGAGGCTGAGGGTGTCGTCGGGGGCCGGTCCGGAGGCCGGGAGCAGGAGCAGGCCGAGGCCCGCGACGGTGGCGAGGGTGCCCCGCCATTCGGTGGCCGCCACCCGCCGCCCGGCTCCGCGGGCGCCCAGGGGCACGGCGGCGACCAGGGTGAGGGCTCCGAGCGGCTGGACCAGGGTGAGCGGCCCGTAGCGCAGGGCCGCGGCGTGCAGCAGGGCGGCCGCGGCGTTGAGTCCGGCCGACCACCACCAGGCGCCATTGCCGAGCAGGTCCTTGGCGCTGCGGGCGACGGCGGCGCGGGCGAGCCGCTCCTGGGCCACGGCTGCGGCCGCGTAGGTCACGGCGGAGGCGAGGCACAGGCCGACGGCGAGGGTGGTGGCGTTCACCGTCCGGCTCCGACGGCCGCGGGAAGGGCGCGCTGCTGCGGCAGGGCCGGTACGGCGGGTTCCGTGTCCGGCGCGGGTCCACCCTGCGGCGCGGGTCCGGAGCACTCCGGCGCGGCGCTGACGTCCGGCGCAGGCTCACTGGTGTCCGTACCGGGGCCGGTGTCCGTACCGGGGCCGGTGTCCGTACCGGGGCCGGTGTCCGTACCGGGGCGCGGGCGGGCGTCGGCGCCGCCGCGGGTGCGGCCCGGCCGCGGGACGAGCAGCAGGGCCGCCCCGAGCAGGGCGGCCGCCACGAGGGCGTCGACCCAGTAGTGGTTGGCCGTGCCGACCACCACGAGCAGGGTCAGCAGCGGGTGCAGCAGCCACAGGGCGCGTCGGCGCGAGCGGGTGGCCGCGATCATGCCGATCGCCAGCATCAGCGCCCAGCCGAAGTGCAGCGAGGGCATCGCCGCGAACTGGTTGGCCATCGTGTCGGTGGCCGGCGCCGCCCCGTACACGGTGGGGCCGTACACCTGTCCGGTGTCGATCAGGCGGGTCTCGCCGAGCATCCGCGGGGGTGCGAGGGGGAAGGCGAGGTGCAGGGCGAGGGCGGCTCCGGTGAGCACGGCCAGGACCCGGCGGACCCACAGGTAGTGGTCCGGGCGCCGCAGGTAGAGCCAGACCAGGAACAGCACCGTGGCGGGGAAGTGGACGGCCGCGTAGTAGGTGTTCGCGGTGTGCACCAGGCCGTCCGCGTGGAGCAGCAGCCGCTGCACGACGCCCTCGCCGGGCAGGTGCAGCGCGCGTTCGGCGTCCCACACGCGTGCGGCGTTGCGGAAGGCCTCCTCGGTGCGGCCGGTGGAGAGCATCCGGCCCGCCTTGTAGACGGTGAAGAGCCCCGCGACGAGCAGCAGCTCGCGTAGGAGACGGCGGCGCGCGGCTCTGCGTCCGGCTGCCGGCCCGGCAGGTGTGGTGTGGGACATCCCCCGGTCTCGCTTTCCTCGTACTCGGCTCTCGTCCCAGCGGCCGGTGCGGTTCCACCCGCACACTGCGACACGCCAGTGTATCGATACATTCGCGTATCGATACGCTGGTGTACCGATACGGTTCCGTTCCCGTACACTTTTCTACGCACAGCCCGTCGAGGAACCCTTGAGGAGAGCCGCACCATGACGTCGACCGTGACGCCGGCCACTGCGCGGCGCTCCAAGATCACGCCGGAGCGCGAGCAGGAGTTCTACGACGCGGTCCTGGACCAGCTGCGCGAGCACGGCTACGAGGCGCTGACCATGGAGGGCATCGCCGCGCGGGCCAGCTGCGGCAAGTCCACGCTCTACCGCCAGTGGAAGACCAAGCCGCTGCTGGTCGCCGCCGCCCTGCGGGCGAACCGGCGGGGCACGCTCGCCGCGGTGGACACCGGAACCCTGGCGGGTGACCTGCACGAGGCGGCGCGGATCGCGGCGTGCACCTCGGGCCGTGACACCCGCCTCACGCAGGCACTGGGGCATGCCGTGCTCAGCGACGAGGAACTGCAGGCCGCCCTGCGCGAGGCGCTGGTCGACCCGGAGCTGGCGGCCTTCGACGCGATGGTCGCGCGGGCGGTGGCCCGGGGCGAACTCGCCGCGGACCACCCGGCGGTGGAGTTCCTGCCGGCCCAGCTGATGGGCGTGCTCCGGATCCGCCCCGTACTGGAGGGCCGGTACGCGGACGCCGACTACCTGGTCCGCTTCGTCGATGCGGCCCTGCTGCCCGCTTTGGGGCTGGCGCCCCCGGCGGACCCGGCCCCCTGAACCGGCGGGCCGCCGCCCCGATGACCGGACGGCGACCTGCCCGCGCTGCCTCGTGGGGACGGCGGCAGCGCGCCACCCGGACCGGGCGGCGGCCCCTTCGCACCGGAGGGACCGCCGCCCGGTCTGAGCGGACGACCGGCACGGACACCGACGCCGATCCCTCCTTCGCACCCCTGTACGGTTCCGGTGGGCCGGAGCCCGGTGCTGCACCGTGGCCGGGCCCGTCACGCTCTCTTCCGTACGGCCCCCTGGAGCACCACGCATGTCCCCCCTCACCCGGCCGGCCAGGTCCGCGGTCCTCGCCGCCGCAGCCCTGCTGGCGGCCTCCGCCCTGACCGCCTGCGAAGACGGTGGCAGGAAGACCGGCGCCGAGGGCGCCGCATCCGCCGCGGCGCCGAGCCCCTCGCCCACCGCGCTGCCGGCCGCCGTCACCGGCCAGCAGCCCTCCTGGAAGGGCTGCGCCGCGCCCTCCGTCGCCCAGGGCGGCGGCGAAGCGCCGGGCGCCGGGTGGGAGTGCGCTTCCCTGAAGGTGCCGCTCGACTACGCGCAGCCGGCCGGCGAGACCCTCGACCTCGCCCTCATCCGCAAGAAGGCCACGGACCCGGGCAAGCGGATCGGCTCGCTGGTCTACAACTTCGGCGGCCCGGGCGGCTCCGGGGTCAAGACCCTTCCGCTGGCCGCCGCGGAGGACTACAAGAAGCTCAACACCGTCTACGACCTGGTGAGTTTCGATCCCCGGGGCGTCGGCGACAGCGCGGGTGTCCGGTGCGTCGACGACCGGACCATGGACGAACTGAGCGCCTCCGCGGACTCCGTGGGCAGCCGCAAGCGGTTCACCGAGGGCTGCAAGCAGAACTCCGGCAAGATCCTGCCGCACGTCGGCACCGCCAACGCGGCCCGCGACCTCGACGTCATGCGCCACGTCCTCGGGGAGCAGAAGCTCCACTACTTCGGCATCTCCTACGGCACGGAGCTGGGCGGGGTCTACGCCCACCTCTTCCCGGCGAACGTGGGCCGCACGGTCTTCGACGCCGTCGTCGACCCGACCCAGGACTCCGTCCAGCAGAACCTCGGCCAGATCAAGGGCTTCCAGACCGCCCTCGAACACGCCATGCAGTACTGCGTGAAGAAGTACGCGGCGAACTGCCCGACCGGCCCGAACGCCGCGGCCGGCACCGAGCGGATCAACGCGATGCTCGACAAACTGGAGAAGAAGCCCGTCCCCGGCAAGGGAGGCCGCAAGCTGACCGCCGACCAGGCGGAGAGCGGCATCATCGCGGCGCTGTACAGCGAGGAGTCCTGGGATCCCCTGGTGCAGGGCATCGCCGAGGTGCAGCTGCAGGGCACCGGGGAGATCCTCCTCTACCTCGCGGACCTCATGGGCGGCCGCGACGAGCAGGGACGCTACGACACCTCCACCGGCGCGCAGGCCGCGATCAGCTGCGCCGACGACAGCGCCCGGATCACCGCCGAGCAGGCCGCCGCGCTGATACCCGAGTTCCGCAAGGCCTCCCCCGTCTTCGGCGACGTCACGGCCGAGGAACTGACGGCCGGATGCCAGGACTGGCCGGTGAAGGGCGAGCGGGACAAGCCCGAGGTGAGCGCACCGGGCGCCGCCCCGATCCTCGTCATCGGCAATACCGGCGACCCCGCGACACCGGTCGAGGGCGCCCGCCGGATGGCCGACGCCCTCGGCAAGGGCGTGGGCATCAACCTCACCGTGCAGGGCGAGGGCCACGGCACCTACGGGGTCAACTCCTGCGCCACCAAGACGGTCGACGCGTTCCTGATCGAGGGCGCCGTGCCGGCCGACGGCGGCACCTGCACGTGACCTGAGGACGGCCCCGGGCAGGCCGCGGCCGGCATCCGCCCCGGGGCCTCGGCCGCCCGGGCGGGCCGGGCCCGGGCCACGCCTGCCCGTGCACCCGCGCCCGCCGTCACGGGCCCGGGTGCGCGGCGCCCATCGTGCGAGCGAACTCCTCCGGACCGGCGACGGAGCCGCGCAGCCGCGCGTCGAGCGACCAGGCGCCGGAGCCGTCGCGGGTGAACTCGGCGATCGTGGCCGCGGTGGCGTCCGGGACGGACTCGAAGCCGCCGAGGGCCAGGTCGGTGTGCCCGTCGCGGATCCGCACCCCGGTCCCGGCGATGTCGCCGAACGTCTTGACGGCGCCCTCGCCGGTGTCGGCGTCCTGGATCACCACGCCCACCACCACCCGGCCCAGCCGCTCCGCCATCCGGTCCAGTTCGAGGGTCATCACCTCGTCGAAGCCGAAGCCCTGGCCGGTGTGGCTGTCGCGGTTCAGCGTGATGGTGCCGTCGGGCGAGCGGCTGCCGAAGTGGACGAGGTAGACCGGCTCCCCGTAGGGGTCCGCCGCCTCGAACACCGCGGCGACGATGTCCAGGTCGTTCGCGGGCGTGCCCGTGCTGCTGGGGTCCCACCGCAGCGCGACCTCCACCCTGGTCAGACCCTTGCGTACACCCGTCACCGAACTCCCCCTCCACCCACCGGACATGGCGTGGCCATGCTCCCACGGTCCCATCCGAAGGGTCCGAGCGACCGTACGTTCCCGGCCACCTCGCACGGTGGCCGCACGGCCGCCCGAGGAGCCTGGGCGGGGTCCGCGCCGGGACTGGGCGGCTGGTGGCGGGGCCTTCGGCCCGGTCCCGCCCCGCCCGGCGGGCCCGGCTTCCGGGCGGCCACGGCGTGAAACCGCCGGTCGGCGGGGCGGCCGTCGCCGGACCGCCGTACGGAGCCCGTCGGCCCCGCCGGCTGCCCGCCGGACACGTACCACGGCTGCCACTCATCCCGGTTCCGCCCGATTGCACCGCAATATTTCCGGTGGAACCGGATCGTTATGCTCAAGTTTTGCTCAGATGTAGTGACGGTGCGCCCGTCGCCTTCCTAGCTTCCTCGTACACGTGTAGTGACGTCCCCCCACGTCTCGCGGTTCCCCGCGGTGCGGAGATCCCTCGCCCAGCCACCGCTGGAAGGTGCCCGCATCACGCCCCGCGGTCCCGAGGAAAGAGTGCAGCATGAAGGTTCCCCAGGCCGGTGCGGTCGCCGCAGTGATCGCCCTCGCCCTGACCACCTCCGGGTGCGGCGGCGAGGAGGAGAAGGGGACCTTGGCCATCGGCATCAAGTTCGACCAGCCGGGCCTCGGCCTGCGCGAGCCCGGGGGCACCTATTCCGGCTTCGACGTGGACGTGGCCACGTACATCGCCAAGCAGCTCGGCTACAAGGCGGAGCAGATCGAGTTCAAGCGCGTCGACAGCTCGGACCGGGAACTGCTGCTCCAGTACAACGAGGTCCGGTTCGTCGCCGCCAGCTACTCGATCAGCGACAAGCGCAAGGAGAAGGTCGACTTCGCCGGCCCGTACTTCGTCGCCCATCAGGACCTGCTCGTGCGCGCCGGCGACACCAGCATCACCAAGGCGGAGGACCTCAACTCCAAGCGGCTCTGCTCGGTCACCGGCTCCACCTCGGCGGAGAACGTCAAGAGCAAGCTGGCCCCCAAGGCGAGCGTGCTCGAACTGCCGGGTTACTCGGAGTGCGTCGTCGCCCTGCAGGACAACCTGGTCGACGCGATGACCACGGACAACTCCATCCTGGCCGGATACGTCGCCCAGAAGGGCAACGAGGGCAAGTTCAAGCTGACGGGCCAGAGCCTGAGCAACGAGAACTACGGGATCGGCCTCAAGAAGGGCGACAAGGAGCTCAAGGACAAGATCAACGCCGCGCTGAGGAAGATGGTCGAGGACGGCTCCTGGGAGGCGGCCGTGAAGAAGAACTTCGGCCCGGACTACAGGTTCGACCCGGCGCCCGCGATCGCGGCGGCCGGCTGACACCGGCCCGGCCGGCCCCGCAGGGCCCCGCCCCGCAGGGGCCCGGGCCGACGTCCTGACGGGCGGTGCCCCGCCGGACTCCGGCGGGGCACCGCCCGTCGGGGGACCGGACACGCGCCGGCCCGGCATCCGCACAGGGCCGTCGGGACCCGCCGCGCCGCCCGGCCGCGGCCCCGCCGCTCCGGCGCGCCTCTGCGCCGCCCACCAGGTCCGCATCCCCTACGCCCCGGTTCCGGCCATTTCCCGGGGGAATGCCGGGGCGCCCCGCTCCCGCGCGTCGGCCCTGTGCACCGGCGGCAGGGATCAACACCGCAGTTCCCCGCCGCAGACACATGGTTTTCACCTGTTGGGCACATGACAATGTGAGCCTCGCTCTGCCACCTGATATCCCGCCAATTCCCCTGGCGGGCACGGTGCTTGTGGAGAGGTACCCCCACGCCATGAAAATCTCCCGTCTGACCCCCTGGGCGGCCGGCCTCGCCGCGGCCGCCCTGTTCGCGATACCGGCGACCGCCAGCGCCGGCCAGGAGGACGCAGCAGCCCCGCAGGCCGCCGCCGGGACCCTCGACGCGTACTACGCCGGCGCCGAGGGCAAGACCGGCGCGGCGCTCAAAACGGCCCTGCACGACATCATCAAGAACCAGTCCAAGGTGTCCTACGACGGCGTCTGGAACGCCCTGAAGGCCACCGACCAGGACCCGGCCAACCCGAACAACGTCATCCTGCTCTACTCGGGCCGCTCCCAGTCCAAGTCCACCAACGGCGGCGGGGCCAACGACTGGAACCGCGAGCACGTCTGGGCCAAGAGCCACGGCGACTTCGGCACCGCGACCGGCCCGGGTACCGACCTGCACCACCTGCGCCCCGAAGACGTCACGGTCAACAGCACCCGCGGCAACAAGGACTTCGACAAGGGCGGCAGCCCGGTGGGCGAGGCGCCCGGCAGCCTCACGGACGCGGACTCCTTCGAACCGCGCGACGCGGTCAAGGGCGACGTGGCGCGCATGCTGCTGTACATGGCGGTGCGCTACGACGGGGGTGACGGCTTCGCCGACCTGGAGATGAACGACAAGGTCAACAACGGTTCGGCTCCCGCGATGGGCCGGATCAGCCTGTTGAAGCAGTGGAGCCAGCAGGACCCGCCGGACGCCTTCGAGCAGCGGCGCAACCAGGTCATCTTCGACTCCTACCAGCACAACCGGAACCCGTTCATCGACCACCCGGAGTGGGTCGCCTCCATCTGGTGACCGGCACCCGGCGGGCGGTGACGGCATCCTGGGGTTGGGCCGCCGCACGCCGGGTATTCGCAGGCCAGAGGGTGCTGTGTGCGCCCATCGGTTGCAGCCGACGGAGGTACCTCGTCATGGACGGAGCCGGCCTTTCCGACCACGAACAGCGCGCCCTGTCGGCGATCGAGGCCCAGCTCAAGGGGGACCGCTCCCTCAACCGGGTGCTGGGGTCCGCGCACCGGCGCCACCGGCTCGGTGCGGCCTGCCTGCTCGGTGCGGTCACGGTCGCGCTGCTCATCGCGGCCTCCGTGACCGTCTCGCAGCCTCTGATCTGGGCTTTCGCCACCGCTTGGATCCTCACCGCGGTCACGGCCCTGCCGCTGCTCGGCCAGTGGGCCCACCGCCGCTGGCAGCGCCGCGACCGTACCGTGCGGCGCTGGTAGCCGCCGGGGTCGGCGGGAGCCTCAGAGGCGGTCGGCCAGGGCCTTGAAATCGGTCCAGGGCTTCTGCGGGGCGCGGGCGTCCCACACCTTCTGGGAGAGCGCGGCGAGCGGCAGCCGGATGCCGTCGGCCACCTGTGCCTGGGTCTGCGCACCGGCCAGGTCGGCCCAGACGGCGAGGCGGGCGCCCAGTATCTGGTTGCCGTACCGGGCAGGCACGGGGGTCGTGCCGCGGAGCACCAGCGGGGTCCACTGCTCGTAGATCCTCTTGCCGGTGGGGTAGGTGAACTGGTTGGGCTGGCCGAGCACGTAGTAGAGGTACTCGTCGTTGAGGTTGACGACCTTGCGGCCCTCGGCGAGGTAGCCCTGCGGCGGGCGGGCGCCGATCTCCTTGCCGGTCCAGTACTCGGCCTCGATGTCCTTCGCGGCGCCGACGGCCCCGCCGGTGAAGAAGCCGTCGTTCCACGCCTTGAGGGCCTTGCCCGACGGACGCACCACGTTCGCCCGGTCGTTCAGCCAGCCCGTCGCCAGGTCCTGGACCCGCCCCGTGGGCCCGTACCGCTGCCTGGCCGCCGCGGCGAGCTGCGGGAAGGAGGCCTGCGGGTCGCGGACCACGAGCGCCTGGTACTCGTCGGCACCCAGGTGCCAGGCCCCGCCCGGGAACAGCGGCAGGTACTCGCGCAGCAGGTCATCGACGAGTTTGGCCGATGCCGGGTTGGATATGTCCACCGCGCCGCGGACGGCCTTGCCCTGCGCGTCGCGCAGCTGGAGGCCGGGGTGTGCGCGCAGGACGGCGCCCAGGTGGCCGGGCGAGTCGATCTCCGGGACGACCGTGATGTGCCGGGAGGCGGCGAGCGCGGTGATCTTGCGGACCTCGGCCTTGGTGAGGTGCGGGGTGGAGACGATCTCGGGGTGGCTGTCGGACTCGATCCGGAAGGCCTGGTCGTCGGAGAAGTGCAGGCCCAGCTGGTTCAGCTTCAGGTCGCCCATCTCGCGTATGCGGTCCTCGATCCAGTCGGCCGTGAAGTGCTTGCGCGCGATGTCGAGGTTGAGTCCGCGCTGGGGTTTGGCCGGGGCGTCGCGCACGGTGCCCTCGGGGGCCGAACCGGCGGAGGCGACGGCCTGCTTGAGGGTGCGGGTCCCGTAGAACACCCCGGCCTCGTCGGGGCCGGTGATCCGGACCCGGCCGTCCTTGACGGTGAGGCCGTAGGACTCGGGCGGCCCGGATGCCTTGGGGGCCAGCGAGAGTTCGACGTCGCCGCGGCGGGCCGGCTCGGTGTCCGTGTAGCCGAGGCGGAGTTCGCCCGCGAGCAGGGCGCCCTCGTCGGACAGGGCCGCCTTGTCGGCCTGTCCGACGACCACGCGGGCACCGGACGCGGGTTTCCAGCCGGGGCCGCGCGCCGGTACGTGCTCCTGCACGGCGGGGATCGTCTGCGGGGCCGTGGACAGCGGGTGGGTGGGGCTCGGGACGGGCGTGGGGTCGCCGGGCGCTGTCGGCGAGGCGCCCGGTGCGCTCGTGCCGGAGGCCGGGGCGGCGGGTGCCCGGGCCTCGTCGGAGGCGGCCGTACAGCCGGGCACGGCAAGGCTGACCAGCGCGGCAGTCGCTGCCGTCGCCATGACATGGCCTTTCACGAAGAACCTCTTGTTTCCCATCGCGTACACCCCTGTCCCCCTTACCAACCTGGCACGGGGGACCCGGAAACGCGACCCGGCGGCGCCGGGGGCGGGCTCAGGCGGCCAGGGCGGCCAGTGCCGCGGCGGCGAAGCCGTGGTCCTGGTCGGGTGCGCCGCCGCCGACGCCGAGCGCGCCGACCAGACGGCCGTCCCGGTGGACCGGGAGGCCGCCGGCGATGAAGAGCAGCGGCCGGTCCAGTGCGGTCGGCAGGGTGTGGAAGGGGCCGCCGGGCTGTACGGCCTGCACCAGGTCGGCGGTCGGCGCGTCCAGCTGGAGGGCGGTGTAGGCCTTGCGGGTGCTGGTCTCTCCCGAGATCAGCACGGCGCGGTCGTCCCGACGGAAGGCGAGCAGGTGGCCGCCGGCGTCGAGGACGGAGACGGAGATGCGGACCCCGGCCGCTTCGGCGGCGGACCGGGCGGCGCTGACGAGCAGCTCGGCGTCCTCGGTGGTGAGCGGGGCGGTGGTGGCGGTGCGGGTGGCGCTGGACATGGGGATCTCCTGGGAGGGGGTGCGTGCCCGGGGAGGTGCACGGGAGGGAGGTCGGTCAGGTGACCGGGGGGAGGCGGTTCAGTGGCGGGCGGCGACGGCCGTGGCAGCCTGTCCGCCCGACGCCGCGACGAGCCGGCCGGCGGTGGCGCCGCGGGCGGCGGTGCGGCGCTCCAGCGCGCCGGACACGAGGGCGAGGACGAGGGCGGAGGCGGCGAGGGCGGCGCCGACCCAGTTCGGCGCGGTCCAGCCGAGGCCGGCGGCGAGCACGAGGCCGCCGAGCCAGGCGGCGAGGGCGTTGCCGAGGTTGAAGGCGCCGATGTTGACGGCGGAGGCGAGCGTGGGCGCACCGGCGGCCTGGTCGAGCACCCGCTTCTGCAGCGGCGGGACGGTCGCGAAGCCGAGGGCGCCGATGAGGACGACGGTGACGGCGGCCCCGGCCTTGCTGTGGGCGGTGAGGGTGAAGAGGGCCAGCGTCACGGCGAGGGCGCCGAGGGAGGCGTACAGCATCGGCATCAGAGCGCGGTCGGCGAACCGGCCGCCGACGAGGTTGCCGCCGACCATGCCCAGGCCGAAGAGGACCAGGAGCCAGGTGACGGAGGTGTCGGCGAAGCCCGCCACGTTGGTCATCATCGGGGTGATGTAGGTGATCGCGGCGAAGACGCCGCCGAAGCCGAGAACGGTCATCGCCATCGCGAGCAGCACCTGGACGTTGCGGAAGGCGGCCAGCTCGTGGCGGATCCGGACGCCGTCGGGCCGGGGCAGGTCGGGGACCAGCCTGGCGATGCCGAGCAGGCCGAGGACACCGAGGGCGGCCACGGTCAGGAAGGTGATGCGCCAGCCGAGTTGCTGCCCCACGAGGGTGCCCAGGGGCACGCCCACCACATTGGCCACGGTGAGGCCGGTGAACATCATGGCGATGGCGCCGGCCTTCTTCTCGGGGGCGACCAGTCCGGCGGCGACGACCGAGCCGATCCCGAAGAAGGCTCCGTGGGCGAGGGAGGCCACGACGCGGCCGGCGAGCATGACGCCGAAGGCCGGGGCGAGGGCGGAGAGGACGTTTCCGGCGACGAACAGGACCATGAGCAGCATCAGCATGCGCTTGCGGGGGATGCGGGTGCCGAGGACGGTCATCAGCGGGGCGCCGAGGACGACGCCGAGGGCGTAGCCGGTGACCAGGAAGCCCGCGGTGGGGATGGAGACGCCGTAGTCGGTGGCGACCTCGGGGAGCAGGCCCATGATCACGAATTCGGTGGTGCCGATCCCGAAGGCCCCGATGGCGAGGGCGAGCAGTGCGAGAGGCATGGGGGGAGGTGCCCTTCAGGGGAGGGTGCGGTGCGGTACGGGGGCGGCCGGAGTGCCGTGCACGGGCCGCCGGGTGCGGGACACGATTGCTGCCGCCGCTTACGTGCGTCCACATTAATTGCAGACGCGGGATATTTGCAAGCGCGGGCTATTGCGTCCGTGTCCTATCCTGGGGACTGCGGCGGCTTCCGCGCGCGCCTCCGGTCGCGGCGCACCACCCGTACCCGTCCGTACCCGCTCGTACCGCCCGTTTCCGAGGAGGAGCCATGACGGCCACCGACAGCGCACTCACCGCCCTTTCGCAGGGCTGGTGCGCCCTCTCCCTCCTGCACGGACGCATCGAGGCGCACATCGAGCGGGCCCTCCAGGCAGGGCACGGTCTCAGCGTCCGCGAGTACTCGCTGCTGGACGTGCTCAGCCGCCAGCACAGCGGCCCGGGCGGGCACCTGCGGATGCACCAGGTCGCCGACTCGGTGGTGCTCAGCCAGAGCGCGACCACCCGCCTGGTCAGCAGGTTGGAGGACCGCGGACTGCTGAGCCGCTACCTCTGCGACACGGACCGGCGCGGCATCTACACGGACGTGAGCGAGGCCGGCCTGGCCTTGCTGGCCGAGGCCCGTCCGACGAACGACACGGCCTTGCGCGAGGCACTGGACCAGGCCGCGGACGACCCGGAACTGGCCCCCCTCGTCGCGGTGGTGCGCAGCACCCGGACCGCCTAGTGCGGTGACCGGGAAGGTGTGCCGGGTCGCGGCGTCCGGTGCAGTGCCTCGCAAGGCGGAGGACCACGTCTCGTACTGGACGCACCTGCGCGGTCCGACAACGCCGCGAGGTGCCGTGCCGGGCGTCGCGACCCGGTGAACCTTCCCGGTCACCGCACTGGCGCGGTGACCGGCCGGTCAAGCCCGGCGCACAGGGCCGCCCGCCGGAAGATCAGGGCGTGGGGCTGCTGCTCGCGCCCGGCGGCGCCGGCCGGGATGCTGCGGCCGAGGATGAGGGCGTCGGGGACGGGGACGGGGACGACGGGGAGGCCGAGGGCCGGGCTCCGGGCGTGCGCGAGGGCGGCGTCCCGTGCGTGGCCGGTGCCCCCGGGGTGCGCGGTGTCACCGACGGCGCCGGAGTGCCGGACCCGGCCGGCCCCGGAGCGGTGGACTCCGGCGGGCGGGACGGCTGCGGGACGGGCGAGTGCGCGGGTCCCGCCGACGGGGTGGGTGCCGTGATCCGCGGCGGGGTGGCCGGGGGCTGCGGGCCCTGCGGGGTTTCCGGGGCGATCAGCAGCCATCCGGCGCCTGCGGCCGCCGCGGCCGCCAGAGCTGCGAGGGGCAGGGCGAAGCACCGCGCAGCGCGCCGCAGCCGCAGCCGCTCCGGCGGCACCGCCGGGCGCCCCGGCGGGTCGGCCGGGCGCAGCCGGCCGATGTCGATGCCGTCCGCCCGTGCGCCGAGGGCCTGCCGAAGCCGCTGCTCGACGGGGCGTTCGCCGTCCCGCGTCATATCCGTCCCTCCAGGATCCGTTCCAGCGCGTCGAGGCCCCGGCTCGCGTTCGACTTGACCGCTCCGCGGCTGATGCCGAGGGTCGCGGCGATCTCCGCCTCGCTGAGGTCGGCCCAGTAGCGCAGCACCAGCACCTGGCGGCGGCGCGGCGTCAGCCGGCCGAGTGCCGCGAGGACCTCGCGGTGGGCCTCGTCCAGGACGACGTGGTCCTCGGCGGACGGCAGGTCGGCGGGCGCGGGCGGGGTCCAGGCCCGCACGGTGCGCCGGCGGCGCAGCACCGACCGGGAGGTGTTGACGACCGCCGTGCGCAGGTAGCCCAGGGCATTGTCGACCTCGCTGATGTGCTCGCCGTGGCGGCGGTAGAGCGCGGTGAAGGCGTCCTGGACCACGTCCTCGGCGGTGGCCAGGTCGTCGACGAGCAGCACCGCGAGCCGGACCATCCGCAGCCGGTGTGCGTGGTAGAGCTCCGTGACGGTGGGCGCCGGCGGTTCGGCGGGCCCCGGCGCGGGGTCCGCCGCGAAATCCGGGGCGTATGCGTAGGTGTACGGGTACGGGCGGCGGCCGTGCGGCGGCCTCGGGGCGTGCGGGGCGGAGCGGTCGTGGCGCAGCAACGACCACAGGCCCCGGCGCGCCCGGTCGAGGACGGGCGCGGCGGGGCCGGCGGGCAGAACGAGGTGGAGCACGGAGTTCCTCAGCCGTTGGCGCGGCGCCGCACGGTGTACAGGGCGCCGGCGCCGAGGACGATCAGGCCGGCGGCTCCCGCTCCCAGGGCGGTGGTGGTCGCGGAGGAACCGGTCTGCGCGAGTTCACCGTCACCGGGCGCCTGGGAGGGGGCGGCGGAGGAAGCGGCCGAGGGTGCGGCGGACGGCCGGATCGAGGGCTGGGCCGCGGGCTGGGCGCTCGCGCCCGGCGCGGACACGGACGGCCGGGGCGAGGCGCTGCTCGCCGGGGCGGGCTGCGCCGGGGTGCTCGTCGCCGGGGCCGGCCTGCCCGGGGTGGCGCTGGACGCCGGAGTGGGCGAGGCGCTGGACGCGGGGGCAGCGTTCGCTGCGGGAGCCGCCGGTGCCCCGGCCGCGGCCGACGCCGGCCCGGCCAGGGCGACGAGCGCCCCCGCGGCGGCGGCGGTGACGGCCGCCCGGCGCAGGGGCTGGGGGACGCGCTTCAGGTTCTTCACGGTGGTTCTCCACGGTCGGGTCCAGGACGCGGAACTGCGCCCTTCACCCCCGCACGACGCCCGACCCGCCCCGAGGTTGCCGCCGCTGCCGGAAAACTTTCGCCGGCCGGCGCGCGGACCCGCCTGACGGGCGGTCAGACGGGTCGCCGGGCGTAGCAGAAGAAGTGCTCCTCCGGTCCTGCCGCCGAGGGGTCCTGCGGGTGGTACACCTCGGTGTACTGGTGCAACACGTCCAGTCCGCCCCCGGTGAGCCGGGCCAGGTGGCCCTCCGGGGAGAGGCTGCTGACGGTGACGGGGTGGCCCATCCACTCGATGTCCAGGCCGCGGATGTCGCCGGGGACGGTGGCCATCACGAAGTACCCGCCCGGGGCCACCCACGACGCCAGGCGGTCCAGGGAGGCCGCGACCTCCGGCTGGTCCATCACGAGGAGCGGGAAGAAGGAGCACACCGCGTCGAAGCCGCCCGTCGGAGGCGTCCAGGTGCGCACGTCGGCCTGCTCGAAGCGGGCCTGCGGCACCCTGGCACGGGCCAGTTCCACCATGGCCGCCGAGACGTCGATGCCGGTGACCTCGTACCCGGCCCGGGCCAGGGCCTCGGCGGCGGGCCGGCCGGTACCGCTGCCCACGTCGAGGACGCGGGCGCCGCGCGGCAGCCGGGCGCAGAGCCAGTCCAGCGCCCGCAGTTGGCCCGGAACCCGGCCGAACAGCTCGTCGTAGCGCTCACCCAGCGCGTCGAACACCTCGGCTGCGGACTCGCGTCGGCCCATGGGAACCCCCCGTCTGCGGTACCGGCCACCGTACGTCAGGTCCGCGGGCACCGGTACGGGTCGAACGCGAAGGCCGTACCGGCAGGGGGTTGAGACGGGGGCGCCGAGGTCCGCGGACGGCGCCCGTAGGGGGAGTCCACCGCGGCCGGGCGCCGGCTAACCGGAGGTGGGGGCCAGGATGACGGCGGTTCCGTAGGCGCACACCTCGGTGCCCACGTCCGCGGCGTCCGTCACGTCGAAGCGCATCATCAGCACGGCGTTCGCGCCCCGCGCCTTCGCCTGCTGGATGAGGCGGTCCATCGCCTGGTTGCGGGTCTCCACCAGGGTCTTGGTGAGGCCCTTCAGTTCGCCGCCGATCATCGACTTCAGGCCGGCGCCGATCTGGCTGCCCAGGTGGCGGGAGCGCACGGTGAGCCCGAAGACCTCCCCGATGACCTGCTCGACCCGGTAGCCGGGGACGTCATTGGTCGTCACGACCAGGACGCCGGTCTCGTGGGCCCCTGCGCCGCCGCCGAAATCTTCGATACCCATGGCTCCCACTCTGGCTCCGCCCCGCAGCGTCCGCATCCGGAGGGAGGCCCCGCCGGGCGGGGCCAGACGGGCCCCGCATTGGGCATTTCGGGCTAAACGGCGGTGAGTCACCCGGGTCGCGCGCCCCTGCCTGGCCATAGTCGTCCGTGGCAACCTCCCGGTTGCCGCCCCGCGCCGCGTGCCGCGGCCGGGCGGATGTCTTCGTAGAGGAGCCGGCTCATGCTGAAGCCCACCAGGACCATCCTCGCTCTCGCCGCCGGAAGCCTGGTGCTCGGTCTGGTCGGGACGGGCGCCGCCGTCGCGGACGAAGGGCCGATGTCCACCCTGCCTGCGCACGAGAGCGCGGCCGGCGGACACCAGTACCGCTCCGTGATCGGCAAGGTCGTCTCGCGCGGCCCGCTGAAGGTCCGCAGCAGGCCCACCACCCGCTCGCAGGCCGTCGGCGAGGTGCAGCCGAACCGCACCGTCGAGATCGACTGCAAGTCGAACGGCGAGTCCGTCGACGGCAACCGCATCTGGTTCCGCCTCCAGGAGCGGCGCGACGACAACGGCAACGACTGGGAGAACGGCGAGAACGACCAGAACGGGGAGAACGGCCAGAACGGCCAGAACGGCAACGACTGGGAAAACGGTGACGGCGGTACCGACTGGGAGAACGGCCCGGCCGCGAAGCGCCGCCAGTACGGCGAGGAGCGCTGGGTCGCGGCGCGCTACGTCCGCAACCAGTCCCAGGTGAAGTTCTGCCGCTGATCCCTCCCGGCCGCGACGCCGCCCACGGCCCGACCCGGTCGGCCGGCCGGTCGCAGCCGGTCACAGGTGGTCATGTCCGGTTACGTCCGGCGCCCCCTCGGGCGCCGGACGCAGCCGTGTCCGGTCCGGAACCGGTCAGTCCGCAGGACGTACGGCCCGCGGCCCCACGCACCGCGCGCCGTACACCCGGACCCGCTCGCGCAGGGCGCGGTCGGCGGTGACCACCACGCAGTCGCGGTCCGCGTGGGCGGCGGCCAGTTCCACGATCCGGTCGTCCCCGCTGCCGGGGGCGGCGTCCACCCTGACGCCCGGTACGGACTCGACGCCCCGGGCCGCGCCCTCCACGACGAGGACGACCTCTTCGCCCTCCGCGCGGGCGGCCAGCCGGTCGCGCAGCCGCTCGGCGGCGCCGCGGCGGTCGCGCCACCAGCCGTCCGGGACGGACCCGACGACGTTCGCCCCGTCCACGATCAGCACGGGCGGGTCGGCCGCAGGCGCCGGAGCGCCGCTCCCCCCGGTCGTGTCCTGCGCCATGGCGGCACCCCTCTCAGAAGTCGCCGTAGTTGACCTGCCAGGTCGGCAGGCCCATCCGGCGCCAGACGGCCACGACCCGGTCCCGGTCGTCGAGCGAGACCCGTACCGCGTACCGGTGGCGTACGTGCGCGTCGAACAGCTCCGCCTTGACCAGGTCGTCGCGGCGCGTGTCGCCGGCCGCCCGCATCCACAGCTCGTCGTAGGGCACCCCGTGCCGCCTCAGCCAGGACTCGGTCTGCGGACGGTGCTCCTCGCTGCGCCCGGACAGCAGCACGATGGTGTCACCGTCGGCTCGCCGGAAGGCGTCCAGCGCGTGGCGGACCGGTTCGTTGAGCAGGTCGAGCTCGCAGCGGGAGAAGTCGTACGGGCCTCGGTCGCCGGTCAGCGCGAGGGTGCCGTCGATATCGCACAGGACGGCCGAGGGCAGGGCCGGGTCGGGGACGTACGGCTGCACGTCCGGTACGGCCGGCGTGCCGGAGCCGCCGTTCATCCAGGCCGTGGTCAGCCGCCAGCCGCCCTTGCGGGCATTGCGGTGCTTGTCGGCCAGGATGCGGATGATCTCCTCGCCGACCTGCCGCTCCCGGGCTGCGTCCCGGCGCAGGCACTCCTCCAGCGGCACGTCGGTGAAGTCGTGCACGACGAAGGTGGCGAGGCCCCCGACGGCGGCCTTGAGCCGCTTCGGGATGTGCTTGGTCAGGTGCGTGTTGTCCACGACCACGTCGAAGCCGCCCTCGACGGCCGCACGGACCGCCGCGTCCTGGATGTCGAGCACGGTCTGCTCGTGCGCGAAGGAGCGGCCGCGCTCGGGGTCCGGCAGGTCGAGCATGGCCCGCAGGTCGTCCAGGTTGACCCGGCGCATCCGGCCGCCGGACTGCGCCTGGAGGGCGCGCGCGGCGGTGGTCTTGCCGGAGGCCGGCAGACCCGTCATCACGTGGACGACGGGCAGCGCAGCCTCCTCCGGCTCCACCGCGTCGGCCGTCGCGGGTTTCGGTACGGCGACCGTCACCGCGGGAGCCGGCGCGGGTGCCGCGGGCGCGGAACCGGCGGTGCCTGCGGGTGCGGCCGGCGCGCCCTCCTCGTCGGTGGCGTACGCGTCGGCCGTCTCGGGCCGCACGTGGCGCCAGGTGGTGAGCTCGGTCGGCCGGCCGTCGAGGCGCTGGAACATCGCGGCGCGCACCCCGCGGTCCTTCAGCCCCTTGACCCCGCGGGCGAACGCGCCGCGGTCGGCGGCCAGGTGGGCGAGGCTCGCGTAGGCCTCGTCGATGGCGCGCTCGTGGCGTGCGGCCTCCTGCTCCAGGCGCTCGATCACCTCGCGCACCCAGGCGTCGAACTCGTCGGGCACCTGCTCCAGCAGTGCGTCGAGCGGCTTGCCGCCCGAGGCCTCGATGTCGGCGAGGGTGCAGTTGAGGCTCTGTGCGAGGCGCTGGGCGGGGACGCCGGCGAACCGCTGGATGCCGTGGCTGCGCCAGATGTCCCGCTCGTTGACCCCGGTCAGGACCCGGTGGAGCCGTACGTACTCGGCGATCTTGGCCTTGGCGCGTACGCCGGAGGCGAAGCGCAGCACGAAGCCCTCGGCGTCGGTGCCGGTGGCCGCGGCGCCGCCGGGCAGGGTGCTGGACTCCGTCAGTGCCAGCAGCTCGTCGAGCGGCATGGCGGGCCACACGGTGACGACGGAGCCGACGGCCTCCCAGTGCGCGGCCGCTTCGGCGAGCGGTACCTCGGCGCCGTCGGGGCCGAAGGCGGCGAGGAGGACGAGGTCGCGGCGGTCGCCGTAGTTCACGACGATGCGGTTCTGCGGGTACAGGATCTCGGCGAGGTAGGTGGTGCCCGGGCGCAGCGCCGAGGTGTCCTTGCCGTCGAGCCGCCGCTGCGCCCAGGCGGCCTGGGAGCTGGTGAAGGAGCCCTTGGAGGCGACCCACCAGCTGCCCGCGTAATGGAAGACCACGGCGAGGCTGCCGTCGACCTTCTCGTAGACCTCGAAGGGCTCGTCCGGGAGGGCGGGGGCGTACGGCAGGCCGGCCTCGTGCTCGCCGACGTTGAAGAACTTCGGCAGCGGCAGGGCGACGACGGCGCCGGTGGTGTCGTCGGCGACCAGTCCGCGGCAGCGCGTGGTGACCTGGTCCCAGACGCCCTGGTACTGGGCCGTCCGCGTGTAGGTGTAGATCGACAGCGGCAGCTCGGGGTGCGGCTTGCGGCTCACGTACCCTGCGGCGATCGATGCGGCCAGTGCCTGGGCAGGCATCAGGTCATGCAGAGTCAGGCGCTCCTGGCTCATGGGTTCCTCCCGGTTCGAGACGGTCCATTCTCATCTGCGGGAGGGAGCGTCCGGTACCCAATTCTTCCTGGTCGCGGCGGCCGGGCCGGTTGTCGTCCCGGGAACGCGGGACGCGGCCGGGGACCGCGGTGCGCGCGGCGCGGCGGCGGTCATGGCGCGGGCGGGGTCCCCGGTGGCGGGTTGCGGGTTGCGGGCTGTGGGTTGCGGCGCAGCCTAGTGGGAGATGCAGAGCTCGTTGCCCTGCGGGTCGGCGAGGGTGGTCCAGACGGAAGGGCCCTGGCGGCCTTCGTGGAGGAAGGTCGCGCCCTTCTCCAGGAGCCGCTCCACGACGGCCTTCGGGTCGTCGGACCCGGTGCGCACGTCCAGGTGCACGCGGTTCTTCGCGGTCTTGGCCTCGGGCACGTACTGGAAGAGGATGCGCGGGGCGCGTTCGAGGCCCTCCGGGTGGCGGATCCCGTTGCCCGCCTTCCACACGAGGGTCCCGCGGTGGGTGGTGGTGTCCTCCTCGGTCGCGTGTCCCGCGGCGATCAGACCGCGGATGAACGCCTCGTCGCTGGCCTCCACCTCCCAGCCGAGGGCGTCGGCCCACCAGTCGGCGAGCGGGTGCGGGTCGGCCGAGTCGATGGTCACCTGAAATGTGTATGCCATGCCGGGACCCTACTCAGACGGGTACCCGCCCGCCACGGGAAAGGCCAGGGAGGGACACCGATGACGTCTGGGCGCGGCATCCTGCGGCCGCTGGCCGCGCTGCTCTTCCCGCCGGGGCCGCGGGGCGGCGGGGCTCCGCACGGGGTGCTGCCCCCGCTGCTGGTGGTGCTGACCTTCGTGGCCGGGCTGGTCGACGCCGTGAGCTTCCTCGGGCCGGACCACGTGTTCGTCGCCAACATGACCGGCAACGTGGCCTTCCTCGGCTTCGCGCTCGCCGGGGACCGTGAACTCTCCGCCACGGCCTCCCTGGTCGCGCTGGGCGCGTTCCTGGCGGGGGCGACGGCGGCGGGCCGGCTGCGGCGCGATCGGCCGGCGCACCGCATGTTCGGACCGCTGGTCGCGGCGCAGGCCGTGCTGGTGGGCTGCGCCCGCCGCGACGGCGACGGCGGCGGCTGCGGGGCGGGCGGCCGAGACGGCCGCCGTCGTCCTGCTGGCCCTCGGCATGGGGCTGCAGAATGCCGTGGTGCACCGGTTGGGCATCCCCGACCTGACCACGACGGTCGTCACCCGCACCCTGACGGGGCTGGCCGCGGACCGCTGGGGCGCGGCCTCCGTACGCCGGCTGGTCTCGGTCGGCGCCCTGCTGTGCGGGGCGCTGGCCGGCGGCCTGCTGGTGAGGGGGCCCGGCGCCCGGTGGGCACTGCTGGCTGCGGTCGTCCTGCTCGGGTGGGTGGCGGTGCTGGGCTTCCGGGCCGGTACGGGGCTCAGCCCGGGCGGCCGGCACGGCGCGAGCCGATGAACGCGACGCAGGTCAGCAGCCACGCGCCCACCGCGATCCAGAGGAGCACCTCGCCCAGCGGGCGCAGCAGGTCCACGCCGGTCGGCTTGGCGGCTGAGAGGCAGGCGGTCGCGGTCATGCCGAGCGGGAAGACGGTGGCCCAGCGCCGGATGTCGTAGTGCGACCGGGGGTGGCGCAGCTCGGCGGTGAGCAGCACGGCGTACCAGGCGAGGGACAGGGCGAGGGCCGCCAGCGTGACGGTACGCAGTGCCGTGTGCACTCCGCCGGTCCAGACGGGCGAGGCCGTCAGCTTGGCCCCGGCGAGGGCGGAGATGGACAGGGCTCCGCCGGCTACCCAGTGGTCGCCCGCGCCGCGCGCGACTTCACGGAAGTCGAAGTGGGCGAGCGCCACCCCGTAGAGCAGCAGGCCGAGGCAGAAGGCGGCCAGGGCGGCCCGCGCCAGCCAGTCGTGGGGGCCGGTGGCGGCGACGGAGGCCGCGAGGACGGCGAGCCCCTGGGTGGCCACGCAGACGAGGAAGACCGCACCCGGCATCCGGCTGCGCCAGTGGCGCACGACGCCGGCCAGCAGGCCGGGCCACACGACGGCCGCCACTGCCAGCAGCACGGCGGCGAGGGTGTGCAGCCCGAGCGTGTCGATCCGGGCACCCAGCACGGTGGTGGCGGCCACGGCGGTGAGGGCGGCCGGGGTGTCGGCCTCCGCGCGGAAGCGTCCGCGGTCGCCCAGCAGCCGGGCCGTGAAGTCCGCGGCGAGCACGCACCACAGCACGACGGCGACGGCCAGCGCGGCCAGGGACAGGACGTCGTGCCCGGTCAGCTCCAGCCCGACCGAGAGGATGCCCGCGGCCATGACGGCCGCGCCCGCGGCCGGCGGCAGGCCGGCCCACCAGGCGTGGCGGGGAGGGGGGTTCACCCCTCCAGCGGACACCAGGTGCCGACGGCCCGCCAGCGGGCCGCGCCGACGGGGTGCCCGGCCGGCGGCCCGCCCGGCCCGCCCCCCGGGGCCGGGGCCGGGCGGCCGGGCTCGGGCGGCCCGGGGCTGGCGGCCGGGGGCTGGCGGCCCGGCTCGGGCGGCCTGGCGGCCGGGGGCTGCCGGGCCGGCTCGCGCGGCCGGGCTCGGGCGGCCCGGCTCGGGCGGCCGGGCTCGGGCGGCCGGGCTCGGGCGGCCGGGGGCTGGCGGCCGGGGCTGGCGGCCGGGGGGCTGGCGGCCCGGCTCGGGCGGCCGGGCTCGGGCGGCCCGGGGCTGGCGGCCCGGCTCGGGCGGCCCAGCTCGGGCGGCCGGGGGCTGGCGGGCCAGCTCGGGCGGGCCGGCTCGGGCGGCCGGGGGCTGGCGGCCGGGGGGCTGGCGGCCCGGCTCGGGCGGCCCGGCTCGGGCGGCCGGGCTCGGGCGGGCCGGCTCGGGCGGCCGGACTCGGGCTGCCAGGGGCTGGCGGCCGGGGGGCTGGCAGCCCGGCTCGGGCGGCCGGACTCGGGCGGCCGGACTCGGGCGGGTGCCGGATGGGATGGCGGCGGGTCGAGGCGCCGGGGCCGGGCCGCCCCGGCGGGTCCGGACGCCCCGGCGGGTCCGGACGCCCCGCCAGGCCGTGGCGCCCCGGTGGTGCCGGACGCCCCGCCCGGCCGGGGGTCCCGTCCTGCTCCCCCGGGGCCGACGGCCTGGCCTGGGCGCTTCGGGGCGCCGCGCGGTGTATGCAGGGGGGATGGACCTCCGGCTGCCTCGTACCGACCGTCCTCGATCCCGGCAGGCGCGCCACGCGCAGCTCGCGGTCCCGTTCGTCCTGATCGCCGTGGTGACCGTGGTGGACGTGCTGGCTCCGCCCGAGGTGCACCTCGGCCCGTTCCTGGTGGCCGCGCCCGCGGTCACGGCCTCGTTCGCGGGCCCGCGGATGACGGGGTTCGTGGGCTTGGTCGCCGTCCTCGCGCAGGTGGTGGTGTCCGTCGTGCGCACCAGCCTGACCGACCTGAACCACACCTTCCAGATCACCGCGCTGATCATGATCTCGGTGATCGTGACCCTTTTCGCCCATCTGCGCGAGGTGCACGAGAAGGAGGTGATCCAGCTGCGGTCGGTCGCCGAGACCGCCCAGCAGGTGGTGCTGCGCCCGCTGCGGGAACGGATCGGTCCGCTGCGCGTCGCCTCCGTGTACCTGGCCGCGGCGGCCGAGGCCCGGATCGGCGGTGACCTGTACGCAGCCGCCCGAACGGCCACGGCGACCCGTCTGATCATCGGAGACGTCCGCGGGAAGGGCCTGGAAGCGGTCGGCGACGCGGCCCTCGCCCTGGGCGCCTTCCGGGCCGCCGCCCATCAGGAGTCCGATCTGCCCCGGCTGGTCGCGTACCTGGAGGGAGCCGTCGCCCCGGACCTCGACGACCCGCAGGACCGGGGCGAGAGCTTCATCACCGCGGCCGTCCTGGAGATCCCGGACCGGGAGCCGGCACTGCACCTCGTCAGCTGCGGCCATCCGCCGCCGCTGCTGCTGCGCGACGGGCGGGCCGTCCCCCTGGTCGTGGACCATCCCGCTCCGCCCCTGGGCCTCGCCGGTCTGCTGGATTCGGCCCTCGCGCCGGAGTCGTTCGGCTTCGCGGTCGGTGATGTCCTGCTGCTCTACACGGACGGCGTACTGGAGGCACGCGACGCGTCCGGGGCCTTCTTCCCACTGGAGGAACGCGCGGCCGCCCGGTCCGGGGCGGAGCCGCGCACCCTGCTGGAGCGGCTGTGCGCCGACCTCCTCGCCCATGCGGCCGACAACACCCTGGGGGACGACGCCGCGATGGTCGCCATCGAACGGCTGCCAGGGCCGCCGGACGGGCCCACCCGGTCCCACTGAGACGGTTTGTCACGGATTGCGCCGCACCGGGTCCGGACGCAAGGTGGGCATGCACATCCCTCCACGGAAGGAACGACCTCGTCATGGGCAAGGCAAAGGCCAAGGTTAAGCAGATGAAGGGCAAGCTCAAGGAGTCCGCGGGCGGCGCCATGGACGACCACCGCATGCAGGCGGAGGGCAGCGCCGAGCGGGCGAGCGGCAAGACCGAGGAGATGACGGCGAAGGCCGGGGAGCAGATGAAGAAGGTCCGGGGCAAGCACTGACCCCGGTCCCCCGGTTCCGCCCGGCCGCGCCCGTCTGCGAGACGGACGCGGCCGGTCCGCGTCGCGGCGCCGGATGCGGGGAGGGGGGCGGGGGCCGGGAGAGCGGCGACTGCGGGGGCGGGGGCGGTCAGGAGCCGTCGGCGAAGACGGCGTACACGGCCCGACTGCCCGCGTATTCGCTCAGGTTCCAGATCACGGATTCGCGGTACGCCCAGTCGGCGGCGGTGCCGCTGTGGAAGCTCAGGTCCTCGCAGCCGACGCCGAGGCGGACGACGGTGGCGGGCTTGTCGGCGCCGGACCGGACCGTGCGCAGGTAGCCGTTGGAGGACGGTCCGTCGCTGCGTGACAGGTAGTGCTTGCCCTGGCGGGAGACCACGCCCTGGAGCTTGCCCTGCTTCACGGTGACGGCCTCGGTCGCGGTGGTGGAGGCGAGGGTGCGCGTCACGTGGTCCAGCGGCCACCGCACGATCTTGGGGGTGGCGACCGTGGAGCCGTTGCCGTTCCACCCGGAGCCGGAATAGTCCACCACGGGGGCGTCCAGGCTGGTGGCGTACTCGGTGACGGTGAGGCTGTCCGGGCTCGACGCGCGGTCGAGGCCGATCGCCGAGAAGCGCAGCAGGGTGCCGGTGTTGTCGTAGGCGGCGGTCTGGGGGGCGACGAACCGGTAGTCGTAGGCGTGGTAGCGGCCGTCGGTGTGCTTCCCGCAGACGTCCGGGAGGCCCGTACTGACCTCGAACATCCGGTCCAGGTCGAACACTCGCAGGCCCTTGTAGGTGTCGACGACGTACAGCCGGTTGCCGTACCACATGATTCCGCCCGCGTGTTTGAGGACGGGCTGGTAGGTGAAGGTGCCGTCGCTCGCGCGGACGGGCTCGACGAGCAGGACGTGCCGGTAGACGGGCGCGGAGGCCGAGCTGTAGTCGACGAAGCTCAGCCGGATGCCCTTGTCGGTCGCGAAGTCCTGGACCTCGTTCTCGTCCGGGTCGGTCTCGAAGTACCAGGACACCAGGACCACGCGCTTGCCGCCCGCGGGCCACAGACCGGCGCCGAGCGCGTCGGCGCTGGTGGTGATCCCCTGCGGGATCCACTCGGCGGCGTCCTGGTCCCCGCCGTTCCAGGTGAAGCCGTGCGAGAAGCCGCCGACGCCGGGCGGGGCCGAGGACAGGTTCGTCGCAGGGCGGTTGGCCGCGGCCAGCACCTCGGAGACCCCCACCGTGGGCAGGACGCCCGCCAGGCCGGCGATGTGGTCCGCGAACCGCCCCGATGCGTTGGAGGTCCGCTCCGCAAGGGTGAACTGGCCGGGAACGAGGGTGCCCGCGCGCGCCGTTGCGGGGGCGAGAGCCGCGCCGGCCGCGGTGACGAACGGCGCGGCGGCCATCCCCTTGATGATCGTCCTGCGTGACATGGTCATGCGGCGAGAATCTAGGTCTTTGCATCCTGCCGGTGCAAACTCCCGACGGCCGTTCAGCTGCATGCGGCGGCGGGCCTGTTGGTGGGGTGCGGAAGCGGCTCCGGGGCCCGTTCCTGAGGTCCCGCTTACCCCTTCCTTAAGCGGAACCTAAGACTCGAAGGTTCCGCCCCGTAACGAACAGATGTCCGTTTCGGGGCGGCTAGCGTGCTGCCGCACCCCCACTCCCCGTACAGACAGAGGCAGGCACGCAATGAGCAGCACAGGCGGTCACCGGCGCAGGGCGAGCCGTACGGCGAAGGTCACGGGCGCGATCGCGGCGGCGGCGGTGATCGGCGGCGCGGCCTTCGCGTTCACCGGCACCGCCCAGGCCGCCTCGGTCGGGGCCGCGTACACCAAGTCCAGCTCCTGGAACGGCGGTTACACCGGGCAGTACGTGGTGACCAACCACACCGGGCAGAACCTCTCCGACTGGACGCTCTCCTTCGACCTGCCCGCGGGTACGAAGATCGAATCGCTGTGGAACGGCACCCACACCGTCGACGGCCGGCACGTCACCGTGCGGCCCGCGGACTGGAACCGGCAGCTCGCCGCGGGAGCCTCGGTCATGGTCGGTTTCGTGACGAGCGGTGGCGCGGACGCCCCGGGCGACCCGACCGGATGCCGTATCAACGGGCTCAAGTGCTCCGTGGACCAGGGCGCCACGGCCCAGCCGAGCGGGCGCCCCACCGGCCTCCCCACACCCACCGCGACGGCCACGGGCGGCTCCGCCACGCCCACCGCGAGCGCCTCCCCCACGGTTCGGCCCACCACCTCGGCCTCCACGGCCCCCACGCCGACCGGGGGCACCACACCGGGCGGCGGCGGGAAGCCCGCGGCGGGTGCACGGTTCGCGCCCTACGTCGACACCTCGCTCTACCCCTCGTACGACCTGCTCGACACCGCGGCCAGGACCGGCGTCAAGGAGTTCCACCTCGCCTTCATCACCTCCGGCGGCAGCTGCGCGCCGCTGTGGGGCGGTGTCACCGACCTGGCGAGCGACAAGGTCGCCGCCCAGATCGGTGCGTTGCGGGCCAAGGGCGGCGACGTCCGCGTCTCGTTCGGCGGGGCCGCCGGACACGAACTGGCCCTCAACTGCTCCACCGCCGAGCAGCTGGCCGCGGCGTACGGAAAGGTCGTCGACCAGTACGAGCTCACCCGCGTCGACTTCGACATCGAGGGTGCGGCCCTGCCCGACACGGCCGCCAACACCCGGCGCGCACAGGCCATCGCGAGTCTGCAGAAGTCCCACCCGGGCCTGGACGTGGCCTTCACGCTGCCCGTCATGCCGGAAGGCCTGACGCAGCCGGGCGTGGCGCTGCTGGCCGACGCCAGGAAGAACGGCGTACGGATCGACGGCGTCAACATCATGGCGATGGACTACGGCCCGGCCTACTCCGGTGACATGGGCCAGTACGCCATCCAGGCCGCGACGGCCACGCAGGCTCAGGTGAAGGGGGTCCTCGGGCTGTCCGACGCGGCGGCCTGGAAGACCGTGGCCGTGACCCCGATGATCGGCGTCAACGACGTCGCGAGCGAGGTGTTCACCGTCGAGGACGCCGGCCAGCTGGTGGAGTTCGCGGCGGCCAAGGGCATCGGGCGGCTCGCCATGTGGTCCGCGACGCGGGACCGGCAGTGCGCGGCCGGCGCCGTCGACCACGCGGACCCCACGTGCAGTTCGGTCCTCCAGCAGCCGTTGGCCTTCACCAAGGCCTTCGCGGCGCTCAAGTGACGCTCGGCGCTCCAGTGACGCGGGCCCGGTCCTGCCCGGCCGGCTGCCCGGCCCGGTCCGGTGGGACCGGGCCGGGCGCCGCGCCCCGTCAGACGACCTCCGTGTCGTAGAAGCAGAAGTGGTCCGCTATTCCTGCCGCCACCGCATTCGGCTCGGGGAAGCCCCAGGCCAGGTCCGGTGCGCCCGGCACCGACCAGTACACCGTCTCCCCCTTGAAGGGGCAGGCGGTGCGGGTCGGTGAAGCGGTCAGCAGGTCGGTGCGCACGTCCGCGCGAGGGATGTAGTAGCGCACCGGGCAGCCGGTCTCGCGCAGCACCACCGGCCGCCGGGTCTCGGCGAGCACCTGTCCGTCGCGTACGACGCGGACGTGTTCGGTGCCCTGGCTGACGGTGATCTCGTGTCCGCTGTGCGCGCCGTGCTCGGCAGGCGCGTCGTGTCCATGGTGTGGAGAGGTCATGGCCGGAGCAGCACGGCAGGGGCGCCCCGTTATTCCGGCCGCTCCCCCGCCCGCGGGGGAACCCGGGCGCAGCCCCCGTCGTTCTTGCCCACAGGATGCGCGGGCCGGCCGGGCCCCGCGGAGAGGGAACGCGTGATGAGCGACAAGGCCCGCACCCTGTTCGACGCGCTCGATCTGAATGCGGACGGCGCCCTGACCAGGGCAGAGGTGATCTCGGCCCTCCGGGCGAAGGGCCCGACCCTCGCTGCGCGGGGCGACCTGCCGTTCTGGGGAGTGCGGGACGCGGAGGCCTCCTCGGCCCTGTTCGACGCCGCGAACGCGGACGGCGACGACGTACTGACCTTCGAGGAGTTCTCAAGGGAGGTCGACCGGCGCTTCGGCTGGTAGTCCGGCCCGCCGCCCGGCTGCCCGCCCGCCCGGCGGCCCGGGGCGACTCGTCGCGGGTGGCGGCGCACGCCACGCGGCGCGTCGCGGGCTCATCCGGGTGAACGGGGCGCGCCCGCGTCCGGCGGGATCGTTCCTGCTCCGGACGGCTGCGTCAGGATCGCCGCAACCGGACCCGACGGGGGTCCCGCGGGTGAGGTGGCACGGTGGACGCGCCCTACGGCAGCGCACTACGAGGATCCGTGGCGGGTCCGGGTACGACCCCGCTCATCGGGGTGTACGACATGTACTCGGCGTCCGTGGCCTCCGGCCTCTACGACGCCTTCTTCGTCTCGGGCTTCGGTTTCGCAGCCTCCTTCCACGGCCTGCCGGACGTCGGCTTCATCGCCTGGCCCGACATGGTCGCCTTCACCGAGCGGCTGCGGTCGGCGTTCCCGGCGCACCATCTGCTGGTCGACATCGACGACGGCTACGGGGACCCCGAGGTGGCGGCCCACGTCGTACGCCGGCTGGAGGGCGCCGGAGCCTCGGGGGTGATCCTGGAGGACCAGCAGCGCCCGCGCCGCTGCGGGCACGCGGACGGCAAGCAGATCCTGCCCCTGCCGGAGTACCTCGCCAAGCTGGACCGGGTCCTCGAAGCCCGCCGGGACCTGTTCGTCGTCGCCCGCACCGATGCCACCGACGAGGCGGAGATCCTGCGGCGCACCCGCGAATTGGCCTCCACGGCGGCCGACATGGTGCTGGTGGACGGCGTACGGAGCGCCGCCCAGCTGGCGCTCGTACGCGAGGCGGCCGGGGACAAGCCGCTGCTCTTCAACCAGATCGGCGGCGGCAAGTCCCCCCGCTTCTCCCTCACCGAACTGACCGCCCTCGGCGTCGATGCCGCGATCTACAGCACGCCCTGCCTGTTCGCCGCACACCGGGCCATCGTGGACACCCTGACCGCGCTGCAGGCCGAGGACGGCAGACTGCCGGACCCCGGCGCCGACTCCACGATCGGTGTGGCGCAGTCGACGGAACTCCTGGCCCGCAACCTCGGCCGCCCCCGCGCGACACCGGCACCCCGGGAAGGCCGGCGGCCCGCACGGGCCGACACCCCGGTGACCAGCAGCTGAACCCCGCAGGCTCCCCCGCCTCCGCCCGCCTCCTCCCCGCCCCCGCCCCCCGCCTCCGCCATCGGGGAGGCGGGGCGGGGTCCGCGGGAGCGCGCCCGGCGCCGGTGTCCCCGGCTGCGCTCCGGACGTGTCGGAAGGGATTGAAGTGATGCAGGTGAGAGAAGAAGCCTCCGAAAACCGCATTCCTTGATCCAGAATTCCCATTCGAACGCGGGTGTTGTGACAGGTGTCCGCGTTCGATACGATCGCAACCCTCAACCGCCGTAAGTCCACCTATTCATGGGGGCATTGTGGGTGCGACAGCGTCACCAATACCTCCTGAGCGGGATATGTGATGGGCGAGGCCGACGAGAAATTAAAGCATTCCGGCCCTTTATTACCCGAGGTTGAGCCACAACCCCCCTCCCCACCCCGTTCTCCGTCCACTTCACCGTTCCGCAGCCGGGATTTCACTTTCTTCTGGGCGGCGGGCGCCATCGACGGTCTCGGCACCTGCGCCTCCTCCCTCTTCCTTCCGCTGATCCTGCTGGGCGCCGGACATCCGGCCGGCCTCGCCGGACTCGTCGCGTCGGTGGCCCTGGTCAGCGGTCTGGTGGTCTCGCCGGTCGCGGGCGTGTACGCCGACCGGTGGCCGCGCAAGCCGATGATGTACGGGGCGGCCCTGGTCGCGGCGGCCGCCATGGGATCGGTGTTCGTGGCCGTGGCCCTCGGCCACGTCGTCCTCGCGCACGTCCTCGTCGCGGCCGTCGTCGAGCAGGCGGCCAGCGCCACCTACGGGGCCGCGGCCTCCGGGACGATCCGGCGGCTGGTGCCGCCCGAGGGGTACGCCCGGGCCGTCGGATACCTGCAGGCGCGCGACCAGGCCGTACAGATCGTCGGACCGACACTGGGCGGCGTGCTGTACCAGCTGGCGCGATGGGTCCCGCTCCTCGCGGACGCGGCATCCTTCCTGCTGGTGGCCGCGTTGAGCAAGACGATCCGCGCGGACCTGACGCCCGAACGCGAAGGCCCGGCCCCCTCCTTCGCCCGTGACCTCGCCGAAGGTCTGCGCTTCGTGCGCGACGAGCCCTTCCTGCGCTTCGTCGTGGTGTGGACCGCCGGCATCAACGCCCTGCTCGGCGCCCTCTACTTCCACGCGGTGTTCACCTCGCACGACCGGGGCGCCAGCCCCTCCTCCATCGGCCTCATCCTCACCCTGGCGGGTGTCGGCGGGCTGCTGGGCGCGCTCGCCGCGCCGTGGCTGGTCCAGCGGGTTCCGGCGCCGCGGATCGTGACCGGCGCCTCGTGGGCCATGGTGCCCACGGCGGCCGGGCTTGCGTTCGCGTCCCGGACCTGGGGCTACGGGCTGCTGCTGGGCGGGGTGTCGCTGATCGTGCCGTCCGTGGTCGTCGTCCTGCAGACCCGGGCCATGCTGGTGACCCCGGACCGCCTGCTGGCCCGGATGGGCACGGTACTGGGCACGGCCGGCCAGGGCGTCGCCGTGCTCGCGCCGGTGACGGCGGGGGTCCTGGTGGCTGCGTACGGGGGCCGTACGGTGGCGCTGGGCTGCGCGGGCGCCTTCGCCGGCCTGGCGCTGTACGCGACCGCCCGGGCCGGACTCATGGCAGGGGAGGCGCCGTGACTCCCGCCCCGCCGAAGACGGCCACGCGCACCTACGGCGTCTACCGGCCGGTGCTGCCGGTGGTCAGTCCGCGGAATCCGGACCGGATGGTGTACACCGGGGACGCCGAAGGCCGGTGCGAGATCTTCACCTGGGACCGCTCCAGCGGCACGGCCCGGCAGGTGACGGACCGTCCGCACGGCACCCTGCTGTGCGCGATCGACGAGGACGAGACCGTCTGGTGGTTCGACGAGGACCGTGCCGGCAACGGCGGCTGGCGCACCCAGGCCTTCGACGGCGGCCCCGACCGTCCCGGGCTGACCGGGTTGCCGTACGGCCGGCCCGCCGGGCTGGCCCTCGGGGCGGGGGGCAGGGTCGCCGTCGGCATCCGCAGTCCGGAGGGGCTCAGCGTCCACATCGGACGGCGCGGCGGCGCAGCCGCGACCGTCCTGCACACGACGGCCTCCGGCACCCTGTGCGACCTGGCGCCGGACGGCCGGCTGCTGGCGGTCTCGGGGCCGGCGCACTCCGACCGCGCCGTGACCGTGCTGCGCCCGGACGGCACCACCGTCGCGGTGCTCTCCGGCACGGACGAACGCACCTGGGCCCTCGGCTTCGCCCCCGCTTCCCCACCCGCATCCGAACCCATACCCGTCCCGCTGCCCGGGACCGGACCCCGGCCCGCTGCGGCGGCCGGCCGCGCCCTGCTGCTGGTCATGCGGGAGCGGGCCGGCCGCTACCACCTCGGCACGTGGGCTCCCGGGCGCGGCGTGGAACTGCTGCCCTGGTGCTCGTTCGACACGGAGACGACGGCCCGCTGGTACCCCGGTCCGGGGGCTCCGCGAGTCCTGGTCCGGCAGGACCGGCACGGCCGCAGCCGCCTGTTCACCGCCGACCTCGACCGCAGTGCGCTGACCCCGGTGCCCACCCCGGAAGGCAGCATCCTGGACGCGTCGCCGGCCGCCGACGGTGACGTCCACTTCATCTGGACCGACGCGGTGAACGTGCCGCGCGCACTGACCTTGTCGGGCGCGTCGCTGCCCGGGCAGAGCCAGTGGCGCCTGCCCCGGTTCGGGCGCCGCCGGGACCTGTGGACGGCCGGGCCCGACGGACCGGTGCACACCCTCGTCACCACCCCCGCCGACCGTCCCGCACCGTACCCGCTGGTCTTCCTCGTCCACGGCGGCCCCGCCGACCACGACCGCGACGCCTACGACCCGATGGTGCAGGCCCTCGTCGGCTCGGGCTACGCCGTGGCCCGCACGAACTACCGGGGATCGACCGGCTACGGGCCGCACTGGCGCTCCGCCTACTCCGAGGGCGTCGGCCACACCCAGGTCGCCGACCTGGTGCGGGCCCGGGCCGAGCTGCTGGAGCGCGGCATCGGCCGGGCGGGCGCGGTGGGCCTGTGCGGCACGTCGTGGGGCGGCTACCTGACGCTGCTGGCCATGGGGACCCGCCCGGAACTGTGGGACGCCGGGGTCGCCGTCAAGCCGCTCGCCGACTGCACCACGGCCTTCCGGCACTCGACGCCCGCCCTCCAGGAGCTGGACACGAAGCTGTTCGGGGGCACTCCGGACGAGGTACCGGAGGCCTACGCGCACGCCTCCCCGTCCTCGTACGCGGCCGCCATCCGCTCCCCGCTGCTGGTCGTCGCCGCGCGGCGGGACGCCAAGTGCCCGCCGGAGCAGGTGGAGGCGTACCTGGCCGTCCTGCGCGCGGGCGGTGTGGCCCACGAGCTGATGTGGCTGGACTCGGGCCACGACGGCTATGACGGGGCCGACCACCTGGCCGTGATCCAGCGGTCCCTCAGGTTTCTCGGCCGCGGGCTGCCTCCGGCGCCCGTACGGGCCGAGCCGTCCCCGCACCCGGAGAGGAGGTGAACATCATGCAGAAGGACATCATCCACGGCGACCCGCTCGAGGGCGACGAGGAGAGCCGCAAGCCGGGCGTCGGCGTCGTCGTCTACCTCCGCTCCGCGGAGGAGATGGAGGACGAGGACAAGTAGCACCACGGGGCCGGCCCCGCACCCGTGCGCGACCGGCCCCGACCACACCCGGACCCATGACCGACGACCGACGACCGACGACCGGTGATCTGAGCCCGGTGAACCGTGACCGATGACCGTTGTCTCCGTGCCCTGATCACAGCCTGATCACATGAGAAGAGGCCAGCCGTGCGCGTACTCCTGGTGAACATGCCCTGGGCCCCGATCGACCTCCCGTCGCTGGCTCTCGGAATTCTCAAGCGCAGTGTCGACGAGCGTGTTCCGAACGGAACGGCGGACGTTCTCCACGCCAATCTCGAATACGTGGACTGGATCACCAAGAACACGGAATTCACCTTGGAGGACTACTCCTACTACGCACTCGGATCCTATTTTCTCGGCTGCGGCGACTGGGTGTTCTCCTCCGCCCTTTACGACGACCCCGACTGGCGCGTTTCCGAGTTCACCGAAGCAATGGGCAGCCGGGTCCGCGGGGCCCGGATGGAGATGACGAAGGCGCTGCACACCACCGCGCCCGACTTCGTCGCGTACATCGCCGAGCGCATCGTCGAACTGAACCCGGACGTGGTCGGTTTCACCTCGACGTTCCAGCAGAACACGGCCGCCCTCGCCGCCGCCAAGTACGTCAAGCGCCTCGCCCCGCACATCGCGACCGCCATGGGCGGCGCCAACTGCGACGGCAAGCAGGGCGAGGCCGTCCACCGCAACTTCCCGTTCGTGGACTACGTCCTGCGCGGTGAGGGAGAGGTGTCGTTCCCCGCGCTGCTGACCGCGCTGGACGCCGACGCGCCGCTGTCGCAGGTGCCCGGGCTGTGCTGGCGCGGCGCGGACGGCGCCTCCGTCGTCAACGCCATGAGCACCCGGCCGCTGCCGCCCGCCTCCATCCTGGCGCCGGACTACGCCGGGTACTTCGAGCGGCTCGCCTCCTCCCACGCGCGCAACTGGGTCGAGCCGAAGCTGGTGGTCGAGGGCGCGCGGGGCTGCTGGTGGGGCGAGAAGCACCACTGCACCTTCTGCGGACTGAACGGCTCGTTCATGGAGTTCCGCAGCAAGAGCCCGGACGTGTTCTACGACGAGATCATCGAACTGGCGCGCAGGCACCGGGTCCTGGACATGTACGTCGTCGACAACATCCTGGACATGGGGTACGTGAACACGGTGCTGCCCCGCATCATCGACAGCGGCTTCGACCTGCGCATGCACATCGAGATCAAGTCCAACATGCGGCAGAAGCAGCTCCAGACCCTCGCCGACGCGGGTCTGATCTTCGTCCAGCCGGGCATCGAGAGCCTCAACAGCCGGGTCCTGACGCTGATGGACAAGGGCGTCACCGGCGGCCAGAACGTCCGGATGCTCCGCGACGCCGCCACCGTCGGCCTCTCGGTGGCCTGGAACTACCTGCACGGCTTCCCCGGCGAGGATGCCGAGGACTATGAGGACGTGGTGGCCCAACTCGCCGCGCTGGAGCACCTCAACCCGCCCGTGGGGCCCTCCTCGCGCATCGCGATCGAGCGGTTCAGCCCGTACTTCGACAACCCCGGGCTCGGGTTCTCCGAACTGCGCCCCGCCGAACCGTACCGGCTGACCTACGACCTCCCCGACGCCGAGATGTTCGACCTGGCGTACGTCTTCGACGTACCGCCCCGAGGGATCGACGAGGAGGTCGTCCGCCGCTTGGACGCGGGCATCACGCACTGGAAGCGGAACTACTCGGGCAGCCGCCTCACCCACTGCGACCTGGAGGACCGGATCATCCTCGTGAGCAAGCGCCGCGCCTTCGACTGGACGCACCTGGAACTCACCGATCCCTTCGAACTGGCCCTGTTCCGGCTGCTCGACCAGCCGCACACGGTGAAGGCCGCCGCCCGCAAGCTGCACGACGCGCACCAGGTGGACGAGGCCGCCCTGCGGGAGGTCCTGACCCGGTGGCGGGCGCTCGGAGTGGTCTTCGAGGACAGCGGGCAGTTCGTGCAGATCGCGCCGCCGGCGCTCAACGAGGAGTTCCTGCGGATCGACTTCATGCGGCACACCTCGGCGCGTGACGCCGAGCTGGCCGTGACGACCGCCTGACCGGCGCGCCACCACCGCCGCCGGGCCGCCTCGGCGACACCGCCCGACCCGCCGGGGAACACGGCACCGCAGCACGCCGGACGACCGCCAGCACCGAGGGATGACGACGACGATGACTCCAGTACTCACCGGTACCGCCCCCTACTCCGCCTCCGCCCCCTTCACCGTGACCGCCTCGCGGGACTACGACCCCGAGGTGGGCACGCTGCCCGCCATGTCCCTGGGCCGCTACGAGATCGACCTGTCCGGCGGAGAGGCCGCCCGGCGGCTCTTCGCCGCCGGAGCCCGGCACGTCACGCTTCCGCGCCCGGTCGACGTGACGGACACCGCCGACGCGGCCTGGACGGTCCGGGCCCTGAGCTTCGTGGGCGACCTGTCCAGCCTGGCCGTCTCGGTCGACTGGCAGCTCCACGCCGGCCCGGACCCCGACGCCTGGCGGCACTACGGCCACCTCCACCCGCCGACCGCCGTCCTCGGGACCGCCGACCCGGCCGCGGCGGCACGGGAGTGGCGCAATGCCTACTACATCTGCAAGTGCGTCTTCCGGTACGGCCCCGGCTTCATCCAGGTGCGCGACCGGCGCTACGGAGAGCTGCGCCGCTTCACCATCGACGAGCCGGAGTACCACGAGGCCATCGCGGCGCTCACCGACGGCGCCCACGTCGACGCCATCCCGCAGCCGGTCCTGGAGGACCTGATGGCCGAGACCCTCGTCCTGCGCTTCGGAGACCTCCTGTGGTGGGCCCCGTACCGCGTCCGCCGGTGGTCGGAGGCCCCGATGGTGATCTGACCCGCGCCCCGACGCGCCACACACCCGCCCGCCCCCGCCGTCAGGGCCGCAGGCCGGCCCTCTTCAGCGTGAGCGCCGAGAGGTCGGCAATGACCTGCTGGTCCCCGCGCCGCCAGGCGTCGGCGAGACCGCCCGGGGGCGCCGGGAGCGCAGCGAGGTCGCCCAGCGGTCCGGTGAGGGCGCGCAGGGCGAGCAGGTCGGCGCCGCCGGGCGTGTCGAGGAGGTGGCGTACGGTGGCGCTCCGCCGGATCCAGCGCAGCCGCGGCGGAAGCCACAGCAGCAGGACCAGGGCCACCGGAACGGCGATCAGTGCCGTGGTGGTCAGGTCGGCGATCTGCCCGACGGTGTCCTGGAGGGACTGCCCGGCGTCGGCGAAACCGGTGCCGGCGTCGGCCGCCGACTTGAGGGGCTTCTTGAGCAGGTCGCCGACGAGCGGAACCTTCGAGGCCGCGTCGCCGGCCTTGTCGAGTTCGGCGGCGAGGCCGTCGCCGGAGCTCTCGACCTTCCGCCCCGGCACGGCCAGCAGCATGATCGCGTCCCGGACGGCGAGGGCGAACCACACGGCGGCGGCCACCAGGGCGACGGCGATCAGGTCACCGAGCACCTGCCGGTTGCGGCGTGCCGAGGTCTGGGCGTAGAGGCGCATCGGCGGGCTCCCGTTCGGGTCATGGCGTCGAGGAGGGCCGGTCCCCGCCGGAGGTGCTCGGCCGGCCGGTCGACCGTACGTCGGACACGACTCTTCCACCGGTCCGCCCGCGTAAACGTCCGCGACGCGATCTCGCGCGGGCCGCCACCGGGTCCGGCGTCCTACGGGGCAGGCCTCGCAGGTCCGTCCTCGGTCGGCGGATCGCAGGCGGCGCCGGCGTCGTCTTCCTCCGTGCGCGGCCAGAACCGTCCTTCGAGGGCCTCGGCGCTGCGGTTGAGCCGGACCAGGACGTCCTCCAGCTCCCGTACCTCTTCGGGAGACCAGTCGGCGACCACTCGGGCCAGGCAGGAGCGGTTGACCTCGCGGTCGCCGGCGAGCCGCAGCCCTCCTTCGGGGGTGATGCGCAGCTTGCGGGCCATGCCGCCGTCCGGGTCCGCGACGCGCTCGGCCAGTCCGCAGCGCAGCAGCGCCGCCGTCTGGCGGTTCACGGTCGAGGTGTCGAGCCCGAAGGCTTCCGCCAACTGGCCTATGGACATGGGACCTTGGGTGTCGATCCGGCTGAGCAGCAGATAGGCCGAACGCTCCAGGCGTTCGGGGTCGCGCTCGCGGCGGGCCAGCACCTGGTGCCGCGAGAGCAGCATCAGCTCCCGTTCCAGTTTCTCCAGCACTGCGCCTCCCGCTCCTCCCGGCGCTCCAGTATCGCGGACCCGGGCACCGGCAGGGGCCGGGACCACGGCAATATGCATGATACATAGGCTGTGTACTATGCACTTCTCGTCGTCCCCGACGAGCCACCGCCTCATCCCGGAGGACCCGCATGACCGTCACCCCGCCGACCGCCTCCCGCGCGGCCGAGATCCTGTCCCGGCCCATCACGCTGAACGGCCTGACCGTCCCCAACCGCATCGCGATGGCCCCGATGACGCGGATGTTCTCCCCCGACGGCGTGCCCGGTGAGGACGTGCAGGCGTACTACGCCAGCCGCGCCGCCGCAGGTGTCGGCCTGATCGTCACCGAGGGCACCTACGTCGGCCACGAGTCCGCCGGGCAGAGCGACCGGGTGCCGCGGTTCCACGGCGAGGACCAGCTGGCGGGGTGGGCGAAGGTCGCCGCGGCCGTGCACGAGGCCGGCGGCACGATCGTGCCGCAGCTGTGGCACATAGGGATGGTGCGCAAGCAGGGCGAGGCCCCGTACGCCGATGCGCCCGCGGTCGGCCCCTCCGGCATCCGTGTCGACGGAACCGAGGGGACCGGCAGGGCGATGACCCGCTCCGACCTCGACGACGTCATCGGCGCCTTCGCCGACGCCGCCGAGGAGGCTGCCCGGATCGGCTTCGACGGGGTGGAACTGCACGGCGCCCACGGCTACTTGCTCGACCAGTTCCTGTGGGAGCGGACCAACCGCCGCACCGACGGGTACGGCGGCGACGCGGTGGCCCGTACCACGTTCGCCGCGGAGATCGTGGAGGCGGTCCGCGAGCGCGTCCCGGCCGACTTCCCGGTGATCTTCCGCTACTCGCAGTGGAAGCAGGAGGCGTACGGCGCCCGGCTCGCCGAGACCCCGGAGGAACTGGGCGCGATCCTGGCCCCGCTGGCGGCGGCCGGCGTCGACGTCTTCCACGCCTCCACCCGGCGCTACTGGCTCCCGGAGTTCGACGGTTCCGACCTGAACCTGGCGGGCTGGACCAAGAAGCTGACCGGCCTGCCGACGATCACCGTGGGCTCGGTCGGCCTGGACGGCGACTTCCTGCGCGCCTTCGTCGGCGAGGGCGCGGCGCTCGGCGACATCGACAACCTCCTGGACCGCATGGAGCGCGACGAGTTCGACATGGTCGCCGTCGGCCGGGCGCTGCTCCAGGACCCGCAGTGGGCGGCGAAGGTCCTGGGCAACCGCTTCGACGAACTGAAGCCGTACGACGCGGCGGCCCTCCGGACGCTCAGCTCGTAACGGGACGCTCCCGGACCTCCGTTCCGTGACTGCCCTGAGGCTTGGCCTTACCGGCGCCCCCGGGGCGTGAAGGGTGCGCGATGGGCGTGGGGAGCGTGCAGGGGCGCACTTGAGTAGAAGATCAATTCGAGTGCGCCCCCACGGGTGACGACCGGCCGGTCAAGATCGTCCGCTTGCTAGCGTCGTGGCCGTGATCCATGACGACAAGTCCGGCCCCGAGCCGGAACGCTGCGCGCTGCCCTCTCCCCGCGAAGCCAGCGAATCGTTTCGCCCCCTTCTGATCGACGCCGCACGCCCCGACGGCGCCGCGGTCTTGGCCGACCTGCGGGACTCGGCCCGGCTGCGCGAGGTCCACGACCGCATCGAGGAGCAGGTGGCGGAGCTGCTGTGCTGCCTCTCACCCCAGGACGCCCTCGGCCCGCGGGACCTGGACCGCGCGGTCGCCGAAACCCTGGGCGGCCGTCCGGAGGCGTACGGCAGGTGGGCCTGGTACCCGTGGTCGGGACGCCTGGTCCACGTACTGCCCGCACCCGAGTTCCGGCTGGTGCGCACCGACCGCAACCGCGACAAGATCACCCGCAGTGGGCAACAGCAGCTGCTGGAGCGCCGGGTGGGCGTCATCGGCCTCTCGGTGGGCAGCAGTGCCGCGCTGACCTGCGCCATGGAAGGAGTCGGCGGATCCTTCCGGCTGGCGGACTTCGACCGCCTCAGCCTCTCCAACCTCAACCGGCTGCGGGCCGGCGTGCACGAGCTGGGCCTGGAGAAGACCGTGCTGTGCGCCCGGCGCATGTACGAGCTCGACCCCTACCTCGACATCGAAGTCCACCGGCAGGGCGTCACCGAGGAGAGCATTGAGGAGTTCTTCGGCGACGCGGACCACGGCCTGGACCTGCTGATCGAGGAGTGCGACACCCCATGGGTCAAGGTCGCCTCCCGTGAACACGCGCGGCGCCGCGGCGTCCCCGTCCTCATGGACACCAATGACCGCGGTCTGCTCGACATCGAGCGTTTCGACCTCGAACCCGACCGCCCGCTCTTCCACGGCCGTGCCGCAGGGGTGACCTCCGCCCACGTACGGGACCTCGACCGGGACGGAGCCGTACGCTTCCTGCTCGACGTCGTCGACGCATCCCGCCTGAGCCCGGCCATGACCGACGCCCTCCCCCGCATCGGCCGCACCCTCTCCAGCTGGCCCCAGCTGGCCAGCGGCGTCATGCTCGGGGCGGCCCTCGTCACCGACACGGCCCGCCGCATCCTGCTCGGCGAGCCCGTCCCCTCCGGCCGCCATTACCTCGACCTCGACCGGCTCGTCCCCGGGCGGGCTCCCGCTCCCGCCCCCAAGCCGGCCCCGGCTGTCCTGCCCCCCGCCGGACCGCAGTGCGCGCCGGTCGCCCTGCCCGCCCCCGCCGGAGCCGCGCAGTGACCCGGGTTCCCGAACTCCGCGGCGAGCACCTGCGGTTGCGGGAACTGCACGCCGGCGACCACGAAGCGTTCGAACGCATCCTGACCCACCGGGTCCTCACCCGCTACCTCGGCATCGACCGCATGGACGCGGACCAGGCCCACTCGGCATTCGCCCAGAGCCTGGCCCAGCCCCACACGCATCCGCGCCGCAAGTACACCCTCGCCGTGTGCTCCTTGGACGACGACGCCCTCATCGGCACGATGGGGCTGCTTGTCGAGGACTACGGCAGCAATGCGATGCTGACCAGTCTCGTCCTGCTGCCCGGTGCCCCCGTACGCGGCCACGGGCACGAGGCCGGCCGCCTGTTGATGGCGTACGGCTTCGGACGGCTCGGCCTGCACCGCATCTGGGCCGGCCACCGCAGCGACCACCACCACATGCCGCAGGTGATGCACGCCGCCGGCCTCCGCCCCGAGGCGACGCTGCGCCAGCTGTTCCGGACCCAGGGCTGCTGGCACGACGTCACCACGTACGCCACGGTCGCCCCCGAGTGGAAGCGCCAGGCAACCCGCACCGAACTCGCGATCCTCGACGGCGCGGACCTGTTCGACCGGGTGTGAACGCGGCCACGGCGTTTCGTCGTTGTTGCACGCCGCTGCCTGGGGCTGCGTGCCGCGCCGCCAAATGCTGTGACCGGAAGGGTCACAGCCTCAGAGGGCGCGCCGAAGGTCGGCCGCACCGACGACCGGGAACAGCTCCCGGACACCGGTGACATCGAACATCCAGTCAAGCGCCGGTGGAACGCGGTTCACGAGCACCAGCCGGCCCGTGCGCAGCATGAAGAGCAGCTGGGAGAGCATGGAGGAGTCGGCGAGGGTGAGTCCGGTGAGGTCCAGGGCGATCCACCGGACGGTGGGATCGGATGCGGCCTCCGCGCCGGCGGCTCGCAGCGGCGCGAGGGTGTCGTGGTCGAAGTCCCCCGTGCAGGTGATGAGTCGGACTCCGTCGACGTCGGGTGCCACCTCTACCCGTTGCTCCACTCCAACCTCCACAAGCCAGCCGGTCACACGGCACCGCCAAGGACTTCCTCCTGCCCGCAACCCACGGGTGCAACCACCAAAACGGGACGGGAGGCACGGATCACCCCGGCCTTCACCCCTGTGGCCGCCGCGTTGTCGAACAAAGCCCCCTCCCTGCGCTACGTGATCCACCGGCCGCAAGAAGCCCCGTCGCGCCGCGCGGGCGGGAGGGCGGCCGGCCGGGGGCGGCGGGTCAGCTGACCCACTCCCCCATGAGGTTCTGGACCGCGGAACCGTCCAGGTCGGACGTCTTCAGCCCGACGAAGGTACGGGCCCAGTCGGAGGTCTGCATCCGGAAGGCGGGCTGCTCGGCGGTCAGGGCTTCGATGATCGGCGCGGCCGCCTCGGCCGGGGTCTGGGCCTCGGTGAAGGTCTGGGTCACGTGGTCAATGTACGCCCGCAGGGCCGGGGCGTAGGGCCCGGCGGCGGCCAGCATCGCGGGCAGGTCCACGCCCACGCTGGCGACGAACTCGCTCGCCACGGCGCCCGGTTCCACCACGGTCACGCCGACTCCCACCCGTGCGGCGACCGGGGCCAGCGACTCCATGAAGCCCTCGACCGCGAACTTGGCAGCGCAGTAGCCCTCGTTGAAGGGCTGTCCGACCATGCCGCCGACACTCGTGACGGTGATGACGCGGCCCTTCGAGGCCCGCAGGTGGGGCAGGGCGGCGCGGGTGACCTCCACGACGCCGAAGAAGTTCACCTCCATCGTGTCGCGCAGCTCGTCCAGCCCGTTCTGCTCGATGGTGCCGACCCGGCCGGCGCCCGCGTTGTTGACGACCGCGTCCAGGTGCCCGTACTCGGCGAGCACCTCCTCCAGGCAGGTGGCGACGGAGGCGTGGTCGACGACGTCCAGGCGCTTGACCTGGATGCGCTCGGCCACCCCGGCCTCGGCGGCGGCCTCCAACAGCGGCCCGGCCTTGGCGGGATTGCGCAAGGTGGCGATCACCTGCCAGCCGGCGCCGGCCGCCGCGACGGCGGCGGCGAGTCCGATTCCGGACGAGGTGCCGGTGATCAGGACGGTCTTGGGTGCGGTGTGCGTGCTCACGGGAGTCTCCAGACGCGGGGGAAGGCAGGACACGGGACGGTGCATTACGTGTGTGCACACACAATATAGTTACGTGCGTGCACACGCAAACGGGTAGGCTGCCCGCATGGCGCGAACCGAACTCACGATGGGCGAACTCTCCCCCCGCGATCACGCCTTCTACGGGCTGATCTGGGCCGGCACCACCCTCGCCGCGCGGGTCGACCAGGCTTTGTCCCGGACGCACGGACTGCCCCTGTCCTGGTTCGAGGTGATGCTGTGGCTCCAGGGCCAGAGCGAACCCGTACCCGCCTCCGATCTCGGGGCCAGGACCCTGCTCAGCCGCAGCCAGGTCTCCCGCGTGGTCGACGCCCTTCAGGACCGCGGCCTGGCCGTGCGCGTTCCCTCCCCCACCGACGCCCGCTCCGTGTGCGTCGCCCTGACCACGGCGGGCCGGCAGACCTTCGCCGAGGCCGACGCCACGCGGCGGGCCACCCTGCGCGAGGTCTTCGACGACCGGCTGGACGACGAGGACATCCAGGCCCTGGAAACGGTCTGGGCCAAACTGAAGCGTCGCGACATGTAGGCCGGCCCCGAGGCCGCCGCGGCACGGCAGGAGCCACAGGTGACAGCGCCGCCGCGGCCGTCCCGTAGATCCAGGGGGCGGCGCGAGGCCCGTGTCCGGTCCAGCGCAGTTCGCGAGTGCCATGGCACGACATGATCGAGCCGGCCCGCCCGGGCGGCAGCCCGACACTCCCGCACGCACGAAACGCGCCACCCCCACCCCGGGAAGGACTCGCCCATATATTCGAACACCTGATTGAATAGGTGGATGAAGTCCTTCCCCTTCCCCGACGACCTGATCCAGCTCCAACAGCAGTGGACCGCCACCTACCGGCGCCTCGCCGACCTCGCCGACCGGCCCGGCCACGGGGCGGCCGAGCTCCGGCGGGAACTCATCGTCCTCTCCTGCCGCATCAGCGCCCACCCCTACTGGGAGGCGTCCGGATGGTCCACCGCCGGCCGCGTGGAGCTCCGCCGCGCAGCCGAAGCGGCGGCCTCCGGAGCGGGAGGCGCCGCCGCCGGAAGCAGGATGGCCTCGGCCTGAGGGTCGGACGGCTGGACGGTTCCGCGAGGCCGCCGGTACGGCGGGTTCTGCGTCGGCGTCGGCCCCGGCCGGGGCCTCGGCCTCGATGGGCAGGTCGCCACGCCGGTCCGTCGGCCACCGGCACGCGCATGGACCACGCCGCTTCACCCGGCCGGGTCAAGCGGAAGCGGCCGGCCGCCACGCATGGCGCAGTACCCGCAGATCGGACAAGCCGAAAAGCACACGGGATGCCTAGTCTCGCTGCCTGAGACATCGGTTCCCGAACCCGCTGGAGGCGTCATGTCCCGTCGAGGCCGCTGGCTCGTGGGCGCCTGCGCCAGTACGGCCGCTGCCGGCCTGCTCGTCACCGGAGGCGCCCTTGCCCCGCCGAGGCACAGGGGCTCGGCCGACGGCGCCGCGGCCGAGGTCGCCGTGGGTGCGTACCTCCACTACGGCTCCCCGGGCGTCGAGCGGATGGACGGCCTCTCGGACTGGCTCGGCGGGACCGAGCTGCGCGCCGGGCACACCTACCTGCCCGGCGACACCTGGGCGAACATCGAAGGAGCGCCGGATTCTCTGCGCAGCTGGGCGCGGTGGCGCAAGGAGAGAGCCGACCGGCTGTTCGTCCTGAACGTGCCCATGCTGCAGCAGAACGAGGCCGGGGTCCCCGACGCGCGGATCGCCGAGCTGCTCCGCTCCGGCGCCCGCGGGCAGTACGACCACCACTTCCGGCGCCTCGCCGAACGCCTGGTCGGCCTCGGGGTGCCGGATGCCGTGCTCGTGCTCGGCTGGGAGATGAACGGCTTCAACTACACGCACCGGTGCCGTCCCGACCCCGCCGGCTGGAAGACGTACTGGCGGCGTATCGTGGCGGCCGTGCGCTCCGTACGGGGGCAGCGGTTCCGGTTCGATTTCGCCCCCAATCGCGGCGGTGACGCGATCGCGTGGACGAAGTGCTACCCGGGCGACGACGTGGTGGACATCATCGGCATGGACAGCTACGACCAGCCGCCGGGCCACAGCTTCGAGGAGCAGGTCTCCCAGCCGTACGGGCTCCAGCAGCAGGTCGACTTCGCGAAGGCGCACCGCAAGCGCATCTCGTACCCCGAATGGGGGCTCTTCCGCAACGGCGACAACCCCGCCTACATGCAGGGGATGTTGGCGTGGATCGCCGAGCACCGGCCGCTCTACCACAGCATCACCGACTACTGCCCGCACGGCGTGTGGCAGTGCAGCGAGAACCCACGCTCGGCCGAGGTCTTCCGGGAGTACCTGTCCGCCGGACCGGACCGCGGGCACCAGCCTCCGGGGCCCGACGGCGAGGACGAGAAGGGCCGGGCGGGCGGGGCGGCGGTCCGCTCGTTCCCGACCGCGTCCTCGGCCTCCCCCTTCTCGGCGGTCACGGCCGGACCCGGCCCTGCCGGCCCTGCCCCCGGCTCGGTGGCGGGGTCCGGGGCCCGGCTGCGTCGGGGCCGCCGGACTCCGCTCGCGGGCCGGGTTCCGGGAGCCGGTTGACCGCCCCCGTCCTGGCGGCCGACGCCGCGCGGCCTGGCACCGCGGCCACCGAGGGGTTACGAAGCCTGGGCCAGGGCGTCGACCAGATCGTCGCGGCTCATGTGGGAGCGGCCCGGGATATCGGCTGCCGCGGCCTTCTTGTACAGGTCGGCCTTGGTCAGCGCGGTGAGGTCCTGCTTCTTGGGCGCGGAACGGACGCGCTTCTTGGCGGCCGGCTGCTTGCCCTGGTTGCTGCCCGGGCCGGCAGCGCGCGAGCGGCTGGCATCGCGTGGGCGGTTGGCATCGCGTGGGCGGCGGGTGGCCGTGGCCTTCGCACCGCTCGTGCCCTTGGGGTTGCGGGTGCGTTCGACGCTGGCGCGCAGCGCTTCCATGAGGTCGACGGCGCCCGTCGGCTGCGGGGCCGGTTCGGCCTTCTCCACCGTCTCGCCGGCCTGCTTGGCCTCGATCAGGGCCGTGACCTTCTCCTGGAACGTGTCGTGGAACTGCCCGGGATCCCAGGTCATCGACAGGGCCTCGATGAGGCTCTCGGCCATCTGCAGCTCCTTGGCCGAGACCTTCGTCCTGCCCGGGAGGCTGTCGATCTCTTTCCTCGGGTCCCGGATCTCGTCCGCCCAGTGGAGGGTGTGGAGGGTCAGGAGGCCGTCTTCGGCCTTGAGCGCGACGAGGTACTCGTGCTGGCGCATCACGAACGTGGCGATCCCGGCCTTGCCCGCCTTGGCGAGGGCCTGTTCCAGGAGGCTGTACACCTTCTCGTACCCTTTGCCGCGCGGGCCGAGGTAGTAGGTGCGGTCGAAGAAGATCGGTTCGATGTCGTCCAGGTCGACGAACCCGGTGATGTCCAGCGTCTGCGAGCGGCCGGGGGCGATCTCGTCGAGTTCCTTCGGCTCGACCAGGACGTATGCGCCGCCCGCGTCGTAGCCCTTGACGATGTCGTCCAGTTCGACCTCCTCGCCGGTGCGTTCGTTCACGCGCCGGTTCCGGATCCGGTCGGAGGTGCCGCGCTGGAGCTGATGGAAGTGGATCGTGTGGCTGTCGGTCGCCGTGTACAGGCCGACAGGCAGGCTGACCAGCCCGAACGACACGTTTCCGGCCCAGACGGGTCGCGCCACGCCCCTCACCACCTTCCACTCGGTCCCGGTCCCGGTCGCGGTCGCGGACTCGGTCCTGATCCCTGTACTGATAGTGGTCCTGATCCCGTTCTCCGCTTCCAGCTCACTGCTTCGGGCCGGTGATCGCATCCGCGCGGCGGAACGACGTCAGCACGCCGGACCGGCTGCTCCCCCGGGCGCCCTCACCGCGGAGCGGAGGGGGGCGCGTCGGGCCCGTCGTGGGGGGCGCCGGCCGGGAGGTGGGGAGGCGGCGGGCCGGCGGACGCGTCGGCCTCCGCTGCGTCCGCGAGGGCTTCCGCGGCGGCTTCCGCGGCTTTGGCCGCGTCGTTCGCGGCCTGTACGGCGAGATCGTCCGACGAGGCTTCCCGCGTGGCCGCGGACTGGGGAAGGACTTCGCTGAAGGCGCGGGTGACGTTCTGGAGGGCGGAGGTGACCTCTCCGGGTATCACCCAGAACGTGTTGCCCGGGCTCTGGGCGAGCTGGGGCAGCATCTGGAGGTACTGGTAGGCCAGCAGTTTCGGGTCCGGGTCGTTGCGGTGGACCGCCTGGAACACCTCGTCGATCGCCCGCGATTGGCCCTCCGCCTTGAGGATCTCGGCGGTGCGGTTGCCCTCCGCGCGCAGGACGGCGGACTGTTTGTCTCCCTCCGCGGTGAGGATCTGCGACTGGCGCTGCCCCTCTGCTCCGAGGACGGCCGCCCGCTTGTCCCGTTCGGCCCGCATCTGCTTCTCCATCGCGTCCTTGATGGACTGCGGGGGGTCGATGGCCTTGATCTCCACCCGGTTGACCCGCAGGCCCCATTTCCCGGTCGCCTCGTCGAGGACACCGCGGAGCTGGTTGTTGATGGTGTCCCGCGAGGTCAGCGTCTTCTCCAGGTCCATGGATCCGACGACGTTGCGCAGTGTGGTGACGGTCAGCTGTTCCACGGCCTGGAGGAAGTTGGCGATCTCGTAGGCCGCCGCCCGCGGGTCGGTGACCTGGAAGTACAGGACGGTGTCGATCTCGACGACCAGGTTGTCCTCCGTGATGACGGGTTGGGGCTTGAAGGAGACGACTTGTTCGCGCAGGTCGATCACCGGGTAGACCCGGTCGATGTACGGGATCACGACGTTGAGTCCCGGCTTGAGTGTGCGGTGGTAGCGGCCGAGCCGTTCGACGTTGCGGGCGCGGGCCTGGGGGACGATGCGGACCGCGCGGATGACGGTGAACACCGCGAAGACCGCGAGGAGCAGGCCGACGATGAGGAACGCCGATGCTTCCATGGTTCACTCCCGGGGGTAGACGAGCGCCGTGCTGCCCTTGATCTCGATGACGTCGACGGTCGTGCCGGGCGGGATCACCATCGATTCGTCGTACGCGCAAGCCGTCCACTCCTCACCGCCGATCCGGACCCTGCCGCCCAGTCCCGTCACCTCGGAGGTGACGTAGGCGGAGCCGCCGACGAGGGCGTCCACGCCGAAGCGCTCTTGAGGCGGGGTCAGGCGTCGCAGGGCGATCGGGCGGACGAACACCACTCCGGCCGCCGAAACGAGGGCGAACACCAGGAACTGCCACGGCACGGGAAGCCCGGCCGCCGCGCCGGCGGCGGTGACCAGGGCGGCTCCGGCGAGCAGGCCGAGCGCGGCGGTCAGGGTGAAGATCTCCGCCGCCCCCAGCAGGAGTGCGGCGATCAGCCAGATCAGCCAGGGGGCCATCGCGTACGCTCCTGACGCGGGAAGGAGAGTAGGATTTACGGCACTTTTCCGACATTTTACCCACTCCTTCGGCGGGGAACCGGACGCCGGTGGGGAACCGGGCGGCGGTGGGCGGGTACCCCCGGGACGGGGACGCGGATGGCCCGCTGGAAGGTCCGCCGGGAGGGGTTGCTCCGGGTCTCGCCAAAGCACGCACGCCGGGAACTCCCACCGACGACCCCGCACCCAACTCCCGCCAGCGCGCAGCCCCCTGAGCACCCACACCCCCGCATGAGCCTCATGGACCGGTGCTGCCCGTCGGCCCGCGGGTACGGTGGGGGCGCGGCCAGGCACGGGAGGTCCGCGGCCGGGTGCCGTGGTTGATCGGTCGGCCGGGGGTTCAGTGGAGGGGTGTTCCATGCCGAAGCGTCATGCGGTCGTCGTAGGGGCGGGGATCGGCGGGCTCACGGCCGCCGTCGCGCTGCACCGGCGCGGATGGCAGGTCACCGTGTGCGAGCGCGCCCCCGAGCCGCCCACCACCGGCGCCGGCATCGGACTCGCCCCCAACGCGCTGCGCGCCCTCGACGCAATCGGGGTCGACGCCGCGCATGCCGCGGGCAGCGCCGTGCCCGTCACGATGGGCGTGCGCCGCCCCGGGGGCGCGTGGCTCGTCCGGACCAGCACCGCGGACCTGGCGGCCCGCTACGGCGTACCGCCGACGGCCGTCCCGCGTCCGGCGTTGACCTCTGCCCTCGCCGCGGCCCTGCCGCTCGGGGCCCTGCGCTACGGCACCGCGGTGACCGCCGTGGAGGATGCGACGGGCCGCCCCACCGTCCGTACGGCCGCCGGGCCGGACCTGACCGCTGACCTGGTCGTCGCCGCCGACGGCATCCACAGCCCGTTGCGCCGCGCGTTCTTCCCCGGCCATCCCGGTCTGCACTACCTCGGCGAGACCGCCTGGCGGGCCCTGGTGGACGTCCCGGACCTGCGGGTGGCGGACATGAGCGAGACCTGGGGGCGCGGTGAGCGGTTCGGCGTGACCCCGCTCTCCGACGGCAGGCTGTACCTCTACGCCACCGCGGTCGCCCCGGCGGGAACGCGGTCGCCGGACGCCCGAGCCGAGCTCCGTCGGCGCTTCGACTCGTGGCACGACCCGATTCCGCGCCTGCTGGACCGGGTCGAGCGGCTCGACCCAGCCGACGTCCTGCAGAACGACCTCTACGATCTCGCCGCCCCGCTCCCCCGCCTGCACCACGGCCGGATCGCCTGGGTCGGCGACGCCGCCCATGCCATGGCCCCCAACCTCGGCCAGGGCGGCTGCCAGGCCGTGGAGGACGCCGTGGTCCTGGCCCACGTGCTCCCCGCCGGCGACGGCCCACAGCACTCGGGTTCCCCGGTCGGGGCCGCCCTCGCCGCCTACACCGCCGCCCGGCGGGGCCGGACCGACGCCGTACGGGTCCGCGCCCGCCGGGTCGGCCGCCTGGGGGCTCTGCGGGCCGCGCCCGCGGTGGCGGTCCGCGACCTCGTGGTCCGGGCCGCCCCGGCCGGGCTGGCCCTGCGGGGCGTGGACGACCTGTTCAGGGGTTTCCGTCTCCCAGGTCTCCCCGGCTAGGCCGGCGCTTTCGGACCCGCGCCCGTCTGTATGTCGGCCGGGGCAGGAGAACGTCCGGCAGCCCGCCCGCCCAGCCGCCCGGCTGGGCCGCGGGCCCCGGCCTGTCATCCGGCGCCTTCGGGGCCGCGGACGCCAAGACGCCCGGCCGGGTCTCCGGTCGGGCGTTGTGGTGCGTTGGCCGCCGGCGGCGGCGTGGTGGCGAACCGGGTCGGCTCAGTACCAGTGGTGGGACTGCCAGAAGTTCCAGGCGCCGACGGGGCTGCCGTAGCGGGAGTTCATGTAGTCCAGGCCCCACTTGATCTGGGTGGCCGGGTTGGTCTTCCAGTCCGAGC
>NZ_JAEBEE010000003.1:0-615104 GCF_046548835.1 Streptomyces sp. cmx-4-9 | reverse complement strand
TTTTTCAAAGGAACCTCATCCACCGAAATGGACGGGGTATCAACTTCTGGCGTTGATTTTTGGCACGCTGTTGAGTTCTCAAGGAACGGACGCTTCCTTTGTACTCACCCTCTCGGGCTTTCCTCCGAGCTTCGTTCTTCGTTTCCGACTCTATCAGACTCTTTCGGGCCTGACCCCCAGTCAGCGGGGTTTGTCTTCCGGGCTGTTGGGCCCTTCCGACTCCTGAACTCTAGCTGATTTCTCCGGCGACCGATAATCGGCCTTCAGAAATGAATTCGGGCACGCCGAATTCGTTCCCGATGGGAGATCGTGCAGAGTTGGTTGCCGCAATGAGGCGGCGGGATGTGTCGTCGCCAAAACCCTTGGGCTCAGGGACAACTCGAAGAACCTTACGGACTCGTGTCCGCCGTGTCAAACCTGCGGGTCAGCTCGGTGACTGGAGGTCTTCGACCCGGTCCAGGAGGCGGGCCAGCATGTCGCCCAGTACCCCGCGTTCCGCCGTGGAGAGGTCCTGAAGCAGGTCCTCCTCGAACACCGTTGCGGCCCGCATCGCGTCGAGCCACTTGCTGCGGCCCTCATCGGTGAGCTCCACGATCACACGCACCCGGTTGCTCTCGTCGCGCTCCCGCGTGACCAGGGCTTCCGCCGTCATGCGGTCGATGCGGTGGGTCATCGCCGCCGGCGTCAGGCCGAGCTGCTTCGCCAGCTCGCTCGGGCCCATCCGGTACGGGGCGCCGGAGAGCACGAGGGCCTTGAGGACCTCCCACTCGGCGTTGCTGATGCCGAGGGCCGCGGTCTGGCGTCCGTACGCGACATTCATGCGCCGGTTCAGGCGGCTCAGCGCCGAGACCACCTTCTCGACCTGGGGGTCGAGGTCCTGGAACTCGCGCTGGTAGACGGCGATCTGCTCATCGAGGCTCGGCTCGTGGACGGGCGTAGTGCCGTCGGGGGTGTCACCCATGCCACGAAGTATGGCACGAGACCCATTGGCGTCTAACTCCTTCGGTGTGTAGAGTTAAGCATCGAAGTTTAGGTATGAAGTCTTCAGTCTTCAGCTCTCAAAGGCAGGTGAGAAGTGACCAAGGTGATGGGCGCTGCGATGCGGCGGATCCAGGCCGGGAACGCGCTGACCGCGTTCGGCATCGGTTTCACGGTTCCGTTCCTCTACATCTACGTGGCGCAGGTGCGCGGTCTGGGTTCCATGGCGGCGACGAGTGCGTTCGTGGCTTTTGCCTTGGGCGCTCTGGTCGCGCTGCCCCTCACCGGACGGGTGATCGACCGGCGGGGTCCGGTCCCCGTGGTCGTCGGGGCGGCCGTGACCGCCTCGGCGGGTGCGCTCTCCCTCGGGCTGTCCGACGGGGTCGTACCGATCCTGCTCTCCGCTCTGGCGCTCGGCGCCGGCCAGGCCGTGATGCAGCCGGCGCTGGCCACGATGATCGTGTGGTGCTCCACGCCGTCCACCCGCACCCGTGCCTTTGCCCTGCAGTTCTTCATGCAGAACCTGGGCTTGGGCATCGGCGGGCTCATCGGTGGCCAGATCGTCGACGAGAGCCGGCCGGGCAGCTTCACCCTGCTGTTCGGTATCGAGGCCGTGATGTTCCTGGTGCTGGCCGCCGTCATCCTCACCGTGAAGATGCCGCACGCGCCGGTCATCAAGGACGCCACCCCGAAGGACCCCGCCCAGGCGGGCGGCAGCGGCTGGAAGCGGCTGCTGCAGCACCAGGCGATGGTCAAGCTGCTGGTGCTCGGCTTCGTGGTCTTCTTCGCCTGCTACGGGCAGTTCGAGTCGGGTCTGGCCGCCTTCGGCACCGAGGCCGCCGGGATCTCCCCGTCCACGCTGGGCTTCGCCCTGGCCGCCAACACCGGGGCCATCGTCGTCGCGCAGTTCGTCGTGCTGCGGCTGGTCGAGAAGCGCCGCCGGTCCCGGGTGATCGCCCTGGTCGGGCTGATCTGGACCGCAGCCTGGGTCATCGCCGGGTTCTCGGGACTGGGGCACGGCAGCGCGACGATGGCCGCCGCCGCGTTCGTCACCACGTACGCCCTGTTCGGCATCGGCGAGGCCATGCTGTCGCCGACGCTGGCTCCGCTGGTGGCCGATCTGGCGCCGGAGGGTTCGGTCGGCCAGTACAACTCGGCCTTCGCGCTGGTCAAGCAGATGGCGCTGGCGCTCGGGCCGCTCGGGGTGCCGCTGGGTGCGGGGGTTCCGATGCTCTACATCGGCGTCTTCATCCTGGTCTCGCTCGGGATCGCCTGGCTGGCGCTGCGGCTCGGCCGGCAGCTGAGTCCGGAGCAGGACAACCCGTCACTGTCCCGTGTCGTGGCGCAGGGCGGTCCGGTGGTGGCGCCCGCGCAGGCGGAGCACGCGCACGCCTGATCCGCGCGCGGTGGAATGAGTACGCGGAAGGCCCCGGTCCTGGTGGACCGGGGCCTTCCGTATGTCCTGCTGCCTGCCCTCTTACCTGCCGTGCCTGCCCTTGTTCCTGCCCCTGTCCCTGTCCCTGTCCTTCTCCTTGTCCTTGTCCGGCAGGGCGAACTCGCACCAGACGGCCTTGCCGCCGCCCGGGGTCCGGCGGGTGCCCCAGGACGAGGCGATGGTGGCGACGATCGAGATGCCGCGGCCGGTCTCGTCGGCCGGCTCGGCGCGGCGACGGCGGGGGAGGTGGTCGTCCCCGTCGGTGACCTCGACGATCAGGCGGCGGTCGGTCCGGCGCAGCCGCAGCCGCATGGGCGGGGTGCCGTGCTGTAGGGAGTTCGCCACGAGCTCGCTCGCGGCCAGGACGCCGAGGTCGCACAGCTCGACCGGGAAGCGCCAGGAGGCGAGGACGCCCTGCGCGAAGGCGCGGGCGCGGGGGGCCGCCTCGATGCCGCCGAGGAGTTCGAGGGCGGCGTTGTGGAACAGCTCGGCGTCCTGGCCGGTGCGGGCCGGCTGCTGCAGGACCATCACCGCGACGTCGTCGTCGTGGTCCGCGTCGACGCCCAGGGCGCGCATCAGCCGGTCGCAGATGACGGCCGGGGTGCCCTGCGCGCCGGACAGGGCGCGTTCCAGTGCGGCGACGCCTTCGTCGATGTCCTCGCCGCGCCGTTCGACCAGGCCGTCGGTGTAGAGGACGGCGGTGGAGCCGGGGCCGAGGGCGATGGTGCCGGAGGTGTGCAGCCAGCCGCCGGTGCCGAGCGGCGGGCCGGTCGGGTCGGCGGCGCGGCGTACGGTGCCGTCCTCGTCCCGGACCAGGAGGGGGAGGTGTCCCGCGGAGGCGTACGCCAGCAGGCCCTCGTTGGGGTCGTGGACGGCGTACACGCAGGTGGCGATCTGGCTGGCGTCGATCTCCGCGGCGAGACCGTCGAGGAGCTGGAGCACCTCGTGCGGGGGCAGGTCGAGGCGGGCGTACGCGCGGACCGCGGTGCGCAGCTGGCCCATGACGGCTGCGGCGCGGACGCCGCGGCCCATGACGTCCCCGATGACGAGGGCGGTGCGTCCGGCGCCGAGGGTGATGACGTCGTACCAGTCGCCGCCGACGGCCGCTTCGGTGCCGCCGGGCTGGTAGGTGGCGGCGACACGGAGGTCGTCGGGCTGTTCGAGCTCCTGTGGGAGGAGGGAGCGCTGGAGGGTGACGGCGGCCTCGCGCTGGCGGCGTTCGCTGGCGCGGAGCCGTTCGACGGCTTCGGCGTGGTCGGTGACGTCGGCGAGGTGGACGAGGACCCCGGTGCGGTGCGGGCCGCTCTCGCAGCCGTCCGCGGGCGCCGGAAAGTCGACGGGCGTGCAGGTCACGGTGTACGAGCTGGCGCCGCCGGGGGCGCTTCGGTTCTTGGCGGTACGGGGCTTGCCGCTGCGCTGGACCTGGTCGAGGAGCGGCAGGAGGCCCAGCTCGCCGAGTTCGGGGAGCGCCTCGTGGGCAGGGCCGCCGGTGCGGCGGGCTCCGAAGCCGGCGGTGTAGGCGTCGTTCACGTAGGCGACGCGGTGCTCGGGGCCGTGGACGAGGGCGACGAGGGCGGGGAGCCGGTCGAGGACCTCCCGGACGGGGAGCTCCTCGAGGGCGGCGGGCGCGGCGACGGGCGTGGCGGTGGACGCCCCGGCGGTCGACGCCCCGGCCGTGGACGACCCAGTGGGGGACGTCCCAGTGGTGGACGACCCAGTGGTGGACGACCCGGCGGTGGGCGCGTCCGGCCGCCCGGTCGGGCCGCTGCCTGCCGGGCCGGAGCCGGGGGCCGGGCCGCGGCCGTTGCCTGCCGGGCCGGCCGGTCCGGCGTCCGCGGCGGACGGGGTCCGCTCGGCTGCGGGGTCGGCACGACCGCCGCGGGCCGCCGGGACGGAGCCCTCGCCCCGCTTGGCCTGGGCTGCGGCGTGTTGGGTCCGGGCGGCTGCGCGGCGCTGCGTTCCGGGAAACCGGGCGCTCCAGCGCGTGAAGTTCACTGCGTTCAAGCCTCGTGGTGTCGCAAGTGGTCGCTGTGTCGCACGTGGTCGGTCACTGGACGATGTCACTCTGTGCAGGTGTGAGCCCACCTATGGTCACACGTCCAGTGTGGCCGACCGCACGGACAACGTCAGCCCGGGCTGTCCTGCGGGGGGTTGGGGGCGGAGTGGGGTGGTGGGGCCTTCGGATGGCCGCCCGCGGCGAGTTCGAACTCCGCCCTGGGGTGTTCGAGGGAGCCCAGGGAGACGATCTCACGCTTGAACAGACCGGAGAGGGTCCATTCGGCGAGAACGCGCATCTTGCGGTTGAAGGTGGGGACCCGGCTCAGGTGGTAGGCCCGGTGCATGAACCAGGCGGGGTAGCCCTTGATCTTGCGGCCGTAGATGTGCGCGACGCCCTTGTGCAGGCCGAGCGAGGCAACCGATCCCGCGTACCTGTGGGCGTACTCCGTGAGCACCTCGCCGCGGAGGGAGGCGATCAGGTTGTCGGCGAGCACCTTGGCCTGGCGGACGGCGTGCTGGGCGTTGGGCGCGCAGGTGCGGGCGGGGCCCTCGGCGCCTTCCGGGGCGGTGATGTCGGGGACGGCTGCCGCATCGCCGGCGGCGAAGGCGTGCTCGGTCCCCTCGACGGTGAGGAAGGCGGTGCAGTCGAGCCGGCCGTGGTCGTTCGTGGGCAGGTCGGAGGCGGCGAGGACCGGGTGCGGTTTGACGCCGGCCGTCCACACGACGGTGCGGGTGGGGAAGCGGGCCCCGTCACTGAGGACGGCCACCCGGTTCTCGCAGGAGTCGAGTCGGGTCTCGAGGCGGACGTCGATGTTGCGGCGGCGCAGCTCCCGGACGGTGTAGACGCCCATCTCGGGGCCGACCTCGGGGAGGATCCGGTCGCTGGCCTCGACCAGCACCCACTTCATGTCCCCGGGTTTGATGTTGTGGTAGTACCGCGCCGCATAGCGGGCCATGTCCTCCAGTTCGGCGAGGGCTTCGACGCCCGCGTAGCCGCCGCCGACGAAGACGAAGGTGAGGGCGGCGTCGCGGATGGCGTGGTCGCGGGTGGAGGAGGCGATGTCCATCTGTTCGATGACGTGGTTGCGCAGGCCGATGGCCTCCTCCACGGTCTTGAACCCGATGGCGTAGTCGGCCAGTCCGGGGACGGGGAGGGTGCGGGAGATCGAGCCGGGGGCGAGCACGAGCTCGTCGTAGGCGATCTCGACCGGGCCGGTCCCCTCGTCCTCGGTGGCGAGGGTGGTGACGGTGACCGTGCGCTTGGCGTGGTCGATCCGGTGGGCCTCGCCGATGACGATGCGGCAGCGCCCGAGGATGCGGCGCAGGGGGACCACCACGTGGCGCGGGGAGATCGAGCCGGCGGCCGCCTCGGGGAGGAACGGCTGGTAGGTCATGTAGGGGTCGGGGGTGAGCACCGTGACCTCGGCCTCGTCGGCTCTGAGCTTCCTCTGGAGCCGTAGGGCCGTGTACATGCCGACGTAGCCGCCGCCGACGATGAGGATGCGCGTCCGGGGCGGGGTGCCGGGGGCCGTGCCCCGGGAGTTAGCAGCCTTCACCACCCCATGACGCAACGTGGCTGGGAGTTTGTCCACAGGCCCGACAAATTGTGTGACCGGAGTTGGCCCTGGGGCGGGGTTGTCGGGGGACTTGAGACGGGGTCGAAATGTGCAGGTCAGGGCCTGCGGAGAGGGTGATTCCGAGGGCATTGGACGGAAAAGTGGGGGTGAATGCTCCGATCGGGCGGTGGTCCGTCCGGGGCTGCCCCTTCTGAATTGACTCTGGCTCAACTATGTTCGTATCTCGCCGAGGAGCAGGACCGGGCCCACATGACCGTGGCCCACTCGGCACGAAGGCGGGGAGTGTCTCCGGGGGGAGACAAATGATTACCGGGGGAAACATATGAACATTTCGGATTTCCATGGCTCTGCGACCGCGCTCTCGGTCGAGGCGAACGGCCGTGTCGTCACCGGCGCCACGACGCACGGCGTGGGTCGTTCCACGCCGCTGCGCGTCGATGCCCAGCGCAACCTCGAGCACGTTCTGCGTGCAGCACGCGAGGTCTTCGGCGAACTGGGGTACGGGGCTCCCATGGAGGACGTGGCACGGCGTGCACGCGTCGGAGTCGGCACCGTGTACCGCCGCTTCCCGAGCAAGGACGTACTGGTCCGGCGGATAGCCGAGGAGGAGACCGCCCGGCTGACCGAGCAGGCCAGGACCGCGCTCGGCCAGGAGGAGGAGCCCTGGCAGGCGCTCTCGCGCTTCCTGCGCACCTCCGTGGCCTCGGGCGCCGGGCGGCTGCTGCCGCCGCAGGTGCTGCGGGTCGGCTCGGCCGTCGAGGACGGCGCCGAGGACGCGGCGCAGGCGCGGGTCCCGCACCAGCGCCAGGCCGTCGCCGTCGGCACCGGTCCGGAGCTGCGCGTCGTGGGCGCGCGGGGGCCGGCCGCGGACGACCTCGCGGAGGACTCGGGTGCGGGTGCGCTGCTCGAGGTCGTCGGCCGGCTGGTGGACCGCGCCCGGGAGGCGGGTGAACTGCGTGCCGACGTCACGGTGGCCGATGTGCTGCTGGTGATAGCCACCGCGGCGCCCGCCCTGCCGGACCCGGCACAGCAGGCGGCCGCCTCCACCCGGCTGCTCGACATCCTGCTTGAGGGACTGCGCTCCAGGACGGCCTGAGCGGGCGGGGCCGCCAGAGCGGGCGGGGCCGCCGGAGCTGGGCGGGGCCGCCTGGATGGGTGAACTGCCTGCGGGCGGGCCGCCTGGACGGATGGGGCCGCCTGGACGGGTGGGCCTGGCTGGACGGATGGGGCCGCCTGGATGGGTGGGCCTGGCTGGACGGGCGGGGCCGCCTGAGCGGGCGGGCCGCCTGTATGGGCGGGGTCGCCTGAGCGGGCGGGCTGCCTGGACGGGTGGGCCGCCTGGATGGGTGGGCCTGGCTGGACGGGCGGGGTCGCCCTAGCGGGCGGGGTCGCCCTAGCGGGCGGTTGGCCGGACGGGCGGAGCCGCCTGGATGGGCGGGGTCGGCTGGGTGGGTTCGGATCCGGGCTGGCTGAAAGCCGGGGCGTCCGGGTGGTCCGGGCTGGTTGCGCTCCCCGGTGGACTGGGTTGGCGGGGCCCGCCGGATGGGCTGGGTGGCTGGGTCGCCCGTGCGGTCTCGGTGGCCGGGGCTGCCCCCGGTCGAACGGCACCGCTGGGCATGGCTGTTGACCGTCCGTGCGTTGTCCCGTCCGGGCAGGGCGACAGGTCCATGCATTGCCGTCTGCCTGCCGCGCAGGGCGTGTGCGTCGTCTCCGTGGGACGGTCCGTTCTCGGCTCCGCCCTGCCTGGCGGGGCGGTACGGCCGTGGTGGCAGTGCGGGGCCCCGGTCCCCGAACGGGTCTAAGACGGGACGGTGTTGACGTCGGGGCGCCGAAACCTGCCCGGATGAGTGGATGGTGCGCAGAGCGCCTCGGTGTGCGTCCGCCGTGTGCCACGCTTGATCGGTGTACCGGTTGAATGTGTCGTGCGGGGGCTGCCGCGATGGGCGTTGACGGGCGGGACGAGTCCTTCGGCGGCGCCGGTGGCGAAGCCGAGGCGGGCAGTCCGCCGGCCGGGCAGGTCCCTGCCCAGCGTGAACCGGGCGGGCGGCACGTCCGCTCCTCGGCGGGCGCTGCGGGAGCCGGGGGTGAGCTGCCGCCTTCCGACGCCGAGTTGGTCGTCCGGATGCGCGGCGGTGACGATGGCGCGTACGAGGAGCTGTTCCGTCGGCATGCCGATGCCGTACGGCGTTATGCCCGCACCTGCTGCCGGGACGGGCACACCGCCGACGACCTGACCGCCGAGGTGTTCGCGCGGACACTGCAGGCGGTACGGGGCGGGGCCGGGCCGGACCAGTCGGTGCGGGCCTATCTGCTCACCACCGTACGGAGGGTTGCTGCGGCCTGGGCCAAGACCGCCAGGCGGGAGCAGCTCGTCGAGGACTTCGCCGTGTTCGCGGAGCAGGCGGCCACGGGCGCGGAGAACGGCTCGGCGCTGTCCGGCCTGTCCGGGGGCGACACGCTCGAACTCGGCGCGGACGTGCGCGCGATGCAGGAGGCCGAGCAGTCGCTGGCCATGCAGGCCTTCCGGAGCCTGCCCGAGCGGTGGCAGGCCGTGCTGTGGCACACCACCGTCGAGGAGGCCTCGCCCAGCGCGATCGCCCCGCTGTTCGGCTTGAGCGCCAATGCGACCGCCGTGCTGGCCAGTCGGGCCCGGGAGGGGCTGAAGCAGGCCTACCTCCAGGCACACGTGAGCTCCGCCCTGAGTGAGGGCGGGGACTGCGCCCGGTACGCGGACCGGCTGGGCGCCTATGCGCGGGGCGGGCTGCGGGTGCGGGCGGAGCGGGGGCTGCGCAAGCACCTGGAGGAGTGCGTGCAGTGCCGGCTGGCAGCCGGCGAGCTGAAAGACGTCAACGCGGGCATTCCCGCGCTGCTGCCGGTCGCCGTCATCGGGTGGTTCGCCGCCGGGTACGCGGTCAAGACGGCCGGGGTGGTGGCCGGGGGCGCCGTCGCCGCCGGCGGGGCCGGAGCTGCCGCGGCTGCGGTCGGTGGATCGGGCGCGGGCGCCGCAGGCGGAGCCGCCGGTGCCGGTGCGGGTGCGGGCGGGGCCGCCGGGGCGGCTGCGGGGGCTGGGGCGGGCGGGGCGGGTGCGGGGGGGTCGGGGGTCGGTGGGGCTGCGGCCTCCGAGGGGCTCGGGCTGCCGGCGAAGGCCGCGATCGCCGCCGGGATCGCGGTCGCCGCAGCCGCCGGGGTGGTCTTCGCCCTGGCCGGGGACGACCCGGAGCCGCAGGCCCAGGTGCGGCCGGCCCCGAGCGCGGCGGCGCCCGTCGTGCCCGAGGAGCCGGCGCCGGGCTCCACCGCGCCGGCCGAGCCCGCGCCGGGCCCGCCCGTGCAGGAGCGGCCGCCGGCGCGGGCCTCCGTACCGCCGGCGCGGACGGCATCGGCGCCGTCACCGCGGCCGGCTGCCTCCGCGCCCCGGCCGCCCGCCCCACCCCGGCCCGCGCCGTCCCCGTCCGGCCCGGCGCGGCCCCCGGCGCCTCCCGCGCCCTCACCGGCCCGGCCCGCGCCGAGGCCTCCCGCTCCCGCGCAGGGGTTCCCGCTGGCCCGGCTGGGCCACTCCGTGTACGGGGACCACAGCGGCCCCGAGGTGCAGACCTGGCGGAGCAGCTGGGTGTGGCAGCGGTGGGGGCTGGAGGTCGGGGACCGGCGCTTCGCGCAGGGCATTACCGTGAACTCCCGTTCGTCCGTGGAGATCACCCTGAACCGGCCCTGCACCGCCTTCTCGGCACGGGCCGGGGTGGACGGCCTGTCGCTGCTGACCGACGGCACGGTGCGGTTCTCCGTGTACGCCGACGGCAGCCGGCTGTGGCGCTCCGAAGCCCTCGGCCACCGCGATCCGGCGGTGGCGGTGCAGGTCCCGCTGGCCGGGCGGTCGAGCCTGCGGCTGGTCGTGGAGCGGGCCGGGCAGGGCAGCCTGCCGGCCCTCGCGAGCTGGGCGGACGCCGTGATCAGCTGCCGTTGAACCCGCGGCGGCTCAGGACAGGGCCGGGCGGTGGACGGGGACGCCCTCGGGGACGGCCCGGCGGCGGGAGCTCGTGGTGCCCGTCCAGCAGGTGCCGCGGCGGGCGAGGAGGCGGCCCAGCCACAGTTCCATCGAGACGAGTTCCGCGAGGCCGTCCAGCGGGACCGGTCGGCCGTCCGCGGCGTCGAGCAGGGCCTGGCGCACGACCCGGGCCTCGATCAGCCCGGCGTCCGCGAGCAGCGGGGAGGCGAAGAGGGACAGCAGCTCGTTCAGGGCGGCCCGCAGTCCCAGCCGGGTCGCGGTCTCGTTCGGGGCGGCGGCTGCGGCGCCCCAGCCGGGCGGGAGCTCCCGTACCCCGGCCGAGGTCAGCACGCTGCGCAGGATCTCCGCGCGGGCCCCGGGCTGCACGCGCAGGGCCTCGGGGAGGGCGCGGGCGGCCCGTACCACCTGGTTGTCCAGGAAGGGGGCGTGCAGGCGCTGGCTGCGGACCTCCACGGCCTGTTCGAAGACCCGGTGGTCGGCGGCGTGCCGGGCCAGGACCGAGCGGGCGCGGGCCTCGCCGGGCCGCAGCGACAGCGGCGGGCGGCCCGCGGCGGCGGCGAGGCGGATCGATACTTCCGCCCGTGCCTCCCCGGTGAGCCAGCCGGCCGCCGGTCCCGGCCGGGACCAGGTCAGGGCGGCCAGCGAGGCGTCCACCGGCCCGAACGACCCGCTGGATACGCCCCCTTCGCGCAGCCGGGCGGCGGCGGCCTCCATGCCGGCGCGGTACGTCGTCCGGGCGAGACGGCGGGCCGCGGAGTACACGGTGAGCGGGACCAGCAGGGACTCCCCGGATGCCTGGGCGGTGCGGGCCAGGGCGGCGACCGGGCGCAGCAGGTGCCGGCGGCGGCGGTCCATCAGGAGGTCGGCCATGCGGGCCGGGTGGGCGTCGAGGACCTGGCGGGCGCCGTGGCCGGTGAAGTGGTCGGCGGAGCCCGCGGCGAGCCGGCGCCGTTCGCGGGCGGCGGAGACCAGGGAGGGGCCGGGTTCGTCGGTGAGCGGGCCGTCGAGTTCGGCGTACGGGAGGGCTTCGCCGGCCGCGGCCACCACCACGTGGTGCAGGCGGGGGTCGGCGGCGATGGCGTGGGCGCGCTCCATCTCGGCCTCGCGGCCCTGCGGGGTGGCGAGGTCGTTGAAGGTGACCGCCAGCAGCCGGGCGCCGGCGGGGCTCAGCAGCGTGCCGGGGGCGCCGGGCAGGCCGGCCGCCAGCAGGGCGAGCGTCGCGGAGGCGCTGCCGCCGGAGAGGTCGGCGCCGACCCCCGGCACCGGGGCGACCCCCCGGGCCGCGCGCCGGTCGGCGGGGCCCATTCCGGGGACGGGGCCGGGATCGTACGGTGGCACCGCGTCGGGGGCATGGCGGGGGGCCGTGAGCCGGGCGCGCACCGCGTCGACGAGTGCTTCGCGCACGCCCTCCACCGCCCGCGCGGCGTCCGCCTGGGGTGCGGCCACCGCCAGTGAGGCCACCGGCTCGTACCCGGTGATCTCGCGGGAGCCCTCCCGCAGGATGAGCGCGTGGCCGGGCGGGATGCGGCGGACCCCGGCGTACGGTGTGCCGTCGCCCAGTGCCTCGGGGCTGTCGGGGCATGCCAGCAGGGCGGCCAGGTGGCCGATGTCGAGCTGCGCCTCGATGAGGTCGGCGAGCGGCAGGGCGGCGGTGGCGTAGGCGGTTCCGCTCGCCCAGGGCGTGTAGAAGACGGGCCGGGCACCGGCGAGGTCGCCGACGACGGTGATCCGGCGGCCGGCCTGCACGACGGCGGTGTAGCTGCCGGACCACTGGGTGAGGTGGCGCAGGGCCCCGCCGCGGGCCGCGTAGAGGGCGCGGCGCAGTTCGGCGTCGGTCGCCCCGCAGCAGCCGAGGACGGCGAGCCGGGTGAAGGGGTCGGCGGGGTCGGCGGTGAGGGTGCGGATCTCGTCGGGGCGCCAGTCGCCGACGGCCCAGAGGGGGTCGGGGTCGCCCCAGAGGAGCTGGGCGCCCACGGGGTGGACGGTGCGTTCGGCGTCCGCGCCGGGGTCGTCGGGGTGCGCGGCGTCGGCGATGCCGCCGTGCAGGGGCCCTCCGGGGTCGCCGTATCCGCCGGGGCCTGCGCCCGGGCCCTGGCCGGAGACCCGGCCGGCCGTGCCGAAGCTCGCGGCGATACTGCTCCAACCCACCAACCAGCGCACCGCCGCCTCCCCAGCCTGTGGGCACATGACCGGGGCACGGGCAGCACGGTGGGCGCTGAGGGCGCGTCCGGCGGGACCCCGGGTGGCTCGGGACCATGCTGCCACGGGACAGGCGTACGGGAGGCGTTAAGGGGGGCGCACATGCAGACGAACATGCTGCGGCCACGCCCTGTGCGGTGTTTCGAACCCCCCGCCGCACAGGCCGCTTTCGGCCATTCTTGGGCCGTCGCGCGGGTCGGTGCGTCCTGCCGGTCTGCGGCGGGCGGCCGCGGTCCGGGAGGCGGAACGCACCCCCCGGACCGTTCCGCCACCCGCGGGGATTGAGGCAGCGGCATCCCCCGGCCCACCCGGTCCGCGCAGTGGGCCGACCCACGCACCGCACATCGAATCGCCGGGTCCCGCGGCCGGACAGAGCGCACGGGCGGGCGCACGGCCACACGGCCGGAGCACGCGCTGACACGTGCGCCCCGGGGGCGGGCCGGGGCCCGACTGTGCAAACGGACAACAATCCCGCCATACGGAAGTAAGGGCCTTAACGCTTGGGAGGCAGGGAACTACGCTGGGTTTACGAAATGCCGGGCGCCTATGCCCCGGCGGCGTCTGCGTTCCGCGTGTGACGAGGGGTGGCGCATGTCCAGGGAGCTCCGCGAGCCCAACGAGAAGCTCGGCGCCGTCCTCGCCCTGGCGGGCATCAGCAACGCCGGCCTGGCCCGCCGGGTCAACGACCTGGGCGCGCAGCGCGGTCTGACGCTGCGCTACGACAAGACCTCGGTCGCCCGGTGGGTCTCGAAGGGGATGGTTCCGCAGGGCGCGGCCCCGCACCTGATCGCGGCGGCGATCGGGGCGAAGCTGGGGCGGCCGGTGCCGCTGCACGAGATCGGGCTGGCCGACGCCGATCCCGCGCCCGAGGTGGGCCTGGCCTTCCCCCGGGACGTGGGGGCGGCGGTGCGTTCGGCCACGGACCTCTACCGGCTCGACCTCGCGGGGCGCCGCGGCGGTGGCGGGATCTGGCAGTCGCTCGCGGGTTCCTTCTCGGTGGCGGCGTACGCGACGCCCGCCTCGCGGTGGCTGATATCCCCGGCGGACGGCTCGGTGGCCCGCGAACCGGCGGGGCCGGGCCCCGGCCGGGGCCCGGCGCACGTCCCGGCGCCGCGGCCGCTGACGGACCGGCCGCGCACGGACCGGACGGCCACCGACCGGCCGGCCACCGACCGGCCGACCGTCGACCGGCCGGCGCACGAGACTGCGGGCCAGGGGCCCCCGGCCCCTCCGCGGGGCCTGACGGCGGGCCCGGCCACCGGCTCGGCGGGCGGTCTCACGGTCACGGCTGCGGCCGGGGTCGGGGCTGCGACGGGGCCGGCCGCGGGCCCGGGACCTCTCCAGGCGCCGCCGTCGGGCGCCGCGGCCGGCCCGTCCGGCTCCGAAGCACCGCGCGACCACGGCCAGCGGGTGGGCCACAACGACGTGGCGAAACTGCGCGAGGCCGCCGAGGACGCCCGCCGCTGGGACTCCAAGTACGGCGGTGGCGACTGGCGTTCGTCGATGGTGCCCGAGTGCCTGCGGGTGGACGCGGCGCCGCTGCTGCTGGGCTGCTACACCGACGAGGTGGGCCGCGCCCTGTTCGGTGCGACCGCCGAACTGACCCGGCTGGCCGGGTGGATGGCCTTCGACACCGGGCAGCAGGAGGCCGCCCAGCGCTACTACATCCAGGCCCTGCGCCTGGCCCGCGCCGCCGCGGACGTCCCCCTCGGGGGGTACGTGCTGGCCTCGATGTCCCTCCAGGCCACCTACCGGGACTTCCCCGACGAGGGGGTGGACCTGGCGCAGGCGGCCGTGGAGCGCAACCGCGGCCTGGCCACCGCCCGCACCATGAGCTTCTTCCGGCTGGTCGAGGCGCGGGCGCACGCGAAGGCGGGCGACCCGGTGGCGGCCGGAGCGGCGCTGCGGGCCTCGGAGGGCTGGCTGGAGCGGGCCCGGGAGGGCGATCCGGACCCCAGCTGGCTGGGCTTCTACTCGTACGACCGGTTCGCGGCGGACGCGGCGGAGTGCTACCGGGACCTGAAGCTCCCCCGCCAGATGCGCCGCTTCACCGAGCAGGCCCTGTCCCGGCCCACCGAGGAGTACGTGCGTTCGCACGGGCTGCGCCTGGTGGTGAGTGCGGTCGCCGAGCTGGAGTCGGGCAACCTCGACGCGGCGTGCGCGGCGGGCACCCGGGCGGTGGAGGTCGCGGGCCGGATCTCCTCGGCGCGGACGACCGAGTACGTACGGGACCTGCTGCACCGGCTGGAGCCGTACGGGGACGAGCCCCGCGTCGTGGAGCTGCGGGAGCGGGCGCGGCCGCTGCTGGTGGCGCCCGCGTAGGCCGACGGCCCCGCGCGGCCGCGATGTCGGTGGCGGGGTGCAGTATGCAGGGGTGGGAGGTGTCGGCTTGGGCGGCGGCAGGGACAGGCTGGGCGGTGTGGGCGGCTTCGGCGGTGCGGGACGGACGGGCGGCGCGGGCGCGGGCACAGGCGCGGGCACGGGCACAGGCGCGGGCACAGGACGGCGTGGCGCGGGACGGCGTGGCGCGGGCGCGGGACGGCGTGGCGCCGGGCTGGACTGCGACGTGCTGGTGGTCGGCGGCGGGATCGTCGGCCTGTCGACGGCGCACGCCCTGGCACGCCTCGCCCCGGGGACCCGGGTGGTCGTCCTGGAGAAGGAGGACGGGCCCGCCCGGCACCAGACGGGCCGCAACAGCGGGGTGATCCACAGCGGGATCTACTACCGCCCCGGCTCCCTCAAGGCCCGCTTCGCGGTGCGCGGCGCCGCCGAGATGGTCAAGTTCTGTGCGGAGCACGGCATCCCGCACGAGGTGACGGGCAAGCTGATCGTCGCCACGGAGCGGGAGGAGCTGCCGCGCCTGCACGCCCTGGTCCAGCGCGGCCGGGAGAACGGCATCCCGGTGCGCGAGCTGGGCCCGGCGCAGATCACCGAGTACGAGCCGCAGGTGCGCGGCCTGGCCGCGATCCACGTCGGCACCACCGGGATCGTGGACTACGGCCGGGTGAGCGCCCAGCTGGCGGAGACCTCGGGCGCGGAGATCGTCTACGGCGGCGCGGTGGACCTGATCGTGCGGCGCCCCTCGGCGGTGGCGGTCCGCACCACGTCCGGCCTGGTGGTCCGGGCCCGGGTACTGGTGAACTGCGCGGGCCTGCAGTGCGACCGGGTCGCCCGGCTGGCGGGTGACGACCCGGGCATGCGGATCATCCCGTTCCGGGGCGAGTACTACGACCTGGGCCGTCCCGAACTGGTCCGGGGGCTGGTCTACCCGGTGCCCGACCCCGCTTTCCCCTTCCTCGGGGTGCACCTGACCCGGGGCATCGGCGGCGGGGTGCACGTCGGGCCGAACGCGGTGCCGGCGCTGGCCCGGGAGGGGTACGGCTGGGGCACCGTGCGCCCCCGCGACGTGGCCTCGGAGCTCGCCTGGCCCGGTTCCTGGCGGATGGCCGCGCGGCACTGGCGGTACGGGGCGGGCGAGATCCACCGCTCCCTGTCCCGCGAGGCCTTCACCCATGCCGTGCGCCGCCTGCTGCCCGCGGTCACCCCGGCGGACCTGCGTCCCGCCGCGGCCGGGGTCCGGGCCCAGGCCGTCCTGCGCGACGGCACCCTCGTGGACGACTTCCTGATCCGCGACGCGCCGCGCACGGTCCACGTGCTCAACGCCCCGTCCCCGGCGGCCACGGCCTCGCTGCCCATCGGCCGCGAGATCGCCGGCCGGGTGCTGCGCACCCTCGGCTCGGCCTGACCGCCGGGTGCACGCGGAAGCGGACGGGTGGGCGCGGAGGCGGGCGGGCGGAGCCGCGTCCACGGGCGGCCGGGCCGGGCCCCCCGTCGTAGAATCAGGGCATTGTGTCTGAGTCCCGAAACCCCCAGCCGCCCAGCCTCCCGGACGCCGCGCCCGAGGCTCATTCGTACGTGCCGCCCAAGTGGCGCACCGAGCCCCGGTTCCCCGACGGGCCCTCGCCGGATCCGGCCGGCTCGCACCACGAGCGGCGGATCCGCAGCTTCCAGCCCCGCCGCAGCCGGGTCACCACCGGCCAGGGCGAGGCCCTCAAACGCCTGTGGGGCACCTGGGGCCTGGACATCGACGGCCACGAGGTCCTCGACCTCAAGGCCCTCTTCGGCGGCCTGCCCGTGGTCCTGGAGATCGGCTTCGGCATGGGCGAGGCCACCGCGCAGATGGCGGCCGCGGACCCCGGCACCGGCATCCTCGCCGCGGACGTGCACACCCCCGGCCAGGGGAACCTCCTCGCCCTCGCCGAGCGCGGCGGGATGACCAACGTCCGCGTGGCCAACGGCGATGCCATCATCCTGCTCCGCGAGATGCTGCCGCCCGAGTCGCTGGCCGGGATCCGGGTGTACTTCCCCGACCCGTGGCCGAAGGCCCGGCACCACAAGCGCCGGCTGATCCAGCCCGAGTTCCTCACCCTGGCCGCGACCCGGCTGGCCCCCGGGGCCGTGCTGCACTGCGCGACCGACTGGGAGCCGTACGCGGAGCAGATGCTGGACGTGCTCACCGCGCACCCGGACTTCGAGAACACCCGGGCCGACGGCGGGTACGCCCCGCGCCCCGACTACCGGCCGCTGACCCGCTTCGAGGGCCAGGGACTGGACAAGGGCCACGCCGTACACGACTTGCTCTTCCGCCGCGTGCAGAACTGACAAGGTCACCGCGCGCGCCGAGCCGCTCGGTAGGGTCGTGACGTGTTCCGAGCGCTCCCCCGTGTCCTCGCGCGTCCGTCGGACACGGTCCGCACGCGCGTGCTCGTCGTCCTGCTTGCCGTCCTGGCCGTCTCGGGTGTGTGGATCCTCGAACTCGTACGGGAACAGACCGGCACGCCCGGCTTCTTCGTCGGCCTGGGCCTGGCCCTGCTGCCGGTGCCGCTGCTCATGGCGGCCTTCCGGTGGCTGGGCCGGGCCGTGCCCTCGCCCTGGCCGCGGCTGCTGTTCTGCTTCGGCTGGGGAGCCTGCACCGCGGCGCTGATCGCCATACTGGCGAACAGCTTCGCCACCGAGTGGATAGCCGCGGCCACCGCCGACCCCTCCGACGCCGACCAGCTCGGGTCGGTGGCGGTCGCGCCGGTGGTGGAGGAGAGCGCCAAGGCCGCGGCCCTGCTGCTGGTGTTCACCTTCCGCAGACGCGCGTTCACCGGCCCCGCCGACGGGTTCGTGCTGGCCGGGTTCACCGCCACCGGCTTCGCCTTCACCGAGAACGTCCTCTACCTCGGCAACGCCTTCGGCGAGGACCTCGCCGAAGGCACCGGCATGCTGGACTCCGTGACCGCCGCGACCTTCTTCGTGCGGATCGTGGTCTCGCCCTTCGCGCACCCGCTGTTCACCGTCCTCACCGGCCTGGGCCTGGGCGCGGCCGCCGTCAGCGCTCGCCGCTCCCGCAGGATCGGCCTGCCGCTGCTGGGCCTGGCGCTGGCCATGGGCATGCACGCGCTGTGGAACGGCTCCTCGCGGCTCGGGGAGTACGGCTTCTACCTGGTCTACGGGTCCGTGATGGTCCCCGTGTTCGTCCTGCTGGTGGTGGCGGCCGTACGGATACGGCGCGGCCGGCTGCGGGCCGTCGCGGCGGAGCTCTCGGTGTACGCGGCCGCCGGCTGGTTCACCCGCGCCGAGGTGCCGGCCCTGGCGTCGGTGCCCGCGCGGTCACTGGCCTGCGCCCTGGCGCGGCGCACGGGGGGCCGGGCGGCGGGGCGCGCCGTCAGCCGGTACGCGGCGGACGCGGCCGCGCTGGCCCTGCTGCGCTACCGGGCGCGGCGCTGCGGTCCCGGGCGGGAGCCCGACTTCGCGGGCCGGGAGCGGGAGTTGCTGCGCCGGCTGCGGCCGTACCGGGCCACGGCCGCCCCGGCGCTGGCCCGGGCGGCGGTGATGGAGGAGCTGCTGCCCGCGTGGACCGACCCGGTGGAGTTCGGGCCGGGTCCGGGCCGGACGCCCGCGCCGGTAAGCGTTCCGACGGCCCGGCGGGCGGCGGAGGCCCGGGCCGTCCTGCAGGGGGTGCTCAGACGGTGAGGCCCTTGGAGGTGAGCCAGGCCAGCGGGTCCATCGTCGAACCGCCCCGGCGCACTTCCAGGTGGAGGTGGGGGCCGGTGACGTTGCCGGTCGCGCCGACCCGCCCGATGGTGTCGCCGGCGCCGACGGAGCCGGAGGTCACCGACATGGAGGAGAGGTGGCAGTACCAGACCTCGGTGCCGTCCTCCAGCTCCAGCACGATCCGGTAGCCGTACGCCCCGGACCAGCCCGCCGAGGTGATCTTCCCGGCGGCCACGGCCTTGGCCGGGGTGCCGGTGGGGGCGGCGAAGTCGAGGCCGGTGTGGTGGCCCGAGGACCACATGGAGCCGGCGACGCCGTAGTGCGAGGTGAGCGTGTAGGCGGAGGTGGGCAGGGAGTAGCTGCCGGCGAGCCGGGCGGTGCGCTCCTGCTCGGCCTTCGCCTCGGCGGCCTCCTGGGCGGCCTTCGCCTCCTGTGCGGCCTTCTCCTCGGCTTTGGCGGCGGCTTCCTCGGCCTGCTTGCGGGCCGCCTCCCGCTTGTCCTTGGCCTCCTGGGCGGCGGCCTCCTGGGCCGACCGCTCGGAGTCCGCCCGGGCCTGCGCCTCGGCGGCGTCCTGCTGGGACTCGGCCTGCTGGAGGATGCGGTTGCGCAGGACCTCGCCGGCGTCGGTCCGCCGGTCGGCCTGCTGCGGGATGACCCCGGTCCTGGCGGGGGCCGCCGCGGCGCCGTCCGCCTGCTGCGCCTTCGCCTCGGGACCGTCGCCGCCGAGCATCTCCGGGAGGTCGGCCATGTCCGGCAGCGACGGCAGGGAGATGGCGACCTGCGGCCGGTCCTGCGCGGTGGCGATGCCGCCCGCGCCGACCGCGGCGATGACGCCGACGCCGAGCACGGTGGAGCTGCGGGCCAGTCCCCCGCGCTGCTTGGCGACGCGGTGCTTGCCGCGGACCGGACGGACCGAATCCTCGGTGGGATTCCACTCGCCCCAGGCGCCCGCCGTGGGCGGCTCCTGGATCTCGGTGCCTTCTGGGGCAGGCAAGTTGGAGGCCACCGGGGCACACTCCTCATTGACGCGCACGCACACGGCGCCGTCTCGTACGACGGCTGGGACGACCGCGCTGCGTTATCGAAAGGTAATAGACGTGGGGGAGTGATTCCAAGCTGTTCGGCTTGATCGTTCCCACCAATCGGCCCTCGCCTGACTGACTTTGACCTGCCTTTTTCACTGCGAACAGCACCCAAGGCGGGCAAATCCCCAACGACACGCCCACCCCTTCAGCCACAGACGCGACTTGACGTGTCGTCAGCAGGCATGCGGAGCGCGTCCTTTCGGTCACCCAGGGTCACTCTCGATGCCCCGCCGCACGACGGGGACCGTCCGGCGGCGGTCCGGCTGCCCCCTGGCGGGCCGGCCGACCGCGAGCAGCGCCATGTCGTCCGTGGCCCCGCCGCCCGTGTGCCGGCGCACATCGCTGCTGAGGGCGCCGAGCAGCGCGTCCGGCCCGGGGAAGACCCGCCCGCGCAGCCGGTCCGCCGGGTCGTAGAAGACGCCCGCCGCGTCCCGGGCCTCGGTCAGGCCGTCCGTGTACAGGAGCAGGGTGGCGCCGGCCGGGAAGCGCCACTCCTGCGCCCGGTCGGGCCAGGAACCCAGCTCGGCCATGCCGAGCGGCAGCGCGGGCTGCGCCGGGGCGAGGACGGCCACCACGCCGTCCCCGTGCAGCAGCAGCGGCTCGGGGTGGCCGCGGTTCAGCAGCCGCAGCACCTCGGCCCCCGGCGGGATCTCCGCCAGCACGCAGGTCGTGAACCCCTCCACCGCGTCCAGGCTGTCGCGCCGCTGGCCCTCCCGGGCCAGCGCCCGCTCCAGCCGCCGGGCAAGGCCCTCCAGCGTCGCCTCGGTGTCCGCCGCCTCCCGGAACGCCCCGAGGACCACCGCGACGGCCTCGACCGCCCCCAGCCCCTTGCCCCGTACGTCGCCCACCGCCAGCCGCACGCCGTACGGGGTGTCCTGGACGGCGTACAGGTCCCCGCCGATGAAGGCATCGGCCTGGGCGGCCTCGTACCAGGCGCTGACGTGCAGCCCCGCGATCTGCTCGGCGGGCGTCGGGAGCACCGCGCGCTGCGCGGCCTCGGCGATCCCCCGCGCGGAGGCCAGCCGTTCGCCGCTGCGCCGCACCACGCGGTTGATGAGGAGGGCCAGCCCGGACACGGTCATGACGGTGACCAACTCGGTCATCGCCTCGACCTTCCAGGTGGTCCCGTTCACGGCGTGCAGCAGGACCACGGCGAGGCAGGCCAGCACCCCGGTCAGGGCGGTGGCCCGGTAGCTGAACAGGGGGGCGGCGATCAGCGGGGCGGCCGAGAAGAAGGGGGAGCCGGTGAAACTCGGCGGGGTCGCCAGGTCGAAGACCAGCCCCAGGACGATCAGTGCGCCGGGCAGCACCCGGGCCACCTGCCGGGTCACGCCGTTCCCCGCGCCGTCTGCGCGCTCTCCGTGGTCCCGCTGGCCCAGCCCCGCCACGCTGCTCTCCCGCCGCCCGGTCCGTCGTCCCAGCCTGGCGGCCGCGGGCCCGCGCGGCGAGCCGGCGGGAGCCGCCCGGGTGAGGGTCGGGGCAGCGGGAGGGGCCGGGTACACGACGAAGGCCCGGTCCCCCTCAAGGGGACCGGGCCTTCGTACGTGGTAGCGGGGGCAGGATTTGAACCTACGACCTCTGGGTTATGAGCCCAGCGAGCTACCGAGCTGCTCCACCCCGCGTCGGTAAACACCACTCTACGCCATCAGGGCACAGGCCTACGCCAATTACCCCGCCGACCCCCCACCTGGCTATCATCACCGCAGGTCAGAGGCCTGCAACTCCACCTCAACTGTCCTACGGGCCACCGCACTCCGCGTCCGCGCCGGGAACGACGAAGCGCCCCGCCCGGAGAAGTACCGGACGGAGCGCTGTCGCACGGGCCGGAGGAAGGTTCTTCCGACCGGCGAGCGGTAGGCCATGTCGGACTCGAACCGACAACCAACGGATTAAAAGTCCGCTGCTCTGCCAATTGAGCTAATGGCCCTCCACGTGCTCACCCCAGAGCATAGCCGCAGAGCGCCCGTCAGCCGATCGGGTATCGGATGACCGGCCTGTCGGGCCGCCACGGACACGCCGAAGGGCCCGTACGACACGGGGTGTCGTACGGGCCCTTTCAGTCAGTCAGTCCTGCGGACCGTCAGCCGTTGCGCTTCCAGCGCGGCTTGTCGTCACGACGGCCGCCGAAGGAGCCGGCCGAGCCGGAGCCCGACGGACGGTGGTCGTCGCGGCGGCCGTACGGACGCTCGCCGGCCCCACCGGAGCGGAAGCCGCCGGAGGGACGGTCGTCGCGGCGGAAGCCGCCACCGGCCGGACGGTCGCCACCGGAACGGAAGCCACCGGAGGGACGGTCGTCGCGGTTGAAGCCGCCACCGGAGGAGGGGCGGTCGTCGCGGCGGAAGCCGCCACGGTCGCCACCGCGGCCGTCACGGTTGAAGCCGCCGGAGGGACGGTCGTCGCGACGGAAGCCGCCACCGGCCGGACGGTCGCCACCGGAACGGAAGCCGCCACGGTCGCCACCGCGGTCGTCGCGGTTGAAGCCGCCGGAGGGACGGTCGTCACGGCGGAAGCCGCCGCCGGCCGGACGGTCGCCACCGGAACGGAAGCCACCGGAGGGACGGTCGTCGCGGCGGAAGCCGCCGCGGTCGTCACGGTTGAAGCCGCCGGAGGGACGGCCACCGCGGTCGCCGCCGCGGTCGTCACGGCGGAAGCCGCCACGGTCACCGCCGCGGTCGCCGCGGTCGTCGCGGCGGAAGCCGCCACGGTCACCGCCGCGGTCGCCACCGCGGTTGTCGCGACGCTCGAAGTTGCCGCGGTCGTCGCGCTGGGCGCGCTGCTCCTCGCGGCGCTCCTGCGCGGCCAGCTCGGCGGCAGCGGCGGCGGCAGCAGCCGCGACCTCGGCCTCGGCGGCCTCCGCCACCTCGGCGACGGCGGCCTCGGGGTCCTCGCCGCGCTCACGGGCGGAACGGGCGACCAGGCGGTCGGCCTCCTCGCGCAGCTCGCCGGCCCGGCGGGTCAGGCGCTCCAGCTGCTTGGTCAGCTCGGCGACCTCGCGCTCGGCCTGCTTGGCCGCGTTGTTCGCGGAGTCGGCCTGGACCTCGGTCAGCGAACGGGCACCGGTGATCTCGGCGACCTCCGGCTCGAAGGCGCCGACGCCCTGGACGATGTGGCGCGTGGCGTCGACGCCCGCGTCCTCCATCAGGCGGAAGATCTGGCGGCGCTGGTGCGGGAGCGCCAGCGACACGACGACACCGGACTTGCCGGCGCGGGCGGTACGGCCCGAGCGGTGCAGGTAGTCCTTGTGGTCGCCGGCCGGGTCCACGTTCAGGACCAGGTCGATGCCGTCGACGTGGATGCCTCGGGCGGCGACGTCGGTGGCGACGAGCGCGTTGACGTAGCCGTCCTTGAAGTCGGCGAGGACGCGGGTACGGGCGCCCTGCGTCATGCCGCCGTGGAGCGCGTCGGCCTTCACGCCGGACTCGACGAGCTGCTCGGCGATGCGGTCGGCGCCCAGCTGGGTGCGGACGAAGATGATGGTGCGGCCCTTGCGGGCGGCGATGGCGGCCGTGACCGGCGCCTTGTCCTTCGGCTTCACGACCAGCACGTGGTGCGTCATGGTCGTGACGTTGCCCTGCGCGCTGTCGACCTCGTGCGTGACGGGGTTGGTCAGGTAGCGCTTGACCAGGGTGCCGATCTCGTTCTCCATGGTGGCGGAGAAGAGCATGCGCTGGCCGCCGCCGGGGATCTGGTCGAGCAGCTCGGTGACCTCGGGCAGGAAGCCCAGGTCGGCCATCTGGTCGGCCTCGTCGAGGACCGCGACCTGGACGTTGGCCAGGGAGCAGGCACCGCGGTTGATGATGTCGCGCAGACGGCCCGGGGTGGCGACGAGGACGTCGACACCGCGCTCCAGAGCGAAGATCTGGTTGCTCATGGAGGTACCGCCGCAGACGACCTTCATCTTGAGGCCGAGGACGTCGCCGTAGGGCTGGAGCGCGTCCGCGACCTGCATCGCGAGCTCACGCGTCGGCGTGAGGATGATGGCGCGGGGCTTCTTCTTCTCGGTGTGGCCGCCGGCCAGCGAGGCCAGGGTCGGCAGACCGAAGGAGAGGGTCTTGCCGGAGCCGGTGCGGCCACGGCCGAGGATGTCCTTGCCGGCCAGGGCGTCCGGGATGGTCGCGGCCTGGATCGGGAAGGGGGCGGTGACGCCGTTCTGCGCAAGCTTGCGGACGATGCCGTCCGGCAGACCGAGGTCGCCGAAGGTGATCGTGGGCTCGGCGTCGGCGTCGTCGGCCGCGTCGTCGATGGAGTCCTCGAGGGCCTCGATGAGCTCGTCGGCCTCCGCGGCCTCGATGGCCTCGGTGACCACGAGGGCCTCGGCGTCGACGATCTCGGTGGAGTCGTTCTCGGGCATGACGGAACGGTCAGAACTGGAAATGGACATGCGAAATGCGAAACCTTCCGGAGTCTCGGCACGCGCCCAAACTCCGTGAATCGCAAATCGACCGCCTCAATGCGGTCAGCCACGGCTAGGGAGAGTACGCGCCACACGGCGCTCTTCGGATTCGGCGCCGGGCAATGGGATCAAACGATCTATAACCATACGCACCCTCCCCCGGGTCTGGCAAGTCACTCCCGGAACATCGGCTCTGACCTGCGAAGACGTCGCGAAGGTACAGGGCCTGCGGTCGGCGTCGCGGCGCCGTCCGCCACCCCGGGGGGCTACGGCTGGGGCTGCTGCTGGGTGCTCGGCTCCGGCTCCGGAGAGGGCTGCACGGGAGTGGGTTCCGTCACAGGCGGCGTCGGAACCGGAGGCTCGGGGGTGGGGCTGGACGGCGGCTGGCCGCCGGAGCCGCCCGCACCGCCCGCGGCTCCGGAACCGCCGGCGCCGCCCGAACCTCCGGACCCCCCGGGCCCTCCGGCGGGCGGCTGCTGGGGCCCCTGGCCGCCCGCGCCGCCACCCGGCCCCGCCGACGGGGACGGCGCGCCGGGCCGGGCGGGGGAGGCACCCGGGCTGGGCGTGGCACCGGTCGCCCCGGAGGCCTTGCCGTCCTCCTTCGGCCGGCCGTCCTGGCTGCCCGAACCGTCCTTGGCGCCGTGCCCGTTGCCGTGGATTCCCGAGCCGCGCCCGGAAGCGGAACCCCCACCGGCACCGGCCGCGGCCTTCTGGTCCGCCGAGGATGCGGGCCCCGGCTTCGCGGCGTCCTCGCCGACACTCATGCAGCCCGCCGTCGCCGCGACCGCGAGCGCGGTGACGGCGAGTCGGAGCGAAGCGGACAACTGGCGCACGGACGGCACCTCCGGAACCTGGGGACCTTGGGCACGAGCACTCCGCATGAGCGGGTCAATGTGCCCAACTCCCCGTGACCCGTATGGGACACGCCCCCGCGGCCACCGGCTGCCCGGGCCGCACCGCCGCCCGGCCGGGGCCGGTCACGGCCGGCCGGTCAGCTGCGCGCTCCCCGCGGCCCGCGCCCCCGGACCGCGCGGCGGGTCGCCGAGGCGGCCGCCCCGACCGCCCCGAGCGCGGCGGCCACGGTGAGCACCGCGTACGCCGCCGCCCAGGCGGCCCGGCCCTCCTCCAGCAGCCGCGAGAAGTCCAGCGCGTAGGTGGAGAAGGTGGTGAAGCCGCCGAGCACCCCGGTCCCGGCGAAGGGCCGCACCAGGGGGTGCGCCGTCCGGCCGCCCTCGCCGACCAGCACCATCAGGACGCCGATCAGCGCGCAGCCCGCCACGTTGATCCCGAAGGTCGCCCACGGGAAGCCCCCGGGGCCGGCCGGCCACAGCAGGGAGACCGCGTACCGCGCCGAGGCCCCCACCGCGCCTCCCGCGGCCACGGCGGCCAGCACCCGGCCCTGCGGTTCGGCCCGGTGCGCGGGCAGGCGCAGGTCGACGTCCGGGTCGATCGCCCCGGCGCCGTCCCCGCCGGGGTCCGGACCCGCAGCGGTCATCCGTAGCCCAGGGCGTGCAGGCGTTCGTCGTCGATGCCGAAGTGGTGGGCGATCTCGTGCACCACGGTGACCTCCGTCTCCGCGACCACGCTCTCCCGGTCCTCGCACATCCGCAGCGTCGGATTGCGGTAGATGGTGATCCGGTCCGGCAGGACCCCGGCGTACCACTCGCCGCGGTCCGTCAGGGGAGTCCCTTCGTACAGGCCCAGGAGCTCGGGATCGTCGGCGGGCGGCTCGTCCTCGACGAACACCGCCACGTTGTCCATCAGCCGCGTCAGCTCCGGCGGGATGCGGTCCAGGGCCTCTGCGACGAGCTCTTCGAACTCCTCGCGCGTCATCTCCAGCACCCGGCCATTGTCCCTCCGGGGGAAACCGTTTTGGCGATAGCTCCCCGGATCCCATATGCTTCTCACGTCCCCGACGCGCTGAGAAGTGCCCGGCGGGCCTTTAGCCCTCATCGTCTAGTGGCCCAGGACGCCGCCCTTTCAAGGCGGTAGCACGGGTTCGAATCCCGTTGGGGGTACGCATTACCGTGTGCAAGACTTGGTCTCGCACACTGCAAGGACCTGTGGAGCAGTTGGTTAGCTCGCCACCCTGTCAAGGTGGAGGTCGCGGGTTCAAGTCCCGTCAGGTTCGCTGAAGCCGGAAACGGCTTCGTGGCTGGGTAGCTCAGTTGGTACGAGCGATCGCCTGAAAAGCGATAGGTCGCCGGTTCGACCCCGGCCCCAGCCACCGGAGAAAGGCCCCGTCCTCGGACGGGGCCTTTCGGCTTCCCCCGGCCTCCCGCCCCGGCCCCCCGCCCCGAGCCGTCCGCTCCGCCCGCGTCGTCCGCCCGGGTGGCGCCACTGCACCGGGCCCGCGGCTGCGGGGCGCACGTGGTGCCCGTCACGGAAGGCCGACGGTGGACTCGTCCCGAAATGGGAGGGGTCCGCCCCACAAATGCGTTCGCCACCGCGAGGGCCCAGGTGAGATCCTCGACCAGGTATGTCTACTTCCTTCGCCGCCCTGCAGACGCTTCTCGGTGAGATCTCCCTCCGTGACGCGCACCGCCTCGGCCGCCGCCTTGAGGGCGCCCGCCGCATCCGCAAGCCCGAGGCCAGGCAGGCCGTGCTCGACGAGATCGCCGCGGAGGCCTCGAAGGCCGCCGCGCGACTGGCCGGCCGTGCCGCGCGCATGCCCGAGGTCACGTATCCCGAGAACCTGCCCGTCAGCCAGAAGAAGGACGAGATCGCCGAGGCGATACGCGACCACCAGGTCGTGATCGTCGCGGGCGAGACGGGCTCCGGCAAGACCACGCAGATCCCCAAGATCTGCATGGAGCTGGGCCGCGGGGTCCGGGGCATGATCGGGCACACCCAGCCGCGCCGGATCGCGGCCCGCACGGTCGCGGAGCGCATCGCCGAGGAGCTGAAGTCCGAGATCGGGCAGACCGTCGGCTGGAAGGTCCGGTTCACCGACCAGGTGGACCAGGACGCGACCTTCGTGAAGCTGATGACGGACGGCATCCTGCTCGCCGAGATCCAGACGGACCGCGAGCTGCGCGCCTACGACACGATCATCATCGACGAGGCCCACGAGCGGTCCCTGAACATCGACTTCCTGCTCGGCTACCTGGCCACACTGCTGCCCAAGCGCCCCGACCTGAAGGTCGTCATCACCTCGGCGACCATCGACCCGCAGCGGTTCTCGCGGCACTTCGGGGACGCGCCGGTCGTCGAGGTCAGCGGGCGCACGTACCCGGTCGAGGTCCGCTACCGGCCGCTCCTCGAAGAGGACTCCGAGGACAGCGACCGGGACCAGATCACCGCGATCTGCGAGGCCGTGGACGAACTCCAGGCCGAGGGGCCGGGCGACGTGCTGGTCTTCCTCTCCGGTGAGCGGGAGATCCGCGACACCGCGGACGCCCTGAACAAACGGAACCTGCGCTTCACCGAGGTCCTGCCCCTCTACGCACGCCTCTCGCACGCCGAGCAGCACCGGGTGTTCCAGCAGCACACCGGCCGCCGGATCGTCCTCGCGACGAACGTCGCCGAGACCTCGCTGACCGTCCCGGGCATCAAGTACGTCATCGACCCGGGCACCGCCCGCATCTCCCGCTACAGCCACCGCACCAAGGTGCAGCGGCTGCCCATCGAGCGGATCTCCCAGGCCAGCGCCAACCAGCGCAAGGGACGCTGCGGCCGTACCTCCGACGGCATCTGCATCCGGCTGTACTCCGAGGACGACTTCAACGCCCGCCCGGAGTTCACCGACGCCGAGATCCTGCGCACGAACCTGGCCTCCGTCATCCTCCAGATGACCGCGGCCGGCCTCGGCGAGATCGAGAAGTTCCCCTTCATCGACCCGCCGGACCACCGCAACATCCGCGACGGCGTGCAGCTGCTCCAGGAGCTGGGTGCACTGGACCCGGCGGAGAAGGACGCGCGCAAGCGGCTCACGCCGATGGGCCGCCAGCTCTCCCAGCTGCCGGTGGACCCGCGGCTGGCCCGCATGGTCGTGGAGGCCGACAAGAACAACTGCGTCCGCGAGGTCATGGTCATCGCGGCGGCCCTGTCCATCCAGGACCCGCGCGAGCGGCCCTCGGACAAGCAGACCCAGGCCGACCAGAACCACGCCCGGTTCAAGGACGAGACCAGCGACTTCCTGGCCTTCCTCAACATGTGGCGCTACGTCCGGGAGCAGCAGAAGGAGCGCGGCTCCTCCTCCTTCCGCCGGATGTGCAAGCAGGAGTACCTGAACTTCCTGCGGATCCGCGAGTGGCAGGACATCTACGCGCAGTTGCGCACGGTCGCCAAGACCATGGGCATCCACGTCAACGAGGCCGACGCCCCCGAGCACAGCATCCACGTCTCGCTGCTCGCGGGACTGCTGTCGCACATCGGCCTGAAGGACACCGAGAAGAACGAGTACCTGGGCGCGCGGTCGGCCAAGTTCGCGGTCTTCCCGGGTTCGGCGCTCTTCAAGAAGCAGCCCAGGTTCCTCATGTCCGCCGAGCTGGTGGAGACCTCGCGGCTGTGGGCCCGGGTCAACGCCAAGGTCGAACCGGAGTGGGTGGAGCCGCTCGCGCAGCACCTGGTCAAGCACACCTACAGCGAGCCGCACTGGGAGAAGGACCAGGCGGCCGTGATGGCGTACGAGAAGGTCACGCTGTACGGCGTGCCGATCGTGGCCCAGCGGAAGATCAACTACGGGCGGATCGACCCCGAGGTCTCGCGCGAGCTGTTCATCCGCAACGCACTGGTCGAGGGCGACTGGCGGACCCACCACAAGTTCTACGCGGACAACCGCCGGCTCCTCACCGAGGTGGAGGAGCTGGAGAACCGGGCGCGGCGCCGGGACATCGTGGTGGACGACGAGACCCTCTTCGACTTCTACGACCAGCGGATCCCCGAGCACGTGGTCTCCGGGGCGCACTTCGACTCCTGGTGGAAGCACAAGAAGCGCGAGGAGCCCGAACTCCTCGACTTCGAGCGGGAGATGCTGCTGACCGAGAAGGCGGCCGGGGTCACCAAGGCCGACTATCCGGACACCTGGCGGCAGGGGCAGCTGAAGTTCCGGGTGACCTACCAGTTCGAGCCGGGTGCGGATGCGGACGGCGTGACCGTCCACATCCCGCTCCAGGTGCTCAACCAGGTCACCGACGAGGGCTTCGACTGGCAGATCCCCGGGCTGCGGGAAGAGGTCGTCACCGAGCTGATCCGCTCGCTGCCCAAGCCGATCCGCCGGCACTACGTGCCCGCGCCGAACTTCGCGTCCCGCTTCCTGGACACGGCCGTGCCCCTCCAGGAGCCGCTGCCGGTGACGCTGGCGCGCGAGCTCCAGCGGATGGTCGGGGTCCCGGTGACGGCCGAGGACTTCGACCTGAGCCGGATCCCCGACCACCTGAAGATCACCTTCCGGATCGTCGACGAGCGCCGCAGGAACCTCGCCGAGGACAAGGACCTGGAGGCCCTGCGGCTGCGGCTGCGGCCCAAGGCCCGCCAGGCCCTCTCCCAGGCCGCCGCGGCCACCGCCGAGCGGGCGGGCGGCGAGTCGGTGGAGCGGACCGGGCTGACGCAGTGGACCATCGGCACGCTGACCCGGGTCTTCGAGACCCGGCGCGCGGGCCAGCCGGTGAAGGCGTACCCGGCGCTGGTGGACGCGGGCACGAGCGTCTCCGTACGACTCTTCGACACCGAGGCCGAGCAGCAGCAGGCCATGTGGCTCGGCACCCGGAAGCTGATCCTGCTGAACATCCCGGTGAACCCGGCCAAGTTCGCCTCCGACCATCTGACCAACCAGCAGAAGCTGGCCCTGTCCCGGAACCCGCACGGTTCCATCCAGGCGCTGTTCGACGACTGCGCGACCGCGGCGGCCGACCGGCTGATCGCCGACCACGGCGGACCCGCATGGGACGAGGCGGGATTCCGCGCGCTCTACGAGGCGGTCCGCGCCGACCTGGTGGACACCACCGTGCGGACCGTCGCCCAGGTCCAGCAGGTGCTGGCCGCCTGGCAGTCCTGCGAGCGCCGGCTGAAGGCCACCCACAGCCCCGCCCTGCTCGCGAACCTCCAGGACGTACGGGCGCAGCTCGCGGCCCTCGTGCCGGCGGGCTTCGTGACCCTGACCGGACTGCGCCGGCTGCCGGACCTGATGCGCTACCTGGTGGCGGTGGACCGCCGGCTCCAGCAGATGCCCACGGGCGTCCAGCGCGACACCACGCGCATGGAGAAGGTCCACGAGATGCAGGACGAGTACGCCTGGCTGCTGGAACAGCTCCCGAAGGGTCGGCCGGTGCCCTCCTCGGTGACCGACATCCGCTGGATGATCGAGGAACTGCGGGTCAGCTACTTCGCGCACGCCCTCGGGACGGCCTATCCGATCTCCGACAAGAGGATCGTGAAGGCCGTGACGGCGGCGGCCCCTTGATCGGGTTCGACTGCACCCCCTGACCTGCTGTACAGTCGGATTCGCAGCCGGGCAATCGGCAGCAAGTCAAGGACCTGTGGAGCAGTTGGTTAGCTCGCCACCCTGTCAAGGTGGAGGTCGCGGGTTCAAGTCCCGTCAGGTTCGCAGAAACGTCAGGGCCCGCATCCCCCAGGGATGCGGGCCCTGACGCGTTGGGCGGCCGTACGCGCTCTCCTGGCGGGGCCCGGGGGGTCGCAGGGGCCTGAGGGGCCGTCTGGGGGCCCTGGAGGGGCCCGGGGTGGCCCGCATCGCCCCGACGGCCTGAACGGGCCGGGCAGGCCAGGCGCCCACCTCCCGCCCGGCGCCTGCCGGCAGCACCGCGGCGGGCGGGAGCGGAGGCGGCGCGGAGGCGGCGCGGAGGCGGCGCGGAGGCGGAGAATCCCCCTTACGCATGAGGCGTCCCGCACGGGCAGATCCCCTTACGGGTGCCATGCCGGACATACAAGAGTGATCATCTGTGACGGGTGTCACCGCATGAGTTTTTGAGACGGGTACTTTTATCACACCCATACGCACGCTCGATTTAATATGTGCAATGGCACCTCCCCCCAAAACGAGCCCCTGGCCCGCCCGAGGAAGCCCCGTCCAGGCCCGGCAAGGCCCTGACCTGGGCATGAAAAAATCGCGCTGGACCCGGCGGAGTCCAGCGCGATCAACGGCTGAGGAACCTGTTGGGGCAGGTCCGGCCGTATGAAGCACAGTGGGTTTCATCGGATTGGGGGACCCGATTCAAACCCGTTTAAAACGGGGTGTTGCGAGGCCTCAGGCCTCGCTGCGCTGCTGCGGAATTCCCGCGAGCAGTGCGCGAACCTCAGCCTCGCGGTAACGGCGGTGTCCACCCAGGGTGCGGATGGACGTGAGCTTGCCAGCCTTGGCCCAGCGGGTGACCGTCTTCGGGTCCACGCGGAACATCGTGGCAACCTCAGCCGGGGTCAGCAGCGGCTCGGCATCAGGGGTGCGAGCGGTCATGAGCGGCCTCCTCGGGAGAACCGAACCATCTCGGTTCTTTCCTCTAAATTCTGCACCTTGGCCCGCGTTGCCCGAAATGGACAGACGCGGGCCGAGTCGGTTATAGGACGAACGGCTTGTCCTCGGCACTACAACTACACCATCCGTCCAGCCCCAAGGGCCAAACCGACGGAATTGCCCTCCGAGGTGTTCATCAGCGGCGGAAGCCAATGGACCGCCCCATAACGGACAGTCACCTCACTGTAACGATCAGTCACAGAGCGATCAGGAGTCGTCAGACCCCCCGTAGAGCGCAATGCCGAGCATTCCGCCCTTAGTTGGACGGAAGGAACCCTCCCCGGACTCCTTGTCCTATTTTGGCACGAGGGTAGGGGAAGGGCGCAAGGGTGAAGTTAGTGCGGTCCGTCACGCTTGGGCCAATGGCCCGTATCGGGACGTAGGTCCCGGTACCAGGACCCAAATGTAGTGATCAAGCCCCTGATCAGCCAGTTATGGCCGATCGACCGATACGCCACGGTACGTTCGGTGCCCCCGGCGCCCGGCGGGGGCTCCGGCAAGATTTTTCCCTAATTGGCGAAGAGCCGCTCCCGCACCGCCCGCCACCGCTCCGCCAGCTCCCCGTACGCCTCCTGCGCGCCCTCCGTGTCCCCCGCCCGCAGCGCCGCGATCCCCGCCGCCAGGTCCTTCGCCGAGCGGTCGGCCGCCAGCCGCTCCGCCGGGAGCGCGTACAGCAGCCCGCCGTAGTCCAGCTCGACCATCGAGCGCGGGTGGAACTCCTCCAGCCAGCTGCCGACCTCCACCAGCCCTTCGGCGAGCATCCCGTACCCCTCCGCCTCACGCAGCGTCCGCAGGGCGCGGGCCAGCCGGCGCCGCGCCTGGACCATCGGCGTCCGGTAGCGCAGCCGCTCGCCCGGCAGGTACTCCCGTTCCTCGTCCGCGAACAGCACGAACCAGCGCAGCGGCACCTGCCACACCCCCGTACGGATCCAGGGGCGCGCGTCCGGGTTCCGCTCGCGCCAGCGTTCGTACTCCTCGGTCGCCAGGCGGCGGGCGGCCGGCGGCAGTGCGGCGTCCAGCACCGGGCGCGGGAACGACTCCACCAGCTCCTGGAGCGCGAGCCAGCCCCGCAGCCGCGTCCGCCACGGGCAGATGAGCAGGACCCCGCCCGCCTCCGCGGTGAAGGCGTCCGCACTCTCCTGCGCCGGGACCCCCACCACGGGCACCCGGACCAGGTCCGCCAGCGACCGGCGCAGCTCGTCCTGCGCCGTGGGAGTCCGCCCGCGCCGGGCGTAGGCGGCCCAGTGGGTGCGTTCGGGCTCCGCGAAGGCCGCCAGCGGTTCGTAGACGCGCAGGTAGGAGGCGTAGGGGACGGCCGGCGCCGAACGCGCGGCGGGCAGCAGGGGATCGGGGGATTCGCTCACGCTCTCGTCCTCCCCTCTTTGCGGGCCGCCTTCACCTCGCAGACGCCCCGGCCTGCGCGCGCGGGCGCCCGTACTCCGGGAGGGTTCCGATCCTCGGACTGGTCAACCGCTTCCGGCCCGCAGGTCTTACGCTGCTCCCAGCGCGCCCTCCCCCACCCGCAGGGCGGGCGTCATCCCGCCGCATCTCTCCCATGGGAGTCACCACCGTGACCGAAATGACCGACGGCGTCCTGCACACCCTGTTCCGCACGGAGCAGGGCGGCCACGAGCAAGTCGTGCTGTGCCAGGACCGGGCCACCGGACTCAAGGCCGTCATCGCGATCCACTCCACCGCTCTGGGCCCCGCCCTCGGCGGTACGCGCTTCCACGCCTACGACTCCGACGAGGAGGCCGTCCTGGACGCGCTGAACCTCGCACGCGGCATGTCGTACAAGAACGCCCTCGCCGGTCTCGACCTCGGTGGCGGCAAGGCCGTGATCATCGGTGACCCCGAGGTCATCAAGACCGAGGAACTGCTGCTGGCCTACGGCCGGTTCGTGGAATCGCTCGGCGGGCGCTACGTCACCGCCTGCGACGTCGGCACCTACGTGGCGGACATGGACGTCGTGTCCCGCGCGACCCGGTGGGCGACCGGCCGCTCCCCCGAGAACGGCGGCGCCGGCGACTCCTCGGTGCTCACCGCCTTCGGTGTCTTCCAGGGCATGCGCGCCAGCGCCCAGCACCTGTGGGGCGACCCGACCCTGCGCGGCCGCAAGGTCGCCGTGGCCGGCGTGGGCAAGGTCGGCCACTACCTGGTCGAGCACCTTCTGGAGGACGGCGCCGAGGTCGTGATCACCGACCCCCGCCAGGAGTCGGTCCAGCGGATCCTCGACAAGCACCCCGGCAAGGTCACCGCGGTCGCCGACACGGACGCCCTGATCCGCGTGGAGGGGCTGGACATCTACGCCCCCTGCGCACTCGGCGGCGCCCTGAACGACGAGACGGTCCCGGCCCTCACCGCCAGGGTCGTCTGCGGCGCGGCGAACAACCAGCTCGCCCACCCGGGCATCGAGAAGGACCTCGCGGACCGCGGGATCCTCTACGCCCCCGACTACGTGGTGAACGCGGGCGGCGTGATCCAGGTCGCCGACGAGCTGCACGGCTTCGACTTCGACCGGTGCAAGGTCAAGGCCGCGAAGATCTTCGACACCACTCTGGCCATATTCGCTCGTGCGAAGGCGGACGGCATCCCGCCGGCCGCGGCCGCCGACCGGATCGCCGAGCAGCGCATGGCCGACGCCCGCGCCGCCCGCGCGGTCTAGGCCCCACGGGGCCCTCGGGGGCCCGTGCGTGCGCCCGCCGGGGTTGCGGGGAGACGGAACTCACTGCACTTCGGCGGGTCGCCCGCCCGGAACGGGTTAAAATCGCAGCTGACCAGCGAGGACGGGGCGCCTTACTGGTTCTGCACCGGGGCACGTCATGCGGGCGGCGTACCGTATGGCCTCGGAAGCAGGTACCGTTAAACCCCTACGGACGGTCTCTTCACGGAGAGCCCGCTCCGAACCATGAACGCGTGTCAGACTCTGGGGCCGTCGAGCCCCGTCACCGAGGGGGTCGAGCCATGGGGCGCGGCCGGGCCAAGGCCAAGCAGACAAAGGTCGCCCGCCAGCTGAAGTACAACAGCGGCGGGACTGACCTCTCACGTCTGGCCAATGAGCTGGGCGCATCGCCGACGGAGCCGCTGCCTATCAGCGAGCCGGTCGAAGTCGATGACGATCTGGATGACGACGACGACCCGTACGCCAAGTACGCAGAGTTGTACAACGGCGATGACGACGACGAGGACGATGAGTCCGGTCCGTCGCCGCAGCGACGAGGCGCTTGACGCCCTGAGGCGTCTGCACAGGTCACACAACGAGAAACCCGGCCCGGGGCATCGCCCCGGGCCGGGTTTCCGTGCTGCTCAGCTCGCGTAGGAACCGGTGAGGGTGGCGCCCTCCGCGTGGTCGCCGCGGTCCAGGATCTCGCCCGCGACCCAGGCGTCGACGCCGCGGTCGGCCAGCGCGGTCAGGGCCACGTCCACCGACTCGCCCGGGACGACGGCCATCATGCCGACGCCCATGTTGAGCGTCTTCTCCAGTTCCAGCTGCTCCACCCGGCCCGCCGTGCCCACCAGATCGAAGATCGCACCGGGCGCCCAGGTCGACCGGTCGACCGTGGCGTGCAGGTGGTCCGGGATCACCCGCGCCAGATTGGCCGCGAGACCGCCGCCGGTGATGTGCGAGTAGGCGTGCACCTCGGCCGTACGGGTGAGGGCGAGGCAGTCGAGCGAGTAGATCTTCGTCGGTTCGAGGAGTTCCTCGCCCAGGGTGCGGCCGAGTTCGGCGACCTCCTGGTCCAGGGACATCCCGGCCCGGTCGAAGAGGACGTGGCGGACCAGCGAGTACCCGTTCGAGTGAAGGCCGGACGACGCCATCGCGATGACGGCGTCACCCGTACGGATGCGATCCGCGCCGAGCAGCCGGTCGTACTCGACGACACCGGTTCCGGCGCCCGCCACATCGAAGTCGTCGGGGCCCAGCAGGCCCGGGTGCTCGGCGGTCTCGCCGCCCACCAGGGCGCAGCCGGCCAGGACGCAGCCCTCGGCGATGCCCTTGACGATGGCCGCGACACGCTCGGGGTGGACCTTGCCGACGCAGATGTAGTCGGTCATGAAGAGCGGCTCGGCGCCGCAGACGACGATGTCGTCCATGACCATCGCGACGAGGTCGTGGCCGATGGTGTCGTACACGCCGAGCTGGCGGGCGATGTCGACCTTCGTGCCCACCCCGTCGGTGGCCGAGGCGAGCAGCGGGCGCTCGTAGCGCTTGAGGGCGGAGGCGTCGAAGAGGCCGGCGAAGCCGCCGAGGCCGCCGAGGACCTCGGGGCGCTGCGTCTTCTTCACCCACTCCTTCATCAGCTCGACGGCGCGGTCTCCCGCTTCGATGTCGACGCCCGCGGCTGCGTAGCTGGCACCGGTGGTCTTCTCTGTCATGACAGGAGAGAGCTTTCGTGTCGTTGCTGCGTGTGGTGCCGGGCCCTGGGAGAAGCTGGAAAGGCAGGGCCCGGCGCAGGTGGAGCGGGTCTCGGCGGCCCTACGGGCGGCGGAGCGCGTCGGCGGCGTCCTTGCCGCCGGCCAGTTCGGTCTCCAGGAGCTGCTTGCCCAGGAGCTGCGGGTCGGGCAGCTCCATCGGGTACTCGCCGTCGAAGCAGGCCCGGCAGAGGTTCGGCTTCTGGATGGTGGTCGCCTCGATCATCGCGTCGAGCGAGATGTAGGAGAGCGAGTCCGCGCCCATGGAGGTGGCGATCTCGTCGACCGTCATGCCGTTGGCGATCAGCTCGGCCCGGGTGGCGAAGTCGATGCCGAAGAAGCACGGCCACTTCACCGGCGGCGAGGAGATCCGGATGTGGACCTCCGCCGCGCCGGCCTCGCGGAGCATCTTGACCAGGGCGCGCTGGGTGTTGCCGCGGACGATCGAGTCGTCGACGACCACCAGGCGCTTGCCCCGGATGACTTCCTTGAGGGGGTTGAGCTTCAGCCGGATGCCGAGCTGGCGGATCGTCTGCGAGGGCTGGATGAAGGTCCGGCCGACGTAGGCGTTCTTGACCAGGCCGGAGCCGTACGGGATCCCGCTGGCCTCGGCGTAGCCGACGGCGGCCGGCGTGCCGGACTCGGGCGTCGCTATCACCAGGTCGGCCTCGACCGGGGCCTCCTTGGCGAGGCGCCGGCCCATCTCGACACGCGAGAGGTACACGTTGCGGCCGGCGATGTCGGTGTCCGGGCGCGCCAGGTAGACGTACTCGAAGACACAGCCCTTGGGCTTTGCTTCTGCGAAGCGCGACGTGCGCAGGCCGTTCTCGTCGATCGCGATGAGCTCGCCCGGCTCGACCTCGCGGACGAAGCTGGCGCCGCAGATGTCGAGGGCGGCGGTCTCACTCGCGACCACCCAGCCGCGCTCCAGGCGGCCGAGGACCAGCGGGCGGATGCCCTGCGGGTCACGGGCGGTGTAGAGGGTTCCCTCGTCCATGAAGACGAGCGAGAAGGCTCCCTTGACCTGCGGGAGGACCTTGGCGGCCGACTCCTCGACGGTCAGGGGCTTGCCGTCCTCGTCGGTCTGCCCCGCGAGCAGGGCGGTGACCAGGTCGGTGTCGTTGGTGGCCGCCACCTGCGTGGCACGGCCGTCCTGACGGGGCAGGTCCGCGACCATTTCGGCGAGCTCGGCGGTGTTCACCAGGTTGCCGTTGTGACCCAGGGCAATGGAGCCGTGGGCGGTCGCGCGGAAGGTGGGCTGGGCGTTCTCCCAGACGGAGGCCCCGGTGGTCGAATAGCGGGCGTGACCGACCGCGATATGACCCTGGAGCGAGCCGAGAGAGGTTTCGTCGAAGACCTGGGAAACGAGGCCCATGTCCTTGAAGACGAGGATCTGGGAACCGTTGCTCACAGCGATTCCCGCGGACTCTTGTCCGCGGTGCTGCAGTGCATACAGTCCGAAGTAGGTGAGCTTGGCGACCTCTTCACCCGGAGCCCAGACACCGAAGACGCCGCAAGCGTCCTGGGGGCCTTTCTCTCCGGGGAGCAGGTCGTGGTTGAGTCGTCCATCACCACGAGGCACGCCACCGAGTGTAGGCGAGATCGACCACTGGTCCGAATTGGGGACGGCCGGGAAATGTCACAGCACAGAGGGTGACCGAACCCCCGCGTCTCGGTATGCGGATCACCTTGTTGACACATACGAAGTCATTCGTACAGGCTCTCGGTCCATGCAGCCCCTCGGTGACCGAACCGTCACCCTCGTAGAGCGCCGCCACGTAGACCTGGTCCGTGTCGCGAGCGCCATCTGTCGCTGCTTCGCGTAGCCGCAACTCCTCCTCTCCTTTTCCCCTTTCCGCTCCGCCCCGCCCTGCCCTGCCGTGCCGCGCGCCGTTCCCGCGCGCGCCCGGGGCCGGCGGCCGGACCGTGCCCTGGAGTACCTGTGTCTTCGTATGAGAACAAGCTGTCCCGGCGTGCCTTCGGCGGGGCCGTCGGAGTGACCGCGGCCGCCACGGCCGTGGGGCTCGGCGCCGGTCCGGCCGCAGCCTCCGAGCCCCGCGACGCGGCCCCCGCCCGCCCCCGCGAACAGGAGTTCCGGGCCGCCCGGGGCCGAGGTTCGCGCCGCCCGAACATCCTGTTCATCCTGGGCGACGACCTGGGCTGGGCCGACCTGTCCTCCTACGGGTCGCCGCACATCAAGACCCCGAACCTGGACCGCCTCGCCCGTCAGGGCGTCCGGTTCACCGACGCCTACTCCGGCTCCGCGACCTGCTCGCCGACCCGGTTCAGCCTGTACACCGGGCGCTACCCGGGCCGTACCGCGGGCGGGCTGGCCGAGCCGATCGCCGACAGGTCGGCGGGGCTGGAGCCGACCCACCCCACGCTGGCCTCCCTGCTGCGCGACGCCGACTACGCCACCGCGCTGATCGGCAAGTGGCACGCGGGATACCTGCCCGACTACAGCCCGACCAGGTCCGGCTGGGACGAGTTCTTCGGCAACTTCGGCGGGGCCCTGGAGTACTACTCCAAGCTGGGCCTGGGCGGCGAGTACGACCTGTACGAGGGCGACGCCGCCTACAAGGACCTGCGCTACTACACGCGGATCATCACCGAGCAGGCGAGCGAGTACGTCTCCCGCGACCACCACGGGAAGCCGTGGCTGCTGAACCTCAACTTCACCACCCCGCACTGGCCGTGGATCGCCGAGGGCGACACCGCGGAGAGCGCCGAGATCGTCCGCCGGATCAAGGCGGGCGACGGGCGCGCGCTGTGGCACCAGGACGGCGGATCGGTCGAGAAGTACCGGGAGATGGTCGAGGACCTGGACCGCTCGGTCGGCGAGGTGCTGAAGGCACTCAAGCGCTCCGGCCATGAGGAGGACACCCTGGTGGTCTTCTCCAGCGACAACGGCGGCGAGCGCTTCTCGTACAACTGGCCCCTGTCCGGCAACAAGGCCTCCCTCCAGGAGGGCGGCATCCGGGTGCCGAACATCGCGCGCTGGCCCGCCCGGCTGGACGGCGGCCAGGTCAGCCGGGTGCCGGTGTTCAGCCCGGACTGGACGGCGACCCTGCTGGAGCTCGCCGGGACCCGGCCGCACCGGGCCTACCCGCTGGACGGCGTGAGCCTGGCCGGATACCTCCTGCGCGGTGAGGAGCCAGCCGAGCGGGACCTCTTCTGGCGGGTGCGCGGGGAGCGGGCGCTGCGCCGCGGGAACTGGAAGTACTACCGCGGCAAGGCCGGCCGGGACCAGCTGTTCGACCTGGCAGGCGACGTACGGGAGCAGGCCGACAAGGCGGCCGCGGAGCCCGCCCGGCTGGCCCGGCTGCGAGAGGCCTGGGAGCGCGTGGACGCGGGGCTGCTGCCGTACCCGAACTGACCGCCGTCCGGCCGTCGTGGCCCTGCGCCGCCGTCCGGCCGCAGGGGTGCGAGTCCTGCGTGCGACCGGACTCGGACCTCCTGCGGCCGGGCGGCCGGCGGATCACTCCGCCGCGGAGGCCGCCTTGGCCGTCAGGCCCCTGCCGTCGGACGCGGTCAGGGTCAGGGCGCGGCCCTGCACCTCCCAGGTGAGCGGGCCGGCGGCGAAGAGTCCGGTCAGCTTCCGCTCCACCTCTCCGGCCGGTCCCTCGCAGGCCATCCGGGTCGAGGTGAGCGACCCGAAGGTGACCGACCGGCCCTCGACGACGGCCTTGCCGCTGAAGCGGTTGCAGCCGAGGGTGCCGCTCGCCGTGCCGTCCGCGGCGAGGGTGAACCGCACCCGGCCCGCCGCCTCGGCGGGCAGGGAGGCCGCCGCCGCGCCGTCGAGCTGCGACTCGACCGTCCACTCCGTCGCGGTGAGCGGGGCGTCCGGGGCCGGGGGCTTCGTCGTCATGGCGATGGTGCTCCCGTCGGCGGCCTTCAGCGTCAGCCGGTCCGGGCCGCGGTCGACGCTCAGCCTGCCGCGGAACAGCTTGGCGAAAGCCGTCTCGAACTCGGTGTCCGCACAGGCCATCGTGGTGCTGAGGCCCGGGGTGACGGTCAGCGCGGCGTCCCCTTCCAAGGCGACGCGGGCCGTGAAGCCGTTGCAGCCGTAGTTGCCCTTGGCCTCGGTCTGCGTCAGGTCGACCCGGGCCGCGTCGGGCGCGTGCAGCGTGCGGCCGCCGGTGGTCAGCGACTCCACGCCCCAGGACCCCAGGGGCCCCTGCTTCGGGCTGCTCCCGCTCTGCCCGGTCTCGGCGCAGCCGCCGAGACCGAGGCCGACGGCGAGCGCCAGGGCCGCGCCGAGGGGGGCCTGGATGCGGGTACGGGTTCGGTCGTGGACGTGCCGGGAGGTACGCATGCTCCTGGGACGGAGCGGCCCGCGGGCCGGTTCCATCGGGTTCAGCCCATCAGCGGCAGCAGGGCCGACAGGTCGGCCCGCTCACCGCTGGCCCGCACCTGCGCCTGCGCGAGGGACTCGGCCCATCCGGTGCGGCCCGTGGCCAGCCGGATCCAGGTCAGCGGGTCGGTCTCCACCACATTGGGCGGGGTGCCCCGGGTGTGCCGGGGTCCCTCGACGCACTGGACCACCGCGAACGGGGGCACCCGTACCTCCACCGAGGCGCCCGGGGCCCTGACCGCCAGGGCGTCCGCGAGGACCCGGGTGCAGGCGGCGAGGGCCTGCCGGTCGAAGGGGATGTCCAGTCCCGCGGCCCGGTTCAGGTCGTCGGTGTGGACCACGAGTTCCACGGTCCGGGTCACGAGGAAGTCCGCGGCGGTCATCCCGCCGATCCACAGCGGCAGCACCCGGTCCCCGGGCAGCACGTCCAGCAGCTCGGCGAGCCGGGCACCGGTCCGCCCGTACAGGGCCCCCAGCGGTTCCTGCGCCGCGTCGCGGTGCGCCCCGGCGATCGTCGGGGCGAGCGCCTCGGTGGCGAACGGCCAGGTGGCGACGGTCACCTCCACGCGGTCGGCGGGCGGCCGGGCCGCCGCCCCGGCCAGCGAGCCGACCGCCCAGGCGAGGTGCGCGGCCAGGTCCCCCACGGTCCACTCGCCGAGGTGCGTGGGGCGCGCCGCCTGCTCCTCGTCCAGGCCGCCGACCGCCTCGGCGACCAGGCCGAACTGGGCCAGGACGGCCGTGCGGATCCGGGCGGGGTCGTAGCTGCGCGTCTTGGGTGCCATGCCGCGAGTCTGCCCGATCAGTCCCCGCCCCCGCCGCAGCCTCCGCCACAACTGCTGCCGCCGTCGGAGCCGCCGCAGGAGGACCCGGTACCGCAGCCGTGGCCGGTGCCGCCGTGGTCTCCCCGGGCGAGCCGGGCGGCCCGCTGCACGCGCCGGCTCTCGTCCTGCGCCCGGGTCCGCAGGGTGTACGAGGTCCCGGCCGGCCGCCACGGCGGCAGGGCGAGCCGCCGGGCGGGCAGCAGCGGGGCGGTGGTGACGGCGCTGACGATCCGGGTGTCGGCCGCGTACAGGGCGTACTCCAGCACGACTTCGGCGCCCTCGCAGGCCTCCCCGTACATCAGCGCCTCGAAGGGCTCCTGGCGCGGGTCGATGTCGTGGTGCGCGGTGCGCAGCACGCCCTCCGGCCCGCTCACCAGGACCCGGCCCTCCCCCGGCCCGTGGCTGTCCCGGAACCGGTCGCGGAAGGCGGCCAGCGGCTCGGCCGAGGTGCTCCGGGCGTCCGCGACGAGCCGGACGGGACCCGTCAGCGGGTTGCGCACGCCGACGCGCAGCACCGGCTGCGGCCCGTCGTGCAGCCTGCGGGCGGCCCGCCGGGCCCCGATTCCCCGGCCGAGGGCGGGCGTGCCGAAGGCCAGCAGCAGCAGGGCGCCCACCTGCTGGCCGACGGCGTCGTACGGGGCGCCCGTACCGTCCGCCCGCAGGTCGGCGGCGAGCCCCCAGCCGAGCAGCGCGGCGGCGGCCAAGCACAGCGCGCCCCCGACGGTGATCGGCAGCAGGCCGCGGCGGCGGTGGCCGTGGGTGAGGCGGGAAGGGACCGGCCGGCGGGTGCCTGCGGCCGCCGCGCGCACCAGCGCCCGCTGCCTGCGCCGGGACCGCAGCCGCAGCAGCGCCCCGGTGAACGCCCAGGCGCACAGGGCCAGGAGCAGGACGCCTCCGGGCCCGTCCGCCGGGCCGAGGCGGCCCAGGACGGTCATGCGCAGGACGGTGTCCAGGGCGATCAGCGGGGCGGAGACCAGGGTGGCGGCCGGGAGGTGGCGGTACCAGCCGGGCAGCGCGACCAGCAGGACCGCACCGGGGTACAGCAGCCAGGCGGTGCCGGTGTGCGCGTCCCCGGGGTCCGCGGCGGCGAGCAGGGTGATCGCCAGCAGGACCAGGGGGACGAGGGCCCAGCCGAAGAAGGTCGGGGCGAAGGCCCAGGGGACGCGGGCGTCGCGCCAGCGGCGGGCGTCCGCAGGGTTCCAGGCGGGGGCTCCGCCCTCGGGTATCGCCGCTTCGGGCAGGTTCTTGACGATGCTCACGGCGTCAGTATGCGCAGCGGCCCGCGGGGCCCGGACCGGGCACGGCAGGGGCCCCCGCCCGGAGCGATCCGGACGGGGGCCCGTGCGACGTGCAGCGGCTCGCGCGGCGGTGATCAGGCCAGCAGGGCCGGGATCGTCGCCTCGTGGGCCGTGCGGAGCTCGGCCAGCGGAAGGGTGAACTCGCCCTGGACCTCGATCTCCTCGCCGTCGACCACGCCGATGCGGGTGGCCGGCAGGCCCCGCGCACCGCACATGTCGGTGAAGCGGAGCTCCTCGCTGCGCGGTACGGCCACGACGGCCCGGCCCGCCGACTCGGAGAACAGGAAGGTGAAGGCGTCCAGGCCCTCCGGCACCACGATCCGGGCACCGTTGCCGCCGCGCAGGCAGGACTCGGTGAGCGCCTGGATCACACCGCCGTCGGACAGGTCGTGCGCGGCGTCGACCATGCCGTCGCGCGAGGCGGAGATCAGGATCTCGCCGAGCAGCTTCTCGCGGGCCAGGTCCACCTTGGGGGGCAGGCCGCCCAGGTGGTCGTGGACGACCTGGGACCAGGCCGAGCCGCCGAACTCCTCGGCGGTGTCGCCCAGCAGGTAGAGGAGCTGGCCGGCCTCGGAGAAGGCCATCGGCGTACGGCGGTTGACGTCGTCGATCACACCGAGGACCGCCACGACCGGGGTCGGGTGGATCGCGGTGTCGCCGGTCTGGTTGTAGAGCGAGACGTTGCCGCCGGTCACCGGGGTGCCCAGCTCCAGGCAGCCGTCAGCGAGACCGCGGCAGGCCTCGGCGAACTGCCACATGACGCCCGGGTCCTCCGGGGAGCCGAAGTTCAGGCAGTCGGAGATCGCGAGGGGCTTGGCACCGGTCGCCGCCACATTGCGGTAGGCCTCGGCCAGGGCCAGCTGCGCGCCCGCGTACGGGTCGAGCTTGGCGAAGCGGCCGTTGCCGTCGGTGGCCATGGCGACGCCGAGGTTGGTGTCCTCGTCGATGCGGACCATGCCCGCGTCCTCGGGCTGCGCGAGGACGGTGTTGCCCTGCACGAACCGGTCGTACTGGTCCGTGACCCAGGACTTCGAGGCCTGGTTCGGGGAGGAGACCAGCGCCAGGACCTGCGCGCGCAGCTCCTCGGAGGTCTGCGGCCGCGGCAGGGCGTTCGCGTCGTCCGCCTGGAGGGCGTCCTGCCACTCGGGGCGGGCGTACGGGCGGTGGTAGACGGGGCCCTCGTGGGCGACGGTGCCCGGGGGCACGTCCACGATCTGCTCGCCGTGCCAGAAGATCTCCAGGCGCTCGCCCTCGGTCACCTCACCGATGACGGTGGCGATGACGTCCCACTTCTCGCAGATCTCCATGAAGCGGCCGACGTGCTGCGGCTCCACGATCGCGCACATGCGCTCCTGCGACTCGCTCATGAGGATCTCCTCGGGCGAGAGCGTCGCGTCGCGCAGCGGCACGGTGTCCAGTTCGACGCGCATGCCGCCGGATCCGGCCGAGGCCAGCTCGGAGGTGGCGCAGGAGAGCCCGGCGCCGCCGAGGTCCTGGATGCCCGCGACCAGCTTCTCCTTGAAGATCTCCAGGGTGCACTCGATGAGGAGCTTCTCCTGGAAGGGGTCGCCGACCTGGACGGCGGGGCGCTTGGTGGGCTTGGAGTCGTCGAAGGTCTCCGAGGCCAGCACGGACACGCCGCCGATGCCGTCGCCGCCGGTGCGGGCGCCGTAGAGGATGACCTTGTTGCCGGGCCCGGAGGCCTTCGCGAGGTGGATGTCCTCGTGCTTCATGACGCCGATGCAGCCGGCGTTGACCAGCGGGTTGCCCTGGTAGCAGGCGTCGAAGACGACCTCGCCGCCGATGTTGGGCAGGCCCAGGCAGTTGCCGTAGCCGCCGATGCCCGCGACCACGCCCGGCAGGACGCGCTTGGTGTCGGGGTGGTCGGCCGCGCCGAAGCGCAGCGGGTCCACGACGGCGACGGGCCGGGCGCCCATGGCGAGGATGTCGCGGACGATGCCGCCGACGCCGGTGGCCGCGCCCTGGTAGGGCTCGATGTACGAGGGGTGGTTGTGCGACTCGACCTTGAAGGTGACCGCGTAGCCCTGGCCGACGTCGACGACGCCGGCGTTCTCGCCGATGCCGACGAGCATGGCCTCGTTCTCGGGGGCCTTCTCGCCGAACTGCTTCAGGTGGACCTTGCTGCTCTTGTAGGAGCAGTGCTCGGACCACATGACGGAGTACATGGCCAGCTCGGCGCCGGTCGGGCGGCGGCCCAGGATCTCCCGGATCCGGGCGTACTCGTCCTCCTTGAGGCCGAGTTCCTTCCAGGGCTGGGAGGCGTCCGGGGTCTCGGTGGCGTTCTTGACGGTGTCGAGGCTCATGCGCTGACCAGCTTCTTCAGGACCGAGGTGAAGAACGGGAGGCCGTCGGTGCGGCCGGTCCCGACCAGCGGCTCCACCGCGTGCTCGGGGTGCGGCATGAGACCGACGACGTTGCCCGCGGCGTTGGTGATGCCGGCGATGTCGCGCAGCGAGCCGTTCGGGTTGCCGTCCAGGTAGCGGAAGGCCACGCGGCCCTCGGCCTCCAGTTCGTCGAGCGTGCGCTCGTCGGCGGTGTAGCGGCCGTCCATGTTCTTCAGCGGGACGGAGATCTCCTGGCCGGCGGTGTAGTCGCCGGTCCACGCGGTCTGCGCGTTCTCCACCCGCAGCTTCTGCTCGCGGCAGACGAAGTGCAGGTCGGTGTTGCGGAGCATCGCCCCCGGCAGCAGGTGGGCCTCGGTGAGGACCTGGAAGCCGTTGCAGATGCCGAGGACGGGCATGCCGGCCCTGGCCTGCTCGATGACGGTCTCCATCACCGGCGAGAAGCGGGAGATGGCTCCGGCGCGCAGGTAGTCCCCGTAGGAGAAGCCGCCCGCGAGGACGACCGCGTCGACCTGGTGGAGGTCCTTGTCGCGGTGCCAGAGCGGGACGGGCTCGGCCCCGGCGATCCGGACGGCGCGCAGCGAGTCACGGTCGTCGAGCGTTCCGGGGAACGTGACGACTCCGATGCGAGTGGTCACCGTCAGGCCTCGACCTTCACGGTGAAGTCTTCGATGACGGTGTTGGCGAGGAACGTTTCGGCCATCTTGTGGATGCGGTCGAGGGCGGCCTGGTCGACCGGTCCCTCCACCTCCAGTTCGAAGCGCTTCCCCTGGCGGACGTCGGCGATTCCCTCGAAGCCCAGCCGCGGCAGTGCACGCTGCACCGCCTGGCCCTGGGGGTCGAGGATCTCCGGCTTGAGCATGACGTCGACTACGACGCGTGCCACTGGCACTCCCGTGTGGTGGTTGGTGCGAAGGCGGTTCCCTCAGCGTACCCGGCCAAAATTTCTACGCGGGTAGATATGATCTGACCTTGATCGTCGACCGGTTTGGGCTTCACCAACGCTTCGCAAAATCCCCCGGAAAACCGCGTACCCGGCATTGCGGCGGGACACGCGGAGAGAATTAACTGGGCTTCGCAATGCAATGCGAATCGGGGTACAAAGGAATCACCCGAGACGTGGTCATTTTTCGCTTCGCAACGGGGTCAGAAAGACGCATTGCTCCGAAACATCCACACAGGCGACATCACCGCACGTCAACGGGTGACGGCGTCGCACGAAGGGACCGATATCCGTGGCGCAGCGCGTAGTAGTCACGCTCTCCGACGACATCGATGGCGGAGAAGCAGCGGAAACGGTCGTGTTCGCTCTGGACGGTAAGTCGTACGAGATCGACCTCAATGCGGCCAACGCAAAGAAACTGCGGAAGGGGCTCGCCCCGTTCGTGGCCGCCGGCCGGCGCCAGTCCCGCTCGGGGAAGGCCTTCAAGCACACCTCCATCGCCCCCGACCCGGCGGTCGTCCGCGCCTGGGCCCGGTCCAACCACTACGACGTGCCGCCGCGCGGCCGCATCCCCAAGAAGGTCTACGAGGCGTACAACGCAGCCCACTGAGGGCCGATTTGCCATCCACCCCCCTGCGTCGGCTAATGTGTGGATCACGCCGAGGGGCGAGGCCGCAAGCCGAACCCCGAAGTCGTGCGGGTGTAGTTCAGTAGCAGAACATCCTCCTTCCAGGGGGAAGGCGCAGTGTGCGATCCCTGTCACCCGCTCTGCAACGCTCTCCGGTCCACTCATGTGGATCAGGTAGAGTGATGCACGTACTGCCCAGTGCAGTGCATGCGGACGTAGCTCAGTTGGTAGAGCACCACCTTGCCAAGGTGGATGTCGCGCGTTCGAGTCGCGTCGTCCGCTCAGCGTGAGAAGGCCCCGGTCAGATGACCGGGGCCTTCTTCGTGTCCCCGGCCATTGTCCCCGTGGACCGCCGGCCGGCCGCTCGGACCCTGCCCGCCGTTCACGCGCCGCATGCCGCATGCCGCCCGCCGCCTGACAAATGTCACCCCGCGGTATGACGGCGCGCACTGCCGCTCCCCGGCGGGCTCGGCCAGACTCGAAGCAACGCACGAAGACCCAGGGGGACGAGGCCGTGTCGAAGCTGACCGGATGGTGGAGGAACCGCAGCACCGCGGGGAAGGTCGAGCTGTACACCCGCTGGTCCTTCCACATCTTCCCGGTCACCGAGATCCTCGTCTTCGCGCTGGGGCCGCTGCTCGGCAGCGCCGGTGCGAAGTCCTCGACCCCGGTGGCCGTCACCGTCTTCACGCTGGTGTGCGTCCACGCCGTGCTGTGCGGGGTGCTCTCCTCGCGGGCCTTCAGCTGGGTGGTCGGGCGCCGCGAGCGCCCCACCCGGCTGGCCGCCGCCACCGCCCTCGCCACCGCGGCGGCCGCCCTGGCCGTCCTCGGGCTCCGGGCCACCGGACGGCTGGACCCGACCGTCGCACCGCCCGTGGTGTCCGCGCTGACCTGCTTCACCAGCGGGGCGGTGGTGCTGTGCCTGGAGAGCGTCCGGCGCATCCGGTACGTACCGGTGGCCGCGGCGCTCGGCACCGGCGCGGCCGCGGGCGGCCTCAGGCTGCCCCTCGACGAGGCGCTGGGCTACACCGTCGGGGTGCTGCTGGGCACCGTGTTCATCTGTGCCACCTGCGGGTTCTCCGCGTGGCTGCTGCGCACGGTCTACGAACTCGACCGCTCCCGGGAGCTCCAGGCGCAGCTGGCGGTGGCCGAGGAACGGCTCCGGTTCGGCCGGGACCTGCACGACGTGATGGGCCGGAACCTGGCCGTGATCGCCCTCAAGAGCGAGCTCGCCGTGCAGCTCGCACGGCGCGAACGGCCGGAGGCCGTGGACCAGATGATCGAGGTGCAGCGGATCGCCCGGGAGTCCCAGCGGGAGGTCCGCGACGTGGTGCGCGGCTACCGGGAAGCGGACCTCGCGGTCGAGCTGGAGGGGGCCCGCGGGGTGCTGAGCGCCGCCGGGATGGACTGCCGGGTCGACCTGCAGGGCGCGCGGGACCTGCCGTCCGGGGTGCAGTCCGCGCTCGGCTGGGTGGTGCGCGAGGCGACGACCAACGTGCTGCGGCACGGGGACGCGCAGCACTGTGTGATCCGCCTCACGGCGGCGGCCGGCGGCGGGGTGACGCTGGTGGTGGAGAACGACGGGGCGCCCCCGGCCCCCGCGGGGCCGCCGGGTTCGGGGCTGGCCGGGCTGCGCGAACGGCTGGCCGCGCTGGACGGGACCCTGCATGCAGGGCCGGTGGACGGCGGCCGCTTCCGGCTGCGCGCCGAGATCCCGGCCCAACAGATACAACGAACGGAGGTGCGGGCGTGAATCCCGTACGGGTACTGCTGGCCGACGACGAGCACCTGATCCGCGGGGCGCTGGCCGCACTGCTGGGGCTGGAGGACGACCTGCTGGTGGTCGCCGAGGCGGCGTCGGGCCCCGAGGCCCTGGCGATGGCCCGGGCGCACCGGCCCGACGTGGTCGTGCTGGACCTCCAGATGCCGGGAGCGGACGGTGTGAGCGTCGCCACAGTGCTGCGGGCCGAACTCCCCGAGTGCCGCACCATGATCGTGACGAGCCACGGCCGTCCCGGACACCTCAAGCGGGCCCTGGCGGCGGGCGTGCGGGCCTTCGCGCCCAAGACGGTCTCGGCGCAGCGGCTGGCCGAGCTGATCCGGACCGTGCACGCCGGAGGGCGTTATGTGGACCCGGAGTTGGCGGCCGACGCGATCAGTGCGGGGGACTCGCCGCTGACCGCGCGCGAGGCCGAGGTGCTCGAACTCGCCGCGGACGGGGCGCCCGTCGCGGAGATCGCGGAGCGGGCCTCGCTGTCGCAGGGGACCGTGCGGAACTACCTGTCCTCGGCGGCTTCGAAGCTCGGGGCGGAGAACCGGCACACGGCTGTGCGTCTCGCACGGGAGCGGGGTTGGGTATAGTAGGTCTCGCCTTACGGCGCCTGCGGACATAGCTCAGTTGGTAGAGCACCACCTTGCCAAGGTGGATGTCGCGCGTTCGAGTCGCGTTGTCCGCTCTGCAGGGAAGAAGCCCCCGGTCCACGACCGGGGGCTTCCTCGTGTCTCAGGACCAGTCGGTCTGCCAGCTCAGACCGGTCAGGCGCTCGTACGCCTCGATGTACTTGGCCCGGGTCTGCTCGACGATCTCCTGCGGCAGCGCGGGCGGGGGCAGTTCGCCCGTGCGGTCCCAGCCCGAGGCCGGGGAGCTCAGCCAGTCCCGGACGAACTGCTTGTCGTAGGAGGGCTGCGCCCGGCCCGGCTCCCAGCCGTCGGCCGGCCAGAAGCGGGAGGAGTCCGGGGTCAGCACCTCGTCGGCGGCGACCAGCACGTCCTCCCCGTCCCCGGTGCGGGCGAAGCCGAACTCGAACTTGGTGTCGGCCAGGATGATCCCGCGGGCGCGGGCGATGTCCCGGGCCCGGCCGTAGACGTCCAGCGTGGTGCGGCGCAGCAGGGCGGCGGTCTCGGCGCCCTCGGTGCGCGCGACCTCCTCGTAGGAGACGTTCTCGTCGTGCTCGCCGACCTCGGCCTTGGCGGCCGGGGTGAAGATCGGGGCGGGCAGCTCGGAGCCGTCCACGAGGCCCTCGGGCAGGGCGAGGCCGCAGACCGTACGGGTCTTGCGGTACTCGGCGAGGCCGGAGCCGGTGAGGTAGCCGCGGGCCACGCACTCGACCGGGACCATCTCCAGGTTCCGGCAGACCAGGGTGCGGCCGGCCCAGTCGGCGGGGGCGCCCGCCGGGAGTTCGGTGGAGAGCACGTGGTGGGGGACCAGGTCCGCGATCTGGTCGAACCACCACAGGGACAGCTGCGTGAGGACCCGGCCCTTGTCCGGGATCTCGGTGGGGAGCACCCAGTCGAAGGCGGACATGCGGTCGCTGGCGACCATGACGAGGTTGCCGTCCTCGTTGCGGTAGAGGTCGCGGACCTTGCCGGTGTGGACGTGGACGAGGCCGGGAACCTCGACCGGCTCGGGCTTTTCGACGAATCCGGACACGGGGTCTCCCTGTGGGTCTGTACAAGCGCACACCCATTGTCCCGTACGGAGCCCCCTGCCCCGCCCGGTGGGGTCGGCGCCCGGCCGGCCTGCCGGCCCGGGCCGCCCCGCCGGCCGGCTCAGTCCCGCTTGCAGATCCGGTCGAGGAGGTTGGCGGTGGCCCGTTGGACCCGCTCGTCCACGTGGCCGGGGCGGTCCAGCGCAGGCGACCAGGCGAAGGTGCCGGAGGCGAAGACCAGGGCGCCGCTGGGCGCGCGGTACAGCGAGGTCTCCTGGTGGCGGCGGTTCCCCTCGGTGTCCTGGTACGGGGAGTGGGCCAGCAGGATCCGGTCCTGGTGCTCGGGGAGCTGGGTGCGCGGGAAGTACCGGTCGGCCTCCCCCGCGACGAGGCCGGGGAGTTCGTCGTTCTCGCCCGCGCCGGTGGAGTCCCACAGCCAGTGCGTGGCGTTGCGGACGACCATCGGCGCCGGTTCGGGCACCCGGCCCGCGTACTGGATGCCGAGGAGCTGCTGCTCCGGGCGGTCGACCTCGCGCCACAGGCTGGGGCGGCCGGGGCCGCGGCGTTTTCGGCAGGTCAGGAGGCGGTCCTCGACCCCGGAGGGCGAGGGCGCGAGTTCGACCTGCCAGTACATGGTGTTGGCGGACAGGAAGACGAGGGAGGTGCCGTGGTCGCGGGCCCGCTCGACGGTGCGGCGCATGGGGCCCGACCAGTACTCGTCGTGGCCGGGGAAGACCAGGCCGCGGTAGCGGGCCGGGTCCACGCGTCCGGCGTGCAGGTCGCGGGTGTCGGCGTAGGCGAGGTCGTAGCCGTAGCGCTCGGCCCAGCGGATGAAGTCGTAGGCGTGGCCCACGTGCAGGGGCAGGCCCGCGCCCGCGTAGGGGCGGTCGAAGGAGACGGTGGTGGCCGCGTCCTCCTCGCCGAGCAGCCGGCCCTGCTCGTCCCATGCGTGGTAGAGGCTGGCGCCGGTGCGTCCGTCCTCCGGGTAGAGGTTGTATGCCTGCCAGGTGATGTCGGGCAGCAGGAGCAGCAGGTCCGCGGGGTGGTCGTCGCGGACGGTGAAGGGGATGTGGGACCGGTAGCCGTCGGCGGTGGTCAGGACCGCGACATACGCGCCGACGCTCCAGTAGGAGGGCACCTGGAGCCGCCAGGACAGCCACCAGTGGTGGCAGGAGACGGTGCGGTCGGCGGCCAGCGGGGCCGGCTGGACGATGCCGGAGAGCCGTGGGCTGGTGGTGATCTTGGAGGCGCCGTCCCCGCCGTAGTGGCCGATCCGGTACACGTCCACGGAGAACTGCTGCGGCGGGTCCACGGTGATGTGGAAGTCGACGGCCCCGCCGGGGGTGACGGCCCCGGTGGAGGCGAAACCCTTGATCTGGCGGTTGACGTCGTCGGCGCTGAGCGGGCCGCCGCTGCGGCGGGCGCGGGGGAGGCGGCCGGTGCCGGCGGCCGCCGCGACCGGGTCCACGTACCAGGGCACGACCTGCCCGGTGTCGCCGAAGTAGAGCTCGCTGTCCCGGAACCAGGGCAGCGGCCCCTGGCCGAAGGGGTCGTTCACCGCGTGCGCGAGCGCACCTGACTCCCACCGCCGGATCTGGTCCGCACCCATACCGCTCCCCTCCCTCGCTCCCCCGGACGACGTTTTCAGGACACCTGGTCAGGGCATCCGGCCTCGACGGTCCCAGCACATCACATAACGCACGCACTCCGTCACCGTTCGTCGTGAATTGGCGTGACCGGAACATTCCCGTCCGTTCCCCCGGGCGCCCCATGAGCCTTCCGGGGGCGGGCCGCCGACCGGCCGGGTACGGGCCCGGACCGCGCCGGCCTGCGGGAACGTGCGCCGGAGGGCGGCCCGAGCGGTCCGTCAGACCAGCCGGACCGGCTTCTCCGGGCGGACGCCGATCTCCGCCAGCCACTCCCGCAGGGGTTCCGGATCCCCGTCCTCCACCAGGCACAGCACCCGCGGCGCCAGATCCGACCGGCGTACCCCGCCGACCAGCAGCACCGGGCCGTCCAGCCAGTCGAGCCCCGGCGCGGCCCCGGCCGAGTCCACGGCCGCGCAGCACACCATCGCCGTCACATGGTCGGCCAGCAGGTCCCGCGCACTGCGCGGCGGCTGCAGCGGGAACAGCGGTACGGCGTCCGCGCCGCGCGCCGTGCCCGCGGCCTCGCCGCACCCGTGCCCGGCGCTCCGCTCCTCCCGCGCCAGGTCGCCGACGAGCCGCCCGGCCAGCACCTCGGCGGGCGCGCCGTCGCCGGCCGGGGCCGCGAGGTGGCCGAGCACCCGCTCCAGGGTGGGCCCGGCGATGCCCTCACCGGAGGGCACCAGGGCCGCGGGAGCGGCGGCCACGGCGTCCAGCGCCGCGTGCAGCCGGGCCGCTTCCGTACGCCACTTGCGGTCCACGACCTCCTCCGGATAGGCCGCCCAGTCCACCGGCGACCAGTCCGGGCCCGGCTCGGCCGGACCGCCGTGGAAGAGCCGCGCGGCCAGCAGTGAAGCCGCCTGGTCCACGGCACCGGGCTGCTCCAGCAGATCGCAGGCGGGGCGCTCGCCGAGGCGCGAGGTGAACCCGTCCGCGAGCCGGTCCCGCCGGGACAGCTCGGTCAGCGCCGAGACGACCCCCGCGTCCAGCTGCGCCGGCCAGCGGCCCATCCGCCAGGCGGGCAGCGCGACCCGGGTCAGCAGCCGGTCCCAGCCCGCGTACGCGAGGCCGACCTGCTCCTGCGCGACGATGCGCAGCCCGTAGTCCACGCCCTGTGCCCGGTCCGAGGCGGCCGCGGCCACCCCGCGCTCCATCTCGGTGGCGTCCACCCGGCACAGGCGCAGCAGCAGCCGCGCGGGCGGGGCGATCCAGCCGAGCCCGCGCCGGCCGCCCACGTCCACTGCGGCGTCCAGACCCCGGACAAAACCCCGGGCGTCGGCTATGTCCGGGTGCGCGGACGGGCCCGTACCGGCGACGACCGGGGCGAGGACGGCCCGCAGCTCGGCGACCCGCATCCACCACAGGAAGGGCGAGCCGATCACCAGCACGGGGGCGGCGCCCGGCTCGGACTCCGGGCCGCCGGACAGGCCGGACCGCCGGTGGGCCGCATGCGTGCGGTCCTCCAGCCAGCTGTCGCAGTCAGGGGTCAGGGCTATCGCGGAGGGCGGCGGCACGTCCATCCGGTCCGCCAGGTCCCGCACCAGGCGGTAGAGGTCGGGCGCCGCCGCTTCCGACAGCGCCACCGTCGGCGTCACGGCGGGACTCGCCCGCAGCACCACCGCGGCGAAGGCGCCGCCCACCAGCAGGACGAGCGCGGCGACGGCGCACACGGCCAGGGTCACCGCGGGCCAGGGGTCACCGGCCAGCCGGCCGGTCGCACGGGCGGCGACGAGCACCACCGCGAGGGCCGCGGGCAGCAGCCCTACGGCCAGGGCCCTGCTGCGCACCCGCAGCACGGCCAAGGCACGGGAACGTGCGGACGGCACGCCCGCTTCGACGATCGAACCGGTTCCGGACACGGCCGGACCTCACCCCCTCTGCCCTGCGGCGGCATTGCTCACTCCCCCACTGTGACACCCGCCCCTGACATCGCAATGCCGGTGGGCCAAGTGCCGGAACGCTTGCGCCGCACCATAGTTGGGGCACGCCCGGCCGTCAGGCAGACGGGGTGACGATCACCCGATGGAATGGCTTTGGGTAAAGGTGGGTGCGTTCGAACGCGGCTGGATGCAGTCGGACACCGGCCGGCAGGGAGCACGCCCGCGGGCCCGGGCGCACCTCGTGCGCACCGGGCCCGCGGGGCGGGGCACGCGGCGGTTCAGCGGAGCCCGGCCGCCTTGGCGGCGATGTCCGTGCGGTGCTGCGAACCGTCCAGGCGGATCCGCGCCACCGCCTTATACGCCTTCTCCCGGGCCTGCGCCAGATCGGATCCGGTCGCCGTCACCGACAGCACGCGGCCGCCCGCGCTGACGACGGCCGCGCCCTCGCGGCGGGTCCCGGCGTGCAGCACGTACGCGTCGGGCCCGTCCTCGGCGGCCACCTCGGCCAGGCCCTCGATCGGGTCCCCGGTGCGCGGGGTCTCCGGATAGTTGTGGGAGGCGACGACCACCGTGACGGCCGCCTCCTCGCTCCAGCGCAGCGGCGGCTCGGTGTCCAGGGTTCCCTGGGCGGCACGGAGCAGCACGCCCGCCAGCGGGGTCTGCAGGCGGGCCAGGACCACCTGGGTCTCCGGGTCGCCGAAGCGCGCGTTGAACTCGATGACCCGGGTGCCGCGGCCGGTGATCGCCAGGCCGGCGTAGAGCAGTCCGGCGAAGGGGGTGCCGCGGCGGCGCAGCTCGTCGACCGTCGGCTGGAGGACCAGCTCCATGACCTCGTCGACCAGCTTCGGGTCGGCCCAGGGCAGCGGGGAGTACGCGCCCATGCCGCCGGTGTTGGGGCCCTCGTCGCCGTCGAGGGCCCGCTTGAAGTCCTGCGCGGGCTGCAGCGGCAGCACGGTGACGCCGTCGGTGATGGCGAAGAGGGAGACCTCGGGGCCGTCGAGGTACTCCTCGATGACCACGCGCGAGCAGGACAGGGCGTGCGCCCGGGCGGCGGCCAGGTCCTCGGTGACCACGACGCCCTTGCCGGCCGCCAGGCCGTCGTCCTTGACGACGTACGGGGCGCCGAAGGCGTCGAGGGCCGCGTCCACCTCTTCCGGGGTGGTGCACACGTGGCTGCGGGCCGTCGGGACCCCGGCCGCGGCCATCACGTCCTTGGCGAAGGCCTTGGACCCCTCCAGCTGGGCCGCCGCGGCGGACGGGCCGAAGCAGAGGATGCCGGCGGCGCGGACGCTGTCGGCGACACCGGCGACGAGCGGTCCCTCCGGTCCGACGACGACCAGGTCGACGCCGAGTTCGGCGGCCAGCCGGGCCACTGCGGTGCCGTTGAGGGCATCGACCGGGTGCAGTTCGGCCACCTCGGCGATGCCGGCGTTGCCGGGAGCGCAGTACAGCGCGTTGACGTCGGGGTCGAGGGACAGAGAGCGGCACAGGGCATGTTCGCGGGCGCCGCCGCCGATGACGAGGACCTTCACGCCGCTCAGCCTAGCCCGGACGGAGCGGCCGGTTTCGTGCGGCCACCCCATGGACGGTCCCCTACTCGTTGGTGTATTCCTCCACAACGGTCGCCCCGAGCTCCCGCACGATCAGGTCGTGCCCGGTCAGGGCGCTCTCCACGAGGTCCGGGTCGTCCTCCTCGGGGACGTCGTCCTCGGGGGCCACCGGCGGCGGTGCCTGCCGTACGGGCGGCTGCGGGGCGGAAGCCTGCTGCGGGGGCGGGGAGGCGGACGGCTGCTGCGGGGCCGAGGAGTGCTGCGCGGGCGGGGGCGGCGGTTCGTAGGCCGGGGCCGGGGCGCCGTAGGAGGAGGTCGGGAGCGGGGCCGGGGCTCCGCCGCCCACCACCGCGTCGATCTTCCAGTTCACCTGGAACTGCTCCGCGAGGACCGCCTTGAGCACGTCCTCGCTGCCGCTGCTCGCGAAGTTGTCGCGGGCGCCGGCGTTCGGGAAGCCGAGCTGGAGGGTGGTCCCGTCAAAGCCGGTGACCTGCGCGTTCTGGCTGAGCAGGATCCAGGTGAAGCGGCGGCGGTTCTTGACGGCCTCCAGGACGCCCGGCCACATCGCCTGGACCTGGCCGGCGCCGGCGGTCATGCCGGGGGAGGGCGCGGCGGCCTGCGCCGCGGGCTGGGCGGCGGGGGCCGGGGCAGGGGACCGCTCGGCGGGGGCGCCCTGGCCGGGTGCGGCCGCGCTCGGCCAGGCCCCGGCGGCGGGCGCGGCGGGCGCGGTCGGGGCGGCGGGGGTGCTCGCGGCGGCCGGGGTGCTCGCGCCGGGCCAGGCGCCGGGAGCGCCGCCGCCGGGCTGCGCGGCCCCGGGCCAGGCGCCGGGTGTGGGGGCGGGCGCGGAGGCGGCGGGTGCGGGCGGCGCAGCCGGGGCGGAGGGGGCCTGTGCGGCGGGAGCCGCCGCGGGGGGCTGCGCCGCAGCGGGGGACGCGGCGGGCGGCACGGGCGGCGCCGAAGGCGCCGCGGGCTCGGCTTCGGCGGGCCGTACGGCGGCCCGCGCGGCAGCGACTCCTCCGCCGGGCCCGGCCGGGGCCATGGCATGGGCCTGCGGCCCGGGCACGTACCCCATGACGGGCGGGGGGCCCGGAGCGCCCGCGGCGGCCGCGGCGGCCGCGGCGGCGAGGGCGGCGGCCCCGCCGCGCTCCAGCCGGTCGAGCCGGGCCTGGAAGGAGCGCTCGTCGTCGAAGGCGGCGGGCAGCAGCACGCGGGCGCAGATCAATTCGAGCTGGAGCCGCGGCGAGGTCGCCCCGCGCATCTCGGTGAGCCCGGTGTTGACCAGGTCTGCGGCGCGCGAGAGCTCGGCCGCCCCGAACACGGAGGCCTGCGCCTGCATCCGCTCCACGACGTCGGCGGGGGCGTCGATCAGGCCCTTCTCCCCGGCGTCGGGGACGGCGGCCAGGATGACCAGGTCGCGCAGCCGCTCCAGGAGGTCCGCCACGAACCGCCGCGGGTCGTTGCCGCCCTCGACGACGCGGTCGACGACCTCGAAGGCCGCCGCGCCGTCCCCGGAGGCGAAGGCGTCGATGACGGAGTCGAGCAGGGACCCCTCGGTGTAGCCGAGCAGGGACGTGGCCATGGCATAGGTCACACCGTCGTCGGCGGCGCCGGCGAGCAGCTGGTCCATGACGGACATCGAGTCGCGCACCGAGCCGGCGCCGGCCCGCACCACGAGCGGCAGCACGCCGTCCTCGACCCGCGCGCCCTCGCGGCCGCAGACCTCGCCCAGGTAGTCCCGCAGGGTGCCGGGGGGCACGAGGCGGAAGGGGTAGTGGTGCGTCCGGGACCGGATGGTCCCGATGACCTTCTCCGGCTCGGTGGTGGCGAAGATGAACTTGAGGTGCTCCGGCGGCTCCTCGACCACCTTCAGCAGGGCGTTGAAGCCCGCCGAGGTGACCATGTGGGCCTCGTCGATGATGTAGATCTTGTAGCGGCTGGAGGCCGGGCCGAAGAAGGCCTTCTCGCGCAGGTCACGGGCGTCGTCCACACCACCGTGCGAGGCGGCGTCGATCTCGATGACGTCGATCGACCCCGGCCCGTTGCGCGCGAGGTCCCGGCAGGACTGGCACTCCCCGCAGGGCGTGGGGGTGGGGCCCTGCTCACAGTTCAGGCACCGGGCGAGGATGCGGGCGCTGGTGGTCTTGCCGCACCCGCGCGGCCCGCTGAACAGGTACGCGTGGTTGACCCGGTTGTTCCGCAGGGCCTGCATCAGCGGTGCAGTGACATGCTCCTGACCGATGACCTCGGCGAACGACTCGGGGCGATAGCGGCGGTACAGCGCAAGGGACGACACGTATACGAGGTTATCCGGGCCCGCCGACAACCACGGCCCGCCGCCGACCCGGATCCGCGCCGGGGCCTGCCGGCCGCCGGGGTCTGCCGGCAGCCGGGTCCGCGCCGGGGTCTGTCGACAGCCGGGTCCGCGCCGGGATCTGTCGCCCGCCGGGGCCCGCGCCGGGTCTGGCCGCCCGCCAGGGGTCCGGCCACCCGGGTCCGCCGCCCTTGGGCCGCTCCCGGAACGCAAAGCGCCCCCCACGCACCCGCCAGAGCCCACTTACCCTTGCTGCCTTCCGGCCCTGGGGGAGTTGGGTGAGATAGCGCCACGTGAGGGGCTGGGCCCCACCCTAGCGGATACCGGCCCCTGGAATCGACCCGGTCCCCCGCCCCGGTTCCGCCCGACGATCACGTTCGCGAGCACCCCTCAACGTCTTGTATTGTTTGCCGCGGAGGATTCGCCTAGTGGCCTAGGGCGCACGCTTGGAAAGCGTGTTGGGGGCAACCCCTCACGAGTTCGAATCTCGTATCCTCCGCCAGTGCCTCACCGGGCACTTGAAGGCCCCGACCGGGAAACCGGCCGGGGCCTTCTGCGTTGCGCGGTCATGGCAGCGCTGGGCAATGTCCATAGGTCAGGACGGCCGGTCGGCCAGGCCGTGGCTAGGTGTCCGACATCTGCGGCATCTCGCCGACCGTCGTCGACATGTCGATCACGGCGAAGGCGGCGCCCTGCTGGTCGGTGACCGCGGCGAACCGGCCGAACGGGCTGTCCATCGGCCCGAAGTGCAGCGTCCCACCGAGCCGGCGGGCCGTGGCCACGGCTTCGTCGCAGTCGGGGACCGCGAAGTAGACCTGCACGTAGGACGGGATCTGCGGCGGGAACTCCTCGCCCATCCTCATCCGGCCCAGCACCGGATTCCCCGCGGCGCCCAGGGTGAAGACCGTGAAGTCCATGCCGGCCGTCTCGGGGTCGTCGCCCGTCCCCATCCGCCGGGTTTCGTACGGGAAGACCTGCGCGAGGAAGCCGTCGGCCTTCGCCGGGTCCCGCGTGAAGACCTCCGCCCAGGCGTAGGAGCCCGGCTCGCCCGTCTTCTCGAAGCCCTGGTGGTCGCCCGGCTGCCAGACCCCGAAGACCGCCCCGCTCGGCTCCTTCGCGATCGCCATGGAGCCGAAGCTGCCGATCTGCATCGGCCCCATGAGCAGCGTGCCGCCGGCCGCCTTGATCCGCTCGGCGGTGGCCGCCGCGTCCCGGGACGCGAAGTACAGGCACCACTGCGAGGGGGCCTCGGCTCCGGGCATCGGCGGGACGACGGCGGCGACGGCCTTGCCGTCGGAGTAGGCCTGCGTGTAGGCGCCGTACGCGCCGGCGGACTCGCCGAAGGTCCAGCCGAGCACCTCGGCGTAGAAGCTCTTGGCGCCCTCCACGTCGGTGAACATCGCGTCCACCCAGCAGGGTGCGCCTTCCTCGTACTCGGCCATGGTCGCTCGACTCCTGTGTCGGGGGCGTGCCTGCGGTACCGCTCGTCTTCACGCTAGGCGTGCCCCGCCCGGCCCGCGCGGCGGCCGGGCGGGGAGGGCGCGGGCGGGGGACGCTGGAGCCATGGACAAGGACATCACCATCCGGCTGGCCCAGCAGCCGGAGGCCGACGCGCTCCTGGGCCGCAGCCCGCTCGCCGCACTGGTCGGCATGCTGCTCGACCAGCAGGTGCCGATGGAGTGGGCCTTCTCCGGGCCCTGGACGATCGCCCGGCGGCTGGGCGCGCAGGACCTCGACGCGCACACGATCGCCGCGTACGACCCCGACGCCTTCGCCGCGCTGCTCTCGCAGAAGCCCGCCGTCCACCGCTACCCCGGGTCGATGGCGAAGCGGATCCAGCAGCTGTGCGCGTACCTCGTGGAGCACTACGACGGGGACGCGGCGGCCGTGTGGGCCGACGCGGCGACGGGGGCGGAGCTGCTGGGGCGGCTCAAGGAGCTGCCGGGCTTCGGGGAGCAGAAGGCCCAGATCTTCCTCGCCCTGCTGGGCAAGCGCTTCGGTGTCCGCCCCAAGGGCTGGCGGGAGGCCGCGGGCGGCTACGGACCGGCGAACGTCTACCGCTCTGCGGCCGACATCACCGGGCCGGAGTCCCTCGCGAAGGTCCGGGCGCACAAACAGGAGGCGAAGGCGGCGGCCAAGGCCGCGAAGGCCGCCGGGACCTAGGTGCTGTGTACGGGTCCGCGCGGTACGGGTCCGCGCGCTGCGGCTCCGCGCGGTACGGCTCCGCCCGGCACGGCTCCGTCCGGTACGGGTCCGCGCGGTACGGCTCCGCCCGGCACGGCTCCGCGCGGCACGGGGCCGCCCGGCACGGCTCCGCGCGGCACGGGGCCGCCCGGCACGGGGCCGCCGGCACGGGGCCGCCCGGTGCGGGGCCTGGAGGGCGGCGGCCGTCAGGTGGCGGGGCCGGCCGGGGCGGGCCGCCGGCGCAGCGCGGCTCCGTAGACCGTGTCCGCATCCAGCCGGCGCAGCTCCTCCGCGATCAGCTCGGCGCCGCTGCGGATCTTCAGGGCCACCTTGCGGTCGGGGCTCCCGGGCAGGACGAAGGTGGCCAGCGCCCCCGCGGGGCGGTCCACCCGTATATCCCCGCCCGTGGTCCGCAGGACCACGGCGGTGATCACCGGCCCGTCGCTCGCCACCCGGTCCACCGGCACGCCCAGCCGGTCCTCCAGCCAGCGCGCCAGCAGCTCCGCGCTCGCGTTGTCGGGCTCGCTCTCCACCGCCGCCCCGGTCACCGGCGGCGGATTCCGGTCCAGGGCGGCCGCCAGCAGGGCCCGCCACGGCGTCAGCCGGGTCCAGGCCAGGTCGGTGTCACCGGGCTGGTAGGCGCGCGCCCGGACGTCGAGCACGCCCACCGGGTCCACGTCCGCGGCCGCATCCGTGATCCGGCGCTGCGCGAGCGCCCCCAGCGGGTCCCCCGCGAGGTCGGCCGGGGCGCCGGCGGGCCACCAGGCGACCACGGGCGCATCGGGGACGAGCAGCGGCAGCACGACCGAACCGGCCTGGTCGGTCAGCTCCCCGTGCAGGCGCAGCAGGATGATCTCCCCGGTCCCGGCGTCCGAACCGACCCTCAGCTCGGCGTCCAGCCGGGTGGACCGGCGCCGGTGCGGCCCCCGGGAGGTCCGCTTGATCACGGCGATGATGCGGCACGGGTGCTCGCGTGAGGCATCCGAGGCCGCGCGCACGGCGTCGTAGGCGTTCTCCTCGTCCGTGACGACGACGAGGGTCAGCACCATCCCCGTCGCCGGGCTGCCGATGGCACGGCGCGCTGCGAGCAGGGCCCGGTTGACCTTGCCGGACGTGGTGTCGGTGAGTTCGGTCCGCATGCCCACGAGTCTGTCAGCGACCGGGCCGCTCCGGGCACCCGGTCCGGTGGAATCCCGCCGGACCCCGCCCCGTCCGGCGCGGGCCCCCTCACCTGCGCCGGCGGGAGGTCCCGAAGACCGACCGCGAGATCTCCCGGCCCAGCTGCGTGCCGAGCGACCGGGCCAGTGAGCGGAACAGCCCGCTGCCCACCACCCGCTCGGCCGGCGAGGGGTCCGGCTTCGGGGCGCCGCGGGCCGCCTTCCCGGCCGCCCTGGCCTGCTTCTCGGCGTCGGCCGCGGCTGCGGCGGCCTCCGCCTGCGCCTCGGCGGCGGCCTGCTCGGCACTGATCTTCTCGAAGGCCGATTCCCGGTCGACCGGCTCCGCGTACCGGGACCACAGCGGCGAGGCCCTGACCGCCTGCTCCAGGGCCGCCGGTTCGACCGGGCCCATCAGGGACCGCGGGGCGCACAGCCGGGTCGCCGCAACGGGTGTCGGCGCGCCCTTCTCGCTGAGCACGGTGACCACCGCCTCGCCGGTCCCCAGCTGGGTGAGCAGCTCCTCCAGGTCGTACGGGGAGTGCGGGAAGGTCCGCACGGCGGCTCGCAGGGCCTTCGCGTCGTCCGGGGTGAAGGCGCGCAGGGCGTGCTGGACCCGGTTGCCCAGCTGGGCCAGGACGTCCGCCGGCACGTCCTTGGGGGTCTGCGTGACGAAGAAGACGCCGACGCCCTTGGAGCGGATGAGCCGCACCGTCTGGGTGACGGAGTCCAGGAAGGCTTTCGAGGCCCCGTTGAAGAGCAGGTGCGCCTCGTCGAAGAAGAAGACCAGCTTGGGCTTCTCCAGGTCGCCGACCTCGGGAAGGCCGGTGTACAGGTCGGCCAGCAGCCACATCAGGAAGGTGGAGAAGAGCTGCGGCTTGTCCTGGACCGCGGGGAGTTCCAGGACGGAGACCAGTCCGCGCCCGTCGGCCGCAGTGCGCAGGAACGCGCCGGTGTCGAACTCCGGCTCACCGAAGAACTCCGCCGCACCCTGCTGCTCGAAGGCGGTGAGGGCCCGCAGGATCACCCCGGCCGTCACCGTCGAGAGGCCGCCGATGTCTTTGAGTTCGGGCCTGCCCTGGTCGGAGACGAGGAAGGCCACGACCGCGCGGAGGTCCTTGAGGTCGATGAGCTCCAGGCCCTTGGAGTCGGCGTAGTGGAAGATCAGGCCGAGGGACTGCTCCTGCGTCTGGTTCAGCCGGAGCACCTTCGACAGGAGCACCGGGCCGAAGGCGGTGACGGTGGAGCGCACCGGGATGCCGGTACCGAGCCCGCCGAGCGCGTAGAACTCGGTGGGGCAGCCGGCGGGCTCCCACACCTGGCCCACGTCCTTCGCCCGCCCCTCGACCGCGGCGTTCGCGACGCCGGGGAGCGAGATCCCCGACACGTCGCCCTTGATGTCCGCGAGGAACACGGGGACGCCGCCGGCGGACAGCTGTTCGGCGATGAGCTGGAGGGTCTTGGTCTTGCCGGTGCCGGTGGCGCCCGCGACGAGCCCGTGCCGGTTGAGCATGGCCAGGGGGATGCGGATGCGGTGCTCCGGCCGCACCCTGCCGTCCCAGAGCAGGGCCCCCAGATCGAGCGCGGGCCCGGAGAAGGCGTACCCGGCGGCGATCGTGCCGGCGGGGTCCGCCGCGCCCTCCGCAGTGTCGGGGTCGGTGCTCTCGCTCATGCGTCACTCCCGGATTGGTAGCCCTTGCCACCTTTGCACCGTCGCAGCGAGGCTGCGCCCGCAGGCACCGGCCCGGTAGGCTTTCCGTGTGATCTTCAAGCGCATCGGTAACGGAAAGCCGTACCCCGACCACGGCCGGGAAAGCACCCGGCAGTGGGCGGACGTCGCGCCGCGCCCGGTCCGGCTGGACCAGCTGGTGACCACCAAGGGGCAGCTCGACCTCGAAACGCTGCTGGCCGAGGACTCCACCTTCTACGGCGACCTCTTCGCCCACGTCGTGAAGTGGCGCGGCGACCTGTACCTGGAGGACGGACTGCACCGCGCCGTGCGCGCGGCCCTGCAGCAGCGCCAGGTGCTGCACGCCCGCGTCCTGGAGATGGACTGACGGCCGCGACGCGCCGCAGCACCGGCCGCGGGGCCGGCCGCCGGATCCACCGGCAACGGCCCCGGGCGGCTTCCGCTTCGTACGGATTGCGCCTTTCGGGTCACCATTGACCTATCAGCAGATCATTTAGTAGGCATCGACACCGGGCCGCATTACGCTGCGCCCATGAGCATGCTCACTCCCCCCGGCATGGGCGGAAAGTACCGCGTCACGGGAGCCGCCTACCCCCGTATGAGCCGTAAGCGGAGCCGCCGCCGCATCGTCGTTGCCGTGCTCGGCTCGGTCCTTGCGCTCGCCCTGCTCGGCTACGGGGCGCTGCAGCTCATCGACGTGTTCCAGGGCGACACCGCCAAACGGAACACCGCCGCGGGCGCCAGGGACTGTCCGGCCAAGGCCGCCAAGGGCGCGCCCGCAGCGGCCTCCGCCTCGGCTGCACCGGCAGCGGTCACCCTCCCCAAGCCCGGCGACATCAAGGTCAACGTCTACAACGCGACGCCGCGGGCCGGCCTCGCCAAGGCGGTGGGCGACGAGCTGCGCAAACGCGGCTTCACCGTCGGCAACGTCGGCAACGCCCCCGCGACCTTCGACAAGAAGGTCCCGGGCACCGGGATACTGCTCGGCTCCCCCGCCACCGACAAGGCGGTCTTCGCCGTCCTCGGCACCCAGCTCGCCGGCACCACCCAGCAGACCGACACCCGTGAAGGGGCGGACGTCGACCTGATCCTCGGCGACTCCTTCACGGAGCTCAGCACCAAGGAGGACGCCGACAAGGCCCTCGCCCTGCTGGCCAACCCCGCACCCGTCGCCGCCAAGAACTGCTGACACGCCGCAGGGGTCCGCAGCAGCGTGCTGCGGACCCCTGCGCCCTGACGTTCCCGGCTGCCTGCCGGCAGCTGCCGGCAGCTACTCGGCGGAGCCGTACATCCGGTCACCCGCGTCGCCCAGCCCCGGCACGATGTAGCCGTGCTCGTTGAGCCGCTCGTCCACCGCGGCCGTCACCACCGTCACCGGCGTGCCCGCCAGTTCGCGCTCCATGATCTCGACGCCCTCGGGCGCGGCCAGCAGCACCACGGCCGTCACGTCGTCGGCGCCCCGCTTGATCAGTTCGCGGATCGCCGCGACCAGCGTGCCGCCGGTCGCGAGCATCGGGTCGACCACGTAGACCTGCCGCCCGGAGAGGTCCTCCGGCATGCGCGTCGCGTACGTGGAGGCCTCCAGGGTCTCCTCGTTGCGGACCATGCCCAGGAAGCCCACCTCGGCGGTCGGCAGCAGCCGCACCATGCCGTCGAGCATGCCGAGGCCGGCCCGCAGGATCGGTACGACCAGCGGGCGCGGGTGCGAGAGCTTCACACCGGTGGTCGGGCCGACCGGGGTCTCGATGTCGGCCTGCTCGGTGCGCACGTCGCGGGTGGCCTCGTACGCGAGCAGGGTCACCAGCTCGTCGGCGAGCCGGCGGAAGGTGGGGGAGTCGGTGCGCTTGTCGCGCAGGGTGGTGAGTTTGTGCGCCACCAAGGGGTGATCGACGACCTGCAAACGCACAACATCCTCCAGAATTCAGCCTGCGACCGGCAAAAACGGCCGCCCGACGCGACCCACACCCAAAAGGCTACGCGCTGGAACGACCCCCTCGCGTCCGAAGGGGCCGTCCCGGGCGCCTCCCGTACGCCTCCCGTACGCGCGCCGCACGCCTCCCCGCCCGCGCGCCCCGCTGCGGATGCGGCCCACGCGGACGCCCAGCACGCTGGACGGGTGAACAGCGCACCGGTCATCGCGGCAGTCGACGGGTCCGACCACAGCCTGGGGGCCCTGGAATGGGCGCGGGCCGCAGCCGTACGGCACGGCACCGGGCTGCTGATCGCCCATGTGCTGCCCGACCACGCCCAGTTGTACGCGGGACGCCGGGCCTCCCTGCACGACGCCTCCCAGCCGGACGAGTTCGCCGACCCCGTACGCGACCGGATCACCGCCCTCCTCGGCGGCGGCCCCGGCCTGCCGGCAGGTGTGCAGTACGAGGCCCTGGAGGGCTCCGTGCCCGAGGCCCTGCGGGTGGTCGGCGCACGGGCGCGGATGCTCGTCATGGGCTCCCGGGGCCGCGGCGGCTTCGCCAGCCTGCTCCTCGGGTCGAACAGCCGCGCCGTCTCCAGCACCGCGCCCTGCCCGGTCGTGGTGGTCGCGCACGAGGAACGGCGCGCCGACCCCGCACAGGCGCTGGGGGAGCCCTCCGCCGGGCGGGTGGTGCTCGGACTGCACGCCTCGGAGACCCCCGACGACGTCCTGGCCTTCGCCTTCGAGGAGGCGGCCGCACGGGGGACCACCGTCCAGGTGGTCTCGGCGTACGCGATCCCGCCCTCGCCGACCGTATTGATGGACAGCCCGTTCATGGTGGTCCCGCCGGAGGGGCTGGCCGACGGCGGGGACGGCGTGCCGGCCGAGCGGGAGATGCTGCGCTCCCAGACCGAGCGGCTCGCGCCCTTCCGCATCCGCCATCCGCAGGTCCCGGTCGAGCAGGCCGCCGTCCCCGGTGACCCGGCCGGCCGGCTGGTCACCGCCTCCCGGTCGGCCGCCCTGGTGGTCGTGGGCCGCCACCATCCGCGGCGCAGCGGCATGTCCCTGCTCATGGGCTCGGTGGCCCACGCCCTGCTACAGCACGCCCACGGACCGGTGGCCGTCGTGCCGACGCTCCACGACGACGCCTGACCCGGGCGGCGTCCGATCGGGTGGCGCCGGCCCCCTTTCCGGGCCCCGACCTCTCTGACCTGCGCGGGGGTGGCATCAATCGGGCCGTCCGGGGGAAGGTGGGTGCAAGGGGTCTGCTTCGCGCCGGCGGAGGAGAACGACCGGACCAGCCCGGGGTGGTGGCCCATGGCCCAGACGCAGCAGAGCCAAGGCAGCGACGAGGACGAGACGCCGGAGAGCGCGGCGCAGCGCAGGGCGCGACGCGCCCAGTTCCTGCGCGACCTGAACGAGGCGCGTGAGCTACGCGACCGGGTCCAGCCCCGTCGCGCCCGCGCCGCCCGGATGCGCCAACAGATGCGGATGCGCACCTTCCGCTGGTGAACCCCGCAGCGTCCGACCAGGTGAACGGGACACGCCAGCCCCCGCGGCGAATCCGCCCGGGCCCGCCCGAGCCCGCGCCGGCGCCACCCCGGCGCCCTCCCGGGACCCCTGCGAAGCCCCCGCCGAGCCGCACCGGACCGCGCCGCAGCGCCGTCCGCGCGGGCCTGGCCGGGACGCCGGCGCCGCCGCCGCTCGACCTCCCCGCGCCCCGCACGGGTCACGGCGCGGCACGACGCAAGCGCGGAAGACCTCTCGCAAAGCCGCCGTTTCTGCCACGATGCCGATTGGGCGGGGCACGGACGGCGCGCACACGGCCGTCCCACCCCATCCTCCGGCCGGGGGGACCTCCAACCGGCACGCCTAAGACCAGTGGGAGAGTCACGGTGTACTTCGCCGCACTGCTCGCGCGCACCGAAGACGGGTGGGAAGCGAGCGACATGGAACTCGACGACGTCGAGTCCCTCAGTGATCTGATCGATCTCGCCCGTTCCGCCGCTGTCGACGACGACACGGTGGTCGCCCTCATCGAGCAGGAGGACGCCTGGTTCGGCGTCGTCCGCGTGGACGGGGAGGAGGACCCCCGGTACTTCGTATCGAACGCGTCCCTCGCCGCCCGCAGCTCCTACGGCTCGATGCTGACCAAAGAGCTGCTGGGCAGCGACGAGGAGGACGACGAACTCGACGAACTGGACCTGGACGGCACCGAGGACGGCGAGGAGGAGGCCGTCGCCGCCTTCACGGAAGAGGAGGACGAGGACGACCGGGTGGGCGGGTCCGCCGCGGAGCCGGCCCCGGCCGGCCCCCTCGGCGATCCCCGGCTGCTGGACGACCTCGGGGTCAGCAACAAGCAGCTGATGACCCTGGACGGGGACGCCCTCTCGGAGATCGCCGACTCGCTCGGTGCCACCGAGGTCCTGGAGGCCGTCCGCTAGTGACCGGCCCGTACCCGACCCACCCCTGCGATACGCACGGCCCCGATCCCGTACGGGACCCGTGGCGGGACTCCATGCGCCTGGCGCTCCAGGAGGCCGCCCGGGCGGTGCCGGCCGGCGACGTGCCGGTCGGCGCCGTCGTGCTCGGCCCGGACGGGGACCTCCTCGCCACCGGGCACAACGAGCGCGAGGCGTCCGGCGACCCGACGGCGCACGCCGAGGTACTGGCGCTGCGCCGGGCGGCCGCCGCGCTCGGGGAATGGCGGCTCCCGGGGTGCACCCTCGTGGTCACCCTGGAGCCGTGCGTGATGTGCGCGGGAGCGCTCGTCCAGTCGCGCGTGGCCCGCGTCGTGTTCGGCGCGGACGACGAGAAGGCGGGTGCCGCCGGATCGCTCTGGGACCTCGTACGCGACCGCAGGCTCAACCACCGGCCCGAGGTGGTGCGAGGGGTCCTCGCCGAGGAGTGCGCGCAGCAGCTGACGGAGTTCTTCCGCGGCCTCTGAGCGGTCTCCGAGCGGCCGGGGGGCTGCCGGCGGGAGGGCCCGGGACGCCGATTTCTGTCGATGGGGATCCTTAGGCTAGGATCCATCTCGGTAGTGTGTCCGAGTGGCCGAAGGAGCTCGCCTCGAAAGCGAGTATGGGGCAACCCATCGGGGGTTCAAATCCCTCCACTACCGCTTCGACCGAGAGCCCCGCCCCGCAAGGGTCGGGGCTCTCGGCGTCTTCCGGGCGTCAGGCGGACGGCTGCGTGACCGCGCGGTCGTGCAGCCGTTGTCACGGCATGACCAAGACCCAGCGCATGCTCGCCGCCATCGCCCTCGCGGGGGCCGCAGCGGGCCTCGCGGCCCCCGCCGCCTCGGCCGCCCCCCTCGCCCCGCTCTCCCTCCCGGACCTGCCGTCGGCCGCCCCGGGCATGCCGGCGGGCTCCCAGCCCGGCTCCGTCCAGGAGATCGGGGCGAAGCTCAGCGAGGGGGCCAACCAGCTCAACCAGCTGATGGAACTTCCGAACCAGCTCGCGCCCGTCATCGCCCCCGTGCAGCCCCTCACGGACCTGGCCGGCGGCATCGAGTAGCAGGCGCAGACACGAAGAAGGCCCCGGCCGGAACCGGGACCTTCGACGGATGGGACGGGGGAAGTGGCATCGGGGGGACAAGCCACTTCCCCCGAAGAGGACGGAACCTGCCAGTCCGAGCCGCAGTCAGGGGGGAAGCTTGCGGCTCGGACCCCGCAGTGAGGTCCTGTCCCTCACCCACCGATTTCCTGCCAGAACCGGTGGGCTCCCCTCAATACTGCGCTCCCCGCCCGCGCACACGCGGCGGCAAACGGCCTCTGGTGCCAGGTCCTTGGTCCTTAAAGACCGGGTCAGTGTCCGAACATGACCGGTTAGACTCACCCCACTGTGCAGAACCGGTTGGGGAGGCCGACGCCGCATCATGGACACCAAGAAGCTCATCACGGGCGTCCTCACCGTGTTCGCCCTCTTCGTGATCATCACCCAGCCCAAACGGGCGGCCGAGATGGTGGGAATAGGTTTCCAAGGCATATCGGATGCGGCCTCAGGGATCGGTGAGTTCATGACCGAACTGGTGCGCTGAACCCGTACGCCGAGACGAAGCCTGACGTTCCAGCCCTCCAATCCGACGCGTGGGGGGCTTTTTTGCGCCCTTATTTACGGGCATATTGACCGAGTATGCCCAACTTGCCGCCAACACGGCGTTATACGGTGCTTGCACACAGTGCACATGTCTTGTGATGCTATGACCGCTTTTGACGGATGAGTTGACTGAAGGGGTGGCGTGACCGTGCCGGCCAGTACTGCGCCTCAGGTGCCCCCTCAGCAGGACCCCCAGCTGCCCTCCCAGCCGGAGCCCCGCCAGGAGCCCCGTCCGGAGGCCCGCCCGGACTCCCCGCCGGAGTCCCGCCAGGAGGCGCCCGGGGAACCCGCCCCGACGCCGCCCAGACCGGCCGGCCGGGGTGCGGACACCCGGGCCCTCACCCAGGTGCTCTTCGGTCAGCTGAAGGTGCTGGAGCCGGGCACCGGCGAGCACTCCCGGGTGCGCGGGGCGCTCATCGAGGCCAACCTCCCGCTGGTCCGGTACGCGGCCGCCCGCTTCCGCAGCCGCAACGAGCCGATGGAGGACGTGGTCCAGGTCGGCACGATCGGCCTGATCAACGCCATCGACCGGTTCGACCCGGACCGCGGCGTGCAGTTCCCGACCTTCGCGATGCCGACCGTCGTGGGCGAGATCAAGCGCTACTTCCGGGACAACGTCCGCACCGTCCACGTACCGCGCCGCCTGCACGAGCTCTGGGTACAGGTCAACGCGGCCACCGAGGACCTCACCACGCTGCACGGCCGCACCCCGACCACCCCCGAGATCGCGGAGCGCCTGCGGATCGGCGAGGACGAGGTGCTGTCCTGCATCGAGGCCGGCCGTTCGTACCACGCGACCTCGCTGGAGGCCGCGCAGGAGGGCGACGGGCTGCCCGGCCTGCTGGACCGCCTCGGCTACGAGGACCCCGAGCTGGCCGGGGTCGAGCACCGCGACCTCGTCCGCCACCTCCTCGTACAACTGCCCGAGCGCGAACAGCGGATCCTGCTCCTGCGGTACTACAACAATCTGACGCAGTCGCAGATCAGCGCCGAGCTCGGCGTCTCCCAGATGCACGTCTCCCGGCTGCTCGCGCGCAGTTTCGCCCGACTGAGATCCGCAAACAGGATCGAGGCGTAACCGGAACGAGTGGCGACGATCCAGCTGTTTCCCGGCAGATCGGTCGGATCCCCCTCTGACCCCCTCTGTCGCTGGAGATATATGTCGACTTGGCGCTACAGCGTGTTGCCGACATGTGACATTCTGCTGGAACCGCGTTTGCCGCAGCCCTCCTTCCGGTATTCAGGTGGAGGCTGCGTTCCTCCGACGGACGCGCCGTACGCGCCCGTCCGCGACCTCAAGGGGGTGGCATGTCCGTAGACCAGGGCAGCTCCAAGGTGCTCACGCTCGTCAAGAGCCCGGCGCCGGCAGCGCCTGTGGCGCCTGCGCCCGACCGCTCGGAAGCCATCGACACCCGCACCCTCTCCCGCTCCCTCTTCCTGCGGCTCGCCGCCCTGGACGTGGACAGCCCTGACCGGGCGTACGTACGCGACACCCTGATCGAGCTGAACCTGCCCCTGGTCCGGTACGCCGCCGCTCGCTTCCGCAGCCGGAACGAGCCGATGGAGGACATCGTCCAGGTCGGCACCATCGGCCTGATCAAGGCGATCGACCGGTTCGACTGCGAACGGGGCGTGGAGTTCCCCACGTTCGCGATGCCGACCGTCGTGGGCGAGATCAAACGATTCTTTAGGGACACCTCCTGGTCCGTGCGCGTCCCGCGCCGGCTCCAGGAGCTGCGCCTGGCGCTGACCAAGGCCAGTGACGAGCTCGCCCAGAAGCTGGACCGCTCGCCGACCGTGCCGGAGCTCGCCGCCGTGCTCGGGGTCTCGGAGGAGGACGTCGTCGACGGACTCGCCGTCGGCAACGCCTACACGGCCTCCTCGCTCGACTCACCCTCCCCCGAGGACGAGGGGGGCGAGGGCTCGCTCGCGGACCGCCTCGGCTACGAGGACACCGCGCTCGAAGGGGTCGAGTACCGCGAGTCCCTCAAGCCCCTGCTGGCCAAACTGCCGCCCCGGGAGCGCCAGATCATCATGCTGCGGTTCTTCGCGAACATGACGCAGTCGCAGATCGGCGAGGAGGTCGGCATCTCGCAGATGCACGTCTCCCGGCTGCTCACCCGGACCCTCGCCCAGCTGCGGGTGGGACTCATCGGGGAGTGACCCCCGCAGTCCGGCCGGACGGGGTTCCCAATTGACGGAGCGTCAGTAAAACTGGCGCGATGCGAACGGGATCCCGTACGGCCGCCCTCCTCGCCCTGTGCTGCACGGCCGCCGCCGCCCTCGCCGGCTGCGGCGGCCCCGCCCGGGACGGCTACGTCGCCGTGGGCGCCGCGGCCCCGGGACCCGAACGGGGTCCGGGGGAGAACGTGGCCCCGCAGGGACCGGTGGAGTTCCAGCAGCTCGGCGGCCCGTCCGCGGCGGGCACGACACCCGCTCCCCCAGAGGGCGGGGTGCCCGACGGCTCCGGGCCTGCGGGGACGGCCGCGGTCACCGCTCCCGGCGGACCGGCGAACGGCTCCGGCGCCACGGCCGGAACCGGAACCGGGCCCGGACCCGGCAGCTCCGGCCGGGCACCCGGCGCCGCCACCCGGCCTCCGCCGGGCACGAGCGGCGCGGGCTCCGGTACGGGCGGTGCGGGTTCCGGTACGGGCGGCGCAGGTTCCGGTACGGGCGGCTCTGATACGGGCGGCGCGGGTTCCGGTACGGGCGGCTCCGGTACGGGATCCGGCGGGCCTTCGGCACCCGGGACTCCGGGCACCCCGCCGGGCACGGGGACCGGCCCGGCCGGGCCCGGCACCACCCCGCCCACCCCGCCCGCTCCGCCTCCGGCCACCCCGGCCCGGCTGACGCTGTCCACTCCGGTCCGGGCGGCCGCGGCACACCGCTGGTGCGAGCTGGTCACCGTCACCTTCACCAACACCGGAAGCACCGCCGCGCGCTCCGGCACGGTCAGCTTCGCCACGCACGTCATCGGCGCGCTCGGGGTGGACTGGGCCACGGTCACCACCACCCAGCCGCTCCCGGCACCCGTACCGGGCGCGGGCGCGCGGACCCAGACCTACACGGTCTGCGTGGACGCCTGGCGGGTGCCGCTGGGCATGCACGTGGAGACCCGGAAGGTCACGGCCGCCTGGAACTGAGCCGGCCGGGGCCCCGGGCGGGCCCCCGGCCGGGGGCTGATCCCGGGCCGCGGGTCAGTGCAGGACGACCCACAGGGCCGGAACGACGACCAGGACCAGCGCGATCGCCACCCCGATCCAGACGCCCTTCTTCGCACCGGCCTGCTGTTCCGCACGGCGCTGCCGGCGCGCCCCGGGACCCGGCTGCCGGGCCGGCGCCGCCTCCTCGACGAAGGCGCGGAACATCTGCGTGCTGCCCGCGGGGTCGTAGTTGCCCTCGGGGCCCTGTGAGTTGTGGTTCTCCGCCATGGAGCAGGACCCTAGCGGGTTTTCCGATTCTTTTACCGCCCCGCCCCCGGATTCGTTTGCCTGTAGCAACCAACCGCTTCTATGGTTGCTCTAAGCAACAAGATGAGACCGAGACGGAGGGGCTGCGCGGTGACCGTTCCCACTGCTCCGACCACCATCCGGCCCAGCGGACGCACCGCAGGCACCGGACCCGCCGGGACCGCGGCCGTCGCGGGCACCACGGACGGGACGCAGACCGCGGAAGCCGCGAGCGAGGCGGGGAACGCGGATTCCGCGAGTGAGGCGGGGGCCGCGGATTCCGCGAACGAGGCGGGGACCGAGGCAGCTCCCAGCGACCGGTACCGCGAACTGGCCCGCCAGCTCACCGGCATCGGGGCGGTCAAGCGGGACCTCGCCCGCATCCTGCCCCGCGACTGCCCGCCCGGCGCAGCCGCCGTCCTCACCGTGCTGGACCGGCACGGCGAGATGCGGCTCAGCCGGCTGGCCGCGTTCATGGCCGTGGACATCTCGGTGACCAGCCGGCACGTGGCTCAGGTGGCCGACCGCGGCTGGATCGAGCGGCTCGCCGACCCGGGCGACGGCCGCTGCCGGATCCTGCGGCTCACCCCGGCCGGGCACGCGCTCCTCGCCGAGCTCGGCGCCCGCTCCTCGCAGGCGCTGGAGCGAGCGCTGGCCGCCTGGCCCACCCAGGACATCGACGTACTGAACACCCTGCTGGCCCTACTCCGGTCGAGCTTCTAGAACCTTGAGGAAACACATGGCGACGACCACACCCACGACCGGTGTGCGGGAAGGCGGCGGCCGGCCGGAGACGGCGTCCGACAGCATGTCCATGACCCACCCGCAGATCATGAAGGCCCTGTCCGGGCTGATGCTCGGCATGTTCGTGGCGATCCTGTCCTCCACGATCGTCTCCAACGCCCTGCCGCAGATCATCAGCGACCTCGGCGGCACCCAGTCCTCCTACACCTGGGTGGTCACCGCGGCTCTGCTGTCCATGACCGCGGCGACCCCGCTGTGGGGCAAGCTGTCCGACCTGTTCAGCAAGAAGCTGCTGGTCCAGATATCCCTGGTGATCTACGTCCTCGGCTCCGTGGTCGCGGGCCTGTCGCAGAACACCAGCATGCTCATCGCCTGCCGCGTGGTGCAGGGCATCGGCGTCGGCGGCCTCTCCGCCCTCGCCCAGATCGTCATGGCCGCGATGATCTCCCCGCGTGAGCGCGGGCGCTACAGCGGCTACCTCGGCGCGGTCTTCGCCGTCGCCACCGTCGGCGGCCCGCTGCTCGGCGGCGTCATCACCGACACCGACTGGCTCGGCTGGCGCTGGTGCTTCTACGTCGGCGTGCCCTTCGCGATCATCGCGCTGATCGTGCTGCAGCGCACCCTGCACCTCCCGGTCGTCCGCCGGGACGTCAAGGTGGACTGGCTGGGTGCCTTCCTCATCAGCGGGTCCGTCTCGCTGCTGCTCATCTGGGTCACGCAGGCCGGTGACTCCTACGCGTGGATCTCCTGGCAGACCTGGGCGATGACCGGCGGCGCCGTGCTGCTCGGCCTGCTCTTCGTCCTCGTCGAGTCCCGGGCGAGCGACCCGATCATCCCGCTGCGGCTGTTCCGCAACAAGACCATCTCCCTCGCCTCGGCGGCCTCGCTGTTCGTGGGCATCGCGATGTTCTCGGGCACCGTGTTTTTCAGCCAGTTCTTCCAGTTGGCCCGCGGCGAGTCCCCCACGATGTCCGGAATCCTCACGATTCCGATGATCGGCGGGCTCTTCGTCTCCTCCACCGTTTCCGGTCAGGTGATCACCAAGACCGGCAAGTGGAAGGCCTGGCTCGTGTCCGGCGGCGTACTGCTGACGGCCGGCCTCGGCCTGCTGGGCACCCTGCGGTACGACACCCCGTACTGGCACATCGCGATCTACATGGCGCTGACCGGCCTCGGCCTCGGCATGATGATGCAGAACCTGGTCCTCGCCACGCAGAACCAGGTGGCTCCCGAGGACCTCGGCGCGGCCAGCTCCGTCGTCACCTTCTTCCGCTCGCTCGGCGGCGCCATGGGCGTCTCCGCCCTCGGCGCGGTGATGGCCCACCGGGTCACGCACTACGTCCAGGACGGGCTGGCCGCACTCGGCCCGAAGGCCGCGGCCATGGGCCACGGCGGCACCGCCGGCGGCGGCATCCCGGACCTCGACAAGCTGCCCGCGCCGTTCCGGGAGGTCGTGGAGTCCGCGTACGGGCACGGGGTCGGCGACGTCTTCCTGTACGCAGCCCCGTTCGCCCTGCTGGGCCTGGTGCTGGTGCTGTTCATCAAGGAGGTCGCGCTGAAGTCCAAGCCCTCGGCGGACGCTCCGGCGGCGGCCGGCTCCGTCCCGGTCCCCGCGGAGGCGGCCGAGGTCCCGGCCGGGGCCCGCTGACGGGACCGTACGGGAGCTGAAGGCCGGAACAACCGAGCAACCGAGGCCATCGGCCGGCCCCCCCTCCCGGGGGTCAGCCGGTGGCCTTCGCTTCGATCCCGGCGACCAGCACGTCGACGGCGAGGCAGAAGTCGCTCTCGGGTACCCGCCGGACCATGCCCCCGCAGCCGTGCAGGAACTGCGAGAGGGCCAGGTGCACCCCGGTCCGGGCGCCGCCCGTCAGGCCGGTGGCGTCGAGCAGCTGCTGGAGGGCCGCGTCGAAGGCCCGGGCGCTGGGGCCGATGTTGGGGTACGCCGCGGTGAGCGGGGCCACCCAGGGATGCGCGGCCAGCACCCGCCGGTACTCCCGGGCGAGCCCCCGCAGTGCGGTGGGCCAGCCCTGCTGCCCGGGTTCGCCCGGGCCGGGCAGGACCAGCTCGCCAAGGGCCCGGTCCAGGGCCAGTTCGAGGAGGTCGTGCCGGGTGTCCACGTACCAGTAGAGGGACATCGCGGTGACGCCCAGCCCGGCGGCGAGCCGGCGCATCGAGAACCGCGTCAGGCCTTCGGTGTCGAGCAGCCGCACCGTCGCCGTGGTGATCCGCTCGCGGTCGAGGCCCGAGGGGGCCTCGGTGCGGCGTCTGGCGGGGGCGGCGGGGCGGATGGCCAGCCACACGCTGGTACGGGTCTCGTCGGGACCGGTACGGGTCTCGTCGGGATCGGCGCTCACCACGGGAAACCCTCCTCAGCGCCCGGGGTTGAGCCCGGAATGCCCGGTGCGCCCCCTTGATCCTAGGGCGCGGGCGGGTGCGGGGAGGGGGATCCGGCCTGGTCGGGTGGGGGCGCGCCCACCCGACCAGGCCGTCCGTTCCGTCTCAGGCCTTCGGCGCCGTGAGGTCGTAGAAGGTGGCGGCGCCGACCGTGCGGGCGGTGAAGTTCTCCTTCACCCAGGTCTCGATGGCGCTGCTGGTACCGCCACCGGGGCCGCCTGCGCCCTGGCGCATGCCGCCGCCGTCCTCACCGGCCCGGCCGGCCTGCCCGGCGTCCGCGCCGCCACTCTGGCCGATGAAGTAATGGATCTTCCCGGCCTTCACGTACGCCTGGAACTTTTCCAGCGTCGGAGACGGGTCGCTGCCGTTGAAACCGCCGATCGCCATCACGGGCTCGCCGGAGGCCAGCTGGTAGCTCGCCGCGTTCTGCGATCCGGTACCGGCCGCCACCCAGGTGTACCGGCCCGCATCGGCGCGCAGGGCAGCCGTGGCCTCCGCTCCGACCCGGGTACCGCCCAGCAGCCCGCCGGGACCGCCCTGGCCCCCGCCGAAGCGCTCGAAGCCCTGCCCGGCCTGGCCCTGCTGACCCGCCTGGCCCTGCTGGCCCGCCTGGCCCTGTTGGCCCGGGCCGCCGGACCGGGCTCCGCCGTCGGCCGGGCCGCCGCCGGGGGCGCCCGGCAGCCCGGGGCCGCCGCCCTGTCCGTTCGGCAGGGCCTGGCCGGTCCGACCCTGCGGCGCCGCGCCCGGGCCGCCTGCGCCGCTCTGCGGCAACTCGCCGCCGGCGCCGAAGCGCATGGCCCCGCCGGGGCCGCCCCGGCCGCCCGCCACCGCCGGGCCGGCGGTCACGATCGAACCGGTGTGACCGGTGCCCACCGTGGTGAGGCAGTACGCGAACGGCCCGGCCAGGGCCGCGGCCAGGCCCAGTGCCGCCACGGCCGGCAGGACCGCCCGGCCTGCGCCGGAGCGCGAGCCGAGCCGCGAGCCGAGCCGGGAGCCCAGCAGCAGTCCGGCCGCGGCGAGCACCCCGGCCGGGAGGACGGCCCAGCGCAGCCAGGGCAGGTAGCCGGGGGCCCGGCCGAGGAGGACGTACGACCAGACCGCGGTCAGGACCACGGTGCCCGCCAGGGTGAGCGAGGCGGCCAGGCTGCCCCGCTCCTCCCACAGCACGGCGGTGCCCATCCCGATCAGCGCGGCCACGAAGGGCGCCAGCGCCACGGTGTAGTACTCGTGGAAGATGCCCTGCATATAGCTGAAGACCAGACCGGTGATCAGCAGCGCGCCGCCCCACGCCAGGAAGGCCGCCCGGGCCATGCCCTCCAGCGAGTCGGTCGCCCGGCGGGCCCGCCAGGTGACCACCAGTCCGGCCGCGAGCAGGACCAGCGCCGCCGGCAGCAGCCAGGCGATCTGACCGCCGATGTTGGCCGAGAACAACCGGTCGATCCCGGTCTCCCCCCAGCCGCCGCCCCCGCCGCCGCCGGGCCGCCCGCCCCCGCCGACACTGCCGGTCTCATTGCCGTTGATGCGTCCCAGCCCGTTGTAGCCGAGGGTCAGTTCCAGAAAGGAGTTGTTCTGCGAGCCGCCGATGTACGGGCGGGAGTCCGCAGGCCAGAGTTCCACGACCGCCACCCACCAGCCGCCGGCCGCCACCATCGCGAGCCCCGCGAGGAGCAGCTGGCCCAGGCGCCTGCGCAGCCGCGTGGGTGCGCAGACCGCGTACAGCAGGGCGAGTGGCGGAAGGATCACGAAGGCCTGGAGGGTCTTCGTGAGGAAGGCGAAGCCGACCGCGACACCGGCCCACACCAGCCAGCGGGTGTGCGCCCCGTCGAGGGCCCGCAGGAGGCAGTACACAGTGACGGTCATCAGCAGGGTCAACAGCGCGTCGGGGTTGTTGAAGCGGAACATCAACGCAGCCACGGGGGTCAGCGCGAAGGCTGCTCCGCTGAGCAGCCCGGCGGCCGGGCCGAACTGGCGGCGCACGGCCGCGTAGAGCACCCCGGTGGTGGCGACGCCCATCAGCGCCTGGGGCACCAGGATCTGCCAGGCGCCCAGACCGAAGAGCCGCACGGACAGCATCATCGGCCACAGGGCGGCCGGGGGCTTGTCCACGGTGATGGAGTTGCCTGCGTCGGAGGAACCGAAGAAGAAGGCCTTCCAGCTCTCGCTGCCCGCCTGTACGGCCGCGGAGTAGAAGGAGTTGGCGTAGCCGGATGCGCCCAGGTCCCACAGCAGCAGCAGGGCGGTGCAGCACAGCAGCGCGGCGAGGGCGGGCCGCTCCCAGGCGGGCCGGCGAGCGGCCGCCGAAGCGGTGACCGGTTGCGGTGCGGGCGGGTCGAAAGCGGTGGGTACGGCCGTGGTCATCGGCCCTCCTTGGAGATCGGCGTCTTCGGGTGGACTGCACGCCGCTCCGGGAAGACCCAGGCGCGCAAGAGCAGGAAACGCAGCACGGTGGCGGCGAGGTTCGCGGTGATCAGGACGGCCAGTTCCGTGCTGTGGCCGGGATCGGCCGCGGCCGCGCCGAGGGCGGCGAGGGAGCCGCTGGTCAGGGCCAGGCCGATGGCGAACACCACCAGCCCCTGGGCCTGGTGGCGCACGGCCCGGTGCCTGCCGCGGACACCGAAGGTCAACCGCCGGTTGGCGGCGGTGTTGGCGACCGCGGACAGGAGCAGGGCGCCCGCATTGGCGAGCTGCGGGCCCGTCCCGGCGCGGAAGCCGGAGTAGAGCAGCAGGTAGAGCAGGGTGGACAGGGCTCCGACCGCACAGAAGCCCAGGAGCTGGCGGGGCAGCCCGCGGTCCACGTCGGGGACGGCGGTGCGGTCGCGCGGGTCGTCGCCGAAGGGGCGGGACAGCCGGTCGAGCGGGAGCGCGCCGACGGCCAGGGCCCGCCCGACCCGCCAGACGCCCTTCAGGTCCTCGGTCGCCGTCCGGACGATGTGGACGGTGGAGTCGGGGTCGTCCACCCAGTCCACCGGGACCTCGTGGATCCGCAGCCCCGCCCGTTCGGCGAGCACCAGCAGCTCCGTGTCGAAGAACCAGCCGGTGCCCTCCACCAAGGGCAGCAGCCGCTCGGCGACCTCCCGCCGGATGGCCTTGAACCCGCACTGGGCGTCACTGAACCGGGCCGCGAGGGAGGAGCGCAGCAGGAGGTTGTAGGCCCGCGAGACGAACTCCCGCTTGGCTCCGCGCACCACCCGCGAGGAGCGGGCGAGCCGGGTGCCGATCGCGAGGTCCGAGTGGCCGGAGATCAGCGGCGCGACGAGCGGCAACACGGCATTGAGGTCGGTGGAGAGGTCCACGTCCATGTACGCGAGGACGGGCGCCTCGGAGTGGGACCAGACCGTGCGCAGCGCCCTGCCCCGGCCCTTCTCCTCCAGCCGGGTGCTGCGTACGCCGTCGAGAGCGGCGGCCAGGCCGGCCGCGATCTCGGGGGTGCGGTCGGTGCTGGCGTTGTCGGCGACGGTGATCCGGAAGGCGTACGGGAAGGTGCGGCTGAGGTGGCCGTGCAGACGGCGCACACACGGGCCGAGGTCCTTCTCTTCGTTGAAGACCGGGATGACCACGTCGAGCACGGGCTCGCCGGCCACGGGCGCGAGGGGCGCCCGTGCCGGAAGGGCACCGGGGGAGGCGTCGGTTGACATGCCTCGACCCTCGCGGGGCGGCCTGTCACCGCCGTGTGGTGAGCCTGTGCCCCGTCTGTGAGTCCGGCTGCGCGCAGACGCCGGGCCGGGTGGCCTGCGGCAGCAGCACATCGAAACAGGTCCGTCCCGGCACGCTCCGTACCTCGACCCGGCCGCCGTGCGCGCCGACCACCGCCTGCACGATGGCCAGTCCGAGTCCGGTGGAGCCGGAGCCCGCCGCTCGGGACCGGGAGGCGTCACCGCGGGCGAAGCGCTCGAAGACGTGGGGGAGCAGGTCGGCCGGGATGCCGGGCCCGTCGTCCTCGATCAGCAGCCGGATGGCGGCTGTTTCACGTGAAACATGGGCGGTGACCGTGGTGCCGGGCGGGGTGTGCGTACGGGCGTTGGCCAGGAGGTTCACCAGCACCTGCTGGATCCGGGCCGGGTCGGCGCTCACGGACACCGGCTCCTCGGGCAGTCGCAGGCGCCAGTGGTGCCCGGGCCCGGCGGCCCGGGCATCGCTGAGGGCGTCGACGACGAGCGGCGCCAGGTCGGTGTCGGTCCGCGACAGCGGGCGGCCCGCGTCCAGCCGGGCCAGCAGCAGCAGGTCCTCGACCAGGCCGGTCATCCGGGTCGCCTCCGACTCGATGCGGCCGAGGGCGTGCCGGGTATCGGGGCCGGTCTCCTCCCGCCCCCGGCGGGTGAGCTCGGCGTAGCCGCGGATGGAAGCGAGCGGGGTGCGCAGCTCGTGGCTGGCATCGGCCGCGAACTGCCGGACCCGGGTCTCGCTCTGCTGACGGGCGGTGAGCGCGGAGGAGACGTGGCCCAGCATCCGGTTCAGCGCGGCCCCGACCTGGCCGACCTCGGTGCGGGGGTCCGCCTCGGCCTCCGGCACCCTTTCGTGCAGCGCGGGCTCACCACTGTGCAGGGGCAGTTCGGAGACCCGGGTGGCGGTGGCGGCCACCCGGTGCAGCGGGCGCAGGGCCACGCCGACCAGGGCCTGCCCGGCAAGGGAGGCCGCGATCAGTCCGGCGAGGGTGACGCACACCTCCACCCCGATCAGGGTGCCCACGGTCCGGTCGACCCCCGCCAGCGGGAAGCCCAGCACCAGGGTCCCGTCGGGGCCGGTGAGCACCCGGTAGGAGCCCAGCCCGGGCAGGTCGAGGTCGACCGGTCCCTTACGCGGCGTCCCGGCGGCCTTCGCCAGCGCCTCGGTCTGCGCCGGGGTCAGCGCCACCCGGTGGTCGCGGTCCGGGCCCTCCGCGGGAACGCTGCGCGCCCCGGTGGCCTTGCCCTCCGCGTCGAGGCGGACCCCGGCCGTGCCCAGGGGGGTGCCGGGGGCCAGGACGAAGGCGAGACTGCCGCCGTCACGGCCGGCCTTGGCCGCCCCGGGCCCCCGGTCGGCCATGCTCACCGCCGTGTACAGCTGGTCGTCCAGCTGGCCCACCAGGTAGGAGCGCAGGGCGAGCGTGGTGACCGCCCCGATCGCGGCGCCCACCACGGCGATCAGCGCGACCGCGGCCACGACCAGCCGGGCCCGCAGCGACCAGGGCCGCCTGCGCAGCCCGAGCCGCCCGGGCTTTCGGAACCGGTTGCGCCACCCGAGCCGCCCGGGGCGCCCGAGCCGGGGCGGCCGCAGCAGGCCGGGCAGCCGCAGCAGCCGCCGAAGGCCGGCCCGAGGGCCGCTGGTGCGCGGACCGGCGGCGGGGGAAAGGGTGGCGCGGGACCGGGTGGACCGGGTGGACCGGGGGCGGGGCGACTGCGGGCGGGACGGCCGGGGGTTCGGCGTACCGGGGCGGCGGGGCGGCACTAGTCGGCCGGCTTGATCAGGTAGCCCGCGCCGCGCCGGGTGTGGATCACCGGCGGCAGGCCGGGGCCGCTCTCCAGCTTCCGTCGCAGGTAGGAGATGTACAGCTCGACCACGTTGGCCTGGCCGCCGAAGTCGTAGGACCAGACCCGGTCCAGGATCTGCGCCTTGCTCAGCACGCGGCGCGGGTTGCGCATCAGGTAGCGCAGCAACTCGAACTCGGTGGCGGTCAGGTGGATCTCCTGACCGGCCCGGGTGACCTCGTGGCTGTCCTCGTCGAGCCGCAGGTCGCCCACGGCCAGCACCGAGCCGGCGCGCGCGGCCTGCGCCGCACCCGAACGCCGCACCAGACCCCGCAGCCGGGCCACGACCTCTTCCAGGCTGAAGGGCTTGGTGACGTAGTCGTCTCCGCCCGCCGTCAGACCCGCGATGCGGTCCTCCACGGAGTCCCGCGCCGTCAGGAACAGCACGGGCACCTGCGGGATCTCCCGGCGCAGACGGCCGAGGACGGCCAGTCCGTCCATGTCCGGCAGCATGATGTCCAGGACCACCACGTCGGGCCGGAACTGCCGCGCCGCCCGTACCGCGGCCGCCCCGTCCCCCGCACTGCGCACTTCGCAGCCCTCGTAGCGCAGGGCCATCGACAGCAGCTCGGAGAGCGAGGCCTCGTCGTCGACGACGAGCACCCGGCAGGGGCCGCCGTCCGGCCGCACCAGGGCCGCGGGGTTGGTGGTGGACGTGGACGCGGGGGAGGTGGTCGTCGCAGTCATACCGACCACGTTGACCGGTACCTCTGAGAGCGTTCTTGTCCGTTCCTGTGAATCTCCTGAGAAACCCGCCCGCGGCCGTCCTCCAGCCGGCCGACCTGCCGACCGGCCGACCAGCCGACGGTCAGCCTCAGCAGGTCAGCCGGTCAGCCGTCCAGCCCGAACAGGCGGGCGCCGTTGTCGTGGCAGACCGCGCGCAGCCAGTCGTCGCCGAGGCCCAGCCGTTCGAGAGCGGCGAGCTGGTGCTCGTACGGGTAGGGGATGTTCGGGAAGTCGGTGCCGAGCAGGATCCGGTCGCCGAGGTCGGCGAGCCGCCCGAGGTCCTGCGGCGGGAAGCCCCGGAACTGCTCGGAGAAGTCGGTGAAGGCCATGGTGGTGTCCAGGCGCACCCGCTCGTACCGGTCGGCGAGGTCGAGGAAGTCCGCGTACTCGGGCATGCCCATGTGGGCGACGATGAGCGGCAGCCGCGGGTGCCGGGCCAGCAGCCGGGCGATGGGCTCCGGACCGGTGTGCTTGCCCGGGACGGGACCCGAACCGCAGTGGACCACCGCCGGGACGCCCGCCTCGGCAAGCAGCCCCCACACCGGGTCGAGCCGATCATCGTTCGGGTCGTACCCGCCCACCTGGAGGTGCGCCTTGAAGATCCGCGCCCCGGCCTCGACGGCATGCGCGGCGTACGCATCCACCCCCTCCTCCGGGAAGAAGGTCGCGGTGTGCAGGCAGTCGGGGGTCCGGGCGGCGAAGTCCGCGGACCAGGCGTTGAGCCAGGCGGCCATCTCCGGCTTGTGCGGGTAGAGCATGGCGGTGAAGGCCCGGACCCCGAACTCCCGCAGCAGCGCCACGCGCTGCTCCTCCTCGTGGCGGTAGGTGATGGGCCACTCGACGCCCGTCAGCGGGCCGACCGCGTCGAAGTAGTCCCAGACCTTGGTCATGACCGGCCGGGGCATGAAGTGGGTGTGGACGTCGACCAGCCCCGGCAGCCCGAGCCGCTCCCGGAAGGCGCGGCACGCCTCAGCCGTTGCGGACAAAGCCGTGGCTCCGCTCGACGGTCGCGACGTGCAGGGTGTAGCTCTCGTACCAGTCGGAGCGCCCCTGCCGCATGGCCGCCTGGTGTTCGAGGTCCTCGCGCCACGCGGTGAGGGACGCGTGGTCGCGGAAGTAGGCGACGGTGATGCCGAGTCCACCGGGGGTGCGTGCGGACTCGTAGCCGAGGAAGCCCGGGTTCCCGCTGACGATCTCCCCCATCCGCGCGAGGGTCTCGGGGTACCCCTCGTCGGCGGTCGTGCGCACACTGGTGAAGACCGCCATCAGGTACGGCGGTTCGAAGGCCTGGACCGGCTGGATGCTCATGCCCACCACCCTCGGCGGCGCACCCCCGGCCTGTCCACAGCAATCCGGTCCGCACGCCGGAAGGGATCCAAAGCTTGACCGTGCCCGCGCCGGGGACCGCTCAGAACAGCCCGTCCTGCCCGGATTCGGCAGCAGCCGGGATCTGCGCCACCGGCACGGAGGTCACCGGCTCCCCTGCCGGCCCGAGCAGTTCCCAGCCGGCCAGCAGCCGGGTGTCCACCACGAGCCCGTCCGCGAGGTGCAGGTCGGGCCCGGCCGCCCCGGCCAGCCGCCCCGCCACCACTGCACCCGGCTCCATGCGCGTGACCACCCGCACCGGGACCGGCAGCCCGTCCAGCCCGAACGCTCCGGCATGGTCGGCGACTTCGCATGGCAGCCGTTCCAGCGAGTCCGGCCACCCCGGCAGTGCTCCCGCGCGCAGGTGCAGCTCGGCGACCTCCCGGCCCCGCTCCGCCGCGGGCGGCAGCTGCGCCCGTACGGCCCGCTTGCGCGAGTAGGCGATGCGGTCGGGCACCCCGAGGGCCGCCCGCAGCAGCTCCTCGGTACGCCGGGCCGCCATCAGCGGCCCGCGGCCCAGCCAGCTCCAGGCCACCGCCCCCTGTTCCAGCAACCGGGCAGCGCCGCGTTCCTCGGCGGTGATGCCGACCTTGACCAGGCCGGGCCCGAACCAGGCCAGGTAGACCCGGTAGGTCCGCGGATCATCCGCACGGGTGTCGGCGGCCACGGAGAACGACCGGTCCAGGCGCGCGCATGCGGGGCACTGCGCGCTGCCGCTCCGGGCGGGCACGACGACCGCCGTGGGACAGGCCGTCCGCTTCCCGGCCCGCCGTACCCCGAGGCAGTGCCGCTCGCCGCGCGCGACGAACGCGAGCTGCTGCCCGTACGCGAGCACACTCGTCCGCTCCCCGCGGCCCTCCCCGAGCCACCCGATGGCAGGCCGGCCGTCCCGGTCCCACCGCAGGCCGGTGCACCACCAGCTCACAGCGGGAGCGGGCGCTCGAAGAAGGTGTCCAGGACGACGGTCGCATGCGTCCCGCTGACGCCGTCGATCGCGTAGAGGCGGCGCAGGACGTCCTGCAACTGCTCTGTGGACGGCGTGCGCACCTTGACCAGCACGGAGGCACTGCCCGCGATGATGTGCGCCTCCTGGATCTCGGGGATCGCGGCGAAGGACTCCCCCGCCTCTCCCATCCAGGCGTTGGAGTCGACCATCACGTAGGCCAGCACACCGCTGCCGACGGCCGCCGGGTCGACGTCGACGGTGGTCCGCCGGATGACCCCGCGCTCGCGCAGCTTGCGCACCCGCTCGTGGGTCGCCCCGGCCGACAGCCCGACAGCGGCGCCGAGGGCGGCGTACGACTGGCCCGCGTCCTCCTGCAGGCGCAGGACCAGCGCCCGGTCGATGTCGTCCACGCGATCTCCCTCTCATGAGCCCCGTTGACTCCTGCGAGGAAGGTACCCGATCTTGCAATCACCCCGACAGGCAGAACACCATTCGACGCTATTACATCTGATCGAAACCACGTCTGGCGTGACGCCCTAGTCCCCATACGCCATCTCGCTGTCCGCGTCCCGCCGGAGGTGGGACACCCGCACCCTCGAGCGGGTCTCGGGCCTAACGTGCGACGAACTGCGTGAGGATCGCCTGGACCTCGTAGATGTCGACACCCTTCGTGAAGGTCTTCCCGATGGGCGCCGCGCTCCCGGATATCCAGATCTTGAGCTCGGCATCGAGATCGAAGTGCCCGGCGGTCTCCACGGAGAAGTGGGTGATGCTCCGGTACGGGACCGAGTGGTACTCCACCTTCTTGCCCGTGAGCCCCTGCTTGTCGATGAACACCAGCCGCCGGTCGGTGAACAGGATCGTGTCCCGGATCAGCACGTACGCGGCGTGCACCTGCTCGCCCTGCCCCAGCAGCCGCGCATAGTCCCGCTGCGCCGACGTGTGGTCGACGGTGTGCGCGTTTCCGAACAGTCCCATGGGAGCCCCCTCTTACGAGTTCAGTGGATCTCCCGAAAACACTAGCCAGCCCCACCCCCGGGCCGCGTCCCCCCGAAGAACCGGATCACCCCCTGACGACCTGGGGGCCACCCTCCCCTTCAAGGAGGAGAAAAAGCCCCGACCCCCGGCCCGCCCGCTTCCCGGACAAGGACGCAGCAGAGCGCGACGGCATACGACGAAGGCCCCCAGGATGTCTCCTGGGGGCCTTCGTCCTGCTGTGCACTCGGCAGGATTCGAACCTGCAACCTTCTGATCCGTAGTCAGATGCTCTATCCGTTAAGCTACGAGTGCTTGGCGTCCTGGGCTTTTTCCGCCCCGTTGGCCTTGCGAGAACAACAATACATGGACCTCGCCGGGACGCGAAATCCATTAGCCATACCGGCACTGACCTGCGGAAACACCCTGGAAGAAGATCGTCCAGTTGGGTGCACCCGGGTGGCTGGACTCGTACAGACGTCAGAGCCCGGGCCGGTCGGACCGGGCCGCGGACCGGAGGCCGGACCGGGGCGGGCGCACGGCGCGGACCCGGAACGCACGGAAGCCCCGGTCCTTGCGGACCGGGGCTTCGTGAGGTGCGGAGGCGGAGGGATTTGAACCCTCGATGGGGGGTAAGCCCCAAACCGCATTAGCAGTGCGGCGCCATAGACCGGACTAGGCGACGCCTCCAGCACACCCTCGCGGACGAAGGTGCGTGCAGATGATGACACAGGCGCAGGGCCGGTCACCAATCCGCTCCCACGGTACTAGGACGAGAGGGCCCAGAGCAAAGCCTTAAGGGCCCTTCCCGGACGCAACGTAGCCGGGCTCCCGTCGTTGGTCAGGCGTACGCCGCCGTCGGACGACCTGGAGCACCTCATGCTGCGCATCGCCGCCTTCGCGGTCACCTCGGCCCTGGCCGCCGCGGCAGCCGGCCCCCTGCCCCCGCTGCCGCTGGGCCGGCTGCTATCCGCCCCGCCGGACCGTCTCACCATCGCCATGGCCGACACCGGCAACCCCCGGCTGGACCGGGACTACCGGCTCGAATGCGGTCCCGTGGGCGGTGACCACCCCTGGAAGGAACAGTCCTGCGCCCGCCTGGACCAGCTCGCCCAGGAGGGCAAGGACCCGTTCGCCCCCGTCTCCCACCGCCAGATCTGCACCATGCAGCACGGCGGGCCGGCCACCGCCCGGATCACCGGAACCTGGCACGGACAGAAGGTGGACGCCACCTTCCGGCGGACCAACGGATGCGAGATCAGCCGCTGGGACGAGTTGGAACCTCTGCTTCCACCTGGGCGTTCCTGACCTGGGAGGATGCACGGCTTGGGCGGTATCCACCCCTCATCCGCCCTCCCGCCGCGGGGCTGTGGCCTTAGACTCCTCCCGTGACTTGCCGGTAGTTGTGGTCAGGGAGGAAGCTCGTCGTGAGCAGCAGGCCATCCCGAGGCGCTGCTCGCCTCGCAGCAATACTCGACGCTCTTCCGGACGCGCTGTTGCTCGTCAACGCCAACGGCACTGTCGTCAACGCGAATTCGATCGCCCTTGAGGTGATGGAGAGCCCCGGCACCGGGCTCGTCGGCCGGGGCGTGCTCGACCTCCTCCCCGAGTTCGACTCCAAGCTGATCCCCGGCTCGATGCGCCGGCCCGGCGAAGACGACGGCGGCCGGGCCAAGCCCCAGCGGATGATCGCGCGCCGGACCGACGGCAGCGAGTTCCCCGTCGAGGTCACCAGCGCCCACCTCGACGGCCGCGACGCCTACCGCGAGCCGCAGCCCTCCTACACCGGGGACGAGCTGCTGATGCTCGTCGTACGGGACCTCTCACAGACGGTGGACACCGAGGCCGAGCTGGCCCGCTCGCAGCGGCAGACCGAGATGATCCTGCGCGCCGCCGCGGAAGGCGTCGTGGGCACCGACACCGACGGCAGGGTGGTGCTGGTCAATCCGGCCGCCGCCCAGATCCTCGGCTACCGCGCCACCGACCTCGGCAACCGCGAACTGCACGGCCTGGTCCAGCACTCGCGCGCCGACGGCTCGCCGTTCCCCTTCGAGGAGTCCCCGCTCGCCGACACCCTGCGCAGCGGACGCAAGCACCGCGTGCGCGGGCAGGTGCTGTGGAACAAGTCCGGCCAGCCGGTGGCCGTCGACCTGACCACCTCTCCCGTACGGGACGGGGAGCAGCTCGTCGGCGCCGTCATGACCTTCACCGACCGCCGGCCCTACGACGCCCTCGCCGCGCGCCACGCGCAGCTGCTGGCCGTCCTCGACGAGTCGCTGCGCGGGCCGTTGGAGGAGCTGCGCGGTGAGCTGGCGACGCTCGCCGCCGACGACGCGGGACAGCTGTGGCCCGAGGCCAACCAGCTGCTGCACCACCTGGCGGCCGGGTACACCCGGATGACCACGCTCGTGGACAACGTGCTGGGCTTCCAGCGCCTGGACGCCGGCAGCGACCGGCTCAAGAAGAAGAACGTCCTGATCAACGAGGTCGTCGCTGCCGGTGTCGACGGCGCCGTCGAACTGATCGGGCCGGGGCGGGCGCAGTTCGCCGTCCACGCCCCGACGATCGAGGCCGAGGTCGACGCCGACCGCATCGCGAGCGCCCTCGCCCACCTGATCGCGGACGTGGCAGGGGTGGACGCCACCGGCAAGACCCGTCAGGGCAGCGGCTACGGCGACTCGACGATCGTGGTGGCGGCCGCGCAGCGCGGCGACGTCGTACGCATCGAGGTGCGTGGACCGTACGAGGGCGGGAACCCGGTCCACGAGCCCATCGTGCGCGGCATCGTGTCGGCGCACGGCGGCGTGCTGCAGACCGTCGAGGTGCCCGGGGCGCCCGGCGGAGCGTACGTGCTGGAGCTGCCGCTCGGTGCGGGAGCCGGCACGGTGACCCTGCCGGACCCGCCGGAGGAGCCCGCAAGCCGGGCCGGCCAAGACGACGCGGCCCCCGCCGGGAAGGTCTCCGGCGGGCGGCGGGCGCGCCGCGGGGTGGACGCCTTCCTGGACGACGAGGTCCGGTCACCGGGCGCGCCGGAAGCCGCGAAGTCCGCCGAGGGTGGCGCAGGAGCTCTGGCACTGCCGTCCGGTCGGCGCCGGGCCGGTGAAGCCGGCCCCGGTGCCGACGATGCAAGTCCGGGCTCCGGCCTGGCCCAGTCCCCGGTGAACCCGGCGGGTCTCGGAACGGGACGGCGCCGCGGCCGCGACGGAGACGGCAGCGGTGACGGCGGGGCAGCACGGCCCGCACCCGCGCAGGGCACCGCCGTTCCCGCGCTGCCTCCGGTACCTGCCGTACCTCCGGTACCCGACATGCCTCCCGTACCCGACGTGCCGCCGGTACCCGTGACCGAGCACCCCGCCGGGCGTCGGCGTGCCCTGGGGCCGGTCACCCCGGCCCAGCCGGCGGGCGGACCCGTACCGCCGCAGCCCGGGGGGCCGGTACCGGCGACCGGACTCCGGCCTGCGCCTGCGCCCGCCCCGGGTCCCGTACGGCCCATCGCGCCCCAGGGCGGGTTCGCGCTGCCCGCGGGGCCGACCCCGGCTCCGGCCGCACCGCAGGCCCACGCCATGGCCGGACCGGCCCCCGCTCCGGCGGAGGCCGAGGGCGACTCCGAGGGCCCGGCCGGCCGCCGCGCCCGCCGGGTGCTGAGCGCGCCCGGAGCCGAACCGGAGACCACCGCCGCAGCCCCCTCAGCTCCCGCGGCGCAGGCCGTTGCAGGCGCCCCCGGGGCAGCCGACGCCGCGCACCCGACGGGACGGCGCCGAGCCCTGCCCGCCACTCCGGCCTGGCCGGTCCCGGCGGCACGGACGGCTCCGGAGGACGAGGAGGCCGGCGACCAGGCCGCGGTACCCGGGGCCCGACAGCCCCAGGACGCCCCGCCCGAGGGACAGCCGGGGCAGCCGGGACAGCCGATCAGCGTGCGCGCCCTCGGCACCCTGGGCCAGGGCATCTCGGTGGACCCGAACGGTGCGGGCTCCGGCCGCCGCCGCAGGCTCTCCGAGCCCGCGCCCCAGGGCCGCGCCTTCGCCATAGGAGCGCCGGAGGCGGGCTCCGACGAGGGGCCCGAGCCGCTGGACGGGCCCGGCGGCGCCGTCGAGGTGGTCAACCGGCCCGTGCCGCGGCCCGTCGACGACGAACTCCCGCCCGAACCGCTGGACAACCCGCGCCGGCTGCTCGTGTGGCCCGCGCCCGACGTGCAGACGCAGCAGGCCCTCAGTGACCGCGGCTACCGCCCGGTGGTCGTGCACTCCCGCGAGGAGGTGGACGCGCAGATCGCCGCGTTCCCCGCCGCGCTGTTCGTGGATCCGCTGACCGGCCCGATCACCCGGACCGCCCTGCAGTCCCTGCGCCAGGCGGCGGTGGCCGCGGAGGTCCCCGTGCTGGTCACGGCCGGACTGGGGCACGCCACGCGTGAGGCCGCGTACGGCGCCGACCCGGCGGTCCTGCTCAAGGCGCTCGCGCCGCGCGACAGCGAGCAGCACCCGTCGCGGGTCCTGCTGATCGAGGAGCACGAGGAGATCGCCGCCGCGCTCACCGCCGCCCTGGAGCGGCGCGGTCTGCAGGTCGCCCGGGCCGGAGCCGATACCGACGCCGTGGAGCTGGCGACGCGGATGCGGCCCAATCTGGTGGTCATGGACCTCATGCAGGTCCGACGCCGGCGGGCCGGGATCGTGGACTGGCTGCGCGCCAACGGGCAGCTGAACCGCACCCCGCTGGTCGTCTACACGACCACCGGCATCGACCCGGCCGAACTGCCGCGACTGGCCTCCGGGGAGAGCGTGCTCTTCCTCGCCGAGCGGGCCACCACGGCGGACGTCCAGGGCCGCATCGTGGACCTGCTGGCCAAGATCGGCACCAACTAGTCATCCTGGCCGGATGGCCATCACCAGCGCGAGCGAGCAGACCGTCCCCGCCGACAACGGGGAGGTGAACCTGCTGATCGCCCGGCAGGTGGAGCCGGGGCACGAGGAGACCTTCGAGGCCTGGGCCCACGGGATCCTGGAGACGGCCGCGGGCTTCCCCGACCACCTCGGGTACGGGCTGTTCCGCCCCGCGGTGGAGGGCGGTCCCTGGTTCCTGGTCCACCGCTTCCGCAACCACGCGGCCTTCCAGCGCTGGCAGGACTCCCCCGAGCGGGCGCAGTGGTTCTCCAACTGCCTCGGTCACCACCACACCGAGATAGCCCGCCGGGAACTGCACGGCATGGAGACGTGGTTCGCCAAGCCGGGTACGACCCGGCCCGCGCCGCCGCGCTGGAAGATGGTGGTCAGCTCGGGGCTGGCCATCTTCCCGATCTCGCTCGTCGGCAACGCGGTGCTCGGGCCGTACCTGGTGGATCTGCACTTCGTGCTGCGGACGGCCGCCTTCGCCGTCGTCTTCAGCACTCTGATGACCTACGTGGCCATGCCCGCAGTCAGCAAGCTGCTGCGGCCATGGCTCACCCGGGGCTGAGACCCGTCAGGCCAGCTTCGTGACGTCCAGGGCGCCGTCCGCGTACTGCTTGCGGATCACCTTTTTGTCGAATTTGCCGACGCTCGTCTTCGGAACCGCATCGATGACCGTCCAGCGCTCCGGCAGCTGCCACCTGGCGATGGACTGGGCGAGGAAGGCACGCAGCCCCTCGTAGTCCACGGTCGCACCCTCCTTGAGGACGACGGTGGCCAGCGGACGCTCGCCCCACTTGTCGTCCGGGACGGCGACGACGGCGGCCTCGGCGACCTCGGGGTGCGCCATCAGCGCATTCTCCAGCTCCACGCTGGAGATCCACTCGCCGCCGGACTTGATCACGTCCTTGGCCCGGTCGGTCAGCGTCAGGTACCCGTCGGGGCTGATGATGCCGACGTCACCAGTCTTGAGCCAGCCGTCCGCGCTGAACTTGTCCTCGGGAAGGAGGGGTTCGCCGGACGCGCCGCCGTAGTAGGCGCCGGCGATCCAGTTGCCGCGCACCTCCAGCTCGCCCGCCGCTTCACCGTCCCAGGGCAGGTGGCTGCCGTCGGGGCCGACCAGACGGGCTTCGACGCCCGCCGGGAAGCGGCCCTGGGTGATCCGGTACGGCCACTCCTCCTCGACGCTCAGGCCGGCCGGCGGGTGCGCCATGGTCCCCAGCGGGGAGGTCTCGGTCATGCCCCAGGCGTGGCAGAGCCGGACCCCGAGCTTGTCGTAGGCCTCCATCAGGGAGGGCGGACAGGCCGCGCCGCCGATGGTGACCTGCTTCATCGAGCTCAGATCGCGCGGGTTCGCGGTGACCTCGGCCAGCAGTCCCTGCCAGATCGTGGGGACGGCCGCGGCGTGCGAGGGCTTCTCCCTCTCGATCATCTGGGCCAGCGGGGCGGGCTGCAGGAAGCGGTCGGGCATCAGCATGTTGATGCCGGTCATGAAGGTGGCGTGCGGCAGGCCCCATGCGTTCACGTGGAACTGCGGGACCACGACGAGGGTGGTGTCCGCGGTGGTCAGCCCCATCGACTCGGCCATGTTGACCTGCATGGAGTGCAGGTAGATCGACCGGTGGGAGTAGACGACGCCCTTGGGCTCCCCGGTGGTGCCGGAGGTGTAGCACATCGCCGCGGCCTGGCGCTCGTCCAGCTCGGGCCAGTCGAAGTGGTCGGAGCGGCCTTCGAGGAGGTTCTCGTACTCGTGCACGCGCACGCCCAGGCCGTCGAGTGCCGAGCGGTCACCGATACCGGCGACGACCACGTGCTCCACGGTGGGCAGGTGCGGGAGAAGCGGTACGAGCAGGGGCAGCAGCGTGCCGTTGACCAGGACGACCCGGTCCGCCGCATGGTTGACGATGAAGACGAGCTGCTCAGGGGGCAGCCGCAGGTTCAGCGTGTGCAGGACCGCGCCCATCGAGGGGATCGCGAAGTACGCCTCGACGTGTTCCGCGTTGTTCCACATGAGCGTGGCGACCCGGTCGCCCTGCTGGACCCCGAGCTCGTCGCGCAGGGCGTTCGCGAGCCGGGTGGCGCGGGTACCGATCTCGGCGAAGCTGCGGCGATGCGGCTCGGCCTCCCCGGTCCAGGTCGTGACCTGGGACTTCCCGTGGATCGTCATCCCGTGCTGGAGTATGCGGGTGACGAGGAGTGGTACGTCCTGCATGGTGCTCAGCAAAGCGTCCTCCCGGTGAGCGCTGCGGCGCTGCGGCGGCTACGGATGCTGCCGATTCTGCGCACGTACCGGTCGGCATGTCACTACCCAAGAGTAGAAACGGGCTGTGTTTCACGTGAAACATCCGCCTTCGACCCGCCGGACCGGTAGAAGAGGTCTTTCCCGCGGAGGGGGTTGTTTCACGTGAAACACCGGATGGCGGCGACGCAGGTCAGCGGATCGGCACCAGCTCGGGGTCTTCGCGGAGCTTGACGAGCGCCCGGGAGACGGCGCTCTTCACCGTGCCGACCGACACTCCGAGGAGTTCGGCGGTCTGTACCTCGCTGAGGTCCTCGTAGTAGCGCAGCACCACCATGGCGCGCTGCCGGTCCGGCAGCCGCGTCACGGCACGCCACATCGCGTCGCGCAGCGCCTGTGCTTCCGCCGGGTCCGCGGCCGGCGCCGTCTCGGTCTCCGGGATCTCATCGCAGGAGAACTCGTCGACCTTGCGCTTGCGCCACTGCGAGGTGCGCGTGTTGACCAGGGTCCGCCGTACGTATCCGTCCAGGGCCCGGTGGTCCTCGATCCGGTCCCAGGCGACATAGGTCTTGGTGAGGGCGGTCTGCAGCAGGTCCTCGGCATCGCACGGATTGGCGGTGAGCGACCGTGCCGTACGCAGCAGGACCGTGCCGCGCGTCCGGACGTACGCCGAGAACGACGGATACGTCGTCGGATTCGAGGCGAGCGTGCACACAGGCGTGGTCATGTCTCCACGCTAGGAGTGGACGCCGGGCCGGGAATCGCCCGCAAGTGCCGAAGGCGGATCCGTCTCAGGTTGTAGGACGGGTAGGTGTCCGACCTCCTGTAGGTGGAGGGAGCGGGCTCGGCACGGGCCCTTGGACAGCGCCGGCTTCAGCGGTCGACACCCAGGACCAGGCCGGAGGTGGGCACCCCGGTGCCGGCCGTGACCAGGGTGTGCGCGGCGCCCGCCACCTGGTTGACGGAGGTGCCGCGCAGTTGCCGGACGGCTTCGGCAATGCCGTTCATCCCGTGCAGGTAGGCCTCGCCGAGCTGTCCGCCGTGCGTGTTGAAGGGCAGCTCGCCCGCAGCCACGAAATCGGCGGCTTCGCCGGGGCCGCAGAAGCCGAACTCCTCCAACTGCATGAGCACGAAGGGGGTGAAGTGGTCGTAGAGGATGCCGACGTCGATGTCCGAGGGCCGCAGTCCGCTGGTGCGCCACAGCTGGCGCGCCACCACGCCCATCTCCGGCAGCCCGGTCAGGTCGTCGCGGTAGAAGGAGGTCATGCCCTCCTGGCGGCGGCCCGCGCCCTGCGCGGCCGCAGTGATCACTGCGGGTGCCTGCCGCAGGTCCCGGGCCCGCTCGGTCGTGGTGACGACCAGGGCCTGGCCGCCGTCCGTCTCCTGGCAGCAGTCCAGCAGCCTGAGGGGCTCGACGATCCACCGCGAGGCGGCGTGGTCGGCGAGCGTGATGGGCTGGCCGTGGAAGTACGCGGCGGGGTTGGTAGCGGCGTACCGGCGGTCGGTGACCGCGACGTGCCCGAAGGCCTCAGGGGTGAGGGAGTACGCGTGCAGATAGCGCTGAGCCGTCATGGCCACCCAGGAGGCGGGGGTCAGCAGCCCCCACGGGAGCGACCAGCCGAGCGCGGCGCCCTCCGCCGAGGGTTCGCGCTGCTGCACACCGGAGCCGAAGCGGCGCCCCGAACGCTCGTTGAAGGCCCGGTAGCAGACCACGACCTCCGCCACTCCGCCGGCGACGGCCAGCGCGGCCTGCTGGACGGTGGCGCAGGCGGCGCCGCCGCCGTAGTGGATGCGGGAGAAGAAGGAGAGCTCCCCGATGCCCGCCGCCTGCGCGACGGTGATCTCGGGGCTGGTGTCCATCGTGAAGGTGACCATGCCGTCGACGTCGGACGGGCTGAGCCCGGCGTCGTCGAGGGCGGCGTGCACGGCCTCGACCGCGAGCTTCAGCTCGCTGCGGCCCGAGTCCTTGGAGAACTCGGTTGCCCCGATGCCAACGATGGCGGCCCGGCCGCCGATGGCATCGCGGTGGCGGACGCTCATGCCTGCCTCCCCAAGGTGACGGTGACGGTGCCGGTCACGTGGTGGCCGAGGCCGTTGGCGCCGACGACGCGTATCTCGGCGGTGTCGCCGTCGAGGCCCGTGACGGTCGCGGTGAGGGTCATGGTGTCGCCCGGGTAGTTGGGGGCGCCGAGGCGGATGGCCACCTTGCGCAGCGTGCATCCCGGGCCGAGCCGGTCGGTGATGTACCGGCCGACCAGGCCGTTCGTGGTCAGGATGTTCATGAAGATGTCCGGGGAGCCCTTCTCCCTGGCCAGCGACGCGTCGTGGTGCACGTCCTGGTAGTCGCGGGAGGCGATGGCGCCCGCGACGATCAGGGTGCGGGTGACCGGGATCTCCAGCGCGGGCAGTTCCTCGCCGATGCTCAGTGCCATGGCTCAGCCCTCCTGCGCCAGCGCGGCGCCCAGTTCGGCCAGCAGCTCACTGCCGCAGCCCAGGTACGCGTCCAGTTGGCGCCCCCACAGGAGGTGCCGGTGGACGGGGTGGTCCAGGTCGGCGCCCATCCCGCCGTGCAGGTGCTGGCCGGTGTGCACCACGCGCTTGCCCGCCTCGGAGGCCCACCAGGCGGCGGTCAGCACCTGCCCTCCCGCCGGCAGGCCCTGGTCGAGGCGCCAGGCGGCCTCGTACGCGGTGACCCGGATGGCCTCGGTGTCCATGTACGCGTCCGCGGCCCGCAGCATGACCCCCTGGTTGGTGGAGAGCGGCCGGCCGAACTGCTCACGTGTGGACGTGTACGCGACCGCGCGGGCGAGCGAGCCGGCACACACCCCCGCCTGTAGCCCGGCGAAGGCGGTGCGGGCGACGGCCAGCACCTGCGCATATGCACGCCCGGCGCCGTCCCGGGGGTCGGCGCCGATCCGCTCGCCCTCGGCCCCCGCCAGGGTCAGCCGGCCCGCCGACCAGGGAGCAGTGGTCTCCACCGGGGCGGTCTGCACTCCGGGCGCGTCCACCGGTACCAGCCACAGGGCACGGTCCGCATCGGGGACCAGCACGTGCGTGGCGTCGCGCAGCCATGGCACGGCCGGGGCCGTCCCGGTGAGCCGGGCGCCCTCGGCCCGGAACCGCCGGCGGCCGGGGAAGGCCCCGGTGGCCACCGCCTCGCCGCTGCCCAGCGCGGGCAGCAGTCGTGCGCGCTGCTCGTCCGTGCCGTGGGCGGCCACCGGGAGGACCCCGTAGGTGCAGGTCGCGGCGTAGGGGACCTGGGCGGTGGTGCGTCCCTGTTCCTCCAGCAGCAGGACGAGCCCGAGCAGGCCGATGTCCTCGACGGCGCCGATGAGACCGGACGCCGTGAGGGCCTTCCACAGCTCGGCGTCACTGCCCGTCCCGGCGGCCGCAAGACGTTCATGGGTGGCGAGGTCGTGGAAGATCCGCGCGGCGAGTCCGGCTGCGGCGGCCTGCTCCTCGGTGGGATGGAAGTCCATCAGCCCTCGCTCCCGCGGAAGACGGGGAGTTCGAGGCCGTCGTCGACGCGCAGGAACTCCAGCCGGACGGGCATGCCGATGCGCACCTTGTCATAGGGGACGCCGGTGATGTTGCTGACCATCCGGACCCCCTCGGCGAGCTCGACGAGCGCGACCGCGTAGGGCGGGTCGAAGGCCGGGAAGGGCGGATGGTGCATGACGACGTAGCTGAACACGGTGGCCTCGCCGGAGGCCTCGACGGTCTCCCAGTCGGGCGAGGAGCAGGCATGGCAGCCCGGGAGCCACGGGAAGCGCAGGGTGGCGCAGGCGGTGCAGCGCTGGATGAGCAGCTTGTGCTCGGCGACCCCGTCCCAGAACCCCCGGTTGTCGCGGTTGACCACCGGGCGGGGGCGCAGGGCCCCGGGCTGGGCCTGCCTGCCGGACGGCGGGCGGGCGGGGCCGGCGGGGCGGTACTTGAGGATTCTGAAGCGGTGGGTTCCGGCGGGCGTGCCGTTCGCGTGGACGTCCATGCGGGTGGTCACGAAGTGGCCGGTGCCCAGTTTGGTCGTCTTGCGCGCGGACACGGACTCGATGACGGCGTCGAAGGTGATCGCGTCCCCGGGGCGCAGCGGGCGCAGGTACTCCTGCTCGCAGTCGGTGGCCACGACGGAGGTGAAGCCTGCGCCGTCGAGGAGGGCGGTGAGCTCGTCGTAGGCCGAGGAGCGGTCGGTGTGTCCGGAGAGTCCGCCCATCGTCCAGGCCTGGAGCATCGTCGGCGGTGCGATCGCGTCGGGCCCGGTGTAGGCCGGATCGGTGTCGCCCATGGCCTCGCACCAGTGGCGGATCATCGGTGCGTTGACCGGGTCCTTGCCCTGGCCCCCGACAGCGGCCGGCAGACCTTCGAAGGCTTGCAGCAGCGTGTGGAACCGGGCGGCTTCCTCGGGCCCATCGGGCTCCGCAGCACCCACGGGCCCACGGGCCGCGTCCGGTGTACGGGCTGTGTCCGGTGCGCGGGCCGGCTCCGGTGTACGGGCCGGCTCCGGTGTGCGGGGCGCCGCGGGCGCCGCGGCCGGTGTGCGGACGGCGTCCGGTGTACGGGCCGGCTCCGGTGTGCGGGCCGCCGCGGGCGCCGCGGCCGCAGGGTCTCCCGTCATCGCTTCCTCCCCTTCATGCCGAGCCGCATCATGGCGACGATCTCCCGCTGCACCTCGCTGACCCCGCCGCCGAAGGTGTTGATCTGCGCGGCCCGGTTCATCCGCTCCAGTTCACCGCCCCGGAAGGCCTCGCCCCCCGGGCCGCGGATCAGGCCCTGCTCGCCGACCACCTCCTGGCACATCCGGTAGACCTCGACGGCGGATTCGGTGCCGAGGAACTTCACACCGCTGGCATCGCCCGGCGCGAGGGTTCCGGCCCCCACGTCCTGGACGAGGCGCCAGTTGAGGAGGCGTACGGCGGCCAGGCGGGCGTACGCCTCGGCCAGCCGGGACTGCACCCAGGGCCGGTCGGCGGGACGGTCGCCGGTGTCCGGGTCGGGGGTCCGGGCATGGGCGAGCGCGGCCTCGTAGAAGTCCTCGGCCTGCATGCCGATGGCGGCGAGGGCCACCCGCTCGTGGTTGAGCTGGTTGGTGATCAGGCCCCAGCCGCCGTGCTCGGGGCCGACGAGGTTGCCGGCCGGCACGCGGAGGGAGTCGTAGTACGTCGCCGTGGTCGTGAGCCCGCCGACGGTGTCGATCGGGGTCCAGGAGAAGCCGGGCGCGTCCGTGGGCACGAGGATGATCGAGATGCCCTTGTGCTTGGGCGCCTCGGGGTCGGTGCGGCAGGCGAGCCAGATCCAGTCCGCGTTCTGGGCGTTGGAGGTGAAGACCTTCTGCCCGTCGATCACCCAGTCGTCGCCGTCGCGCACGGCGCGGGTCCGCAGCGAGGCGAGGTCGGTCCCGGCTGCGGGCTCCGAGTAGCCGATGGCGAAGACGAGGTCGCCCGTGAGGATCCGGGGCAGGAAGAACTCCTTCTGCTCACGGGTCCCGTACTTCATCAGGGTGGGGCCGACCGTGTTGAGCGTGACCATGGAGACGGGGGCGCCGGCCCGGTAGGCCTCATCGAAGAACACGAACTGCTCGTCGGCCCCCCGCCCCCGGCCTCCGTACTCGACGGGCCACCCGAGGCCGAGCAGGCCGTCGGAGCCGATACGGCGCAGGAGTGCGCGCTGAGCAGGCGCGTCCTCGGGCACACCGTCCGGCAACAGCTCCCGGAAGTACGCGCGCAGTTCGGCACGCAGCCGCACCTGGTCTTCGGTCGGGGCGAGGTGCACGGCGTCGGCCTCCCGGCATCGCATCAACGAGGAGACCTGACTGTCCGTCAGATTTACCCGTGGTGTCAAGGTCGGGACGGCGGACACGCGCGAGGGCGCCCGCGCTACCGGACCCCAGCCGGTCCGGTCGCACGGGTGCCCTCAGCAGTCAGAACGGCTGCGAGCCGCGTCTACCACCAAGGATGGAAGTTCACCGACACACTGGAGTTGGACTGGTCGATGGCGGTGAAGGCCGAGCCGTTGACCTGGGCGGTGTTGTTCTGGTTGGAGGCGCCGGAACCCGTGGCCACCTGCTGGGAGGTGGAGGAGTTCCCGTGGTTGTTCCCGCCCACGCCGCTGCCGATGATGCCGGCGACGCTCGCATTCGATCCGTCGTTCGCGAAGGAGCCGTTGTCGGCCGTCGCCACTCCCCCGAAGAGGGTGGCGGCGAGGGGGAGAGCGGCGACAGCAGCGATGACGCGAGCGGTGCGGATGTTTGCCATGTCTGAATCCTCCAGAGAGCGAAGTGGAACTGACCTCAAGGCAGTTGGCCGACCGCCTCGGTCTTGCGGGGTGACGACGTCGCCAGACCAGAGTTGCCCACCGAATCCCCGGCGAACCACCCCGCAGTCCCTGAATCCCCCGCAAGTATGACCAACAGCGGATAAACCTGATGCGCGCCCCCGCAGCCCCAGCTCAGCGGTCCGGAACGGGTCGAAACCCTTGCCCCGCCTGCGATGAAGCGTTTCGCCAGACCGGGGTGCCCGGACATGCCGAAGAGGGCCGCTTCGTCCGGGAACCCCACCGTCTCCCGGCCCTGCGGCCCTGCGATCCCAAGCTCCGCGCCCCCTGCGCGCCCCCGGCGCCCGCCGGGGTACACCATCCGTGCCCCGCTCCGGGGCACCATGCAGCGCGATCCACGGCCATGACCGGCCGGGCTCCAGCGCTTGCGCCTTTATCTGTATCTGTATCTGTATCTGCGCCTGCGTCTGTTCCTGTGCTGATCCTGAACCTGCGCGTGAAGCTGTTCCTGCTGTAGGTGCTGTCTGCGCTGTAGGTGCTGTTTCCCGCTCGTCCTGCGGTACGTACGTCCCATTCCTGCGGCGCGTGCCGTGTCTGCTGCTCTGCTCAGGTGCTCTGTTGCTCGCGTGCCCGCGCTGCGCGTCCTGCGCGTGCCGGTGTGGACCGGCTCGGCTGTGTAACGCGCGGGTGTCGCCGTTCGTACGAACAGTCCGGAGGGACTGCGTATTTGGTACGTGCGGTACTGGTATGGCAACCACGGCAAGTGCGGCTGCGGTTGCGGGCCGTACGCTCTTCGGCGCCCGGATCGGCGGAGCTAGGCGGCGAGGGCCAGTACGTCCCGGGCGGCGCCGGAGGGGGCCGCGGCGACGGCCGCGGTGCGGGCGAGGTCCTGCTGCGTGTCGGTTCCGGCACCCATGGCTGCGGCGGTGGTGGAGCGGCGGACGGACGGGGTCTTGCCGTGGGCCTCGGCGCGGATCCGCTGCTTGATGGTCGGCGGGAGCGAACCGCCCCGCATCATCGCCCGCCAGGTCCGCCGGGCCGCCACCGCCGATCGGCGCGTACCGGCGGCCGGGGTGGTCGCAGCGGCCGGGACGGAGGCGGCGGCCGGGGTGGCCTTGCCACCGAATCCGAGGGACGCGAGGAGTGCCACGAGGGCGGTGAGGACGGCGGTCCAGAGGGAGGTGAAGGTGGTGCGGTGCGCCATGACGGGATGCCTCATTTCGCGATGTTCCGACGGACGGATCTGAATACATTCGTCATGATGTGGCCGCAACCGCACGACCCCCACCACGCGCGCCGATCTTCCGACAAACACCACTCAAAAGGCCCATAGGCCCCGTTGCATCCCTTGCAGGACTTGCAGAACACCGGCCGAATCCGGCCTGCCGGCCGTGCGGCGACCGGGCTCCGCTCCCCACCGGCGCGCCCACACCCGGCGCCGGACGGCAACCCGGAAAGTGCCCCGCACGCCTTGCCCCGACGGAGCACACGGCGGTCCCCGCGCAGCAGGGCCACCCACTCAGGGGCCTGCTGGACGGCGCCGCCGAGCCGGCACCACAGCACAAACGGCCCCTGCCACAACAAGATCATTACGGAGGGGCCGAAGGCCTCCGCCCAGCACGTGCGAGCATCGGTCGGACAGGGGGGATATGAGGCGCGATGTCGCCGGCGTGCCGGTCGTGCACGGCTCTGAACAGGTACTTGGGGCCGAGCACGATGAGTAGGGGTACTCAGGTGGCGATCCTCGGCAGCTTCGAGACTGAGCGCAGGTCGAAGGAAGCGGAACGGGGGCGGGGAACATCATGGTGCGGCGCTGGTCGAAGCCAGAGGTGTGGGCGCCCGGTGGATACCTGGCTTTGGTGGTCGCGATGCTGGTCTACGTCGCGGTCGCCAGCCGGACGGGCGACGTCGGGTTCTTCGGAGTCTGGCCGATCCTGGCCACGGCGCCGGTCAGCGTCTTGCTGCTGACGTCCTTCGGACCCGCGGCGGACGCCCTGGACTCGGCCCCACCCATGGATCCCCACCCCCAGTACGGCTCTCAGCCGCCCACGAAGCTGCCCACGGACTACCCCTCGGAGTCGGACCCACTCCCCGCGGACTGGGTGGCACCGGACACCTCCATCGACGGCAAGCTCGACATGTGGTCCGAATTCGGCTTCTACGGCGCGGTCCTGGTCAGCGCCCTGGTCAACGCCGCGGCGATCTGGGCTCTGCTCCGCTACGTGGCGCGGCGGCGCGACGCCAGGAGTGCGCAGGTCTAGCGCCGTGGTCCTGGCCTGCGGATGGCCCATACGCACTGGTCAACAGCGGGATGCGGGTGCACCAAGGTGGGACCGGATGAGCAAAGAGGGCGGGCACCCGGTTCGGGTGCCCGCCCTCTGACCTGCTACTTCTCTGACCTGGCGGTGGGTGTGGGATTTGAACCCACGGTGACTCGCGCCACGACGGTTTTCAAGACCGTTCCCTTAGGCCGCTCGGGCAACCCACCTGGCCGGTACAGAGTACCGGGCGGTGGGAGGCCGTGGGTGGGGCTGGGGTCAGGAGGTCTGGGCCTTGTCGTAGGCCGCCTTCGCCTCGTTTCCGAAGTACGGGCCGTACATGCGGTTCGGGAGGAAGGTGTAGCCGAAGCTGTTCACCGAGACCTGGGTGCCCAGGCCCGTGGCCTCGTTGAAGTCCTGGAACCAGGGGCCGCCGCTGGAACCGCCGGTCATGTTGCAGGACAGGCTGTGGTCCTTGGTCAGCAGGAAGTCCTTGCCGCTGTTGCCGCTGCAGTAGACCAGCTTGGTGCCGTCGTACGGCGCGGCCGCCGGGAAACCGAAGGAGTACATCCTCTTGTTGTAGCCGCCGTTGAAGAGGATGCCCTGGGCTCCGACGGCCTGGCTGAGCGTCTGGCCGTTCAGCGGGGCGACGACGGCGAGGCCGACGTCCATGTTCATGTCCTCGCTCGCGGCCCACTGGTCGGTGGCGAAGGTCTTGGTGGCCGGCCACTGGCCGAAGGGGGCGTTGCCGTTGTTGTACGCGGGGACGAAGACCCAGTTGGTGTGCCAGGCGCCCTGGTACTTCACGCAGTGGCCGGCCGTGATGACGGTGCTGCCGTTGGCACTGGTGACCGAGTCACCGGAGCACGAGGCCGTCCGGTCGCCCATGGTGAAGAAGACCCGGCCCGAGGTCTTCACGACCGCGCCGCCGCCCGTCCATGCGCCGCCCGCCTGCGGGAACGCGGTCGGGGAGGCGGCGGCCGTCGGGGCGATCCGGGTGGGGGCCGCGGTGGCGGCGGCCGGTGCGCGGGTGGCGCCCGGCACCGCCGTGACGTCGAGCGGTGTCGCGGCGAGCATCCGCTCGGCGGTCCAGAAGCCCTCGGTGTGGCGCTGCCCGAACGAGGCGGGGGCGTCGGCGGCGACCGAGGGGGCGGCGGCCGTCAGCGCACCCGCGATCAGGGCGCCTGCGCTCAGGAGGACGGCTGTGGCCCTGCGATGACGATTCACGCATGACTCCTTCTGCCGTGCCCGGTCCCGCGGTCGGTGCCGGGCAGGGTGGGGGTGAAGAGCTGTCGGTGCGGATCGGCTGTGCTGTCGTGCGGCAGTACCGTTCTGGCCTGCGGGGGCAGAGTGGCACGGCCGCGCCGCGATGTCAGCGGACAGTCGGAACGTTCGGTCGGTTCCGGCCAGGATTTGGCCAACTCCCTTCTCTGAGCGCCCTCATGTGGTGAGCAGCACCCCCGCGTAGGCCACCCCCGCCACCACCACCCAGGCCCCGAGTCCCAGGGCCGCGGCCCGCCCGCCGGTGCGGGCCAGCGTTGGCAGGTGCACCGCGCTGCCCAGGCCGAACAGGGCGGCCGCCAGCAGGGCCTCCTGGAGCGTGTGCGCCCCCTCCAGGGCCGCGTCGGGCAGCACTCCGGTGGCCCGGACGGCGGCCGCGCCCAGGAACCCGGCCACGAAGAGCGGTACGGGGGCCGGCCGCCGCCCCGCAGCGGTCCGCACCCCGCGCCGCCGCGCCCGTACGGCGAAGGCCACGGCGGCCACCAAGGGGGCCAGCAGGGCGACCCGCATCAGCTTGACCAGCACCGCCTCGCCCAGTGCCGCGGGACCTGCGGTCTGCGCGGTCGCCACCACCTGGCCGACGTCATGGACACTGGCGCCCACCCACCGTCCGTAGGCGAGGTCGGACAACCCCAATGGGGCCTGCAGGAGCGGGAGTACCGCTATCGCCAGGGTTCCGCACAGGGTCACCAGGGCCACGGAGGTGGCGATGTCCTCCTCGTCGCTGCCCGAGACCTCGCTCACCGCCCCGATCGCCGACGCCCCGCAGATCGCGTACCCGGTGGCGATCAGCAGGGGCTGGTCCCCTGGCAGCCCGAGCTTCCGGCCCAGCCACAGGGTCCCGTGGAAGGTGGCTGCGACCACCCCGGCCACCATGGCCACCGTGGCCCAGCCCAGCCGGAGTACCTGGTCCAGCCCCAGACCGAGGCCCAGCAGGACGATGCCGATCCGCATCAGCCGCCGTCCCGCCAGGGACAGGCCCGGGCGGGCCGCGCCGCGGACGAAGTTCCGCAGGCCCGGCAGGTGCGCCGCGACGATGCCGAGTACCACCGCGACCGTCAGTTGGGGCACGGCGGGCACGAAGCGGTGGGCACACCACGCCGCCAAGGCGCCCGCTCCGGCAAGGCCCAACCCGGGCCAGGGAGAGGTTGTTTCACGTGAAACACGTCCTGTTCCTGCCCGCGCCGCCCTCGGGACGGAGCGGTTCAGCAGGGCCATCAGCCGGCCGGGTGGGGGTAGATCCGCCGGACACTGCTGCCCAGCCGGACCACGTCGGCGCCATAGACGTGCAGGGATATCGCCTTCGTACGACAGGAGTTGCGGACCCTGTGGATGTCGCCGGGAGGCGCGAACCCGCAGACGTCGCCGGGGCGGTTGACGACCTCCTCGATCGCCACGAGGTGGGCGCCCTCCGCCGCTGTGGCCGGGACCAGCCGGTAACGGAGCTCGCTCTCCTCGCCCTCGTGCACCCCGGCCACACACCATGCGACGTGGTCGTGGATGGCGGTCTCCTGTCCGGGCAGCCACACCAGCGCCACCACCGAGAAGCTGCCGTCAGGCTCGCTGTGCAGGACGTGCTGCCGGTAGCGGTCCGCACACCCCTCCCGCTGCCCGGCGGTGAGCAGGTCCGGCGCCCCCAGATGGGGGGCCATCCGCTCACCGACGAGGTAGGCCGTCAGATCGGGGGGCAGCCCCCGGTCGACCACCGCGCGTATCTCCCGGACGAGGCCGGCCGTCCTCGTGGTGGTGCGGGCCGGTGTCGTGGTGGTCATACCGGCAGGGTCCTGCCGTCCCGCCATGGCGTCCAACGACAGTTCTGACCGGATTTCCCAAGCTCCGCTTATGGATGGGTCCGGCTCCGGTCAGCATCCGACGCGGTTTGCCGCCACCTGTCGGAGCATGTCGAGGACCACGGCCGTCGCCGGAATCCTCAGGTGGTCACGTCGGACGTAGGCGGAGATGTGGCGGCGGGCGGCGGGCTCCAGCGTCCGCCCGCAGACCCGGGTCAGCGAGAGGGAGGGCAGGACCAGGGCGGGCATCATCGCCACGCCCAGGCCCTGCGCGACCAGGCTCTGCACCACCAAGTTGTCGTCGGTGGCGAAACGGATGTCGGGGACGAAGCCCAGCCCGGCGCACTCGTGCAGCAGGTTGGCCCGGCAGCGCGGGCAGCCCGCGATCCACCGCTCCTCGGCCAGGTCGGCCAGGTGCACGGCACGTCGCCGCGCCAGCGCATGGCCGGTCGGCAGCAGCACCGTGAGCTGGTCCTCCAGCAGCCTGACCTCGACCACCTCGTCGGGGACCTCCTCGTGCAGCCCGGGGTAGGTGAAGGCGAGCGTGATGTCGCACTCCCCGCGTTCCAGCCTGCGCAGGGAGGCGGGCGGCTCTCCCTCCAGCAGCTCGACCTGCACGCCCGGATGCTCCGCGGCCAGGGCGCTCAGCGCCTCCGGGACGAGGGTGGCGTTGGCGCTGGGGAAACCGCACAGCCGGACCCGGCCGGTGCGCAGCCGGGCGTACGCCTTCAGCTGGGACTCGGCGGCGGAGAGGGTGCCGAGGATGGTCTCGGCGTGCCGGGCGAGGGACTCGCCGGCTTCGGTGAGCTGCATTCTGCGGCCGAGGCGGGTGAACAGCGGGGTGCCGGCGGCGCGTTCGAGCGCCTTCATCTGCTGGGTGATCGCGGGCTGGGTGTACCCCAGGAGGCGGGCTGCCGCCGAATAGGACCCGGAGGCGACCACGGCGTGGAACGTCCGTATGTGCCGGGAATCGAACACCACCGAAGCATAAGCGGACGTGGGGAGGGGCCGTAGGCGCAATCCCGCCTACGGCCCCTCCCGACGAGCCGGCCGCGCCGGCTGCCGTACGGCTACTTGTCGCCGACCCGCGAGCCGAGCGTGATGTCGACGGTGTTGGGCTTCCCGTCGCGCAGGTAGGTCAGCTTCACGGTGTCGCCGGGCTTGTACGTCCAGATCATGCTGATGAGGCTCGGGCCGCTGTCGACCGGCTTGCCGCCGAACTCCGTGATGATGTCGCCGGGCTTGAGGCCCGCCTTGCCCGCCGGGCCGCTGGGGTCGACCAGCTCGTTGGCGGCCGCGCCCTGCTCGGAGATCTTTGCGCCCTCGGACTTCGCCTGGAGGTCCACGGAGACCGAGATCACCGGGTAGACCGGCTTCCCGGTCTTGATCAGCGATTCGGCGACGTTCTTCGCCTGGTTGATCGGGATGGCGAAGCCTAGGCCGATCGAACCGGCCTGGCCGCCGCCGAAGCCGCCGTTGCCCGCCGACTGGATCGCGGAGTTGATCCCGATGACCGCTCCGCGCCCGTCGAGCAGCGGACCGCCGGAGTTGCCCGGGTTGATCGAGGCGTCGGTCTGCAGCGCGCTCATGTAGGAGTTCTTGCCGCCGCCGGAGCCGTCGCCGGAGGCGACCGGGCGGTTCTTGGCGCTGACGATGCCGGTGGTGACCGTGTTGGACAGTCCGAAGGGGGCGCCGATCGCAATCGTGGAGTCGCCGACGGCCACCTTCTCGGAGTCGCCCAGCGGCAGCGGCTTCAGCCCGGCCGGCGGGTTCTTCAGCTTGAGGACGGCGACGTCGTAGCCCTGGGCCCGGCCGACCACCTCGGCGTCGTACTTCTTGCCGTCGGAGAAGGTCGCGGTGAGCTTGCCGCCGTTGGCTGCGGAGGCCACCACGTGGTTGTTGGTGAGGATGTGGCCCTGCTGGTCGTAGACGAAGCCGGTGCCGGTGCCGCCCTCGCCGTCGCCCGCCGAGGCCTCGATGGTGACCACGCTGGGCAGGGCGCCTGCGGCCAGGCCTGCGATGGAGCCGGCGTCGCGCTTGAGCTCCTTGGGGGTGGCTGCGCTGATCGTGGTCGAGCCGCTGCCGCCGTCGTTGCGGTCGGCTGCCCAGTAGCCCACGCCGCCGCCGATGCCGCCCGCGAGCAGGGCCGCCACCAGTACGCCGGCGATGAGGCCGCCCCGGCCCTTCCGCTTCGGGGGAGGGGTGCCGTCCGCGGTCAGCGGGGCGCCCCAGGCGGCGCCGCCATGGCCGCCGCCCGCGCTGTACGCCGGGACCGCGGGCGGCGGGGGCGGCCAGCCCTCGGCGCCGTGCGCACCCGGGGCGGGGGTGTGCGGAGCCTGGGCCTGCCCATGGGACTCCTGCCCGGCCTGCGCGTAGGGCTCCTGCGGGAGATGTCCGTACGGCTCCTGCGGGGTCTGCGCATACGGCTCCCGCCCGGCCTGCGCAGGGCCCATGGCGGGCGCCGGCGGTACGGACGGGGCCGGCGGGAGCTGCTGGGTCTGCTCCGCCCCGGGCACGCCCGCCCGGTCGACGGGGGCCGCAGCGGCGGGCGCCGGAGCGGCCGTCCCGGGAGCAGCCGCCGGGGGCGCGTCGGCCTGGCGCGCGGCGCCCGCCGGGGCCTGCATCTCGGAGGCCGGAGCAGGGGGTGCTGACGGGGCCGCGGGGGGCGTGGGGGCCGCGGTGCCCTCGTTCTCGGTGCTCACAGCGCTCTCTCCTCATCACACACGCTTCAGAAAACTCTGACGATATCGGTCCGACTGGACGTTCGACGTGCCGCACAAGTTCCTGAGCAAAGCCTTTCCCATGACCCGTCAGAGCACTGTAAGCCGCACCTGTGTATCTCCCGTCATCCTTTATATCCGACATTTAGGACGCACCCACCCTGCTCACCCCGCCGTCCAGGACCCCGGCGGTGGCACCATGACCCGGTGACCCACGCAACCCTTCGCCCCATCCAGGTCGTCGCCCACCGCGGCGCCTCGGAGGATGCCCCCGAGCACACCCTGGCCGCCTACCGCAAAGCCATCGAGGACGGCGCGGACGCGCTGGAGTGCGATGTCCGGCTCACCGCCGACGGCCACCTGGTCCTGGTGCACGACCGCCGGGTGAACCGCACCTCGAACGGCCGCGGCGCCGTCTCCGCCCTGGAGCTGGCGGATCTCGCCGCCCTGGACTTCGGTTCCTGGAAGGACCGCGAGGAGTCCCCCGACTGGGACGCGGACCCGGACCGCACCTCGGTGCTCACCCTGGAACGGCTGCTGGAGCTGATCTCGGACGCGGGCCGCCCGGTGCAGCTGGCGATCGAGACGAAGCACCCGACCCGCTGGGCCGGACAGGTGGAGGATCGGCTCCTCTTCCTGCTCAAGCGCTTCGGCCTGGACGCCCCGCCGGCCGAGGGCCCCCACCCGGTCCGGGTCATGAGCTTCTCGGCGCGATCGCTCCAGCGGGTGCGGGTGTCCGCGCCGACGATCCCCGCCGTGTACCTGATGCAGTTCATCCCGCCCCGCATGCGGAGCGGCCGGCTCCCCGCCGGGGTAAAGATCGCCGGCCCCGGGATGCGCATCGTCCGCAACCATCCGGGGTTCATCCGCAAGCTCCAGGACGCCGGTCACTCCGTCCACGTATGGACCGTGAACGAACCGGAAGACGTTCAGCTGTGCGCTGATCTGGGTGTGGAAGCGATCATCACGAACAGACCCCGCCAGGTTCTGTCACAACTAGGGCGCTGACGTCCCTGTTTGCCCACCCGTCCCGCAGGGCCCGTCCGTCACGGGGTGTGCCCCGGCGCATCCACTCCGCGTTTGTTCGTCATGAATGCGTCAGAGGCCTCCGCCACGTCGGTTTCCGGTCCAGGCCATTGGGGCATTCAGACCATGCGTGGGGCTAAGGAGGTTCCGGGGGTGGCGTTGGTGGTGGCACAGGAAGTGCCCACGTCGTCGTGCATGGGCGTACGCCATGGTCCTGCGGGCGTAGGCGAGGCGAGACACCGGATGCGCGAGCAGTTGCGCATCAGCGGGGTGTCCGAAACGGTCGTGGACGATGCCGTTCTGATCCTTTCCGAACTGCTCAGCAATGCCTGCCGGCACGGCAGGCCACTGGGCGCGGGCGACATGGGGGACGGGGAGATACGCGCCGCGTGGCGCGTCGACAAGGCGGGGCGGCTGACGGTCGAGGTCACGGACGGCGGCGGACCCACCCGCCCGGTTCCGGCCACGCCCTCGGTCACCGCACGGGGCGGTCGCGGGCTGAACATCATCAGCGCGCTCGCCCAGGACTGGGGTGTCCGGGACGGAGCGGCGGGTGAGGTCACCGTGTGGGTGGTCGTTGCCTGCGGGGCCCGGCACGAGGATTTCGCTACGCGCGTCGCGCCCCCGGCGATCGACTTCAGCAGCGCCTTCGACGATCTGGACTGACCGTCCGGATCCGGATGCCCGACCGCCGCGGACCGCCGGCCGGGAGACCGGGAGACCGGACCGGATCCCCGAACGCAGCAGCGGCCATCCGACAGGCGGCCGTCCGGGAGCGCACGCCGACCGTGCTCCCGGCCGCACCCCACCCGGTTCCGGCGGTACGAACGGCTAGGCTCGCGCCCAGTAACGACGCCGTACCGCCGCAACCGGGAGACACCCACGATGGCCAAGAAGCGCCCCGCAGCGAAGACCGCAAAGCCGCAGCTCCACAACGGTGAGATCCCGGTGGTGGGCGCCCGCGAGCCCTGTCCCTGCGGATCCGGGCGCCGCTACAAGGCCTGCCACGGCGCAGCCGCCGCGCACGCCGTCACCGCACACGTGCAGCGTCCCTTCGAGGGCCTGCCGGGCGAGTGCGACTGGGTCGCGCTGCGCGAGCTCGTGCCCGCCGCCACCGTCCCGCTGACGCTCAAGGGCGGTCTGCCCGAGGGCGTTCCCTCCGTCACGCTGGTGACCGTCCTGCCCATGGCCTGGCCTGCGCTGCGCCGCGAGGACGGCTCCGTCCTGCTCGGCCTGCAGAACGACTCCTCCACCGGGGACCTCGGCCGGGACATGGCCGACACCCTGGAGCGCGCCCTCGTGGCGGAGCCCGGAACTCCCGTTCCGGCCCGCCGTGTTCCGGCCGAGGGTCCGCGACTTCAGGATCTCCTGGATCCCGACGGCGGTTTCGAGCCGGTTGTGCACACGGGCTTCGAATTCTGGATTCCGGAATCGGAGAGCGCGCAGACCGCCTCCCCGGAGATCGCCGCCTCCCTGGAGCGCGCCAACGCCGCGGCCATTCCCACGGTCAAGCTGTCCGGCGTCGACGCCGCCTACTGGTGCGAGACCCCGGACAAGAACCACCTGCGCTGGGTCATGCCGCACGCCGAGGAGAAGCTGCTCGACGCCCTCGCCCGGCTGCACGCGGCGGGCACGTCCTCGCTCGGCGAAGGGACCCGCCTGGTCGGTTCGTTCCGTGCGCACGGCCTGGTCGTCCCCGTCTGGGACCTGCCCACCGGGGTGGGCGCCGACGACGTGGAGAAGCCCGCGGCGGAGTTCGCCGAGCGGCTGGCCGGGGCCCTGGCCTCGGACGCGCCGCTGACGCCGGAGGAGCGCCGGGCCCGCGGCGGCCTCACCAACCGCCAGGTCACCCTCAGCTGACCTGCGCACGCGCGGGAACCGGTGACCGGAGTCACAACTCCCGCTAATCGTCTGCAAATCGGTGTCCGAATATCAGAGATCGAATTTGCGAACAGGCGATCTCTTGTTACGGTTCTTGTAGCCCGGTCGCTGGTGCATCCCCCGTCGCCAGCGACCGGGCCCTTGATTTTCCGGGGCGGTCAACGTCCACCCGGTGCCGGTGAGTTGCTCCCGGACCGCAGGAGCAGCGCCCCTTCATCATCCGGAACTGCAAATTCCGCAACCGCCGAGTAGTTGTCCGGCGCCCCCGCGGAAACCTCCCGCGGCGTCTCGCACAACCCGGGTTCGTCGCCCGCCCCGACCGCGCAGCGGATCTGCACCGTCCGGCCGGCCGGCCCCATCAGCGTCAGCACCGCTTCCAGCGGACGGCCGCTGGTGTTGCGGTAGTAGCTGCGGCCCCACGTCCGCCCCTCGCCCACCAGGACGCACGTCTGCGCCTCCACCCCGTGCGGCGAGGAGAGTTCGGGCCCGCAGGTGGCATCGGTACGGGGCTGCTCCGGCGGCCCGGGCTGGCGGTACGCGGGGTCCGGGCCGGCAGGCGGGGGCGATGCGGGCGCGCGGCGCGACGGGTCGGTCAGGCCCAGCGTCGACAGCAGGCCCCCGCCCTTCGCGTCGTCCTGACCGGCGGGATCCGGCCCCGCGATCGCTCCGGCCAGCGGAAGCGACAAGATGATCAGCACACCGGCACCGATACCGATCAGGCGGAGATTCATTCGCCGAAGATAGCGACGCGGGAATCGGGCGCGGAGATCCCCGCGCCCAATTCCCCGGGAAACCGGTCCGGCTGGCACCCGTACGAGTGATCCGTCCGCGCAGGGCGCCCCGGCTCGGTTGGCGAGCCGGCGGCAGGGCCCCCGGCTCAGTAGGCGAGCCGGCTCCCGCCGCCCGGTGCTCCGCTGCTCGCCTCGACCAGGGCGTCCACGACCGCCTCGACCTCCGGCAGCCAGACACCCCCCGGGGCCCCGCTGCCCGGGCACTGCCGGGGCACCCGCGGCTCGCGCTCCCAGCCCACCTGCCCGCCGCTGGACGCGGCGGAGGGCGGCAGCAGGACGTAGCCGCCCTCGCCGTGGAAGCGCAGCGAGGCGGGCACGTGGTCCTTGGCGTAGAGGAGTTCGCCGAGGCGTTCCAGCGAGTACGGCGCCACCAGCAGCGACCAGCGGGTGGGCGTGGCCAGGACCGGGCCCAGGCGCAGGCCCTGCGCATCGAGCCGTACGAGGGCCCGGGCCGCAGCCGCGGCCGGCAGGCTCACCGCGCACGGGGCGGTTCCTCCGGTGGCGAGCAGGAGGGGTGCGGTGGGCCGGTGGGTCCACCACCAGGCCACCATCCGCGGGTCGGTGGTCGCGGCGAGCAGCCCCGGGTCGAAGGGGTGCGCCCCGGGGACGACGCAGTCGGGATCGGGGCAGGCACAGCGCGCACCGTCCGTGCCGGACCGGCCGACGCCGGGCAGTACGGGCCAGTTCCACACGGTGGCGCAGGTCAGCGCCGCATCGAGGGGGGCAGGGGGGCGGTTCGTTCCGGAGCCGGGTCGCCGGGTCAGGGTTCGGGGCCGGGACCCCGATCGGGACAACAAGCGATCACGGAGCCGCTGGAGACGCCTTCCGAGGATCTCGCGCATGTGCGCTCGTTCCTTTCCGTTGAACGCCGAAGGGCCAGATCACACCATGTAACGGGTGACTCACTACACGTACACGTTCGCGCCGCTGTGCTCCTGAAGCAGGTTCACACGGTTCGTGCAGTTCTCTCGTCGGGTCCGTCAAACGTCCGGCGGGGGCGGAGCGCAACCCGCACGGGTACCGGGACGGGCTGCCGCCGATGAGGACGAAGGCCCGCGCCAGGCGGTTCCCGGCAGGGGCCCGGCGGCACCAACTGACCCCGGACACTGCCGACTACGTACCCGGACTGCCCTGAGCGCCCGCCCAGTCGACCGCAAAAACCGTCCGCCTCCCGCTTTTTCCGGCCAAGTTCTAGCCTTGGCTGGACAGTGAGTTGCCGTCTCACGGACACCAGGATTCCCACCTGGGCAATGCTGGACATGCATCCACGTGTGCGTGTAGATGTGGATTCCTTGATGGCGGCGCAGCACGGTCTGGGGGTTTGCGATGCTATTCGGCGAATCGCACCAGGTGGAAAGGCGGACGCCATGAGCGCCCCCCATCTGCCGAAAGTGGCTGGAATCGATCCAGTGGTTACCGCGTCACCGCACACTGCGGCGCCCGCACCCGTACGCACCACCCCCCAGCCGGCGCCTCCGCCGGCCGCCGGCAGCCTGATCCAGGACCGCCTCGCGGGCATGGTCTCGGACCTCACCACCCTCCACGAGCTCACCGAGCGGCTGGCCCGCGCCGACGACCTCGACTCCTCCCTCCACGAGTTCCTGCGCGCCGGGGCCGCCCTCGTCGGCGCCCGGCGCGGCCTGCTCGTCCTGGAGCCCTCCGACGGACTGGGGCCCACCAGCACGATCGGCTTCGGCCTCGGCCGCGCCGACCTCGGCCACATCGAGACCGTGCCGCGCAGCGCCACCTCCTACGGCCGCATCCTCGACGGACTGCCCGACGCCCACGGCGGCTCGGAGGTGCTTCCCGAACCCGGGGCGCCCGCCGGCACCGGCGGTTTCGCCGCCCCCGTCGACCCGCGCCACCGCGAGGTCGCCGCCCGCCTCGGCTACGCCGCCAGCTACGCCCTGCCGTTGACCGCCGCGGCGACCGGCCGGCTCGGTGCGGCCGTCTGGCTCTACGACGAGCAGGCCGAGCCCGGCGACCGCCAGCGCGACCTCGTCGGGCTCTACGTCCGGCACGCCGCCGAGCACCTGGCCCGGATGCTGGAGGTGGAGCGCTCCCGCTCCCGCCTGGCGATCCTCTCCGAGGAGCTGCTGCCCAGCAGGCTGCCCCGGATCCCGGGGGTCCAGCTCGCCGCCCGCCATCACACCGGGCCGCACGGCGGGGGCGACTGGTACGACGCCCTGCCGCTGCCCGAAGGCGCCCTCGGGCTGGCCGTGGGCTCGGTGACCGGGTCGGGGCCGAGCGCGGTCGCCGCGATGGGCCGGCTGCGGGCCTCGCTGCGCGCCTACGCCGTGATGGAGGGCGAGGACCCCGTCGCCGTCCTGTCGGACCTGGAGCTGCTGCTGCGGCTCACCGAACCCGCCCGCGCGGCCACGGCCCTCTTCGCGTTCTGCGAGCCGGCCCAGCGCAAGATCGTCCTGGCGGGCGCCGGGCACGCCCCGCCGCTGCTCATCGGCGAGCGCCGCACCGAGTACGTGGAGACCTCGCTGTCCGCGCCGCTCGGGATGCTCTCCTGCTGGGAGGCGCCGAGCGTGGAGATCGAGCCCGCTCCCGGAGAAACGGTGCTGCTGTACACGGACGGACTGCTGCACCGCACCGGTGACCCCATGGACCGGGCCTACGCCAGGCTGCACGCCGCGGCCGCCGGGGTACCCCGTACCGCCCGGGACGATCCGGCCGCCATCTGCGAGCACATCCTGCGGACGGTGCTGCCCGAGGGGGAACCGGCCGGCGCCATGGAGGACGTCGTCCTGCTCGCCGCCCGGTTTGAGTGAGCTGAGAGATTTGCCGCTGTTTGTGCAATGGCGCACAGGACCCTCCGGGCTCCTTCCGGTCGCACATACGATGGACGAGGTCCACACCCAGGTCCGTGTCTGTCGTAGCTGAGGAGAAGACGTGGCTGACGAGCTCACCCCGGAGACCCCGGAAGAAGAGCAGCCCAAGAAGACGCACAAGCAGCGCAAGAACGGTCTGTACCCGGGCGTCAGCGACGAACTCGCGGAGAGCATGCGCACGGGCTGGGCCGACACCGAACTGCGCGGGCTGGAGCCCATCGCCCAGGCGGCGCACACCGCCGCCCGCCGCAGCGCACTGTCCGCGCGTTTCCCCGGTGAGCGCCTCGTCGTCCCCGCGGGCCGGCTGAAGACCCGCTCGAACGACACCGAGTACCCCTTCCGCGCCTCGACCGAGTACGCGTACCTCACCGGCGACCAGACCGAGAACGGCGTGCTGGTCCTGGAGCCCTCCGGCGACAGCGGCCACACGGCCACGGTCTACCTGCTGCCCCGCTCCAACCGGGAGAACGGCGAGTTCTGGCTGTCCGGCCAGGGCGAGCTGTGGGTCGGCCGCCGGCACTCCCTCGCCGAGGCCGAGCAGCTCCTGGGCCTGCCCGCCAAGGACGTGCGCGAGCTCGCCGAGGCCCTCACCGAAGCCGAGGGCCCGATCCGGGTCGTGCGCGGCCACGACGCGCTGATCGAGTCCGCCCTCACCGACAAGGTGACCAAGGAGCGCGACGAGGAGCTGCGCGTCTACCTCTCCGAGGCCCGCGCCGTGAAGGACACCTTCGAGATCGGCGAGCTGCAGAAGGCCGTCGACTCCACCGTCCGCGGCTTCGAGGACGTCGTGAAGGTGCTCGACAAGGCCGAGGCCACGTCCGAGCGCTACATCGAGGGCACCTTCTTCCTGCGTGCGCGGGTCGAGGGCAACGACATCGGCTACGGCTCCATCTGCGCCGCCGGCCCGCACGCCTGCACCCTGCACTGGGTCCGCAACGACGGCGACGTCCGCTCCGGCGACCTGCTGCTGCTCGACGCGGGCGTGGAGACCCACTCCCTCTACACCGCCGACGTCACGCGCACGCTGCCGATCAACGGCAGGTACACCGACATCCAGCGGAAGATCTACGACGCGGTCTACGCCTCGCAGGAGGCGGGCATCGCGGCCGTCAAGCCGGGCGCCAAGTTCCGGGACTTCCACGACGCCTCCCAGCACGTGCTGGCCGAGAAGCTCGTCGAGTGGGGCCTGCTGGAGGGCCCGGTGGAGCGCGTCCTGGAACTCGGCCTGCAGCGCCGCTGGACCCTGCACGGCACCGGCCACATGCTCGGCATGGACGTCCACGACTGCGCCGCCGCGCGCACCGAGGCATACGTGGACGGCACGCTGGAGCCGGGCATGTGCCTCACGGTGGAGCCCGGTCTGTACTTCCAGGCCGACGACCTGACCGTGCCGGAGGAGTACCGCGGCATCGGCGTGCGGATCGAGGACGACATCCTCGTCACGGAGGACGGCAACCGGAACCTGTCGGCCGGCCTGCCCCGCACCTCGGACGAGGTCGAGGCCTGGATGGCGCGCCTCAAGGGCTGACGCCCCGCCTGTCACGACGAAGGGCGGGACCCCGACGGGTCCCGCCCTTCGCGCCGTCTACGACACCTTGAGCAGTGCGCCGTCACGCCACTTCAGCGTCTTGTCGAAGCTCAGCACCGCGCCCCCGCGGCCGGGCCGGTTGCGCAGGCGGACGTGGTCGGCCAGCTCGGCGATCAGGTGCAGCCCCCGGCCGTTCTCGGCAAGGCAGGGTCTGCGGCGGGCCACCGTCGCGGGCGGGAATCCCGGGCCCGAGTCGGTCACCTCGATGCGGCAGCGGTCCCCGTCGAGGTAGGCCGTGACGTCGTACGCCCCGGTCCCCTCCACGGCGCCGCCGCCCCCGCCGTGCTCCACCGCGTTGGCACACGCCTCGGTCAGGGCCACCGAGAGGTCGAAGGAGATGTCCGGGTCCACCCCCGCGGTCTCCATCGTCCCCAGCAGCAGTCGCCTGGCGAGCGGCACGCTCGCAGCGTCGCGCCTCAAGTGGAGAGACCACCAGATGCTCATACGGTTACCTATTGCCGCCCGAGGGTGACCGTAAGCGCCTGAGCGGCCCCCGACGTCCCCTCAACCCTCGTTCAGCCGATGCGGCTCTCCCGGGCGGCGGTGTATGCGGGCCGTCGTGCAGCGGAACTCCAGGCACCTTGCACGACCTGCCGTAGGCAGGGAGCAGGCGCAGTGCGATGATGGCCCGGCCATGACTGCCCCCCACACCCAGCACGCCGGAGCCGGCCTCCGGCTCGCCCGGACCGCGGTTTTCACCGCGGTCTGCGTCGTGCTGGCCGCGGTGGGGCACGCGCTGGCTTCCTGCGCCACCGTGCCCTGGTGGTCCCTCGGCCTCGGGTTCCTGGCCGTTTTCGCAGTCGCGGCGCCGTTCGCCGGGCGTGCCCGCACGCTCCCCGGCATCGCCGGCGCTCTCGCCGCCGGGCAGGTGGGCCTGCACACGCTCTTCGGCCTCGGCCAGCACGGCGCCGCGGCCGCCCAGGCCCCGGCCGGCTCCTCCGACACCTCGCTCGCGGCGCTCGCCGCGCAACTGGTGTGCGGGGGGAACTCCGTACCCCTGGATCCGGCCGACGCCCGGCGGATCGTGGAGGCCGCCGGCCTGGACCCGGCCGCCCTGGCCGCGCAGTCCCTGCACCAGGGCCAGGCCGCGCACGCCCACCTGGCACACGCGGCCGTCCCGGCGCCCGGGTCCGGCTTGCTCAGCCCGGCCATGCTGATCGGGCACCTGCTGGCAGCGCTGGCCGCGGGCTGGCTGCTCGGACGCGGCGACACCGCGCTGTCCCGGCTGGTCGAACTCTCCCGGCTGACCGGTGAAGCCGCCCCGGTCCGTGCGCTGCGGACCGCACTGGCCCTCGTACGCGCCTTCGGCGGCGGGCTGCCCGCCGCGCCCGGCCGGGACCCGCGGGCCCCGCGGACCGCGGCCGACCCCCCTGCCGCCACCGGCCGGGAGACGCTCCAGCACGCGGTGATCAGGCGCGGGCCGCCCACGGCCTTCGTTCTCGCAGCCTGACGCGGCGCCCCTGCCCGGACATCCACCGGGAGCCCGGTGCCGCGAACTCCGCGCGCGCCCGTGCGCGGAGCACCGTCACCCCTGCTTCCGTGGAGTGTTCCTGCCATGACGACGACCTCTCGCGTCTCCTTCGCCGCCGCCGCCCTCGCCGCCGGCTCCGTCCTCCTCCTCTCCGGCACCGCCTTCGCCCACGTCAGCGTGCAGCCCGTCGGGGAGGCCACCCAGGGCGGGTACGCGACCATCAACTTCAAGGTCCCCAACGAGCGCGACAACGCCTCGACGACCCAGCTCGAGGTCAACTTCCCGATCGACCAGCCGCTCACCTCGGTCATGCCGCAGGACATCCCGGGCTGGACCGTGAACGTGGAGAAGACCAAGCTCGACAAGCCGCTCACCGTGCACGGCAAGCAGATCAACGAGGCCGTCACCAAGGTGACCTGGTCCGGCGGCAAGATCGAGTCCGGCAAGTTCCAGCAGTTCCCGCTCTCCGTCGGCAAGCTGCCCGAGAACGCCGACCGGATGGTCATCAAGGCCGTCCAGACCTACGACAACGGCGAGGTCGTCCGCTGGATCGAAGAGGGCAAGGAGGGCGCGGCGGAGCCGCAGAACCCGGCGCCGGTGCTGAAGCTGACGGCCGCCAAGGGCGACGACCACCACGCCACCGGTGCCAAGGCCGACGACAAGAACACCGGCGACAAGAGCGGCGACGAGGCGAAGGACGGCCACGACGAGGCCTCCGCCGCCCACTCCTCCGACACCACCGCCCGCGTCCTGGGCGTCGCGGGCATCGTCGTCGGACTGGGCGGGGTGGCCTTCGGGGTCGCCTCGCGCCGCCGCACCTCCTGACCCGCGTGCCCTCGCGGGCACCGTCGGTCCACCGCTCCTCCCATCCCCGATCCCAGGGACCTCTTCATGCGCACCACACGTGTGACGGTCGCCGCCCTCGTGGCGGCGGCCGCACTCGCCCTCTCCGCCTGCGGCGGCGAGCCCGCCAAGACCGATGCGGTCCAGCAGATCTCCGGCGGCCAGAACGGCACCAAGGCCGCGACCGTCCTGGACCGCCCCTTCAGCAAGCCGGACCTGGTCCTCACGGACACCGCCGGCAAGCCGTGGAACCTGCGCGAGCAGACCAAGGGCAAGCCGACGCTCATCTACTTCGGCTACACCAACTGCCCCGACGTGTGCCCGCTGACGATGAGCAACATCGCCATCGCCAAGAAGGCACTCCCGAAGGCCGACCAGGACAACCTCCGGGTCGTCTTCGTCACCACCGACCCCGAACGGGACACCCCGGAGTCCCTCGGCGCGTGGCTGAACGCCCAGGACCCGGCCTTCACCGGCCTGACCGGGGACTTCGCCACCATCCAGGCCGCCGCACACACCCTCGGCATCGGCATCGAGGCCGCCAAGAAGGAGGCCGACGGCAGCGTCGTCTCCATGCACGGCGCCCAGGTCATCGCGTTCTCGCCCAAGACCGACGAGGGCTACGTCCTCTACGGCGAGGCCGCGACCGTCGACGACTACACCAAGGACCTGCCGAAGCTCATCAAGGGAGAGAACCCGTGACCGCCCGCACCACCCGTACCCGCACCACCCGTACGCTCGCCGCCGGTCTCTCCCTGGCAGCAGCGCTCGTCATATCCGGCTGCTCCTCCTCCGACTCGGACGCGGGCTCCGGTTCCGCCGGGGATGCAGCGGCCGCGCCGAAGCTGGCGGTGAGCGGTGCCTTCATGCCCGAGCCCGTCAACGACAAGATGGCCGGCGCCTTCATGGTCATCAAGAACGACTCCGAGACCGCCGACAAGCTCACCGGCGTGACGTCCCCGCTCTCCGACGATCTCCAGATCCACGAGACCAAGGACCAGAAGATGCAGCAGGTCCCCTCCATGGACGTGCCGGCGAACGGCGAGCTGAAGCTGGAGCGCGGCGGCAACCACGTCATGTTCATGGGGCTCAAGAGCACCCCGAAGGTCGGCGACAAGGTCACCGTCGAGCTGCGTTTCGAGAAGGCCGGCCCCGTCAAGGTCGAGCTCGACGTGAAGGAACGGACGTACACCGCGCAGCACTCCAACGCCCACTGACGGACCGAGGGACTGACACGCCATGACGGCCACCGCCTCCGCCCCCTCCGCGGCCCGCGTCCGCGCCACGGCACTGCTGCCGCGGCTCGCGCTGGTCCTCGCAACCTTGCTGGCAACCCTGTTCACCGCGGCCTCCCCGGCCACGGCGCACGCCGCACTCACCGCGAGCGACCCCCAGGACGGGGCGGTGGTCGCCACGGCCCCCTCCCAGGTCACCCTCTCCTTCTCCGAGCAGGTCGCCATGGACGGCGACTCCATCCGCGTCCTGGACCCGCAGGGCCGGCGGGTCGACACCGGCGAACTGCGCGACATGTGCAGCGGGAACGTCATCCGGTACGGCACCGCCCTGCACTCCGGCCTCCCGGGCGGCACCTACACCGTCGCCTGGCAGGCCGTTTCGGCCGACAGCCATCCGATCTCCGGGGCCTTCACCTTCTCCATCGGCGCCCCCTCCGCCACCAGCGTCACCCTGCCCACCCGTCAGGCGGGCGGCGGCCCGGTCGGCATCGCGTACGGGGTCGCCCGCTACGCCGCCTACGCGGGATTCAGCGTGCTCGTCGGCGGCTGCGCGTTCATCCTGCTCTGCTGGCGCCGGGGTGCTGCGCAGCGCCCGCTCCAGAAGCTCGTCGTGCGCGCCTGGGTCACCCTGACCGCCGCCACCCTCACCATGCTGGTGCTGCGCACGCCGTACACGGGCTCCGGGAAGTTCGCCGACGCCTTCGACCTGAACGGGCTGAGGGCTGTCCTGGAGACCAAGACCGGCGCCTCCCTCGTCTCCCGGCTGTTGCTGCTGGGCGCCGCCGCCCTCTTCATCGCCGTGCTGTTCGGCGTCTACGCGCGGCGCCTGCAGGCTTCCGCCGCAGCCCCGCAGGACAAGGGGAGCGGGAAGGGCGAGGGCGCCGGAGCCGACGCGGGGGACACGGACACCAGCGACCTGACCTTCGGTCTGGCCATCGGCGGCACGGTCGTCTCGGCGGGCATCGCCGCCACCTGGGCCCTGTCCGAGCATGCGTCCACCGGCATCCAGTCGGCCGTCGCCATGCCCGTCGACATCCTGCACCTGCTGGCGGTGGCCGCCTGGCTGGGCGGTCTCGCCACGCTGCTGGTCGCCCTGCACTCGGCGCCCGGTATGGAGCGCGAGGCCGTACGGCGGTTCTCGACCGTCGCCTTCGTCAGCGTCGTGGTGCTCGCCGTCACCGGCGTCTACCAGGCCTGGCGCCAGCTCGGCAGCTGGTCCGCCCTCACCGGTACCGACTACGGGCGGCTGCTGGTCCTCAAGGTCGGACTCGTCGCCGTCCTGCTCGGTGTCGCCTGGTTGTCGCGGAAGTGGACCGGTCGGCTCGCCGTCTCCGCCGATACGGCGAAGCCGGTCAAGGTGGTCGCGCCGCGCGATGTTTCACGTGAAACAGAGCCCGTCACCGTCCCGGCGGACCCCCGGCGCGCAGCCCAGCTGGCCCGTCAGCGCGCCGCCCGTGAACGGGCGCAGGAGAAGCGGGTGCGCGACTCCGACCCGGACCGCACCGGCCTGCGCCGCTCAGTGCTGGCCGAGGCGGGTATCGCCGTGGTCCTGCTCGCCGTCACCACGGTCCTCACCAGCACCGAGCCCGGCCGGGCCGTGGAGCAGGAGGCGAGCCGGGGATCCACGGCCGCAGCCGTGCCCGACCGGGCCATCAAGGTCACCCTGCCCTTCGACACCGGCGGCCGGAACGGAAAGGGCGAGGTGCGGCTCGAACTCGATCCCGGCCGGGTCGGCGCCAACACCCTCCACCTCTGGGCCGAGGCTCCGGACGGCAAGCCCCTCGACCTGCCCGAGATCAAGGTGGCCTTCACCCTCCCCGCCAAGGACATCGGCCCGCTGCCGCTCATTCCCGACCGGGCCGGCCCAGGGCACTGGAGCTCCTCGGGGGTCCAGCTGCCGCTCGCCGGCGAGTGGCGGATCGACGTGACCGTCCGCAGCTCGGACATCGACCAGACGACCGTGCAGAAGACCGTGAAGATCGGCTGATCAGCGTGACCGACAGCAAGACCGACATCGAGATCTCCCGCCGCCGCCTGCTGGGTACGGTCGGCGCCGCGGGCGCCACCGGGCTCGTGCTCGGCGGCGCCGGCGGGGCCCTCGCCCACTCCGCACTCGGAAGCTCCGAGGCCGACTCCCCGGGCGGCTCCGGCGGGAGTGCCTCGGCCCTCGGAGCCACCCAGGTCGCCTTCCAGGGCGACCACCAGGCCGGCATCACCACGCCCCTGCAGGCCAAGGGTCACCTCGTCGCCTTCGACCTCGCCGCCGGAGCGGGCCGTACGGAGGCGGCCGCCCTGCTGCGGCGCTGGTCCGAGACGGCGCGCCGACTCATGGCGGGTGAGGCCGCCCCCCACGGGGACACCGGGATCGCACTCGACGCCGGGCCGTCCTCCCTCACCGTCACGTTCGGCTTCGGGCACTCCTTCTTCGACCGCACGGGACTTGCCGCCCGCCGTCCCCCGGCCCTCGACCCCCTCCCGGTCTTCTCCGCCGACCGGATCGACGACCGCCGCAGCAACGGCGACCTGTGGGTGCAGATCGGCGCGGACGACGGGCTGGTGGCCTTCCACGCGCTACGGGCACTGCAGAAGGACGCCGGTGAAGCGGCGCGGGTGCGCTGGCAGATGAACGGCTTCAACCGGTCCCCCGGCGCCACGGCCTCCCCGATGACCGCACGCAACCTCATGGGCCAGGTCGACGGCACCGGCAACCCGAAGCCCTCGGAGCCCGACTTCGACCGGCGGATCTTCGTTCCCGCCGCGGGTCCCGGCCCTGCGGAGCACTCCTGGATGGGCGGGGGATCGTACGCGGTCGTCCGGCGCATCCGGATGCTCCTCGACGACTGGGACCGGCAGTCCCTCACCCAGCAGGAACAGGTGATCGGACGCAGCAAGGCCACCGGCGCCCCGCTGACCGGCGGCAGCGAGACCACGGAGCTCGCCCTGGACAAACTCGGCCCCGACGGCAAGCCCGTCATCCCGTCCAATGCGCACGCCCGGATCTCGGCGCCCGAGCAGAACGGCGGAGCCGCCATGCTGCGCCGCCCCTTCTCCTTCCACGACGGCATCGGGCCGGACGGAGCTCCCGACGCCGGGCTCCTCTTCATCTGCTGGCAGGCCGATCCGCTGCGCGGCTTCGTCCCCGTCCAGCGCAAGCTCGACCGCGGGGACGCCCTGTCGGCGTTCATCCGTCACGAGTCGAGCGGCCTGTACGCCGTCCCGCCGGGCCCGCGCTCCGGCGAGTACGTGGGGCAGCGGCTGCTCGAAGGGTGAACAGCACCCCGTCGGCGGGTGCCCCGGCATTAGGCTGATCACATGTCGGCCACCCGTTACACGTATCTCGGACCCCAGGGCACTTTCACCGAAGCCGCCCTGCGCACGCTGCCGGAAGCCGCGACCCGGGAACTCGTCCCGATGGTGTCGGTCCCGGCCGCACTGGACGCCGTGCGCAACGGGGAGGCTGCTGCCGCCCTGGTCCCGATCGAGAACTCGGTGGAGGGCGGGGTCACCGCCACCCTCGACGAACTCGCCTCCGGCGAACCGCTGATGATCTACCGCGAGGTGCTCCTTCCGATCGCCTTCGCCCTGCTGGTGCGCCCGGGCACGGCCCTGTCCGACGTCAAGACGGTCACCGGGCACCCGGTGGCCCAGCCCCAGGTGCGCAACTGGCTGCGGGCGAATCTGCCCGACGCGGTGTGGGAATCGGCCGCCTCGAACGCCGACGGCGCCCGGCAGGTCCAGGAAGGCCGATTCGACGCCGCCTTCGCTGGTGAGTTCGCCGCCGCCACCTACGGGCTCGTCCCGCTGATCACCGAGATCCACGACGCGGAGAACGCGGAGACCCGGTTCGTCCTGGTGGGACGTCCCGCCCGGCCCTCCGCCCCGACCGGTGCGGACAAGACCTCCGTGGTGCTGTGGCTGCGCGCCGACCGCCCGGGTGCGCTGCTGGAGCTGCTTCAGGAGTTCGCCGTGCGGGGGGTCAACCTGATGCTGATCCAGTCCCGGCCGACCGGTGAGGGGATCGGCAACTACTGCTTCGCCGTCGATGCCGAGGGGCACGTCTCCGACCGCCGGGTCGGTGAAGCCCTGATGGGCCTCAAGCGGACCTGCCCGGAGGTCCGCTTCCTCGGGTCCTATCCGCGGGCCGGTGTCGCTCAGGGTGATCTGCCAAACCTCCCTGCGGGGACCTCCGACGGCGCGTTCACGGCGGCATCGGACTGGCTGACACGCTGCCTCGACGGCCGGGCCTAGGGCTTCGTCCACTGTCCACAGAGTTATCCACAGGTAGAGCCAAGTCCTGGGGACAAGTCGACACTGTGGCGCGACAAGGTCGACAAATCGGTCGGGAGCCCAGGTTTCGCGCTGGGGAGCGGTAGGTGAACGCCGTCACCCGTACATCGCCGATCAACCCTTTGGAGCGAGTCATTCCCACCCGAATGAGTGTGTGGGGGTGGTTTGAACCCGCATTCCCTCAGCGCACGAGCGGATCAGGAATGATCTCTTTCCGTGTCCACAGAGGCGGCGCACAGCCTGTGGATAAGCTGCCGGCGAACGGAATTCCTGTGGACAAGAACCGCTTCCGCCCCTGTTCAGGGACCGCCCGGCAACTCCCACTGTGCCCCATTTCGGCGAATGGCGCCGCTTTTATTGACCGTGGGAGAACGGCCAGTTCCCGTCAGACAGCAAGACTTATCCATTAGCCGCAATCGGGACATACTGACACGCAGCGTGATATCGATGTGATCCCCCGAAGCCCAGCCCGGTAGCCTGGAGGGCGTGATTGACCTCCGGCTGCTCCGTGAAGACCCCGACCGTGTCCGCGCCTCGCAGCGCGCCCGTGGAGAGGACGTCGAACTCGTCGACGCACTGCTCTCCGCCGACGAGCGCCGCAGGTCCTCCGGCATGCGCTTCGACGAACTGCGCAACGAGCAGAAGTCGCTCGGCAAGCTCATCCCCAAGGCCTCTCCGGAGGAGCGGGCCGAGCTGCTGAAGAAGGCCGACCAGCTCAAGCAGGACGTCAAGGCGGCCGAGGCCGAGCAGAACGAGGCCGACGAGGCCGCCAAGCAGCTCCTGCTCAAGCTCGGGAACATCGTCCACGAGGACGTCCCGGTCGGCGGCGAGGAGGACTTCACCGTCCTGGAGACGCACGGCACCATCCGCGACTTCGCCGCCGAGGGCTTCGAGCCCAAGGACCACCTGGAGCTGGGCGAGTCGCTCGGCGCCATCGACGTCGAGCGCGGCGCGAAGGTCTCGGGCTCGCGCTTCTACTACCTCACCGGCGTGGGCGCCCTGCTGGAGCTGGCCCTGGTGAACGCGGCCATCGCCCAGGCCACCGAGGCCGGGTTCATCCCGATGCTCACCCCCGCCCTGGTCCGCCCGCGGGCCATGGAGGGCACCGGCTTCCTCGGCCAGGCCGCGGAGAACGTGTACCACCTGGAGAAGGACGACTTCTACCTGGTCGGCACCTCCGAGGTCCCGCTCGCGGCGTACCACATGGACGAGATCATCGACGCCGACAAGCTGCCGCTGCGGTACGCCGGCTTCTCCCCGTGCTTCCGCCGCGAGGCCGGTACCTACGGCAAGGACACCCGGGGCATCTTCCGCGTCCACCAGTTCGACAAGGTCGAGATGTTCTCGTACGTCGCGCCGGAGGACGCCGAGGCCGAGCACCAGCGCCTCCTGGAGTGGGAGAAGCAGTGGCTGACCAGCCTGGAGCTGCCGTTCCAGGTGATCGACGTCGCCACCGGTGACCTCGGGGCCTCCGCCTCGCGCAAGTTCGACTGCGAGGCGTGGATCCCGACCCAGGGCAAGTACCGCGAGCTGACCTCGGCGTCGAACTGCAACGGCTACCAGGCACGCCGTCTGTCGATCCGCTACCGCGACGGCAAGAAGACGCAGCCGCTGTCCACCCTGAACGGCACCCTCTGCGCGGTCCCGCGCACGATCGTGGCCATTCTGGAGAACCACCAGCAGGCCGACGGCACGGTCCGGGTGCCCCAGGCGCTCCGCCCCTACCTTGGCGGTCGCGAATTCCTGGAGCCGATCGCCAAGTGAGTCCGGCTCCCTTCCCGTACAAGCTCGTCGCGACCGATCTCGACGGCACGCTGCTGCGTGGCGACGGCACCGTGTCGGAACGCACCCGCGAGGCGCTGACCGCCGCCACCGTGGCGGGCGCCGCGCACATCATCGTCACCGGCCGGTCCGTGCCCTGGACGCGGCATGTGCTGGACGACCTCGGCTACCAGGGCATCGCCGTATGCGGGCAGGGTGCGCAGGTGTACGACGCGGGTGCGCACCGGCTGCTGACCTCGGTGACCCTGGACCGGCAGCTCGCCGGTCTGGCGCTGTCCAAGATCGAGGCCGAGATCGGTCCGCTGGCCGTGGCCGCCAGCCGGGACGGGCTGGACGGCGAGGTGCTGATAGGGCCCGGCTACCGGACGCAGGAGGGGCTGCCGGCCGTGTACCTGGATGACCTTGCGGCGGTGTGGACGGCTCCGCTCAACAAGCTGTACATCCAGCACCCCGGACTGGACGACGACGCGCTGGTCACGGCGGCCCGGCAGACCGCGGGCGGCCTGGTCGACATCGTGATGGCCGGGGCCGGCATCGTCGAGATCCTGCCGCTGGGGCTGACCAAGGCCACCGGCCTGTCGCTCGCGGCGCGCCGGCTGGGGGTGAAGGCAGCGGAGACGATCGCCTTCGGGGACATGCCCAACGACATCCCGATGTTCGGATGGGCGGCGCACGGGGTGGCGATGGCCAATGCCCATGCCGAGCTCAAGGCGGTGTCCGACGAGGTGACCACCTCCCATGAGGAGGATGGCATCGCCGTGGTGCTGGAACGCTTGCTGGGCGCCGCCTGACGGCTCCGTCCGGGAACGGGGAAGGTCCGGATCAGCCCGCGCCGCAAGGCGCGCTCGAATTGGCTGCTCCGGACCTTTTTTGTTGCTCCCCGCACCCTTCACTCTGCCCGCGCTGCACGTCTCGTACCAGCGAATTTCCGCGGATCGTCGGGGCATCCGGTGGAAGGTTTCACGTGAAACGAGACGTTGTTTCACGTGAAACCCGATGGCGGGTGAGCGGCCAGGAGAGCAGGCCGACCGAGAGGGCGATGGCGTGGCCCAGGTCGGTGAACGTGCCGCCGGCGGTGAGTGGGACCCCGAAGAAGACGATCACCCCGGCGAGGTAGAACCACCGCCAGGGGCCGGGTATCCGGTAGGTCAGGACCCCGGCGGCTGCCGCGAGTCCGTAGCTGACCCCGATGTCCACCACGTGGGTCATGCTGCGCGGAGCGCGGTGGTCCTGGATGGCCGTCAGAAGGACCTTCTGACTGACGAGGGTGGCGACGACGTGGGCGGTCACGATGATCACGATCCAGCGCAGGGTGCCGAGCCACCGCTCGACGGGGGCGTGGAAGACCTCGAACATGACCGCATAGAAGGCCAGCGAGGCGGGGTTCTCGATCCAGAAGGCGCTGCTGAGGAGCGCGCGGACCGGATGCTGGACGAGCTCGTGGATATTGCTGCTGTTGCGGTGGAGCAGGACGTGCTCGACCCGGTCCGGGGCGATCACGACGATGACGCTGGTGATGGCGATGATCAGCAGCCAGACGTGCGTACCGGGCGAGGAGCGTATCCAGGACCGCAACGGCCTGGACGGCTCCGGCTCGGGGTGCTCGGTCATGCCCCGATGATGCCGCGCAGAGCTGTGCCCCGCCCGGCCGGTGGGCCGGGCGGGGCACGGGCCTCGCAGGGATGCGCCGGGATGCGGCGGCGGTCCTACTCCTCACCCGCCAGGGTGAGGCGTCGCAGGCGCTGGCCCGCGTAGAGGGTGGCGCCCACGGTGACCGCGCAGAGCAGGGCCGCGGCGGTGGGCAGGGCCACGGTGGCGTCCACGTACCCCTCACCCGCGATCTTCTCGGCGAGGGAGAGGGCCCACTGCTGGACGCTGAGGGTCTTGGCACCGGAGACCAGGCTGCCGAAGAGCGACTCCCAGATCAGGGCGTAGACCAGGCCGAAGACGACGGCGTGGCGGCTGACGGTGCCCAGGAGCAGGAAGAGCGCGCTGTAGGCGATCGAGGCGACCAGCGCGGCGACGGTGTAGGCGACGGCGATCTGCTGGCCGTTGCCGTTGAGGATGAAGCCGGCGATCAACGTGGGGATCGCGGAGAAGGCCATGGTGACGGCGATCGCCACGATCAGCTTGGTCATGATGATCGTCGGCCGCTTCACCGGCTTGGAGAGCAGGTAGACGATCGAGCCGTCGTCGATCTCCGGGCCGATGGCTCCGGTACCGGCGATGACACCGATCAGCGGGACCATCGTGGCGAGGGCGAAGCCCCCGAGGAGGTCGGCCGCGACCTTGTCGTCCACGCCGGTGAAGGCGCGGACGGCGAAGGCGATGACGATCAGCAGGGCCGGCAGCGCGAAGAGGATCAGCGCGCGGCGGCGGCCGAGCAGGGCCCGGTAGGTGAGCCGGGCAACGGTGGGGTTGTACATCGGGTGCCAGCTCCTTTCAGGCCGCGACGAGGTAGGAGAAGACCGATTCGAGTGACTCGTCCGAAGGCGAGACCGTCATCAGCCGGATGCCGTGCTCCCGGGCCACCCGTGGCAGCAGCTCGGTGAAACGGCCGAAGTCGACGGCCTGGATGCGCAGCGCGCCTTCCTTCAGGTCGACCTCGATGCCGGCGGTGGAGGGGTCGGCGATCAGGGCGGCGGCGAGGGCCCGGTCGTCGGAGGAGCGGACGAGGTAGCGGTGCGGGCGGTCCGTCATCAGGCGGCGGATCTTGCGGAAGTCGCCGGATGCGGCGTGCCGACCGGCGACCACGACCTCGATGTGCGAGGCCAGCTGCTCGACCTCTTCCAGGATGTGGGAGGAGAACAGGACGGTGCGCCCGGCGTCTCCCATGCGCCGCAGCAGGTCCATGAGCTGCATGCGCTGGCGCGGGTCCATGCCGTTGAACGGTTCGTCCAGCAGCAGCACGGACGGGTCGTGGACGAGCGCGGAGGCCATCTTCACCCGCTGCCGCATGCCCTTGGAGTAGGTGGAGATCTTGCGGTCCTGCGCGTACTCCATCTCGACGGTGGCCAGGGCCCGCTGGGCGGCGGCGTCGTCCAGGCCGTGCAGTTCGGCGTTGGCTACGACGAACTCCCGGCCGGTGAGGAAGTCGTACATGGCCTCGCGCTCGGGAACGACCCCGACCTGCCGGTAGATCTGCTCGTTGCGCCAGATCGGCTGCCCGTCGAGGGTGACGGTGCCGGTGGAGGGAGCGAGGAAGCCCCCCATCATGTTGATGAGCGTGGACTTGCCGGCTCCGTTGGGGCCCAGCAGCCCGGTGACTCCGGGGCCGATCCGCATGGTGACGTCGTTCACGGCGACGACGTTCCCGAACCAGCGCGAGGCGTGGTCGATGTCGATGGTGGTCACAGCCCGGCCTTCCGGTAGCGGGCCATCAGGGCGGCGTAGGAGCCGGCGATGAGGCCGAGGATGACGAGCAGGTAGAGGAAGCCGGTGCCGGCCGGGGGGCCCTCGCCGCCGGGGAAGGCCGAGGTCGCGCCGAGGAAGGCCGTCTGGAACCCGTCGATCAGGGTGATCGGGGAGAAGAGGCCCATCCAGTCGATGGCGCCGGCGTTGCCGGTGTTCCAGGCGATGCCCTGGACGGCGGTCACCGCGCCGTAGGGGATCAGGAGCACGGCGATGATGGCGGCGACGCCGAACCCGCGGCGGGGGGTGAGCGCGGCCATGACCAGCCCGAGGCCGGCGAAGAGCAGCGACAGCAGGAGTACCGACACCAGTCCCTGTCCGAATCCCTTGGTCTGGTCAGCGAAGTCGAATTTCGCCAGCAGCGAGCCGATCCACATGATCAGCAGCGGGGTGGCGGTGAGGATGAACAGGGCCGACGCCATGGCGGCGTACTTGGCCAGGACGTAGTCGACGCGTTCCATGGGCCGGGAGAAGTAGAGCGGCACCGTCTTGAACCGCAGGTCGCGGGAGACCGACTGGGGTGCCTGGGAGGCCAGGTACAGCCCGATGATCACCTGGGTGGTCAGCGCGTACGTCGTGTACTTGATCGGCAGTTCGGTGGAGCCCGGAACGGCGATGGCCACGGCGACGATGATCAGTGCGGGAACGCACATCACCGCGAAGAGGAGCATCGGCAGGACCTTGGACTTGGCGGAGCGGCCGAGTCCGTAGGCCCCGCGCAGGGACTGCGAGAACAGCGACGTGCGGGCGTACGCGCGGCCGAGCCGGGCCCCGTCGTAGGACCGGTAGCCGATGTTGTGGATCTGGGTCGAGGTGTCAGGCGCCATCGGAACCGGCTCCCTTCTGCTGGGCGGTCTGGTCGTTGTCGCGGAAGACCTCCGCGATGTGGTGCCGGCGCTGCTCCATGCGGACCAGACCGATGCCCAGATCGGCGACGGTGTCCCGGACCGTGTCGTAGGTCTGGTCGCCGGTGGCCTCGACGAGGACCACGTGGCCCGCTCCGGGCAGACCCTGCTCCACGGCCTTGAGGAGGGTGATGCCGGCCGCGGTGAGCGCGGTGCGCAGGGCTGCGGTGCCGTCCGGGTGCACTTCCGAGTCGGTGACCTCGACCGCGAGGGTCGTGGTGATCTGGGTGAAGTCGCTGGTGGAGCTCGACCGCAGCAGTTTGCCGCCGTCGACGACCACGACGTGGTCGCAGGTGCGCTCCAGCTCACCGAGGAGGTGCGAGGTGACCAGGACCGAAATGCCGAAGTCCGTGTGGATGCGCCGGATCAGGCCGAGCATCTCGTCGCGGCCGACCGGGTCGAGCCCGTTGGTGGGCTCGTCGAGGAGGACCAGCTGCGGGTCGTGCACCAGCGCCTGGGCGAGTTTGACCCGCTGCTTCATGCCGGTGGAGTAGCCGCCGATGGGCCGGTAGCGCTCCTCGTAGAGCCCCACGTGGCGCAGGGTGTCGGCGGTCCGTTCACGGGCGGCGGTCGGCGGCAGGCCCGACATGCGTGCCATGTGGACGACGAACTCGGTGGCCGAGACGTCAGGTGGCAGGCAGTCGTGCTCGGGCATGTAGCCGACGCGTTCACGGATCGCGTTGCCGTGCGTGGCGACGTCGAGGCCGAGCACCGCGGCGCTGCCCTCGGTGGCAGGGGACAGTCCCAGCAGGATCTTGATCAGCGTGGACTTGCCGGCTCCATTGGCACCCACGAGGCCGGTCACACCGGGCCCGATGTCCAGGGAGAGCCGGTCGAGAGCGGTCACTCGGGGGTACCGCTTGCTCAGGCTTTCGGTCGCAATGACAGTCACGGCACCGACGTTAGTGGCGCGGGCGGCCGGAAACGTCAGACCTGGAGCTGGATACCTTCTCCGCCTTCCGGCGTACGGACCCGTACTCGAGGCTGATGTGTCCCGGACAGGTTTGTCCACAGGTCCGTGCACGGGCCTTGACGTGATCTCTGGTCATTGTCACATTCATCAGTGTCAACTTACGGGCGCGTACGGCTACAGGACGGACGGCGGCATGACTGGGGACACCAAGCAGCGCACCGCACAACTCACCGCCGACCTGAGCGGGTTCAGGGAAGTGCAGCGCCTCTCCTACGCCTGCGCGGAGGCCGTCGCCGCGCAGCTGCGGCCCGGTGTGACCGAGCGGGAGGCGGCGCGGATGCAGCGGGAGTGGCTGCGCGAGCGCGGCGTGCGGGACTGGTTCCACCTGCCGTTCGCCTGGTTCGGGGACCGGACAGCCTTCGCCGGCTTCAGGATCCCTCTGCAGTTCTTCCCGACGAACCGGAAGCTGGAGCCGGGGATGCCGTTCATCCTCGACATGGCGCCGGTCCACAAGGGGTACACGGCCGACATCGGGTACTCGGGCAGCCTCGGCCTCAATCCGGTGCAGGACCGGCTGATGTCGGACCTGCAGGCGCACCGTGAGCTGATCCTGGAACAGGTCAGGGAGCGGCGCTCCCTGCGCGAGATATACGAGGACGTCGAGCGGCTGATGACCCGGCAGGGATACGCAAACCGGCACCGCGCCTATCCCTTCGGCGTGATCGCGCACAAGGTGGACCGGGTGCGGGAGCGCCGCTGGGCGCCGACCGCGTTCGGGTTCGGCACCCAGTCCCTGAAGGGCCTGGCCGCCGATGTGCTGCACGGCCACCGCGAGGGCTGGTCCCCGCTGTGGAGCCCGTACCGCTTCTCCGACCATCCCCCGCAGCCGGGGCTGTGGGCGGTGGAGCCGCATCTGGGCTTCCGGGGCACCGGCGCGAAGTTCGAGGAGATCCTCGTGGTCACCGATTCGCGGGACCCTGAGGAGAGCGCGTACTGGCTGGACGACGATCTGCCGCACGTGCGGCGCTGGGCCGAGGAGAAGGCAGCATGAGCGGGATGAGCAGCAGGGACGTCAGCGGAACCGGCGGGGCGCAGGAGGCGGGGGCGGTGGCGCGGCCGGCAGGGGCGCGCGAGCGCCGGGTGAGCACCGGCGGGGTGGAGCTGTGCGTCGTCGAGCTGGGGGAGGCCGGCCGGCCGACCGTGGTGCTGGTGCACGGCTACCCGGACAGCAAGGAGGTCTGGTCCGAGGTGGCCGAGCGCCTGGCGGCACGCTTCCACGTGGTGCTCTACGACGTGCGTGGGCACGGCCGCTCCACGGCGCCGGAGCCGCTGCGCGGCGGCTTCACCCTGGAGAAGCTGACCGACGACTTCCTGGCGGTGGCGGACGCGGTCAGCCCGGACCGGCCGGTGCACCTGGTCGGCCACGACTGGGGCTCGGTACAGGGCTGGGAGTTCGCGACGGTCGCCCGCACCGAGGGGCGGATCGCCTCCTTCACCTCGATCTCGGGTCCTTCCCTCGACCACTTCGGCCACTGGATCAAGCGGCGGATGGCGCGGCCGACCCCCCGCCGGGCCGCGCAGCTCCTCGGCCAGGGCGCCAAATCCTGGTACGTGTATCTGCTGCACACTCCCGTCCTGCCGGAGCTGGCCTGGCGCGGACCGCTCGGAAAGCGGTGGCCGGGGATACTCCAGCGCCTGGAGAAGGTCCCGGCCGACTCCTACCCGACCTCCTCGCTGCCCTCGGACGCGGCGCACGGGGCCTGGCTCTACCGCGACAACGTACGGCCGCGGCTGCGCAGGCCCCGCTCCGACGCCTACGCCCACGTACCGGTCCAACTGATCACCCCGATCGGGGACGCCTTCCTGTCGGAGCGGCTCTACGACGACCTGGAGCGGTGGGCGCCCGACCTGGTGCGGCGGACGCTGCCCGCAAAGCACTGGGTGCCGCGGACCCGGCCGGACCAGCTGGCCGCCTGGATCACCGATTTCATCACCGCCCGGGAGGAGCCCGCCGCGAGGGCCCCGGAGCGGAAGGCCCGGGGGCGGTACGCCGACCGGTTCGGCGGCCAGCTGGTGCTGGTGACCGGCGCGGCCAGCGGCATCGGCCGGGCCACTGCCTTCGCCTTCGCCGAAGCCGGGGCCCGGGTGGTGGCCGTGGACCGGGACGCCGAGGGCGCGGCGCGCACGGCGGAGATGGCACGCCTCGTCGGAGCCCCTGAGGCCTGGGGCGAATGCGCCGACGTCAGCGACGAAGCGGCGATGGAGAAGCTCGCGGCGAAGGTCGCGGCCGAGTACGGCATCGTGGACGTGCTGGTCAACAATGCCGGCATCGGGCTGTCGGGCCCCTTTTTGGAGACCACTTCCGAGGACTGGAAGAAGGTCCTGGACGTCAACCTGTGGGGCGTCATCCACGGTTGCCGGATCTTCGGGCGGCAGATGGCCGAGCGCGGGCAGGGCGGCCACATCGTCAACACCGCCTCCGCGGCCGCGTACCTGCCCTCGAAGACCCTGCCCGCCTACAGCACCTCGAAGGCCGCGGTGCTGATGCTGTCGCAGTGCCTGCGCGCGGAGCTGGCCTCCCAATCCATCGGCGTCTCCGCGATCTGCCCCGGCATCGTCAACACCAACATCACGGCGACCTCGCGTTTCGCCGGGGTGGACGCCGCCGAGGAGAAGCGCCGCCAGGAACGCTCCTCACGGCTGTACGGGCTGCGCAACTTCCCCCCGGAGAAGGTGGCCGAGGCGGTGCTGCGGGCCGTGGTGCGCAACGAGGCCGTGGTACCGGTGACCCCCGAGTCCAAGTCAGCCCTGTGGATGTCGCGCTTCGCCCCGCGCACCCTGCGGGCGATCGCGAAGCTGGACCCCCCGCTGTGAGCCCGGTCGCCTCGGCTCGACGGCCGGACCGGGACCCTGAACGGGACCCTGCCCGGAAGCCGGACCGGGGGCCGGACCGGGGGCTCGGCCTGAAGCCGAACCGGAGGCCGGGCCGGGGGTCGGGCCCGGCCGGTACGCACCCGATCGCCGGGCGCCGGGTGTCCTTCGACCGGCGCCGCCATTCGCTGCGCCGGCACCACCGGGTGGTGGCCCCGGGGCCGCTGCCGACGTGGAGAGGGCCCGGCACGGCCATACCCCGCTCCTTCCGGCGGTCGTACCATCCCTCGCAGGAGGGCTCGCTGCGCAGGGCGGTCGAGTACCTCGCGGCCTCACCTGCCGCCCGGGCCGCGGCCGGCGCGGTCGGCAGAGCCGCGATGTCGTAGGGAGCCGGGATTGTCCGATCAGGCAGTAGCCGAGTACCGGATCGAGGATCTGGCACACCACAGCGGCGCCACAGTGCGCACGATCCGCGCGTACCAGGACCGTGGCCTGCTGCCGAAGCCGGAGCGCCGCGGCCGCTCCAACGTGTACCGCGACACGCATCTGGCGCGGCTGCGCCAGATCGCGGACCTGCTGGACCGCGGTTACACCCTGGCCTCCATCAAGGAGCTCCTGGAGGCGTGGGACGCGGGGCGCGGGCTCGGTGGTGTCCTGGGCCTGGTCGCCGAAGTACACGGGCCGTGGACCGACGAGGAGGCGGCCCGGATCAGCCGGGAGGAGCTGAACGCGCGGTTCGGCGGCATGCCCGACGACGACGCCGTCGGCGAGGCCTGCGAACTGGGTGTGCTGGAACGCATTCCGGGACGCCCCGAGGAGTTCCTGGTGCCCTCCCCGCAGGAGTTGGCGGTGGCGGCCGAGCTGTACGCCGCCGGGGTGCCGCTGACAGCCATCACCGGGCATCTGCGGGAGCTGCGCGGGCAGGTGGAGCACATTGCCTCGCGGTTCCTGGAGTTCACCACGGAGCACGTCTTCGCCCGCTACCTGGGGGAGGTGCCGCCCACCGACGCGGACGCCGCCGAGGCGGCCACGATGGTGCGGCGGCTGCGTCCGCTGGCCCAGCAGACGGTGGATGCGGAGCTGGCTCGGGCCATGCAGACGTTCGCCACCCGCCATCTGCAGCGGCATCTGGGCGCCGCGGGGTCGCCGCAGCCGGCGGGACCGGCGCCGGTGGCCCTGCCCGCCGGGACGGTCCGGGCGGTGCAGGAGCTGGTGGGCGCCGAGCACGTGGCGGAGTTCGTCCGGGCCGCGACGGAACGGGAGCTCCAGGCCCGGACGATGAACGATCTGGCCCGGCGGGGCGAGCGGTAGCGCCCGGCCGGGCAACTTCGGTCAGTAGTCCACAGGGCGGATCACGCTTTTGCTGCCGAAATCAGCCCAAAGAGCTGTGGACAACTCCCTGCCACTGTGGACAACAGGGGGCCGGCCTCCGGATCGACACCCTCAACCGATGGTCTCGTAAGCCTCTTTGGTCGGCTCGGGACCGTCCGTCGGCCCGACACCGGAGGCCGGTGCGGCCCCCGGGGCCCCCAGGTGTCCCGGGACACCCGGGACACCCGGGGCGGCCTCCACCACGCTCCCCGCCTCCACCGGTCCGTCCGCCGACCGCTCATCCCCTGTCACTGCCAGGGGCACGGGCACGGGTGCGGGCGCCGGCACGGGCACCGGCACGGGCACCGGCACCGGCACCGTCCGCGCGGTACGGGAGCTCCCGTAGAGCAGGGAGGCGAGGGCGAGGCCCAGGACCGCGCCGACCAGCTGGGCCGCGACGAAGCCCGGCAGCGACTGGGGGGCTATGCCCGTGAAGGAGTCGCTGAAGCTGCGCCCGACGGTCCCGGCCGGGTTGGCGAAGGAGCCGGAGGAGGTGAACCAGATCGCCGCGGCGATGTACGTGGCGACCGCCGCCGGGATGAGCCGGGGCCGACCGATGCGCTCGAAGCCCTGGATGACAAGGACGAGCCCCGCGGTGGCGACCACCTCGCCGACGAGCAGGTGGCCGCCGTCGCGGACCCGGGTGGCGAAGGTCCCCGGGATCCGGCCGAACATGACCTCCGCGAGGACGGCCCCGCCGACGGCCCCGGAGAGCTGCGCCGCGGTGTAGACGAGGGCTTCCCGGACTCCGAGGCCCGCACCGCCGGTACGCCCGGACCACCATGAGGTCAGGGTGACCACCGGATTGAGGTGAGCGCCGGACAGCGGTGCGAAGAGGGTGATGATCAGCCCGAGGCCGATGGCCGAGGCGAGGGAGTTGGCGATCAGGGCGACGCCGGTGTCGTGGCTGAGTTCGGCTGCCTGGATTCCGGAGCCGATCACGACCACGAGCAGGGCTGCGGTGCCGATGAGTTCGGCGGCGGCTCGGCGGGGCAGGGAAGCGAGGGCTGTCATGATTTCTCCCCAAGGACAGATGTGGCAGCGGAAAATGTATTCCGTATCTCGGAATCGCGGTAGAGGGTGTTCACCTCGCACCGCCCCGAAAAAATCCCTGCCGGAGCCCTGTCGGAGACGGCACCCTGGGGTCATGGACGACAGACGCACCGTGAAGGTGTCCACATACGTCTCGAAACACCTGCGCCACCAGCCGGAACGCATCGGACTGTTGCTCGACCCGCACGGCTGGGTTGAGATCGACGACCTGCTCCGCGCAGCGGCCGAGCACGGTTTCGCGTTCAGCCGTGCCGAGCTCGACCACGTGGTCGCCACCAACGACAAGCAGCGGTTCGCCGTCGAGGGCACCCGGATCCGGGCCAACCAGGGGCACACGGTCTCGGTGGACCTCGCCCTCCCGGAGGCCGAACCGCCCGCGTACCTCTACCACGGCACCGTCGCCGCAGCCCTGGACTCGATCCGCGCCGAGGGGCTGCGCCCGATGGCCCGCCACGATGTGCACCTGTCCCCCGACCGGGAGACCGCCACCCGGGTCGGGGCACGGCGCGGCCGCCCGGTCGTGCTCAGTGTGGACGCAGGGGCCATGCGCGCCGCGGGACACGTCTTCCGGGTCAGCGCCAACGGGGTGTGGCTGGTGGCGGGCGTGCCGCCGCAGTTCCTGCGCTTCCCGCAACCGCCCGGCCTCACCCCCGCCCCGTAGCCGCCCGGCCGCACCCCCGTGCCGTGTCGGCCGGGGCGAGGGTGTGGACGGTCAGGGCTCAGCCGAGCTGCGCGAGCGCCTCCGTGGCGATCGCCTCGAAGACGGCTTCGTCAGCGGCGAAGTCGGAGTCGGGGATGGGGGCGTGGACGACCAGCTCGGTGAAGCCGAGCTCGCGGTGGCGCCCGGCGAAGTCGACGAAGGCGTCCACGGACTCCAGCAGCGTGTTGCGTTCGGGCGTGAAGCCGGTCAGCAGGATCTTCTCCACCGTTTCCGCCTCCCGGCCGATCTCGGCGCAGGCGTGCTCGAACCGGGCCAGCTGACCGCGCAGCGCGTCGCGCGACTGCTCGGGGGTGCCGGTCTCGAACAGCTTCGGATCTCCGGTGGTGACCCAGGCCTGACCGTACCGGGCGGCCAGCTTCAGACCGCGCGGCCCGGTCGCGGCGACCGCGAACGGCAGGCGCGGCTGCTGCACGCACCCGGGGATGTTGCGTGCCTCCTCGGCTGCGTAGAAGTCACCGGCCTGACTGACCGCGCCCTCGGTGAGCAGCCGGTCCAGCAGGGCCACGAACTCGGCGAAGCGATCCGCGCGCTCGCGCGGGGTCCACGCCTCCTGGGCCAGAACGGTCGCGTCGAAGCCGTTGCCGCCCGCGCCGATACCGAGGGTGATCCGACCGGCGGAGATGTCGTCCAGGCTGATGAGCTCCTTGGCGAGGGTCACCGGGTGGCGGAAGTTGGGCGAGGTCACCAGCGTGCCCAGACGCAGCCGCTCGGTCACGCCGGCGGCCGCGGTCAGTGTGGGCACCGCGCCGAACCAGGGGCCGTCACGGAAGGTTCGCCAGGACAGGTGGTCGTAGGTGTAGGCGGAGTGGAAGCCGAGCGCTTCGGCGCGCACCCACTGGTCGCTCCCTCCCCCATGCCAAGGGCGTACCGGAAGAATCACCGTGCTCAGGCGCAAATTCATGCCCATGAGCCTACGACGACCCGTGGACCCCCGGTACGCGCGTCCCCACCGCGGCCCGGTGCATTCCGCGAGCCGGTCACGGTCCGGAGGGGCCGCCCCTGTGCCCCGCCCGGCGTCCTCCAGCCGATGTTTCACGTGAAACACCAGCCCCTCGGCCATGTCTCTCCGATCATGGTCCGGCCTTCCGGACACATGGGCGAAGATGGAGCGTGACCTCGGCTTCCCAGCGCCCGGACGGGCCCACCCCCGCACCCCGGCTCATCGCCACCGATCTCGACGGCACCCTGCTGCGCGACGACAAGTCCGTCTCGGTCCGCACCGTCGCCGCGCTCGCCGCCGCCGAAGAGGCCGGGACCGAGGTCTTCTTCGTCACCGGTCGCCCCGCGCGCTGGATGGACGTGGTGAGTGACCACGTCCACGGGCACGGACTGGCGATCTGCGCCAATGGCGCGGCGGTGGTCGACCTGCATGCAGGACGGGAGTTCGTGCAGGTCAGGGCGCTTCCCCGGGCGGCGGCCCTCGCCGTCGTGGACGCGCTGCGGGCCGCCGCCCCCGGTACGTCCTTCGCCGTCGAGCTGACCACCGGCATCAATTACGAGCCCGAGTACCCGCCGTTCTACAAGGACGCCGGGGCGAACATCGCCACCGCTGAGAAGCTGCTGGACGAGGACGCGGACGAGGACTCCGCTCCCGTGCTCAAGCTGCTCGCCCACCATGCCGAACTAGCCCCCGACGCGTTCCTGACACTGGCCCGCTCGGCCGCCGGCGCGTACGCCTCGATCACCCGCTCCAGTCCCACCGCCCTGCTGGAGATCAGCGGGCAGGGGGTCTCCAAGGCGAGCACCCTGGCCCTGTGCTGCGCGGAGCGCGGGATCTCCCCCGCCGAGGTGGTCGCCTTCGGTGACATGCCGAACGACATCGAGATGCTCGGCTGGGCCGGCACTTCCTACGCCATGGGCAATGCGCACCCCGACGTGATCGCCGCCGCCTCCGGCCTGACCACCCCCAACAACGAGGACGGGGTCGCCGCGGTCATCGAGCGCATCCTCGCGGACCGGCTCGCCGGGCGGGAACAGCACCCGGCCTGATCGACGGGGTCACAGCACTAGAGCGGGGCCTCCCAGACCAGGGTGGTCCCGCCGCCGTCCTCGCCGAGGCCCGGGCCGTACGAACTCGCGCCCCCCAGGGACTCCGCCCGCCGCCGCAGGTTCCGCAGTCCGCTGCGCCGTCCGCCCTCGGGGATTCCCACGCCGTCGTCGGCCACCTCCAGCCGTACCCCGGGCCGGCCGTCGGCCAGGGTGACGGTGCAGTCCACCACCACCTCGATCCGTGAGGCCTCGGCGTGCCGGAAGGCGTTCGACAGGGCCTCGCGCAGCGCCGCGATCAGGTTCTTGCCCACCAGTTCGCCCACGACCGTGTCGATCGGGCCGAGGAAGCGGTGGGCGGGCTTGAAACCCAGCGGGACGGCAGCCATGTTGATCTCCCGCAGCACCCGGGTGCGCAAGCCCGACGGAGCTTCCGCGGGGCCCTGCTGCAGGGCGAAGATCGCCGTCCGGATCTCCTGGATCGTCACGTCCAGCTCGTCCACGGCCTTGCCCACCCCGTCCTGGACCTCGGGGACGACCGACCGGCGTTGAGCACCCTCCAGCATCATCCCGGTGGCGAAGAGGCGCTGGATGACCAGGTCGTGCAGGTCCCGGGCAATGCGGTCGCGGTCCTCGAACACCGCCAACCGCTCCCGGTCGCGCTGGGCCTCGGCCATCATCAGGGCGAGAGCGGCCTGGGAGGCGAACTGCGTGGCCAGGGTCCTCTCGGCTTCGGTGAAAGGCCGCTGGCCGCGGCTCCGGGGAGTGACCAAGGCCCCCAGCACACGGCCGCCGCTGTGCAGCGGCAGCATCATGCAGGGCCCGTACTGGCTGGTCATCTTGCTGATCATCCGCGGATCGGAGGCAGCATCGTCCACGAAGACCGGCTCGCCGTGCAGCAGCTTGTCCACCACCGGGCTCTCGGCCGGGATCACCACGCCCAGGGAGGTGGCCACGTTCTCCGCGGAGACGGCGACGATCTCCATCCCGCCCTCCTGCGCCGGCAGCAGCACGATCCCGGCGGCGGAGTCCGCAAGCCGGCGGGCCTGCTCGGCGACCACCACCAGGGCGTCGTCGGCGTCACCCCCGGACAGCAGGGCGGTCGTGACGGCCACGGAACCGTCGATCCAGCGTTCGCGCTGGGTGGCGGCCTCGTACAACCGGGCGTTGCCGATGGCGATGCCGGCCTCGGTGGCCAGGACGCGCACCATGTGCACGTCGTAGTCGTTGAACTGGCCGCCGCCGTTCTTCTCGGCGAGGTACAGGTTGCCGAAGATCTCCCCCTGGACCTTGATCGGGACACCGAGGAACGTCCGCATGGGCGGATGGTGCGCCGGGAAGCCGGCCGAGCGCGGGTCCTTGGTCAGATCGGCCAGGCGCACCGTGTCCGGGTGCGAGATCAGCGCGCCGAGCAGCCCCCGCTTGCCGTCGGGTCGGCGGCCGATCTGACGGGCCACCTCGGAGCCGAGGCCGTAGGTGACGAAGTCCGAGAGCCCGCGGCCCTCGGTGTCCACCACCCCGATCGCCGCGTACCGGGCGTCTGCCAGCTCGGCCGCGGTCTCACAGATGCGGTCCAGCGTCGAATGCAGCTCTAGGCCGGTACCGACCGACCTCATGGCTTCCAGCAGCTGTGGCACCCGGGCGGTGAGCTCGGTGGACAGGCCCTGGAGACTCCTGGTGGCCTGGGTGGCGGCCTCCAGGGGGTCCGGCGTTCCGTGCGATGGATCCGACGGTTGGGGCGACTCCTGCACTGACATGCCCTTGAGCCTAGTTAGTCCCATTTAGTGGCGAAAGTTGCAGCACGGGGATTCCCTCGGAATCGAAGCCCGTCGTGGTTGCGTCCGCTTCCCTCTCCCGCTCCAGCAACCGCCTCAGCGGACCCTGCGCCGCGGCCAGCTCCGCGTACGCGCCGCGCTGCACGACCGTTCCGTCCTCCAGGACGAGGACCTCGTCGACCGCCTCAAGACCGGCCAGCCGGTGTGTGATCAGCACGGTGGTGCGTCCCTCGGTCGCGGCCAGCAGATCCGCTGTCAGCGCGTCGGCCGTGGCCAGGTCCAGGTGCTCGGCGGGCTCGTCCAGGACGAGTACGGGGAAGTCGGCGAGCAGCGCCCGGGCCAGGGCCAGCCGCTGGCGCTGGCCTCCGGAGATCCGCTCACCGTGCTCGCCGACCAGGGTGTCGAGCCCGTCCGGCAGTCCGTCGGCCCAGTCCAGCAGCCGCGCACCGGCCAGGGCGTCCCGCAGCTGTGCCTCGTCCGCCCCGGGCCGGGCGAGGCGCAGGTTCTCCCGTACCGAGCTGTCGAAGAGGTGGGCGTCCTGGGCGCAGAGGCCGACGACGGTCCGCACCGCGTCGCCGTCGAGGCCGCGGACATCCGTACCGCCCAACGTGTACGTGCCCGCGTCCGGATCCAGGAAGCGCAGCAGGACCTGCGCCAGCGTGGTCTTGCCCGAGCCGGAGGGGCCGACGACGGCGACGCGGCGCCCTGCTTCCAGGGTCAGGTCCACTCCGTGCAGGGCGTCCCGTTCCTGGCCCGGGTACCGGACGGCGAGCCCCGTCAGGCGCAGCGGGAAGGGCTCGGCGGGCACGGCCTGCGGCCGCTCCGGCTCGGCGACCGGGACCGGGGCGTCGATGACCTCGTAGACCCGCTCGGCGCTGCGCCGCACCCGCTGCCGGTACTGGACGGCGAGCGGCAGTCCGCTGACGGCTTCGAAGGCGGCCAGCGGGGTCAGCACCGCGACGGCCATCGCCACTCCCGACAGCCTCCCTTCGTGCACGGCGCTCGCGGCGAGGGCTGCAGAAGCCACCACCGTGAGCCCGCACACCAGCGCGGACAGTCCGCTTCCGAGCCCGGTGGCGACTGCCCCGCGGGCGGCAATGCCGGTCAGGGCGGCGTCGCTCTGCCGGGTGCGGTCCTTGCGGTCCGCGAGCGCTCCGGCGACGGTCAGCTCCGGAGTACCGGTGAGCAGGTCGGCCACGCGGGTGGCGAGTTCGCCCCGGGCGGGCGCGAGCCGGCGTTCGGCCCGGCGGGCACAGGCTCCGCTGACCAGCGGTACCCCGATCCCGGCGGCCAGCAGTCCGCCGGCCAGGACGACGCCGGCCTCGGGCAGCAGCCAGGCGGTGAAGGCGACCGATCCGGTGCCGACGAGCACGGCGGTGCCCAGCGGCAGGAGCCAGCGCAGCCAGTAGTCCTGCAGCGCGTCCGCGTCGGCGACCAGTCGGGCCAGCAGATCTCCGCGCCGGTGCTCGCGCAGCCCGGCGGGCGCGATGCGCTCCAGCCTCCGGTACACCGACACCCGCAGGTCGGCGAGCATCCGCAGGACGGCGTCGTGCGACACGAGCCGCTCCGCGTACCGGAACACCGCCCGGCCCATTCCGAAGGCGCGGGTGGCTGTCACGGCCACCATCAGGTACAGCACCGGGGGCTGTTCGGAGGCCCGGGAGATGAGCCAGCCGGACACGGCCATCAGTCCGACGCTGCACCCCACGGCCAGCGCGCCGAGGAGCAGGCCGAGCCGGAACCGGCCTTGCCAGGCCTTGGCCACGGCGCGGACCCGGCGCAGCGGGTCCGCGCCGCCCGCATCCGTCCCGCCCGCGGAGCGCGCCTTCTCGGGCGCAGAGCCGAGGATCCACTCCCCGGGGTCGCGACCTACCACGGTCCCGGCGGCCGCCGCGATTCCGCCGGCCGCCGCGGTCCCGGCAGCCGTCGCGGTCCCGGCAGCCGCCGCGGCACCCGCGGCGGAGCGGGTCGGGCGGGTACGGCCGGCTACGGGCTCCGTCCCGTTGGCGCCTGCCTGCGGCAGGGCGACCACCCGGTCGGCCACGGCGAGCAGCGCCGGCCGGTGCACGACCAGCAGCACGGTCCGTCCCACGGCGAGTCGCCGGACCGCATCCACGATCCCGGCCTCGGTCTCCCCGTCCAGCGCAGCCGTGGGCTCGTCCAGGAGGAGGACCGGCCGGTCGGCGAGGAACGCCCGAGCAAGGGCCAGGCGCTGGCGCTGCCCGGCGGACAGGCCCACGCCGCCCTCACCCAGCAGGGTCTGCGCCCCGCGGGGCAGCGCGGAGACGAACTCCCGGGCCCCGGCGTCCCGCAGGGCCGTCTCCACCTCGGCATCGGAGGCCGTGGCGCGCGCCAGCCGTACATTCTCCGCGATGGTCCCGGCGAACAGGTGCGGCCGCTGCGGAACCCAGGCGATCCGCTCGTGCCACTGTTCCGGCGCCAGGGCGGCCAGGTCCACTCCGGCGATCCGGACCTGTCCGGCGGTGGGGGCCACGAACCCGAGGAGCACCTGGAGCAGGGTGGACTTGCCCACCCCGCTGGGGCCGGTGAGGGCCACGCACTCCCCGGGCCGGACCGTCAGGGAGACCGGCCCGGGCGAGTCCTCGCCGCGCCCGTCGTAGCGGACGGCGACCCCGTCGACCTCGATCCGGAGCGGGGCGCCCGCGGGAAGCACGGCCGTACCGGTCGGCGCCACCGGGGTCTCCAGTACGGCGAAGATCTCCTCCGCGGCCGAGAGGCCCTCTGCGGCAGCGTGGTACTGCGCCCCGACCTGCCGCAGCGGCAGGTAGGCCTCGGGCGCCAGGACCAGGATGACCAGGCCCGTGTAGAGGTCCAGTTCCCCGTGGACCAGTCGCATGCCGATGGTGACGGCCACCAGCGCCACCGAGAGGGTCGCCAGCAGTTCCAGGGCAAAGGAAGAGAGGAAGGCGATGCGCAGGGTCCGCATCGTGGCACGCCGGTAGTCGTCGGTGATCCTGCGGATCGACTCGGCCTGCGCCTTGGCCCGCCCGAACACCTTCAGCGTCGGGAGGCCCGCCACCACGTCCAGGAAGTGCCCTGAGAGCCGGGACAGCAGGCGCCACTGACGGTCCATCCGGGACTGGGTGGCCATCCCGATGAGGATCATGAACAGGGGGATCAGGGGTAGTGTGACCACGATGATGGCCGCCGACACCCAGTCCTCGGTGACGATGCGGGCCAGTACCGCCACCGGCACGACGACCGCCAGCCCGAGCTGGGGCAGGTAGCGGGAGAAGTAGTCGTCCAGAGCGTCGACCCCCCGGGTGGCCAGCGCCACCAGGGATCCGGTCCGCTGCCCGGTGAGCCAGCCCGGGCCGAGGTCCGCGGCGCGCTCCAGCAGCCGCCCCCTCAGCTCCGACTTGACCGCCGCACCCGCCCGGTGTGCGGCCAGCTCCGTCAGCCAGGCCACCAGACCGCGACCCAGCGCCACCGCTGCGAGCAGGAGCAGCGGTGTCCCGAGCGCTTCGCCGCCCAGGCCCTTCTCGAAGGCGCCGACCACGATCTCGGCGATCAGCATCGCCTGGCCGACGACCAGACCCGCCCCTGCCAGGCCCAGCGCGACCACCGCGCCCAGGAACAGGCGCGTGGAGCGGGCGTACCGGAGCAGACGCGGGTCGATCGGTTTCACGTGAAACATCTCCGAGGGAGCGGGCCGGACCGGACCGGCAGGCGGGTCACGAGCAGCTCAGTGCGCGTCGACGATGTGCTGCGTGCCGATGCGCTTGCGGAACACCCAGTACGTCCATCCCTGGTAGAGCAGGACGAGCGGGGTGGCCACGGCCGCACACCAGGTCATGATCTTCAGGGTGTACGGACTGGACGAGGCATTGGTGACCGTGAGGTTCCAGGCGTCGTTCAGCGAGGACGGCATGACGTTCGGGAAGAGCGTCAGGAAGAGCATGGCGACGGCCGCCGCGATGGTGACCCCGGACAGGGCGAAGGACCAGCCCTCACGGCCCGCCAGGTTGAAGCCGAGGGCCGCGACCAGCGCCGCCACGGCCACGACCATCGCGATCAGGCTCTTGCCGTCACCGCGCGAGAGCTGGGTCCAGGTCAGGAAGACCAGGGCCAGCACGGCGGTCGCCGCGCCCAGTCGGTTGGCCAGCGTGCGCGAGCGGTCCCTGATGTCCCCCACGGTCTTGAGCGAGGTGAACACCGCCCCGTGGAAGGTGAACAGGGTGAGGGTGACGAGGCCGCCGAGGAGCGAGTAGACGTTGAGCAGGTCGAAGAGGGTGCCGACGTACTCCATGTCCCGGTCGATCTTCACTCCGCGCACGATGTTGGCGAAGGCCACGCCCCATAGGAACGCGGGGATCAGCGAGGTCCAGAAGATGGCGTGTTCCCAGTTGGTCTGCCACCGGTCCTCCGGGCGCTTGTGCCGGTACTCGAAGGCGACGCCGCGGATGATCAGGCAGACCAGGATGACCAGCAGCGGGAGGTAGAAGCCGGAGAACAGGGTGGCGTACCACTCCGGGAACGCAGCGAAGGTGGCACCGCCGGCGGTCAGCAGCCAGACCTCGTTGCCGTCCCAGACGGGCCCGATCGTATTGATCAGGACCCGCTTCTCGGTGCGGTCGCGGGCGAGCAGCTTGGTCAGGACGCCGACCCCGAAGTCGAAGCCCTCCAGGAAGAAGTAGCCGATCCACAGGACGGCGATGAGCACGAACCAGACGTCATGGAGCTGCATGGTGTGGTCCCCTCAGCCTCAGTAGGAGAAGGCCATCGGCCGGTCGGGGTTCTTGTCGTCCCCGCCGATCTTGGTGGGCGGTTGGAGGTCGGCCTCGGTGAGCTCCGGCGGTCCGGCCTTGATGTACTTCACGAGCAGCTTGACCTCGATCACGGCCAGCACGGCGTAGAGCAGCGTGAAGCCGATCATCGAGGTGAGCACCTCTCCCTGGGAGACGTGCGGCGAGACCGCGTCACGGGTCCGCAGGACTCCGTAGACCACCCATGGTTGGCGGCCCATCTCGGTGAAGATCCAACCCCAGGAGTTGGCGATGAGCGGGAAGCCCATGGTCCACAGGGCGAGGACCCAGTACCACTGCGTGAACTTGGGGCTCAGCGCACTCTTGAACAGGACCAGGTGCGGGACCTCGGCCTCCCCGGTACGCAGCCCCGGCGGGAGCAGGAACTTCTTACGGGTCAGCCACAGGCCCAGGGCGCCCACGCCGACCGAGGCCATGCCGAAGCCGATCATCCAGCGGAAGCCCCAGTAGGCGACCGGGATGTTGGGCCGGTAATCGCCGGGGCCGTACTTCTCCTGCTCCGCCGCATTGACGTCGTTGATGCCCGGGACGAAGGAGGTGAAGTCGTCGTTGGCCAGGAAGGACAGCAGGCCCGGGATCTCTATCGCGACCTTGTTGTGTCCTTCGTCGACGTCTCCGTAGGCGAAGACGGAGAAGGGCGCCGGCGCCTCGCCGTCCCAGAGTGCCTCGGCGGCGGCCATCTTCATCGGCTGCTGCTTGTACATGACCTTGCCGAGCAGGTCTCCGCTGATGGCCGTCCCCATACCGGCGATGATCATGACGATCAGGCCGAGGCGCAGCGAGGTCCGCATCACCGGGATGTGCCGCTTGCGGGCCAGGTGGAAGGCGGCGATGCCGACCATGAACGCCCCGCCGACCAGGAAGGCGGCCGTGATGGTGTGGAAGAACTGGGTGAGGGCGGTGTTCTGGGTCAGCACGAGCCAGAAGTCGGTGAGCTCGGCCCGGCCGCGCTCCTCGTTGATGCGGTAGCCGACCGGGTGCTGCATCCAGGAGTTGGCCGCGAGGATGAAGTAGGCGGAGAGGATGGTGCCCATGGACACCATCCAGATGCAGGCCAGGTGGATCTTCCGGGGGAGCTTGTCCCATCCGAAGATCCACAGGCCGATGAAGGTGGACTCGAAGAAGAAGGCGATCAGCGCTTCGAAGGCCAGCGGCGCCCCGAAGATGTCACCGACGAAGCGCGAGTAGTCGGACCAGTTCATTCCGAACTGGAACTCCTGGACGATGCCGGTGACGACACCCATCGCGATATTGATCAAGAAAAGCTTTCCCCAGAACTTTGTGGCCCTGAGGTACTTCTCGTTCTCGGTACGGACCCACGCGGTCTGCAGGCCGGCCGTGAGCGCGGCGAGGGAGATCGTCAGCGGGACGAACAAGAAGTGATAGACCGTGGTGATACCGAACTGCCATCGCGCCAGGGTCTCCGGCGCCAAAGCTAGCTCCACGTCGTCATCTCCTTCGGGTCGCCGTGGTCACAGCGGCAGTCTGCCTGTTGCGTCCCACCCAAAACGGGAGGAACGGTGCACGCTTGTGAACGCGTTCACATTCACAAGCATTATGGCGCACAGGTGTCCGAGATCTTCCAGCGGGGCCCCCTCTAGCCAACGCATTCAACAGATTGTTGAATGCGGCTCATGCAGATACGAATCTCCTGGCCCGCCGGCCAGCTCACCGCAACCCTCGACGCGACCCCGACCAGCAAAGCGCTGGCCGAGGCCCTGCCGATCTCCGCTTCCGCGAACACCTGGGGCGAGGAGGTCTACTTCGACACCGGCATCTCGGTGGCGCTGGAGCACGACGCACAGCAGGTGGTCGCCCCCGGCACGGTCGCCTTCTGGACCGAGGGCGACGCGCTCGCGCTCCCCTACGGACCGACCCCCATCTCGCGCGGAGGCGAGAGCCGCCTGGCGAGCCCGTGCAACGTGCTCGGCTCGTTCGAGGGCGACCCCCGCCTGCTGGCCACCGTCCGCGACGGAGACCCCATCCGCGTCGAGCTCGCATAGGAGCCCCGCCCCCGAGGGAAGCCCACCCCCGAGGGAAGCCCCACCCCGAACGTCCGGACCGGGAGACCTGACCGGACCGGACGACCCGCGCGGAGTTCCCGACGGTTCCCGGGAACGGCCCCGCAGCACTACATCTGCTTGAGGAACGCCTCCGCCGTGTGCAGGAAGAGGTCGTTCGCCTCGGTCTCACCGATCGTGACCCGCAGGCCCTCGCCCGCGAAGGGCCGGACCACCACACCGGCCTTCTCGCAGGCCTCCGCGAACTCGGCGGTCCGCTCCCCGAGCCGCATCCACACGAAATTGGCCTGGGTGTCCGGGACCGTCCAGCCCTGCGCGAGCAGCGTCTCGTGGACCCGGTTGCGCTCGCAGACCAGCGCCCCGACACGGCCGAGCAGCTCGTCCTCGGCACGCAGCGAGGCGACCGCCGCGTCCTGGGCGAGCTGGCTGACCCCGAAGGGCACCGCCGTCTTGCGCAGCGCCGCCGCCACCGGCTCGTGCGCCACCGCGAAGCCCACCCGCAGGCCGGCCAGTCCGTACGCCTTGGAGAAGGTGCGCAGCACCGCCACGTTCGGGCGGTCGCGGTACAGCTCGATGCCGTCGGGCACGTCCGTGTCGCGCACGAACTCCCGGTAGGCCTCGTCCAGCACCACAAGGACGTCGGACGGCACCCGGTCCAGGAAACGTTCCAGCTCGGCACGGCGTACGGCGGTGCCGGTGGGGTTGTTCGGGTTGCAGACGAAAATCAGCCGGGTCCGCTCGGTGATCGCCTCGGCCATCGCGTCCAGGTCGTGCACGTCCCCGTCCGTCAGCGGGACCCGTACGGAGGTCGCCCCCGAGATCTGCGTGATGATCGGGTAGGCCTCGAAGGAACGCCATGCGTAGATGACCTCGTCGCCCGGGCCGGCCGTCGACTGGATCAGCGACTGGGCCACGCCCACCGAGCCGGTGCCGGTGGCGATGTGCGCGGCCGGCACCCCGAACCGCTCGGCGAGTTCGTTCACCAGGCCCGTGCAGGCCATGTCCGGGTAGCGGTTGAAGCTCCCCGCGGCCGCGACCGCGGTCTCCAGCACTCCGGCCAGCGGCGGGTAGGGGTTCTCGTTCGAGGACAGCTTGTAGGCAACGGGCCCGCCCCCGGCCGCCGGCTTGCCCGGCTTGTATGTGGGAATGCCGTCCAGCTCGGCGCGCAGCTTCGGGCTGTTCTCGCTCACCGCAGGTCCTCCTCGACCGTCCCGTCCGACGTCGCCGTCGACTCAATACTGCTCACCTTATGAGGATTCCGTCCTCCCGAGAATGGGGGCGCCTGGAATGCGGGGGAGCGCGCGCATATATGCGCGCGCCGGTGGCCTGCGCCGTGGCGCGCGTCCCTCGTGAAGGTGAGTTGCGAACGTCGCGGGGCGGCCCCGTTTTGGCATGCTCCTACCCGCCGACAAGGGCCACTGGGGGAGCGAACACCCAAATGGCTTCGTTTCCAAGGTCATTGGGGGTGGCGAACCATGCAGAAACCTGCCTGTCAACGCGTGCATATGCACCCGGACCACCCGCCCCACCGAGCCCTACTATCGGCTCGCCATGACAGCAGCAGGGAAGCATCAGGTGAGCCGGACCGAGACCACGCGGCGGGGCACGGGCCGACAGGGCCGGGCCGGCATCAGGGATGTCGCCGCCGCGGCAGGCGTCTCCATCACGACCGTCTCCGACGCGCTCAATGGCAAGGGACGGCTGCCCGACGCCACCCGCCGCCACGTCCGCGAGGTCGCCGACCGGCTGGGCTACCGCCCCTCCGCCGCGGCCCGCACCCTCCGTACCGGAAAGTCGGGCCTCATCGGCCTGACCGTGACGACGTACGGGGATGAACCTTTCACCTTCACCGAATTCGCCTACTTCGCCGAGATGGCCAGGGCCGCCACCTCGGCCGCGCTGGCCCGCGGCTACGCCCTCGTCATCCTCCCCGCCACCTCCCGCCACGACGTGTGGTCCAACGTCGCCCTCGACGGCACCGTCGTGATCGACCCCTCCGACCACGATCCCGTCGTCAGCGAACTCGTCCGCCAGGGCCTGCCCGTGGTCTCCGACGGCCGCCCCGCCGGCTCGCTCCCCGTCACCGCCTGGGTGGACAACGACCACGAGGCCGCCGTCCTGGGCCTCCTCGACCACCTCGCCGCCGCCGGCGCCCGCAGGATCGGGCTGCTGACCGGCACCACCACCGACACGTACACCCGGCTCTCCACCACCGCCTACCTCGACTGGTGCGAGCGCGTCGGGCAGGACCCGGTCTACGAGTCCTACCCCGCCCACGACCCCTGCGCGGGCGCCGTGGCCGCCGACCGTCTGCTGGCCCGGCCCGACCGTCCGGACGCCGTCTACGGCCTCTTCGACCCCAACGGCACCGACCTGCTGGCCGCCGCGCGGCGCTACGGACTGCGCGTGCCCGAGGACCTGCTGCTGGTGTGCTGCAGCGAGTCCACGGTGTACGCCAACACCGAACCGCCCATCACCACGCTCTCCCTCAAGCCGCGCCGCATCGGCACCGCCGTCGTCCAGCTCCTGATCGACGCGATCGAAGGGGTGGACACCGGCCGCCCCGTCGAACAGGTGGTCCCGACCGAGCTGATCATCCGCACCTCCTCGCAGCGCAGGCAGCCGCGGACGACGGTCAGTCCACCCCGGTCACCGGCCAAGGATTGAGTTCCACACCGCCCCACCAGCCCGAGAGAAAGCCCGCTGAAGATTTCTGCACCACCGATATCGGGTGAAAACGGTAGGAAGGAACGGCTCCGCAAAGGATTCACCACCCCTGGTGCGTCACAGAGCGCGAACCGCATTCCTATGATGGGCGCACGACATCACGGACCCTCCGCTTCGGAGGTCAGGAGGGTCCGCAGGTGTACGGCAGCGCGACGGTGGTGGAGGGGTCGATGACTCAGGGGGCCGGTCAGGGACCCGCGATGCGGACGGAGACGCTGCGGGACTTCCGGGTTCCGGTCAACGAACCCGCCCCGTATGCCGTATCCACCGGGATGCCCGGCGAGCCGCCCGTGTACGGCGCGTACCCGGCGTACTACGACGAGGGCGTGCCCTCGGTGCCCGCGCAGCCGCACTACGCGCCGGCAGCCGACATGGTCCCGGCCCCGCCGCAGGGCAGTGAACCCGAGCACGCGACGGGCGAGGACCCCGAGGAGGGCGACCCCGACGGGTACACGCCCACCCAGCGCGACCTGCCCGTCATCGGCCGCGGCGCACTCGGCGGCCCCGGCGACACCGTCCAGGTCCATTACGTCCCCCCGGACGCGGCGGAGGCGGCCGGTCCCGGCCCGCTCTACGTGGTGGGCGACGTCCACGGCTACCTCGACGAGCTCGTCACCGAACTCCAGGCCCAGGGCCTGATCGACGCCGACCGGCGCTGGTCCGCCGGCAACGCCCGGCTCTGGTTCCTCGGCGACTTCACCGACCGCGGTCCCGACGGAATCGGTGTCATCGACCTCGTCATGCGCCTGTCCGCCGAAGCCGCCGCAGCAGGCGGCTACTGCAAAGCCCTCATGGGCAACCACGAGTTGCTGCTCATCGGCGCCAAGCGGTTCGGCGACACCCCCGTGTCCTCCGGCGCCGGAACCGCCACCTTCCAGGCCGCCTGGCTCCTCAACGGCGGCCAGCGCAGCGACATGGAGCGCCTCCAGGACGTCCACCTCCAGTGGATGTCCCGGCTGGACGCGGCCGTCCTGGCGGAGGACCACCTGCTGCTGCACTCCGACACCACGGCGTACCTCGACTACGGGGACTCCGTCGAGGACGTCAACGACACCATCCACGAGCTCCTCAACCGCAATGACGCGGACATCACCTGGGACCTCTTCCGCAAGTTCACCAAGCGCTTCGCCTTCCGCGACGAGGGCACCGGACCGCAGGCCGTACGCGAGCTGCTCGACACCTACGGCGGCAGCCGGGTCGTGCACGGCCACAGCCCCATCCCCTACCTGCTGGGTGAGGTGGGCACCGAGGACGGCGACGCCTCACGCGGTCCGGAGGCGGTGGACGGCCCCCACGTGTACGCGGAAGGGCTCGCCATCGCCATGGACGGCGGCGTGACGATGGCCGGCAAACTGCTCGTGGTGCAACTTCCGCTGAACGGCTGAGGATTACTCACCGTTCTCACCCGGGGCTATTTCCTGAAAGCCCCTGTCACCCCGTGGTGTGTGCGCTCTACCATCGCTCTATCCGTAGCAGGCTCTCCTCCGTTTGTGCCGGCGCCCGGGTCTACGCGGGCATACCGGCTTCCACGGAGCATCGGGGGATGCACATGACCAGCGCTCCGCACCTGCTGACCGAAGACCGTCCCGAGTTCGACCGGCTCCTCGAGGGGGCGCTGCGTTCGGCACCCGACCGGCCCGAGCTCGTGGGGCTCGGCGAGCGGCTGAACGCCGAGCAGCTGCGCACGATGGCCATGGGGGCCAGTGCGCTGCTGACGGCCGCCGCCGCGGCCGAGTACGAGCACTACGTGAAGATCCGCGCGGAACGCCGTGACGAGCTCCTGTCCACCCCCGGGGGGACAGGGGAGCAGGACGACGGGCAGGACAGCGGCGACGGCGTGGGAGTCAGCGCCGTGGTCGCGGTGCTCGCGCCGGTCCTGGCGGGCACCGCCATGCTGATATTCCTGCTGGTGGGCTATCTCCTGAAGATGGTGGAGCCCGAACCCGCCTTCGCGCAGACCATGCTGACGGCCGGCTGGCTCTTCGGGGCCCTCACCGTGGCCGCGCTCGTGTTCGCGGTGATCGGGCTGCTGGTGACGGCGGTCCGCAACAGTTCGACCGAGGTGGCCGCCGACGAGACGGAAGCGGTCCCCGACGAGGTGGCCCGCGCCCGTGAGGCCTGGCGGCACGCCCTGCTGGAACGGGGCATCATGCCCTTCCTACGGGACGCCCTGGCCGATCCGACCGCCGGAACGGGCTATCCGACCCCGCGTACGCCCGGGGCCGGGCGCATCCCCAACCTGGGGTACTCGCGGCCCGACTTCACCAGCCCCGGGACCGCGTCCCAGGGACCCCGGCCCGGTTACTCCGCGCCGGACTTCACCAGCCCGGACTTCGGCGGGCCGGAGCACGAGCCGGGCTGACCGGCACGGCCGCTGGGCAGGGCGCACGGTGTTTCACGTGAAACATCCGGTGAGGCGTTCCAGCACAGCGGCCTGTCACCGCACTAGGCGGCGGCCCGGTCCCCGAGGGGCCGGCGTCGCAGGGAGGCATCGGCCAGGGCGGGCGGCAGCCATGCCCCGTCCGCGCGGTAGAGGTTGTGGCCGGGCGGGACGATCTCGTCGATCCGGTCCAGCGCGGCATCGTCGAGGATCAGCGCGGCGCCCTTGAGCAGGGAATCCAGCTGCTCCATGGTCCGCGGACCGATGATCACCGAGGTGACCGCGGGATGCGCCACCGGGAAGGCCACGGCCAGCTCCGGCAGGGTGCAGCCGAGGGAGTCGGCGAGTTCGACGAGCTGCTCGACGGCTTCCAGCTTGGCGACATTGACCGGGATCGAGGGGTCGAAGCGGGCCGGCATCAGCGCCGCCCGGCCCCGGGTCAGGTCGACGGGCTGGCCCAGGCGGTACTTCCCGCTGAGGAAGCCCGAGGCCAGCGGGCTCCAGGTCAGCACACCCATGCCGTACCGCTGGGCCACCGGCAGCACGCCGGCCTCGATGCCGCGGGCCAGGATCGAGTACGGGGGCTGCTCCGTCCGGAAGCGCGGCAACGCCCGGCGCTCGGCCACCTGGTGCGACTCGACGATCTCCTCGGCGGGGAAGGCCGAGCAGCCGAAGGCCCGGATCTTGCCCGCCCGCACCAGATCACCGAGGACGGACAGGGTCTCCTCGATGTCCGTGGAAGGGTCCGGCCGGTGCACCTGGTAGAGGTCGATCCAGTCGGTCCCCAGCCTGCGCAGGCTCTCCTCGACGGCCCGGACGATCCAGCGACGCGAGTTTCCGCTGCGGTTGCGGCCCTGACCGGGTTCTCCCTCGCCCATGTGGAAGTGCACCTTGGTGGCGAGCACGACCTCGTCGCGGCGGCCCCGGAGCGCCTTCCCGACGATCTCCTCGGCTTCCCCACCGGAGTACATGTCGGCCGTATCGACGAAGTTGATGCCCTGGTCGAGGGCCGCGTGGATGATCCGCGCGCAGTCCTCGTGGTCCGGGTTCCCCACCGCTCCGAACATCATCGTGCCGAGGCAGTGGGTGCTCACCTCGATGCCGGTCCCGCCGAGTATTCGGTATCGCATGGTCATGAGGCCGACTGTAGATCTCGGAGTTCACTCCCGTACATGACCCGGGGGTGGCCACTCCTGGCCACATGGGCGGTCGCCCGGCCGCGGCCGGCGCGCACGTCGGCGCATGCCGAAACGCTGCCCTGGGAGCCCCCTCCCGCCCCCAGGACAGCGCCCGTTGCCGGGGTCAGTCGGCCAGCGGCAGGTACACCCGGTTGCCCGAGGCCGCGAACTCGGCGGACTTCTCCGCCATGCCCGCCTGGATCTCGTCGGCCTTGAGGTCGCCGCCGTGCTGGCGGCGGATGTCCTGCGAGATCTTCATCGAGCAGAACTTCGGACCGCACATGGAGCAGAAGTGCGCGGTCTTGGCAGGCTCGGCAGGAAGGGTCTCGTCGTGGAACTCGCGGGCCGTGTCGGGGTCGAGGGCCAGGTTGAACTGGTCCTCCCAGCGGAACTCGAACCGCGCGTCGGAGAGGGCGTCGTCCCATTCCTGGGCGCCGGGGTGGCCCTTGGCCAGGTCGGCGGCGTGCGCTGCGATCTTGTACGTGATGACGCCGGTCTTCACGTCGTCGCGGTTGGGCAGGCCCAGGTGCTCCTTGGGCGTCACGTAGCAGAGCACCGCGGTACCCCACCAGGCGATCATCGCTGCGCCGATGCCCGAGGTGATGTGGTCGTACGCCGGCGCGACGTCCGTGGTCAGCGGGCCGAGCGTGTAGAACGGCGCCTCTTCGCAGATCTCCTGCTGTAGGTCGATGTTCTCCTTGATCTTGTGCATCGGGACGTGGCCCGGGCCCTCGATCATCGTCTGGACGTTGTGGCGCTTGGCGATGGTGTTCAGCTCGCCCAGCGTCTTCAGCTCGGCGAACTGCGCCTCGTCGTTGGCGTCCGCGATGGAACCGGGGCGCAGGCCGTCGCCCAGCGAGTAGGTGACGTCGTACGTCGCCAGGATGTCGCAGAGCTCCTCGAAGTTCGTGTAGAGGAAGTTCTCCTGGTGGTGCGCCAGGCACCAGGCAGCCATGATCGAGCCGCCGCGGGAGACGATGCCCGTCTTGCGGCGGGCGGTCAGCGGCACGTACGGCAGCAGCACGCCGGCGTGGACCGTCATGTAGTCGACGCCCTGCTCGGCCTGCTCGATGACCGTGTCCTTGTAGATCTCCCAGGTCAGGTCCTCGGCGCGGCCGTCGACCTTTTCCAGGGCCTGGTAGAGCGGCACGGTGCCGATCGGGACCGGGGAGTTGCGCAGGACCCACTCGCGGGTGGTGTGGATGTTGCGGCCCGTCGAGAGGTCCATGACCGTGTCGGCGCCCCACTTGGTCGCCCAGGTCATCTTGTCGACCTCCTCCTCGATGGAGGAGGTGACCGCGGAGTTGCCGATGTTGGCGTTGACCTTCACCAGGAAACGCTTGCCGATGATCATCGGCTCGATCTCCGGGTGGTTCACGTTCGCCGGAAGCACCGCGCGGCCCGCGGCGATCTCCTCACGGACGACCTCGGGGGAGACGTTCTCGCGGATCGCGACGTACTCCATCTCCGGGGTGATCTCACCGCGGCGGGCGTACGCGAGCTGCGTGACGGCGGCGCCACCGCGGCCCCGCCGGGGCTGCCGGGGCCGGCCCGGGAAGACGGCGTCGAGGTTCTTGAGGCCACCGCGCGGCGAGGTGTGCTTGATGCCGTCGTCCTCGGGGCGGGCGGGGCGGCCCGCGTACTCCTCGGTGTCGCCGCGGCTGATGATCCAGTTCTCGCGCAGCGGGGCGAGGCCCCGGCGCACGTCCGTCTCGATCCGGGGGTCGGTGTACGGCCCGGACGTGTCGTAGAGCGTCACGTCCTTGCCGTTGGTGAGGTGGACCTGGCGGACCGGCACCCGGAGGTCGGGCCGGGAGCCCGCGAGGTACCCCTTGTGCCAGCCCGGCTGGCGCTCGGTACCGCCGTCGGCGTCCTGGCTGACGGCAGGCGTGCGTGCGTCCTGAATGGTCATGAGACCTGATCTCCCTACGCCGGCATTACCCGGTAACAGGTTCGGCGGTCGACGCAGCCTCTTCCCGTACGCGTTCTTGACCGCGTACGGTGATCAGCGCCCTCTCAGCCCGGTGCTCCGAGCTCCCGCGTTGTGCAAAGGTGCCCCCACGCTAGCGTCATCTGTGGCGTGCTGAACAGTGGGCTCCCTCATCTCTTGCGATGATCGGTTGGTGACGTCATCGCCGCAGCCCCCCACCCTGCCCTCTGACCGCCCTGACCCCACGGGCCACGCGCACGCCGGTCATGGACACGCCTCCGGCCATGGCCACAGCCACAGCCATGGCCCGGCGGCGCCCGTCTCCAAGCACCTGCGCAAGGTCATCGCGGCGGTGCTGATCCCCTTCGCGACGGCCGTGTTCGTCGGCATGGCGGTGCTGTGGCCCGGCGGCGCCCCCGCCCACGAGCGCAGCGGTGTCGGTTTCGACCGCCAGACGCAGCAGGGCAAGGTGGTCTCGCTCCAGCAGGTCGACTGCAAGTCCGTGAACGCCTCGCAGGTGCCGGCCACCGGGGACACCTCCACCCCGCAGGGCCGCGAGGCGCAGGCCGCCGAGACGGGCGAGTGCAAGAAGGCCACCGTCGAGGTCGGTTCCGGCCCCGACAAGGGCCGCACCTTCGTCGAGATCGTTCAGCCGGGCGCACCACGGCAGTTGGAGAACGGCCAGGAGGTGGTGGTCGCCTACGCCCCCGACGCTCCCCGCGACCTGCAGTACTCCGTGGTCGACGTGAACCGCAAGATGCCGATGGCCCTGCTGGCCGGCATCTTCGCGGTGGCGGTGGTCCTCGTCGGCCGGATGCGCGGGCTGTTCGCCCTGATCGCGCTGGCCGTCAGCTTCGCCGTGCTGACCCTGTTCATCCTCCCGGCCATCCTGCAGGGGTCCAACCCGCTGCTCGTGGCGGTCGTCGGAGCCAGCGCGATCATGCTCATCGCGTTGTACATGTGCCACGGCCTGACGGCCCGGACCTCGGTGGCCGTCCTCGGCACGCTCGTCTCGCTGCTGCTGATCGGCCTGCTCGGCTCCCTGTTCATCGACTGGGCGTTCCTCAGCGGCAACACGGACGACAACACGGGGCTGATCCACGGGCTCTACCCGAACATCGACATGAGCGGCCTGCTGCTTGCAGGAGTGATCATCGGATCGCTGGGTGTGCTCGACGACGTGACGGTCACGCAGACTTCGGCTGTCTGGGAACTCCGCCAGGCCGACCCCTCAATGGGCCCCCGGGCCCTGTACCGGGCGGCCATCCGAATCGGCCGGGACCACATCGCCTCCGTGGTCAACACCCTGGTGCTGGCCTACGCCGGCGCTGCCCTGCCGCTCCTCCTGCTGTTCTCGATCGCGAACAGCAGCATGGGCGCGGTGGCCAACAGCGAGCTGGTGGCGGAGGAGATCGTCCGGACGCTCGTCGGCTCGATCGGTCTCGTGGCCTCGGTGCCGGTGACCACGGCGCTGGCCTCGCTGGTGGTCTCGGCCGACCGGCCGGGCACCGCGGCCCCGGGGGCCGCCGCCCCGGGTACCGGCCCGGCTGCCGGGCCCGTCCGCGGCCGGGGGCGGCGGCGCAAGCGCTGACGGTTTCGTCAGCCCGCGTTCTGCTCGTTCTGGCGGGACTCGGCGAGGATCTTGTCGAGGGCCACGTCGAGGTTCTCCTCGAAGTCCCCGAGGTTGCGCTCCTGACCGAGCGGCACGAGCCGGTCAGTGCGGTCGAGGAACGCGACGAGCGGCGCCGCGCTGGCCCGGAACAGGGCCCGATCGCCGCCGACCTGAAGCCGGATGTGGACGTCGGACAGCCCGTCGGGGTGCGTGGGCGCGATGTGCACATCGCCGTCGCCGCACGGCTTGTTGATGCCGTCGAGAAGGAGTTCGCGGCCGAACGCCCAGGTCACGGGGGCGTCTCCGGGGAGGTGGAACGTCAGCCGGACCGCGTAGGGATCGTGCGCGTCGTACCGCAGTTCCACCGGGATCCGGAACGAGAGCTCCTCGGAGACGAGGAAGCTCATCATGACCTCTGCCTGTACCGACTCGCGCATTGCCTACCCCGCTGTAGTGGAAGTGGCCAGGAATGTCCCCCAGCGCCCTCTTGACAAGGGTGGTGTAACCGCTTCCAGATCACAAGGAGTGAGTTTTCAGATACTGATAGAGAACGAAAGGGTGCTCAACAGCGCGCCTACTTCACTCCGTAGCCGATCGACTACATAGGGCAATCGCGCTTCTTGGTGCAAAGGGAGCGAAATCGCCATGGTTGCGGCCGCATCGCCGGCCGTAATGGGGATGGCCGCACACACCGTGCCGAGAACGTATTCCTGACGCTCCGTAACCGGCTGCATCCGGCCAAGGGAGCCGATCCGCTCTTCCAACGACCTCAGGTCGGCGACCGTGTAGGGCGTGACGGCCTGAACCGGATGCCGGTCGTAGTGGTCCTTGCGGGCCCGGTCGTCGAGCTGGCCGAGCAGGCACTGGCCGATCGCGTGCGCGTGCCCGGTCTCCCGGAAGTCCGCCCACTCCTCGCACGCCGGGTTGGCCGGAGTGTCCGAGACGCCCACGACCTCGATCTCACCCTCGCGGTAGACCGCGAAGTAGACGGGGGCGCCGACGGCGTCGCGGAAGTGCGCCAGGGAGTCGAGGATCATGCTGCGACGTTTCTGCTGCAGTCCCCCACGGGCGAGACGGGCCGCAGCCTCGCCGAGGACGAAGACACCGTCCTCCCGGCGCAGATAGCCCTCGTGGGTCAGGGTGCGCAGCAGGTGATAGGCGGTCGGAAGCGGGAGCCCGGCCTCGCGGGCCAGCTGTTTCGCCGGGGCTCCCCCGGTATGGGATCCCACCGCTTCGAGCAGCCTCAGCGCCCGCTGCACCGAGCCGATCAGCGTCGGCACACCGGCGTTGTGAACCGAAGACAAAGCTCACCCCCAGGCGTGGCGGCGGGCCGGGGTGGCCCGCTCGGCGGGGGCCGCCCCCCGCACGTGCCGCGGCTCCTGGGGTCGTGCTCGGCAGTTGCGCTTACATGACCTCACGGCAGTGCGGTCGTACCGACATCCGGTGCCCAGGGGACCGGCACAGATTGCCACTCTATCGGCCGGTTCCCGGGGTATGAGCGGTTTCGGCCCCCACGTTCCCTCACCTGGCGCAACCGCGCGCGGCGCTCCGGTGGCACCACGGGGGCCTTCGACGGCGCTTTCGCGCGGGGCCTTCCCAGGACTCCTACCAGTCCGTTGAAGAGGACTTGGCCGAGCTGCCGCTGAACTTCTTCACGACGAACACCAGTCCGGCGACCAGGCCGACGAACAGGAGCAGCTTGAAGACCAGTCCGATCAGGGCACTGAGGATGCTGGTGATCACGCCGCCGAAGACGAACAGCGCCAGCAGTGGAACCGCGACCCACTTGACCCACCAGGGCATGCCCGCGAAAACCTGTCGGATGCCGTCCATGTCCTCAACCTCTTCCTCGCCGGTGTCTTCCTTCCTCCGATGCTAGGAGCCGGCAGCTCCCCACGGGCTGCGCCAAGCCCCCGGAGTCCCCTGATCCTCCCCTTAGGGGCAGCCGGGGACCGACCCTCACCCCGGGGGGCCGTCAGGCCTCCGGCGGGGAGAACACCACCATCACCCGCAGGTCCTCGGTGATGTGGTGGAACTTGTGCGGGACGCCGGCCGGTACGTAGACCACGCTGCCGCGCGCCACCGTCGTCGTCTCCTCCCCGACCGTGATCGAAGCCCTGCCGCTGACGACGAAGTAGACCTCGTCCTGCCGGTGCGGCTGCTGCGGATCGCTCTGTCCCGCATCGAGGGCGTACAGCCCTACCGACATGTTCCGCTCCCGCACGAACTGCAGGTACGCGCCGTCGTTGGCGATCCGTTCCGCTTCGAGCTCGTCCAACCGGAAGGCTTTCATCGTCGTTGTGCCCCTTGCGCTCGTCCTGTGCCCCTCGTGGCTCGGCATCCGCTGATCTGCCGATGTCCGACCGGGATCTTGTCTGCCACGATCAGACACATGACGAATTTCGTAGTCAAGACGCTCGCGAACGCCGCGGCCCTGGCCGTGGCCGTGTGGCTGGTCTCCGGCATCACCCTCGACGACGGCAACAGCCTCGGCAAGCGGACGCTCACCCTGATCCTGGTCGCCCTGGTCTTCGGGCTGGTCAACTTCATCGTCAAGCCCGTGGTGAAGCTGCTCTCGCTGCCGCTGTTCATCCTCACGCTCGGCCTGTTCACCCTCGTCGTGAACGCCCTGATGCTGCTGCTGACCTCCTGGCTCGCCGAGCAGTTCGACCTCAGCTTCCACGTCGACGGCTTCTGGACCGCGCTCGTCGGCGGCCTGATCATCTCCGTCGTCTCCTGGGCCGTGAACCTGGCCCTGCCCGACAAGGACTGACCGGGCCGCCCGGCCGGCCTGCCGGTCTCCGTACGCGAAGCCCCGAAGGAGCACACGACATGAACGCATCCCACCCGACCGCCCCGGGCGGCGGAGCGCACCCGGCCGCCCCCTGCGGCGACGGCACCCGGGCGGTACGGGCCGGGCTGCCCGAGCCCGTCAAGAACGAACCGACCCTTCCGGGACCGGTGTTCGCCGCCCATTTCCACCTTCCCGGCGACGTCGAGGGCCCGTACACCTACGGCCGAGAGACCAACCCCACCTGGACCCTGCTGGAGCGGGCCATCGGTGAACTGGAATCCCCGGGCGAGGCGGTGGAGACCGTCGTCTTCGCCTCCGGCATGGCCGCGGTCTCCGCGGTGCTCCTCTCCCAGGCCCGCACCGGCGACACCGTCGTCCTGCCCGACGACGGCTACCAGGCGCTGCCGCTGGTACGCGAGCAGTTGGAGGCGTACGGGATCCGCGTGCGCACCGCCCCGACCGGGGACGAGGCCCAGCTCGCAGTCCTCGACGGAGCGACCCTGCTGTGGATCGAGACCCCCTCCAACCCGGGGCTCGACGTGTGCGACGTACGCCGCCTCGTGGACGCCGCCCACGCGGGCGGGACCCTCGTCGCCGTGGACAACACCCTCGCCACCCCGCTCGGACAGCGCCCCCTGGAGCTCGGGGCGGACTTCTCGGTGGCCAGCGGCACCAAGGGGCTGACGGGCCACGGTGATCTGCTGCTCGGGTACGTCGTCTGCCGCGACCCCGCCCTCGCCGCCCGGGTCCGGACGTGGCGCAAGGTCATCGGCGCGATCCCCGGCCCGATGGAGGCCTGGCTCGCCCACCGCTCGCTGGCCACCATCCACCTGCGGACCGAACGCCAGTGGGCGAATGCGCTGGCCGTCGCCGAGGCCTTGGCCGACCGGGCGGAGGTGACCGGGTTGCGCTACCCGGGGCTGCCCGCGGACCCGTCCCACAAGACGGCAGTCCGGCAGATGCAGGGCTTCGGCTCGGTGGTCTCCTTCACCCTGCCCGACCGCGCATACGCAGAGCGGTTCATGGCCGCCCTGCACCTCGTCGAGGACGCCACGAGTTTTGGCGGCGTACGGTCCACCGCGGAGCGGCGCGGACGCTGGGGCGGCGACGCCGTGGCGGAGGGGTTCATCCGGTTCTCCGCGGGCGCCGAAGACGCCGAGGACCTCGTCCCGGACATCCTGCGCGCCCTCGACAGTGCAGGCGGAGCCGGCTGAACGGCCCGGAGCGGGCGGTCCGAACCTCCCCCCTCATGGCTCGGACCGCCCCGGGCTCCGCGCGCGGAGACCCGCCGTCACAAGGCTAGTTGACCGTGCGTCAGAGCCCAATCACGGTAAAGACAGGGGCCTATCGGCATATTTATAGTGGTAGACCCCCATCGAGAGGTGCCGCCATGGACCTTGCCCTGCTGCGCACCTTCGTCGCCGTGCACCGCGCCGGCTCCTTCACCCGGGCTGCCGCGCTCCTGGGTCTGTCCCAGCCCGCCGTGACCTCGCAGATACGCACCCTGGAGCGGCAGTTGGGGCGTCCCCTCTTCCACCGGCGGGCCCGCGGCGTCACGCCCACCGCCGTCGGGGACGAGCTCGCCCACAAGGCCGCCCCGCACCTGGACGCCCTGCTGGAGATCACCGAGGCCGGACGGGAGACGGCGGGCGCGTTACGTACGCTCCACGTCGCCGGTCCGCCCGAGTTCCTCTGCCTCCGGGTGCTCCCCGCGCTCGCGCCGCTGGTCGGCCAGGGCCACACCCTCCGCAGCACCCTGCGCCCCGGTGCCGAGGAGGCTCTGGACGGGCTGGCGGCCCGACACGCAGCCCGCAGCCGCGACCGTGGTCGCCCCCGATCTGCGGGCCGTACTGGAATGCGTCCGGGCCGGCGCCGGCCTCGCCGTCCTGCCCCGGTACCTGTGCGCTCCCGCCCTCGACAGCGGGCAGATCGTCGCCCTGCTGGAGCCTCCGGTGCCTCCGCTGCGCACCTGGTTCCTGGTGGTCAGAACCGGCAGCCTCGCCCTCGCGCACGTCGCCCGCGCCCACGACCGGCTGGTGAAGGCCGCCACGCAGTGGTGAGTCCCCGGCTGTTTCACGGCTCCGGCGCGTTTCAGAAGCGGAGCCGTGGGCCACTCTTCTCCCATGACCGAACGTCCCGTGGTCAAACGCACCGCCCGCGCGATCCTGCTCGACGGTGACGACCTGATCCTCATCAAGCGCACCAAGCCCGGCGTCGACCCGTACTGGGTCACCCCCGGCGGCGGGGTGGAACCCTCGGACGCCACCGTCGTCGACGCCCTCCACCGCGAGGTCCACGAGGAACTCGGCGCCAAGATCACCGATGTGGTGCCCTGTTTCGTCGACACCGTCGAGCACATCGCCGAAGGCGGGGTGACCGGCGTGAAGGTGCAGCACTTCTTCGTCTGCCACCTCGAATCGATGGACCTCAGCCAACGCCACGGCCCCGAGATCGACGAGCCCGCGGGCGAGTACGAGATCGTCCGGGTGCCCTTCAACCGGGTCGGCATCGCCGCCGTCCACCTCGTACCGCTGTCCCTGCGGCACTACCTCGACGGCAACATCGAGGGCGTACGCGCCATGCACGCCGCCGATCTGGGCTGACGCTCCACCGACACCACCCACCGCAACCGCCCGGCTGCGCCGACCACGGCGCGGTCGGAGCGGGGGAGGGCCCTGGGGCCCGCCGGCTCTCAGCTCGCGACGCCCGCCAGTTCCTCCACGGCGTCGTACCGGATGCGCTCGCCGGGGATCCCGATCCGCTTCAGCTCGTGCACTCCGCTGCGGATCATTGCGGGCGGGCCGGAGATGAACGCGTCGTACGAGCTCCACGGCCCGTGCTCACCGACCGCCTGCGGCAGCTGCCCGGCCATCCAGTCACCGACCACCGGGCGCACCGACAACCAGGGGTGGGAGCGCTGGAGTCCGAGAAGCGTGTCCTTGTCGTACAGGTCGCTGTCGCTTCGTGCGCCGAAGAACACTTCCACCGGACGCCGTTCGCCGTGCTCGGCCACGTCCTCGATGAGGGCCTTGATCGGGGCGATCCCGGTGCCCCCGCCCAGACAGAGCATCCCGTTGTCCGTGGTGTGGTCGACCACCATCGAGCCGGTCGGCGGCCCCAGGCGCAGGACGTCCCCCGGCCGGGCATGGCGCACCAGCGCATTGGAGACCCATCCCGCAGGGACGGCCTTGACGTGGAAGGAGAGCAGCCCGTCGGCGCGCGGCGCCGAGGCGAAGGAGTAGTGCCGCCACACCCGCGGCCACCAGGGTGTCTCCAGGCTCGTGTACTGGCCGGCCAGGAAGGGGTACGGCTGATCCGGGCGGACCGTCACCACGGCGATGTCCGGAGTGCGCAGATCGTGGGACACCACCTCCGCATGCCACCAGGCCGGGGCCTTCGTCTCGTCCTCCGCGGCGGCGTCGATCATGATCTGGGAGATCGCGGTATAGGCCCGTACCCAGGCGGACTGCGCCTCCGGTCCCCAGGAAGCCTCCGCGTACCGGGCCAGTGCGCCCATCAGGGCCTCGCCGACCATCGGGTAGTGCCCGGGCCGGGTGCCGTACTTGCGGTGCCCGGTGCCCAGCCGGCGCAGGTACGAAGCCAGCACCTCGGGATCGTCGATGTGCTCGGCAGCGGTCAGCAGGGCCTTCAGCAGCCGGTCCCGCTGCGTGTCCATGGCGGCGGGGAACATGCCCCGCAGATCGGGGTACCCGGTGAAGAGCAGGGCGTAGAAGTAGGAAGTCACCTTGTCGGCCACCGGGGCGATCTCCGCAAGCGTACGGCGGATGAGCACGGCGTCCGGGGAGGGCTCGGGCACCCCGCCTCCGGCGGGTATCCGCTCCGTCCCCCGTCTCGCCGATCTATTGGGCGCAGCGTCCATGCGGTGCCTCGCTTCGAGCATCTCGGTCGGTCTGCACACGCCACGGCCTTCGCTTCCGTGGTTTCGGGTTCCCCAGCGTGCCAGCTGCCCAGCAGCCCCGAGGGGAAACGCGGGAAATCGGGTTTTCGAGCCCACTTTCCTCTTAAGATGCCGCAATTCCCGGGCGTGCCGGCCCGACGAGCTGGTAGGCCTCACGAAGGTCCCGCCCTTCGTACACATGGGTCGCCTGCGCCACCAGAGCGGGCCGGGCATTGACCGCCACGGACCGCGGGACGACCTCGAAGAGCATGGCGTCCGTCGCCGAGTCCCCGTACGCGACGCAGTCTCCGCGGCCCACCCCGAACTGCGCGCAGAGCCGGTCGGCCACCGTCACCTTGGCAGCCGGCGTCAGGATCCCGGCCTCCTCCACGGGCAGGGTGAAGGGCACCGCCGGGAACACCGAGCCGTGCGCGGCGTGCGCACCCCACTCCAGCAGCAGTTCCACGAAGAAGGACGGGGACAGCGAGATCACTGCGCAGTAGTCGCCGCGCTCCCGGATCTCCTGCCATACCTCGCGGATGCCGGTGAGCCACGGCGAGCCGTCGAAGGCAGAGCGGACGTGCTCGGGTGTCAGCTCGGCCCACAGGGCATGCGCAGCCACCGAGAACTGGTGCGGCCCGAGTTCCCGAGCGCTGAAGGCGCGCTCCAGTTCGGCGATTTCCGCGCTCAGTCCCAACTGCCGGGAGATCTCGACCGGCGCGGCCGAGCCGTACATCAGGGTCCCGTCGAGATCGAAGAGGTGCAGCGTGGTCATAACGGCCGACATTAGTCCGTCCGTTTCCCGCCGAGCATCGTGTTTCACGTGAAACATTGGCCGGATTCACCGCCAGGCTGCGCGGTTTCACGTGAAACGACGGCCGGTTTCACGTGAAACATCGTGGGCCAAATCCTCTGGACTGCCCCCGGCTGATGATCCAGTCTGAACCGGTGACACCACCACATCTCACCGCACTCACCGCACTGCCGATCCGCGCCCTGACTCCGGAAGACCTCCGGTACTGCGCCGACCTCTCTGAAGACCGCGGGTGGCCTCGTGAGGACCACAAGTGGGGACTGCTTCTCGCCGCCGGGAGTGGCTACGGGGTGGACGCCCCCGACGGCCGCGGGCTGGCCGCGGTATGCATCGTCACCCGCTACGGCCATACGCATGCCGGGACGGAGCTCGCCGCCATCGGGATGGTCCTCGTCGCCGCCCGCTACGCCCGCCGGGGGCTGGGCCGCCGCCTGATGACCCACCTCTGCGACGACGTGCTCAAAGGCGTCCCGCTCACCCTGCACGCCACGCCCTACGGCCGCCCCCTGTACGAGGAGCTCGGCTTCGTCACCTGTGGGCGCGCCGAGATGCTCAGGGGCCCGTTCCGCCCCGACCCGGCCGTCCACACCGGTGGCAGCGGCCGTGTCCGGCCCGCGACCGCCGAGGACCTCCCCCGGATCGTCCACCTCGACACCGAGGTCTTCGGGAGCGAGCGAACCCACATGATCACCAGGCTGCCCGCCTTCGCGGACCGGCTGGTCGTCATGGAGGACGCCGCCGGCGAACTCACCGGCTACGCCGCGCTCTGGCCCAATATGGACACCCATGTCGTGGGCCCCCTGATTGCCCGTGACACGACGGACGCCAAGGCCTTGGTCACCGCGCTCGCCGCCGGTACCGACCGGCCGCTGCGCACGGATGTCGACGTACGGCACGAAGAACTCCTGGGCTGGCTCAAGGACCGCGGTCTGGAATCCGTGGCTTTCAACGCCGTCATGATCCGCAACATCCCCGGCCTGCCCGGTGACTGGACCCGGCGCTGGGCCCCGCTCACCGTGGCAGCGGGCTGAGAAGGGAACCTCCCCATGAACGACGACGCCCCCGACCTGGCCATCCGATCCGCCACCGCCGACGACCTTCCCGCTGTCGTGGCCATGCTTGCCGACGACCCGCTGGGCGCCTCTCGGGAGTCTCCTGAGGACCTGGCGCCCTATGTCGCCGCCTTCAAGCGCCTGGACGAGGACCCGAACCAGCGCCTGGTCGTCGCCGTCCGCGGTGGCAGGGTCGTCGGCACCCTCCAGCTCACGATCATCCCGGGACTTTCCCGCAAGGGAGCCACCCGTTCCCTGGTCGAAGGTGTGCGCGTACACGCCGATGAGCGGGGCAGCGGCCTGGGCACCCGGTTCATCGAGTGGGCGATCGAGGAGTCCCGGCGCGAGAACTGCACTCTGGTACAGCTCACATCGGATGCGAGCCGCACCGACGCCCATCGGTTCTACGAGCGGCTCGGATTCACGGCCTCCCACGTCGGGTTCAAACTCGCACTCTGACCGGAAACTCCCGTGGGCCGGGCCGCCTTGCCGGGGCCCGGCCTACGATCAGCCCATGAGCCGCAGCCTTCCTCTGATCACCACCGCCGAACGCCGCAACCGGCTCGGCAGGCGACACCGGCTGGCTCCCTCCGTTCGCGCGGTCACGGTCACCGAAGCCGCCGAGGCCGTGGTCGCCCTGCACGCCACCGACGCGGCAACCGTTTTCCTCTCCGCCCGCGCCCGGCTCGCCGAGGGCGGGCCGGCCGTGATCGAGCGGGCGCTGTACGAGGAGGTCGGCCTCGTCCGCCTGCTCAGCATGCGCAACACGCTCTTCGCCGTCTCCACCGAGCTCGCTCCGTACGTGGACTCCTCCACCGCCCGGGCCATCGCCGCCAAGGAGCGCCGCACTCTCCTCAAGCACCTCGCAGAGGACGGCCAAGGCCTGGATGCCGACTGGCTGGCAGCCGCCGAAGCCGCAGCCCTGGAAGCCTTGGACGTACACGGCCCCTGTACGGGCAGCCAGCTGTCCGCCGCTGTCCCCGCCCTGCGCCAGAAGATCACCCTCGGCCGGGGCAAGAGGAACGAGGCGCAGACGGGGGTCGCCACCCGCGTGATCCGCCTGCTCGCGGCCGACGGCCGCATCCGCCGCGACCGGCCGCGCGGCTCGTGGACCTCCAGCCAGTTCCGCTGGGTCCACACGCAGTCCTGGCCCGCGGTACCCGCAGACGAGGCCCGCGCCGAGATCGCCCGGCGCTGGCTCCGGGCCTACGGTCCGGCCACCGAGGCAGACCTCAAGTGGTGGACAGGGTGGACCCTCACCGACGCCCGCAGGGCGTTGGCCGCCGTGGGACCGGACCAGGTTCGCCTGGAGGACGGCAGCACCGCTCTCGTCAGCCCCGGCGACACCGGGCCGGAGCCCGTCCCGGAGCCGTGGGCCGCGCTGCTTCCCGGACTCGACCCCAGCGCCATGGGCTGGTCCGATCGCGGATTCCACCTCGACCCGGCCCATCGCGCGGCCCTCTTCGACTACGCGGGCAATGTCGGCCCCACCGTGTGGTGGAACGGTGCTGTCATCGGGGGCTGGGCCCAGCGAGCCGACGGCGAGGTCGTGTGGCGGCTGCTGGGGAGCCCCGGCCGCGCCGCCGAGGAGGCGGTGGCGGCCGAGGCCCGCCGGCTCGCCGAGTGGGTGGGTCCGGCGCGCGTCACACCGCGGTTCCGCACCCCGCTGGAGCGCGAACTCACCTCCTGAGCGCGGTGGTCGGCGCTATCAGCCGATGCCCCGCCAGCCCTGCGGGTCGACGCCGCCGGGCACCGGGGCCCGGTCGTCGTACGGTTCCCGCGTGAAGACGAAAGACGCGAGGTCGAGGTGGCTGACCGTGCCGTCCGCTCGGCGGACCGCCCTCAGCGTCTCCCCGGCGTAGTAGCCGGACAGGCCCGTCCAACTGCCGTCCGGCTCGGCCCGGAAGCGGGCGGAGCGTCCGCCGGCTGCCAGGGGGCCCAGTTCCAGGGACCCGTCCGCGTTCAGCCGTACGGCCTGGGCCGAGGTGCCCCAGTACCAGGGGCCGCACAGGTCCAGGGCCACCGGGTCGACCTCCCGGAAGGGCTGCCACGGCTCGGGGAAGGGCGGCTCGGCGTCGGCCACGATCGCCACCAGGTCCGCGGCCACGGCTGTGGACGCGAGTCCCGAGGTGCAGTTCGCCAGCACCACGACCGCCACGTCGTCCGCCTCACTCGTCCACAGACCGGCGACGAAACCGGGCAGCGAGCCGCTGTGCCCCGCGAGGCGTCGGTCGCCGTGCGCAAGGAGCTGCACCCCGAGCCCGTAGCCCAGCTCGGCCAGGCCCCTCTCGGGGGGTGCCGCCGCCGTGCGCATCTCCCGTACGGACGATGTGCTCAGCACCCGCTCGTCACCGCGCAGAAGGAACCCGGCGAACCGTGCCAGGTCCCGGGCCGTGGACCACAGTTGGCCGGCCGGGGCCATCAGGCCCAGGTCCTCCAAGGGTTCGGGCTGCATGACGTCCGCCCACGGGTGTACGGCCCAGCCGCCCGCGTGCGGCGCCTGGGGCTCCGTGCTCGTCCGGTCCAGGCCGAGCGGCTCCAGGACCTCGCAGCGCAGCACCTCCGCCCACGGCTTGCCGCGCAGTTGCTCGACCAGCGCACCCAGCAGGGTGTACCCGGGGTTGGAGTAGTGGTGGCGGGTGCCGGGCCGGTGGCGGAAGGGCTGTTCGCCCAGGACGTCGGCGAGTTCGGGGCGCAGGGAGCCTGGGGTCCGCTCCCACCATTCCCCGGGTGTCTCGGCTGCCAGCCCGCCGGTGTGGGAGAGGAGCTGGGCCACGGTCGCCTGCCCGGCCCCGGTCCCGCCCAGGTACTTCTCCAGGGGGTCGGTGAGGTCCAGCAGGCCCTCGTCACGCAGACGCATCACCAGAACGGCCGTGAAGGTCTTGGTGATCGACCCGATCCGGTACTGGACGTCCCCGTCCGGTCCGTGACTGGGGACCGAGGTCCGGGAGCCCTCCCAGACGATCCGGCCGCCACGGGCGACGGCCGCCACCACGGACGGCGCGCGCCCTTCGCTCTGTGCGAGGGCGATCCGGCGCCTGAGCGCGCGTCGGGTGGCAGGGAGCAGTTCCAGGTCTTCCGAGAGCTCATCCATGATCGTGCAGGTTCTCACTTTCTGTGTCCTATCCCCCGACGCTGTGACCTGCGACCTTGCCGGTGTCTCACGCGGGCCGGCCCCAGTGGATCCGTCCTCAAGACGATCGGGAGCTGTCGGGCGTCCTCGGTGTATCGGGAGAGGGACCTCGGTCCGTTGCCGGTCCCTGCCGAGCTGCCCCAGTGTCGGGCAACCCATGAAGCCTCCTTGACCAAGACTTCATGATCGAACTGGCAGGGCAGGGCGGCAAGTGACTATCGGGCTGCGATCTGCCGACGAGCGGCGGTCCAGATCTCCTCGAACTCATCGGAGGTCAGCTGCTCCGGATCGTGGCCTTCCCACTCCGAGACGCGCAGTTCCGCCGTGATCCCGAACCTGTTGTCGTACTCGTCGAGGCGACCTGTGTCGTAGGCCTGCTGCCACTCAGTCAGCGAGGCGGCGGCGATCGGGGTCAGCTCAGGTCCCTCAAGCTCGATCTGCCGGGTCACCCAACCTCCGGCTTCGACCTCGAAGTAGAACCAGATGTCTCCCTCGTCCCAGTAGCAGCGCATCCATGTCGTCACCAGCCCATGATGACGGCCTCCTCTGTGTGCCTGCCGGGGACTGCGCCGTGAGCGGAGCGAGCTGTCCGGGGGGCGCGTGCCCGCAGGGCGTCACGTGGCAATTGCCCGCAGGGAGCTTCGCTGGGTCTCTGGACTCCGGCCTCGATGAAGGGACGCGTGCAGTGTGGGAAGACCACGTGACGGTCCACCACGTCGTCACGGCCTTCTTCGTGATCGTCATCGAGCTTGACATCCACGACCCGTCGCGCGGTTTCAACGAGGTGTAGAGGGAATTACACGCGCCGACCCCGACGTGGGCACGCCCCCCGCACCGGTCAGGTCAGTGATCTGCGGTGTCTCACGGCCCCTGCACCAGCGCCGTCCAGGCCGAGACTGTGCCACGAGCTTTGAGACCCCGGATCGGGCGGGGTGCTACGTGTTGGCCATGTCCACGAACCGCGAATAGTGGCCTTGGAAAGCGACCGTGATCGTGGCGGTCGGGCCGTTGCGGTGCTTGGCCACGATCAGGTCGGCCTCACCCGCCCTCGGCGACTCCTTCTCGTACGCGTCCTCGCGGTGGAGCAGGATCACCATGTCGGCGTCCTGCTCGATCGAGCCCGACTCACGCAGGTCGGAGACCATCGGCTTCTTGTCGGTGCGCTGCTCGGGGCCACGGTTCAGCTGGGAGAGCGCAATCACGGGGACTTCGAGCTCCTTGGCCAGCAGCTTCAGGTTTCGGGACATGTCCGAGACCTCCTGCTGACGGCTTTCGGGACGGCGCGAGCCGCCCGACTGCATGAGCTGGAGATAGTCGATGACGACGAGTGAAAGATCGTTCCGCTGCTTGAGGCGACGGCACTTGGCGCGGATCTCCATCATCGACAGGTTCGGGGAGTCGTCGATGTAGAGCGGGGCCGCGGAGACGTCCGGCATCCGGCGGGCCAGCCGGGTCCAGTCGTCGTCGGTCATCGTGCCGGAGCGCATGTGGTGCAGTGCCACCCGGGCCTCCGCCGAGAGCAGGCGCATCGCGATCTCGTTGCGCCCCATTTCGAGGGAGAAGATGACGCTCGGCAGGTTGCTCTTGATGGAACAGGCCCGGGCGAAGTCCAGCGCGAGCGTGGACTTTCCCATCGCGGGACGGGCGGCGATGACGATCATCTGGCCCGGGTGCAGGCCGTTGGTCAGGGAGTCGAGGTCGGTGAAGCCCGTCGGGACACCGGACATCTGGCCGCTGCGGGAGCCGATCGCCTCGATCTCGTCGAGAGCGCCCTCCATGATGTCGCCGAGCGGCAGGTAGTCCTCGGAGGTGCGCTGCTCGGTGACCGCGTAGATCTCGGCCTGGGCACTGTTGACGATCTCGTCGACGTCCCCGTCGGCGGCGTACCCCATCTGCGTGATCTTCGTACCGGCGGCGACGAGGCGGCGCAGGACGGCCCGCTCGTGGACGATCTCCGCGTAGTACTCGGCGTTCGCCGCGGTCGGGACGGACTGGACCAGCGTGTGCAGGTACGAGGCACCGCCGACCTTGCTGATCTCACCGCGCCGGGTCAGCTCGGCGCCGACCGTGATCGGGTCGGCCGGCTCGCCCTTGGCGTACAGGTCGAGGATGGCCTGGTAGATCGTCTCGTGCGAGGGACGGTAGAAGTCGTGGCCCTTGAGTACCTCGACCACGTCGGCGATTGCGTCCTTCGAGAGGAGCATGCCGCCGAGCACGGACTGCTCGGCGTCGAGGTCCTGCGGAGGAACCCGTTCGAAGCCGCTGCCGCCGCCGTCCCAGGATCCGCCCTCGCGGCCCCGGTCGTGCTGCTCGTCCCCGCGGCCGCGGCCCTCTCCGTTGCGGCGCGTACGGGCGGGCAGACGGTCACCAGGACCGCTGTCGGCCCAGGGGTCGTCCATGGGCTCGGGCATGCTCACCGGGCCGCCTCCTCCCGTCCGCAACGCGGACCTTGCCGTGCGACTCTTTCTACGACACGGCTCTGACATATGGGGCACCCGGATCGGCTCTCGGCGAGTCGGGCAACGCACCACGGTAGGGCCGCGAGCGGCGTCAGCCAATCTTGTTATCCACAGGCTGTGTGGATGAGATGTGGATGACGGGCCCAATGCTGTGGGTAACTCCCCTGAAGCTGTGCACGGACCGGGGGACGAGGCTGTGGACAAAATCACCTGCACCACCTCTGCACCCGCCTGACCTGCACTTTCCTTCGGTTGGGCGGTCCAGTGGGAAAAATCTTGGCCACTGTCTCAAGATCGCCTCCAACGGGTGGGGAAGAACGCCCAAGTCAACGCGTCAGTAAGGCTCCAACCACCCTTGTGTCTATTACCTGTGGAAGATTAGATTGAACGCATGACACAGGCCCCCGCAGCACCGAAGGCTGCGCCGAAACGGCACGACCGGGAGATCATCGCACTCGCGGTTCCCGCCTTCGGCGCGCTCGTCGCCGAACCCCTTTTCGTGATGGCGGACAGTGCCATCGTGGGCCACCTCGGCACCCCCCAGCTGGCCGGCCTGGGCATCGCAGCCGCTCTGCTCACCACCGCCGTGAGCATCTTCGTCTTCCTCGCTTACGCCACCACCGCGGCGGTGGCGCGCCGGGTCGGAGCCGGAGACCTGCAGGCTGCCATCCGGCAGGGCATGGACGGCATCTGGCTCGCCCTGCTGCTGGGTGCGGCGGTCATCGCCGTCGTGCTGCCGGCGGCTCCCTGGCTGGTCTCGCTCTTCGGGGCCTCCGACGCCGTCGCCCCGCACGCAGTCACCTATCTGCGGATCTCCGCCCTCGGCATCCCCGCCATGCTCATGGTCCTGGCCGCCACGGGCGTCATCCGGGGCCTCCAGGACACCCGTACACCCCTGTACGTCGCCATCGGCGGCTTCGCCCTCAACGGCGTCCTCAACGTGGCACTGGTCTACGGGGCGGGGCTCGGGATCGCGGGATCGGCCTGGGGCACGGTCGTCGCCCAGTGCGCCATGGCGGCCGCCTACCTCGTGGTCGTCGTACGGGGCGCCAGGCGGCACGGCGCCTCCCTGCGCCCGGACGCGGCGGGCATTCGGGCCTGCGCCCAGGCGGGCGCACCCCTGCTGGTCCGCACCCTCTCCCTGCGGGCGGTGCTGATGATCGCGACCGCCGTGGCCGCCAGGCTCGGTGACGCGGACATCGCAGCACACCAGATCCTGCTCTCCCTGTGGAGTCTGCTCGCCTTCGCCCTGGACGCGATCGCGATCGCAGGCCAGGCGATCATCGGCCGCTATCTGGGAGCCGGCGACACCGACGGGGCAAAGGCGGTCTGCCGCCGGATGGTGCAGTGGGGCATCGCCGCCGGCATCGTGCTCGGCCTGTTGGTCGTCCTGGCCCGTCCGGTGTTCATCCCGCTGTTCACCAGCGACCCGGCCGTGGAGGACGCCCTGCTGCCGGCTCTGCTCGTGGTGGCCCTCTCCCAGCCCGTGTCCGGCATCGTGTTCGTCCTCGACGGGGTCCTCATGGGGGCGGGTGACGGTCGCTACCTGGCCTGGGCCATGCTCCTGACCCTTGCCGTCTTCACTCCGGCCGCGTTGCTCGTCCCGGCTGTGGGCGGCGGCCTGACGACCCTGTGGTGGGCCATGACACTGATGATGCTGGTGCGCATGGTGACCCTCCAGTTGCGGGCCCGCTCGGGCCGCTGGCTGGTCGCGGGAGCCACGCGCTGATATCCGGGCGTCGCCGCCCGCCCTTCTTTCCAGCGGCCCCCGCATGTTTCACGTGAAACATGCGGGGGCCGCTGCCGTGTTTCACGTGAAACACGGCAGCGGCCCCGACTCGGGAACGACGAAGGGCCGCACCCCGAGAGGTGCGGCCCTTCGAAAGCAGCCCTTAGGCAGCGACGACCTCGACGCCCACGTTCGCGGCCACGTCAGCGTGCAGACGCACGGAGACCTGGTACGAACCGAGGGTCTTGATCGGGGTGCCCAGCTCGACGCGGCGCTTGTCGACCTTCGGGCCGCCCGAGGACTCGATCGCCGTGGCGATGTCGGCCGGGGTCACGGAACCGAAGAGACGACCGGCGTCACCCGCGCGGGTGGCCAGACGGACCTTCACGCCTTCGAGCTTGGCCTTGAACTCGTTGGCCTGCTCGATGGTCGCGATCTCGTGGATCTTGCGGGCGCGGCGGATCTGCGCCACGTCCTTCTCGCCACCCTTGGTCCAGCGGATCGCGAAACCACGCGGGACCAGGTAGTTGCGAGCGTAACCGTCCTTGACGTCGACGACATCGCCGGCGGCACCGAGGCCAGAAACCTCGTGGGTCAGGATGATCTTCATTAGTCGGTCACCCTTTCCTTATCGCGCGGTGGACGTGTAGGGCAGCAGCGCCATCTCACGGCTGTTCTTCACAGCCGTGGCGACGTCACGCTGGTGCTGCGTGCAGTTGCCGGTCACGCGGCGGGCACGGATCTTGCCGCGGTCGGAAATGAACTTCCGCAGCATGTTCGTGTCCTTGTAGTCCACGTAAGCGGTCTTGTCCTTGCAGAACGCGCAGACCTTCTTCTTAGGCTTGCGCACAGGCGGCTTCGCCATGGTGTCTCTCCTGTGTGATCAAGAAGTGGGGGTTCGAGCTGCCCTAGAAGGGCGGCTCGTCCGAGTAGCCACCGCCGGAGCCGCCGGAGCTTCCGCCCCAACCGCCCCCGCCGCCGCCCTGCTGCTGGCCACCGGCCGGCGCGCTGGACGCCCACGGGTCGTCGGAGGGAGCTCCGCCGCCCTGCGGGGCACCGGCGCTGGGGGCTCCGCCCCAGTTACCGCCGCCGCCACCCTGCTGCTGCTGACCGCCGCCGCCGTACCCACCCTGGCCGCCGCGACCGCTGGTCTTGGCGACCTTGGCCGTGGCGCTCTTCAGGCTGGGGCCGACTTCCTCGACGTCCAGCTCGTAGACCGTGCGCTTGACACCCTCACGGTCTTCGTACGACCGCTGCTTCAGGCGGCCCTGCACGATGACGCGCATGCCCCGCTGAAGGGACTCGGCGACGTTCTCCGCCGCCTGACGCCAGACCGAGCAGGTCAGGAACAGGCCTTCGCCGTCCTTCCACTCATTGGTCTGCTTGTCGAAGATGCGGGGAGTGGACGCGACACGGAACTTCGCGACCGCCGCACCCGAGGGGGTGAAGCGCAGCTCGGGGTCGTCGACGAGATTGCCGACGACCGTGATGACGGTCTCGCCTGCCATGGATGAACCTCTCGGCGGGGATTGCTGCTGGGCTGCTGTGCTACTCGGTCCCGATTACCGCTGAACCGAAGTTCAGTGGGTCTCGGGGCGAAGGACCTTGGTCCGGAGAACCGACTCGTTCAGGTTCATCTGTCGGTCAAGCTCCTTGACGACCGCAGGCTCGGCCTGAAGGTCGATGACCGAGTAGATGCCCTCGGGCTTCTTCTTGATCTCGTAAGCGAGACGACGACGGCCCCAGGTGTCGACCTTCTCGACCTTTCCGTTGCCCTCACGGACGACGGAGAGGAAGTTCTCGATCAGCGGGGAGACAGCGCGCTCCTCGAGATCGGGGTCGAGGATGACCATCACTTCGTAGTGACGCATGTGGAACCCACCTCCTTTGGACTCAGCGGCCACGGTCGTTCCGTGGCAGGAGGGTCGTGATGCGTACGCACGGCGTCCGAGAACAGACACCGCGCAGACCGTACAGACTACCCCGTGGACTCCTTCCGGTTGAAATCCGGCCGGAGAGGGCCACACTCTGTAGGGATCGGGTGTGCTCGGTGCTATGCCCCCGGCTCCGTCGGAGGCGGCCACCGGCACCGCTCTGCTGCAGCCAGGAGGTGCCTTCCGATGGCACAGGCAATACGGCCTCAGTCCTCCATCTCGCTACTCGCAACCGACGGCAAGCCCCATCCGCTCCAGGACACCCTGATGGCGGTCACCGTGGTGCTGGGCGCCGTGGCGTTCATCACGGGCTTCTTCGACCACCTGCACCTGCTCAGCTCGTGGACCGGGCTGATCGGCATCCTCACCGGCGCCTACGGACAGTTCATCTCGGTGACGACGCGCGAGCGCTTCGCGCTGATCATCGGGCTGGGCGCCTCAGCCGTGGGCTTCTACCTCGGCATGGCGCACGGCGGCCTCTTCGGCGGCTGGGCCGGCTGACCGGGGCTCCTCCGCGAGGGGGGCTCCGGCCGCCACAGGCCCGGGCCCGGCCCGTCCCCCATAAGGGTGGCGCCCCCGTCGCAGTAGGCTTCGCGCCATAGCCAGCGAAGCCGCCGGAGGAGACACCCCGCATGAGCCTGTCCCTGAGGACCATCAGCCGAGAGCAGCACCTGGGTTTCCTCCAGAGCCTGCCCTCCGCTAGCCACTGCCAGGTCCCGGCGTGGGCCGACGTGAAGAACGAGTGGCGCTCCGAGAACCTCGGCTGGTTCGACGGGTCGGGCGAACTCGTCGGCGCCGCGCTGGTGCTGTACCGCCAGCTGCCCAAGGTGAAGCGCTACCTCGCGTACCTCCCCGAGGGCCCGGTCATCAACTGGTACGCCCCGAACCTGGAGGAGTGGCTCCAGCCGATGCTGGCGCACCTCAAGCAGCAGGGCGCCTTCACCGTGAAGATGGGTCCGCCCGTCGTCATCCGCCGCTGGAACGCCGCGGCGATCAAGGCCGGCATCCAGGACCCCGACGTCAAGCGGCTGCGCGACGTGGAGGCCTCGGTGATCGAACCGCGCGCCTTCGAGGTCTCCGACAAGCTGCGCCGCATGGGCTGGCAGCAGGCCGAGGACGGCGGCGCCGGCTTCGGCGACGTGCAGCCCCGCTACGTCTTCCAGGTCCCGCTGGCCAACCGTTCCCTGGACGACGTCCTCAAGGGCTTCAACCAGCTGTGGCGCCGCAACATCAAGAAGGCCGAGAAGGCCGGCGTCGAGGTCGTCCAGGGCGGCTACGACGACCTGCCGACCTGGCAGCACCTGTACGAGATCACAGCCGAGCGCGACAAGTTCCGCCCGCGCCCGCTCAGCTACTTCCAGCGCCAGTGGACGGCCCTCAACTCCGAGGACCCCAACCGGATGCGGCTGTACATCGCCACGCACGAGGGGGAGCCGCTGGCCGCCGCCACCATGCTCACCGTCGGCCAGCACGTCTGGTACTCGTACGGCGCCTCCGCCAACCACAAGCGCGAGGTCCGGCCGTCGAACGCGATGCAGTGGCGCATGCTGCGCGACTCCTACGCCCTCGGGGCCAGCGTCTACGACCTGCGCGGCATCTCTGACACGCTGGACGAGAACGATCACCTGTTCGGCCTGATCCAGTTCAAGGTCGGCACGGGCGGCGAGGCCGTGGAGTACGTCGGCGAGTGGGACTTCCCGCTGAACAAGGTCCTGCACAAGGCCCTCGACATCTACATGTCGCGCCGCTGATCCACCCTCACCACCACCACGTACCGCTGCACCACGCAGCTTCCCCAGAGAGGTTCCGGACGGGCATGGCGCTCACGCTCTACGTCGACACCGCGCGCTGGCGTGCGCACCAGAAGCAGATCCAGGACCAGTTCCCCGGGCTGATCCCGGTCTGCAAGGGCAACGGCTACGGCTTCGGCCACGAGCGGCTCTGCGAGGAGGCGACCCGCATGGGCGCCGACATCCTCGCCGTGGGCACCACCTACGAGGCCGCCAGCATCAAGGACTGGTTCGGCGGGGACCTGCTGGTCCTCACCCCGTTCCGGCGCGGCGAGGAGCCGGTGCCGCTGCCCGACCGGGTCATCCGCTCGGTGGCTTCGCTGGACGGGGTGCGCGGACTCGTGGGCGCCCGGGTGGTCATCGAGTGCATGAGCTCGATGCGCCGCCACGGCATCTCCGAGCAGGACCTGGGCCAGCTGCACGCGGCGATCGAGGACGTCCGGCTGGAGGGCTTCGCCCTGCACCTGCCGCTGGACCGCCCCGACGGCTCGGACGCCGTCGAGGAGGTCATCGGCTGGATGGACCGGCTGCGCGCGGCCCGCCTGCCGCTGCACACCATGTTCGTCAGCCACCTGCGGGCCGAGGAACTGGCGCGGCTCCAGCAGCAGTTCCCGCAGACCCGCTTCCGGGCCCGTATCGGCACCCGGCTGTGGCTCGGCGACCACGAGGCGACCCAGTACCGGGGCGCAGTCCTGGACGTCACGCGCGTGACGAAGGGCGACCGCTTCGGCTACCGGCAGCAGAAGGCCGCCTCCGACGGCTGGCTGGTCGTGGTGGCCGGCGGCACCTCGCACGGGGTGGGCCTGGAGGCACCCAAGGCCCTGCACGGCGTGATGCCGCGGGCCAAGGGCGTCGCCCGCGCCGGGCTGGCCACCGTGAACCGGAACCTGTCGCCGTTCGTCTGGGCGGGCAAACAGCGCTGGTTCGCGGAGCCCCCGCACATGCAGGTGTCGATCCTGTTCGTCCCCTCGGACGCGACCGAGCCGAAGGTCGGCGACGAGCTGGTGGCGCACCTGCGCCACACGACCACGCAGTTCGACCGGGTGCTCGACGCCTGAGCCGGTCCGCCCGGTCAGGCCCCGGGGCCGCTGCCCCAGTCGACCCGCTGCTCCTCCGAGGGCGCCGCGTACCGCGGCGCCCTCGCGGCGTCCGAGAGCACGAACACGTCCTCGGCCCCGTCCAGGACGCCGCCGGACGGGTCGTCCGCGCCGTCGCGCCGCACGACGTCCCGCTCGGGCAGCAGGATGTCCCGGACGACGACCGCGCACAGGTACAGCGTGCACAGCAGGTGGGCGGCGATCGCCAGCTGGTAGCCCTCGACGGGCAGCCCCTGGTGCTTGTCCCCGCTGCTCGTGTAGGCGAGGTAGAACCAGATCCCGAGGAAGTACACGACCTCGCCGGCCTGCCAGATGAGGAAGTCCCGCCAGCGCGGCCGGGCCAGCGCCGCGAGCGGAATGAGCCACAGCACGTACTGCGGTGAGTAGACCTTGTTGGCCAGGATGAAGACGGCCACGACGAGGAAGGCCAGCTGGGCGAAGCGAGGCCGGCGGGGGGCGGTGAGGGTGAGCAGCCCGACGGCTCCGCACAGCACGAGCGTCAGCCCCGTGGCATAGGTGTTGGCGCCGTCGAGGGGGTTGCCCGAACGCTGGGAGATCAGCAGCCAGACCGAACCGAAGTCGATGGGCCGCTCCTGGCTGAAGGTGTAGAACTTCGTCCAGCCCTCCCAGGCTCCGACCATGACGGGCAGGTTCGCCACCAGCCAGGCGGCCGCCGCTCCGAGGACGGCCCCGCCGAAGGCCCGCCACTTCCCCGCCCGCCAGCACAGCACGAACAGGGCCCCGAGCAGCAGGACGGGATACAGCTTGGCGGCGGTGGCCAGGCCGATGAAGACGCCGAACAGCACCGTGCGGCCGCGGGACCACATCAGCATCCCGGCCGCGGTGAGGGCGATGGCCAGCAGGTCCCAGTTGATCGTCGCGGTCAGGGCGAAGGCCGGGGCCAGGGCGAAGAGCAGGGCGTCCCAGGGGCGGCGGCGGTGGGTGCGGGCGACGCACACGGCGATGACCACGGCGCAGGCCAGCAGCATCCCCGCGTTGACCATCCAGTAGATCTGCTCGCGGTGCTGCATGGAGCCGCTGCTCGGCGTCAGCCAGGAGGCGATCTCCATGAACAGCCCGGTGAGGACCGGGTACTCCAGGTACTCCATGTCGCCGGGCAGCCGGTCGAAGTAGGGCGTCAGGTTGTCGGCGAAGCCGCGTACGGCATACAGGTGCGGGATGTCGGAGTAGCAGGCGTGCGTGTACTGCGAGCCCGCACCACGGAACCACGCCCAGTCGTAGCAGGGCAGTTTCTGCACCATGCCGAGCGCGAACATACCGATGGCGAGGAGGGCCACCACGCGTACCGGCGCCAGCCAGTGGCCGCCGAGCCGGGCGTGGCGGCCGAAGGGGCCGCCGATGAGCTCACTGCCGGCTGCGGCGACCTCGTCCTGCTGCGTGGGCAGTACGGGGCGGTCCTCGTGCACCTTCGTCATGGGCTCATCCTGCCGTACCGGCCCCGGCACGGGGGAAGCCCGCCGCACGGGGTGCGACGGGCTTCCTCTGCCTGCGGCAGTGCCGCGGTCAGCCTTCGGGGCTGTCGGCCGGGGGTGGCGGCCAGCCCCCGGTGACGCCGCCCGGCCGGCCCGGGCGGCCGGAGCCCGACGGGGACGGCGAACCACCCGGTCCCCCGTCGGCGCCGGAGACGGTCCCGCCGTTCGCGGCGCCGCCGGTGTTCGTGCCGCCGGTGTTCGTACCGCCGGTGTTGCCGCTCGTGGTCCCCGTGCTGGTCTCCGGGTCGCAGTACAGCTCCCACGGCTTGCAGGAGGGCTTGCCGCCCTTGGACGGGGTCGGGGAGGGCGGCGGCGGGGAGCTCGACGGCGACGGCGACGGGGAGCTGCTCGCCGGCGCAGGGCTGGGCGAGGGGCTGGGCGAGGGGGCTCCCACGGAGTCGGCGGTGACGCCGATGGGCTCGGCCTCGGGGAACTTCTTGACCGGGGCGCCCTTGAGCGCCTCGCGCATGTACTCCGTCCAGATCACGGTGGGGATGTCACCACCGTGGATGGAGTCCGTTCCGCCCACGCCGTTCATGGACAGCAGCTTCTTGTCCGCCGAGTTGGGGTCCGTGCGGAACAGGGCGACGGAGGTGGACAGCTCGGGGGTGTAGCCGACGAACCACGCCGACTTGTTCTCGTCCGTGGTACCGGTCTTGCCGGCGGCGGGCCGGCCCAGGGCCTTGGCCTTCTTGCCGGTGCCGTTCTGGACCACGTTCTCCAGGACCTTGGTGACGTTGTCCGCGACGGCGTTGTCCATGGCCCGCTCGTCCTTGGGCTTCTCGAAGCCGGACAGCGGCTCGCCGTCCTTCTCGACACTGATCACGGAGTACGGCTCGCGGTGCGTGCCGGAGGCCGCGAAGGTCGCGTAGGAGTCGGCCATCCGGATGGCGCTGGGGGTCGAGGTGCCCAGGGCGAACGAGGCGTCGTCACCGGCGGACATCGTCTCCTTGAGGATGCCGGTGGCCCTGGCCAGTTCGCGGACCTTGCTGTGGCCGACGTCGAAGACGAGCTGGGCGAACGGCACGTTGATGGACTTCTCCATCGCCTCGTTGAGGGTCACGTAGCCGAAGGCGGTGGAGCTCTCGTTCTTCTGCTTGAACGGCTTGCCCTTGCTGTCCAGCAGGGGCTTGCCCTGGCGGTTCTTGATGACGGTGAGGTCGTCGGCCAGGTACTTGCTGTCGACCGCCAGCCCGTCGCCCCCGGTGTTCTGGGTGCCGTACTGCATGGCCGCCGCCAGCACGTACGGCTTCCAGGTCGAGCCGACCGGGACGCCGCTGGTGTTGGCGTTGTTGCTGAAGTACTTCTTGTCCATGCCGGGGCCGCCGTACAGGGCGACGATGGCACCGGTCTTCACGTCGACCGAGGCAGCGCCGAACTGCACGAACGTGTCGAGGTCGGGGCGCTTCTTCTCGTCGAGGAAGTCGTTGCGGGTCTCCTCCACGGCCTTGACCAGGGCGTCCACCTTCGGCTTCTGGAAAGTGGTCTTGATCCGGTAGCCGCCGAGGGCCATCTGCTCGACGGTGATGCCCTTGGTCTTCATCACGTACTGCTTGGCGGTCTCGACCAGGTAGCCGATCTGGCCGGACATGGCGCGGGCCTGCTCGGACTCGACGCGGGCCGGGAACTCCGTGTAGGTGGCCCGCTCGGCCTTGTCCATCCGGCCAACCTCGACCTCGCGGTCCAGGACCCAGGCCCAGCGCTTCCTGGCGCGCTCCTCGTTGGCGGCCGGGGTGGCCGCGGCGCCGATGCCGCCGTCCGGGTTGTAGAGGTTGGGGCCCTTGAGCACGGAGGCGAGGAAGGCGCTCTCGGAGGGGCTGAGGTCCTGGCAGTCCTTGCCGAAGTAGGCGCGGGCGGCCGCCTGGATGCCGTAGGCGTCGCGGCCGTAGTACGCGGTGTTGAGGTAGCCCGCGAGGACGACGTCCTTCTCCTCGGAGACACCCAGGTTGATCGAGATGAAGAGCTCGGTGACCTTGCGCTTGAGCGTCTGCTCGGAGCCCAGGTAGGTGTTCTTCACGTACTGCTGGGTGATGGTCGAGCCGCCCTGGGTGGATCCGCCCTTGGCCATGTTCCACACGGCGCGGGCGATGCCCATCGGGTCGACGCCCTTGTCCGTCTCGAAGCTCTCGTTCTCCGCGGCGATCACCGCGTCGCGCATGGACCGGGGGATCTTGTCGATGGGCACGATCTGGCGGTTCATCGAGCCGCCGGTCGCCACCATCTGGGAGCCGTCCTCCCAGTAGAAGACGTTGTTCTGGGCCTGGGCCGCCAGGTTCGGGTCGGGCTTGTTGACCATGGCGATCCCGATGCCCGCACCGGCGATGATGACCGCGAAGAAGCCGAATGCCGTACCGGAGACGAGCTTCCAGGACGGCACGAAACGCTTCCAGCCGTCCTTGTCGGACCGCGGATAGTTGATGAACCGCGTGTCCGGGCGGCCTCCCTGCCCGGCGCCCCGGCCGGTCCTGGCCGCACCCCGGCCCCGGCCGGCGGAGCCCCGCTGCGCGGCCCGGCGGGCCTCTGCCCGGCTGCTCTGCGGCGGCGGGTCTGCGTACGGACCGCTGTGTGACGCCGTGGGGACGTCATGCCCGGTCCCGGCGCCCCGGGCGGGGCGCTGTGGGGCGGCCCGGCGGGCCGAGGCCCGTCCGCCACCTGGGGCCTGCGGCGGTTTGCGGCGGTGCTCGCTCATCGAACGACTACTCCTCGGGCAGGCGAGTGGCCTGGAAGCGGCAGGTGAGTTCCGGTCTTGCCCGGTGTCCTGGCCCACAGACTACGCACGCTCAAAACCCGAACAGTGCCGAAGTTCACCCCAAAACAGGCAACTTGCCTCGTACGAATTGGTGATGTGACGCCGGTCACCAGTGCGCCCCTTGTCGTCAGGGGCGGCCCGTTCTATCGTCTGGATGTATCGAGCCGATACATCAGCTCGGTATAAAGACTCGGGGGCGGAGGAGAGGCGGGCAGATGAGCAGACGCTCGGGCATCCTCGAATTCGCCGTCCTCGGCCTGCTCCGCGAATCCCCCATGCACGGCTACGAGCTGCGCAAGCGGCTCAACACCTCACTGGGGGTGTTCCGAGCCTTCAGCTACGGGACGCTCTACCCCTGCCTCAAGACGCTGGTCGCAAACGGCTGGTTGATCGAGGAACCGGGGAGCGCACCGGAGGACGCCCTCGCCGCTTCACTCGCAGGGCGCCGCGCCAAGATCGTCTACCGGTTGACGCCCGCGGGCAAGGAGCACTTCGAAGAGCTCCTCTCCCACACGGGACCGGATACCTGGGAGGACGAGTCCTTCGCCGCCCGCTTCGCCTTCTTCGGCCAGACCGAACGAGACGTGCGCATGCGGGTACTGGAGGGCCGCCGCAGCCGGCTTGAGGAGCGCCTCGAGAAGATGCGCGCCTCCCTCGCCCGCACGCGGGAGCGCCTGGACGACTACACGCTCGAGCTGCAGCGGCACGGCATGGAGTCCGTGGAGCGCGAAGTGCGCTGGCTGAACGAGCTCATCGAGAGCGAGCGGGCGGGACGGGATCAGAGACGACCCGGTCCGTCCGACGAAACTGCAAAATGAGGCCTGCATCTCGTATGCCTCGTCCGAGAACAAACAGGGAGCAACCGGAATGGGTTCGGTTCGCGTAGCCATCGTCGGCGTAGGCAACTGCGCCGCCTCGCTGGTGCAGGGCGTCGAGTACTACAAGGACGCCGACCCGGCGGCCAAGGTCCCCGGTCTGATGCACGTCCAGTTCGGCGACTACCACGTGCGTGACATCGAGTTCGTCGCCGCGTTCGACGTCGACGCGAAGAAGGTCGGCCTCGATCTTTCGGACGCCATCGGCGCCAGCGAGAACAACACCATCAAGATCTGCGACGTCCCGAGCGCCGGGGTGACCGTCCAGCGCGGCCACACCCTCGACGGTCTGGGCAAGTACTACCGCCAGACGATCGAGGAGTCCGCCGAGGCTCCGGTCGACGTGGTCCAGATCCTCAAGGACCGCCAGGTCGACGTCCTGATCTGCTACCTCCCCGTCGGTTCCGAGGCCGCGGCGAAGTTCTACGCCCAGTGCGCCATCGACGCCAAGGTCGCCTTCGTCAACGCTCTCCCGGTCTTCATCGCCGGCACCAAGGAGTGGGCGGACAAGTTCACCGAGGCCGGTGTCCCGATCGTCGGCGACGACATCAAGTCGCAGGTCGGCGCCACCATCACGCACCGCGTGATGGCGAAGCTGTTCGAGGACCGCGGTGTCCGTCTTGAGCGCACCATGCAGCTCAACGTCGGCGGCAACATGGACTTCAAGAACATGCTCGAGCGGGACCGCCTCGAGTCGAAGAAGATCTCCAAGACGCAGGCCGTCACCTCGCAGATCCCCGACCGCGAGCTCGGCGAGAAGAACGTCCACATCGGCCCGTCCGACTACGTCGCATGGCTCGACGACCGCAAGTGGGCGTACGTCCGCCTTGAGGGCCGCGCGTTCGGCGACGTTCCGCTGAACCTCGAGTACAAGCTCGAGGTGTGGGACTCCCCGAACTCCGCCGGTGTCATCATCGACGCCCTGCGCGCCGCGAAGATCGCCAAGGACCGCGGTATCGGCGGCCCGATCCTGTCGGCGTCCAGCTACTTCATGAAGTCCCCGCCGGTGCAGTACTTCGACGACGAGGCGTACGCGAACGTCGAGAAGTTCATCAAGGGCGAGGTCGAGCGCTAGTCGAACCCCAAGGGTCCTGCCGACCCCTGGACTTCGACAGTTCTTCCGCGGAGGGTCCCCGGACGATATGCCCGGGGACCCTCCGCGTGTGTGACCCTGTCCCTCATGCCCGTCGTACGTGATCTGCGCGTACTCCTGCGCCTCAGGGACTTCCGCAACCTGCTCGCCGTACGGCTGCTCTCCCAGGCGGCGGACGGTGTCTACCAGGTCGCGCTCGCCACGTACGTGGTGTTCTCCCCCGAGAAGCAGACCTCGCCTGCGGCCGTCGCCTCGGCCATGGCGGTCCTGCTGCTGCCCTATTCGGTGGTCGGTCCCTTCGCCGGCGTGCTGCTCGACCGCTGGCGCCGCCGCCAGGTCTTCCTCTACGGCAACCTGCTGCGTGCCTTCCTCGCCTGCGTCACCGGCATGCTGATCGTCGCGGACGTCCCCGACTGGCTGTTCTACGCCTCGGCGCTGTCGGTGACCGCTGTCAACCGCTTCGTCCTCGCCGGACTCGCCGCGTCCCTGCCCCGTGTCGTCGGATCCGCCCGGCTGGCCACCGCGAACGCACTGTCCCCGACGGCCGGGACGCTCGCCGCGGTCACCGGCGGGGGACTGGCCTTCCTGGTGCGCCTGCTGGTCTCCGACTCCAACGCCGTCGTCGTCCTGCTGGGTGCCGCGCTCTACCTGTGCGCCGCACTGGTCTCCCTGCGCCTGGCCATCGGCGTCCTCGGGCCGGACCACCCGCCCGGCCGGGACCATCCCTCGCCGGCTCAGGGGCTCATGCTCGCCGCACGCGGGATGACCGAGGGCTTGCGGCACCTGGCCGAGCGGCCTGAGGCGGCCCGGGCGCTCACCGCCATGACCCTGATGCGGTTCTGCTACGGGGCGCTGTTCGTCATGCTGCTCATGCTCTGCCGCTACTCCTGGTCGGAGGACGAGGCCCACGGGCTGGCGTTGCTCGGGCTGGCCGTCGGGGTCTCCGGGGCCGGATTCTTCGCCGCCGCCGTCGTCACCCCCTGGCTGGTGGACCGCCTGGGCACCCTCGGGACGATCACCTTGTGCGCCGCCGGGGCCGCCGTGCTGGTTCCGGCGCTCGGGCTGTTCTTTGCTCCCGGTCCGATGCTGGCAGCGGCCTTCGTCCTCGGTCTGGCCACGCAGGGGGCCAAGATCTGCACCGACACGGTCGTACAGTCCCGGGTCGACGACGCGTTCCGGGGGCGGGTGTTCTCCGTCTACGACGTGCTGTTCAACGTCGCCTTCGTCGGCGCTGCCGCGGTGGCCTCCCTCATGCTCCCCGCCGACGGACGGTCCGCACCGCTCCTGCTGTGCGTGACCGCCCTCTACGCCGCCACCGCAGTCCTCCTCCGCCGCCACGGGCGACGTTTCACGTGAAACATCTCCCCCGCCCGTCGGGGGCGCGCCGATGTTTCACGTGAAACATCGGCGCCCCGGCCATGCCTCAGGCCTGGCCGGCTCCCCACTCCTTGAGGGCGGCGACCGCCGCATCGTGGCCCACCGGTCCGTTCTCCAGGCGCAGCTCCAGCAGGAAGGCGTACGCCTTGCCGATCACCGGGCCGGGACCGACCCCCAGTACCTGCATGATCTCGTTGCCGTCCAGGTCCGGCCGGATCGCGTCCAGCTCCTCCTTCTCCTGGAGCTGAGCGATGCGCTCCTCCAGACCGTCGTAGGTCCGGGAGAGGGCATTGGCCTTGCGCTTGTTGCGCGTGGTGCAGTCGGAGCGGGTCAGCTTGTGCAGCCGCCCCAGCAGCGGGCCGGCGTCACGGACATAGCGCCGGACGGCGGAGTCGGTCCACTCGCCGTCACCGTAGCCGTGGAAGCGCAGGTGCAGCTCCACGAGCCGGGACACGTCCTTGACCAGCTCGTTGGAGTACTTCAGCGCGGTCATGCGCTTCTTGGTCATCTTCGCGCCTACCACCTCGTGGTGGTGGAAGGAGACCCGGCCGTCGCTCTCGAACCGCCGGGTGCGGGGCTTGCCGATGTCGTGCAGCAGGGCGGCGAGCCGCAGCACCAGATCGGGGCCCTCCTCCTCCAGCGCCATCGCCTGCTCAAGAACGATCAGCGAGTGGTCGTAGACGTCCTTGTGCCGGTGGTGCTCGTCACTCTCCAGCCGCAGGGCGGGCAGCTCGGGCAGCACCCGGTCGGCCAGCCCGGTGTCCACGAGCAGGCCGAGGCCCTTGCGCGGGTGTGCGGAGAGGAGCAGCTTGTTCAGTTCGCCCTGTACCCGCTCCGCCGAGACGATCTCGATCCGCTCGGACATCGCCTTCATGGCGGCCACGACCTCCGGGGCCACCTCGAAGTCCAGCTGGGCCGCGAACCGCGCCGCGCGGAGCATGCGCAGCGGATCGTCGGAGAACGAGTCCTCGGGGGTGCCCGGCGTACGCAGCACGCCCGCGGCAAGGTCCTCCCGGCCCCCGTGCGGATCGATGAACTCCTGCTCCGGCAGGGCCAGGGCCATGGCGTTGACCGTGAAGTCACGGCGGACCAGGTCGTCCTCGATCGAGTCGCCGTAGGAGACCTCGGGCTTGCGCGAGGTCCGGTCGTACGCCTCCGAGCGGTACGTGGTCACCTCGATCTGGAAGCTTCGCTCGACCTCCCCGACACGGGCGGCCTTCTGTGCACCGACGGTGCCGAAGGCGATACCGACGTCCCACACCGAGTCGGCCCACGGCCGGACGATCTTCAGTACGTCCTCGGGGCGGGCATCGGTGGTGAAGTCGAGATCGTTGCCGAGACGCCCCAGCAGCGCGTCGCGGACGGACCCGCCGACCAGGGCGAGGCGGAAGCCGGCCGCCTGGAATCGGCGGCCGAGCTCGTCGGCGACAGGCGCGACCCGCAGCAGTTCACTCACCGCGCGGCGCTGTACCTGACTCAGGGCACTGGGGTTGTCTTCGTTGGCATTCGGCACAACAGAAAAGGGTACGTGCCCCGCCCGGCGCGGGCTCCCCCGTTTCCGGGCGCCCCGCCGCACACCGGCCCCGGGCCGCAGCCGATCATGTGGAGCAAGGCGCGGCACTCACGCACAGCGGCTCTCGTTACCATGCGTGGACGCACAAACGGAGACGACCGACACTTCGAGGGACGGGCTAGCGCGTGGCCGAGGCGGCAGAGAACCAGGGGGCGGCGCCAGCCCCTGTCCGACGCCGATGGCTAAGGCGGGCGGTGGTCCTGCTCGCCGGGACGCCCGTGCTCGCGGCCCTGGTCTATTCGCCGGCCCCCAGGGCCGAGGCGGCCGAAACGGCAGCTGACGCGACCACCGTCGACGTCCAGCTGGAATCCCTCGCCCCGACCGCTCCCGTGAAGGGCGACACCCTCACGATCACCGGCAGGGTGGTCAACAACGGGCGCGAGACGATCAACGACGCCCACGTGGGTCTGCGGGTCGGACCCGTGCTCGAAGACCGCGCCTCCATCGACGAGACCGCGGAGCGGACCGGCTTCCGCCCCGGCACGGAGCCCCGTGAGATCGACTCCGCCTATGCGGTGAAGCTCGACTCCCTCCCCTCGAAGGTCAGCCGCGACTTCACCCTCACCATCCCGGTGAACAAGCTGGAACTGGACAAGGACGGCGTCTACCAGCTCGGCGTCTCCCTGTCCGGTGCGACCGAGAGCCGCCCGTCCGAGCAGGTGCTCGGCATCAAGCGGACCTTCCTGCCCTGGCAGCCCGACGCCGCGGCCACGAAGTCCCAGCTCACCTACGTGTGGCCGCTGATCGCCCAGACGCGGGTCACGGCGGAGACCGGCTCCGACGAGCTGCAGACCCCGGTCTTCCTCGACGACTCCCTGGCCAACGAGCTGCGGCCCGAGGGCCGCCTGGGCCAGATGGTCGCCCTCGGCAAGGACCTGCCGATCGCCTGGGTCGTCGACCCCGACCTGCTCCACACCGTCGACGCGATGGCGAAGGGGTACCGGGTCCGCACCCCGGACGGCAAGTCCGTCCAGGGCAAGAACAAGGCCGTCGCGGAGCAGTGGCTGAGCGCGCTGGAATCGGCCGTACAGGGCAAGAAGGTGGTCGCCCTGCCGTTCGCCGACCCCGACCTGGCCTCTCTCGCCCACCACGGCAAGGACGTCTCAGGCACCCTGGGGCAGTTGCGGCCCGCCACCGACAAGGCGAAGCAGGCCGTCGAGACGGTGCTGCACGTCCCCGCGTCCACGGACTTCTCCTGGCCGGTCGACGGGGCGATCGACCCCTCGATCGTGAACGTCGCCACCTCGGCCGGCGCCCACAACGTGCTCACCCGCAATGACAGCCTCACCGAGACCGGATCGCTCGGCTACACCCCGTCGGCGGCCCGGCCCATCGGCGCCGGCACCACCGCCGTCGTGGCGGACGCCGAGCTCTCCACCGCCTTCGAGGGCGACATGCTCAATGCCGGGAGCTCGGTCCTCGCCGTCCAGCGGTTCCTCGCCCACAGCCTCGCCCTCAACCAGCAGAAGACCGACGAGCAGCGCAGCTTCGTCGTCGCCCCCCAGCGGATGCCGTCGGTCAGCCAGGCCCACTCCATGGCCGCCGCCATACGGGCCCTCCAGGCCGGCCGCTGGACCCAGCCCGGCGACCTGGAGGCTGCCGCGGCGGCCAAGCCGGACCCCGGGGCCGCCACCCAGGTGCCGGGTGCCGGGCAGTACCCCGAGGAGCTGCGCAAGCAGGAACTCCCGGTATCGGCTTTCGAGAAGATCCGCACCACGCAGGACACGCTCGACCGGTTCAAAGTGATCCTCGCCGCCCCCGACCGCGTCGAGATCCCCTTCGGCAACGCCACCAACCGGGAGATGTCCACCTCCTGGCGCGGGCGGCCCGACGAGGCCCGCGCCTACCGGGACCAGGTGCAGGACTACCTCATCGGCCTCACCGACAAGGTCAAGGTCATCCCGAAGTCCGACGCCACCCTCTCCGGACACAGCGCGACCATCCCGGTGAGCGTCCAGAACAGCCTGGTCCAGGACGTGCACAACCTCGTGCTGCGGGTGAAGTCCGCCAACCCCACCCGCCTGATGTTCGGCAAGAGCGGCCAGGACGAGCAGGAGGTCGTCGTCCAGGGCGGGCACAGCCAGACCGTCAAGTTCACCGCCAACGCCACCGCGAGCGGCCCCGTCGAGGTCACCGCACAGCTCTTCACCAAGGACGGGGTCCCCTACGGCAAGGAACGCAAGTTCACCGTGGAGGCCACCGAGGTCACCCCGACCGTGATGCTGGTGATCGCCGGAGGCGTGCTGCTGCTGGTCCTGGCAGGCGTCAAGATGTACGCGAGTCGCAAGCGCGTCGCAGCCCGCGCCGCCGCCGGGGAGAGCACGCAGCAGAGTGACGAGTCCCCGGACACCGGACCGCAAAGCGCGGACGGGTCCGGCACGGGTGAGACAGTGGACCGTTGAGCGATGCCGTGGCCGGTCGGCCTGGGGACGATGAGGTGGGGTTGCGATGAACGCGCCGTACGACGGTGACCGCGCGCAGGGCACTGGTGGGCCCGCGCCCTCCCAGGGCACTGCCCCGGGCGCCCCGGTGCCCGGGCAGGTTCCCGCGCCTGCGCCGGCGCCGGAGCGTGACCCGTATGTCCAGGAAGCCTACGACTACGACCCCTACCGGTCGCAGGACCTGTCCGCCCAGGACCCCGTCGCCGAGGTCATGTACGACCGCGCCGCGCACCCGCCGCCGCCCCCGGGCACCTACCAGGAGCCCGGACCGCTCTACGCGGCGCCGACGGCGCCCTCGTACGCGCCCGACCCCCGGGTGTGGGCCCAGACCCCGCCGCCCGAACCGGACGGCCCCTCCCGCCACCTCCCGTACGGCGACCACGCGACCACCACCGAGTTCGTCGGCGTGGACTCCCTGGTCACGAAGGCGGCGGAGGACCAGCCCCAGCCCGACGCCTTCGCCCACCTCTACCGCGACCAGCAGGCGGCGCCCCGCATCCCCGCCGAGGACGCCCCCGTCGCCGCAGCCGTACCGGCCAAGCCCGCCGGCCGGGCCTCCAGCCTCCTGAAGTCCAGCGCACTCATGGCCGCCGGCACCATCGTGTCCCGGATCACCGGCTTCCTCCGGACCCTGGTGATCGCCGGTGCCATCGGCGTCGGCACCTTCAACGACACGTACCAGATCGCCAACACCCTGCCCACGATGATCTACGTGCTCGTGGGCGGCGGTGCGCTCAACGCCGTCTTCATCCCCCAGCTGGTCAGAGCCATGAAGAACGACGACGACGGGGGAGAGGCCTACGCCAACCGGCTGCTGACCCTGGTCGTGGTCCTGCTGGCCGCGATCACCACGATCTGCGTCCTCGCAGCCCCGGTGTTCATCACGATGATGTCGCCGAAGATCGCTTCCGATCCGCAGCAGATGGACGTCGCGGTCGCCTTCGCCCGCTACTGCCTGCCGACCATGTTCTTCATGGGCGTCCACGTGGTGCTGGGTCAGATCCTCAACGCCCGCGGCCGGTTCGGCGCGATGATGTGGACCCCCGTCCTCAACAACATCGTCGTCATCGCCACCTTCGGCGCCTTCATCTGGGCCTTCGGCGGCTTCACCACCTCCGGGGTCAACGCCACCACCGTCACCTCCGACGGCGTCCGGCTGCTGGGCCTGGGCACGCTGCTGGGCCTCACCGTCCAGGCCCTCGCGATGCTGCCCTACCTGCGCGACGCCGGCTTCCGCCCGCGGCTGCGGTTCGACTGGAAGGGCCACGGTCTCGGCAAGGCGGCCCGCCTGGCCAAGTGGACCTTCTTCTTCGTCCTGGCCAACCAGATCGGGCTGGTCGTCGTCACCCAGCTCGCCACCTGGGCCGGTTCCGTCGCCGAGAAGCAGGGCCACCCCGGCACCGGCATCACGGCCTACAACTACGCACTCCTGCTGTGGCAGATGCCGCAGGCCATCATCACCGTGTCCGTCATGACCGCGGTGCTGCCCCGGATCTCCCGCTCCGCCCATGACGGGGACGCCGCCGCCGTGCGCGACGACATCTCCTACGGACTGCGCACCTCGGCCGTCGCGATCGTCCCCTGTGCCTTCGCGTTCCTCGCCCTCGGCGTCCCCATGGCGACCCTGCTCTACGCGGGCTCCGGCTCGGGCGCCCAGAACATCGGCTACGTCCTGATGGCCTTCGGCCTCGGACTGATCCCGTACTCCGTCCAGTACGTCGTCCTGCGTGGCTTCTACGCCTACGAGGACACCCGGACGCCCTTCTACAACACGGTCATCGTGGCCGCCGTCAACGCGGCGGGCTCCGCGGCCTCCTTCTTCCTCCTCCCCGCGCGCTGGGCCGTGGTCGGCATGGCCGCCGCCTACGGCCTCGGCTACGCCGTGGGTGTGGGCATCGCCTGGCGCCGCCTGAAGACCCGCCTCGGCGGCGACCTCGACGGCGCCCACGTGATGCGCACCTACGCCCGTCTGACCGGCGCCTGCGTCCCGGCCGCCGCCGTGGCCGGGGCCGTCGCCTACGCGGTCACCCGGGGGCTGGGAAGCGGGGTCCTCGGTTCAGCCGCTGCCCTGGTGGCCGGCGGCATCGCACTGGCGGCCGTCTTCCTCCTCGCCGCCAAGCGGATGCGGATCGAAGAGCTCAACGCCATGGTCGGCATGGTCCGCGGACGTCTGGGGCGCTGATGGGCACGCCCGCCGATCATCTCGGCCGTCCTCGCGTGTCGTGCACAGGCCCGGACTGTGGGCACAATTGGCTTGGCTTCGCAGACTGGCCGACAGCGCGTAACGGATGGGGAGGCAGGGACGACGGTGGCGGAACGTAGCACGGCTGCCGTCGACGTGGCCGACAACAGCGGCGACGAGCCGCTTGCCGCGCAGGCGGTCAAGGCCACGGCCGACGGGGTGGACACGCAGAACGGACGAGCCGCGGACGGACGCATGCCGGAAAAGGACGCCGAACGCACCCCCGCGGCCCCCGTGGCCGCACCCGAACTGCACAGTGGCCACAAGCTCGCCAGACGCTACCGGCTCGAAGAGTGCGTCACCCGTGTGGACGGATTCAGCAGCTGGCGTGCGATGGACGAGAAGCTGCGCCGGGCCGTCGGCGTCCACCTGCTCCCCGCCGACCATCCGCGGGCGCGCTCCGTCCTGGCGGCCGCCCGGTCCTCCGCACTGCTCGGCGACCCCCGGTTCGTCCAGGTCCTCGACGCCGTGGAGGAGAACGACCTCGTCTACGTCGTCCACGAATGGCTGCCCGACGCCACCGAGCTCACCGCTCTCCTCGCCGCCGGCCCGCTGGAGGCCCACGAGGCGTACCAGCTCGTCAGCCAGGTCTCCCAGGCCATGGCGGCCGCGCACCGCGAGGGGCTCGCGCACCTGCGCCTGACGCCCAGCGCGATACTGCGCACCTCCACCGGGCAGTACCGGATCCGCGGCCTCGCCGTGAACGCGGCCCTGCGCGGCATCACCAGCGACACCCCGCAGCGTGCCGACACCGAGGCGATCGGTGCGCTCCTCTACGCGGCCCTCACCCAGCGGTGGCCTTACGAGGACGATGCCTACGGCCTCACCGGCCTGCCCAAGGGCGTGGGGCTGATCGCTCCCGACCAGGTCCGCGCCGGCGTCCACCGGGGGCTGGGCGAACTGGCCATGCGCGCCCTCGCCAACGACGGCGCCACCGCCTCCCGGCAGGAGCCCGCCTGCACCTCCCCGGAGGAACTGGCCAAGGCCGTCGCCGCGATGCCCCGCATCCGCCCGCCCGAGCCGGCCTTCGCCGCGCCGCCGGAGTACCAGAACACCACCTACCAGCAGGGCAGCTACGGCCGCCCCGCCGCCGCCGGCTCGATGTCGGTCCAGAACATCACGGTCGCCGCCCCCGCCCCGCTGCAGAGCCGTACCGGCCGGGTCCTCAAATGGGGGGTCGCCGCCCTGCTGATCGCCGCCCTGGGCCTCGGCAGCTGGCAGCTCGCCGACACCCTCCTGGAACGCGTGAACCAGGGGAGCAACAGCGATACCGGTCCGGCCGAGCCGCCGGCGGACGACGCCCCCGCGAAGAAGGACCCGGACAAGCCCCTGCCGCTGGCCCGCGCGTCGGTCCTCACCCTGGGCGGAGACAAGATCAAGCCCGAGGACGTGGACAAGGCCATCGACGGTGACACCGGTACGGCCTGGATCACTCCGCACTACCGCGACTACGCCAACTTCGGAAACCTCCCCGCCCGCAAGGACGGCACCGGGGTCGTCGTCGACCTCGGCAGCGTGCAGAACGTGACGGGGCTCGACCTCGACCTGCACCTGGCCGGCCAGAAGCTCCAGGTCCTCGCGGCGCCTCCCGAAGCCTCGGCCCCGGACTCGCTGGCGGAGTTCTCGCAGGTGATCGCCAAAAAGGCGGTCGCGCAGAAGAAGCTGCAGGCCACCCTGGAGAATCCGGTCCGCACCCGCTACGTGCTGGTCCACATCACCGAGCTGGGCCCCGAAGGCGGCGACAGCTACCGGGGCGGCATCAGCGACATCAAGATCCTCGGCCACGGTTCCTGAACCGTCCGGCCGCCACGGGCCCGCTGCGCCACCCGGCCGGCGGGCCCTCGTGTTTCCCCCGCACAGGCCGTAACCTCCCTGCGGGAGGGAAGGTGTGATGCACGACGCAGCGAACGGCGATGCCAGCGACGCAGACCTGCTGGCCAGGCATGCCGACGGGGATCCCGAGGCCTTCGGGGAGCTGGTACGCCGCCACCGCGACCGCCTCTGGGCCGTGGCCCTGCGCACCCTCGGTGACCGGGAGGAGGCCGCCGACGCCGTCCAAGACGCCCTGGTGTCCGCCTACCGGGCCGCACACACCTTCCGCGGGGAGTCGGCCGTCACCACCTGGCTGCACCGCATCACCGTCAACGCCTGCCTCGACCGGGCCCGCAAGGCCGCATCCCGCAGGACCGCGCCCCTGAACGACACGGAGCGCCTGGAGCTCCTCCTGGAGCCCCACGAGTCCGCCGAGGCACCGGCGGAGCGGGAAGACCTCCACCGTGAGCTGCTGGCCGCGCTCGCCACCCTCCCGCCGGATCAGCGGGCCGCTCTCGTCCTGGTGGACATGCAGGGCTACCCGGTGGCCGAAGCCGCCCGCGTGCTCGACGTGCCCACCGGGACCGTGAAGAGCCGGTGCGCCCGCGGCCGGGCCAAACTCGTCCCCCTCCTCACTCATCTGCGCTCGAATGCCGGGGGTAACACCGAGGTGGAGCGGGGAAGGAACCGGACGCCGGGCACAGCCGTCACATCAGCGGCAGAACCCAGGCATCCAGACCCAGACGCTGTGAAGGGCGGAGGTGGACGACCGTGACTCCCCCGACAGGCGTGCCCGGTACGACCGGTGCGGTCCGGCACCCGGACGTCTCGGAGATCTCCGATCTGACCGAGGGGCTCCTCTCGCCCGCCCGGGCCGCTGAGGTCCGCCGCCACCTCGGCGCCTGCGAGCTGTGCGCCGACGTGCACGGCTCCCTGGAGGAGATCCGCGGTCTGCTGGGCACCCTCCCCGGGCCGTCCCGGATGCCCGCCGACGTGGCGGGCCGCATCGATGCGGCCCTCGCCGCCGAGGCGCTCCTCGATTCCACCTCCCCCCGAGAGCACGACCAGCCTGACGCCACGGCCGCGCCCGACACCACGGACAGCGGTGTTTCACGTGAAACATCCCGAGCCGCCGCGCCGGGAACCCGGGCGCACCGCCCCGCCGGCCACCCGGTCGGCCCCACCGGACCGGGCCGCCGCCGGGCCCGCCGCACAATGGCGGTGCTCGCGGGACTGGTGGGCGCCGGCGCCTGCGCCCTGGGCCTCTTCCTGTTCGGCGACCTCAACGTCCCGGCAGGCCGCGACGGCACCGCCGCCGGCCGGACCACGAACTCCGCCGCCGCACCGCGCGCCGATGCCGGGTCCTACACCGCACAGGGACTCCAGGACAGCGTCCGGCATCTGCTGGGCACCGGGCCGGGCCTCAAGACCGCTCCCGAGGGGCAGAACAACACCTACGGGTTGGAGAACACCTCCCCGGGAGCCGGGATCGCCCCCGGCGACCGCGCCGCATCCTCCGTCCCGTCCTGTGTCCAGCAGGCCACCGGCCGCACCGAGGCCCCGCTGGCCTCGGAACGCGGGAGCTACCAGGGCGGGGACGCCTACCTCCTCGTTCTGCCGCACTCCGGGGACACCGCCCGGGTGGATGCCTACGTGGTCGACAGCAGCTGCGAGAACGGCGCTTCGGACGCCCCCGGACGGCTGGTGCTGAAGGAGACGTTCTCCCGCAGTTGACCCCCGTCCGGACCCCCGGCGTCCGCACTCGGACAGAACGGGAATGCGGGCGCCGTAGGATCCGTTGGGTGGGGTGAGAGTCCGCACCGGCCCCCGGTAGGCAGCACGCAGTCCGCAGAGACGAGGAAGAAACCCGTGAGCGACGTCCGAAACGTGATCATCATCGGCTCCGGGCCGGCCGGTTACACCGCCGCCCTGTACACCGCACGCGCTTCGCTCAAGCCCCTGGTCTTCGAGGGTGCCGTCACCGCCGGCGGCGCTCTGATGAACACCACCGAGGTCGAGAACTTCCCCGGCTTCCGGGACGGCATCATGGGCCCGGACCTGATGGACAACATGCGTGCGCAGGCCGAGCGGTTCGGCGCCGAGCTGGTGCCCGACGACATCGTGTCCGTGGACCTCACCGGTGAGATCAAGACCGTCACCGACACCGCCGGTACCGTCCACCGTGCCAAGGCCGTCATCGTGACCACCGGCTCGCAGCACCGCAAGCTCGGGCTGCCGAATGAGGACGCGCTCTCCGGCCGCGGTGTCTCCTGGTGCGCCACCTGTGACGGATTCTTCTTCAAGGACCAGGACATCGCCGTGGTCGGCGGCGGCGACACCGCGATCGAGGAGGCGACCTTCCTCTCCCGCTTCGCCAAGTCGGTCACGATCGTCCACCGCCGTGACAGCCTGCGGGCTTCCAAGGCCATGCAGGACCGCGCCTTCGCCGATCCCAAGATCAAGTTCGCCTGGGACAGCGAGGTCGCCGAGATCCATGGCGAGCAGAAGCTGTCCGGTCTGACCCTGCGCAACACCAAGACCGGTGAGACCTCCGCGCTGCCCGTGACCGGCCTGTTCATCGCCGTCGGCCACGACCCGCGCACCGAGCTCTTCAAGGAGCAGCTGGAGCTCGACGACGAGGGCTACCTCAAGGTCGCCGCTCCCTCCACGCGAACCAACCTCACCGGCGTGTTCGGCGCCGGCGACGTCGTGGACCACACGTACCGTCAGGCGATCACCGCCGCCGGCACGGGTTGCTCCGCCGCCCTCGACGCCGAGCGCTTCCTCGCCGCCCTCGCGGACTCCGAGCACGCGCACGCAACCGTCTGATCCCGCTCCATCCCCACCCACACCCCCGCAGGAAAAGAAGGAGGCCGCTGTGGCCGGCACCCTCAAGAACGTGACCGACGCTGACTTCGACGCCGAGGTCCTCGCGAGCGACAAGCCCGTACTGGTGGACTTCTGGGCCGCTTGGTGCGGTCCGTGCCGCCAGATCGCGCCGTCCCTCGAGGCCATCGCCGCCGAGTACGGCGACCAGATCGAGGTCGTCAAGCTCAACATCGACGAGAACCCGGCCACCGCCGCCAAGTACGGCGTCATGTCCATCCCGACGCTGAACGTCTACCAGGGCGGCGAGGTCGCCAAGACCATCGTCGGAGCCAAGCCCAAGGCCGCCATCCTGCGCGACCTCTCGGACTTCGTCGAGGTCAAGACCGCCTGACGCAAAGAGCCGCGCGAAGAGCGCAGCCGAAGCGAACGGGGCCGTTCCCTGCAGGGGACGGCCCCGTTGCGTTTGCTCCGGCTCACAGCGGGCGCAGGGCCGGTTCCTTCCGGGCCCCGCCGAGCAACCGGTCCAGCGCCAGCTCCACGTCTTCCTTCCACGAGAGGGTCGACCGCAGTTCCAGGCGCAGCCGCGGGTGCAGGGGGTGCGGGCGGACCGTTTTGAACCCCACCGCCAGCAGGTGGTCCGCCGGCAGCAGGCATGCCGGGCCCTCCCACCGTGCATCCCCGAACGCCTCGATGGCCCGGAACCCCCGCCTCAACAGATCCTTGGCCACCGTCTGCACCATGACCCGGCCCAGGCCCTGCCCCTGGTAGCCCGGCATGATCCACGCGGTGATCAGCTGGACCGCGTCCGGTGAGACGGGGCTGGTCGGGAAGGCGGTGGCCCGGGGCACATAGGCGGGCGGGGCGCACAGCACGAAGCCGACCGGGACCTCGTCCACATAGACGACGCGACCGCACGAGCCCCACTCCAACAGGACGGCGGAGATCCACGCCTCCTTCTCCCGGTCAGCGTGCCCCGCCTTCACCGCGGCCTCACCACTGACGGGATCCAGCTCCCAGAACACACAGGACCGGCAACGCCGGGGCAGGTCCTGGAGGTTGTCCAGCGTGAGCGGTACCAACCGTCGACCCATGAACGCATCGTATCCACTGGTCCGTCCTTCTTGGACGGAACAAGCCCCGTCGGCCCGAGCCGTCGGGGCCCGCACACAGAACAGGGCGGACCGCCCCGGTTCACTCCGGCACGATCCGCCCCTGTGTCCTCGGCGGGCTCAGGTCACTCCCCGGACGGACCCTGCTCCAGTACCCGGCCCTCGCCCGGCGCCAGCGTGCCCAGAATCCGCTCCAGGTCCTCCACCGAGGCGAACTCGACGGTGATCTTGCCCTTCTTCTGGCCCAGGTCGACCTTCACCCGCGTCTCAAAGCGGTCGGACAGCCGGCTCGCCAGATTGTTGAGCGCCGGAGCCAGCCGGGCCCCCGCCCGCGGTCCCTTCGGCTTGACCGTGCTGGAGGGCTCCGAGGCCATCAGCGTCACGATCTCCTCGACCGCGCGCACCGACAGACCTTCCGCCACGATGCGGTGGGCCAGCCGGTCCTGCTCCTGGGAGTCCTCCACGGAGAGCAGGGCACGCGCATGCCCCGCCGACAGGACCCCCGCAGCAACACGCCGCTGGACGGAGGGCGACAGTTTCAGCAGGCGCAGCGTGTTCGAGACCTGGGGGCGCGAGCGCCCGATCCGGTCGGCCAGCTGGTCATGGGTGCAGTTGAAGTCCTGAAGCAGCTGATCGTACGCGGCAGCCTCCTCCAACGGGTTCAGCTGCGCCCGGTGCAGGTTCTCCAGCAGGGCGTCCAGCAGCAGCTTCTCGTCGTCCGTCGCCCTGATGATCGCCGGGATGCGCTGCAGACCGGCCTCCCGGCACGCCCGCCAGCGCCGCTCACCCATGATCAGCTCATAGCGGCCCGGCGCCGCCTGACGCACGACCACCGGCTGGAGCAGACCGACTTCCTGGATGGAGGTCACCAGCTCCGCCAGGGCGTCCTCGTCGAACACCTCGCGCGGCTGCCGCGGGTTCGGGGTGATGACGTCCATCGGAAGTTCCGCGAACGTCGCCCCCGCCACACCCGGGGTGTTCTCCGGCTCTCGCGTCGGCTCGGGCACGCTCACCGAAGCCGCCTCCGCCGATGTTTCACGTGAAACATCGGCTTGCGCCAGTGCGGCGAGCTTCGCCGCGGCGACCCCCCGCTCCGACGTCAGCGTCGGCACCGCCGACGGAGACGTCGAACCGCCACCGATCACCGGCGGCGTCTTCTCCTGCGGAGCCGCCGGAATCAGCGCACCGAGCCCCCGCCCCAGACCTCTGCGTCGCTCACTCACTGGATCCCCTCCGCCATACTCTGCGTGCTGTTCATGCCCGCGCCCAGATGGGCGTGCCGGGCGTCGTACTGAATGCCGACCCCGCGGTACGCGATCTCGCGCGCCGCCTCCAGATAGGAGAGGGAGCCGCTGGAACCCGGGTCGTAGGTGAGCACCGTCTGTCCGTAGCTCGGCGCCTCCGAGATGCGCACCGACCGCGGAATGCTCGTCCGCAGCACCTCCTTGCCGAAGTGGCTGCGCACCTCGTCCGCCACTTGGGAGGCCAGCCGGGTCCTGCCGTCGTACATCGTCAGCAGGATCGTCGAGACGTGCAGGTTCGGGTTCAGGTGGGCCCGCACCAGGTCGACATTGCGCAGCAGCTGACCCAGTCCCTCCAGCGCGTAGTACTCGCACTGAATCGGGATCAGGACCTCTGCGCCGGCCACCAGGGCGTTCACCGTCAGCAGCCCCAGGGAGGGCGGGCAGTCGATCAGGATGTAGTCCAACGGCTGCTCGTACGCCTGGATGGCCCGCTGGAGTCGGCTCTCGCGGGCCACCAGGGACACCAGCTCGATCTCCGCACCCGCCAGATCGATGGTGGCAGGGGCGCAGAACAGGCCCTCCACGTCCACCACGGGCTGGACGACCTCCAACAACGGCCGGCTGTCCACCAGGACGTCGTAGATCGAGGGGACGTCTGCGTGGTGGTCGATGCCCAGCGCCGTGGAGGCGTTGCCCTGCGGATCAAGGTCGATCACCAGGACCCGCGCCCCGTGCAAGGCCAGGGAGGCCGCCAGGTTCACGGTCGTCGTGGTCTTCCCGACGCCGCCCTTCTGGTTGGCCACGACCATGACCCTGGTCTGCTCGGGCCTCGGCAGGGCTTCCCCGGACCGCCCGAGCGTCTCCACGGCGATTTGGGCGGCTCGGCCGATGGGGGTGTCGTTGTCTACCAGTGGGGGAGGCGATGTTTCACGTGAAACATCCTCACCCACCGCTTCAGAGCGGGGACCGGGGACCGGGTCGGCCATCGGCCCCGCGAGGTTGGCGTCGGACCGCACGGTGTCACTCTCCTCGGCATCAGGCTCGCGATGAACAGAGCCTCCCATGTCACCGGGGTCGCGAACCAGCGGGGCCCGTACTCCTGTGGATGAATCCACCGATGTGGACAACTCCGTCCCCCCAGCGTCCTTGCGGTTCCGGGGGGACGCGGCCGCACGGCCGCGGCTGATGATTCCGTGCAGCAGAGAGCGACGTTTCACGTGAAACACGATGCCTGGACGCGGTCTGCCGACCCCTACGACACTCCGAAATCCATACCTATAGGGCCCAACGGATACGCATATCCGCCGGGCCGGACAGAACAGAGGGCTCAGCGTCGCCGACGCGTACGGCCCACCCGGGCTGCCTTGGCCCGTTTGGCCGCGAACCTCACCCCGCCGGGGCTCTCGCCGACCTCGACCCGCACCACCGTCGACAGCGGGTCCACCACGCCCTCGCCGACATGCAGCACCGAGGTCTTCACCACGCCGAGTTTGGCCAGCGCAGTCTTGGCCGCCACCAGCTCCTCCTCGGCGGTGTCGCCCTTCAGCGCCAGCATCTCGCCGTAGGGACGCAGCAGCGGCACGCCCCAGCCGGCCAGCCGGTCCAGCGGAGCCACCGCGCGCGCCGTGACCACATGGACGGGCTGCACCTTGCCGAGCACCTCTTCGGCCCGGCCGCGCACCACGGTCACGTGGTCCAGGCCCAGGAGCTCCACGGCCTCTTGCAGGAAGGTCGTCCGCCTCAGCAACGGCTCCAGCAGCGTGATCTTCAGGTCACGCCGGACCAGGGCCAGCGGAATACCGGGCAGACCCGCACCCGAACCCACATCGCACACGGTGACGCCCTGCGGCACCACCTCCGACAGGACCGCGCAGTTCAGCAGGTGCCGCTCCCACAGGCGCGGCACCTCGCGCGGGCCGATGAGGCCCCGCTTGACACCCGCGTCCGCCAGCAGCTCCGCGTACCGCACAGCTTCCGGGAAAAACTCACCGAACACCGCGCGCGCCTCTTCAGGCGCCGGGGGAAGCTCAGCTGCCTCCGTCACGGGGACCGTCCTTCCGTACCGCAAGGTCTCGTAAAACCACGTCGTGGATTGCCGCGTCGTCCACACGGCCAGGCTGACAAACATCGGCCCCGCCTGCGATACAGACGGGGCCGAGCACTGTCGCTACCGGTCAGGCCGGGAGCACAACGACGAAGCGCTGCGGCTCCTCGCCCTCGGACTCGCTCCGCAGGCCGGCGGCCGCCACGGCGTCGTGGACGACCTTCCGCTCGAACGGGGTCATCGGCGCCAGCTTCAGCGGCTCACCGGAGGCCTTCACGTCCGCCGCCGCCTGGGCGCCGAGCGCCGCCAGCTCCTCGCGCTTCTGCGCCCGGAACCCGGCGATGTCCAGCATCAGACGGCTGCGGTCCCCGGTCTCGCGGTGCACCGCGAGGCGGGTCAGCTCCTGCAGGGCCTCCAGGACCTCACCGTCGCGGCCCACGAGCTTCTGCAGGTCACGGTCCGAGTCGCTGACGATGGACACCGCGGCCCGGTCGGCCTCGACGTCCATGTCGATGTCACCGTCCAGATCGGCGATGTCCAGCAGGCCCTCAAGGTAGTCGGCGGCGATCTCGCCTTCCTGCTCCAGGCGAGTCAGGGTGTCGCCACCCTCAGCGGCGGCGGTGGTGGTGCCTTCCGTCACGGGAGGGACTCCTTCTTACTTCTTGGGAGAGGGCTTGGTGGGCGTCTGACGCTTGGATTTGGTCTGCCGCTTGGGCTGCTGCCGCTTGGCACCGGCACCGCCGCTCGCCGCATCCGCATCGGCCGTGGCCTCGGAACTCTTGGCGACCGAACCGTCCGCCTGGGCGGCCAGGCCCTGCTTGGTGAGCGCGGTGATGAACTTGCGCTCGTTGTCGTTGCGGTCCGGGCCCTTGGCCACGATGGCCGCCACGATCTTCTTCTTGCCGCGTCCCTTGACGTCGCCGTGCGAGCTGATGTGCTTCAGGAGGCGGGTCAGGTACTGGTCCTGGGCCTTGCTGCCCGGCGTCGGGTTCTGGTTGATCACGTACATCTGCTGGCCCATGGTCCACACGTTGGTGGTCAGCCAGTAGACGAGGACACCGACGGGGAAGTTGATGCCCATGACCGCGAAGATCACGGGGAAGATGTACATCAGCATCTTCTGCTGCTGCATGAAGGGCGTCTTGACCGAGAGGTCGACGTTCTTCGCCATCAGCTGGCGCTGCGTGTAGAACTGCGACAGCGACATCATCACGATCATGACGGCGGTGACGATGCGCACGTTGGTGACCGAGGCGTCCAGCTCAGCGACCTTCGCGGCGCTGTCCGTGAACTTCGAGGCCAGCGGGGCGCCGAAAATGTGCGCCTGGCGGGCGCTCTGCAGCAGCGACTCGTTGATGACGCCGATGGTCTTGCCGTTGGCGATGCTTGCAAGCACGTGGTAGAGCGCGAAGAAGAACGGGGACTGCGCCAGGATGGGAAGGCACGAGGAGAGCGGGTTGGTACCCGTCTCCTTGTACAGCTTCATCATCTCTTCGGACTGACGCTGCTTGTCGTTCTTGTAGCGCTCCTGGATCGCCTTCATCTTCGGCTGGAGCGCCTGCATGCCACGCGTCGCCTTGATCTGCTTCACGAAGAGCGGGATCAGGCAGATACGGATCAAAACCACCAGGGACACGATGGACAGGCCCCAGGCCCAGCCACTGTCCGCTCCGAAGATCGCCCCGTACAGGGAGTGGAACTGGACGATGATCCACGAAACGGGTGTGGTGATAAAGCTGAACAGACCGGCAATCGTGTCCACTAATCAGGCTCCTTGAGCATTGCGAGATCTACGCAACGCACTGCGCAGCTGCTCGTGCCAACGCGGGCGTTTACGGGGTGGGACGTGGTCCACACCACCCGGAGACCACGGATTGCACCGCAGGATCCGCCAGGCGGTCAGAACCGTCCCCTTCACCGCACCATGTCGGTCGATGGCCGCAAACCCGTAGTGCGAGCACGAGGGGTAGTAGCGGCACACCGGTCCGAGCAGCGGACTGATCGTCCACTGGTACAGCTTGATCAAAGCGAGCAGCGGGTACTTCATCGAGCCACGCCTCCCAGGAGCCGCACCAGCGCGGCATCCAGGTCCCGGGCCAGTTCGTCGGGGCCGGCGTCACCCGCTCCGGGCAACGCACGTACCACCACCAGGCTACCGGCGGGCAGCTGGGCCAGCCGATCGCGGACCAGGTGGCGCAGACGGCGCTTGACCCGGTTGCGGACGACGGCGACGCCGACAGCCTTGCTGACGACGAAACCCGCACGCGTCGAGGGAACTGTCTCCCCCGGCTCGTGCGGGTCCGTTGCACCGCTGGTACGTAGGTGGACGACGAGGAGCGGGCGACCGGCCCGGCGACCTCGGCGTACCGCGCTCGCGAAGTCCTCGCGCCGCCTCAGCCGATTCTCGGGAGACAGCACGACGTCACGACCTGCGTGTGGTTACGCGGAAAGGGCGGCGCGGCCCTTGCCACGACGGTTCGCGAGGATGGCGCGACCAGCACGGGTACGCATCCGGAGACGGAAGCCGTGGGTCTTGGCACGACGGCGGTTGTTCGGCTGGAAGGTGCGCTTGCTCACTCGGGGGCTCCAGAGAATGAATCGTTGTGGCGGGACATCGCCTGGCTGTCACCGTGCGCCCACGAGGAAATCTCGCGTGTTCGCCCGTGTGGCACCGCTAATTGATCACGATCCGTGACCTTCGCCCATCGGTAGGCAGGCGGCAGCAGCCATCGACAACTCGACCTCGTTACGGTACGCGCGGCTACGCCATCCGGTCAAACCGAGGAGACGGTGCCCCACACTGTGCACAGGCTGTGGACAACGACTTGAACCGTACCCGTCGCGCTGACTACCGTTGCCTGACCCTGGATTTTTTGTCCCGACCGTCCCAAAGAACCACACATTCGTGGGACCCCCTGTGAGAGAGCGTGCTCTGTGGCTGACGTACCTGCCGATCTTGCCGCAGTGTGGCCAAGGGTGCTCGAAAAGCTCCTCGGGGAGGGACAGCCGGGCATCGAGCCCAAGGACAAGCAGTGGGTCGAGCGGTGCCAGCCGCTGGCGCTCGTCGCCGACACCGCACTGCTCGCCGTCCCCAACGAATGGGGCAAGCGCGTCCTGGAGGGCCGCCTCGCCCCCTTGATCAGCGACGCCCTCAGCCGCGAGTGCGGCCGCCCCATCCGGATCGCCATCACCGTGGACGACTCGGCCGGCGAGCCCGCTCCCCCCACGCCCCCCGCCCAGCAGGGCGGCTACGAGCCGTACGGCGGCCAGCGCGGCGGCGGCCACAGCGGTCCCGGCGGCGGCCCCTCCGACGACCAGCTCCCCACGGCCCGGCCCGCCTACCCCGACTACCAGCAGCAGCGGCCCGAGCCCGGCGCCTGGCCCCGCGGCGGCCAGCAGGACGACTACGGCTGGCAGCAGCCACGTCTCGGCGGCTTCCCCGAGCGCGACCCCTATGCCTCCCCGCAGCCCGGCTACCTCCAGCAGTCCGAGCCCTCCGGCTACGACCAGGGCTCCTACGAACAGCAGAAGTACGAGCAGCAGAAGTACGAGCAGTCCCCTTACGACTCCCAGCAGTCGCACCAGTCCCACCAGTCGCGCCCGTACGAGCAGCCCTCGTCCCGGCCCTCGCCCGGCCGGCCCTCCTCGGCCCCCGCACCGTCCAGCGGCTCCACCTCGGGGCCGCTGGAGCCGACCGCCCGGCTGAACCCCAAGTACCTCTTCGACACCTTCGTCATCGGCGCCTCGAACCGCTTCGCGCACGCCGCAGCGGTGGCCGTGGCCGAGGCGCCGGCCAAGGCCTACAACCCCCTCTTCATCTACGGGGAGTCCGGCCTCGGCAAGACGCACCTGCTGCACGCCATCGGGCACTACGCGCGGAGCCTGTACCCCGGCACCCGCGTGCGGTACGTGAGCTCCGAGGAGTTCACCAACGAGTTCATCAACTCGATCCGCGACGGCAAGGGCGACGCGTTCCGCAAGCGGTACCGCGAGATGGACATCCTGCTCGTCGACGACATCCAGTTCCTGGCGAGCAAGGAGTCGACGCAGGAGGAGTTCTTCCACACCTTCAACACGCTCCACAACGCGAACAAGCAGATCGTGCTCTCCTCCGACCGGCCGCCCAAGCAGCTGGTCACCCTGGAGGACCGGCTCCGCAACCGCTTCGAGTGGGGCCTGATCACCGACGTCCAGCCGCCCGAGCTGGAGACCCGCATCGCGATCCTGCGCAAGAAGGCCGTCCAGGAACAGCTCAACGCCCCGCCGGAGGTACTGGAGTTCATCGCCTCCCGCATCTCGCGCAACATCCGCGAGCTGGAAGGGGCGCTGATCCGCGTCACGGCCTTCGCGAGCCTCAACCGCCAGCCGGTGGACCTGGGCCTCACCGAGGACGTCCTGAAGAACCTGATCCCGGGCGGCGAGGACAGCGCACCGGAGATCACCGCCTCGGACATCATGGCGGCCACCGCGGACTACTTCGGGCTCACCGTGGAGGACCTGTGCGGCTCCTCCCGCAGCCGCGTGCTGGTCACCGCGCGCCAGATCGCCATGTACCTGTGCCGGGAGCTCACGGACCTCTCCCTGCCCAAGATCGGGGCCCAGTTCGGCGGCCGCGACCACACCACCGTGATGCACGCGGACCGCAAGATCCGCGCGCTGATGGCGGAGCGCCGCTCCATCTACAACCAGGTCACCGAGCTCACGAACCGCATCAAGAACGCCTGACCGCCCGACCGCCCGACCGCCCGACCCGGCCCGGTCTGCCTGCCCCTCCCCGGGGCAGCGGCCGGGCTTCTCCATGCCCGGCCGCCCGGTCGCCGGACCCGCCTCCGGGACTGCCTCCGGGACCGCCTCAGGACCTCCTCCGGACCGGCCGCCGGACCCGCCTCCGAGACAGCTCCGACGGTCCTCCGGACGGCCCTCCGGACCCGCCTTCAGACCTGTCTCCGAAGGCTCCCGAGCCGCGTCGCAAGCACCCGAACACCCCGTGCAGAGGGCGCCCCGGGAGCGTTCCGGGGGCGCCCTTCCCCAGCCGCGCGCTCCTGACCTGTTCGAATACGCCCTCTCAGGAGCAACTCATCCACAGATTCGGGGACTTTCTTCCGTCCACACCCTGGGGACGGCCACCGTCACCCACAATCTGTCCACAGGGCTCCCGGGTGAGGGATCATCAGACCAGGTCAACACCCTGTGGAATTGTGCGCAACCCTTATCCACAGGCTGTGGACAAAATCTGTGTCCCCAGCACCTTCCACCCCTCTGTCCCACCGTCCACCCACAGGTTGCCGCATCCTGTGCACAGGGCGCGGGCACTTCTCCACACCGTTGTCCACTGTTCGGCAACCCGGGGGGCCCTCTCACCGTCCGGAGTGAAAGCGGTCACACGGATGTAGACGTTTGGCCTGTGGAGTACCGGGGAAAAGCTGGGGACGCACCTGTGGAGTACCGGGGGTCACCTGGGGACGGCCTGTGCAGAACTTTTTGTTCTCCACAGGGACACGGGGTTGTCCACCGGTGCCGCCCACAGGGCCGGTGGATAAAAAACTGGGGTTGACCTGGGAAAACGGGGTTATCCACCGTATCCACAGGCCCTACTACTACTCCCATGAAGAGTGAGACCGGATTCGGTTTTCAAGCGGGTCCTGTGCACAACTCGGCGGGCAGCCCCGGCGACGCTCCGTCCCCGACTTGACCGCCGGCCGCACCGAGTGTCGGCGCAGTACGTCAGACTGGTCCCCGGCATCGGTCGAGGCACCGACGAGCCGACGACGAAGGCCGGCAGGACGAGCGAGCAACAGCAGGAGGCGGTTCCGGTGAAGATCCGGGTGGAGCGCGACGTACTCGCGGAGGCGGTGGCTTGGGCGGCCCGCAGCCTCCCGGCCCGGCCGCCGGTGCCCGTTCTCGCGGGCCTGCTGCTGAAGGCGGAAGAGGGCACGCTGAGCCTGTCCGGCTTCGACTACGAGGTCTCGGCCCGCGTCTCCGTCGAGGCCGACGTCGAGGAGGACGGCACCGTCCTCGTCTCCGGCCGGCTGCTCGCCGACATCTGCCGCGCCCTGCCCAACCGCCCGGTGGAGATTTCCACAGACGGTGTACGGGCGACCGTGGTCTGCGGCTCCTCCCGGTTCACCCTCCACACCCTGCCGGTGGAGGAGTACCCGGCCCTGCCGCAGATGCCGACCGCGACCGGCACCGTGCCCGGTGAGGTCTTCGCCTCCGCCGCCGCCCAGGTCGCCATCGCCGCCGGCCGCGACGACACGCTGCCCGTGCTGACCGGTGTCCGCATCGAGATCGAGGGCGACCGCGTCACGCTGGCCTCCACCGACCGCTACCGCTTCGCGGTCCGCGAGTTCCTGTGGAAGCCGGAGGACCCCGAGGCCTCCGCGGTGGCCCTGGTCCCCGCGAAGACCCTCCTGGACACCGCCAAGTCCCTGACCAGCGGCGACACCGTCACCCTGGCGCTCTCCGGCTCCGGCCAGGGCGAGGGCCTGATCGGTTTCGAGGGCGCGGGCCGCCGCACCACCACCCGCCTCCTCGAAGGCGACCTGCCGAAGTACCGCACGCTCTTCCCGACCGAGTTCAACTCCGTCGCCGTGATCGAGACCGCCCCGTTCGTCGAGGCCGTCAAGCGCGTGGCCCTCGTCGCCGAGCGGAACACGCCGGTACGGCTGAGCTTCGAACAGGGCGTGCTCATCCTGGAAGCCGGTTCCAGCGACGATGCACAGGCTGTGGAGCGCGTCGACGCGCAGCTGGAGGGTGACGACATCTCGATCGCCTTCAACCCGACCTTCCTGCTGGACGGCCTGAGCGCGATCGACTCGCCCGCGGCCCAGCTGAGCTTCACCACGTCCACCAAGCCGGCGCTGCTCAGCGGCCGTCCGGCAGTCGACGCGGAAGCCGACGAGGCCTACAAGTACCTGATCATGCCGGTGCGCCTCTCCGGTTGATCCGCCGCAGGTCAGGCCCGGTTTCGCAGGATGCGGACCGGGCCTCACCACGTTCGGGCAAAGAGGCCGGGCCATTCCGCGCCCCGTAACGCCGAGCCGGACCTCCGGGCGTAGGCTCGGGGCCGGGGGCGGTCCCCGGGCACCAAGGGACCCCCGGCAAAGACGGCCACAACGCTTAAGGAACCACCTGATGGAGCTTGGTCTCGTCGGTCTCGGCAAGATGGGCGGCAACATGCGCGAGCGCATCCGCCGCGCAGGCCACACCGTCATCGGATACGACCGCAACCCGGACCTTGCCGATGTCCACAGCCTCCGGGAACTTGTGGACAGCCTGCAGGCCCCCCGCGTGGTGTGGGTGATGGTCCCGGCAGGTGCGGCGACGCAGTCCACCGTCGACGAGCTCGCGGAGCTGCTCTCGCCCGGCGACGTGGTCGTCGACGGCGGCAACTCCCGCTGGACCGACGACGAGAAGCACGCCGCGGAACTCGCCGCCAAGGGCATCGGCTTCGTCGACTGCGGCGTATCCGGCGGGGTGTGGGGCCTGGAGAACGGCTACGCGCTGATGTACGGCGGAACCAAGGACGACGTGGCCCGCGTCCAGCCGGTCTTCGACGCCCTCAAGCCGGAGGGCGAGTTCGGCTCCGTGCACGCGGGCAAGGTCGGCGCCGGCCACTTCGCGAAGATGGTCCACAACGGCATCGAGTACGCCATGATGCAGGCCTACGCCGAGGGCTGGGAGCTGCTGGAGAAGGTGGACTCGGTCACCGACGTCCGCGAGGTCTTCCGCTCCTGGCAGGAGGGCACGGTCATCCGCTCCTGGCTGCTGGACCTCGCCGTGAACGCCCTCGACGACGACGAGCACCTGGAGCAGCTGAAGGGCTTCGCGCAGGACTCGGGCGAGGGCCGCTGGACCGTGGAGGCGGCGATCGACAACGCCGTGCCGCTGCCGGCGATCACCGCATCGCTGTTCGCGCGGTTCGCCTCGCGCCAGGACGACTCCCCGCAGATGAAGATGATCGCCGCGCTGCGCAACCAGTTCGGCGGCCACGCGGTCGAAAAGAACTAGCAGCCGGAGCCGGCGGCCCGAGGGCGGCCGGCACCACGAAGAGCAGCAGCAAGCCGGGGGAGGTCGGCGCCGCATGCACGTCACGCATCTCTCGCTGGCCGACTTCCGCTCGTACGCCCGGGCCGAGGTTCCCCTCGACCCGGGCGTCACCGCTTTCGTGGGCCCCAACGGCCAGGGCAAGACCAACCTCGTCGAGGCGGTCGGCTACCTGGCGACGCTGGGCAGCCACCGGGTCTCCTCGGACGCCCCCCTCGTCCGGATGGGCGCCGAGCGGGCGGTCGTCCGCGCGGCCGTCACCCAGGGCGAGCGCCGCCAGCTCGTCGAGCTGGAACTGAACCCGGGGCGGGCCAACCGGGCCCGGATCAACCGCTCCTCCCAGGTCCGTCCGCGGGACGTCCTGGGCATCGTGCGGACGGTGCTGTTCGCACCGGAGGACCTGGCCCTGGTGAAGGGCGACCCCGGCGAGCGCCGCCGGTTCCTGGACGAGCTGGTCACCGCGCGCTCCCCGCGGATGGCGGGGGTCCGCTCCGACTACGAGCGGGTGCTCAAGCAGCGCAACACCCTGCTGAAGTCCGCCGCGATGGCCCGCCGGCACGGCGGCCGCTCGATGGACATGTCCACCCTCGACGTATGGGACCAGCACCTCGCGCGCGCGGGCGCGGAGCTGCTGGCGCAGCGGCTGGACCTGATCGCGACCCTGCTGCCGCTGGCGGACAAGGCGTACGAACAGCTGGCACCCGGCGGCGGGCCGCTGGGCCTGGCCTACCGGTCCTCGGCGGGCGAGCCGGTGGACAGCGGCGGGGCACGCACCCGCGAGGCGCTGTACGAGGCGCTGCTGGCAGCCCTGTCGCAGGTGCGCAAGCAGGAGATCGAGCGGGGCGTGACCCTGGTCGGGCCGCACCGCGACGACCTGGCGCTGCGGCTGGGGGAACTGCCGGCGAAGGGCTACGCGAGCCACGGGGAGTCCTGGTCGTACGCGCTGGCGCTGCGGCTCGCCTCGTACGAGCTGCTGCGCTCGGAGGGCAGCGAGCCGGTGCTGGTCCTGGACGACGTGTTCGCCGAGCTGGACGCGCGGCGCCGGGAGCGGCTGGCCGAGCTGGTGGCGCCGGGCGAGCAGGTGCTGGTGACGGCGGCGGTGGACGACGACGTCCCGGGGGTGCTGGCAGGAGCACGGTTCGGGGTGTCCGGCGGTGAGGTGACCCGGCTGTGAGCGAACAGGACAAGGAGCCCCGCAAGGCCCCGGAGGCGTCCGGGGTGGACCTCGCCCGGCAGGCCCTGGCGGCGGCGCGGGAGCAGGCGCGGGCCCGGGGCAACGCCGCGGCCGGCCGCAAGCGCCACCAGCCGGGGCTGCGCTCCGGGGCCCGGGCGGACGGCCGTGACCCGATGCCGCTGATGGCGGCCCTGGACCGGCTGCGCACCGAGCGGGGCTGGGAGATGCCGATGGCGGTGGCGGGCGTGATGGAGCGCTGGCCGGAGATCGTCGGCCCGGAGATCGCGGCCCACTGTGAACCGGACCGCTACGAGGACCGTGAACTGGTCGTCCGGTGCGATTCCTCGGCGTGGGCCGCGCAGCTGAAGCTGCTGGCCCCGCAGCTGGTCGCCCGGCTGAACGCGGATCTCGGCCAGGGGACGGTGCGGCTGATCAAGGTGCAGGGACCGGGCGGGAAGCCCAAGCGGTACGGCCCGTGGCGGGCTCCGGGCAGTACCGGACCGGGTGACACGTACGGGTGAGCGGGCGCTCGCGCGGGTGGCGTCCCTCACGGTAGCGGGAGGTTGACAGCCCGAAGCGCTGGGTGCCCGTGTGAGCCTCTTTGAGCCCCGCCCCGGATATGGGGAGTCGGAGAGAGGAGGTTCAGGGCGGCACATGCGTACTCAGGTACCGGCAAACCCCCATTCATGTCAGTGGTACCGGTAGACTGGAAGAGAATCCCGCCGGTTCGCGGGATGACGCAGACAACGCAGATCGACGCGGCCGCTCCCGCCGGCGCACTCGCTGGTCCGGGACACGGGTTGCGCTGTGCCAGAAAGGGCGCTTCGTGGCCGATTCCGGCGACTCCAACGAGAAGAATTACGACGCCAGTGCGATCCAGGTCCTCGAGGGCCTGGACGCTGTTCGCAAGCGGCCGGGCATGTACATCGGCTCGACGGGCGAACGCGGCCTGCACCACCTCGTCTACGAGGTGGTCGACAACTCGGTCGACGAGGCGCTCGCAGGTCACGCCGACACCATCGACGTCACGATCCTCCCCGACGGCGGGGTGCGCGTGATCGACAACGGCCGCGGCATCCCGGTCGGCATCGTGCCGTCCGAGGGGAAGCCGGCCCTGGAGGTCGTCCTGACGGTCCTGCACGCGGGCGGCAAGTTCGGCGGCGGCGGCTACGCCGTCTCCGGCGGTCTGCACGGCGTGGGCGTGTCCGTGGTGAACGCCCTGTCCACGCGGGTCTCGGTCGAGGTCAAGACCGACGGCTACCGCTGGACCCAGGACTACAAGCTCGGCGTCCCGACCGCGGCCCTGGAGCAGCACGAGGCGACGGACGAGCACGGCACGTCCGTGACGTTCTGGGCCGACGGGGACATCTTCGAGACCACCGAGTACTCCTTCGAGACGCTTTCGCGGCGCTTCCAGGAGATGGCCTTCCTCAACAAGGGCCTGACCCTGACGCTGACCGACGAGCGCGAGTCGGCCAAGGCCACGATGGGCGCCGACACCGCCGAGGGCGCGGACGACGAGCAGGCCCGCACGGTGAAGTACCACTACGAGGGCGGCATCGTCGACTTCGTGAAGTACCTCAACTCGCGCAAGGGCGAGCTGATCCACCCGACCGTCATCGACGTCGAGGCCGAGGACAAGGAGCGCATGCTCTCGGTCGAGATCGCGATGCAGTGGAACTCGCAGTACACGGAGGGCGTCTACTCCTTCGCGAACACGATCCACACCCATGAGGGCGGTACGCACGAGGAGGGCTTCCGTGCGGCGCTGACGGGCCTGGTGAACCGTTACGCGCGGGACAAGAAGCTGCTGCGCGAGAAGGACGACAACCTCGCCGGCGAGGACATCCGCGAGGGTCTGACGGCCATCATCTCGGTGAAGCTGGGCGAGCCCCAGTTCGAGGGCCAGACGAAGACCAAGCTGGGCAACACGGAGGCCAAGACCTTCGTGCAGAAGGTCGTCCACGAGCACCTCAACGACTGGTTCGACCGCAACCCGGTCGAGGCGGCGGACATCATCCGCAAGTCGATCCAGGCCGCCACGGCGCGCGTCGCGGCCCGCAAGGCGCGCGACCTGACCCGCCGCAAGGGCCTGCTGGAGTCGGCCTCGCTGCCGGGCAAGCTCAGCGACTGCCAGTCGAACGACCCGACGAAGTGCGAGATCTTCATCGTCGAGGGCGACTCGGCCGGCGGCTCCGCGAAGTCCGGCCGCAACCCGATGTACCAGGCCATCCTGCCGATCCGCGGCAAGATCCTGAACGTCGAGAAGGCCCGTATCGACAAGATCCTCCAGAACACCGAGGTCCAGGCGCTGATCAGCGCCTTCGGCACGGGCGTGCACGAGGACTTCGACATCGAGAAGCTCCGCTATCACAAGATCATCCTGATGGCGGACGCCGACGTCGACGGCCAGCACATCAACACCCTGCTGCTGACCTTCCTGTTCCGCTTCATGCGGCCGCTGGTCGAGGCCGGGCACGTGTACCTGTCGCGCCCGCCGCTGTACAAGATCAAGTGGGGCCGGGACGACTTCGAGTACGCGTACTCCGACCGCGAGCGCGACGCCCTGGTGGAGCTCGGCAAGCAGAACGGCAAGCGGATCAGGGAGGACTCGATCCAGCGCTTCAAGGGTCTGGGCGAGATGAACGCCGAGGAACTGCGCGTCACCACGATGGACGTCGACCACCGCGTGCTCGGCCAGGTCACCCTGGACGACGCCGCGCAGGCCGACGACCTGTTCTCGGTGCTGATGGGTGAGGACGTCGAAGCCCGGCGCTCCTTCATCCAGCGCAACGCCAAGGACGTCCGCTTCCTCGACATCTGAGTCGGCTCAGCTGACCGCCTGAAAGGACCTCTGACCAGCAATGGCCGACGAAACCACCCCCACCGCCGAGAACGCAGAGAACCTCGCGGAGGAGCAGCCCGTCCTGCGCATCGAGCCCGTCGGGCTCGAGACGGAGATGCAGCGCTCCTACCTCGACTACGCGATGTCCGTCATCGTCTCGCGCGCCCTGCCGGACGTACGGGACGGGCTCAAGCCGGTGCACCGGCGCGTGCTCTACGCGATGTACGACGGCGGCTACCGGCCCGAGAAGGGCTTCTACAAGTGCGCCCGCGTCGTCGGCGACGTCATGGGCACCTACCACCCGCACGGCGACTCCTCCATCTACGACGCCCTGGTCCGCCTGGCCCAGCCGTGGTCGATGCGGATGCCGCTGGTGGACAGCAACGGCAACTTCGGCTCCCCGGGCAACGACCCGGCGGCCGCGATGCGCTACACCGAGTGCAAGCTGATGCCGCTGGCCATGGAGATGCTCCGGGACATCGACGAGGAGACCGTCGACTTCACGGACAACTACGACGGCCGCAACCAGGAGCCCACGGTCCTGCCGGCCCGCTTCCCCAACCTGCTGGTCAACGGCAGCGCCGGCATCGCGGTCGGCATGGCCACCAACATCCCGCCGCACAACCTGCGCGAGGTCGCGGCGGGTGCGCAGTGGGCGCTGGAGCACCCCGAGGCCAGCCACGAGGAGCTGCTCGACGCGCTCCTGGAGCGGATCAAGGGGCCGGACTTCCCCTCCGGCGCACTGGTCGTGGGCCGCAAGGGCATCGAGGAGGCGTACCGCACCGGTCGCGGCTCCATCACGATGCGCGCGGTGGTGGAGGTCGAGGAGATCCAGAACCGCCAGTGCCTGGTGGTCACGGAACTCCCGTACCAGACCAACCCCGACAACCTGGCGCAGAAGATCGCGGACCTGGTCAAGGACGGAAAGGTCGGCGGCATCGCCGACGTCCGCGACGAGACCTCCTCGCGGACCGGCCAGCGCCTGGTGATCGTCCTGAAGCGGGACGCCGTCGCCAAGGTCGTGCTGAACAACCTGTACAAGCACACCGACCTGCAGACGAACTTCGGCGCCAACATGCTGGCGCTGGTGGACGGCGTGCCCCGCACGCTGTCGATCGACGCGTTCATCCGCCACTGGGTGACGCACCAGATCGAGGTCATCGTCCGGCGCACGAAGTTCCGGCTGCGCAAGGCGGAGGAGCGCGCGCACATCCTGCGCGGCCTGCTCAAGGCGCTGGACGCGATCGACGAGGTCATCGCGCTGATCCGGCGCAGCAATACGGTCGAGATCGCCCGCGAGGGCCTGATGGGCCTCCTGGAGATCGACGAGATCCAGGCGAACGCCATCCTGGAGATGCAGCTGCGGCGCCTCGCGGCCCTGGAGCGGCAGAAGATCGTCGCCGAGCACGACGAGCTCCAGGCGAAGATCAACGAGTACAACGCGATCCTCGCCTCGGAGTCCCGCCAGCGGTCCATCGTCAGTGAGGAACTGGCGGCGATCGTCGAGAAGTTCGGCGACGACCGGCGCTCCAAGCTGGTGCCCTTCGACGGGGACATGTCCATCGAGGACCTGATCGCCGAAGAGGACATCGTCGTCACGATCACCCACGGCGGGTACGTCAAGCGGACCAAGACCGAGGACTACCGCTCCCAGAAGCGCGGCGGCAAGGGCGTGCGCGGCACGAAGCTGAAGCAGGACGACCTGGTCGACCACTTCTTCGTCTCGACCACGCACCACTGGCTGCTGTTCTTCACGAACAAGGGCCGGGTCTACCGCTCCAAGGCGTACGAGCTCCCGGACGCCGGCCGGGACGCCCGCGGGCAGCACGTGGCCAACCTGCTGGCCTTCCAGCCGGACGAGAAGATCGCCCAGATCCTCGCGATCCGCGACTACGAGGCCGCGCCCTACCTGATCCTGGCCACCAAGGGCGGCCTGGTGAAGAAGACGGCGCTCAAGGACTACGACTCGCCCCGCTCGGGCGGCGTCATCGCCATCAACCTCCGGGAGACGGAGGGGGGCAGCGACGACGAGCTGATCGGCGCGGAGCTGGTGTCCGCCGAGGACGACCTGCTGCTGATCAGCAGGAAGGCGCAGTCGATCCGCTTCACGGCGACCGACGACGCGCTGCGCCCGATGGGACGGGCGACCTCGGGTGTGAAGGGCATGAGCTTCCGCGAAGGCGACGAGCTGCTGTCCATGAGCGTGGTCCGGCCCGGTACCTTCGTCTTCACCGCGACCGACGGCGGCTATGCCAAGCGGACGCCGGTCGACGAGTACCGCGTCCAGGGCCGTGGCGGTCTGGGCATCAAGGCTGCCAAGATCGTGGAAGACCGCGGGTCCCTCGTCGGGGCGCTCGTGGTGGACGAAACGGACGAAATCCTTGCCATCACGCTCAGCGGTGGTGTGATCCGTACGCGCGTCAACGAAGTCAGGGAGACGGGCCGTGACACCATGGGCGTCCAGCTGATCAACCTGGGCAAGCGCGATGCCGTGGTGGGCATCGCTCGTAACGCCGAGGCCGGTCAGGAAGCTGACGAGGTCGACGAGATCGAGACAGATATCGAGGCCGCGGCAGCCGACGGACAGGCCGCCGAGGCCGCCGGGGGCACGCAGCCCCCGGCCGGGGAGCACGAGGAGTAAGTCGTGAGTGGAGCCACGGGCGCCGGACCGTCCAAGACTGGAGCGAACGGTGCCCGTGGCCCCGCCGCGGACTCCCAGGGGGGAACCGTGACGGATACCCGAGGACCGCAGTCCCAGGCCGGTACCGAACAGGACCGGCCCGCACAGCCGTACCAGCCGCCGCAGGCCTATGCGGCGCCCGCGGGGTCCGGGGCGCCGCGGGGCGGCGCGGCGGCCTCAGCCCAGCGCAAGGCCCGTACGGGGGCCCGTACGGCTCCCCGGACGCGCAAGGCGCGGCTGCGGGTGGCCAAGGCCGACCCGTGGTCGGTGATGAAGGTCAGCTTCCTGCTGTCGATCGCGCTGGGCGTCTGCACCGTCGTGGCGGCCGCGGTGCTGTGGATGGTCATGGACGCGATGAGCGTCTTCTCGACCGTCGGCGGCACGATCAGCGAGGCGACCGGGTCGAACGAGAGCAACGGGTTCGACCTCCAGTCGTTCCTGTCGCTGCCGCGCGTCCTCATCTTCACCTCGGTGATCGCGGTGATCGACGTGGTGCTGGCGACGGCGCTGGCGACGCTGGGCGCCTTCATCTACAACCTGTCGGCAGGGTTCGTCGGCGGCGTGGAGCTCACGCTCGCCGAGGACGAGTGACCGGCTGACTGACCTGCGGGGACGCCCGCAGGGAACGGATTTTGGCTGTACCCGCTCCGTGCGCTAATCTTCAGGAGTCAGCGCGCAGCGCGGATGGGGCTATAGCTCAGTTGGTTAGAGCGCATCCCTGATAAGGATGAGGCCACAGGTTCAAATCCTGTTAGCCCCACAGTGTCGAAGACCCCCCGGCCCAGGCCTGGGGGTCTTCGTCGTAGGGCCACTTGACGGCATCCCAGGTCACCGATCGGTATCGGCCGGTGTGTATTGTTGGGCGCCAGAAGTCCCCTACGTCAACGAAAGACGAGGTCGCGCGGTGAAGAAGCTGCTCCTGGTCGCACTGGCCGCCATCGGCGGGCTCCTCGTGTACCGCCAGATCCAGGCGGACCGCGCCGAGCAGGACCTGTGGACGGAGGCAACTGACTCCGTGCCCTCTGGTTCCGGTGTGTGAGACCCACGGCTGATCCCATGAAGCCCCGGCTGCCGCTGCGGTCGGGGCTTTGTGCTGTTCTGTGACAAAAAGTTGCATTATGCAAAGATTTGGCGTGCGCTAGCAAAGTCGGGGTGGGTGTGATGGGTCGGGCGGGAACGGCGGTACGGGCGGCAGCCCTGGTGGGGGCGGCGGCCCTGGTGGGGGCGGCCGGCGCAGCGGGGACGGCGCGCGCCGGGGAGACGGCGCCGCAGCCGCTGCCTGCCTACCGGACCGCGGAGGGCGCGACGGCGGTCCGGGGCACGCCCTCCACCGCGGACGCCCCGCAGATCGACGCCGGGAAGACCTACGAGGACATGCTGGCCCCCGGCGAGCGCCTCTACCGGCTCGTCCTCGGCAAGGACGAGTCGACCGTCTACGTCTCCGCCGTGCTCCGGCCCGAGCCGGGGGCGAAGGTCTCCGGCAGCGACTCCGTCGAGGTGGAGCTCATGACCACCGCCGGGCGCTCCTGCACGGGCAGTTCCGGCCGCGCGAGCTTCGGATACGAGCCCTACCCCGTCAGCGCGGCCGCGGTCCGCCGGTGGAAGGAGGACGACGACTGCGCGCCGGCGGGCGTCTACTACGCCAAGGTCACCCGCACCGCGGCCAAGGACTCCGACCAGCACCCCTGGCCCCTGGAGCTGCGGGTGCAGCGGGAGCCGGGCCGCAGCGCGGGCGGCCCGACCGCCGCCCCCGGCCGACGGCCCCCGGGCGCCCCGTCCCTGCCCGGCACCGAGGCGGCGCCCCGGACCGGCGGCACCGGTTTCAACGACGCCCGGGCCCTGGACGCCGGGGTGTGGCGCGACGAGATGCGGCCCGGCCAGACCCGCTTCTACCGGGTCCCGGTGGACTGGGGGCAGCAGCTCGGGGTCGGCGCCGAACTGGCCGCCGCCAGGATGACCAAGGACTTCGGCTCCGCCTCCGGCGGGCTCACCGTCGCGCTGTACACCCCCTACCGGGGGCTGGTCTCCGACAAGGACACCTCCTACGACGGCAAACAGGCCGGGGTCACCCTGGAGAGGACCGCTCCGGTCGCCTACGAGAACCGCTTCTCCACCGACCGCGCGGTGCAGTCGGCGTCCGTCGCGGGCTGGTACTACCTCGCGGTGACCATGGGCGCGAAGGTCGCCGACTTCACCGAGGACGCGGCGCCGGTGCCGCTGACCCTGCGGCTGGAGCTGGCCGGCGCCCCCGGCAAGGCCCCTGCCTACCAGGAGAGTCCGGCCGCCGGCGGGTTCGGGGTCGGCGCCGTGGACCGGGAGGCCGCGAAGCAGGGGCTGACCGTGCCGGAGGCCGCCGAGGCGGCCGAGGAGCAGTCCCTGATGCGGGCCGTGGCCGTGGCCGGGTTCTCCGCCGGCACCCTGCTGCTGCTCCTCCTGGGCGGCTGGATCCTGCTCGCGCGGCGGGCGGGCCGCCCTACGGCCGGATGAGGGCCCAGGCGCCGACGGCGTAGCACAGCAGGGCCAGGACGAGGATCCCTGCCCTGGCCTTCACCGGGGGCGCGGGGACCGCGCCCCTGCGGGCCGCCGGGCGCACGGCGGCGGCCGGTTCGGGCAGCGGGCCGGGCGGGGACGGCGGCGGCAGGTGGAAACTGCCGGTCTCCGGGGGCCCGAAGGCGCCCGCCGGCGCCGCGGCGGCCGGGTGGGGCGCAGTCGGCGGGCCGCCCGGTGCCGGGTGCCCCGCGGCGGCCGGAGCCGGGGTGGTGGCCGGGCCGCGCGGGTCGGTGCGGGGGCCCGGCGGGACGCCCGGGGGCGCGGCGGGCACCCCCGCGGCCGTCGGGGCCTCGGGGGTCACCGCGGCCGTGCTCCGGGGGCCCTGGGCGTCGAAACCGGCCGGGAGCGGGCCCAGTTGGTCGAACACCTCCACGGGGTCCTCGCCCGGAGCAGCCGGGGGCAGCAGCTCCACGGCTCCGGCGAGGGCCTTGCGGGCGCCCGTGGCGGTACGGAACCGGCTCTCGGGGTCCGGCTGCAGGAGGCCGGCCAGGACCTCCCACAGGGGCGCGGGCACGCCTTCGGGGGCCCCGGGGGTGCCGTGGGCGAGGAACTGCTCGACCAGGGCCTGGGAGTCGGGCCTGCGGCCCTGCAGCAGGTACAGGGCGACCAGGCCGACGGCGAAGAGGTCTGCGGGGAAATCGGGCTCGGCGCCCATGAGTTGTTCGGGGGCGAAGTAACCCGGCGTGCCGACCACGTAGTCGGTCTCGGTCAGCCGGGGCTCGCCCTTGCGCATCGAGATGCCGAAGTCGGACAGCCGCAGGTGCGGCCGCCCGGTTCCGGTGGCCTCCATCAGGATGTTGGCCGGTTTGATGTCGCGGTGGACCACGCCCTCCGCGTGCACGGCCGCCAGCCCCGACAGCAGCTGGTCGAGCAGCCCGCACACGAACAGGGGCGGCAGCGGCCCGTAGTCCCCGATCACGTGGCCGAGGGAACCGCCGCCGACCAGCTCCATCGTGAAGAGGACCTTGTCGTCGTCCGCCGCCCAGCTGGCCGGGGCCAGCACGTGCGGGTGGTCGATGCGCAGGGCCTGCTCGCGCACGAAGCGCAGCAGCGTGTGGGCGTCGCTCTGCAGCAGGACCTTGGCGGCCACGTACCGGCGGCGCCGGTGGTCCCAGGCACGCCACACGGCGCCCGCGCCCCCGCGGCCGATCGGATCGATCAGCTCGTACCGGCCGGCGAAGATCTCACCCATGGCTGTGCCCGTCCCCCGTTGCCCATTGCCCGTGCCCGTTGTGCGCTGACCGCTGTCGGCCGCCCGCTGCCCGCTGCCCGTTGTCGGCCGCCCGTGCGCGTCAGTTCTGGTGGGCCTCGTAGTGGGCGACCGCGTCGGCGGTGCGGCCCGCGCCGTACACCCGGAGGAACTCTGCCAGTTCCGGGTGGCTGGGGGCGAGGGTGTCCGCCGCGTCGATGATGTCGCCGGCGGCGGAGACCGAGCGCAGCAGCGACTGGATCTCACGCACGACGCGCTTGACGGTGGGGGCGCCGGAGCCGGCGGCGCTCTGCCCGCTGGTGCTGAGGACGGAGCCCCCCTGGGTCTTCTTGATCTCGTCCATCCGGTCCGCGGCCTCCCCGGCGCTGACGCTCCCGGCGGCCACCTGGCCGGCGAGGTCCTGGAGGGCCTGGACGCGCTGGACCACGGCAGGATTGCCGATCTTGGCGCGCTGGCCGCTCATCAGCTGGGACAGCATGGGCGCCGACAGTCCGAGGACGGCAGCGAGGCGGGCCTGGTTCAGGCCGAGGTCATCTATGAGCCGGCGGAAGAGCGCTCCGAGGGGCTCCCCGTACCAACTGCGCTGCAGCTCTCTGGCTCTGGCCGTGGCCTCTTGCTGTACTGCGTCCACGCTGACAACTCCCCTTCGCTGGTGCGAACCTCGCGAGCATCTTACGGAGCGTGGTCGCACGGCGGGAGTCCCTATCATTTTGCGGGATGAGGGGGTACACCCGGTACTCTGTTCTGCGGAACGACCCCACCTCGTCCGAGGTAGTGTCGTGCCCTCGTACGGGGCCTTAGCTCAGTTGGTAGAGCGCTGCTTTTGCAAGGCAGATGTCAGGAGTTCGAATCTCCTAGGCTCCACTCTCAATGCCCCCCTGACCTGCGGAAACGCGGATCAGGGGGGTTATTTTCATGGGCGCAGGGCGTGCCGTCCGGCAGGTGCGGGGCCGGAGGTGGCGCCCCGCCGGGCGGGGGCGGGGGGCCGCCGTGCCCACCGCAGGACGAGTACCGGCCCCCGCCGGGCGGGCCCGGATCCCCCGGACGGACCCGCCGCTGGGCCGCCCGCCGCCCGTTGGCGGACAGTGGAGAGGAGGCACCGCGCCAGGGGGACACCACGCCGGAGGCGGACAGACATGGGAATCTTCGACTTCCTCAAGCACGACAAGCACCAGCAGGAGCCCGCCGGGAAGGTCCGGGAGCAGCTCCCGCAGCGGGAGCCCGGAGCGGCCCGGCCCGCCGCGCAGTCCGCCGCCGACGCCGCCGCGGCCACCCGGGCGGCAGCAGAGCGGATGGCTGCGACCGCCCCGCCGAAGCCCGCTCCCCCGCCCCGGCCCGCCCCACCCAAGCCCGCACCGAAGCCCGCGCCCAAGGCCGCGCCCGCGATGCCGACGCCCGGGTCGGCCGCGCACAAGGCGGTGCCCGCCACCCACCGGCCCGCCGGGTCGGCGCCCCGGCCGGCCGCCGCCGGCTCCCCGCCCGGGGCCGCGCACACCCCGACGCCCGGGTCGGCCGCGCACAAGGCGGTGCCCGCCGCCCCGGTCCGGCCGGCGCCCGCGGCGAAGCCGCGCACGTACACGGTCCGGCCCGGTGACTCGCTCGCGGAGATCGCCCGCAGCGAGCTGGGCGCCGAGGCCCGCTGGCGCGAGCTCTACGCCCTGAACCAGGACCTTGTGGGACCCGACCCCGCCCGGCTCCGCCCCGGTCAGGTCCTCACCCTCCCCTGACACCTCCCTCGGCCGGGCCGGTGCCCGGGACGCACGGCGCAGGACACGGCGAAGGGGCCCGGATCCAGTGGATCCGGGCCCCTTCGCCGTGCGCCGTTCCTCGGGGCGGGCCTCAGAGCTGCTTGTCGTCCGCGGCCGAACCCGGCCCCGTGCTCGCCTCGCGCTCCTTGGCGGCCAGCTCGTCGTCGAAGCTCGCCGACGCCTGCTCGGCGTCGCGCGACGACAGCTCGGTGGCCGCCGGGGGCTCGACGAGCCAGTCGGGGTTGGACTGCTGGTCCCACCACTTCCAGGCCGCGTAGGCGCCGCCCGCCACCAGGCCGATGATCACGACGCCCTTGAACAGCCGGCCGTTGCGGGCCCGCCGCTCGTGACGGCGCACCAGCCGCTGGATCTCCTGCGGCGACACCTGGCCGCGCAGCGCCGCGAGGGCCGCCGTCGAACGGGACGCCGCCTCCTCGGCCACCGGCTGGGCCGCCGCGTAGGCGCTCTCCAGCTTCGGCTGGGTGTAGTCGGCTGCCTGTCGCGCCGCCTGGCGCGTCTGGCGCACCGCCTTCGTCGCGGCGCGGTCCACGTTCGGCGGCACGTGCGAGCGCGCCGCCTTCAGCCGGGGGTGCACGTGGCTGTCATAGGTCGTGCGGGCCTGCCGTGCGGCCTCGGTGGCCGCATACGAGACCTTGGGCGCCAGCCGCTCGTTCGCCTCATGCGCGTAGTGCACCGCGGCATCCTTGGCGGACTCTGCGTACGGCGCCACCACTTCCGACGCGTGCCGCACAGTCTCCCTGGCGCTCTCGGCGGCCAGGCGCACGCTGTCCTTGCGGGTCACAGGATTCCTCCTCCTCGGTGGCGGACACAGTTCACCTTTCCACCCTTGGTCGGATCATGCCTGCCCTGCCGCCACCGGGCATGCGTGACAGGGCATACGGGTGGAGGATTTTTCTCTCTGCGGCAGCGCACCGTGCGACTATCTGGACCGACAGTGATGACGAGGGAAGGCAGAAGATCCGTGGCCGAGAAGCTCTACGCCACCCTGAAGACCAGCCACGGGGACATCGAGTTCGAGTTGCTGGCGAACTTCGCTCCCAAGACCGTGCGCAACTTCGTGGAGCTCGCCACGGGCGCCCGCGAGTGGACCCGGCCCACCGACGGCCAGAAGACCACGGACCCGCTCTACGACGGCACCGTCTTCCACCGCGTCATCAGCGGCTTCATGATCCAGGGCGGCGACCCGCTCGGCAACGGCACCGGCGGCCCCGGCTACCAGTTCGCCGACGAGTTCCACCCCGACCTGGCCTTCACCAAGCCCTACCTGGTGGCGATGGCCAACGCGGGGCCGGGCACCAACGGCTCGCAGTTCTTCATCACCGTGGCCCCGACCGCCTGGCTGACGCGCAAGCACAGCATCTTCGGCGAGGTCACCGACAAGGCCAGCCGGGCGGTCGTGGACGCGATCGCGGGCGCCGCCACCAATCCGCGCACCGAGCGTCCGCTGGACGACGTGGTCATCCAGTCCGTGACCATCGAGAAGCGCTGACCCCCGGGAACCTTCCGACCCGCCCGTCCGTCCTCGATACGTACCGACCGGGATGCGCGCCGGACCGGGGGCGTCCGGACCGGCGGGCGCACCGGACGACCCGCCGCCGACCGAGGGGACCGATGGACACCGACCGGCTGCCGGGCTGCTACCGCCACCCGGACCGCGACACGGGCATCAGCTGCACCCGCTGCGAGCGGCCCATCTGCTCCGCGTGCATGATCAGCGCGTCGGTGGGCTTCCAGTGTCCCGAGTGCGTCCGGGAGGGCTCGGGGACCGGGCACCGGCCGGCCGCCAACGCGCCGCGCACCCTCGCGGGCGGGGTGGTGGCCGACGACCCCCAGCTCGTCACCAAGATCCTCATCGGGATCAATGCCGCGGTGTTCTTCCTCGTCCTGCTGGCCCCGGGCCTCGCGATCCACCTGGAGCTGCTCGGCCGCTACCGCGAATTCGGCGGCCCGGTGGAAGGGGTCTCCACCGGCGAGTACCAGCGCCTGCTGACCTCGGTGTTCCTGCACGTCGAGTGGTGGCACATCATCGGCAACATGATCGGCCTGTGGGTGATCGGCGGTCCGCTGGAAGCCGCGCTGGGCCGCTCCCGGTACCTCGCCGTCTACCTGCTGTCGGGCCTGGGCGCCAGTGCCCTCGTCTACCTGCTGACCGCGCCCAACACGCCGACCCTCGGCGCGTCCGGGGCGGTCTTCGGCCTGCTCGGCGCGACCGTCGTGCTGGCCCGCCGGCTGCGGTACGAGATGCGGCCGGTGATCGTCATGGTCGTCCTGATGCTGGTGCTGACCTTCGTACCGCTCGGCGGGTCGCTGACCGTGTCCTGGCAGGCCCACGTGGGGGGCCTGGTGACCGGCGCCCTGGTGGGCCTGGGGATGCTCGGGCCCACGGCCGGGCGGTACCGCACGCTCGTCCAGTGGGCCACCTGTGCGGCGGTGTTCCTGCTGGTGGCCGCGGTGGTAGCGGTCCGAACGGCGGAACTCTCCACGCTGTACTGATCACACCGGCGTCAACTCTCCACAGAGTTATCCACAGATCTTCTGTCTTTTCCTCAGGTGTGGATGACGCTGTGGATAACTCATGGGGAGAGCTTCCGTCAGAGCGCGGTTCCTGCTACTTCCACTGCGTGGAGACGCCGAATCCCGCCGCGATGAAGCCGAAACCGACCACGATGTTCCAATTGCCCAGGGCCTCGACGGGCATCTGGGTGTCGGTGACGTAGAAGACGACGATCCACGCGAGGCCGATGAGGAAGAACGCCAGCATGACCGGGGCGACCCAGCTGCGGTTCGTCAGCCTGATCGCCTGCGCCTGCCTGGCCGGCGGCGGCGTGTAGTCGTCCTTCTTGCGGATACGTGACTTCGGCACGAGGGGCTCTCCTGTCGATGCGCTGGGGACCTTGCCTGCCCCGGGCGTCCGTTAGCGTAGTGGACCTGTGGCGTTGAAGGAGAAGGGTACGTTGAGCAATTCCGACGACTCCTCCGCGGGTCCCCGCCGCCGGGCCAGGCCGGTCCGGCTGCTGACGGCCGCCGTCTTCGCCCTCGCGGGCCTCATCTTCGTCACCAGTTTCAACACCTCCAAGGGTACGAACATCCGCACGGACGCCTCGCTGCTGAAACTCTCCGACCTGATCCGGGAGCGCAGCGAGAGCAACGCGGAACTGGAGCAGTCCACCGGCCTGGTCCGCAGCCGGGTGGACGCCCTGGCCGAGCGCGACGACGGCCGTACCAAGGCGGAGGACGCGAAGATGGCCGCCCTGCAGGCCGCCGCCGGTACCGAGGAGCTGTCCGGCAAGGGGCTGACGGTCACCCTCAACGACGCCCCGCCGAACGCCACCGCCCGCATCCCGAACGTCCCCGAGCCGCAGCCCAACGACCTGGTGATCCACCAGCAGGACCTCCAGGCCGTGGTGAACGCCCTGTGGCGGGGCGGCGCCGCGGGCATCCAGGTCATGGACCAGCGGTTGATCTCCACCAGCGCCGTGCGCTGCGTGGGCAACACCCTGATCCTCCAGGGCCGGGTGTACTCGCCCCCATACAAGATCTCGGCGGTCGGCGACCCCGGCGCGCTGCGCAAGGCCCTCGCCGCCTCCCCGGCCCTGCAGAACTACCAGCTGTACGTGAACGCCTACGGTCTCGGCTGGAAAGTCGACGAGCACAAGGCGCTGACACTTCCCGGCTACTCCGGCACAGTGGACCTCCACTATGCGAAGCCGGTGGCGACCACCCCCTGAACGCCTGCGCGCCGAGGCCGTACTGCGCCTGGCGGTCCGGACGTTCAGCGAGGTGTGCCTGACGGCGGGCACCGTGATCGTGCTGTTCGTGGTCTACGTCCTGCTGTGGACCGGGGTCACGGCGGACCGGGCCATGGACGGGGAGATGGCGCGCCTGCGCGAGGGCTGGTCGGCGGCTCCCGCGGCCGGCGCCCGGCCGCAGCCCTCCGGGACGCCCGGCCCGGCGCCGTCCCAGGCCCCGCCGCAGCCGGCGCCGGAACCCGCCGGCTACCCCGCGGGCCGGCCCTTCGCCGAGATGTACGTCCCGCGCTTCGGCCCGGACTGGAACAAGCCCGTCCTGGAGGGCACCGGGACCGACCTGCTGAAAAAGGGCCTCGGGCACTACGAGGGCACCGCCCGGCTGGGCGCGATCGGGAACTTCTCCGTCGCGGGGCACCGGCGGACCCACGGAGACCCCTTCAAGGACGTCCCGGAGCTGCGTGCGGGCGATGCGGTGATCCTCAAGGACGCGGGCGCCTGGTACACGTACACCGTCCGGGGCAGGCCGCTGCGGACCCTGCCGACCGAGGTCGCGGTGGTGGACCCGGTGCCGCGGAAGTCCCCCTTCACGGTCCCCGGCCGGTACCTGACGCTGACGACCTGCGATCCGGAGTGGGGCCACAGCCACCGGCTGGTGGTCTGGGCGGAGCTGACCGGGACCCGGCCGGCGGACCAGGGGCCGCCGGAGGGTTTGCCGGGCTGAGCCCCCTGGCCGGGCCGCTGCCTTTAGTCTGTTCGCGTACCGCCCCCCGCGGTGCGGGAACGATCGTGGACGAAAAGGGAAGCAGACGTCGATGTACGGCTGGATCTGGCGGCACCTGCCGGGCAATGCGTGGGTCCGCGCGCTGATCTCGCTCGTACTGGTCCTCGCGGTGGTCTTCGTACTGTTCCAGTACGTCTTCCCGTGGGCCGAGCCGCTCCTCCCGTTCAACGACGTGACGGTGGACGAGGGATCGGGAGTCACTCCGTGAGCGCGCGCATTCTGGTTGTCGACAACTACGACAGCTTCGTCTTCAACCTGGTCCAGTACCTCTACCAGCTCGGCGCCGAATGCGAGGTGCTGCGCAACGACGAGGTCGAGCTCGCGCACGCGCAGGACGGCTTCGACGGGGTCCTCCTCTCCCCGGGCCCGGGGACGCCGGAGGAGGCGGGCGTCTGCGTCGACATGGTCCGCCACTGCGCGCGCACGGCGGTGCCGGTCTTCGGCGTGTGCCTCGGCATGCAGTCGATGGCCGTCGCGTACGGCGGCGTCGTCGACCGGGCCCCCGAGCTGCTGCACGGCAAGACCTCGCCCGTGGTGCACGAGGGGCTGGGGGTCTTCACCGGGCTGCCGTCGCCGTTCACCGCCACCCGCTACCACTCCCTCGCGGCCGAGCCCGCGGCCCTGCCCGGGGTGCTGGAGGTCACGGCGCGGACCCAGGACGGGATCATCATGGGCCTGCGCCACCGCGAGCACGACGTGGAGGGCGTGCAGTTCCATCCGGAGTCGGTGCTCACCGAGTGGGGCCACCGGATGCTCGCGAACTGGCTCGTGCGCTGCGGTGACGCGGGTGCGGTAGAGCGCTCGGTGGGGCTCGCCCCGGTGGTGGGCAAGGCCGTCGCGTGACGGCGGTCGCGCCGTCCGCGCCCGCCGAGGGCCGGGCCGCGCGGCGCAGGGCGGCCCAGGAGGCCGCGAAACGGGCCGCCCGGCGGACGCGCAGACGGGGCGGGCGGCGCCGCAGGCGGCCTGCTTCGGGCGGCCCCCTGGTCGTCGCGAGCAGGCTGGGCGGAGAGCTGTTCATCACGCTGGGGTTGGTGATGCTGCTGTTCGTCGCCTACCAGCTCTGGTACACGAACCTCCTGGCCCAGCGGACGGCGGACGGGGCGGCCGGATCGCTCCAGCAGACCTGGGAACGGGACCCGGGCGGCGCGGCGGCCGCCCCGCAGGTGGAGGCCTTCGAGCCCGGCCAGGGCTTCGCGATCCTCCACATCCCCGAACTGGACGTGAAGGTGCCCGTGGCGGAGGGCATCAGCAAGCCGAAGGTGCTGGACCGCGGCATGGTCGGGCACTACGCCGAAGGCGCGCTCAAGACGGCGATGCCGGCGGACCCGCAGGGCAACTTCGCGGTGGCCGGGCACCGCAACACGCACGGCGAGCCCTTCCGCTACATCAACCGGCTCGTCCCGGGGGACGCCGTCGTGGTCGAGACGCGGGACGCCTACTACACGTACGAGATGACCTCCTCGCTGGCGCAGACGCCGCCGACGAACGTGGCCGTGCTGCGGCCGGTGCCGGAGGGCTCGGGCTTCACCGCCCCCGGCCGGTACATCACGCTGACGACCTGCACCCCGGAGTTCACCAGCACCTACCGGATGATCGTATGGGGCAGGATGACCGACGAACGCCCCCGCAGCCAGGGCCCTCCGCCCGCGCTGGACAGCCCGTAGCCGCCCGAAGGACGAATCAGCAGTGTCTCGTGCCCGCCGCCGCGCCGCCGCGCCCCCTCCCCGCCGCAGTGTGCTCGCCGGGTTCCTGAGCCTGCTGGGCGAGGTCCTGATCACGGTCGGCCTGGTCCTCGGCCTGTTCGTGGCCTACTCCCTGTGGTGGACGAACGTGCTTGCGGACCGGGAGGCCTCGGCCCGCGGCGACCAGGTCCGCCGGCAGTGGCTGGCCCCGGCCCCGGAGGAGTCCGCGAAGCCCGCCGGGCCGGGAGCGCTGGACACCCGGGACGGCGTCGGCTTCCTGCACGTGCCCGCCATGGACAACGGCGAGGTGCTGGTCAAGCCGGGTACGGCGCCCGACGTCCTCGACGACGGGGTCGCGGGCTACTACACGGAGCCGGTGAAGTCGGCGCTGCCGTGGGACGAGAAGGGCAACTTCGCCCTCGCCGCGCACCGGGACGGCCACGGCGCGAAGTTCCACAACATCGACCGGGTGGGCAGCGGCGACGCGATCGTCTTCGAGACCCGCGACACCTGGTACGTCTACAAGGTCTTCGCCGAGCTGCGCCAGACGTCCAAGTACAACGTGGACGTGATCAACCCGGTGCCCAAGGAGTCGGGACGGACGGCTCCGGGCCGCTTCATCACGCTGACCACCTGCACCCCCGTGTACACCTCGAAGTACCGCTACGTCGTGTGGGGCGAACTGGTGCGCACAGAGGCGGTGGACGCGCAGCGCACCCCGCCGCCGGAGCTGCGCTGACCTCGGGCCCCGCCCCCGGAGAACCGCTGCGGAGAACGGCTCCGGAGAACGGCTCCGGAGAACGGCCCCGGAAAGGGCCCTGGCGGCCGCTGTGGCCGCGTACGCAAGAGGCCCGGTCCCCCTGGGGCCGGGCCTCTTCTCGCGTGCGCTGCGGGCGCTAGCGGCCGCCGGTCAGGCCTCCGAAGAAGCCGCCGTTGCCGCCGTTGCCGCCGTTCCCGCCATTGCCTCCGTTGCCGCCGCCGCCGTCCTGCTGGCCGCCGCCGGGCATCGTGGCCACGTTCACCGTCCCGCCGGTGGCGATCGGGGAGTTCGCGGGCGGGTCGGACTGCAGGACGAACGCGTTGTCGTCCGTGGAGCCGCTGATGACCCGGCCGAAGACCAGCCCCTTGGCGGTCAGTTCCGCCTTGGCCTGGGCGACGGTCTTGCCCACCAGGTTCGGCACCTGGGTCTGCTGCGCGGCCTTGGCGATCGTGATGTTGACCGTCTTGCCGACCTCGATCTGCTCGTTCGGCGCGAACTGCTGCTGGACGACGGTCTTCGGGGTGGCCCCGGGCACCTCCACCTCCGTGGTGCTGCCCAGCTTGAGCTTGACGTCGGAAAGGGCCTTGGCGGCCTGCTCCTTCGTCTTGCCCGTCAGGTCCGGGACGACCGCCTTCGACTGCTCCTTGGCGACCGTCAGGGTGATCGTGGAGCCCTGCTCCACCTCGCCGCTCTTGGGGTCCTGGCCGATGACGATGCCCGGGGTCTGGTCGGACTCCTGGACCTTGCGCTCGACCTGGAAGCCCTTGTCCTTCAGGGCCTTCTCCGCGTCCTCGAACTTCATCCGCTGCACGTCGATGACGGCCACCTTGGGCGCCCCCGAGGAGACCTTGACCTTGACGGTGGCACCGTCGTCCACCCGGGCGCCGGCCTCCGTGCCCTGCGAGCAGATCTTGCCCTTGGGCTGCTCCTTGCAGGGCTCGTCGGCCTCCTTCTCCACCTTGATGCCGACGTTGCCGCCGTTGCGCTGCGCCTCTTCGAGGGTGAGGCCGACGAACTTGGGCACGGCCGGGCGGTTGTCGGCGGTGTCGCCGAGCAGGGACCGGCCGATCAGGATCGCGCCCACCAGGACGAGGAGCCCGGCCGCCACGAGCAGGATCGTGGAGGTCCGGCTCTTCTTCTGGCGGCGGTGCGGGCCCTGGTCGTGGCCGCCGTGGCCCTGGTCGCCGTACCCGTACCCGCCGTCGCCCGGGGGCATCGGCGCCATCATCGCGGTCTGGCCGGGCTCCGCGGTGCGCAGGGCGGTGGTGGGCTGGTCGTAGCCCTGGTGCCCGTATCCGTGGCCCTGGTCGGGGTAGCCGTAGCCGGCCGCGCCCATGGCGGCGGTGGCGGCGACGGGCTGGCCGTCGAGGCAGGCCTCGATGTCGGCGCGCATCTCGTCGGCCGACTGGTAGCGGTAGTCGGGGTCCTTGACCAGGGCCTTGAGGACGATGGCGTCCATCTCGGGCGTGATCTCGGGGTCGAAGTTCGACGGCGGCTGCGGCTCTTCCCGTACGTGCTGGTAGGCGACCGCCACGGGGGAGTCGCCGACGAACGGGGGCCGGACGCTGAGGAGTTCGTAGAGCAGGCAGCCCGCGGAGTACAGGTCGGAGCGCGCGTCGACCTGCTCGCCCTTGGCCTGCTCGGGGGAGAGGTACTGGGCGGTGCCGATGACGGCGGCGGTCTGCGTCATGGTCATGCCGGAGTCGCCCATGGCCCGGGCGATGCCGAAGTCCATGACCTTGACCTGGCCGGTGCGGGTGAGCATGACGTTGGCCGGCTTGATGTCGCGGTGGACGATGCCGGCGCGGTGGGAGTACTCCAGCGCCTGGAGGATGCCGATGCACATCTCCAGGGTGCGCTCGGGCAGCAGCTTGCGGCCGGAGTGCAGGAGCTCGCGCAGGGTGGAGCCGTCGACGTACTCCATCACGATGTACGGGATGGAGATGTTGTCGACGTAGTCTTCGCCGGTGTCGTAGACGGCGACGATCGCCGGGTGGTTCAGGGATGCGGCCGACTGGGCCTCGCGGCGGAACCGGGCCTGGAAGGACGGGTCACGGGCGAGGTCGGCACGCAGGGTCTTGACGGCGACGGTACGGCCGAGCCGGGTGTCGTGGGCGAGGTAGACCTCGGCCATGCCACCACGGCCGAGCACGTGGCTCAGCTCGTACCGGCCGCCGAGGCGACGCGGCTCTTCCATAACGTTGCAGCCCTCTCCGTCAGTCCCGACCGCACCTGTGTGTGGTCCGGCGGTGTGCTGTTCGCGCAAAGGCTACCGGCCGATCGTCAGTGATCGGTTCGCGACCACAGGCTGATACCGGACCGGTACCGTACGCTCGGATTCGGCCGGGAGGCGTGATGCGGATCACCCCTGCCCCTTGAGAACGGCCTGCATGACGGCCTGCGCGACAGGGGCGGCGAGGCCGCCGCCGCTGATGTCCTCGCGGTCCGCGGCGCTGTCCTCGATGACGACGGCGACGGCGACGGGCGAGGTGCCGTCCGGGTTCTCCGCGTAGGAGATGAACCAGGCGTAGGGGCGCTTCTTGTTGCCCTCGCCGTGCTGGGCGGTACCGGTCTTGCCGCCGACGGTGACGTTCTTGATCTTGGCGTTGCCGCCGGTGCCGTTCTCGACGACGTTGACCATCATCTGCTGGACCTTCTGCGCGTTGGCGGCGGAGAGGGGCCGGCTCATCTCGGACGGATCGTGCTTCTCGATCACGTCCAGGTTCGGGGCGGTCAGCTGGTCGACCATGTACGGCTTCATCAGCTTGCCGTCGTTGGCGATGGCGGCGGTGACCATGGCCATCTGCAGCGGGGTGGCGGCGGTGTTGAACTGCCCGATGGAGCTCTGGGCGTTGCCGTCCCGGCCCATCGTCTTGTCGTAGATGCTGGGGAAGGCGCGGACCGGGGTGTCGATCTTGTCGTTGTTGAAGCCGAACTTCTCGGCGGTCTTCACCATGTTGTCGCGGGTGACCTTGTCGCCCAGGTTCGCGAAGACCGAGTTGCAGGAGACTTCGAGGGCCTTGTTCAGGCTGGCCTTCTCGCAGCCGGAGGCGTGGTTGACCATCGGCGTCTGCGTGCCGGGCAGGATGTACGGCTCCGGGGTGTCCGTGGGCGCGTTGATGTCGCTGACGACACCGTGCTCCAGGGCCGCGGCGGCGGTGACCACCTTGAAGGTGGAACCGGGCGGGTAGGTCTCGCGCAGGGCGCGGTTGACCAGGTTCTTGTTCTCGCTGTCCTTCAGCGAGACCCAGGCCTTCTCGTCGTCCTTGGAGTTGCCGGCGAAGCTGGAGGGGTCGTACGAGGGGGTGGAGACCAGGGCGAGGATGGCCCCGGTGCGCGGGTCGATCGCGGCGACCGCCCCCTTGTTGTTGCCGAGCTTCTCGAACGCGGCCTTCTGCGCCTGCGGGTTCAGGGTGGTGACGACGTTGCCGCCCTGCTTCTTCTCGCCGGTGAACATGCCGATCGTGCGGTCGAAGAACAGCCGGTCGTCGTTGCCGGTGAGGATCTGGTCCTCCAGCGATTCGAGCTGGGTGGAGCCGAAGGCCTGCGAGGCGTAGCCGGTGACGGGCGCCCACAGGGGTCCGTCGAGGTAGGTCCGCTTGAACTTGTAGTCGCTGCCGTCGGTGACCGCCGAGCCCGTGATCGGTTCGCCCTTGACGATGATGTTGCCGCGCTCGGTGGCGTACTGGGCGATCTGGACCCGGCGGTTCTCCTTGCGGGTGCTGAGCTCTTCGGCCTGGACGTACTGCAGCCAGTTGGTCCGGATCAGCAGCGCGAGGACGAGCAGCCCGCAGAACAGCGAGATGCGGCGCAGGGGCTTGTTCATGACGGGCGGACCACCTGGGTCATCTCGGAGTCGGGGGACGGGGCGGGGGCCGGCGCGGGCCGCCGTGCGGTGTCGCTGATCCGAATGAGGACGGCGATGAGGATCCAGTTCGCGAGGACGGAGGAGCCGCCGGAGGCGAGGAAGGGCATCGTCATGCCGGTGAGGGGGATGAGGCCCATGACCCCGCCGGCGACGACGAAGATCTGGAGTGCGAAGGCGCCGGACAGGCCGATGGCGAAGAGCTTGCCGAACGGGTCGCGGGCGGCGAGGGCGGTGCGCACGCCCCGCTCGATGATGAGCCCGTAGAGCAGGAGGAAGGCCATCACGCCCGTGAGGCCGAGTTCCTCGCCCACGGTGGAGAAGATGAAGTCGGAGTTGGCGGCGAACCCGATCAGGTCGGAGTTGCCCTGGCCCCAGCCCGCACCGAGGACCCCGCCGGAACCGAAGCTCATGATCGACTGGCCGACCTGCTCGCAGGCCCCGGACTTGGCGTAGCAGGCGAAGGGGTCGAGCCACGCGTTCACGCGGGCCTGGACGTGGCTGGCGAAGGTGCCGACGACGACCGCGCCGCCGACCGACATCAGCAGGCCGATGACGATCCAGCTGGTCCGCTCGGTGGCGACGTACAGCATGATCACGAACATGCCGAAGAAGAGCAGCGAGGTGCCGAGGTCGTTCTCGAAGACCAGGACGAGCAGGCTCATCGCCCAGATCATCAGGATCGGGCCGAGGTCGCGGCCGCGCGGCAGGTAGAGCCCCATGAAGCGGCGGCTGGCCAGGGCCAGGGCGTCGCGCTTCACCATCAGGTAGCCGGCGAAGAAGATCGCGATGACGATCTTCGCGAACTCACCGGGCTGGATGGAGAAGCCGCCGACGCTGATCCAGATCTTGGCGCCGAAGACGTCGGCGCCCAGGCCCGGGATGACGGGCAGGATCAGCAGGACCAGGGCGCCGGCCATGGAGATGTACGTGAACCGCTGCAGGACGCGGTGGTCCTTGAGCACCAGCAGGACGCCGGCGAACAGCCCGATGGCCAGCGCCGTGTACAGCATCTGGTTCGGCGCGGAGGGGGAGAACGCGCCGAAGGACCGCTTGGCCAGGTTCTGCAGCCGCTCCGACTGGTCGAGCCGCCAGATCAGGACCAGCCCGAGCCCGTTGAGCAGGGTGGCCAGCGGCAGCAGCAGCGGGTCGGCGTACTTGGCGTAGCGGCGCACGACGAGGTGCGCGATCCCGGCCAGGGCGGCGAGCGCCAGGCCGTACAGCACCATGCCCGGGGGCAGGCTGCCGTCGATCGCGAGGCCCACGTTGGCGTAGGCGAACATCGGGATGACCACGGCGAAGCCGAGCAGCATCAGCTCGGTGTTCCGCCGGCTCGGCAGCTCGATGGCGCCGATGGTGGTCGTGTTGGTGACAACGCTCATGGTGTGGCAGGCCCCCTGCGCCCGCGGGTGTCTACTGCTTTCCGCAGAAACTGACCACTTGCTGCTCCTGCGGAGTCAGCGTGGTGCCGGGTGTCTGGTTCTGCGCCTCCGCGCTTCGGCGTTCCTCGTCCTTCTTGCACGCGGAGACCTGCAGGCCCAGGTCGTCCAGCTTCTCCCGGGCGGCGCCGAGGCTGCTCTCGCTGATGGTGTCCTGGACGAGCTTGCGCTTGAAGGGCGGGAGGTACTTCAGTTCGATCTCGGGGTGGTCGGTCTCCACCTTGGAGAGCTCCAGCGGCCCGAGCTTCTGGCTGATGCCGCGGAAGAGCGCCACGTGCTCGCCCTTCACCCCGACGTAGAACTGCGTCTGGGTCCAGCGCCAACCCGCGTAGAGGCCGCCGCCGACCACGCCCGCGACGAGCAGCAGGGTCAGGGTGCGGGTGGTCCACTTGCGCCCTTTGCTGCGGCGCCGGCGGGGCTTGTCGTACGTGTCCTCGTAGCCGCCGTCGGAGTCGTAGGCCTGGGCGTCGGCGTCGCCGAAGTTGCCGTAGCCGCCGCCCTGGCCCTGCTCCCCGTACCCGTAGCCGGGGGCCTCGCTGCTGCCGGGCGGCCCGAAGGAGCCCGCGGGCGGCGGGGCCTGGCGGCCCAGGCCCGAGGCGCGGCCGGCCGGGGTCTGCATGGCGTTGCCGCCGTCGAAGAGCTGGTGCTGGTTCTCGGCGACGGCGCCGACGACGACCGGGGTGTCGCTCAGCTGCGCGGCCAGGGTGTCGCCGCTGTCGGTGTTCAGGACGTCCGCGACGATGCAGGTGATGTTGTCCGGGCCGCCGCCGCGCAGGGCGAGCTGGATGAGCGCCTGCACGGTCTCGTGGGGGCCGTGGTAGTCGGCGAGGGTCTCCTCCAGGGTCTGGTGGGAGACGACGCCGGAGAGCCCGTCGGAGCAGATCAGGTAGCGGTCGCCGGCCCGGACCTCGCGGATGGAGAGGTCGGGTTCGACGATGTCGCCGCTGCCCAGCGCGCGCATCAGCAGGGAGCGCTGCGGGTGGGTGGTGGCTTCCTCTTCGGTGATGCGGCCCTCGTCGACGAGCCGCTGCACCCAGGTGTGGTCCTGGGTGATCTGGGTGAGGACACCGTCGCGCAGCAGGTAGGCCCGGGAGTCGCCGACGTGGACGAGGCCGAGGCGCTGACCGGTCCACAGCAGGGCGGTCAGGGTGGTGCCCATGCCTTCGAGCTGGGGGTCCTCCTCGACCATGACCCGCAGCTGGTCGTTGGCGCGCTGCACGGCCGTGGCCAGGGAGGTGAGGATGTCGGAGCCCGGGACGTCGTCGTCGAGCTGCACGAGGGTGGAGATCACCTCGGAGCTCGCGACCTCGCCGGCGGCCTGGCCTCCCATGCCGTCGGCGATCGCGAGGAGCCGGGGCCCGGCGTAGCCGGAGTCCTCGTTGCCCTCGCGGATCATGCCCTTGTGCGATCCGGCGGCGAACCGCAGGGACAGACTCATGTGTACCTGCCCTGTCGACGCTGCCTCCGGGTACAACCGGTCTCGAGCCACACTGCCCACCCTCCGGTCGGGAGCGCGCTCGGGTCCGTGTCCTCGGTGGGACGGATCGCCGCGGCTCGCTCGCTCCGCTCGCTCATTCTCGTACTACTTCCGCAGCTCGATGACGGTCTTGCCGATGCGGATCGGGGCGCCCGGCGGAATGGGCGTCGGGGTGGTCAGCCGGGTCCGGTCGAGATACGTGCCGTTGGTGGACCCGAGATCCTCGACGATCCACTGGCCGTCACGGTCGGGATAGATCCTGGCATGGCGGCTCGACGCGTAGTCGTCGTCCAGCACGATCGTCGAGTCGTGCGCCCGGCCGAGCGTGATCGTCTGGCCTGCGAGGGCCACCGTGGTGCCCGTGAGGGTGCCCTCGGAGACGACCAGCTTGGTCGGCGCACCGCGCCGCTGGCGCTGCTGCGGCGGGGCCGCGGCAGCAGCCTGGCGGCCGCCCGCCTGCTGCGGAGCCGCGGCGGAACCACCGCGGCGCGAGCCGCGCTGGGTCACCCGCGTTCCGAAGAGGTCGCTGCGGATGACCTGGACGGCCACGATGACGAACAGCCACAGAACGGCTAGGAAACCCAGCCGCATGACCGTCAGGGTCAGCTCTGACATTGCCCCCGCTTCACCCTTCGGCTTGCCGGTAAATGATGGTCGTGCTGCCCACGACGATCCGCGAGCCGTCGCGGAGCGTAGCGCGGGTGGTGTGCTGCCCGTCCACCACGATGCCGTTGGTGGACCCGAGATCCTGGATCGTCGAGGGCGTTCCGGTCCGGATCTCACAGTGCCGGCGCGATACGCCGGGGTCGTCGATCCGCACGTCGGCTTCGGTGCTTCGGCCGAGTACGAGCGTCGGGCGCGAGATCTGGTGGCGCGTGCCGTTGATCTCGATCCAGTGGCGCCGGCCGGCGCCTGCGGCGGCCGGGGGGCCGCCGGGAGCAGGCCTGCGTCCGGCGGCGCCGCCCGGGGGCGGTCCGGCCGGCATGGGCGGGGCGGCGACCGGGGGGTACCCGTAGCCGCCCTGCTGCTGGTTCGGGGGCGGTGCCTGGCCGCGGTCCGGCTGCGGGGCCTGCGGCTGGGAGGTGCTGGAGGCGAGCGTACGGCTGCGGACCCGGTAGAGGCCGGTGTCGAGGTCCTCGGCCTTCTCCAGGTGGACCTTGATCGGTCCCATGAAGCTGTAGCGCTGCTGCTTGGCGTAGTCGCGGACGAGGCCCGCGAGCTCGTCGCCGAGCTGGCCGGAGTACGGGCTCAGGCGGTCGTAGTCGCCCGCGCTGAGCTCGACGATGAAGTCGTTGGGGACGACGGTCCGCTCGCGGTTCCAGATCGTGGCGTTGTTGTCGCACTCCCGCTGCAGGGCGCCTGCGATCTCGACCGGCTGGACCTCGGACTTGAACACCTTGGCGAAGGTGCCGTTCACCAGACCTTCGAGTCGCTGCTCGAACCGCTTCAGGACTCCCATGGGGCACCTCCTCCGTCGTTTCGCCCTGTACTGCTTACTGATCGTATCCACGCGTGGCGGATTCGGCTGGTTCCCCATCGGTCCGGTGTGCAGGAGTGTTGGTCCTCACAAGCGATCGTAGGGGTGCCGCAGGAACAGTGTCCCGCACCGGGGCCGGAGTGCGGGAGGGGCCGTCGGGGCCCGGGTGGGGGGTGCGGGGAAAGCGATGTGAATCCACCCCCTCCGACGTGCTAATGTTTCGACGTCGCCAGGGGAACGGCCCGAAAGGGAAGAACCACTGGGGCGCTGCTCGGGCGAGTGGCGGAACGGCAGACGCGCTGGCTTCAGGTGCCAGTGTCCTTCGGGACGTGGGGGTTCAAATCCCCCCTCGCCCACATCGACGAGACGGTCGTCACTGCGAAAGCAGTGGCGGCCGTTTCGCTTTGCCGTTTCTACGATTGGATTTGTCCGTTTTCGGGCGTGACATGTGTCCCGCACCGGGTGACGGGCCGTGGTCGATCCGCGGGTTCTCTTTCCGAAGAGTCCGGCGGAGTCCGAATTCGCCCGATATGAATTCGCGGCTGGGCTGCAATTCCGCCGGCCGCCGATCGCGGCGACCTCGCTCGTGCCCCACGGCGGGGGCCGCGCCGTCCGACTTTCGTTGCGCGGGCCGCGACGAAAGAGGGCGGCCGGGGGTGGGGGCGGGTGTCTAGGGTCGGGCGCGTGGATGCGAAGGCGAAAGCACGTGCGGGCTGGGACCGGCTGAGGGGCCCCGAGCCCTGGACCCGGCGGATGCTGGCCGGGGACCTCGTGCTCGCCGCGGTCCTGGCCCTGCTGGGCCTCGGCGTCGAGGAACTCGACCACGGCTCGGGGATGCGGATGGCGGCCGGCGCCGCGGCCGTGCTGGTGCTGACCCTGCTGCGGCGCAGGCTCCCCGCCACCATGCTGGTCGCCGGTTCCGTACTGGGCGTGTTCCTGCCCGGATCGTTCCTGGTCACCACCCTGCTGGGCTGGTCGGCGGGGCGCCGGATCGTGGGGGTGGGGCGGGCCCTGGCGGCCTTCGTCATCGCGTTCCTCGCCATGGTGGGCTTCAGCCTGGTGCACGAGTGGGGCCAGATGCGGCTGCTCCTCGTCATCGTCTTCTCCACCCTCATGTTCCTGGCGACGACCGTCATGCCCGGCCTGGCCAGCCGCTACTGGCACCAGCGCCGCACGCTGCTGCGCGCCCTCCAGGAGCGCAACGGGCAGCTGATGCGCGAACGCGCCATGGTCGCGGGGCAGGCCCGGCTGCGCGAGCGGCAGCGGATCGCCCAGGACATGCACGACAGCCTCGGCCACCAGCTGGCGCTGATCGCGGTGCACACCGGCGCCCTGGAGGTGGACCCGCAGCTCACCGACCGGCAGCGCGAGGGGGTGGGGGTGCTCCGGCAGGCCTCGGTGGCCGCGATGCACGAGCTGCGCGAGGTCGTCGGCATCCTGCGGGACGGGGTCGAGGCACCGGCGCCGGCGGAGGAGGCCGCGCACCCGGCGGCGCGCGGGGTCGCCGGGATCGCGGCGGTCGTGGAGGCGGCGCGGAGCGCGGGCACCGAGGTGCGCCTGACCTCGTCGGGGCAGCCGAGGCCGCTGGTCGCGGCCTGCGACCACGCGGCGTACCGGATCGTGCAGGAGGCGCTGACGAACGCGTACAAGCACGCTCCGGGCTCGGCGATCTCGGTGGAGCTGCGGTACGAGGACGACTCGCTGGTGGTGGAGATCGCCAACGGGCCGGCCGTCGCGACGGGCCCCGGCGAGGTGGTGTCGGGCGGGCAGGGACTGACGGGGCTGCGCGAACGCGCCCGGCTGGTCGGCGGGATGGTGCACGCGGGAGCCACCGGGGACGGCGGGTTCCGGGTGGCGGGGGTGCTCCCGTACGGGGCGGAGCGGGCCGGGTCCCAGGAGGTGGCGGACGACTTCGGCCAGCAGGACCGGGCGCAGGCCCTGGCGCTGGAGGGCGCGCCTCCCATGGACTGGGCCGCGGTCGACCGGGAACTGGCCGTCCCCGGCCGCAGCCGGACCGGGGGCGTGGTCATGGGGTGCGGGATCGCGGTGGCCGCGATGGTGCTCCTGGTGATCGTGATCGGGGCGGGGGTCGTCCTGATGCTCGGCTCGGTGAACGACTCGATGATCGACCCCTCCGACTACGACGCGGTGCACGTGGGGGAGTCCGAGCAGGCGGTGCGCGGCCGGCTGCCCGACGGCAGCTCCATCCTGACCTCGGGACTGGACCGCAAGGGGCCGAAGCGCCCGGAGGGCACGCAGTGCCTGGCCCTGCTCTCCACGGAGGAATCGGGGGAGTTGACCACCGACAGCGTTTTCCGGTTCTGCTTCAAGGACGGCAAGCTCGTCGACAAGCAGGCGTACGAGGTCAAGCAGTAGGAGCACGGGTGACGGCCAGAATGATCAGAGTGGTGATCGCCGACGACGAGCCGCTGATCCGGGCCGGGATCAGGATGATCCTGACCTCGGCCCCGGACATCGCAGTCGTGGCGGAGGCGGCGAACGGCCGGGAGGCGGTGGACGAGGCGCTGGCACACGCCCCGGACGTGGTGCTGCTGGACATCCAGATGCCGGTCATGGACGGGCTGACCGCGCTGGGCGAACTGCGGCGCGCGGTGCCGGACACGCGGGCGTTGATCCTGACCACCTTCGGGGAGCGGGAGAACGTCCTGCGGGCGCTGGGCCAGGGCGGGGCGGGTTTCCTGCTGAAGGACTCGGCGCCCGGGGAGCTGATCGGGGCGGTGCGCGCGGCGGTGGCCGGGGATGCGTACCTCTCCCCCGCGGCGACCCGGCACGTGGTCGACCTGCTGGCGTCCGGGCAGGCCGCGGCGCGCGGCGAGCAGGCCCGACGGCAGGTGGCGGAGCTCAGCGAGCGCGAGCGCGGGGTGCTGGCCCTGCTGGGTGAGGGCCTGTCCAACGCGGACGCGGGCCGGCGGCTGCACATGAGCGAGGCCACCGTGAAGACGTACGTCAGCCGGATCCTGGCGAAGCTGGGGTGCGAGAACCGGGTGCAGGCGGCGCTGCTGGCCAGGGATGCCGGGCTGTAGATACCGTCTGCCGCGTCAGCAGGTGAGAGAACCACAGGTGGGGGCGGCGTCGATGGCGACGGTAGCGGGGCAGCGGATTCCGGACGTGGCGGGGTTCAAGCCGCGGGCGGTGTCGGAGTCGCCCAAGCAGGAGGGCAAGGCGCTGCGGGAGAGGGTGCCGCGGTCGGCGCACGCCCGCTTCGAGGCGCCCGCGGGACGCCCGGACGCGGTGCGCGCCGTCGAGGAGTCCAACGCGGGGCGGGTCGCCGCGCTGACCCCGATAAGGGTGGGCCGGATGGCGGCCAACCCCTTCGCCTTCCTGCGCGGAGCCGCCGGACTGATGGCCCACGACCTGTCCGCGGGGCCCGTGACCGGAGTCGGCGCACAGATCTGCGGGGACGCCCACGCGGCGAACTTCGGTCTGTACGGCGATGCGCGCGGCCGCCTCGTCATCGACCTGAACGACTTCGACGAGACCGTCTTCGGCCCGTGGGAGTGGGACGTGAAGCGGCTGGCGACCTCCCTGGTGCTGGCCGGCCGGGTGTCGGGCGCCGGCGAGGACGCCTGCCGGGCCGCCGCCCTGGACGCCGTGGGCTCCTACCGGCGGACGATGCGGCTGCTGGCCCGGCTGCCGGCCATGGACTCGTGGAACGCCATCGCCGACGAGGAGCTGGTCTCGCACACCGACGTGCGGGACCTGGTCGGCATCCTGGAGCGGGTCTCGGAGAAGGCCCGCAACAACACCTCCGCGCGGTTCGCGGCCAGGTCGACCGAGGCCGCTGCGGACGGCGGGCGGCGGTTCGTGGATGCGCTGCCCGTGCTGCGCCGGGTCGGGGACGAGGAGGCCGCGGCCGTGGCCGCCTCCCTGGGTCCGTACCTCGCCACCCTCCAGGGCGACCGGCTGCCGCTGCTGGCCCGGTACGCGATCCACGACGTGGCCTTCCGCGTGGTGGGGACCGGGAGCGTCGGCACCCGCTCGTACGTGGTGCTGCTCCTGGACCACCGGGGCGAGCCGCTGGTGCTCCAGGTGAAGGAGGCGCGGCCTTCGGCGCTGCTGCCGCACCTGCCCGCGCTGGGCTTCGTCTCCGCGCCGCCGGAACACGAGGGGATGCGGGTGGTGGCCGGGCAGAAGCAGATGCAGGTGGTCTCGGACATCATGCTCGGCTGGACCACGGTGGAGGGGCGGCCCTTCCAGGTACGGCAGTTCCGCAACCGCAAGGGCAGTGTGGACCCGGCGGCGCTGACGGCCGACCAGCTCGACGACTACGGCCGGATGACCGGGGCCCTGCTGGCCCGGGCGCACGCGCACAGCGCCGATCCGCGGGTGCTCGCCGGGTACTGCGGGAAGAACGAGGAGCTGGACGAGGCGATGGCCGACTTCGCGGTGGCCTACGCGGACCGCAGCGAGGCGGACCACGCCGATCTGGTGGCGGCGGTACGGGCGGGCCGGATCGCGGCGGAGACCGGGGTCTGAGGGGCGCTGCTGCGGCCACGGGGCGGACCCCGGGGCACCGGGCCGGTGCGCCCGGTCCGGGCCGGGCCGGCGGGCCGTAGGCTGGCCGGGTGAGCGAGCACACCGAGCAGCCCGAGCAGACCGTCACCGGTGACACCGGCGCCCCCGACGCGCCGGGTGGGGAGCGTCCCGAGGCGCGCCTGGAGCGGGCCGTACGGGCCGCGGAGCAGGCGCTGATCGAGTTCGAGATCGCGGTGGAGACCTTCCGGGTGGAGGTGGAGAACTTCTCCCGCCTGCACCACCAGAAGCTCGGGCCGATGTACTCGCGGCTCGATGAGCTGGACGCGCTGATCGCCGAGGCGAAGGCCGCGCGGACCGGGGACGCCGAGGATCTGAGGCGGGCACGGGAGGCCCGGTCGCTGGTCATGCCGATGCCCGGGGTGGACGAGCTGTTCCACGACTGGCTGGGCTCGGACGGGCTCTCCGACGACGCGGCCGCGATGCTGACCGACCGGCCGGTGCGGCCGCCGGAGCGGGTCCGGCCCTCGGAGGAGGTGCGCCGCCTGTACCGCGAGTTGGTCCGCAAGGCCCACCCCGACCTGGCCCAGGAAGAGGCCGAGCGCGAGCGGCGGGACGCCTTCATCGCGCGGGTCAACGCGGCCTACGCGCGGGGCGAGGAGCAGCTGCTGCGCGAGCTGGCCGAGGAGTGGGAGGCCGGTCCGGCGCCCGAGGAGCCGGCGCGGGGCGAGAGCGACGAGCTGTACGCGCGGCTGGAGTGGCTGGCCCGGCGCAAGGAGCTGCTGTCGGTCGTGGCCAAGGAGCTGGAGGACAGCGCGATCGGGTCCATGCTGCGGATGGCTCCCGAGGACCCGGACCGGCTGCTGGAGGAGATCGCCGACCAGCTGTTGGCGCAGGTGTCCGCGCGCGAGGCGGAACTGGCGGCCCTCGCCGCCCCGTGAGGACGCGGCGGATTCCGATAGGTTGGCCGCAGGTCTGCGAAGAGAGAAGGCGACAGCTATGAACTTCGGACTGCTTCCCTCGGTGGACGCCGCCGCGGTGCCCTCCGAAGGCTTCGTCCTCGACGTCCGCGAGGACGACGAATGGGCGGCCGGGCACGTCGAGGGCGCCCTGCACATCCCGATGAGCGATTTCGTGGCCCGCTTCGGCGAGCTGACCGAGGCCGTCGAGGACGGCCGCCGGGTGCACGTGATGTGCCGGGTGGGCGGGCGCTCCGCCCAGGTGACCCAGTACCTGGTGCGCCAGGAGATCGACGCCGTGAACATCGACGGCGGCATGCAGGCCTGGGAGCGGGCCGGCCGCCCGATGGTTACGGACAACGGCACCCAGGCCTTCGTTCTCTGACGCCTCCTGGGGCAGGTGCCCGCGCCCCGGCCCTTTCGGGCCCCGGGCCCCTCGGCGGGGCCCGGCAGGTCCGGGCGGGCTCTCGCGGGTCCGTGCGGGCCCGGTCACCGCACTAGGACACGGGCCCGGTCACCGCACTAGGACAGGGGGTGGGCGGCCAGCAGGTCGCCCAGGGCCTCCTCGTGCGCCGCGGCCGGGCCGAGCTGGAGCTCCAGCTGCTTGGCCCAGGCGTGGTACCGGTGCAGCGGGTAGTCGGTGTCGGCGCCGAAGCCGCCGTGCAGGTGCTGGGCGGTCTGCACGACCCGGCGCACCCCTTCCGAGGCCCAGATCTTGGCGACGCAGACATCGCCGGCACTGGGCAGCGGTCCGCCGGCGCCACCCGTCGCGGCGTCGAGCCGCCAGGCGGCCTGCCACAAGGTGGCCTCCATGGCGCGCAGGTCGATGTAGCGGTCGGCGGCCTGGACGGCCACGGCCTGGAAGGTGGCCACGGGGTGCCCGAACTGCTCCCGCTTGCCCGTGTACTGACTGGTCATCGCCAGTACCGCCTCGCCGAGTCCGAGCGCGAGCGCGCAGGTCCCGGTGGCCAGGAGCCGGCGGAGTCCGTCCCAGGCGCCGGGAGCCCCGATGAGGTACGCGGCGGGCACGCGGACGCCGTCCAGGGTGAGCTCGCCGAGCCGCTCCCCTGACGTGGAGAACTGCTCGGCGATGACGAGCCCTTCGGCGCCGCGGGGCACCAGGGCGAGGACGGCCCCGTCCTGCGCGGTGTGGGCCGGTACGGCGATCCAGTCGGCGTTCTGGGCCCAGGCGACCGCGGTCTGGGTGCCGTCCAGGACCCAGTCCCCGTCCGCCTCCTCGCGGCGGGCGGTGACGGCGAGTTCTGCCCCATCGTGGCCGCTGCGGCCGTGCGCGGCGGCGGTGAGCACGAGCGTGCCCCGGCCGGCGCCGGGCAGCAGGGCGGAGGCCAGTTCGGGGCTGCCGTGGGCCTGGACGGCCATGGCGGTGGCGCAGTGCTCCAGCAGCGGCACCCGTGCCAGTACCCGCGCGGCCTCGCGCAGCACCAGGCACAGGGCGATGGTGTCCAGGCCGGCGCCGCCGTGCTCCTCGGCCAGGACCAGGCTCAGCAGGTCGGACGCGGCGAGCCTGGCCCACAGCGGGCGGTCGAACTCGTCCGCCACGGCTCCCGGGGTGAGTGCCGGGCTGGGCACGCTGTCGGGGGCGACGTCCGCGAAGACGGCCTTCGCCGCTTCGACGGCCGCCTGCTGCTCCTCGGTGAAGGTGAAGTCCACTGTCTGTCCTCCCGCGCGCACCCCGGACGGTCCTGTCCTGACGGTGCGTCAAGATAGAACACGTTCCTGAAATTGGACAGGGGCGGGGCGGGAGGTCCGTCAGCGGTCGAAGTCGATCTCCACTTCCTCGGTCACCGGGTGCGACTGGCAGGCCAGCACGAACCCGGCCTCCGTCTCCTCCGCCTCCAGCGCGAAGTTCCGGTCCATCCGCACCTCGCCCTGCACCAGGAACGCCCGGCAGGTCCCGCAGACCCCGCCCTTGCAGGCGTACGGGGCATCCGCCCGGTTGCGCAGCACGGCGTCCAGCAGGGACTCCCCGTCCTGGACCGGCCAGGTGCCCGAGCGGCCGTCGAGCCGGGCGGTGACCCGCCCGTGCACGGAGGACTCGGCAGTCCGCGGGGGCCGGGGGGCGGTCGTGTCCTCGACGTGGAAAACCTCCTCGTGGACCCGGGTCCGCGCGACACCGAGACCCTGCAGGGCCCGCTCCGCGCCCTGCACCAGACCGTACGGCCCGCACAGGAACCAGCCGGTCACCTCGGCGACGGGCAGCAGGGCGGGCAGCAGCGCGGCGAGCCGGTCCTCGTCGAGCCGTCCGGAGGGCAGTCCCGCCTCCTGCTCCTCCCGGGAGAGGACGGTGACCAGCTGGAACCGTGCCGGGTAGCGGTCCTTGAGGTCGGCGACCTCTTCCAGGAACATCGTCGAAGCCGCCGTGCGGTCGCTGCGCACCAGGCAGAACCGGGCGTCGGGGCGGGCCGCGAGCAGGGTCGCGGCGATCGACAGCACCGGGGTGATGCCGCTGCCGCCGACGACCGCCGCGTAGTGCCCGCCGGCCGGGGCGGCCACCGGGTCCAGGACGAACCGGCCGGCCGGGACCATCACGTCCAGCACGTCGCCGGCGGCGACCTCCTTGTGCGCGAAGGTGGAGAACGCGCCGCCTTCCACCAGCCGCACCCCGACCCGCAGCAGCTCGGGGCCCGGGCCGCCGGCCGCGGGGGCGGGTGAGCAGATCGAGTACGTGCGCCGGACCTCGGTCCCGCCGGGGACGGACCGGCGCAGGGTCAGGTGCTGCCCGGGGGCGTGCCGGTACGCGGCCCGCAGCTCCGCGGGCACCCGCAGGGTCAGCGCCACCGCGTCGTCGGTGAGCCGGTCGACCGCCGCCACCGTCAGCGGGTGGAAGGCGCCGTGGCGGGCGGCCCGGGTGGGCGCGGGGCCCTCGGAGACGGGCGGCGCGATCGGCACAGACGGCGGGGACACGGCCATCTACAGCTCCTTGAAGTGGTCGAACGGTTCGCGGCAGGCCGTGCAGCGGCGCAGTGCCTTGCACGCCGTCGAGGAGAACCGGCTGAGCAGCTCGGTGTCCGTGGACCCGCAGTGCGGGCAGCGGACCGAGAGGGTGAGCGGGACCGGCCCGCCGGCGGAGTGCGGGCGCGGCGGGGCGATGCCGAACTCGGCGAGCTTGCGCCGGCCCTCGGCGCTGATGTCGTCGGTGGACCAGGCCGGGGCCAGCACGGTGGTCACCTGCACCGTGCGGATGCCGTGGTCGGTCAGGGCCCGCTCGATGTCCGCGGACATGGCCTCGATGGCCGGGCAGCCCGTGTAGGTCGGGGTGAGGGTGACCTCCACGTGGCCGTCCTCGTGCATCCGCACCCCGCGCATCACGCCGAGCTCGGAAAGGGTGAGCACGGGCAGCTCGGGGTCCGGGACGGCGCCGGCGATCTCCGCCAGCTCCGCCTCCAGGCGGCTGGTCCCGGTCACCACGTCGCCCCCGGGTGGCTGCGGTGCAGGTGCTGCATCTCGGCGAGCAGCCGCCCGAACGGCTCGGTGTGCAGTCCCTGGCGTCCCGCCCCGGCCGCCCAGGCGCCGGTGCGCGGCCCGGCGGGCACGGCGAGCCCGGCGCGCTCCAGCACCCCGGTGACCGCGGCCAGCCAGCGCCCCTCCAGGGCGGCCCAGTCCAGCTCGCCCAGGCCTTCCACCGGCTGGAACATCTCCCCGGTGTACTTCCACAGGGCGTCCAGGGCGGCCCGCATGCGCGCGTGGCTCTCCGGTGTGCCGTCGCCGAGGCGCAGGGTCCACTGCTCGGCGTGGTCGCGGTGGTACGCGGTCTCCTTGACGGCCTTGGCCGCCAGGGGCGCGAAGGGGCCTTCGCCGCGGGCGAGCTCTCCGTACAGCTCGTGCTGGTGGAAGGAGAAGAAGAGCTGCCGGGCGATAGTGTGGGCGAAGTCCCCGTTGGGCTGTTCGACCAGCTGGAGGTTGCGGAAGGCCCGCTCCTCGCGCAGGAAGGCCAGCTCGTCCTCGTCGCCGGCCATGGACAGCAGGAGCCGGGCCTGGCCGAGCAGGTCGAGGGCGATGTTGGCGAGGGCGACCTCCTCCTCCAGCACGGGGGCGTGCCCCGCCCATTCGCCGAGGCGGTGGGAGAGGATCAGCGCGTCGTCGCCGAGGGCGAGCGCGGCCGCGCTCACGGCGGAGGCGGCCTGCCCCGTCCCGGCTGCGGCCGCGGTGCTGCCGGCCGCGGTGGTGTCGGCCCCGGTCACAGGTGGCTCACCCCCTCCGGGATGTCGTAGAAGGTCGGGTGGCGGTAGGGCTTGTCCGCGGACGGGGCGAAGAACGGGTCCCGCTCGTCCGGGGAGGAGGCGGTGATCTCGGTGGAGGGCACCACCCAGAGGGAGATGCCCTCGCCGCGCCGGGTGTAGAGGTCGCGGGCATTGCGCAGGGCCATCTCCGCATCGGGCGCGTGCAGACTTCCCGCGTGCGTGTGCGAGAGGCCGCGGCGTGAGCGCACGAACACCTCCCACAGGGGCCAGTTCTGCGTCATACCCGTGCCTCCTCGTTCGGTGCGGCGTGCTGCGCCGCCTGCTTCTGCGCGTACGCCGCGGCGGCGTCGCGCACCCAGGCGCCTTCCTCGTGGGCCGTGCGCCGCTGGGTGATCCGCTGCTCGTTGCAGGGGCCGTTGCCCTTGAGCACGTCCCAGAACTCGGTCCAGTCGATGGCGCCGAAGTCGTGGTGCCCGCGCTCCTCGTTCCACTTCAGGTCGGGGTCGGGCAGGGTCAGGCCGAGGGACTGCGCCTGCGGTACGGCGATGTCCACGAACCGCTGGCGCAGTTCGTCGTTCGAGTGGCGCTTGATCCGCCAGGCCATGGACTTCGCCGAATGCGCGGATTCGTCGTCCGGGGGGCCGAACATCATCAGCGAGGGCCACCACCAGCGGTCGACGGCGTCCTGCGCCATGGCGTGCTGGGCCTCGGTGCCGTGCGAGAGGGCGAGGAGCAGCTCGTACCCCTGGCGCTGGTGGAAGGACTCCTCCTTGCAGATGCGGACCATCGCCCGGGCATAGGGGCCGTAGGAGCACCGGCACAGCGGCACCTGGTTGGTGATCGCGGCGCCGTCCACCAGCCAGCCGACCGCGCCGACGTCCGCCCAGGTCAGGGTGGGGTAGTTGAAGATCGAGGAATACTTCTGCCGGCCGGTGTGGAGCTTGTCGAGCAGCTCGTCGCGGCTGGTGCCCAGGGTCTCGGCGGCGCTGTAGAGGTACAGCCCGTGGCCGGCCTCGTCCTGGACCTTGGCCATCAGGATCGCCTTGCGGCGCAGCGAGGGGGCGCGGGTGATCCAGTTGGCCTCGGGCTGCATGCCGATGATCTCGGAGTGGGCGTGCTGGGCCATCTGGCGGACCAGCGAGGCGCGGTACTCGTCGGGCATCCAGTCGCGCGGTTCCACCCGCTCCTCGGCCGCCACCGCGGCGTCGAAGGCCGCCGCGAGCTGCGCGCCGAGGTCGGCCGCCGTGCCGGCGCCGGCCGTCCCGCCCGTCGCCGGGGCCGTCTGCGGCCCCGTCTCCGGTGTCACTGCCACCATCGCGGTCCCCTGTCAGAGTGTCTCGGCCGGCCTTCCGGGCGCCCGACCGACCGATCGTTCGGTTCGTTCTCTTCAATGGTGAGACGGCGGCCCGTAGGGTGTCAACCTCTGTGGTCAACCCTGTGGACGCCGGATGATCGGGGCGGGATGGATTCGAACGAGCACGAGCCGGTGGAAGGGGGCGCGGAGAAAGCCGCGGAACGGGCCGTTCCACCCCCGCCGCGGGCGCCCGGCATAGCCGGTCTCTCCGCGCCGTACCGGGTCCTGGCCGGGCTGGCCCTCGCCGCCGTGGCCGGGGCCGCCCTCGGGCACCTGGCGCTGGTCTTCCTGCACGTGGCCCCGTCCAACACCCTCAGCAGGCAGCACGCACGGACCGTGGACCGCTGGATCTACCCCGAATTCGAACAGAACTGGAAGCTCTTCGCCCCCAACCCGCTCCAGCAGAACATCGCCGTGGAGGCGCGGGCACAGCTGCGCACCGCCGACGGCGAGCTGGCCACCAGCGGCTGGCGCGACCTGTCGGCCGAGGACGGCGCCGCCATCCGGCACAGCCTGCTGCCCAGCCACACGGAGCAGAACGAGCTGCGCCGCGCCTGGGACTTCTTCACCGGCTCCCACGACGAGGACGACAAGCCGAACGGCGAGCGCGGCGCCCTGTCCGAGGCGTACCTGCAGCGGATCGCAGTGGCCCGGCTCGCCCCCCACCACCCCGGCGCCCGCCTGCTGCGCGTCCAGCTGCGCTCGGCGACGACCGCGGTGGCCGCGCCCTCCTGGAGCAACGAGTCCACCGATACCCGGACCTCCTACCGGGAGCTGCCGTGGTGGACGGTCTGACCCGCGCGCGCGGGGCTGCCGCGCGGGCGCTCGCGCAGGTCACCGGGCGGGCACTGGGCCCGTACCAGAGCGCCGTGATCCGCATCGGTTTCGCCGGGACCTGGGTGTTCTTCCTGCTGCGGGAGTTCCCGCACCGGCGCGAGCTGTACGGGCCCGACGGCCCGTGGAGCTGGGAGCTGGCAGAGCGGCTGATCGCCTCGAACGGCGCCTTCACCGTGCTGATGTGGTCCGACGCGACGCCCTGGTTCGAGATCGTCTACGCGCTGTCGGTGCTGTCGGGCATCGGGCTGCTGCTGGGCTGGCGCACCCGGGCGCTGTCCGTCGTGTTCATGGCCGGGGTGCTGTCGCTGCAGAACCGCAGCGTGTTCATGGGCGACGGCGGGGACAACGTCATCCACCTGATGGCGATCTACCTGGTGCTGACCCGGTGCGCGCAGGTGTGGTCGCTGGACGCCCGCCGGGCCCGCACCCGGGGTTCGGCCACGGCCGGGCCCGCCGGGCCGGTGCTGTGGGCGGTGCTCGGCGCGGTCTTCGCCTACGGCGCGGCGACCGGGCGGTTCGGGCTGCTGTGGCTGGGAGCCTTCACCGCGCTGTGGGTGTTCGCCGGGCTGTGGTGGACGGCCGACCGGTACGAGCCCGAGGGCGAGGGGCGGGCGGCGCTGGACGTCCTGGCGAACCTGCTGCACAACGCGGGGATGCTGGTGATCATGGCGGAGGTCTGCCTGATCTACGCCACGGCGGGCTGGTACAAGATCCAGGGCTCGCGGTGGCAGGACGGCACGGCCCTCTACTACCCGCTCGGGCTGGACTACTTCACGCCCTGGCCGGGGCTGTCGGCGCTGCTGGCGGGCAGCGGGACCCTGGTGATGCTGCTGTCGTACGGGACGGTCGCAGTGCAGGTGGCGTTCCCGTTCACGCTGTTCAACCGGCGGATCAAGAACGTGCTGCTGGCCGTGATGATGCTGGAGCACGCCGGGATCGCGGTCGTGCTGGGCCTGCCGTTCTTCTCGCTGGCGATGATCGCCGCCGACGCGGTGTTCCTGCCGACGGTGTTCCTGGTGTGGCTGGGCGGGCGGGTCGCCGGGCTCCGGCCCGGGCGGGTGGCGGCCGGGACCACCGGGGCCGGGCCCCCGTCGGCGCCTGCGGATGCCGAGCACCGGCCCGCGGAGCCGAGCCCGGCCGCACGCTGACGCCCACCTGCGGCGCCGTTGCCGGGAGGCGCCCCCGGGCCCCCGGGTCTCGGCCGCCCGGCGCCGGCGTGGTCCTCTTCGGCACGGCATTAGGGTCGGGACATGAGTGAGCGGGAAAGTGCGGATCAGGCGGTTCAGCGGTGGCGGGAGGCCGCGGGGCGGCCGGACCTGGTGCTGCTGGACGGGTTCCATGCGCTGAAGCACGCCCTGCGCTTCGGCGCGGACGTACGGCTCGCCGTCGCCGAGGACCCGGCGGCGGTACGGGCCCTCGCGGCCGAGCTGGCCCCGGACGTCGGGGCCGAGGTCGCCCGGCTGGTGCAGGCGGCCCCGCTGGCCGCCCTGCTGCCCCGCGTGCACCCCACCGGGGTGGCGGCCCTGGCCGTGCGGCCCGGAGCGGAGAGCCGCCGGGCGAGCCTGGCCCGGCAGCCGCGGTCGGCACCCGTCGTGGTGCTCGACAACCCCCGCAACCTCGGCAACGTCGGCGCCGTGGTCCGGCTTGCGGCGGGCTTCGGCGCGACCGGCGTGGTGACCCGAGGCGACCTCGACCCCTGGCACCCGAACGTGGTCCGGGCCGGGGCGGGGCTGCACTTCGCCACCGCCGTCGAGCGGCTGGAGCTGGACGAGCTGCCGCCCGGCCCGCTGTACGCGCTGGACCCGGAGGGCGAGGACATCCGCGCCCTCGCCCTCCCGGACGACGCCCTGCTGGCCTTCGGCTCCGAACGCCACGGCATCTCACCCGAGCTGCGTGCCCGGGCCGACCACCTGGTGTCCCTGCCGATGCGGCCGCAGGTGTCCAGCTACAACCTGGCCACCAGCGTGGCCATGGCCCTCTTCCACTGGGGCGGACCCCGGGGCTGATCCGGTCACCGCACTAGGCCTGGCGGCGGACCTCCACCACGCGGAAGCGGTTCGCGACGAACGCGCCGTCGCACAGCGCGGCGTTCGCCGCCGGGTTGCCGCCCGAGCCGTGGAAGTCGGAGAACGCGGCGGTCTGGTTGACGAAGACCCCGCCCGTCAGGTTCAGGGAGAGCTGCGCGGACTCCTCCAGGCAGACTTCCTCGATGGCCCGCTCGGTGTCGGCGGAGGTCGTGTAGGCGCCCACCGTCATCGCGCCCTTCTCCCGCACCGTGCGCCGCAGCAGCTCCAGTGCGTCGGCCGTGGAGTCCACGGCCACCGCGAAGGAGACCGGCCCGAAGCACTCCGAGAGGTAGGCGGCGTCCGGGTCGGACTTGGCGGCGTCCAGCTTCACCATGACCGGGGTGCGGACCACCGCGTCCGGGAACTCCGGGTTGGCCACCTCGCGGGAGGCCAGCGCGACCTCGCCGAGGCCGGCCGCGGCCTCCAGCCGGGTCTTGACGTCCGGGTTGACCAGCGCGCCGAGCAGCGCGTTGGCCCGGGCGTCGTCGCCCAGCAGGCCGCCCACTGAGGCGGCGAGGTCGGCGACGACCTCGTCGTAGCCCTTGTGGCCCGCGTCGGTGGCGATGCCGTCGCGCGGGATCAGCAGGTTCTGCGGGGTGGTGCACATCTGGCCGCTGTACAGGGACAGCGAGAACGCCAGGTTGGACAGCATGCCCTTGTAGTCGTCGGTGGAGTCCAGGACGACGGTGTTGACGCCGGCCTTCTCCGTGTAGACCTGCGCCTGGCGGGCGTTGGCCTCCAGCCAGTCGCCGAACTCCGTGGACCCGGTGTAGTCGATCAGCTTGATCTCGGGGCGGACGGCGAGGGACTTGGCGATGCCCTCGCCCGGACGCTCCACCGCGAGCGCCACCAGGTTCGGGTCGAAGCCGGCCTCCGCCAGGACCTCGCGCGCGACCTGCACGGTCAGCGCGAGCGGCAGCACCGCCCGCGGGTGCGGCTTGACCAGCACCGCGTTGCCCGTGGCGAGGGAGGCGAAGAGCCCCGGGTAGCCGTTCCAGGTGGGGAAGGTGTTGCAGCCGATGACCAGCGCGATGCCGCGGGGGACCGCCGTGAAGGTCTTGCCGAGCGCCAGCGGGTCCTTCTTGCCCTGCGGCTTGGACCAGTCGGCCCGGCCCGGGACGCGGGTCTGCTCCTCGTAGGCGTAGGCCACCGCCTCCAGGCCGCGGTCCTGTGCGTGCGGGCCGCCGGCCTGGAACGCCATCATGAAGGCCTGGCCGCTGGTGTGCATGACGGCGTGCGCGAACTCGTGGGTCCGGGCGGAGATCCGGGAGAGGATCTCGATCGACACCAGGGCCCGCGTCTCGGGTCCCGCGTCGCGCCAGGCGGCGAGGCCGGCCTTCATGGCGGGCAGCAGCACGTCCGGGTCGGCGTGCGGGTACTCGACGCCGAGCTCCGGTCCGTACGGGGACACCTCGCCGCCGGTCCAGCCGTCCGTGCCGGGCTGCCCGAGGTCCAGCCGGGTCCCGCGGACCGCCTCGAAGGCCGCGAGCCCCTCCGCCGGGGCGTTCTCGCCGTAGGCCTTGGGGTGCTCGGGGTGCGGGGACCAGTAGGCGCGGCTGCGGATCGCCGACAGGGCCTGGTCCAGGGTGGGCCGGTGCTGGGCGGACAGCTGGGTGACGGTGAGCTCGGCGGGCATCAGGGACCAACTCCTCGTTGAGCCGGGCGGGATCGCGCGGGCCGGCAGGCGGTTCGGGCCAGGCAGGGCGCGAAAGAGCAGACTGGAGTTAGAGTAACCGAACGATCGGTCGGGACAAGAGGGCCCGGCGGACCTGTGGACAAGCGGGTGCGGGAGGATCTGGGCATGACAGCAATCGAGCGGTCCCGCACTGTGGCGGTCATCGGCGCGGGCACCATGGGACAGGGCATCGCCCAGGTCGCCCTCCTCGCAGGCCACCGGGTGCTGGTCTACGACATCGACGCCTCCCTCGCCGCCGACGGCGTGGCGTTCGTCCAGGACCGCCTCGACCGGATGGCCGCCAGGGGCCGCCTGGACCGGGCCGAGGCCGAGGAGGCGCTCGGCCGGATCGCGGCCGCGGGCACCCTGGCGGACCTCGCGGAGGCCTCCCTGGTCATCGAGGCGGTCGTCGAGAACGCCACCGTCAAGCAGGCCCTCTTCGGCGCCCTCGAAGAGGTGGTCTCGCCGGACGCGCTGCTGGCCACCAACACCTCCTCCCTCTCCGTCACCGAGCTCGCCGCGGGCCTCGCCCACCCCGGCCGCTTCCTCGGCCTGCACTTCTTCAACCCGGCGCCGCTGCTCCCGCTCGTCGAGGTGGTCAGCGGTTTCGCCACCGACCCGGCCGCCGCCGAGCGCGCGTACCGCACCGTCCTCGGCTGGGGGAAGACGCCGGTCCGCTGCGCCGACACCCCGGGCTTCATCGTCAACCGGATCGCCCGCCCCTTCTACGCCGAGGCCTTCGCGGTCTACGAGGAGCAGGGCGCCGACCCGGCCACCATCGACGCCGTGCTCCGCGAGTGCGGCGGCTTCAAGATGGGCCCCTTCTCCCTCACCGACCTGATCGGCCAGGACGTCAACGAGGCGGTGACCCGCTCCGTGTGGGAGTCCTTCCACCGGAGCCCCAAGTTCACGCCCTCCCTCGCGCAGCGCCGGCTCGTGCAGTCCGGCCGGCTGGGCCGCAAGTCCGGGCACGGCTGGTTCCCGTACGGCCCGGACGCCGTCCTGCCCGAGCCGCACACCGCGGCCCCGCAGGAAGCGCCGTCCAAGGTCACCGTCGTGGGCGACCTGGGCCCCGCCGCCGACCTGGCCCCGATGCTGGAGGAGGCCGGGATCGCCGTCACGACCACCGGTCACGGGGGCCCGTACATCCAGCTGCCCGGGGAGGGCCAGCTGGTCCTCGCGGACGGCAAGACCTCCGTCGAATTCTCCGACGTCGTCTACTTCGACCTCGCGCTCGACTACCGCGGCGCCACCCGGATCGCGCTCTCCGCCAGCGAGGACACCAGCGAGCGCACCCTCGCGGAGGCCGTCGGGCTGTTCCAGAAGCTCGGCAAGAAGGTCTCCGTCATCGGCGACGTCCCCGGCATGATCGTGGCGCGGACCGTGGCGATGCTGATCGACCTCACCGCCGACGCCGTCGCCCGCGGCGCGGCCCGCCCCGAGGACATCGACACGGCGATGCGGCTGGGCGTCAACTACCCCCTCGGCCCGTGGGAGTGGCACGCGCGGCTCGGCCGGGACTGGGCCTACGACCTGCTGCACCACCTCGACGAGCGCTGTCCCGGCGGCCGGTACGCGCCCTCGCTGGCGCTGTTCCGGCTCGGCTACGCGGCCGACGGCGAGGACGGGGCGGACGGCGGGGACGGGGCGGAGGAGACGGGATGACCACGGTCAGGCGCGACACCTACACCCCCGAGACGCTGCTGTCCGTCGCGGTCCAGGTCTTCAACGAGCGCGGCTACGACGGCACCTCCATGGAGCACCTGTCCAAGGCGGCCGGCATCTCCAAGTCCTCGATCTACCACCACGTCACGGGCAAGGAGGAGCTGCTGCGCCGCGCCGTCAGCCGCGCCCTCGACGGCCTCTTCGCGGTGCTGGAGGAACCCGGAGCGGTCCGCGGCCGGGCCGTCGAGCGCGTGGAGTACGTCACCCGGCGCACGGTGGAGGTCCTGGTCGGCGAGCTGCCGTACGTGACCCTGCTGCTGCGGGTGCGGGGCAACACCCGCACCGAGCGCTGGGCCCTGGAGCGCCGCCGGGAGTTCGACCACCAGGTCGCCGACCTGCTGAAGGCCGCGGCGGCCGACGGGGACCTCCGGGCCGACGTGGACATCCGGCTGGCCACCCGCCTGCTGTTCGGCATGGTGAACTCGCTGGTCGAGTGGTACCGCCCGCACCCGGGGACCACCCCCGACCAGCTGGCGGACGCGGTGGTCAGCATGGCCCTCGACGGCCTGCGCACCACCCGGACGGCCCCCGGCACCCCGTAGCGCCGCTACTCCTCCCGCAGCGCCGGTCCGCCGGCCGGTCCCGGGTCCAGGAGGTCCGTCTCCTCGAACACCAGCAGGGTGCGGGTGGAGAGGACCTCCGGGATCGACTGCAGGCGGGTCAGGACCAGCTCGCGCAGCGTCCGGTTGTCCGGGGTGTGCACCAGCAGGAGGACGTCGAAGTCCCCGCTGACCAGCGCGATGTGCGCCGCCCCCGGCAGCTCGCGAAGCTGCTCGCGCACCGTCCGCCAGGAGTTCTGGACAATTTTCAGCGTGATGTAGGCGGAAGCCCCCTGGCCCGCCCGCTCGTGGTCGACGCGGGCGGTGAACCCGCGGATCACCCCGTCGTCGATCAGCCGGTTGATGCGGGCGTAGGCGTTCGCCCGCGACACGTGCACCTGCTCCGCCACCGAGCGTATGGACGCACGGCCGTCCGCTTGCAGCAGCCGCACGATCGAGCGGTCGATCGGGTCCAGGGCGCGGGGCGGGACCGGCGCGGTCGGCGGGGCCGCGGGCGGGCACCCCGGCGCCGCGGGGGCCGAACCCGCCGCGGCCATTTGTTCATCCGGCATGGCCCGATGCCTCCCTCTCCTGGACGTCCTGCATCCATCCCAGGGCCCCGGCGCCCGTTTGTCCACAGCCTGGAGCCGCCTGTAGCCAAATTGCGCAGACAACCGAACAATCGGTTGGTGAGGCGCCTCACATCCGGGTCGCCCCTGCCCGCTTCCCACGAGGAGGTGTACGCCGCCATGACGGTCCAAGAGCTGCCCGGTGCCGGTGCGTCCCACCGTCCGACCCCGCCGCCCGCCTGGAGGCCCCGCACGGACGCCGCCCCGCTGCTCCCGGACCCCGAGCCCTACCGGGTCCTGGGCGCGGAGGCGGCCGACCGTCTCGACCCCGCGCTGATGCGCCGCTGCTACGCGGAGCTGGTCCGCGGCCGCCGCTACAACGCGCAGGCCACCGCGCTGACCCGGCAGGGGCGGCTCGCCGTCTACCCGTCCACCGTGGGCCAGGAGGCCTGCGAGATCGCGGCCGCCATGGTCCTGGAGGACCAGGACTGGCTCTTCCCCAGCTACCGCGACACCCTGGCGGCCGTGGCACGCGGCCTGGACCCCGTCCAGGCCCTGACCCTGCTGCGCGGCGACTGGCACACCGGCTACGACCCGCGCGAGCACCGGATCGCCCCGCTGTGCACCCCGCTCGCCACCCAGCTGCCGCACGCGGTGGGCCTGGCCCACGCGGCCCGGCTGCGCGGCGACGAGGTCGTGGCCCTCGCCATGGTCGGCGACGGCGGCACCAGCGAGGGCGACTTCCACGAGGCACTGAACTTCGCGGCCGTCTGGCAGGCCCCGGTGGTCTTCCTGGTCCAGAACAACGGCTTCGCGATCTCCGTCCCGCTGGCCAAGCAGACCGCGGCCCCCACGCTGGCCCACAAGGCCGTGGGCTACGGAATGCCCGGCCGGCTGGTCGACGGCAACGACGTCGCCGCGATGCACGAGGTCCTCACCGAGGCCGTGCGGCGCGCCCGGGCCGGCGGCGGCCCGACGCTGATCGAGGCCGTCACCTACCGGATGGAGGCCCACACGAACGCGGACGACGCCACCCGCTACCGCTCCGACGCCGAGGTGGAGGCCTGGAAGGCCCACGACCCGGTGGAGCTGCTGGAGCGCGAGCTGACCGCCCGGGGCATCCTCGACGCGGCCGGCATCCAGGAGGCCAAGGACGCGGCCGAGCTGATGGCGGCGAACCTGCGCGAGGCGATGAACGCCGAGCCGGTGCTCGACCCGATGGACCTCTTCTCGCACGTCTACGCGGAGCAGACCGGCCGGCTGCGCGAGCAGGCGCAGATGCTGCGGGCCGAGCTGGAAGCGGAGGACGACGCATGACCACTGCGGTACGGGGGGCGGTGAAGCCCGCGACGATGGCGCAGGCACTCACCCGCGCCATGCGCGACGCGATGGCCGAGGACCCGACGGTCCACGTGATGGGCGAGGACGTCGGCGCCCTGGGCGGGGTCTTCCGGATCACCGACGGCCTCGCGAAGGAGTTCGGCGAGGACCGGGTGACGGACACCCCGCTCGCGGAGGCAGGGATACTCGGCACGGCCGTCGGCATGGCCATGTACGGGCTGCGGCCGGTGGTGGAGATGCAGTTCGACGCGTTCGCCTACCCCGCCTTCGAGCAGCTGATCTCGCATGTCGCCAAGATGCGCAACCGCACGCGGGGCGCCATGCCGCTGCCGATCACCATCCGCGTGCCGTACGGCGGCGGCATCGGCGGCGTCGAGCACCACTGCGACTCCTCCGAGGCGTACTACGTGGCCACGCCGGGGCTGACGGTCGTCACCCCGGCGACGGTCGAGGACGCGTACGGTCTGCTGCGCGCCTCGATCGCCAGCGACGACCCGGTGGTCTTCCTGGAGCCGAAGCGCCTCTACTGGTCCAAGGCCGACTGGTCCGCGCAGGCCCCGGCCGCGGTGCCGGGCATCGGGCGGGCCCTGGTCCGGCGGGCCGGCACGAGCGCGACGCTGATCACCTACGGGCCCTCGCTGCCGGTGTGCCTGGAGGCCGCCGAGGCGGCGCGCGAGGAGGGCTGGGACCTGGAGGTCGTGGACCTGCGTTCGCTCGTCCCCTTCGACGAGGACACGGTCGTGGAGTCCGTGCGCCGGACCGGGCGCGCCGTGGTCGTGCACGAGGCCGGAGGCTTCGGCGGGCCGGGCGCGGAGATCGCCGCCCGGGTCACGGAGCGCTGCTTCCACCACCTGGAGGCGCCGGTGCTGCGGGTGACGGGCTTCGACATCCCGTACCCGCCGCCGATGCTGGAGAAGCACCACCTGCCGGGTGTGGACCGCATCCTGGACACCGTCGCGCGCCTGCAGTGGGAGAACTGATGCCGCAGGTCATGGAGTTCAAGCTGCCGGATCTCGGCGAGGGCCTGACGGAGGCCGAGATCGTGCGCTGGCTGGTGGCCGTCGGCGACGTCGTCGCCATCGACCAGCCGGTCGTCGAGGTCGAGACGGCCAAGGCGATGGTGGAGGTGCCCTGCCCCTACGGGGGCGTGGTCACCGCACGGTTCGGTGAGGAGGGGCAGGAACTCCCGGTCGGTGCCCCGCTGATCACCGTGGCCGTGGGGGCGGGCGGCGCGCCTGCGGCGCAGCCGGCGCAGCCGGCGCAGGAGGAGTCCGGAGGTTCCGGAAACGTCCTGGTGGGATACGGCACGGACCATTCGCGCCAGGCCCGTCGGCGACGGGTGCGACCCGTCACCGCCGAGGTCTCGGCCGCTGCCGTGCCCGCGGTCCAGGCCGCCGCGCCGCCCGCCGCCGCGCCCGCCGCGCCCGTCCCGGCCGCCGCCGGCACGGGTCCGGTGCCGGTGATCTCGCCGCTGGTGCGCAAGCTGGCGCGGGACAACGGGGTCGACCTGCGTGCGCTGCGCGGGTCGGGCCCCGAGGGCCTGATCCTGCGTGCGGACGTGGAGTCGGCCCTGCGCGCGCCGCAGCCGGCGGCTGCGGCCCCGGCGACGGCCCCGGTGGCCGCGTCCCCGGTGGCGGCCGCCGGCGAGCGGATCCCGCTCAAGGGGGTGCGCGGACTGGTCGCGGAGAAGCTGTCGCGCAGCCGCCGGGAGATCCCGGACGCCACCTGCTGGGTGGACGCGGACGCCACGGAGCTGATGGCCGCCCGCGCCGCCATGAACGCCGTGGGCGGGCCCAAGATCTCCGTACTGGCCCTGCTGGCCCGGATCTGCACCGCGGCGCTCGCCCGCTTCCCGGAGCTCAACTCCACCGTGGACCTGGCTGCGGGCGAGATCGTCCGGCTCCCGGCGGTGCACCTCGGCTTCGCCGCCCAGACCGAGCGGGGCCTCATGGTCCCGGTCGTCCGGGACGCGCAGGGCCGCAGCCCCGAGTCGCTGTCGGCGGAGTTCGCCCGGCTCACCGAGCTGGCGCGGGCGGGGAAGCTGACGCCGGCCGACCTGACGGGCGGCACCTTCACGCTGAACAACTACGGGGTGTTCGGGGTCGACGGCTCCACCCCGATCATCAACCATCCGGAGGCGGCCATGCTCGGGGTGGGGCGCATCGTTCCCAAGCCGTGGGTGCACGGCGGGGAGCTGGCGGTCCGCCAGGTGGTCCAGTTGTCGCTGACCTTCGACCACCGGGTGTGCGACGGGGGCACGGCGGGCGGCTTCCTGCGGTACGTCGCGGACTGCGTCGAGTCCCCCGCGGTGCTGCTCCGCAGCCTGTAGCCGGGCTTCCCCGCCCCCCGGGCCCCGTCGGAACCGGGGGCGGGGGGGCGGGGCCGGCCCGAGACCCGGGTCCGAGCGCCGGAGGGGGGCGCTCGGTACCGTCCGGGCCGGCCCCCGCACGGCTCCTCAGACCGTCAGGAGCAGCTTGCCGACGTGGCTGCTGGACTCCATGACCCGGTGGGCCTCGGCGGCGTCCCGCATCGGGAAGGTGGCATGCACCACCGGGCGCACCAGCCCCGTCTCCACCAGCGGCCACACGTGTTCGCGGACCGCCGCGACGATGGCCGCCTTCTCCTCCAGCGGCCGGCTCCGCAGCGAGGTCGCGGTGATCGCCGCCCGCTTGGCGAGCAGTGCGCCGAGGTTCAGTTCGGCCTTCACCCCGCCCTGCAGCCCGATCACCGCGAGACGGCCGTTCACGGCCAGGGCGTCCACGTTCCGGGCCAGGTACTTCGCGCCCATGATGTCCAGGATCACGTCCGCCCCGGCGCCGCCCGTCGCGTTGCGCAGCTCCGTCACGAAATCCTGCTCGCGGTAGTCGATCAGGATGTCGGCGCCCAGCTCCCTGCACCGGGCCAGCTTCTCAGGGCCGCCCGCCGTCACCGCGACCCGTGCACCCACCGCCTTGGCCAGCTGGATCGCCATCGTCCCGATGCCGCTGGAACCCCCGTGCACCAGCAGGGTCTCGGCGGGGCGCAGTCCGGCCACCATGAACACGTTGGACCACACCGTCGCGACGACCTCGGGCAGGGCGGCGGCCGCCACCAGGTCCAGCCCGGCCGGGACGGGCAGCAGCTGGCCGGAGGGCACGGCCACCCGCTCGGCGTAGCCGCCTCCCGCCAGCAGGGCGCAGACCTCGTCCCCCACCGACCAGCCGGCCACACCGGGGCCGATCGCGGCGATCCGACCGGAGCACTCCAGGCCGGGGTGGCGGGAGGCGCCGGGCGGCGGGTCGTAGAACCCCTGCCGCTGGAGTACGTCGGCGCGGTTCACGGCGCCCGCCGCGACCTCGACGAGGACCTCGCCCTCGCCGGCCACCGGATCGGGTACGTCGGACCAGACGAGGGCTTCGGGGCCGCCGGGCTGTTCGATCGTGATCGCATGCATGGCCCGGAGGCTACGCGAAGCCGCTGCGCGGATCACGGCCACCGGCCCGGCCGCGGCGGCGCCCCTGCTATTCGGCCTGACCCAGTGTCACCGGCGGCGAGACCGGCGCAACGGCCCGCACGATGGTGATGAGACGGTCGGTCAGCTGCAGCGGGCTCGCGTGCGGGTCGTCGTACGGCAGCAGCCGGTGGCCGCGCAGCACGCTCACCACGAGGTCCTCGGTCTCGCGTACCGACTTGCCCGCCTCGGCCTTCTTGACGGGCCGTTCGATCAGGTCGAGACCGCTGCCCTGCTGGATCAGGTCCTCCATGACGGTGCCAGCACTGGGGCTGAGGACCGACAGGCCCAGCAGCCGTCCGGCGGCGCTCGCGCTCGTGATGACCGCGTCCGCGCCCGACTGGCGCAGCAGCGGGGCGTTCTCCTCCTCACGGACCGCAGCGACGATCTTGGCCCCGCGGTTGAGCTGGCGGGCGGTCAGGGTGACCAGGACCGCCGTGTCGTCCCGCTGGGTGGCGATGACGATCTGACGGGCCTTCTGGACCTCGGCGCGGAGCAGGACGTCCGAGCGGGTGGCGTCGCCGACCACCCCCGTGAACCCTTCCGAGTTGACGATGTCGATCACCTTGGAGCTGGGGTCGACGATGACGACCTGGTCCCTGGAGAGACCGGTGGCCAGCAGCGTCTGCAGGGCGGAGCGGCCCTTGGTGCCGAAACCGACCACGACCGTGTGCTCACGCAAGTTCTTCCTCCAGCGGTTCAGCCGCCATTCTTCCCTCGTCCGTTCCGTCAGGACTTCCAGGGTGGTACCGACCAGGATGATCAGGAACAGCACGCGCAGCGGGGTGATCAGCAGGACGTTGACCAGCCGGGCGCTGTCGCTGTACGGGACGATGTCGCCGTAGCCCGTCGTCGAGAGCGTCACGGTGGCGTAGTAGACGCAGTCGAGGAAATCGACCTGGTCGTTGGCGTTGTCGTGGTAGCCGCCACGGTCCAGCCACACGATCATCACCGTGAGCCACAGCACGAACAGGGCCATCAGCAGGCGTTTGCTGACCTGCCGCAGGGGTCGTTCGACGATGCGTGTGGGCAGTTTGATGCGCCGCGAGACGAGTTTCTCGTCGGCGGCGCGGGCCATGACGTCCTGGCCGTGAAGTTTCACGTGAAACATCCCCCCGAAGCCCACGGGAGATCGAGGATCTCCAGTTCCTGGCCGGACCGTGCTCCGCGCGGCGGTACGACCGCGAGTGCGTCGGCGGCCGCGACGCCGCGCAGCATAGCGGGGCCGTGGTAGCGCAGCGGCACCGCATGCTCGTCGGTCAGCAGGACCGGGACCAGGCGGGTGTCGTGCGGGTGGCCCGGTACGTCGCCCTGGACCGGCGCGGTGTACCGGGGGCGGGGCCGGCGCCCGGCGAGGGAGCGCAGCAGCGGCTCGGCGAGGGTCAGCAGACCGGAGACGGCCGCGAGGGGGTTCCCGGGCAGGCCCACCACGTACCGGCCGTCCGCGCGGTCGCCGATGCGGGCCAGCAGCATGGGGTGGCCGGGCCGCACCGCCACTCCGTCGACCAGCAGCCGGGCGCCCGCCCGCGCCAGTACGGGGTGGACGTGGTCCACGGGGCCGGAGGCGGTGCCGCCGGTGGTGATGACGAGGTCCGCGGCGGAGGTGGTGACGAGTTCCAGCAGTGCCTGCGCCCCGGCCGGGTCGTCGCCGAGCCGGCGGGTGCCGACGACCTCGGCGCCGAGACGGCCGAGCCAGGGGCCGAGCATGGGGCTGAGGGCGTCGCGGATCAGCCCGTCGTGCGGGCGGCCCTCGGTGAGCAGCTCGTCGCCGAGCACCACGATCTCCACGCGGGGCCGGGGGCGGGTGGTCAGCTCGTCGTACCCGGCGGCCGCGGCGAGGCCGAGTACGGCCGGGGTGACCAGGGAGCCCTCGGGCAGCAGCAGATCGCCGGAGCGGCACTCCTGGCCGCGCGGGCGGATGTCCTGGCCGGTGAGGACGGGCCGGTCGGCGAAGAGCTGGTGCCCGGCCTCGCGGCAGTGCTCGCTGCGGATGACCGCGGTGGTGTCGGAGGGGATCCGGGCGCCGGTGGCGATCGGTACGGCCTCGCCGTCCGCGAGGGGCTCCGGCCGGTCGGCGCCGGCCAGGACCTTCTCGCCGGCGCGGACGTTCCAGGGCCCGGGGCCGGCGACGGCCCAGCCGTCCATGGCGGAGGTGTCGAAGGACGGCAGATCGGTGAGGGCCTCCAACGGCAGGTCCAGGACCTCCCCCAGGGCGTCGGCGAGGGGCACCCGGTGGCTCCGGGCCCGCACCGCGGCTCCGGCGTGGGCGGCGGTCTCCCGGGCCCGGGGCCAGGGGGCGGCGCGGTGGCTGTCCGCGTCCTCTCCTGCGGGGGCGCGGCTGACCAGGGCCAGGGCCTGGTCGAGGGCGTGTTCGGCGTCGGTGGGGGTCATCCGGAGCCGTTCTGTTCGGCGTCGGCCTCCGCCTCGGCAGCCCAGCGCAGCGCCAGGTCGGCGGCCTTGCGGGAGGCCTCGGCGACGGCCTGGGCGGGGTCGGCGCCGGTGGCTTCGGCGTGGGCGGCCGCGTAGCCGACCAGGAAGGTGGTCAGCGGGGCGGCAGGCCGGGCGACGCCGTGGGCGGCGTCTCGGGCGAGGTCGAGGAGGGTCTTGGTGTCGACGGGGAGGTCGATGCCGAGCTCGGCCTTGACGGCGGTGATCCATTGGTCCAGCACGGTTCCATGCTCCCTGATCCGGGCGCGGGCGGCGGCAAGGTCGTCCCAGGTGTCGCAGTCGAACGAGGCGAGTGGCGCAGTGGCCGCCACCCTGGCCAGGTCGAGTTCGCCGGTCAGGGCGCGCAGGGACAGCCCGCCGAGGCTGCCGTGCTCGGTGGCGAGCAGGGCGATCTCCCGGCGCAGCGGCTCGGTCCGGTAGGCGGCGACCAGCGGCTGGTCCCGTCCGTCGGCGTCCCGCAGCAGTGCGCCGTCGCCGTGGCCGGCCGCCTCCAGCAGGGTCCCCACGGTTCCCCGGTCCAGGAAGGGCAGGTCCGCGGAGAGGACGAGGACCAGCGGGGCGGTGGACCGGCGCAGCCCCGCGTCCAGCGCGGCGAGGGGTCCGCCGCCGGGCGGATCCTCCCGGGCCCACTCCACGCGGCGCGCCGTGGCCCGCCGGCCGCCGACCACGACGGTCGAGCGGGCGTCCGCACAGGCGTCGAGGACCCGGTCCAGCAGGGCCCGGCCGCCCACCTGCAGGGCGGGCTTGTCCACGCCGCCGAGGCGGCGTCCGGCGCCGCCCGCCAGCACGATCGCGTCGTAGCTCATGCCCCCGAGTATGCGGCGCGCCCCGGCACGGCCGGCGGAGCGCCCCCGGCCTGCACCCCGGAAGGGCCGCCCGCCCCGGAAGGGCCGCCCGCCCGCGAAAGGACCGCCCGCCGCCGCCCGCCCCCGGGCACGGCACCCGCCCCCGGGCACGGCACCCGCCCCCGGGCACGGCACCCGCCCCCGGAACGGCCGCGGGCCCGCAGCGCACGGGGGTGCGCTGCGGGCCCGGAGTCGTCGCCGCGGCACGGCCGCGGGGCACGGCCGGAGACGGCTGGGTGCTAGAGGTACGGACCGGAGCGGATTGCTCCGTGGCCGCCTTCCTCGTCCTCGTGGGAGGCGCCGGGCGGCAGGGCGCGGCGCATCTGCTCCAGTTGGGCCCGCGCCGCCATCTGCTGCGCGAACAGGGCCGTCTGGATGCCGTGGAAGAGTCCTTCGAGCCAACCGACCAGCTGGGCCTGCGCGATGCGCAGCTCCGCCTCGGAGGGGATGGCTTCCTCGGTGAACGGCAGGGAGAGCCGCTCCAGTTCCTCGACCAGCTCGGGCGCCAGGCCGTCCTCCAGCTCCTTCACGGAGGCGGCGTGGATGTCCTTGAGCCGGACCCGGCTCGCCTCGTCGAGAGGCGCGGCGCGCACTTCTTCCAGGAGTTGCTTGATCATGCTGCCGATCCGCATGACCTTGGCAGGCTGTTCGACCATCTCCGTCACCGGGACCTCGCGCGACTCGTCATCGGCGCCGCCGACCGCCATCCCGTCCTGCCCCACGATCAGGACGTTCGGGGGGGTGTCCTGCGACCGTTCACTCCTCGGCATCTCCATGCCGCCATTGTCTCGCACACCTTCGTACTCACTCGGTCTGCCCCCGTACGGGCGTGATCCACCCTGTACGGGGGCACGAGGACGGCCCCGTGCGGCCCCTGTGGGGCCGGACGGCGGCTACTGTGCGGCGCGCCGCGCCAGCGCCCCGCCGGAGCGGGTGACCAGCGCCGCCAGCAGGGCGGCACCCAGTGGCACCGCGACCAGCAGCAGGCCGAGGGTCGCCCAGGGCACGGCGATCGGCACGTACACCGAGGCGTCCGCGGAGCCGTGGCCCATCGACAGGGCTTCCGCGATCATCTTCCGCCGCTCGTGGGCCTCGGTGAACCGGAGCCCGACCGCGGGCAGGATGCCCGCCGCCGACCCCAGCACCACCCCCATCAGGGCGACCACACCGCACTGGAAGCCGCTCAGCGTGCGCCGCACGCGGGGGGCGGCGCCGACCGCGGCCAGGGTCTTCAGGTCGGCTTCGGCGTCCGCCTGGGCCAGTCCGGTGGCGATTCCGGCCGCGCCGATGGTGACCAGGCCCGCGAAGAGGGTCAGCGTGAGCATCGCGAGGGAGTCGTCGCCCCGGTAGCCCTGCTCGATGCTGACCGAGGCGTCCACGCCCATCCGGTCGAAGGCGCCGTCCAGCGCCTGGCGCTCCGTACTGCCGGGCAGGCCGTCCAGGACGAAGTACGAGCCGAACGGAGCGGTCGTCAGTCCGGCGGACCGGGCCGCGGACGGCGGCAGCAGCAGTTCGACGCCCCAGCCCTCGACCCCCTCGGGCACCTGGTGGACCGCCAGCACCTTGTCCTCGCCGGGCTCCTCCTGGTTCTTGTCGCGGGCGGCTGCGGCCGCGTCGTGGTCGGTGACGAGCCGCAGGGTGACCTTGCCGTCCTTCACGTTCGCCTTCGAGAAGGAGACGGCCGTGCCCGACTTCAGGGCGGCGACGCTGCCGGGGTCGGTGACGGCCAGCGCGGCCAGCAGCTTCTCGTCGGCGACCACCACGGAGTTCTCCGCGTAGTGCTCCTTGTACGTGCAGCGCCAGTCCTTGCGGAGCTCCCTGGCCTTTTCGGGGGAGAAGTCGCTCGGCCCGTTCGGGGACTCGAAGAGCGGGCAGCGCTGCTCCTTGGGCGTGACGATCTCGGCGCGCCCGCAGCCGGCCTCGGTGGAGTACGTGTCGCAGCCCGCCCGGCCGACCACCACCCGCTCGACGTCGGCCCGTACGGACAGGGCGAACTCCTTGGAGAGGGCCTCGCGGACCGAGGCCACTTCCTTGTGGGCGCTGTTGTCGGAGACGGCGAGCAGCCCGTGGTGGCTGGGCAGGGAGGCGACGTACTCGTGTCGCGCCTGGATGTCACGGCTGTTCTGGTACGTGGCCACCGCGACCGTGCCGGCCACCGCGGCCAGGACGGCGGCGACGGCGGGCGCGGTACGCCCCCGGTTGCGCACGGCGTCGCGCAGGGCGAGCCGCGGCGACAGCGGCAGCCAGCGGCCGATCCGCCCGAAGAGCCCCACCAGGACGGGCGTGAGGGCGACGACACCGAGCTCGGCGAGGGCGCTGCCGCCCGCGACGACCAGGCTGCCCATGTCGGACACGGCGCCGTACAGGGCGATGGCGGCGCCGGCCAGGACGGCGACCAGCCCGATGACGGGCAGCACCCGGTTGGCCCGGCGCACGCCGCGACGGCCGGTGAGCGAGGCCAGCACGGTCTGCCGGGAGGCCGTGACCGCCGGAGCGATGGCGGCCAGCAGGCCGGTCACCACCGCGAGCAGGGCGATGGCCGCCAGTTCCAGAGGCCGGACGTCGAACCCGCCCCAGCGCAGGCCCAGGTGCCTCTCCAGGACGGGCCGCAGGCCGAGGGTGAGGGCGGTGCCGATGACGGTGCCGACGACGGCGGCCGCGGCGCCGATGACCAGGCCGCCGGAGAGCACGATGGCCCGGATGTGCCGGCGGTCGCCGCCGTTGGCGCCGACCAGCCCCAGCTGGCGGCGCGAGCGCCGGGCGCCCACCGCGAAGGCGGGGCCGGCGAGCAGGCAGATCTCCAGCATGGCGAGGCCGACGACCGTGGCCAGGACGGCCATCTCGGCGGTGCGGCTGCCGCCCGTGCCGCTCTGGTCCTTGGGCTCCTGCGTGTACAGCAGGACCTCGGAGTCGGCGGGCGGGTGCAGGCTGACGGCCCGGGAGATGACGAGCAGGCCCTTGGCGTTGGCCTCCTTGACCATGTTCCACGTGAAACCATCGCCGCCGACCTCGACGAGGTAGGCGCTTTCGGCCCGCACCCCGGGCACGTCGGCGGCCTGCAGGGCCTTGTCGACGGGCGTGAGCAGGGTGCCGGGCGGGGCGATGACCTCGGCCGCGCCCAGCGAGTTCGGCAGCTCGTACGCGCCCACGATCCGGTACGAGAGGTCCGTGCCGCGCGGGGTGATCTGCGAGCCGACGAAGAAGCCGGACTCCTCCAGGAAGCCGTTGGTGGCGATGATCTCCCCGGCCTCCCGGGGCAGCCGGCCCCGGTCGAGGGTGAACCGGCCCTTCACCAGCGGGCTCTGCGTGTCGATCTCCCGCAGCCTGGTGTCGAGGAGCCCGTGGGTGGTGCGGATCTTGGCGCTGCCGGTGGTGTCCTTGACCGCCCGGGCGCCGGGCGGGAGGGCGCCGGCCGGGTCGACCCGGCTCCCCTTCGCGCCGGGGACGTACGTGTCGTAGCCGCCGACGGGGGCGTAGCGGTCGCCTGCGGGGTTCTGGAGGATCGGCCCGTCCAGCGAGGGGGTGCTGATCTCCGCGTCGGCGGCGCCGAGGCGGCGTTCGAGGTGCTGCGCGGTGGAGAGTTCCGCGCTGCGCATGGTGAGGTCGGCGGCGCTGACCCCGACGATCGGCAGGGCGATCATGGCGAGGACCAGGATGCTGCGGCCCTTCGCGCGCCAGGCGTCGCGGCGGGCGATCCGGATGGCCGCTATCCAGGAGTGGTACCAGGAGATCACTGTCCGGCCGCCTGCCCCGAGAGCAGGGAGTCGGCGTGGCTGCGCAGGGTCTCGTCGACCACGCTGCCGTCGCGCAGGAAGACCACGCGGTCGGCCCAGGCGGCGAACCGCGGTTCGTGCGTCACCAGGACGCCGGCAGCGCCCGCGTCACAGCGGGAGCGCAGCAGCCCGAGGACGGACTCGCCCGTCTCGGAGTCCAGGGCGCCGGTGGGCTCGTCGGCGAGGACCAGGCGGCGGTCGCCGACCAGGGCGCGGGCGATGGCCACCCGCTGCTGCTGGCCGCCGGACATCTCGTCCGGGAAGCGGTCGGCGAGGGAGGCCAGGCCCATCTCCTCCAGTGCGGCCAGGGCGGAGGCCCGTGCCTTGCGGGCGGACATGCCGTCGAGTTCGCGGGGGAGGGCCACGTTCTCGGCGGCCGTGAGGGCGGGGATCAGGTTGTAGTCCTGGAAGACGTACCCGATGCTGCGGCGGCGCAGCGCGGCGAGCTGCTTGCGGTTCGCCGTGGTGATGTCGGTGCCCTCGACGATCACCCGGCCGCCGGTCGGGGTGTCGAGCCCGCCGGCCAGGGTGAGCAGCGTGGACTTGCCGGAGCCGGAGGGGCCCATGACGGCGACGAGTTCGCCGGGGAAGACGGAGAGGTTGATGCCGCGCAGGGCGTGCACTTCGGTGGCACCGCTGCCGTGCGTGCGGACCAGCCGGTCGAGCTGGAGTACCGGCCGCTGGGACGGGTGCTGGTGGTCGGGCATGAAGGGTTCCCCCTGGGGACGGTGGTTCAGCCCCGCCGCGTGCGGGCGGTACGGGGCCGGTCGGTGGTGGTGGGAGCCGCGGCCGGGACGGGGGTCTCGTCCTCGCCGCGGGCACCGGGGTCGGCGGCCTGGGGCGCTGCGGGCCGGTCGGCTCTCCGGTCGGCCGTCAGGGAGAGCCGGACCAGCCTGGTCTCGCAGTGGTCGAGCCAGCGGGCCTCGGCCTCGGTCTGGAAGATCAACTGTTCCAGGACCAGGAGCCAGGCCACGTCGTCGCGTTCGCGGGTCTGCCCGCTCTCGATCGCCGTGAGGGCCTGGGCCTTGAGCCGGGTGTAGTCCTGCATCGCCTTGATCGTGGCGTGCCGCTGGGACTGGATGACGGCGCGGATGTCCACGCCGGGGGCGCCCACGGCCATGGCGAGCTTGATGGACAGCTCGTCACGGGGCGGGTTGGTCCGGTCCACGGGGCGCTCGTACCACTGGCGCAGTTCGCTGCGTCCCTGCTCGGTGATGGCGTACAGGGTGTGGCCGGCCGGGTCCTCGCCGCCGGGTGCGACGAGGCCGTCGCGCTCCAGGCGGGCGAGGGTGGTGTACACCTGCCCGACGTTGAGCGGCCAGGTGGAGCCGGTGCGGGATTCGAACTCGGTGCGCAGCTGGGAGCCGTACCGAGGGCCCCGTTCCAGCAGGGCGAGAAGGCCGTGGCGAATGGACATACTCAGTATGTATACCGAGTATGCCCTCGGGGGCAACCGTCCCGGGGCGTACATCCCGTGGGGGAGGAGCGGTCCGGGGTCCGTCTGGAGGCGGGGAGAGGCGGGGGTTCAGAGGCCCTTGCGCAGCCGCATGCCGAGGTAGCCGAGCCCCACGCCCATCATGGCGAGGCCGGTGCCGAGGGGGAGCATGTGGGCGGCCAGGTCGGCGGCCCGCTCGTTCGGTCCGGTCCCGATCGCGTGCGCCGGGCGGCGCGTCCCGGGGTCGGTGCCGCGCTCCGTGCCGGTGCCGGTCCCCCGGTCCGTGCCCTGCTCGCGGTGCGTACCCGTCCCCCGGTCGGTGCCGGCGCCCCGCTCCGTACCCGTACCGGTGTCCGTGCGGGTACCGGTACCCGGGTCGGCGGGTCGGGGGGCGCGCGGGGGCGCGGCCGGCTCGGTGCGGGGGCGCGGGTGCAGCGGCCGGCCGGCCGCGACCGCCTCGGGGTTCGCGGGCGCGGCCGCCGGCCGGCCGGGCCGCTCCCGGCCGACTCCGGCCGGGCTCCCGGCCAGGTCCGGGTGTCCGTCGTCCTCTCCGGGCTCGCGGACCTGGGCGACGTACGGGCAGGCCGCGGCGGCCACGGCGGAGGCGGCGGGGGTGAGTGCGGCGGCGGCCAGGACGGCGCAGGCCAGCCAGTGCGTCGGGCGGAAGCCTTGGACCACGGGGAGCCCTTCCCGTTCCGAGCGGCCGGGTACCCGCCGGGGGCAGCGGTACGTGCTCAGATTTACATAAGGGCTCAAAAGCGGCATCCCGGGCACTCCATCGGAGTGCCCGGGATGCCGGAGTGGACCAGTGGAGGCCCGGGGCGGACCCGTGGAGGCCCCGGGGCGGACCCGCGAGAACCTGGAGCCGACCCGTGGGGGCCCGGGGCCGACCCGCGGGGACGGTGCCCGGGCCGAAGCGGACGGCCCCATAGAGCCGACGGGATCCGAAAGGGGCGACCTAGCCGGGGTTGCCGGTGGACACGGTCAGCGTGTACTCCGTGCCCTCCTTCTCGATCTTGTCCCCGGGAGCCGGCTGCTGCTCCAGGACGGTGTCCTGCCCGTAGATGGCCTCGTCCTTGTCGACGATCTTGTACTTGCCGCCGGAGGCCTGGATGCAGGCCTTCACGGACAGCACGTTCTTGTACCGCAGGTCCGGCGCCGTGTACTTGCCCGCTTCGCTGTAGTGCTTGCTGGGCTCCTTGCACTTGGCGGGGTCGATGGTCCGCGAGGTGTCCGGACCCTTGTGGCCCGCCGGGGCCGAGGCGGAGGCCGAGCCCCCGGGGCCGGCCGAGCTCGCGGTGTCGTCCTTGCCCTTGTCCTTGTCGTCGCCGTTCAGCGAGATCGCGGCGACCAGCCCGCCGATGGCCAGCAGGGCCACCACGATCGCGCCCACGACCACCGGCGTGTTCCGCTTACCGCCCCCGCCCGGTGACCCCGGGCCGCCCGACGGGCCGTGCGCCGCCGGGGACATCGTGTACGGCGCCGGGGTCTGCGGCGCGTACTGCTGCTGCGGGTAGGCGTAGCCGCCCTGTACGTGGCCCTGCTGCGGCGCGGGCGTCGGTGCGGGCGCGTACGGCGACGGCGCCGGGGTGTGCGGCGCCTGGTACGGCTGGTGCAGCGCGTGCGGCGGCGGCGCCTGGAAGCCCGAGTCCACCGGCGGGAACACCGCCGAGCCCACGCCCGCCCCGCTGCTCACCGGTCCGGTGCCCGGGACGATGGCCGGGGCCCCGGTCTGCCCGGCCGACATCACCCGCGCGACCTCGTCGCGCATGGCCGCGGCGGTGGGGAAGCGCTCGTTCGGGTTCTTCCGCAGGGCCCGCGCCACCAGCGCGTCCATCGCCGGGGTCACCGACCGGTTGATGGAGGACGGCGCGACCGGCTCCTCCTGCACGTGCGCGTAGGCGATGGCCAGCGGGGAGTCGGCGTCGAACGGGATCCGGCCGGTCAGCAGCTGGAAGAGCATGATGCCGACGGAGTAGAGGTCGGAGCGGGCGTCGACGCCGCGCCCCAGGGCCTGCTCGGGCGACAGGTACTGGGGGGTGCCGACGACCATCCCGGTCTGGGTCATCGAGGTGACCCCGGACTGCATGGCGCGGGCGATGCCGAAGTCCATCACCTTGACCACGCCGCGCTTGGTCATCATGACGTTGCCCGGCTTGATGTCGCGGTGGACCAGGCCCATCTCGTGGCTGGTGTCCAGGGCGGCCAGCACGTCGGCCGTCACCTTCAGCGCCTTCTCCGCGGGCATGGCGCCGTACCGGGCGATGTCCGCCTGGAGCACGGAGCCGAGCGGCTCCCCCTCCACGAACTCCATCACGATGTACGGCATGACCGCGCCGTCGAACTCGTCCTCGCCGGTGTCGAAGACCGAGACGATATTGGTGTGCGACAGTTTGGCTACAGCCTGGGCCTCCCGCCGGAACCGCTCGCGGAACGACTGTTCGCGGCCCAGCTCGGTGTGCAGGGTTTTGATCGCCACCGGGCGGTCCAGCGCCGTGTCGTGGGCGAGGTACACGGCGGCCATGCCGCCCTCGCCGAGCAAATCCCTTAGCTGGTAACGGCCGCGGGCCAGGGAACCGCCTGCGTACCGGCCCTGAGTGCCGTCCTGGCTCATGACTGTTGCTTCCCCTCGCCACGCTTGTGTCGGGGCCAGTCTGCCGGAGGGCAAGCAGACGTCAAGCCGGGTGCCCGTTCCGTGACCGGGCGTCCACCAGGTGTCAGCTCCGAACGGCGACCGGTTCCGAGGCTGTAGCGTTCGTCGGAGCACCACCAAGAGGACTACCGCTGAGCGGCGGCCGAGAGAGACGACGGCGAGGACTGATGGCACCCGAACCCGAGGCAGGCGGCGCCGGGATGGCCGAGGACCCTTCGCACTGGGGCGCGGGCGGCCTGGTGGGAGACGGCCGTTACCGGCTCACCCACCGGCTGGGCCGAGGCGGCATGGCCGAGGTGTTCGCCGCCGAGGACGTGCGGCTGGGCCGCACCGTCGCCGTGAAGCTGCTGCGCGCCGACCTCGCCGAGGACCCGGTGTCCAAGGCGCGTTTCACCCGTGAGGCACAGTCCGTCGCCGGGCTGAACCACCACGCGGTGGTCGCCGTGTACGACTCGGGCGAGGACCGGGTCGGCCCCAACACCGTTCCGTACATCGTGATGGAGCTGGTCGAGGGCCGCACCATCCGCGAACTGCTGATCAGCGCCGAGGCCCCGGGTCCCGAGCAGGCGCTGATCATCGTGTCCGGTGTGCTGGAGGCCCTCGCGTACTCGCACCAGCACGGCATCGTGCACCGCGACATCAAGCCGGCGAACGTCATCATCACCGACACCGGCGCCGTCAAGGTGATGGACTTCGGCATCGCCCGCGCCCTGCACGGCGTGCAGTCGACGATGACGCAGACCGGCATGGTCATGGGCACCCCCCAGTACCTGTCGCCCGAACAGGCCCTCGGCAAGGCCGTGGACCACCGCTCCGACCTGTACGCGACCGGCTGCCTCCTGTACGAACTCCTCGCGCTGCGGCCCCCGTTCACCGGTGAGACCCCGCTGTCCGTGGTCTACCAGCACGTCCAGGACGCGCCGGTGCCGCCCTCGCAGCTGCCCGAGGGCGCGCACATCCCGCAGGAACTCGACGGCATGGTCATGCGCTCCCTCGCCAAGGACCCGGACGACCGGTTCCAGAGCGCCGAGGAGATGCGCGGCCTGGTCCAGTACGCGCTCCAGATGCTGCACGACCAGGGTCCGAACACGGGCACCTGGAACACCGGCCCGGTCACCATGGCCCTGCCGCACGGCCGCGGCGGCGCCGCGACCACCGCCATGCCCGGCGGCGGCTCCGGCGGACAGCAGCAGTACCCCTCGCACACGACGACCTCGCAGTTCCAGCAGCCGATGGTGCCCCCGCTGAACCCCGACGACGGCTCGGCCTTCCCCGGCGGCGGCAACGGCGCCCAGCGCGGCGGCCACGGCGGCGGCTACGACGGCCACGACGACCGCGGCGGGAGCAGCCGCTGGAAGATGTGGCTGTTCGCGGTCCTCGCGGTGATCGCGGTCGCGGGTGGTGCGGCCTATGCCATCAGCAGCGTGGGCAGCAGCAAGGACAAGGGGCCCGCCGATACGCCCACGGCCAGCCAGAGCGCCTCCAGCGGGGCTCCGAGCGCACCGGAGAGCCCGCAGGAGTCGACGCCGCCGCGGACCCAGGACAACAACACGCCGGCGACCGAGGACACCCCCAACACGCAGGGCCCGCGCACCAGGACGCCGAGCTACACCCCGTCGACGAGCCCGTCGGCCTCGCCGTCCGCCTCCGCGTCGCCGTCGGCGTCCACGACGCCGCCGACGAAGTCCCCGACGCCCTCGCCGCCGCCGACGAAGTCCCCGCCACCGCCGGTGACCAAGAGCCCCGAGGTCCCCGGCGCGCTCTCGGACGAGTCCTAGACGGCAAGTGACGGCAGCGAGTGCGAGTACGGGCCCGGCGGAATGTGGATTCCGCCGGGCCTTTTGCGTTCGGCCGGTCTTTTCCCGGACGTGCCGTTCAGAGGGCGTGCTGGAACTGCCGCTCCGCCTGCCCGGCGAGGGAGTGCACCGTGACGAACTGGGGTTCGATGCGCATGTAGACCGGGTCGAAGAGCGCGCCGTCCACGTAGTGCGGACCCGGCCCGAAGAGTTCCAGTTCGGCCGTGGTCGGCTCGACGGTCTGCGCCGTTCCGGTGAACTGCACCGACCACATGCGGGCCTCACCGGAATGGAAATTGTCGGCTCCGTAGGCGACCACACTGCCGTTGCACGCCTGGTGGTAGCCGAATCCCGCGTGCATTCTCAGCACGACCCTGCCGTCCACCACGATGTGGCGGGCGAGGGCGAGGAAGGGCAGCGCGCGCATGCTCGTGGCCACCCGGCCGTACGGCACCCGGCGCAGCAGTTCGACGGCGTGGAGTTCCTCTGGGGACATGCCCTCCACTGTCCGGTACCGACAGCGTGCCGGGAAGAGGAGCCCGCCCCGACGATCGGGGACGTTGGTCCCGAAGGGAGCCGAGGGGGCGGGCGACGGCCCGCGGGGCCCCCGGGGCGCCGTGGTGTCCCCGCTAGCGCTTCTCCGCCTGGAGGCGGGCCACGTACGCCGCCGCCTGGGAGCGGCGCTCCATGCCCAGCTTGGACAGCAGGCTGGAGACGTAGTTCTTGATCGTCTTCTCCGCCAGGTGCAGCCGCTCGCCGATGACGCGGTTCGTCAGGCCCTCGCCGATCAGGTCGAGGATCTTGCGCTCCTGTTCGGTGAGGTTCGACAGGCGGTCGTCGCCCTTGCCGTTCTTGCCGTCCCGCAGCCGCTCCAGCACCCGGGCGGTGGCCACCGGGTCGAGCAGGGACTTGCCGGCCGCGACGTCACGGACGGCGCTGAGCAGCTCGTTCCCGCGGATCGCCTTGAGGACGTAGCCGGACGCCCCCGCCATGATCGCGTCGAACAGCGCCTCGTCGTCGGCGAACGAGGTCAGCATCAGGCATTTGACGTCCTCGTTCCGGGAGCGCACCTCGCGGCACACCTCCACGCCGCTGCCGTCCGGGAGGCGGACGTCGAGCACGGCCACGTCGGGGCGGGTGGCCGGGATGCGGACCAGGGCGTCCGCGGCGGTACCGGCCTCGCCGACGATCTCGATGTCCTCTTCGACCGACAAAAGCTCGTGGACGCCCCGACGTACCACTTCGTGGTCGTCCAGGAGGAATACCTTGATTTTTCCGTCTTCGCGCACGGATTCAGTTTCACACACTCACCCCTTCCCTGCCGCAGTTGACCGGGATAACGTGCCGTTGTTCCGGCCCCCTGCAAGGCTGTGACCAGTGGTTGTTCCCGCCTGCTCGAATTTACTTGGAAATCCAAGCAAACGCGCAGGTCAACTGGGGTTTCGCAGTTATGCGACGCACTGGGTAACGTGCATTGCGCAGGGCACTCGCCGGGGCACCTGTCACGCCTGGATCCCGTACGCGACGCGCACCCACCCCGTGCGCGGGTACGGATCCGGGTGAGCCGCACTGGACCCCGGAGAACCCGGGTGCCGGACCGACGGAGGAGCACACGTGACCGTGGAGAGCACTGCCGCGCGCAAGCCGCGACGCAGCAGCGGCACCAAGCGGGCGGCAGGCGCCGCGAGCGCCCGCACGACCGCCGCCGCCACCGCGCAGAAGGATGCCGCCGAACCTCAGCTCGTACAGCTGCTGACGCCCGAGGGGGACCGGGTCGAGAGCGCGGAGAACGCGGAATTCGCCCCCTTCGTCGCCGACATCACCACCGACGACCTGCGCGGTCTGTACCGCGACATGGTCCTGACCCGCCGTTTCGACGGTGAGGCGACCGCCCTGCAGCGCCAGGGAGAGCTGGGCCTGTGGGCCTCGCTGCTCGGCCAGGAAGCCGCCCAGATCGGCTCCGGCCGCGCCCTCAACGACGACGACTACGTCTTCCCGACCTACCGTGAACACGGTGTGGCCTGGTGCCGCGGAGTCGACCCGACCAACCTGCTCGGCATGTTCCGCGGCGTGAACCACGGCGGCTGGGACCCCAACACCAACAACTTCCACCTGTACACGATCGTCATCGGCTCGCAGACGCTGCACGCGACCGGTTACGCCATGGGAGTGGCGAAGGACGGCGCCGACAGCGCGGTCATCGCCTACTTCGGTGACGGCGCGTCCAGCCAGGGAGACGTCGCCGAGGCGTTCACCTTCTCGGCGGTCTACAACTCCCCCGTGGTGTTCTTCTGCCAGAACAACCAGTGGGCGATCTCCGAGCCCACCGAGCGCCAGATGCGCGTACCGCTCTACCAGCGTGCCCAGGGCTTCGGCTTCCCCGGCGTCCGCGTCGACGGCAACGACGTGCTGGCCTGCCTGGCCGTGACCCGCTGGGCCCTGGACCGGGCGCGCCGCGGCGAGGGCCCGACCCTGGTCGAGGCGTTCACGTACCGCATGGGCGCGCACACCACCTCCGACGACCCGACGAAGTACCGGCGGGACGAGGAGACGGCGGCCTGGGAGGCGAAGGACCCGATCCTGCGCCTGAAGACCCACCTGCTGGCCACCGGGGGCGCCGACGAGGCGTTCTTCGCGGAGCTGGAGGCGGAGAGCGAGGCCCTGGGCAAGCGGGTGCGCGAGGTCGTGCGCGCCATGCCCGACCCCGACACGATGGCGATCTTCGAGAACGTCTACGCGGACGGGCACGCGCTCGTCGACGAGGAGCGCGCCCAGTTCGCCGCCTACCTCGCGTCCTTCGAAGGCGGGGAGTGACCGTCATGGCCGTACAGAAGCTGACCATCGCGAAGGCGCTCAACGATTCGCTGCGCAAGGCCCTGGAGACGGACCCCAAGGTCCTGATCATGGGTGAGGACGTCGGCAAGCTCGGCGGCGTCTTCCGCATCACCGACGGGCTGCAGAAGGACTTCGGCGAGGAGCGGGTCATCGACACCCCGCTCGCGGAGTCGGGCATCGTCGGCACCGCCATCGGCCTGGCCCTGCGCGGGTACCGGCCGGTCGTGGAGATCCAGTTCGACGGGTTCGTCTTCCCCGCCTACGACCAGATCGTCACGCAGCTCGCGAAGATGCACGCGCGCTCCCTCGGCACGATCAAGCTGCCCGTCGTCATCCGCATCCCGTACGCGGGCGGCATCGGCGCCGTCGAGCACCACAGCGAGTCCCCCGAGACGCTGTTCGCGCACGTCCCGGGCCTGAAGGTGGTCTCCCCCTCGAACGCCGCCGACGCCTACTGGATGCTCCAGCAGGCGATCCTCAGCGACGACCCGGTGATCTTCTTCGAGCCGAAGCGGCGCTACTGGGACAAGGGCGAGGTCGACGTCGAGTCCATCCCCGACGGCCTGCACGCCTCCCGTGTGGCCCGGGAGGGCTCCGACGTCACCCTGGCCGCCTACGGCCCGATGGTGAAGGTCTGCCTGGAGGCCGCCGCCGCCGCGGCCGAGGAAGGCAAGTCGGTGGAGGTCGTCGACCTGCGCTCGATGTCCCCGATCGACTTCGACGGGCTGCAGGCCTCCGTGGAGCGGACCCGCCGGCTCGTGGTCGTCCACGAGGCGCCGGTCTTCCTCGGCACGGGCGCGGAGATCGCCGCCCGGATCACGGAGCGGTGCTTCTACCACCTGGAGGCGCCGGTGCTGCGCGTGGGCGGGTTCCACGCCCCGTACCCGCCGGCCCGCCTGGAGGACGAGTACCTGCCCGGCCTGGACAGGGTGCTCGACGCCGTCGACCGCTCGCTGGCGTACTGAGGAGCACGTTCATGACGATCCGCGAATTCAAGATGCCCGATGTGGGCGAGGGCCTCACCGAGGCCGAGATCCTCAAGTGGTACGTCCAGCCGGGTGACACCGTCACCGACGGCCAGGTCGTCTGCGAGGTCGAGACGGCCAAGGCCGCGGTGGAACTCCCGATCCCCTTCGACGGGGTCGTGCACGCCCTCCTCTTCGAGGAGGGCACCACGGTCGACGTCGGCCAGGTCATCATCTCGGTGCAGACCGGGGCGGACGCCCCCGCCGAGGCAGCGCCGGTGCAGGAAGCGGTCCCGGCCGCCGCCGAGGAGCAGCCCGCCGCCCGCCAGCCCGTGCTGGTCGGGTACGGGGTCTCCACGGCCTCCACGAAGCGCCGCCCGCGCAAGGCCGCGGCGGGCACGGCCGCGCAGAACGGCACGGCCGCCCCGGCGGCCGCGCCCGCGGCGACCCCGGCCCCGGCCGTCCCGGCCCAGCCGAACGGCACCGCGCCCGCCGGCGGGGAGCGCCCGCTGGCGAAGCCGCCGGTGCGCAAGCTCGCCAAGGACCTCGGCATCGACCTGGCCGCGGTCGTCGCCACCGGCCAGGGCGGGATCGTGACCCGGGAGGACGTGCACGCGGCGGCCACCGCGGCGCTCGCCCCGCAGGCCGCGGCCCCCGCACCCGTCGCGGCCCCGGCCCCGGCAGCGGTGCAGGCCCCGGCGGCCCCGGCCGGGCAGGTCCCGGCGGCGGCCGACGCGGCGGCGCGCGAGACCCGCATCCCGGTCAAGGGCGTCCGCAAGGTGACCGCCCAGGCCATGGTCGGCTCCGCCTTCACCGCCCCGCACGTCACCGAGTTCATCACCTTCGACATCACGCGCACGATGAAGCTGGTGCAGGAGCTCAAGGCCGACCCGGACCTGGCGGGGCTGCGGATCAACCCGCTGCTCCTGATCGCCAAGGCCGTCCTCGTGGCGATCCGCCGCAACCCGGACGTCAACGCGTCCTGGGACGAGGCGGCCCAGGAGATCGTGCTCAAGCACTACGTCAACCTGGGGATCGCCGCGGCCACCCCCCGGGGGCTGATCGTCCCGAACATCAAGGACGCGCACGCCAAGACGCTGCCCGAGCTGTCCGAGGCGCTGTCCTCGCTGGTGGCGACGGCCCGCGAGGGCAAGACCTCCCCGGCCGACATGCAGAACGGCACCCTCACCCTCACCAATGTCGGCGTCTTCGGCGTCGACACCGGTACGCCCATCCTGAACCCCGGCGAGTCCGCGATCCTCGCGATCGGCGCGATCAAGCTCCAGCCGTGGGTCCACAAGGGCAAGGTGAAGGCCCGCCAGGTCACCACCCTGGCGCTGTCGTTCGACCACCGCCTCATCGACGGCGAGCTCGGTTCCCGGTTCCTGGCGGACATCGCCGCGGTCCTGGAACACCCGCGCCGCCTCGTCAGCTGGGCCTGACGGCGCATCCCGCACCCTCCGACGGCCGGTCCCGCACCACGGGGCCGGCCGTCGGCCGTGGCGCCGCCCGCCGGGCCGCCGGGGCTTCCGCCCGCCGGGCCGCCGGGGGTTTCGCGCGGCGGCGCCGCGGCCGGGTCCGGCGCGGGGGCCGCGCGGTAGCCTCCTGCCCGGAGAGAGGGGAGGCCGGGTGCCCATCGCCGAGTTGCAGGTGTGCTCCGTCGAGGAGGCCGACGTCACGGGCGGGGTGTGCGTGGTCCGCGTCATCGGCGGGACCGCCCGCGCCGGACAGGTGTACGCCGCCGGCGGCATGCGGCTCGGTCTGACCCGGATAGAGGCCCGGGGGCACACCGCGGAGTCCGTGGACCCGCCCCACGCGGCCCGCGTCCACCTCACCGGGCCGATGGTCGCGCTGCTCACGCGGGGCCAGGTGCTGACGGCCGTGCCGCCCACCGGGCACACCCTGGACGACCTGGAGGCCTGGCTGGCCGCCGGGCCTCCGCTGTCGGACGAGCCGCGGCCGCGCACCCTGCGCGTCCTGGCCGTCTCACGCATGCAGGACGAGGCGCTGCCCGACGGGATCCGGCTGCGCTGGGGCCGGGTGGCGCTGGCCGCGACCGAGCGCTGCGCCCGGGCCGAGGACTTGCCCGGCCTGGTCCGCGGGGCCGAACTGGGCTCCGTACGCGGCTACCTGCTGGGCACCTTCGGGCCGGGGGCCGGCGGCGATCCGGCGGCCCTGTGCCGGGACCTGCTGGGGCTGATCGACCTGACGCCGGGGCAGGCCGCACAGGAGGCGGCCCACTGGCGCGGGCTCCCGCCCGCGCGCATCCTGCACCTGCGCCGCATCAAGGGCCTGCTCCCCTGGACGGCCGTGGCCCGCCCCCACCTCCCGGACGCCGACCCCCTGGCGGAGGCGGTCGACGCCTGGGCGGCGGTCGGACCCCGGCTGCCCTGAGGCGGAGCCGGGGCCGGGGGCCGGGACCGGGCCGGGCCGGGGTGGGGCCCGCCCCCAGGGGCTAGCGCGCGGCGTTGCCCAGGACCTTGGCCGGGGTGATGCGGACGACGACGCGGACGTCCTGGGGCGGGGCGTCGGCGTACTCCTTGCCCGCGCCGGGCCCCGCGTACTCCTCGGCGATGCGGACGGCGACCGCGCGGCCGGTGTCCTCGGTGACCGTGGCCGTGCCGCGGATCTCCACGTAGAGGAAGGGATCGGCGAGGTCGAAGACGGTCAGGCCGACCCGCCCGTCCCGGCTGATGTTGCGTTCCTTGCGCCGGCCCCGCTCCGTGGAGATCAGCACCTCGTCCCCGTCGCGGCTGACCCAGACCACCGAACTCTGGGGGCTGCCGTCGGGGTTGAGGGTCGCAAGGACCGCCGGATGCGGGGCGTCGAGCAGGGCGCGTACGGTCTCGTTCAACTCAACAGTCATGGCGGCGACGCTAGTCGGGGCGCCCGCGGGCCGTCCCGGGGTTTGCGGACGAGCCGGTGACTAACCGAAGTCCGTCACTTCCAAGCGATGTTGAGCCACGGGCTGGCAGGGTCGGTGGTCAGCGTCAGGTGGGCGGCGAGGGCGCCCGCGTACCATTCGCCGAACTCCTCCTCGTCGAAGTGCAGACACCGGCCGAGGACGTATCCGGCGGAGAACTCGGCCCAGGACCGGTACGTCCGGCGGGCGGACTCCCCCGCGCGCAGCACGGCCCGCTCCGCCTCGTGGAGGGTGCCGAAGCGGGTTCCGAGGCCCCAGCGGGCCATCTGCGAGGCCCGGCCGTGGTCCCATGCCTCCACCGAGCGGACCCAGCCGTCCTCGGGGAGGAGTCCGTCGGCCCGGAAGCGCTGCTCGTAGCGGGTGATGCGGCCGATGAGCCGCTTGACCCCGGTGATCTCGCCCTCGACCTCGGCGGTGGGGCGCGGCTGGGCGAGGGTGACCCCGTCGGGGGTGAGCTGGGGCTCGGCGGAGCGTTCGGCGCTGCGGCGCAGGCTGGCCTCGGCGGCGTGCCGCCAGTGCTCGATGTCCACGGGGCCCGCGAAGTCGGAGGCGAGGACGCGCCGGACGCGCAGGGCGAACTCCCAGACCGGGCTGACCATGCGGGCGTCCAGCAGCTGCTCCAGCACGGCGAGCCAGCCGGGCCGGTCGGTGATGCCCCAGCCCTTGTCGAGGCGGCGGCGCTCGTGGTGGTAGCCGGAGCCGTGGTAGGCCAGGGAGTTCCAGAACTCCCCGTTCGTCACCGCGAGATGGGCGCCTATGGCGAGGCCGTGGGCGATCGGCCCGTGCAGCGGGCCGCCGGTGAACAGGGCGTGCACCCTGCCCTCGGGCAGACCGGGGGAGCCGGCCGCCTCGCTCAGGGTCCGCCAGCGTGCCAGGTCGGCGGGTGCGGTGGTGAGGTAGGCCTCGGCGGGGGTGCCCGGGTTCACGGCGAGGAACGCCGGGTCGGCGGCGGTCCACACCGTCGCGAACCAGCCGAGGCCCTGGGACTCGAAGACCGTCTCCGGTACGGGGGCGGGCAGCATGCCGGCGGTGTGGACGACCAGCGCGTTGCCCGGGGCGGGGTGGAAGCGGACCGTGTCGGGGTCCGCGTCGGCCTGGACGCGGGGCTGCGCGAGGAAGAGCTGGGCCCGGGCGAGGACGGCGAGGTACGCGGACCAGTCGCCGGCGAGCCTGGCCCCGGACAGCTCTCTCTCGATGGCGCTCGGTGCGATCCAGGTCCCCATGTGGGGACCCTATACGGGCAGTGCGGCGGGCCGTCCGCCGACCGCGGGATCCGTCGGGCGGCCTCCGGGCGGCCCCCGGCGGGAGCCGTACGCCCCCGTGCCACCGCGCGACCTCCCGGACGCCCTTGACGTGCCCCGAGCGCGGGGAGACGCTCCCCGGGCACGGAACCAACGGTTGCAGCTGGGGGGCCGCGATGCCGGAGGAGTCTGTCCTGACCGCGGGGGAGCTGCGGGCGCGGCTCGCGGCGCTCGGCGCGCGGTGGTCGGTCCTGGAGCACCTGGCCGACGGGGATCCGCTGCCGCGCCCCTCGCTCGGCCTGGAGCCGGGGTCCGCGCTGACGCCCGCCGCGGCGGCCGGCCGGGTCGACCTGCGGGCGCTCCTGGGGCACCCGAGCGGCAACCCGGACCTCACCCGGCGCCGGGCCGCGCACGGCCTGCTGCCGGGCACCGCCCACCGGGCCGGCTCCGCCGGGGCGCGGCCCGCGGCGGTGGACTGGCGGGTGCGGTGGGGCCGGCCCTGGATCACCCGGGTCAAGGACCAGAACCCGGGCCGGTCCTGCTGGGCGTTCGGCGCCGCCGCGCTGGTGGAGTCGATGGCCCGCATCGAGCACGGGGTCTGGGCCGTACGGTCCGAGGGCGACGTGCGCGACGGGCTCAAGGCCTGCTGCGGACAGGGCGGCGACCCGGAGACCGCCCTGGACTGGATCAGCACGAACGGCGGGCTCGCCGACCCGGACTGCTGGCCGTACGGCACCCCGCCCGCCGGGCTGCCGGCCGTCCGCCGCGACGCCTGGCGCTGCGAGTACACGCCCAGCTGGGACCGGTCCGGCCGGACGGTGCGGATCCCCGGCCCGGTGCGGCTCGGCGACGTGGAACAGCAGAAGGTCTGGCTGGACGCGGTCGGCCCGCTCACCGCCTGCTTCGACGTCTACGAGGACTTCTACGGCCTCGGCTCCGGGGTCTACCACCGCACCGGCGGCCGGCTGGAGGGCGGCCAGTGCGTGCTGGTCGTGGGGTACGACGACGCCGCGGGCTGCTGGCTGTTCAAGAACTCCTGGGGCACGGGCCACCACGTGGGCGGCTACGGGCGGATCGGCTACGGCGAGGTCAACATCGACTACTGGGCCAAGTGCGGACTGCACGGCACCAACATCGACCCGTGGAGCAAGCGCCGCCTGCACGCCGGCAACGTCTACGAGAGCGGCAACGGCCGCGCCCACCGCAACTTCGAGCTCCTCGCCACCTCCGGCGGCGGCCGCCTCCGGCACTGGTGGCGCGACGGCGACGCCCCCTTCCCGTGGTCCCGGGCCCGTACGGAGGCCTTCGCGGGCGACGCCTCCGGCCAGCCCGCCTTCACCGGCACCACCTACAACCGGAACATGGAGTCCCTGCACGTCACCACCGGGGGCCGGCTGCGCCACTGGTACTACGAGCAGTCCGGCGGCGCCTGGCGCGACGGCGGCGCCTTCGGCCCCGGGGACGCGGCCGTCGGCTCGACCCCCGCCTTCATCCAGAGCGACCACGGCAAGCCCGGGAACTTCGAGGCGGTCGTCCGGACCGCCGACGGCCGCCTGAACCACTGGTGGCGGCTCAACGGCGCCCCCTGGACCTGGAACGACGGCGGCCGCTTCGCCTCGGGCATCGCCCACTACGGGCCGGCCCTCGTCCAGACCCGCAGCCGCCGCCTCGACCTCGTCGCCGCCCGCGCGGACGGCCGTATGCAGCTGTGGGCGCGCGAGGACGGACACGGCTCCCCCTGGCGGCCCGGCGAGGTCTTCGGCGGCCCGGCGCCCGCCACCTCCGCCCCCTGCCTGATCGAGGCCCAGCACGGTGCCGCCGACGAGGACACCGCCGGGAACTACGAACTGTGCGTGGCGGTCGCCGGCGGGCGGGTGGAGCACTGGTGGCGGGGGAATGCGGCCGGGTCCGGCTGGAGGCGCAGCACCGTCTTCGGGCACGGCGTGCGCGCGGTCACGGGGATGCTCCAGGGCAGTTTCGGGTTCAACCTGGAGGTCGTCGTCCTGCGCGCCGACCGCCGGCTCCAGCACTACTGGCGCGACGCCGCGGGCTGGCACGAGGGGGCGGTCATCGGCCCGGTCTGAGCGCGGGCGCCCGCCCCCGTCCGGGGCCGGCGGCCCGCCGCGGCCGCCTGCCCGCGCCCTGCCCCGCCGCGGCCGCCCGCCCGGGAGGGGCACGGGTCCGCATCCCGGACAGGGCCGCTCGTGCACCCCTGTTGTATCTATGCTGTGCCCATGCCAGCCGCCACGCGTACCGGGACCGCCGCCGACCGGGTCTACCAGCACGTCAAACAGGGTGTGCTCGACCGTCGCTACGAAGGCGGCACCCTCCTCACCGAAGGGGAGCTGGCCGACGCCGTGGGCGTCTCCCGCACCCCGGTCCGCGAGGCCCTGCTGCGGCTGGAGACCGAAGGGCTGCTGAAGCTGTACCCGAAGAAGGGCGCACTGGTGCAGCCGGTCTCCGTCCAGGAGGTCGCCGACGTGATCGAGACCCGGCTGCTGGTCGAGGAGTTCACCGTGCGCCGGGCCGTGCCCGCGCCCCCCGGCCTGCTGGACCGGCTCGCCGCCCTCCTTGCGGAGCAGCGCCGGCACGCCGCGGCCGGCGACCTCGCCGCGATGATGACCGCCGACCGCGCCTTCCACGCCGAGATCGTGCGCAGCGCCGGCAACCAGATCCTGTGCCGCCTGTACGACCAGCTCCGCGACCGGCAGCTGAGGATGGGCGTCGCCCTGCTGCACAGCCGTCCCGACCGGGTGGAGCGGACCCTGGCCGAGCACGCCGGGATCCTGGACGCACTGCGCGCCGGGGACGAGGCGGCGGCGGCCGCCGCGGTACGCGGCCACATCGGACGGGTCGAGGCACTGGTGCGGGGGCAGGACCGATGAGCGCGCCCGAGCCCGCAGCGCGGACCACCGCCCCGCCGCAGCCGCCGCCGGCCCCGGCGGCCGAACCGCTCGGCGGGCGCACGGCCGTGGCCGTCTGGTCGATCGGCGTCGCCGTCTACTTCGTCGCCGTGATCTTCCGGACCAGCCTGGGCGTGGCCGGGCTCGACGCCGCCGACCGCTTCCACGTCAACGCCTCGGCGCTGGCCGCCTTCTCGCTGCTCCAGCTGCTGGTCTACGCCGGCATGCAGATACCCGTCGGGCTGATGGTGGACCGCCTCGGCACCAAGAAGGTGCTGACCCTGGGAGCGGTCCTGTTCACCGCGGGCCAGCTCGGCTTCGCGCTCTCCCCCACGTACGGGATGGCGCTGGCCGCCCGCGCCCTGCTCGGCTGCGGCGACGCGATGACCTTCATCTCCGTACTGCGCCTGGGCACCCGCTGGTTCCCCGCCCGGCGCGCCCCGCTGATGGCTCAGCTCGCGGGACTCGTCGGGATGGCCGGGAACCTGGTCTCCACCCTGGTCCTGGCACCGGTCCTGCACGGGGCCGGCTGGACGGCTGCCTTCGCGGGCAGCGCCGCCGCCGGACTTGTCGTCCTCGTCCCGCTGGTGCTCTTCCTGCGCGACCACCCGCAGGGCCACGCCCCGGCCCGCGCGCCGCGGGGTGCGGGCGGCTCCGGCGGGGGCTTCGTCCGCCGGCAGATCGCCGAGTCCTGGCGGGAGCCCGGCACGCGCCTCGGGCTGTGGGTGCACTTCACCACGCAGTTCCCCGCGATGGTGTTCCTGCTGCTGTGGGGGATGCCCTTCCTGGTCGAGGCGCAGGGCCTGTCGCGGGCCACCGCCGGCGGGCTGCTGACCCTCGTCGTCGCCTCGAACATGGCCCTGGGCCTGGTCTACGGCCAGCTCGTCGGCCGCCGCCAGTCCGCCCGGATCCCGCTCGCGCTGGGCACGGTGGCCCTGACCGCCTCGCTGTGGGCCGCCGTCCTCGTGTACCCGGGCGACCGGGCCCCGATGTGGCTGCTGGTCGCCCTCTGCCTGGTCCTCGGGTCGTGCGGTCCGGCGTCGATGATCGGCTTCGACTTCGCCCGCCCCGCGAACCCGGCCGAACGCCAGGGCACCGCCTCCGGGATCACCAACATGGGCGGCTTCCTCGCCTCCATGACCACCCTGCTGGCCGTGGGCGTCCTCCTCGACGCCACCGGCGACAACTACCGGATCGCCTTCTCCACGGTGTTCGTCCTGGAGGCCCTCGGGACACGTCAGATCCTGCGGCTGCGGGCCCGCGCCCTGGCCCGGGAACGCGACCGGGCGGCGGAACGCCCGCCCGCCGCGGCGGCCGCGGCCGCCCGCGTCGCTACGGGGTGACCGCGAAGTTCGCGAGGATGGCGTCCGCCAGCTCCGGGTCGCCCTCGGCCTTCACCCGGTCCGCCACCGCGTGCGGGCGGACCCGGCCTCCCGCGAGGCGGACGTACGTCTCCCAGTCCAGCGTCAGCGTCACCGCCGGGCCCAGCGACGGGGCCTTGTCCAGGGTCCCCCGGCCGGCCGCGTCCACCCGTACCGTCCGCATGAACTCCAGCGGCCCGTGCACGTCCACGACCACCGCCGAGTTCGCGGGGGCGCCCGCGCCCTTCGCCACCGCCTTCGGCAGCCCCGCCAGCAGCACGTCCCGCGCCACGTACGCCCCCGGCGCGTCCCAGTTCCCCGGCGCGCCCAGTGCGGCGCGCAGGTCCTGCTCGTGCATCCAGACGTCGAACGCCCGCAGCCGCAACGCCTGCTCCAGGGTCACCTGGTCGCCCAGCGGCCCCCGCACCAGGGTGGCCGGATCCCGCTTCTCGTTGCGCAGCTGCCGCGCGCGGCGGATGACGGTGTACTCCAGCTCCGAGGTCATCTCGGGCGCCGTGTGGTGGCGCCGTACGTCGACCTGGACCTCCATGTAACGGCTGAACTCGTCCACCACGTGCCGCAGGTCCCGGGCCACGGTGTGGATCGGCCGCGGGTCGCCGAGCTGCTCGCATTCGATGCCGATGACGTGTGACACGACGTCACGGACGGACCATCCGGGGCACGGCGTCGCCCGGTTCCACTCGCCCTCGGTCAGCGGGAGGACCAGCTCGGATATCGCCTCGATGGAGTGCGTCCACGCGTCGGCATAGGGCTGAAGGCTGGGATGGACGGTCAACGGGACCCCTCGCGGTGCTGTTCAGTGGCGCGTTCCGGAAGCAGTGGCTCTTCCAAAACTACGCTGCCGGTGAGCACCCCGGCAGTGCTTTCGTGTGACGATCGTAGGCCCGAGTCGACGGCTTGAATGCCAGGACGGTGGTACTGTGCGCGCCTCGCTGATCCAAATCGCTGTGAATGAGGCCGAGTCGGTGGTTTCCCGGCGGGCCCGCGTGGCCGCTCTCGTACGGGAGCAGGCCGGCTCCGACCTCGTGGTCCTCCCCGAACTGTGGACCGTCGGCGCCTTCGCCTACGAGCAGTTCGAGACCGAGGCCGAACCCCTCGACGGTCCCACCTTCGCAGCCCTGTCCCGGGCCGCCCGCGACGCCGGGGTGTGGCTGCACGCCGGGTCCGTCGTCGAGCGCGCCGGCGACGGCGCGCTCTACAACACGGCCCTCGTTCTCTCCCCGGACGGCGGCCTGGCCGCCACCTACCGCAAGATCCACCGCTTCGGCTTCGACCAGGGCGAGGCCGTGCTCATGTCGGCGGGCGACTCCCTGACCACGGTGGACCTGCCCGAGCAGACCCTCGGCCTCGCCACCTGCTACGACCTGCGCTTCCCCGAACTGTTCCGCGGCCTGGTCGACGCCGGGGCCACCACCCTGGTGGTCGCGGCCGGCTGGCCCGCCCGCCGCCGCTCGCACTGGACCCTCCTGAACCGGGCGCGCGCGGTCGAGGACCAGTCCTACGTCCTCGCCTGCGGCCTGGCCGGCACCCACGCCGGCGTGGAACAGGCCGGGCACAGCCTGGTGGTGGACCCCTGGGGCGAGGTCCTGGCGGAGGCGGGCCCCGGCGAGGACGTGCTGACCGTGGACCTGGACCCCGCGAAGGTGGCCGACACCCGCGCCGCGTTCCCGGCCCTCAAGGACCGCCGCCTCGGCCGCCCGTGACACCCGCGGGACGGCCCGCCCGGCGGACGGCTGCCCGGTGGCCCGCCCGGCCGCCCGCCGGACCGGCCCCGGCCGCGGCTGTTCCGGTCACCGCCGCAGCCGCGGCCCCGCGGAGCCCCTCACAAGTCGTCCTCACAAGTCGTCCTCACAGGTCGTCCTCCCGCTCCTTCTCCGCCATCCGGATCACGCACACCGCCACCGCGATCAGCAGCGCCGCGTCCGCGTCCTCGCGGACCACGTCCACCGCGTACGTCTCCCGGATGCGGTACCACTGCCGTGACACCAGCGCGAGCAGCTCCCCCTCGTAGTCCACCCGGAACTCCCGGTCCAGGATCCGCCCGCTGACGTCCAGTTCGGTGCCCTCCACCAGGGTCACGCGGTAGTGGTTGCGCAGCAGCGAGAACCGCTTCCTGCGGATCACCGCGAGCTGCTGCCCGTCCCGCTCCCGCTCCAGGGTCATCGCGTCGCGGAAGCTGAACGCCTTCTCCCGCAGCGTGATCAGGACCCGGCCCTGCGGATCCTTCAGCTCCAGCCTGTCCCGCAGCCGCAGCGCCTTCCCGTCGACGAGGAAGGCGTGGCGGCCCGCCTCGTCCTCGATCCAGTAGTCGTCCCCGATGGCCAGCACTTTGTCCCGAACGAGGTATTTCATGCGCTGATCGTTGCCCGCGATAGGTTGCCGTCATGCCCCTGCTCTACGTGACCGACCTGGCGTACCCGGCCCGCGGCCGCCGCTACTGCGACGAGGACATCTTCCTCACCTCGCGGCTGCGCGCCCACTTCGAGCTGGCCCTGTGCCACCCCGGCGACGCCCGGGCGCTGATGCCCGGCTTCGACGCCGTGGTCGTCCGCAACAGCGGACCGGTCCTGCACTACCAGGAGTCCTACGAGGCCTTCCGGGAGGCGGCGCTCGCCACCGGGACCCGCGTCTACAACCCGCTCACCGGCCGCGGCGACATGGCGGGCAAGCAGTACCTCCTCGACCTCACCGCCGCCGGCTACCCGGTCATCCCCACGATCGACGACCCGGCCCGGCTGTCCCTGCTGCCGCAGGTGCCCCAGTACGCGGTCAAGCCCAAGCAGGGCGCCGACTCCATCGGCCTCGTCTTCACCGCGGACCCGTCCGCCGTCCCGGCCGGCGAGGTCCTCATCCAGCCGCGCATCGACTTCGCGTACGAGGTCTCCTTCTACTTCGTCGACGACTCCTTCCAGTACGCCCTCCACGCCCCCGACCCGGCCCGCCGCTGGGACCTGCGGCCGTACGAGGCGACCGCCGCGGACCTGGCCTTCGCCCGCACCTTCATCGACTGGAACACCCTGGGCCACGGCATCCAGCGGGTGGACGCCTGCCGGGCGCCGTCCGGCGAGCTGCTGCTGGTGGAGCTGGAGGACCTGAACCCGTACCTGTCGCTGGACGTCCTGCCGGCCGCGGTCCAGGACGCCTTCGTCACCGCCCTCACGGGATCCCTGCACTCCTTCCTCACCTGATGTCGGACCCGCCTGGGCGGCCAGCCGCTTGAGGGCTCAGAGGCCGCCGGTGTCGAGTTCGATGCCGAAGGGCTCCGGAGGGCGCACGGGCGTCCCGAAGGGTCGAAGTCGACGTTGCTCATCGGTCACCCGGTCTGTTCGGAGTCCGAGTCCGTGATCCAGCGCCCTTCGGCGGAGTCGTGCACGTACGCCGGCCTCCCGCTGGCCCCGCTCGTGCGGAACGGCTTCTCGCCGTCCGTGATCCGCACCGTCCCCGTACGGCCCCCGGCGCTCCACTCCAGCTCCAGGTACCAGCGGCAGTCGCAGCCCGCCGTCCGCGCGGAGACCAGCAGCTCCTCGGGATCGGAGGAGGTGACCTTGTACGGGAAGGAGACGGCCGGGATCTTCCGGACCTCGTCGCCGGAGGCGTCAAGGCCGTCGACGGGCCTCGCGAGCGGGCGCGGCTGGTCGAGGTCCACGGCGAAGTGGCGCGGGGTGATGGCGCCGCCACAGCCGTCGTCCATCCGGTACGCGTTCCACGGCAGGGGCGCGGCGCGGTCGACCACGCGCACGTGCAGGGCATGGAGGACGACGGCGTCGGACGGCGACCGGCCCTGGACCGTGATCCGCACCATCGCCTCCCCGCCGTGCACGGCACCGTGCGTCCCGGCCCACGCCCCGGAGTCGGCCGCGACCGGCGGCGGGGCGACCGCGCGGGGGGCCCGGTCCACGAGGTAGGTGTGGCCGCAGCCGCCCTCCCAGAGCTGGGAACCGGTGCTCCAGGTGAGGGGGAGGGGGGCCGCGGTCCGCTCCGGAGCGGTGGAAGCGGGAGCGGGGGCGGGGGCGGAAGCCGTACGGGTGGGGCGGCCGAGCAGGGCGGCGGCGGCGAGGGCGACCACGACGAGGGTGACGGCGGCGGCAACGAGAAGGGGAGCGGGGGCGCCACGACGGGCGCGGGCACGGGGCGCCTCCGGTGCGGACGGGTCCGCGGCGGCCGGGTCGGGCGCGGTCGGGTCGGGGGCGGTCGGGTCGGGCGCGGTCGGGTCCGCGGCGGTCGGGTCGGGGGCGGTCGGGTCCGGGGCGGTCGGGTCCGGGGCGGTCGGGTCCGGGGCAGACGGGTCGGGCGCGGTCGGGTCCGCGGCGGCCGGGTCGGGCGCGGTCGGGTCGGGGGCGGTCGGGTCCGCGGTGGTCGGGTCGGGCGCGGTCGGGTCCGCGGCGGTCGGGCCCGGTTCTGGGCCGGGGCCCGGTTCCGGTGCGGACGGTTCCGGGTTCGATTCCGGCGCGGCCGACACGGCCGGCGCGGCCGACACGGCCGGCGCGGCCGACACGGCCGGCGCGGCCGACACGGCCGGCGCGGCCGACACGGCCGGCGCGGCCGACACGGCCGGCGCGGCCGACACGGCCGGCACGGGCGTGGGCGCGGGCGGCACGGGCGTGGGCGCGGGCGAGGCCGCTTGGCGGCGGGCGCGGTCCGCCTCCGTCCAGGCCGCCTCCAGGGCCCGCCGTTCCTCCTCTTCCGCCCCGCACAGCAGGGCGAGGCGGTCGACCACGGCGAACTCCTCCGGGACGGTCGCGCCCGAGCAGTAGCGGTGGAGGGTGGACGCGCTGACGCTCAGCCGCCGGCCCAGCGCCTCGTAACTCCTCCCGTCCCGCGCCTTCAGCGCGCGCGCGAGCCCCGCGAACTCCTCGACGGCGGCGTCCTTCGGCATTCCATCCCCCTCGACCCTGCGTCCCATCCTTCACGTCCTTGCACGTCAGCGGGGGTGGAATGGTTCCGGGACGGCCGGTGGGCGTGTGATCGTTGCAGTCGGCGGGCGCCGGCCCCACGCTGGTTGAGCACTGACCGAACGAACGACCCGACGGGGGACCATCTCCATGCACAAGCTCCGCACCGCATTTGCCACCGCAGCCGCTGCCGCACTGGGCCTCGCGGCCCTCGCCACAGCCCCGGCGCAGGCCGCTGCCCAGCCCGCCTTCCTCGCCGCCTCCCAGATGCCGCCGTCGTCGACGCCGTGGACCGCCACCCAGGTCTTCACCGGTGTCCCGGAGAACGGCGGCGTCCTCTGCGCCCCGTACAAGATCCCGGCGCAGAACACCCGCTACCGCGAGTTCAGCACCGAGCTCGACACCAACGGCGTCCAGGTCACCACCGTCGCCCGTACCGAGGCCGACGCCGTGAAGCTGGTCGACACCCTCCGCGGGGCCCTCGCCGGCTGCGGCCCCCTGCTGGAGCAGCAGAACCCGGGCCTGCAGGCCGTCAGCGCCTCCCACGGCAAGCTCGCCGTCGAGGAGGGCGCCTGGGTCTACAGCCTGGACACCGCCGACCCGCAGATCGGCATCTCCGACATCCACCTGTTCTCCGTCGGCCGCGACGGCCGCACCGTCACCCTCGTCCGCTGGGGCCAGATGGGCGACCTCAAGGACGCCCCGCTGACCGCCTTCCGCACGACGACGAAGACCGCCGTCAACAAGCTCCACTGACCCGGGGGCTCCCCCGAGGGCTGACCACAGCCCGACAGCGGCGCGGCCGGAACCCGGACGCGCCGCTGTCGTGTGCCCACCTGCTCCGCCGGCGGCGACCACGTCCTGACCTGCACCAGCCCGGCGGGCACTTCACCGTCCCTGAGCCCCGCGCTCGTCGATTGAAGCTCGGGTCGGGATCGTGGACGGCCGCCCTGACCAACGCGTCGAACGACTCCCCGGAAACCGTCAGGCCCTGCCGGCAGGCCCTGCGCACTGCCGTACGGACCCGTGACACCCAGGCCCCCCGATCGTCGGACTCCGACTCGGGAGCAAGGTCGGGTGAGAGCACGCGCACGGCGTCCGCCAAGCACTCAGCGAACGCCTCCCGCCGCTGCTCCGTACGTCCCGGCGACGTCATGTATCCCGCTGCCACCCCCGCCGCCCCGTCGGCGTCGTCCCGTTCCCGTCCCCCCGACTTCTCAACGAGTACGAGCTTTCTTTCGCCCAGAGGCGGGCAGTGGAACGCGGCGAGCATCATGCAGCTCCTGCGCTCGCCAGCGTTCGCCGGCCTGATGCCGGAGACCGAGACCGTCGAGACGGACGACGGCGAGCGGAAGTACACGGGCAGGGTCTTCCCGTACCGCGATCCCGAGACTCTGGACACCGTCGAGATCGGCGAGGGGATCATCACGGTCGGAGAGCGTGAACGGATCATCCGCACCCTGGAATCCAGGACGTTCGTACACGCAGGAAAGCGGCGGCCGAAGCCCGAGGGGACGGCGCTGCTCACGGGCCTCGTCTACTGCGCGGTACCCGGCTGCGGTCGCCGAATGCACGGCGTGGGAGGCAGCTACCAGTGCATGGCTCGCCGCGCGGGCAACCAGTGCATCGGAGCGTCAGCGCTGGCTGAAGCGGTTGACCAGTACGTGACGGAACAGTTCCTCACGAAGCTCCCAGCGCTCGAACCGGACGACCCGTTGCTTGTCGCGATCGCAGACCGCTGGGTCCACCGCGTGGACCCGGAGACCTTCGCGAAACGTGATGCGCTTACTGCTGAGATCCAGAATGAGGAAGCCCGCCTCGCCGATCTGGAGGACGCGCGATACGTGCGCGGTGAGTTCAGTGGCCCCGCAGCCGTGGAGCGCTACAACCGGCTTGCAGAGCGCCTGAGGGGGCGCATCGAAGGGCTTGGCACCGATCTTCGCAAGCTCCCCATGCCGTCCGTGGACGTGTCGCCGATGCTTGACGGCCTCATCCTGCGTGAGGCGTGGGCTGAGGCCACGAACGAAGACCGGCGCGGCCGGTTGTCACTCGCGATAGACCGGGTTGAAGTGACCAAGGGAGTGCGCGGACAGCGGATCATCCCTGAGCAACGCATCCAGATCCATTGGGCGAAGCTGGGTACCGACAGCGTCACCTGAGCACCGGCGTAAACCCTCCAGCTGTCGGCAGCGGACACGCGTGACGACGTGACGAAGTGACGCTCTCCCTCCGTTACCTCTTATAGAAGTGTTGTTGTTTCTATGAGTGGATCAGAACTAATCGTCATTCCGTCACTTCGTCACCCGGGATGTCCAAAGTTCAGGCGCAGCCCTCACTGCGCCCCCGGCCCCAGCTCGGAAAACGCGCCCTGGGTGCGGCTCCGTTTTTGGACTGCCGACGCTTGCGGCCACTGGGAAAGGGCCTCTTTGAGACCCTGGGAACGCCCCCGTTAAGGGGTCATAGGTTGTGCGAAGGGTTGCTGGAGCCTCCGGTGGCTGCCCGTGCCGGGTGGCTGCCGGGGGCTTCGTCGTACCCGCGCCGTGAACCAACAAGCTTGTCCTGACGCCCTCTTGCGCCGGTCAGCCACAGGAGTGAGGCTCGTGCACGTTCGTGCAACCGACTCGACACCTGGAGTGATCGTGAACCTAAGGTTCCTCGGCATCATCCCGAACACGCCGACCGACGAGTCCCCGACCATCTGGCTTGATGAGGAGACCGGTGACCTGCTGATCCAGTCGTACAAAGCGACGTCGAAAGAGGTGAAGGCCTGCCAGGAGATCGGCTCGATCCCCGGGCACTCCACGGACGTGCCGGACCACGAGACGATCATCAGGCTCCCTGCGGTGATGCTGAAGTACATCCCGCGCCCGGACGAGAACGGAGAAGCCGGAAGTGCAGCCACCCGCGCGTAACGCACTGGCCCGCGCGCAGCAGTCGGCCGGGCATCTTGAGTTGCGTGACAGCTACATGCTCGATGACCCGGAGTTCCTTGCCTGGCAGCAGGGAGAACGGCTGGACCCGGCTGATCGGTCGTCGTGGTGGGGCGGCTGGCACGACGCGGTGAGTGCTGCCACGGCGCGCGGAGTGGTGGTCCGCCGGGTCCGCATCGTGTCCGAGCCGATCAGTGACTACGTGCGCTATGAATACGACTGCACCTTCACCAATCTCGCTGCGGGTGAGATGGTCCGGTGGCTGCCCCGCCGGCAGACGACGGACTTGGCGTTGCCAGGTACGGACTTCTGGGTCTTCGACGGCAGCCAAGCCCTCTTCCACCACTTCACCGGAGAGGGCCAGTTGGACGAAGACGGGCGGGAGTACACCGACGATCCTGCGCGGGTCCAACTGTGCACCACGGCGTTCGAGGCCGTCTGGCAACGCGCCATCCCGCACGAGGAGTACAAGCCGCGCTGACCGGTCACCACCATGGCTGTCTCTCCCTCCTCGAATGCCCAGCAGGCCCGGCAGGCGCTGGCGAACCGACTCGCTGAGCTATGCCGGGACTCCGGCCTGAACGGGCGCGATCTCGCCCGGCTCTGCGGATGGCACCCGTCCAAGTCATCCCGGATCATGAACGCCCGTACGCCTCCTTCCGCCGACGACATCCGGGCTTGGTGCCGTGCGTGCGGGGCCGAAGGGCAGACGGACGATCTGATCGCCTCGCTGCGGACCGTCGAAGACATGTGGATCGGCTGGCGACGCATGGAGCGCGCCGGGCTCAGGCAAGCACAGGAAGCCCGGCTGCCGCTCTTCGAGCGAACCCGCAGGTTCCGCTCCTACTCCTCGTGGTTCGTTCCGGGCCTGATCCAGACCTACGGCTACACGGAAGCCGTCTTGCGTGCCGTGCAGCGGAGACGGGCCGAGGTCGATGACGTGGCCGATGCCGTCGCCGTGCGCATGGAGCGTCAGCGCGTCCTCTACGAGGGTGACCGCAGGTTCGCGTTCCTGGTTGAGGAGTCGGTCTTGCGTAACGGTCTCGGCGGGCCGGACGTGCAGGAGGAACAGCTCAGCCACCTGCTTACGGTCGGCTCCCTGCCCAGCGTCAGCCTGGGCGTGGTGCCCACGCGGACCGATCGGTCCCGGATGCCGGTGGAAGGCTTCTGGATCTTCGACACGGCACAGGTCAACGTCGAGCTGGTCTCCGGCTACCTCACGCTGACCCAGCCGAGCGAGGTTGCCGCGTACGCGGACACATTCACGGAACTGGCCGAGATGGCCGTCCATGGGGCGAAGGCCCGCGCACTCATCACCAGCGCCATTCAGACCCTCGGGTGATGACCGTGCAACCTCATGCAATCTCCTGGGAGTTGCAGCTCCACCGTTCCTAGCGTGGTCGCTACACGGACGACACGAGGAGCGGGGCCGTGAAGACGATCGCGTATGAGCAACCCCCGGTAGAGCTGCCGTTGCGCACAGAGCCAGACCCTGCACCGGCGGCCGGCTGCGGAGTCTGCACCGCTCTGGCCGTCCAGCGTCGGGAAGCCCGTCACCGGGGCGACCACTCCACGGTCAGCGATTGCAACGTGGAGCTTCGGAACCACCCGCACTCTGGGGAATCGGCATGACCGTGAGGGCCGTACTCCGGTACGTCAGCTACGTCATGCACCGCCACCCCTCGGCGGAGACGACGGCCACGGCGCGGTGCCTGAACCCGGACTGCCAGTGGACTGCCGCACCGACCGGGGACGCGGACATGTGCATCGGGCACACGGGCCGGACCGGGCACATGACCTTCCTGCGCGAGTTCTCGGAAGTCGCCGTGGTCGAGCGTGCCCAGTGAGGGGGTCAGTCACCGACCTGGTGTTCCACGCGGTGGCGGATGTACTCGTCCGGATGCGACCGGGCTATCGCCACTGCCGCGTCCACCAGGTCGTGCAGCTCCGGCGGATAGGCCGACCTCCGGAGCGGCAGGCCCGGCAGGATGCAGCGCCGGACGTCCAGGTGCTCGTTGATCACGAACTCGCGTAGCGCGGTTTCGTACCACTCGGCCACCACGGTCGGGGCGTCGTCGGGCTCCGCCGGACCGGTGCCTGCGGGGTGCTCCGCCCGTACGGTGGGCATACGCAGGGGTAGAGCCGACCAGTACCAGGCATTCGCCGCGCCCGCCCGCTCGACGTCCGTGCCCGCCCGCAGGTATCCGAGCAACGAGGCTTGGACCCGCCCGCGCCCGAACGCGTTCAGCGCCGGTTCGAGGAAATGGCGGTTGAAGCTCGGGTCGGGGTCGTAGACGGCTGCCTTGATCAGCGTCTCGAAGGACTCCTCGGAAAGGATCAGGTCCCGGCGGCAGGCCTTGTACAGCGCCGTCCGAGCTTGGTTCACCCAAGTTCGTGGATTGCCGGGCTGCGGCTTGTGAACGACATCGAGCCCGAGGACCCGGACGACCTCCGCCACGCATCCGGCGAACACCTCCCTACGGCCCTCCACCGGCCCCGGCAGCGCCATGAACCCCTGCACCGTCCGCGCCGTCTCGCCCTCGTCCGTAGCCAACCTTCGCTCCCCTGTCGTAGGCCCTGCCGTACGCGTGTGATCCGACGTTCATACCAGGATGGCAAGCTTGAAGGATGAACGATGCTGCCCCGGCGCCCACCCCCGCGCCCGCACCCCGCAAGCGTGCCCGTGTCCGTGCCCCCGAGCTGATCGGCAAGGGTGGCTGGCTGAACACCGGCGGGAAAGATCTCACCCTCGCTGACCTGCGAGGTAAGTGCGTTGTTGTGGATTTTTGGACCTTCTGCTGCATCAACTGCCTGCACGTCCTCGACGAGCTCCGGGAGCTTGAGGAGAAGCACCGGGACACCGTCGTGATCATCGGGGTGCACTCGCCGAAGTTCGTGCACGAGGCCGAGCACGCTGCCGTCGTGGACGCCGTCGAGCGGTACGAGGTGCACCACCCGGTGCTCGACGACCCCGAGCTCGCCACCTGGAAGCAGTACGCCGTGCGGGCCTGGCCCACGCTCGTCGTGATCGACCCCGAGGGGTACATCGTCGCCCAGCACGCCGGCGAGGGGCATGCGCACGCCATCGAGCGGCTCGTGGCGGAGCTGGAGGCGGAGCACGAGGCCAAGGGCACCCTGCGGCGCGGGGACGGGCCGTACGTGGCGCCCGAGCCGGTCGCCACCGACCTGCGGTTCCCCGGGAAGGCGCTCGCGCTGCCCGGCGGGACCTTCCTGGTGTCGGATTCGACGCGGCACCAGCTGGTGGAGCTGGCCGCCGACGGGGAGAGCGTCGTACGGCGCATCGGCAGCGGCAAGCGCGGGTTCACCGCCGACAGCTTCAGCGAGCCGCAGGGGCTGGCGCTGCTGCCCGACGGCAGCGTCGTCGTCGCCGACACCGTCAACCACGCGCTGCGCCGCTTCGACCCCGCGACCGGGTCCGTCGAGACCGTCGCCGGGACGGGGCGCCAGTGGTGGCAGGGCTCGCCGACCTCCGGCCCGGCGCGGGAGGTGGACCTGTCCTCGCCGTGGGACGTCGCCTGGTGGCAGGGCCGGGTGTGGATCGCCATGGCCGGCGTCCACCAGCTGTGGACCTGGGACCCGGAGGGCGGGACGGTCGAGGTCGCGGCCGGCACCACCAACGAGGGCCTGCTCGACGGGCCGGCCGCCGAGGCCTGGTTCGCCCAGCCCTCGGGGCTCGCCGCGGCCGGGGACCGGCTGTGGGTCGCGGACTCCGAGACCAGCGCCCTGCGCTACGTCCACGCCGTCGACTCGGGCTACGCCGTCACCTCCGCCGTCGGCACCGGGCTGTTCGACTTCGGCCACCGCGACGGTCAGGCGGGCCAGGCCCTGCTCCAGCACCCGCTCGGGGTGACCGCCCTGCCCGACGGCTCGGTCGCGGTGTGCGACACGTACAACCACGCGCTGCGCCGCTACGACCCCGCCACCGGCGAGGTCTCCACCCTGGCGACCGATCTGCGCGAGCCCAGCGACGCCGTGCTGGACGGCGGGGACATCGTGGTGGTGGAGTCCGCCCGGCACCGGCTGACCCGGCTGCGGCTGCCGGAGGAGGCGGTCCGCGTGGACTCCGTGGCGCACCGTACGCAGCGGGCCGCGACGGAGGTGGCGCCCGGTGCGCTGCGGCTGGACGTGGTGTTCCAGGCGCCGGCCGGGCAGAAGCTCGACACCCGGTACGGGCCGTCGACGCGGCTGCTGGTGTCCTCGACCCCGCCGGAGCTGCTGGTGGCCGGGGAGGGCGCCGGGACGGACCTGTTCCGGGAGCTGGAGCTCAACCCGGAGGTTTCGGAGGGTGTGCTGCACGTGTCGGCGATGGCGGCGTCCTGCGACGACGATCCGGCGAACGAGTACCCGGCGTGCCATGTGCACCAGCAGGACTGGGGGGTTCCGGTGACGGTGGCGGCGGGCGGCGCCGCCCGCCTGCCGCTGGTCCTCGCCGGTATGGACGACGGGGCCTGAGCGGTGTGCGGGAGCCCGCCCCGGACGCCGTCCGGGGCGGGCCCGTGTGCGTCAGCCTTCGAGGAACGCCGTCAGGGCGTTGGCCAGGAGGAACGGGTCGTCGGCTCCGCACAGTTCGCGTGCACTGTGCATGGAGAGGATGGCCACGCCGATGTCCACGGTCTGGATGCCGTGGCGGGCCGCGGTGATGGGTCCGATCGTCGTGCCGCAGGGCATCGCGTTGTTGGAGACGAAGGTCTGCCACGGCACTCCGGCCCGCTCGCAGGCGTCGGCGAAGACGGCCCGGCCGCTGCCGTCGGTGGCGTAGCGCTGGTTGACGTTGACCTTCAGGATCGGGCCGCCGTTGGCGCGGGGGTGGTGCGAAGGGTCGTGCCGTTCGGCGTAGTTGGGGTGTACGGCGTGGCCGGTGTCGGAGGAGAGGCAGACGGTGCCGGCGAAGGCCCGGGCGCGGTCCTCGTAGGAGCCGCCGCGGGAGAAGACCGAACGTTCCAGCACGTTGCCCAGCAGGGGGCCGTCCGCGCCGGTGTCGGACTGCGAGCCGTTCTCCTCGTGGTCGAAGGCGGCGAGCACCGGGATGTGGTCGAGTCGGCCGGCGCCGGGTCCGGAGGCGGTGGCGGCCAGGGCCGCGATCCCGGCGTGCACCGACAGCAGGTTGTCCATGCGGGGGCCGGCGAGGAGTTCGCGGTCGCGGCCCAGGTAGGACGGCGGCTCGATGGAGTGCACCATCAGGTCCCAGCCGGCCACGGAGCCCTGGGGCAGGCCCTCTTCCTCTTCAAGGAAGGCGATGAGGTCGCCTTCCTGGACTTCGCCGAGGCCCCAGATGGGCTGCATGTGGCGCTGCTTGTCGAGCTTGAGGCCCTCGGTGTTCACCGACCGGTCCAGGTGGACGGCGAGCTGGGGGACGCGCAGCAGGGCGCGGTCCACGTTGACCAGGTGTTCGGTGCCGTCGCGCAGGGTGAGCCGGCCTGCGAGGCCCAGGTCCCGGTCGAGCCAGGTGTTCAGCAGGGTGCCGCCGTAGATTTCGACGGCGATCTGCCGCCAGCCCTGCGAGCCTGTGTCCGGGAGGGGCTTGACGCGCAGGTTGGGGGAGTCGGTGTGCGCGCCGATGATCCGGAAGGGGGTGTGGGCGGCCGCGCCCTCCGGGACGTACCAGGCGATGAGCGCGCCGCCGCGGAGCACGAACCTGCCCCCGGTGCCCGCGTCCCAGGCGTCCGTTTCCGACAACTGCCTGAAGCCTGCCTTCTCCAGCCGCTCGGCGGCGTTGGCCACGGCGTGGTACGGCGACGGACTGGCCGTCAAAAAGGTCATCAGATCGTCGGTGTGGCCGCGGTCGAAGCGGGCGGGAGAGCTCATGTGGTTCACCTTAACGACGGTCGTGTTCGTCATGGCCGGACTGCGGCGGATGGCAGGAGCCGGGACCGCGGGGGTGGTGATCTGCGGTCCCGTCGGCTCTCAGCCCGGCGGACGCTCGAATCTTCGCTGCAGTTGCCTGCGCTCGCCCCGGCGGATGCGCGGGAGCATCTCGGGGGTCTGCGCGGAGCGCTGCGCGCGCCTCTTGCGTCCGGCGCAGAAGATACAGGCCTCGCCGGGGGGCGCGTCCGGGTCGATGGGCGCGCCGGGGTGCTCGGAGCATCCGGAGGCGTTGCGCGGCCGGGACAGTTCGCGGGCGACGATGAAGGCGCAGTGCAGGTCGTCGGCGATGCGCACGAAGTCCTCGGCCGCGGAGGAGAGTCCCAGGTGGAAGCGCTGGTCTTCGACGGTGCGCAGCCAGGTCCGCAGGACGTCGAGGGAGTACGGGGGCTCCGGGACGGGGTAGCCCAGCCGCCGCTGCTCCCCGGCGGGGGGTGCGGCGCCCGGGCGGGCGCCGGGGCCGCGCAGTCCGAGGCGGCGGCGGTCGTTGCACAGGAGGCAGCGGCCCCAGCCGTCGGGGGCCTCGGGGTCGAGGGCGCCGTTGGGGTGCTGGGGGCAGCCGGTGTAGCTCCTGGCGGGGGCGAGGCCGGCGGCGGTCTGGAAGGCCACGTAGAGGGCGTCGGCGATGCCGTCGTACTCGGCGGGGTGGGCGCCGTCGTAGAGCTCCCGGAGGTGGTCGCCGAGGCTGCCCAGGCTCGCCTGCAGCTCTTTGAGGGCGTACGGCCGTCCGGTCGGGACGGAGTACCCCCTGCTGCCGTGCTGATCCTGTGGACTCATGCGTACGAGCGTCCCATGAACGGCTGACATCGAGGAAAGGCGCAGGACAGGGGCGGTGTAACGGCAGCGGCCGGGCCTCCGTGGGAGGCCCGGCCGCTGTGGTGCGCCGCATCCAGGTGCGTCGGCGCGACGGCGCAGCCTAGAAGGCGGCTTCGTCGAGCTCCATGAGGGAGTTGTCGACGGTCTCGGCGAGCTGGCGCTGGACCGAGACGCCCGGCAGGACCTGGGCTGCGAAGAACTTCGCGGCGGCGATCTTGCCGGTGTAGAAGGGCACGTCCTTGGCGGAGGCGCCGGCGGCGAGCTTCTCGGCGGCCACGGCGGCGCCCTTGAGCAGCAGGTATCCGACGACCACGTCACCGGAGGCCATCAGCAGGCGGGTGGTGTTCTGGCCGACCTTGTAGATGTTCTTGACGTCCTCGCCGGTGGCGGTGAGGTCGACGATCATCTGGCCGACGATGGCCTCCAGGTCGACGGCGGCCTTGGCGAGGGCGTCGCGCGCCGGGGCGAGCTCGTCGTCGCCGGCCGACTCGGCCAGGAACTTCTTGATCGTCTCGGAGAGGACGTTCAGGGAGGCGCCCTGGTCGCGGACGATCTTCCGGAAGAAGAAGTCCTGGCCCTGGATGGCGGTGGTGCCCTCGTAGAGGGTGTCGATCTTGGCGTCGCGGATGTACTGCTCGATCGGGTACTCCTGGAGGTACCCGGAGCCACCGAAGGTCTGCAGCGACTGGGCGAGCTGCTCGTAGGACTTCTCCGAGCCGTAGCCCTTGACGATCGGCAGGAGCAGGTCGTTGAGGCCGACGAGGGAGGAGGCGTCCTCGCCCGCGGCCTGCTTGACCTGGATCTCGTCCTGGACGGAGGCGGTGTACAGGACGAGGGCGCGCATGCCCTCGGCGTACGCCTTCTGCGTCATGAGGGAGCGGCGCACGTCGGGGTGGTGCGTGATGGTGACCTTGGGCGCGGTCTTGTCCATGAAGTTCGCCAGGTCCGGGCCCTGCACGCGCTCCTTGGCGTACTCCAGCGCGTTGAGGTAGCCGGTGGAGAGGGTGGCGATGGCCTTCGTGCCGACCATCATCCGGGCGAACTCGATGATCATGAACATCTGGCGGATGCCGTCGTGCTTGTCGCCGATCAGCCAGCCCTTGGCGGGGTGCTGGTCGCCGAAGGTCATCTCGCAGGTGTTGGAGGCCTTGAGGCCCATCTTGTGCTCGACGTTGGTGGCGTAGACGCCGTTGCGCTCGCCCAGCTCGCCGGTCTCCCAGTCGAAGTGGAACTTCGGGACCAGGAAGAGGGACAGGCCCTTGGTGCCGGGGCCGTGGCCCTCGGGGCGGGCGAGGACGTAGTGGAGGATGTTCTCCTCCATGTCGTGCTCACCGGAGGTGATGAAGCGCTTGACGCCCTCGATGTGCCAGGAGCCGTCGGCCTGCTGGACGGCCTTGGTGCGGCCGGCGCCGACGTCCGAGCCGGCGTCCGGCTCGGTGAGCACCATGGTGGAGCCCCAGCGCTTGTCGACGGCTATCTGCGCGACCTTCTTCTGCGCCTCGTTGCCCTCTTCGAAGAGGATGCCGGCGAACGCCGGGCCGGAGGAGTACATCCAGATGGCCGGGTTCGAGCCGAGCAGCAGCTCCGCGTAGCCCCAGATGAGGGAGCGGGGCGAGGTGGTGCCGCCGATCTCCTCGGGCAGGCCCAGCCGCCAGTACTCCGAGTCCATGAAGGCTTCGTAGCTCTTCTTGAAGGCGGCCGGCACCGGCGCGGTGTTGGTGGCCGGGTCGAAGACCGGCGGGTTGCGGTCGGCGTCCTCGAAGGAGGCGGCCAGCTCGTTCTCGGCGAGGCGGGCGAGCTCGGACAGGACGCTCTTGGCGGTCTCGGTGTCCATCTCCTCGAAGGGACCGGTGCCGTACAGCTTGTCGCGGCCGAGCACCTCGAAGAGGTTGAACTCGATGTCGCGGAGATTCGACTTGTAGTGCCCCATGGCGACGGCTCCGTTAAGGCTCGGGGAGACAGATTCCTCGTTACATACCAATCGGTAACGACATGATGCTACCCGCGGGTAATAAGCCGCAACCCCTGGCGCACGACTGTGACGGGAGTCAAGCCGTGAGCTGCGCCCGGCCCGGGGCCCGGACCGGGCCGTACCGGTCACAGCACTAGGGGTGGGCCAGCTCGGCCCAGACCGTCTTGCCGCCGCCCGGCCCGGGGTGCACGCCCCAGCGGGCGGCGACGGCATCGAGCAGGACCAGGCCCCGGCCGCCCTCGTCCCCGTCCGCCGCCCGGCGCAGCACGGGCCACACCCGGTGGTCGGGGTCGGCGAGCTCCACGCGGGTGCGGCCCTCGGTCGTACGGCTGATGGCGAGGGTCACGGGAGTGCCCTCGCCGAGGTGCAGGATCACATTGCCGACCAGCTCGCTCACGCACAGCTGGAGGTCGTCGCAGGGCCCGCCCACGTGGGCCCGTACGACCCGCCGCAGCGCCGCCAGCTCCTGCGGCAGGGCGAGCACCCCGGCGCGGAACGGCCTCACCGGCCGGGGGCCCGGTTCAGGGCGTCGGCGAGGGCGCGGGCCGTGCCGGGGTTGCAGTTGCCGAGGGCGATCAGGGGCGGGGTCGCGTAGCTCCCGGCGTACGACATGAGGTGCAGCCCGAGGGAGGGCAGCGTGATCCCGTGCGCGGCGAGCGCCTCGCGGAGCGCGAGCAAAGCCGTCCGGGAGACGGCGTCGGGGGTGGGGGCGGTCATGGACGGACCCTTCGTGTGCGGAGTGTGACGAACACCTCACAGGCTGGGGGTGCGGCCCGTACGGTGGGAAGGGTTTCCGGTTCCACGGCGCGAAGTGTGGAAGGCAGGCCCTGGCGATGGCCGCACGCAAGGACATTGACGGTTCGGAGAGCGTTCCGGCCTTCTACGGCAAGGAGTTGCGGTGGCGCCGGGAGGCGGCGGGCCTCACGCTTCAGCAGGTGGTGGAAGGCAGCTTCTACGGCGCCAGCTACCTGAGCGAGATCGAGCGCGGGCAGCGGCGCATGCCGGAGGAGCTGGCGCGGCACGTCGACCGGGTGCTGGGTACCGACGGCTTCTTCGGACGGCGGTGCGAAGAAGTGCGCAAGGCGCGGACCATCGGCCAGGCCAAGTACGCCGAGAGGGTTCTGGAGGCCGAGAAGTTCGCGGAGACCATCGACGAGTGGTGTCCGACCGTCTTCCCGGGCGTGCTGCAAACCGAGCTGTACACGCGGGCCCTCTTCCGAGCGGAACGCCCCCTGGAACCTCAGGCGGAGACCGATGTGAAGGTCAACGCCCGCCTCGCGCGAGCCCGTCTCTTCGAGGATGAGCAGAGGGCGACGGAATACTGGGTCATCCTGCACGAATCGATGCTTCGGCTGCCGGTCCTCCCGCCTGCGGGGATGGCGCTACAGCTGGACCGTGTCGCCGCCTTGGGCAGGCGCCGGAGGATCGTTCCACAAATCCTCCCGTGGAACGCCGGAGCGCACCCTTTCACGGCCGCCGGAACCCTCCTGATCCTGACCTTCGCTGACGCGCCACCGCTCGTCTATACGGAGTCCTTGCACAGCGGCGTCACAGTCGATGATCCGGCCATCGTGAAGCGCTACCGAAGGTCGTACGATCTGCTCAGGGCTGCCGCGTTACCGCCCGAGGCGTCCCTCGCCCTGATCGAGACGGCTGCGGAGGACTACCGAAATGGCAAGCAGGCACATTGATTTGAGCGCTGCGTGCTGGCGCAAGAGTAGTTACAGCAACACCGACGGCGGCGTGTGCGTCGAGGTCGCCGACGGAGTCCCCGGAGTCGTCCCCGTCCGGGACACCAAGGACCGCGGACGGCCCGCCGTGATCGTGGCGGCCGGCGCGTGGGCCCCCTTCGTGCAGGCGCTGAAGGCCGGGGCGCTCGGCGGCTGAGACGGCTGGCCGGTACCGGCCGGTACGGCGGCGGGGGCTCGGTAGGGTGGGCCGCATGTACGGCTACGACCAGAACCCGGGCGCCCAGCAGGGCTACGCGCAGCCCCCGCCCCAGCAGGGCTACGCGCAGCAGCCGCCGCTGTACCCCGAGCCCTCGCCGCCGTCGCTCGCCGACGCCGTGCGGGCCTTCACCACCGGTTCGCTGTCCGCCGAGGACTTCCAGCAGATCTTCGCCACCTCGAAGGTCTACTGCCCGCGCGGTGACACCCCCGGGTTCCTGGCCCTGCACAACACGCAGCAGCCGGTCATCCCGATGTTCACCACGCTCAAGGAGCTGCGCCGGTACGCCGGCAAGGAGTCCAAGTATTTCGTGATCACCGGCGCCGAGGTGATCGACCTGCTGCCCACCGGTTACGGCTTCGTCCTCGACATGGAGGGCGACCACCGCATGGTCTTCGACGCGAAGGCGGTCGAGCAGATGGTCGACTACGCCATGCGCCGCATGTACGGCTAGACGCCGGTGCCGCGCGGGCGGCCGGGCGTGCGGCGGGGGACGCGGCGGACGGAGGGGGCGGGTCGTGCTCAGGGTGCACTTCAGTGCGGAGGACCTGCTCGACGTGACCTTCGCCGCCGAGCCGCTGCCGCTGGTGGAGCTGTGCCTCGCCCTGGTGGCCGGGCAGCGGACCGACGAGCCCGCCGTCTTCGGCCGCTGGCGTTACCGGCTCGCCCGTGAGTTCCCGGCGCCGGCCCGGCCCCTGCTGGAGCTGCTGCGCCCCGACGGGGACAATCCGGGGTTCCTGGAGCCGCTGGTGCCGGACTTCGAGGCCGCGCTGGACGCCGTACGGGAGGCCGGGCGGGGCCTGGCGGACGAGGAGCTGGCGCGGGCGGTGTCCCGCAGCCGCGGCGGCGGCGACCCCGGCGGCTGGCTGCGTGCCCTGTGGGGGCAGGAGCGGGAGGCCTGGGCCCTGCTGGACGGGGCGCTGCGGGCGGCGCACGAGACGGTGATCGCCCCGCGCTGGGGCGGGATACGCCGCTCCTTCCGGGCGGACGTGGCCTGGCGGGCCCGGCTGCTGGCCGGGCACGGCATCAAGGCGGCGCTGGCCAGCACCCATCCGCGCGCCCGCTGGCGCGGTACGGCCTTCGAGGTGCCCGGCCCCCCGCACTTCGAGGCCGGGGGCCCGGACGGGCGCGGGCTGGGCGGCCGTGGGCTGGTGCTGATGCCCTCGGCGTTCTGGACCGGGCGCCCGCTGCTGGCCGGCCTGCCGGGCGGTTCGCACGTGCTGCTGTACCCGGCGCTGACCCCGCTGCCGCTGGTCGCCCCGGACGGGGCGGAGGGTTCGCTGGACGCCCTGCTGGGCCGGACCCGGGCGGCCGTGCTGCACCGGCTGACGGACCGGCGCACCACCAGTGAACTCGCCCGTGACCTGGGCATCTCGCTGCCCTCGGTATCCGAGCACACCCGCACCCTGAGGGCGGCGGGCCTGATCACCACCGAACGGGACGGCAAGGCGGTGCTGCACGCGGCGACCGGTCTGGGCGTGGACCTGCTGCGCAGCGGCGGCTGATCCCGCCGGCGCCCGCACGGCGGCTCCCTTCGGGCAGGGCCGAAAGGATGGCGGCGCCTGCGGTGCGCGGCGGAGCATCGAGGGGACGGGGGCGGCCCCGCCCACGCCGGGTACGGGGGTCCCGGCGGTCAGGCGGGGTCGCGGCCCGCCGGGGTCCGGTCGGCGGGGCGGCGGGTCGTCGCGGCGAAGGCGCACCAGCCGAGGGCGGCCAGCAGGACGCCGGCCGCGCCCGCGGCCAGTGCGGCCGGGCCGGGCCGGAAGCCGAGGGCGAGCCTGGTCGCCAGGAACACGAGGACGAAGCCGACCCGGCCGGGGGCGTAGACCGGGATCCGCGCCGCGGCGCCGCGCAGCAGGGCCGCGGCGGCCAGTCCCGCCCCGCCGCAGACGCCCAGCAGGGCCCAGGGGGAGCCGGGGGCGGCGCGGGGGATGCCGTACTCGGGCGGTCCCAGGCGGAAGGCCGCGGCGGCCCAGCCGAGTCCGAGCCCGCAGGCGGTGACGGCCACCACCCGGAGCGCGTGCTTCCACAGGGGGCCCGGCCTGCGGGTTTCCTCGTGCCCACCGGGGTCGTCGAAGCCGAAGAGATCCATCACGCAGGGGAGGACGCGGGGCGGGGCCCGGGGGTTGGTCCGCCGCGGGAATGTCCGCGGGAATGTCCTCGGGAATGTCCGCGGGGATCGGCCGGTTGAGCGCAGGTGTGGCAGAAAGTTCGACTTTCAACTAAAGTCGATGCCAGAAGGAGGTCCTGACCATGCCCGCAGTGACTGTTGAGAACCCGTTGACGCTCCCCCGCGTGGCCGAGCCGCAGTCGGCCGTCCCGCGCAAGGTGCTGGCCGTCACCACCGCGCCCGGTGGGTTCGAGGGCGAGGGATTCCCGGTGCGCCGCGCGTTCGCGGGGATCAACTACCAGTACCTCGACCCGTTCATCATGATGGACCAGATGGGCGAGGTGGAGTACGCGCCGGGCGAGCCCAAGGGCACCCCCTGGCACCCGCACCGCGGCTTCGAGACCGTCACCTACCTGATCGACGGAACCTTCGTCCACCAGGACAGCAACGGCGGCGGCGGGGTCATCAACGGCGGCGACACCCAGTGGATGACCGCCGGCGCGGGCCTGCTGCACATCGAGGCCCCGCCGGAGTCCCTCGTCCTCTCCGGCGGCCTCTTCCACGGACTCCAGCTGTGGGTGAACCTCCCGGCCTCCGACAAGATGATGCCCCCGCGCTACCAGGACATCGGCGGCGGCCAGGTCCAGCTCCTGTCCACTCCGGACGGCGGCGGCCTGCTCCGCGTGATCGCCGGCGAGCTGGACGGCCACGAGGGCCCCGGCATCACCCACACCCCGATCACCATGGTCCACGCGACCGTCACGCCGGGGGCGCAGATCACCCTGCCGTGGCGGCAGGACTTCAACGCCCTGCTCTACGTGATGGCCGGGCGCGGGACGGTCGGCGAGGAGCGCAGGCCCGTCCACACCGGGCAGACCGTCGTCTTCGGCGAGGGCGGCTCGCTCACCGTGCGGGCGGACGCCGCACAGGACGCGCACACCCCGGACCTGGAGGTCGTCCTCCTCGGGGGGCGCCCGATCCGCGAACCGATGGCGCACTACGGGCCGTTCGTGATGAACAGCAAGCACGAGCTCCAGCAGGCCTTCGACGACTTCCAGGCGGGCCGGCTGGGCACCATCCCCACCACCGAGCGCACGCGCTAGCACGCAGACGCCGCCGGCCCACGCCGGCCGAAGGGCCCGGTCGCCGCACTGGCGTACCGGGCCCGCGGCCGTGGTGCGCCCGCGGCTGTGGTGCGCCCGCGGCTGTGATGCGCCCGCGGCCGTACCGGGCCCGCGGCCGTGGTGCGCCCGCGGCTGTACCGGGCCCGCGGCCGTGGTGCGCCCGCCGCTGTGGTGCGGGCGGCCGCCCCGTGCCCGGGACCTCAGCCCAGCGGGTCGGGATCCGGTTTGGACTGCTCCTCCAGCTCGAACCAGATGGACTTTCCCTCGCCGCGCGGGTCCACGCCCCAGGTGTCGGCCAGCATCTCCATCAGCAGGACCCCGCGGCCGCTGGAGGCCATCTCCCCGGGCCGGCGCTTGTGCGGCAGCTCGTCGCTCCCGTCGGCGACCTCGACGCGCAGCCGCCGCTCGCCCAGCTCGCCCACGGCCTCCGCCACCAGCAGCGCGTCGCCGTCCGTGTGCATCAGCACGTTCGTGACCATCTCGGACACCATGAGCACCGCCGAGTCCACCTGTTCGGCGTCCGCCCAGTCGTGCAGCAGCTCGCGGATCTGCCGGCGGGCGCCCGCGATCCGCTCCGGCTCCGCCTGCGCCACGGTCAGCATCGTGCGGCGCGCGGGACGCGCGTCCGGCCGGGCCGTGCCGCAGCCGCAGTCCTCGCTCTCCCGCCACAGCAGGACCACGGCTATGTCGTCCTCGCGCCGGTCGGCGAGCGGCCCCGTGGTGTGGTGCGAGGACGGCCCGTGCACCGCCTGGACCAGCAGGTCGGCCAGCTGCTCCAGGTGTCCGGCCGCCGGGCGCGCGGCCTCCGCGTGCCCCGGCAGGCCGTGCGCGGGGTCCGCCGCCCCGGAGCCGGGCGTCTGCGCCTCCAGGATGGCGCGCAGCCGGGCCCAGCCCGTGTCGAGGTCGTGGCCGCCGGTCTCGATGAGCCCGTCGGTGCACAGCATCATCGTCTCGCCGGGCTCCAGGGTGAACCGGGTCGTGGGGTAGTCGGTGTCCGGGACGATGCCCAGCGGTAGGCCGCCCGAGGTGGGCCGCATCAGGACCGTGCCGTCGGCCATCCGGACGGCGGGGTCGGGGTGGCCGGCGCGGGCCAGCTCCAGGACCCCGGTCTGCGGGTCGCACTCCACGTACAGGCAGGTGGCGAAGCGCGGGCTGTGGAAGTCCGCGTCCGCGCCGGCGCCCGCCCCCGCCCCGCCGGGCGCGTCGCCCTCCTGGGAGGAGCACAGCCCGACGAGGAACCGGGAGGCGCGGGAGAGCACCGCATCGGGCCGGTGGCCCTCCGAGGCGTAGGCGCGCACCGCGATCCGCAGCTGCCCCATCAGTCCGGCCGCCCGTACGTCGTGCCCCTGCACGTCCCCGATGACCAGGGCGAAGCGGCCGGAGGGCAACGGGATCACGTCGTACCAGTCGCCGCCGACCTGGAGGCCGCCGCCGGTCGGGACGTACCGGGCCGCGAGGACCATGCCCGGGATCTCCGGGCCGAGCTGCGGCATCATCGAGCGCTGCAGGCCGGTGGTGAGCTCCCGCTCCGACTCGGCCACCCCGGCCCGCTGCAGCGCCTGCGCCAGCATCCGGGCCACCGTCGTCAGGACGGACCGCTCATCGGGCGAGAAGGACACCGGGTGCTTGAAGGCGGCCATCCAGGCGCCCATGGTCCGCCCGGCCACGATCAGCGGCAGGAAGGCCCAGGACACCCGGCCGAAGCGCTGGGCGAGCGGCCAGGTCGCCGGGAAGCGCCGCTTGTAGTCCTCGGGGGACGGCAGGTAGATCGCCCGGCCAGTCCGGACGACCTCCGCGGCCGGGTAGTCCGTGTCCGTGCGCATCTCCGCGAAGGGGCCCTCGTCGCCCGGGCCGTGCCCGTGGTGCCCGATCACCGACAGCCGCTCGCCGTCCACGCCGAAGACGGCCAGCCCGTCGGGGTTGAAGCCGGGCATCGACAGCGAGGCCGCGACCCGCAGCACCTCGGCCGTGGAGCGGGCCTCCGCCAGGGCCCGTCCCGCGTCCAGCAGGAACGCCTCGCGGGAGCGGCGCCAGTCGCCGGTGATCGGGGTGTGCACGGCCGTGGTCCCCGGCTGGGGCTCGGCGATCTCCTGGATGGTGCCGATCAGCTCGTAGTCGACGCGGCCGTCGGGGGACCGGTTCTCCACCGGCTTGGAGCGGCTGCGCACGGTCCGCAGCACCCGCCCGTCCTCGTCCATGATCCGCAGCCGGGCCTCGGCGAGGGTGTCCTCGGCCACGGCGAGGTTGACGATGCCGTTGATCTCGTTCCAGTCCACCGGGTGGAAGCGGGAGCGCACGGCGACCTCCGGCAGCACCACCGGCTGCGCGGGCAGCCCGAGCAGCCGGGCGGCCTCGCCGTCGAGGGTGACCGTCCCGGAGGCGTTGTCCCACCGCCACAGACCGGTGGCGATGGCGGCCAGGACGTCCTCGGTGCGCACCTGGTCATCTTTACAGGTGATGCCCCCGGTGTGCCTGTCCGAGGCCGCGCAGGGCCCCTTCCCCCCGGGCGGTCCGGAGGTGCCCGACCGGTCCGCCGCCCGGACGGTAACCTTGGGACGGTTGAATCCACCCTGGTATCCCGTAGAACTGGATGACTGATGCATCGGTACAGGTCCCACACGTGCGGCGAGCTCCGTGCCTCCGACGTCGCCTCCGACGTCCGGCTGAGCGGCTGGCTGCACAACCGTCGAGACCTGGGCGGCATCCTCTTCATCGATCTGCGTGACCACTACGGCATCACGCAGCTCGTGGCCCGCCCCGGCACCGCCGCGAACGAGGCGCTGAGCAGCGTCACCAAGGAGACCGTCGTCCGCATCGACGGCAAGGTCGTCTCGCGCGGCGCGGACAACGTCAACCCCGAGCTGCCCACCGGTGAGGTCGAGGTCGAGGTCTCCTCGGTCGAGGTGCTCGGCGCGGCCGCCCCGCTCCCCTTCACCATCAACACCGACGACGGGGTGAACGAGGAGCGGCGCCTGGAGTACCGCTTCCTCGACCTGCGCCGCGAGCGCATGCACCGCAACATCATGCTGCGGTCCGCCGTCATCGCCTCCATCCGCTCCAAGATGGTGGCCCTCGGCTTCAACGAGATGGCGACCCCGATCCTCACCGCGACCTCCCCCGAGGGCGCCCGTGACTTCGTCGTCCCCTCCCGCCTGAACCCGGGCAAGTTCTATGCGCTGCCGCAGGCGCCCCAGCAGTTCAAGCAGCTGCTGATGATCTCCGGCTTCGACCGCTACTTCCAGATCGCGCCGTGCTTCCGCGACGAGGACGCCCGCGCCGACCGCTCGCCGGGCGAGTTCTACCAGCTCGACGTGGAGATGTCCTTCGTCGAGCAGGAGGACGTCTTCCAGCCGATCGAGCGCCTGATGACCGAGATCTTCACGGAGTTCGGCAACGGCCGCGAGGTCACCTCGCCCTTCCCGCGGATCCCGTTCCGCGAGTCGATGCTCAAGTACGGCAACGACAAGCCCGACCTGCGGGCCAAGCTGGAACTCGTCGACATCACCGACGTGTTCGAGGGCTCGGAGTTCAAGGCGTTCGCCGGCAAGCACGTGCGCGCGCTGGCCGTCCCGGACACCGCCGCGCAGCCGCGCAAGTTCTTCGACGGCCTCGGCGAGTACGCGATCTCGCTGGGCGCCAAGGGCCTGGCCTGGGTCCGCGTCGGCGAGGACGGCGCGCTGACCGGCCCGATCGCCAAGTTCCTCACCGAGGAGAACGTCAAGGTCCTCACCGAGCGTCTCGGCCTGGTCCCCGGCCACGCAGTGTTCTTCGGCGCGGGCGAGTTCGACGAGGTCTCCAAGATCATGTCCGGCGTCCGCGTCGAGGCCGCCAAGCGCGCCGGCCAGTTCGAGGAGAACGTCTTCCGCTTCTGCTGGATCGTCGACTTCCCGATGTACGAGAAGGACGAGGAGACCGGCAGGATCGACTTCTCCCACAACCCGTTCTCCATGCCGCAGGGCGGCATGAAGGACCTGGAGGAGAAGGACCCGCTCGACATCCTGGCGTGGCAGTACGACATCGTCTGCAACGGCATCGAGCTGTCCTCCGGCGCCATCCGCAACCACGAGCCCGAGGTCATGCTCAAGGCCTTCGAGATCGCGGGCTACGAGGCCGAGACCGTCGAGCGCGAGTTCGCGGGCATGCTCCGGGCGTTCCGCCTGGGCGCCCCGCCGCACGGCGGCATCGCCCCCGGCGTCGACCGCATCGTGATGCTCCTGGCCGACGAGCCGAACATCCGCGAGACGATCGCCTTCCCGCTCAACGGCAACGCGCAGGACCTGATGATGGGCGCGCCGACGGTGCTGGAGGAGTCCCGTCTGCGCGAGCTGAACATCGCGCTGCGCAAGCCGGTGGAGACGAAGGCCGCGGAGGCCAAGCCGGTCGCCGAGGCCGTCCACCCGGACGCCGCGCGCTGACCCGTGCGTGACGAACGGCCCGGGATCCACTGGATCCCGGGCCGTTCGTGCAGGGTGCCGCTTCCGGCTAGAACCGCTCCAGAATCCCCTTGAGCAGGGCGGTGGAGGTCAGTTCGGCGGGTGCGGGGCCCGCGGCGAAGAAGCCGGTGTTCGACGAGTCCAGCTTGCGCACGAAGTCGAAGGCCTTCGAGTCGCCCTCGCCGAAGCCGATGAACTGCCAGTGCAGATCGGGGGCGGTGGCCACCGCTTCGGCCAGGGCGGCCTTGGCGGGCTGGCGGTTGTCGGGGGCGCCGTCGATCTGGAAGACGACCAGGGCCGGGCCCTCACCGCCGTCCTTCCGGTAGCGCTCCAGGACGGCCTGCACGGCCACGTGGTAGCTGGTGCGGCCCATGCGGCCGAGCTCGGCGTGGCGGGCCTCCACCCAGGCGCCGTCGTGGGCGTCGAGGGTCAGGTCGGCGGCGCCGTCCAGCTCCGTGGAGAAGAACACCGTGTGGACGGTGGCCTCCTCGTCGAGGTGCGCGGCCAGTGCGAGGGCGTGGTCGGCGAGGTGCTGGGCGCTGCCGTCCTTGTAGAACCCGCGCATCGAACCCGAACGGTCCAGGACCAGGTACACCTTGGCCCGCACCCCGGCCCTGCCCTTGCCGCGCAGCACCTGCCCGGCGGCCTTGTACGCCCCGGCCAGCGCGGGCGCGGCCCGCCGTACGGCAGCCGCCCCCACAGCGGGCCCGACGACCAGGGCCCCGGCCTCGGGAGCGGCGACGACGGCGACGGGCTCGGCCACGGCGGCGGTCACCGGCCCGGCCTCGGCGACGACGGGCTCGGCCTCGGCCACGACGGGCTCGGGCTCGGGCTCGGCGACGACGGCGACGGGCTCGGGCTCGGCGACGGGCTCGGGCTCGGCCACGACGGCGACCGGCTCGGGCTCGGCGACGACGGCGACGGGCTCGGGCTCGGCGACGGGCTCGGGCTCGGCCACGACGGCGACGGGCTCGGCCTCGGCTTCGGCAGCGACGGGCTCGGGCTCGGCCACGACGGCGACGGGCTCGGGCTCGGCCACGACGGCGACGGGCTCGACCTCGGCTTCGGCGACGGGCTCGGGCTGGGCTTCGGTCACCGGCTCGGACTCGGCCACGACGGCGACGGGCTCGGGCTCGGCCACGACGGGCTCGGCTTCGGTCACCTGCTCGGGCTCGGCCACGACGGCGACCGGCTCGGCTTCGGCCGGTGCGGGCTTTGCCGCGGCCTCCCCGGCCGCCTCGGCGGCCGCCGGCACGGGTACCGGCTCCGGGGCGGGGACGGGGGCGCCGGGCTTGCCCCCGGGCGACGTCGCCCGGCGGGCCTCGGGGACCGTCGGGTCCTGGGCGGCGGCCGGAGCCGGAGCCGTGAGGACCGTACCGGGCTCCCGGTCGCGCGGGGCGGACTGCGGTGGAACCGTCGGGTTGTCGAAGGACGCCGCCACCAACTCGGCCGCCGCGTCCAGCGGGGTGCGGTCCGCCTGGCTCGGCAGGCCCGCGGTAGGGGCGTCCGAAGTCTCCGGAACGGCTTCCGCAGACCGTCCGAACACCTTGCGCAACAAGCTCCGAATACCCATGGGCCAGGCCTTTCGCATGAGTGCGTGCGTCATTTGTCCGTGCTGCGCGGATGATCCCTGCCCAGAGTGGACACGTAAGGTTATCGGCCGCCTGGCTGGATCTTCGGCAGGGGCACCTTTCGTGGCGTCCGGCTCCCTTCCGCCCCCGTACCAACGCCACACGCCGGCCCGAACTGTCCCACCGACGTGCCGGGTTCACCGACCGTTCATCCCCGCGCCGCCGCTTCGGCGCAACCCGCGCCTACCGTCACGGCTGGATCGTTCCGACAGGTTGTCGGCGCCCACGCAGCTACCCGGAGGACACTCGTGCGCAAGCTCCTGCCGCTCATCGGCAACCCGCATGGGAGCGGCCGTTCCGCTCTCACCTGTCGCTACCGTTGCGGCGACGCCTGCTTCCACGAGGTGCCCAACACGAGTGACAACGAGTACGCGGGTGACGTCATCGCCCGCGCCTACTCCCGCCGTTCGATGCTGCGCTCGGCGGCCGTCGTCACGGTCGCCACCGCCGCGGGCACCGCCGTCACCCTCGGTGCGGGCTCCGGCGGCGGGAGCGCCGAAGCCGCCGAGACCGCCTCGGGCGCCAAGGACGCCGGCCAGGCGGCCCGCGGTCTGCGCTTCACGCCGGTCGCGCCGAACACCGACGACAAGGTCACCGTGCCCGAGGGCCACGAGCAGAACGTCGTCATCCGGTGGGGAGAGCCCATCGTCAAGGGCGCCCCGGGCTTCAACCCCGACCGGCAGACGGCAGCCGCCCAGGCCGGCCAGTTCGGCTACAACAACGACTTCCTGAGCCTGCTCCCGCTCGGCGGCGACTACGAGCGCCGGCAGCTGCTCGTGGCCAACCACGAGTACACGGACGAGAACCTCATGTTCAAGGGGTACGACCCGGCGAACCCGACCCGCGAACAGGTCGAGATCGCCTGGGCCGCGCACGGCCTGTCCGTGGTCGTCGTCCAGGAGGACCACCGCAGCGGCAAACTGACCGCGGTCACCCGCCACCAGCTCAACCGGCGCCTGCACACCGGCAGTGAATTCCGCCTGACCGGCCCGGCCGCGGGCAGCCCCCTCCTGAAGACCTCCGCGGACCCCACCGGTACCAAGGTGCTCGGCACCCTCAACAACTGCGCCGGCGGCACCACCCCGTGGGGCACCACCCTCCACGGCGAGGAGAACTTCAACCAGTACTTCGCCAACGCCGGCCAGGTCACCGACCCGACCGCGGCCGCGCGCCTGAAGCGCTACGGCATGACCACCGGCGCCACCGAGCGCAAGTGGGAGCGGTTCGACAAGCGCTTCGACACGGCGCAGGAGCCCAACGAGTCGCACCGCTTCGGCTGGGTCGTCGAGCTGGACCCGTACGACCCGCACTCCGTGCCGCGCAAGCGCACCGCGCTCGGCCGCTTCAAGCACGAGGCCGCGCAGCCGCGCCTGACCGAGGACGGCCGTCCGGTCGTCTACATGGGCGACGACGAGCGCTTCGACTACTTCTACAAGTTCGTCTCGTCGAAGCAGATGAAGAAGGGCACCTCGCGCGCGGCGAAGGAGCACAACCTCACGCTCCTCGACGAGGGCACGCTGTACGTCGCCAAGCTGACCGGCGACTCCCCGGCCGCCGGCCTCGACGGCAGCGGGAAGCTCCCCGACGACGGGGAGTTCGACGGCAGCGGCGTGTGGATCAAGCTGGCCACCGGCAACGTCTCGCACGTCGAGGGCATGACCGCCGAGGAGGTCTACGTCTTCACGCGGCTGGCCGCCGACAAGGTGGGCGCCACGAAGATGGACCGCCCCGAGGACGTCGAGCCCTCCCCGCGCACCGGCCGCGTCTACGTCGCGCTGACCAACAACACCGACCGCGGCAAGGCCGGCAAGGAAGGCGCCACCGAGGCCAACCCGCGCAACCTGAACAAGCACGGCCAGATCCTGGAGTTCGCCGAGAACTTCGACGACCCGGCCGGCGACGGGTTCGCCTGGCGGCTGTTCCTGGTCGCCGGCGACCCCAACGACCCGGCGACCTACTTCGCGGGCTTCCCGAAGGACAAGGTCAGCCCGATATCCTGCCCGGACAACGTGGCCTTCGACCCGCACGGCAACCTGTGGATCTCCACCGACGGCAACCAGCTGGGCTCCCACGACGGCCTGTTCGGCGTCGCGACCGCCGGTGAGCGCCGCGGCGAGCTGAAGCAGTTCCTGACCGTCCCGCGCGGCGCGGAGACCTGCGGCCCGCTCATCCAGGACAAGCGCGTCCTGGTGTCGGTGCAGCACCCGGGCGAGATCGACGGGGCGTCCGTGGAGAAGCCGCAGTCCGTGTGGCCCGACGGCCCCGGCAAGCTCGTCCGCCCGGCCGTGGTGTCCGTCTGGCGCAAGGACGGCCGCAACATCGGTGTCTGACCCGGCCCCTGCGAGGCCCGCCCCCCTGCGAGGCCCGGCCCCTTGAGGCCCGGCCTTCGCAGGGGGCGGGCCGCGTTCCGTGTGCACCCCGTGTCATGCGGAGGGCGGCCCGCCGCCGTCCCCGCCGTCCCCGCCGTCCCCGCCCCGGTCGGGTGCTGCGGCGGCCGGCGGGGTCTGCGGCAGCAGGCGGCCGACGGGCAGCCGCAGCGTGGTGACCGCGCCCCCGGCGGGCGCGTTGGCGAAGCCCAGGACGATCTCCAGCACCGCGGCCTGTCCGGCCACGATCGTCAGGCCCAGCCCGTGGCCCCGCCCCCGTCCGGGATCGCCGGTGCGGAATCGCTGCGGCCCCTGCTCGATCAGCTCGGGCGGGTAGCCCGGCCCGTGGTCGCGGACCTTGACCACGGGCCCCTCGACCGTCACCTCGACCGGGGGACCGCCGTGCTTGTCGGCGTTGACCAGCAGGTTGGCCATGATCCGGTCCAGGCGACGCCGGTCGGTGAGGACCACCGCATCGCGCACCACGCGTACGGTCGCGGCCACCCGGGTGCCCGCGACGGCCCGCTGCACCGCCCGGCCCAGTTCGACCCGGGCCAGGTCGGCCCGCTCCACGCCCGAGTCCAGCCGGGAGATCTCCAGCAGGTCCTCCGTGAGCCGGCGCAGGGCCTTGAGCCGGTCGTTGATCATCTCCTTGGGGCGGCCCTCCGGCAGCAGGGCCGCCGCGGCCAGGGAACCGGTGAGCGGGGTGCGCAGCTCGTGCGCGACGTCCGCGGTGAAGCGCTTCTCCGCCTCCAGGCGGCCTTGGAGCGAGCCCGCCATCGTGTCGAGGGCCCGCGCCACGTCCCGTACCTCGTCGCGGGACGGCGAGCCCCCGTCCGGACCGTCCGCGTCGGCCGGGAAACCGGCCCGCGCGTCCAGGTCCCCGGCGCTGATCCGGCGGGCCACCGCGGCGGTGGCGGTCAGGCGGCGGCTGATCCGGTTGGCGAGGAAGAGCCCGGCGAGGGCCACCAGTCCCGCGGCGAGGGCGGCAGAGGCGAGGATCGCGGTGTCGATGTCCCGCAGCCGCTCGCGGGTGCCCTCGTACGGGATCCAGACCGCGAGGGCCTTGTCGTCCGCGGGCCCGGCCGCCCACATGACGGGCTTGCCGGCGTGCTCGCCGACCATGCTGCCGGTCAGCCCGCGACCGACCAGCGCACGCAACTGCCCCGGCAGGTCGGGCGGGTCCAGGGCGACGTTCACGTCGCCGTGCGCGGTGCCGTACTCGTAGTGGGCCAGCGCGTGGTCCAGGTCCGCGTCGGCGTCCTTGCGGACCTCGCCGACGACCTGCCGGGCGACCACGTTGTGCACGAGGATCCCCAGCACGGCGGCGACCGCGCAGCAGACCAGGGTGGTGGTCAGCGCGATCTTCCAGCGGAGGCTGCTCAGTGCGCGCACTGCTGCCGGTCCGCGGTGAGGGGGGCGCCGGGCAGGGACCGGCAGTCGTCGAGGGTCAGCTGTTCGAGGTTCATGGTCCCGGTGTCCGGATTCCACACGTAGTCGGCGACGGCCACGTACTCGGGGTTGGAGGAGGGTTCGCGGACCGCCAGGTGCTCGGCGGCGACCTCCACGCCTTCCAGTACGGCGCGGCGGGACAGCACCCGGACGATGCTGCCGTCGTCGCGGGCGGTGTAGACGCGCAGTTCGCTGAGCCGGCCGTCGAGGTCCAGGGCGGTGATCAGCTCCTCCTTGCCGTCGCCCGTCAGATCGTGCAGCACGCGGGGGCGCACCGGGCAGTCGGGGCCGCCGTCCACGGCCTGGGTGCACCGGGCGATCCGCTCCTTCGCCCGGGGGTCGACGAGTTGGCCCGTCCCGCCGTCCTGGGCGCCGGCCGCGGTGATGTCGGCGCGTACGACGTCCAGCGGGTCCACGCCCCGCAGCGTGCCGTCCGGAGAGGTGACCCCGGGCACCACGGCGGCGGTGCCGGGCAGCTGGCCCGGTTCGGGCGGGGCGGGGCGGATGTCCTTCCACAGGGTCTGCGGGGCGCGCACGGTGCCCTGGTCGCCGCCGTTGCCGAGCCCTTCGACGTCGGCGCAGCCGGCCGCCAGTACGCCGGCCAGGGCCGGCACCAGGAGGCGGGCGGGCAGGCGGCGGCCCCGGACCGGTCCGGCCCCCTCGTGCGTTGCGCCCTCTCGGCTCACGCGTCCATGCTGCCCCGGCGGGCGCCCCGCGGCCCGGGCACGGGACCGTCCGGGGGACCCGGGCCGGTGCGGTCAGTCCCCGGGCCGGGCGATGGCCCGGGCCGCCGCGACCTCCTGGCGGACCGGGGCCAGCACGCCGGTCTCGTCCTCGCAGGGCCGCTCAGCCACCGGGGCCACGAGGCCCTGGCCGCGCACCCCGTCAGCCAGGGAGTGCAGCTGCCGCGCGATCACGGCGACCTCCTCCGTGGCGGGCGGCGCCGCCCCGTGGTCGACGCGGACCCGGGCCGCGGTGGTCGCGTCCACGATCCGCTCGACGGCGACCACCAGCGGCCACCACGCGGCGGCCCGCGCCCCGGTCGGCGGCGGCTCCGTCAGGGCCCGCTGGAACTCGCTGCGTACACCCGACAGCTCCCGGTAGATCCGCCGCCTGGCCTGGAGGCGGGCGGTGCGGGCAGCGGCGAGGGCGGCGTCGTCGGCCACCGGGGCGAAGGCGCGTTCCAGGTAGCGGGCGGCGTCGTCCACGGTCTCGGCGAGCCGGTCCCCGACCCGGGTGCGCCAGCTCTCGGGCCACAGCAGGTAGCCGGCGACCAGGGTGATGGCGCAGCCGATCAGGCTGTCCAGCAGCCGGGGCCGGATCAGGTCGAAGCCCTGGTGGTTGAGCTGGTCCGAGAGCATGAGGATCACCGGGGTGATCGCCGCGGTCTGGAAGGCGTACCCCTTGGCGGAGAAGGCGGGGATCAGCGCGCCGAGGACCGCCAGCACGGGTACGTCCCACCAGCCGCGCGGTACCTCGGCGAGCACGGCCGCGGCGAGGACCAGCCCGGCCGCGGTGCCCAGGGCGCGCAGGACCGCCCGGGAGAACACCGAGCCGAAGTCGGGCTTGAGGACGAAGGTGACGGTCAGGGCGACCCAGTAGGAGCGTTCGACCTCGATCAGGGAGACCAGGCACTGTGCCAGCCCGATGCACAGGGCGAGCCGCAGCCCGTACCGCCAGGAGGCTTTGGAGAGCATCATGTCGCGCACCGCGCGGCGGGCCCGGACCCGCAGGGCGGCCGGCCTGCCCAGCCGGTCGTCGACGTTGTTCACGTCCGGTTCGGCGAGGTGGACGACGGTCGCCGCATGGCGCAGGGCCGAGTCGATGGCCCGTTCGGCGGGGGTGTGCGGCGCGGGCAGGTCGAGGGCGGGGGTCCCGGTGCGGCCCTCCTCGACGGCCGCGGCGAGGTCCCGGACGGCCGCCGGGATCGCGGGCGGCAGCGGGCGTCCCCGCAGGTGCGCGGCCGGGGCGGCCTCCACGAGCGGGATCACCACGTTGAGCTGGGCCAGCATCCGCACCAGCGAGGGGCTGCGGCCGTGCACCCGGGCCCGCCGGCCCAGCACCAGGTCATAGGCCTGGTTCAGGGCCTGGGTGACCTGCTGTCGGCGTTCCACGTAGGCGGCGCCGGGGCCGCCCGCGGCCTCCAGGGCGTCGGCCACGGCCAGGTAGGTGGCGGCGACGGCGGTGCGCTCGGGCAGGCGGCCGCGCAGCGGCCAGCCCAGCAGGGTCAGCGCGAGGACGAACAGCCCGCCGGCGCTCATCAGCAGGGGGGCCGTCCACCAGGGCTGCGGCAGCGGCAGTCCGGCGCCGATCACCGCGTTGAGCAGGAGCAGCAGTCCCGAGACGGAGGCGACCGTGCCGATGGAGGAGATCATCCCGGAGACCAGGGCGATCAGGGTGAGGGCGCCGACGGCCAGCCAGCCGTGGCCGAAGACCAGGGTGCCCAGGGCCACCCCCACGGCGCCGAAGAACTGCGGGACGGCAATGTTCAGGATCCGCATCCGGTAGGCGTCGGCGGTGTCGCCGATGACTCCGGAAAGGGCGCCCATGGAGACGAGGGCACCGTACTCGGGCTCGTCCAGGGCGAGTCCGACGGCGAGGGGCACGGCCAGGGCGACGGCGGCGCGCAGGGCGGCCGCCCAGGGGATGGGGGCGGAGGCGGGCCGGAGCCCCGCGCGCAGCCAGGGGGGCGGGGTCAGGGGATGCGGCCGGGTGCGCCCGCCGGCTATCTGTTCGGTGCGTTCGGTGCTCATTCCCGCTTCCGTGCCGCCGTTCGCGATTCGGTTCTTCTGGCCCATTCTGCGTGGTTCTGCCTGCGTGTGGGTCCCTTCTGAGCTTATGGGGTACGGCGGAGCCGCCCGGTCAGCCAGGCGGCCAGGGCCGCGGCGAGGCCGACCGCCAGCACCAGCCAGGCGGTGGTGCGCAGGAAGGCGGTCAGGGCGTCGTACACCGCCCCTGCGGCCGCGCGGTCGATGTCGGCCGGCAGGTCGTCCAGGGTGAGGCGCCGGCACACGGCCACCGCGATCCACAGCAGGACGGCGCCGACGGCCAGTCCCAGTCCGGTGGCCGCCACGGCCCGTCGGCGGCGCACGGCGACGGCGATGGCCGCGGCGGCCAGGACGAGGGTCAGCAGGGGCAGCCAGACGCCGGCGACCTGGAGCATGCGAAATCCCTTCCGGAGGGCGCCGAGACCGTCGTACTCCATGACCTCCACGGACAGGCGGGTCTCCGGGATGCGGTCGGCCAGCGGTACGCCGTCGGCGACGAGGTCGCCCTTGACCTGGGCGACGACGGGCGCGAGGTCGATGGTGACGGCGTCGCCGTGACCGGTGGCGAGCGCTTCGAGGAAGGCGGCGTGGGCGGCGCGGTTGGCCGCGTCCCAGGCGGTGCGGTAGGCGGGGGTGCCGGTGAAGGAGCGGATGGCCTCGCCGAGGAGGGACTCCACTCCGCCCTGGAACGGGCCCGCGTCGATCTGCCCCGCCAGCGCCCGGGTGACCTGGGAAGCCACCACGCCCTGGACGGCCGGGTCCCCGGCGAGCGGGGACATGGCGGCGGTGTAGCGGTCCGCGTCGCCCAGTTCGCGGTCGGCCCAGTACGCGACGGCGCTCGCGGGCACCAGGAGGGCCACGAGCACGATGAGTACCGCCGAGATGATGGTGCGCACGTCACCAGGGAATGCGGGCGCGGGGCGGCTCGCGAGCGGTGTTGCTGCGGGCGGGTGGCGAACCTCCCTTGCCGGCTCCCCACGACGACCCGCATCGGCACGCACGTGGCCGGCCACGGCCGACAACGGTCCGCGGTCCTCCCCGGGGCACGGCGCGCACCCTGGACACCGAACCGCCCGCGCAGCCCCCGGTCCCCGCGGCCGCGCTCGCCCGCCGGGGCCCGACCCGCCGAACGGGTGATCCACTTGCCGCGCGGGGGCGGCGGGTGTGCCCTGGATCTGGGAGAGAGGAGCCCGTCATGGCACATGCGGCACCCACCGCCTCGCGGCGGCACCCCTACCGCCCCCGGTCGGCCACCGGCCGCACCGCCAGGGACGCCCTCGTCCGCGCCCTGCTCGCCGGACTCGTCTACGGAGTCTGGGCCGCCTTCATCAAGCGCCAGACGGGCCCGGTCGACGCGGGCAACGTCTTCTACGGCATCCTGTGCGGCGCGCTCTTCGCCGCGATCCTCTTCACCCTCGGCCGTGTCGGACCGCGGCTGCAGCGCGAGGTGCACGCCGCCGCCTACGGAGTCTTCGCCGGCGTGGCCGCGGGCTACCTGCACAGCCTCACCAACGAGTCCGTCCTGCGGGCCACCACCGTCGGCCTGTTCGTGGGCATCGGCATCGGCATCGGAGCCTTCTACCGGTACTACACCCGTGAGGACTGAGCGCGGCCGCGCCCGAAGCGACCGGTCCCCGGGCCCGTCGGCAACAGACATCGTGGTCGCGTGAGGTTCGACCACCGGGCACGGGAACCGGCGCTCCGCCCAGTCTCCGCCGTGCCCCTGCCCGGACGCCTCGGGCAGAGGTACGGAACCGGCCCGGCCGAAAGTACGGCCGGGCCGGTTCCGTGCGTACGGGCGGTGCCGCGCGGAGGCGGCTCCGGTCCCGGTGCTGGTCCTGGTCCCGCTGCCGGTCCCGCTCCTGGTCCCGGGGCGGCTAGGCGGCAGGTTCCGGAGCGGGCTGCTGCGCCTCGCTGTCGGATGCGGTGGCTGCACTCCGGGGCGCGGCGGACTCGGCCTTGCGGGCCGGCGGAGTGAAGCGGGCGGCCTCGGCGCGGAGCATGGCGTTCAGGGCTGCGTACGGGTCGATGGGCATGGCGGAACCTCACGGTGTTCGAGGGGGTGGGGGCAGACACTGCGCGAGCCGGCCGCAGCGGCCGGACCGACCCCTCAGCAGCGCAGGACCACGCTGCGCACCGCCCGCACCGACAGCGCCGGTTCGGCCGTCCCCGCCGACGGACCCGCTGCGCCGCACGGCGCTCCGGCCGACGGCTGTTTCACGTGAAACACCGGCAGCGGGAGCCGGCGGACGACGGGAACCGCCCGCGCGAGGGGCCGCACGGCAGCCCGCGCCTCGGGGTCCCCGGCCGGATCGGACGGGCCCTCGGTGGGTTCCACGGGGGCCGAGGCACCCGGACGGGACTCGGCGGCAGCCGCGCCCGCCGGGCCCGCGCCGAACACGCACAGCAGGACGACGCAGGCCACCGTCAGGGCCTGGGTCAGCACTGCCCACGGCGCCCGGGTCCGGCGCCCGCCTCGCGTCCCGCTCATGCGGGGGGTGTGCCCCGACACGCCGGGACGGTCCCCGGTGCGCCCGCAGAACCCTCCGACCGGGGGATGCGGACACCCCCGCACGGATCAGTGCAGGCCGCGCTCTCCGGTCAGCCGGGCCAGCACGGCCGTTTCGCCGCCGACCAGCCGCAGTTGCGCCCGCCCAAGCCGCTCGCCGCGGCCGCCGGAACGGCCCGGGGAGACCCGTACGACGGTGAACACGGCCGTGCGGTGGTCCGCGCGGGGGACCTCGATCGTGAACCCGCGCCGCAGCGCCGACAGGCGCAGCCGGGACCCGGTGACCACCGCGGTACCGGCCGCTCCGGGGGCGGGGCCGGCGGCGTCCCAGCGGGCGCTCCGGCCGGTGTGCCGGGACGTGCCGCGGCGGCCGTCGGAAAGGGGGACGTCGATGGCCAGGGCCGGGATGCGCAGGCGCAGCGGCCGGGCGGCCCCCAGCGGCTCCGCGACGGAGCGCACCGGACCGGAGGCCGGCGGGGGCCCGGGCATCCCGGGGGCGCCGGGGTCCGACTGCTCCAGTTGCCGGACGAGACGGCGGTGGCCGGACAGCCCCAGGGCCTGCGAGGGCAGGGCGTCGTCGGTGACCCGGGTCGCGGGCGCGGCGCCCTCCGAGACCCGCAGCACCCCGAGGCCGGTGCAGAGCAGTGCCGCCGTCAGCACACCGACGACCGTCTGGGCGCGGGCCATGGCCATCCCTCCTGTCCGGCTCGGGCGGCCGGGTCCTGTGAGCAGTGCACTCTGCTCTGCCCGTCCGGGCCGCGTGGAACGCGGGACGGCGGGAAGCCCGCCCGAACGGATGAAGGGAGGCCGTCGTCGTGCCGCGGCCGGAGCCGGGCGGCGACCGGGCGGTCAGACCACGACGAGGGTCGCCGCCGCCCCGCCCATCAGTGCGGCGGCGAGGTGGATGGCGGGATGGCCGTAGTCACCGAACCACAGGTGCCGGGCCAGGCCGCCGAGGGCGGCCAGCCCGGCGATGACCCCCATCTGTGCGAAGAGGGTGACGGCGGTGAAAGGGGCCAGGAGCAGGAGGAGGGAGTTCAGCCAGAACGGCGCCGCACCCGTCCAGCCTCGCCACCGCCAGATTGCCGTCGGCATGTGCTACCGGCCCCTTCATCGTCAACTCGTGGGCTGCACAGCCTCCTTGGGCAAGGGGCCCGATACAAGGGCCCGTTCGGCTAGATAACCGAAGACGAGGCCGAAAGTCGCCCACAGCGCAGTCTGGATGGCCAGGGACGCCAGGCGGAACTGCCAGATCAGTGCCGCCGGGAAATCCGCCGGCACTTCGTCGACCGCGGGGAGCAGGGCGTACGCGGTCCCGATCGCGGCCACCAGCGCGACCCCGGCCACGGTGCTCGCGTTCCAGTTGCCGAGGGACGGCGCGAGGCGCCGGCCCAGGATCAGCGCGCCCGAGGCCAGCAACGCGCTCAGGGCGATCATCAGGAGGTACAGGGCGGTCCGGCGGCCGGCCGTGTCGGGATCGCCGACGGCAGGGGGGTTGGCCGGGTACTTGAGGAACGGCACCAGGGTCACGGTGGCGAACAGGCCCGCGGTGACCAGCGCGGCCGTGGCCCGAGGGCCGAAGCGGCCGAGCCGGCCCAGCGCGTAGCAGTGGACGAGCGCGGCGATCCCGCCGAGTGCGACCCCGTACAGCAGGACGCCGGTGCCGAGGCCGGCGGTGGCTTGGAGGGCCCGGCTGACCGGGGCCTCCTCGCCGTGGTCGTGGCCGTGCGCGGCGGCCTCCTCGATGGCGATGGCCGCGTCCACGGTGGACTCACCGAGGAGGTAGGCGACGAGGAAGGCGACCAGTCCGGCCAGCAGGCCGGCCAGCATGCCCCGGACGAGCAGTGTCCGGGGGGAGGGGGCGGGCGGGGGTGCGGCGGGCAGGGGTACGGCGGGTGGGGCGGAGGACGTCATGGTTCGGTTCCCTTGCGAGGCGTCGACCAACGGCAGGTGACCAGCGGCGGATGACCGGTGGCAGGTGGTCAGTGGCAGGGGAAGCCGAGCAGGTGGCGGCCGTCGTGCAGCCACTCGTGGACGGTCTCGCCCTCGAAGACCGCGGTGGCGCCCTGCTCGATGCCGACGAAGTAGAGCAGGACAAGGGTGAGGACGGCGACGAAGACCGCCCAGGGGGCGAGCGCGGAGAGAGAGATCGGAGCGACGGCAGGGGCCGTCGTCGTGGGCACGGCGGAGTGGGCCATGGCAGAAACCTCCAGAGGGAACACGCGTCCCGGTCAGTGGTGCTCGCGACGACGGTGGCGGGTCTGACTTGCCCCCTTGCGGAGGGTTCACAGTGGCGCGACCGTGCCGGACTCTCACCGGTTCTTCCGCCGTACCGTCGTCATTCAGTTGTGTCGTCCGCGACCGTACCGCGCTTAGGCTGCCTTGATGACCCCCTCGTCGGTACGAGTCCGCCTCGTCACCCCCGGCCTCGGCCCCCCGGGGCAGGGGCACCGGTTCGGGAGGGGCGGGCCGTACGGGGCGGACAGCGGGCAGTGGGCCGGGCGGACCCTGGAGGAGGTCGCCGCCGAGGACCCGGCCGCGGTGCGCCGCTGGCTGAGCGATCCCGGGTACGCCCCGCCCGGCGGCGAGTCCGTCCTGGACCTCGTCGCCCGCGCCGGGCGCTGGCTGGACGCCCTGGAGCCCGGTACCCACCGGGTCACCGCCGAGCAGGCCTTCGTCCGGGCGGCCGTGGTGCACGCCCTGGACCTGCCGCCGCAGGCGTTCTGGCGGCTGGACGCACGACCCCGCACGCTCACGGAACTCAGCGGGCGCGCGGGGCGGTGGAACCTGCGTCTGGGGACCGGGGTCCCCGACGGGTCACGGCAAGAGACGGCTTAGGCGGTGATCCAGTCGGAGGTGGCGATCACCGGCTGCACGCCGTCGCGGTGGATGGTGCCCTCGATCAGGCCGTACATCCGGTCCGCGGCGAAGTAGACCTCGTTGTCGTTCTTGAGGCCGAAGGGCTCCAGGTCGACGAGGAAGTGGTGCTTGTTGGGGAGGTTCAGGCGGACCTCGTTGACCTTGGGGCAGTTGTCGAGCACCCGCTCGGCCATCTGGTTCAGGGTCTGCTGCAGCGAGTAGGAGTAGGTCTCCGCGAAGGCTTCCAGCAGGTGCTTGCGGACCTTCTTGTACGACTGGTCCCAGTCGTACTCCGGGTCGTCGCCGGCCAGCGCCGAATGCGCCCACCGCGAGGTGACCTTGGTCGCCAGGATGCGGTCGTACGCCTCCTGGAGCGTCGTGTACTTGTCCTTGATGTAGCCGTGGAACTCGGAGTTGGTCGAGTTCATCACCGTCAGGTCCTTCAGACCCGAGATGACCTGCAGACCGGTGGTCTCGCTGTAGGTGACCTGCGCGGTGCGCACTTCCTGGCCCTTGAGGACGAAGGAGTGCTGCTCCTTGCGCGTCGGGACCGGGATCCGCTCCCAGACGAACTCCTCGATGCGGATCTGCGCCTCACGGATCGGCCGCTGCGAGGAGACGAAGTGCTTGGCGAGGAGGATGCCGAAGGCCTCGGGGGAGGCGATGCCGTGTTCCTTGGCGAAGGCGTACACCGTGTTCTTCGTGGTGTCGGTCGGCAGGCAGTTGGCGTTGTCACCGGTCAGGTGGACGTCGCGGAACTCACCGCGGAGCGCGACCGAGACGTTGAGGTCGCGGATCTCGTGCCAGGAGCCGTCGTTGCCCTTGCGGGTGACCTTCACGATGCGGTTCTCGGCCTTGCCGTACTGGTTCTGCGCCAGGACGTGCTTGCTCATGCTGTCTTCCTTCGGGTACTCGGGAACACGGAGTCCGGTGGTCTGGATCCCGTACGCCCGGCGTCCAGCGGTCAGACCGCTCCCCGCCGTTCGGCCCCGCAGGACCGCCCCGGGACTGACGTGCATCCCGGTCCGTAGGTGCTTGGTGCGCGGCCCGTCCTGTGCATCCGGGCCTGAACGGATTGCAGCACGTGCGCGGGGTGTTGACCACGCCACGGATCATCCGAACACCTGCACCCACGGCTTGGGCTTCCCCACAGATCAGCAGGTCACAGGGTGTGCGCATCGGCGACCGAGAGGGCCGCGTCCAGGATCTCCAGCCCCTTGGCGACGTCCTCGGGCGAGATGTTGCAGGGCGGCGCGACATGGAGGCGGTTCCCGGCGGTGAGCGGCCACAGTCCGCCCTTCTTGCAGGCGGCCCCGAATTCCGCCATCGGCCCGTTGTCCGCCCCGGAGGCGTTGTACGGGACGAGCGGCTCGCGCGTCGCCCGGTCCCGTACGAGCTCCAGCGCCCAGAAGGTGCCCAGGCCCCGCACCTCCCCGATCGAGGGGTGCCGCTCGGCGAGCGCGCGCAGGCCCGGTCCGAGCAGTTCGGCGCCGGTGCGGGCGGACTGCTCGACGACGCCCTCCTCCTCCATGACGTTGATGGTGGCCACGGCCGCCGCACAGGCCAGCACGTGCCCGGAGTACGTCAGCCCGCCCGGGTAGGGCGTGCGGGCGAAGGTCTGCGCGATCGCCGGCGAGATGGCCACCCCGCCCAGCGGTACGTAGCCGCTGGTCACGCCCTTGGCGAAGCAGATCAGGTCGGGGACGACGTCCCAGTGCTCGGAGGCGAACCACCGGCCGGTGCGGCCGAAGCCGACCATGATCTCGTCGAGGACGAACACGATGCCGTGGCGGTCGCAGAGGGCGCGCACGCCGGCCAGGTACCCGTCGGGGTGCACGAGGACGCCGGGGGCGCCGCCGACGGTCTCCAGGATGATCGCGGCGATGGACTGCGGGCCCTCGAAGACGATGGTGTCCTCAAGGTGGCGCAGGGCCCGCTCGCACTCCTCGGCCGGGTCGGCCGCGTAGAACGGCGAACGGTAGGCGAAGGGGCCCCAGAAGTGCACGACGCCGGCGGTCGCGGAATCGTTGCCGAAGCGGCGGGCGTCGCCGGTCAGGTTGATCGCGGTGGAGGTGGCGCCGTGGTAGGAGCGGTACGCGGACAGCACCTTGGGCCGGCCGGTGTGCAGGCGGGCCATCCGCACGGCGTTCTCGACGGCCTCGGCCCCGGCGTTGGTGAAGAAGATCTTGTCGAGGTCGCCCGGGGTGCGCTCGGCGATCAGCCGGGCCGCCTCGGAGCGCACGTCCACGGCGAATCCGGGCGCCACGGTGCACAGCCGGGCCGCCTGCTCCTGGATGGCCGCGGTGACCTTCGGGTGCTGGTAGCCGATGTTCGTGTAGACGAGGGCGCTGGAGAAGTCGAGGTAGCGGTGGCCCTGGTAGTCCCAGAAGTACGAACCCTCGGCCCCGGCGACGGCGAGCGGGTCGATCAGCTCCTGCGCCGACCAGGAGTGGAAGACGTGCTTCCGGTCGGCGTCTTTCACGGCGGCGAGGGCGTCGGCTTCTGCGTTCATGAAACGAGCGTAGTTGTCCAGGATGTGGACGCCGGGCCAGCGGCGGACGGCGCCGGGGAGCTCTGCTGCCGGCGCCTTCCCGGCGCCTTCCCGGCGGCCTCGTTCCGACCGGGTCGACCACGACGCGGGGGCCGGTCAGTGGCGGTTTTCGGCCCCGCCGGACGAATCCGACCCTACATTTCCGCGTGTCGGAATCAAATTTCCACCATGTGGACTTCCTGCGAAAGATCGTCGGCATGAGTGGAGGTCAGATGGGTGCAGCACCCCCTAGGATTGGCATCCTTTGACGGGGGTAGGCGCGGCGCGGAGACAGGAGGCCCTGTGACCGAGCAGACGCGGAGGCTGGTACTGGGCGGGGCGACCGCCGGGGTCGTGAGCCGCTGCCGGGATTTCACCCGGCTGGCCTTGGACGACTGGCAGTGGCAAGGACAGCCCGAGGCGGTGGAGGACGTACTCCTCCTCGTGTCGGAAGTGGTGACGAACGCATGCCTGCACGCGGGCGGCCCGCGTGAGCTGGTGCTTCGGCACAGCCCGGGGCAGCTGCGCGTGGAGGTCAGTGACGACAGTTCCGAGCATCCCCAGCGTCGGCCGCCCGGCAACCGGGCGCTGCCGGGAGGGCACGGGCTGATCGTGCTGGAACGGCTCGCAAAGGACTGGGGCTCGGTGCCTTCTGGGGACGGGCGGCCCGGCAAGACGGTCTGGCTGGAGATTGCGGCGCGCGACCGGATGACGGACGGCCCGCTGCCGTAGCCGGCGCGGGCGGCTCTCCCGGCGCGGACGCCGTCGGCGTCCCGGGCAGCTCGGCCGCGCCGGGCGTCTCAGTCGATCCCTGCGCCGTCGGTGCCCCCTCGGCCGGGTCCTCTTCCTCGGTCAGTAGACCGGTACGCAGGCGCGTCAGGGTCCGGGCCAGCAGCCGGGACACGTGCATCTGGGACAGGCCCAGCCGGTCGCCGATCTCCGATTGGGTGAGTTCCTGCCCGAAGCGCAGGGCGAGCAGGGTGCGCTCGCGCTCGGGGAGCCCGGCCAGGATCGGCTTCAGCGACTCCAGGCACTCGATCCGGTCGTAGGCCGCCTCCTCCTCCCCGAGCGAGGGCCGCCCGGCGGGGACGTCCCGGTCGCCGCCGTCATCCTGCACCGGCGCGTCCAGGGAGCACGCGGAGTACGCATGCGCGGCCTTGCGGCCCTCCGCCAGCTCGGCGGGGGACACCTGGAGGTGGTCCGCCAGCTCGGCGTCGGTGGGCTCGCGTCCGAGGTCCTGTTCCAGCGCGTCGTGGGCCTTGGCCGTGTCGATCCGCAGCTCCTGGAGCCGCCGCGGGACCTTCACCGCCCAGCTGGTGTCCCGGAAGAAGCGCTTGATCTCGCCGCTGATCGTCGGCATGGCGAAGGAGGTGAACTCCACCCCGCGATCCGGGTCGAACCGGTTGATCGCTTTGATCAGGCCGATCGTGCCGACCTGGATGATGTCCTCCATCGGCTCGCTGCGGCCCCGGAACCGGCGCGCGGCGTACTTCACGAGGCTCAGGTTCAGCTCGACGAGGGTGTTGCGGACGTACGAGTACTCCGTGCCGCCCTCGTCCAAGTCGGCCAGCCTGCGGAACAGGGACACCGACAGGGTCTTGGCCTCGTGGGTGGCGACGTCTGTGAGCTCTGTACGGTGCATGGTTGCGCTCCTCCGACGGCGGGTCCCGGGTGGCCCCGAGGGGTGCGTCGTCGCGCTGTCGCAGGGGATATACCCGGGTGAACCACCCGGTACCCCTACAAATGTGCAGGTCCACAGCGCTCCGCGCGATTCGAGCCGGTTCCGGCAGGGCCGGGGCGACGTGCGCAAAGGCCTCGACGGCGGCCCCTGGGGCCTCTTCCCCGGCTGCCCAGCGCGACGGCGGCCCGGGGGCCCGGGGGCCCGGTCAAGCTCCGGTGAGCCGACCCCAGCGGCCTCGGCGCCGCCGAGCAGGCCCCGGCCACGACGAGCCCGCCCTGGCGCCCAGGTCCCCGCGGGCCAGGCCCGGGCTCCGGCGCGCCCGCCGAGCCGGGCCCAGGCCCCCGCGGGCCCGGCCCAGGCGGCCCAGGCCCCGGCGCGCCAGGCCCAGCCCCGGCGCGCCCGCCCAGGCGGCCCCAGGTCCTGGCGGGCCCGGCCCGGGCTCCGGCGCGCCCGCCGAGCCCGGCGGCAGCGGGGCCCGACCCGGGGAAGCTCGGGCCCAGCGGCCCAGGCGCCGGCCTCGGCGAGCATGGCCGAGGCCCCGGTGGCCGGGCAGGCAAGGTCTGGGCGGGCTAGACCGGGACGCCCGCCTGGGCGGCCTAAGCTCCGGTGAGCCGACCCCAGCGGCCCGCCGAGCCGGGCCCCGGGCGCGGCGAGTCCGCCCCTGGCCAGGCCTCGGCGGACCCGGCCCAGATCCCCGCGGCGCGCCCGGCAGGGGCGGACCCGACCTGGCGGCCCGGGCCCCGGCGAGCCCGGCAGCGGCGGACCCCGGCTCAGGAGGGCCTGGGCCCAGCGGACCAGGCCCTGGCCTCGGCGAGCGGCCGAGGCCCGAAGGGCCCGGCCCGGGTGGGGCAGGTCTGGGCGGGCTTGGCCTGGGCGCCCGCCCGAGCGGCCCATCCCGCGGCGAGTCGTGCGGCGAGCTGGCCCCAAGCCCCGGCGAGCCCGCCCTTGGCCCAGGTCCCGGGGGGTTCGGCCTCGGCCGCGGCGAGCACGGCCCCGTCCCGGCAAGCCCGCCTCTGGCCCAGGCCTCGGCGGGCCTGGCCGAGGCCCCGGTGGGCCCGGCCCGGGCGGCCCAGGCTCCGGTGTGCCGACCCAGCGGCCCCGGCCGCGGCGAGCCCGCCCTTGGCCCAGGCCCCGGCGTGCCAGGCACCGGGTCGGCGAACCCGACGCGGCGAGCCCGCCGGTGGTGGCCGCGGCCATGGCAAGCCCACCTCTGGCCCAGGCCTCGACGGGCCCCGCCCAGGCCCCAGCAAGCCCGACGACCGAGCCGGACCCCGGCCCCGGCGGGCCCGCCTGGCGGCCCAGGCTGGCCGAGCCTTGCCCCGGCCCCGGCACGCCCGCCCAGGCGGCCCCAGGGCCTGGCGGGCCGGCCCAGGCTCCGGCGTGCCCGCCCGCGGCGGGTCCCCGCCCTGGCGGGCTATGGTCGGACCCGCCGTCCGCGTGGGCGCCGCCCCGTCGTGCCGTGCGGGCTCGCGACCTCGTACCGCCGTCCGCCGTCCGGTCCGCCCGGACCGGGGCCGGGCCCGGCCAGCCGGCACGGCAGGCGGGCCGAGGGGGTGCGCGGTTACGCGTACTTCTTCCGGGGCTGGCAGAGGGCCGGGATCATGGAGGCCGCCATCAGGGCCACCACCCACACGTAGGTGTGCTGGAAGGCGTCGGCCAGCGACGGGGCCAGCTCGGCCCGGGCGGCGTCGCTCAGCCCCTGCGCCGCGGCGAGCCCGCCGTGTGCGGCGGCCGCCGTGGTCAGGAGCACCGACAGCAGCGCCGTCCCGACGGAGCCCGCAACCTGGGAGTTGATGTTGATCAGAGTGCTGGCGGCCGGTACCTGCGGGGGTGCGAAACCGCGGGTCGCGCCGGTGACGGTCGGCATCATCGTCATCCCGACCCCCGCCCCGGCCACGGTCAGCGAGACGATCAGTCGCCAGTACGGGGTGTCCGGCCCGAGCTGGGCGGTGAACGTGCCGTAGCCGAGCACCGCCAGGGTCACGCCCACCGGCACGATCCGCCCGGCCGGAATCCGGTCGGTCAGCCGGCTCGCGATCTGCAGGGTGGTCCCGGTCGCGATCACCTGGGGCACCCCGAGCAGGCCGGACATGGTCGCGCTCTCACCGCGTACGAGCTGGTAGTACATCGGCACCAGCATCAGGGCCCCGAAGTAGGCCCCGGCGAACAGCGCCATGGTGCCGATGCCCGCCGCGAAGGCCCGTACCCGCAGCAACCGCAGGTCGAGCAGCGGCGCCGGGGCGGTGAGGGCCCGTACGACGAAGGCCACCACCAGCGCCGCGCCCGCGAGCGTGGGCACCAGCACCTCGGCCGAGCCGAATTCGCCGCTCTCGCCGCCCGTGGCAAGGCCGTAGATCAGGGCGGCCAGGCCCGGTGAGAGCGTCAGCAGGCCGACCACGTCGAGCGGACGGGCGGCCCGGACGGTGTCCCGGGGGAAGACCACCAGGGCCAGCACCACGGTCAGCACGCCGATCGGCACGTTGATCAGGAAGATCCAACGCCAGGACGCCGCGTCGACGAGCCAGCCGCCGAGCACCGGGCCGACGAGCGGTCCCACCAGGACGGGGATGCCCAGCAGCCCCATCATCCGGCCCTTGTGCTCCGGAGCGGCGGCATTGATCACGATGGCCATCCCGAGCGGGACGACCATGCCCCCGCCGAGTCCCTGCAGCACCCGGAAGAGGATCAGGGTCTCGGTGCTCCAGGCACAGCCTGCCAGGGCCGAACCGGCCGTGAACAGGGCGACGGAGACGATGTAGAGCTGCTTGCTGCCGAACCTGCCCGCCGCCCATGCGGTCAGCGGGATGACGGCGGCCAGGGCCAGCATGTAGCCCGTGGCCGTCCACTGGATGGTGGCCAGCGGAGCGTGGAAGTGACGGGAGAGGCCGTCCAGTGCGACACCGAGGATCGTGGTGTCGAGGATGGTCATGAACGAGCCCACGATCACCACCATGGTGATCGCGACGGCCGAGGCACCGGGCCGCTCCGGAGCCTGGGGCGGGGCGGGGTCCTGCGTCGTGGTCATGTGAACCTTTCCGGTCGCAGCACTAGGCGCTGTACGGACGGGCGGTACGGCCCTCGCGCAGGGTCTGGGACCACCAGGCGAGCTGGTCGAGCATGGTCTTCGCGGCGCCGGCCGCGCCCGCGGCTTCGTGCGCCCGGCCGTTCTCACCGAAGTGGTCCCAGGCGCCGTGGAAGCTGACGCCGTCCCGGATGGCCACACAGTGCAGCTCGCCGAAGACCTGGCGCAGGTGCTCCACGGACCGCAGGCCGCCGCTGACGCCGCCGTAGGACACGAAACCGACGGCCTTGGCCTTCCATTCGCTGCGGTGCAGGTCGATGAAGAGCTTCAGGTGGCCGGGGAAGCTGTGGTTGTACTCGGGGGTGATGACGACGAAGCCGTCGGCGGCGTTCAGCCGCCCGGCGAGCTCGGTCAGCGCGGGGGTCGGCGCGGTGCTCCAGCCCGGCTGGACGGCGGGCAGGTCCAGCCCGGCGATGTCGATGACATCCACCTCGAAGTCGCCGTGCTGCCGGGCGTACGGGACGAACCAGTCCCCGACGGTGGGTCCGAAGCGGCCCTCGCGGGTGGAGGCGACGACGACGGCGAGCCGCAGCTTCTGCGGGGCGGCGGTGCCGGTGGGGTTCTCGGCGGTGGGCACGGTGTTGTTGTCCATGGCCACGACAGTAGGAGCAACCGGGCACCCCGTCCCCGGGTGATCGACCAGGTTGAACCGCCCGTCAGGGCCTTCCGGTTGACGGCGGGGACTTTAGCCGAGGGGGCAACCGCCGCCCCCGACCGGGTGTTTCACGTGAAACATCGGGTGGGAAGCCGTCCGACGGGCGCTTGCAGGCCCCGGCCGCGCCCGGCGGCCCGTGTGCCGGGCCCCTGGTGGAGTGCGACCGTCCGTCGACCGGGACACGACCGGGACACGACCCGTTCTCGATTCCGTGCCCCGACGCCCTCTGTGCCCCGACGCCCTCTGTGCCCCGACGCCCTCTGTGCCGCGGCACCCTCCGTGCCCCGGCGCCCTCCGTGCCCCGGCGGCCTCGGGGGCCCCGCGGGGCGCCGTCCGCGCAGCAGCGGTCGCCGGCGGGCCGGAACCGGGCAGGGCGGTTCCTCCGGCCACGTGCCGCAGCGCCCGAGGCCCCACAGGGGTCCCGGGCGCGGGCGGCACGCCGGCGTCGGTGCCGGGCGGCAGGGCGCGGCGCCGCGCCGGCTGCGGTGCGGTTCGGGTTACTTGTCGGAGTAGCTGAAGTCGCCCACTGTCCAGGCGCTGACGTCCTTGAGGGCGATCCGGTACATCCCGCCGGTCTCCGGGATGCCCAGGGTGCCCTGGAGGATCCGGGCCACGTGGAAGTGCAGGTGGGAGGGTGGCTCGGCGCTGTTCCGGGAGCGGCCTGCGGCCGGGGCGCCCGGTGCGGAGGCGTTGAAGATGTTGGCGAACGGGCCGAGCTGGTCGGAGTCCTGGAGGACCTCGGCCACGCGTTGGCGCCACACGCTCTCGGGTGCGAGGCGGCCGGTGACGACGGCGCCGTGCACCACGACGGTCAGGGACATCTGATTGGTCTGCTCGGACTCCACCATGGCGGCAACATCGACGAGCAGGTCGTCAGGGATCGACATGGGCAGTGACTGTAGCAAGCGCCGTCGGACCCGGCCCACACAGCAGCAAGCCGGGGCCCGCACCTCATGGTGCGGGCCCCGGCCGGGTGCGCGGAACGTCAGGCGGGAACGATGTTCTCGGCCTGCGGGCCCTTCTGGCCCTGCGTGACGTCGAAGGTGACCTTCTGGCCTTCCTGGAGCTCACGGAAGCCGGAAGAGGCGATGTTCGAGTAGTGGGCGAACACGTCAGCGCCGCCACCCTCCTGCTCGATGAAGCCGAAGCCCTTTTCCGCGTTGAACCACTTCACGGTGCCAGATGCCATGTGAATTCTCCTTTGGGGCAATGCCCGGAATCGCACCGTGCGACTCCGGAGTCGCCGTGCTGGTCGCCCCGGCCGGAAATGCACCGGCAAATAAAAAGTGCGCCCACCGAAAATCCGGTGAGAGCACTTGTAAGTTTTTGGGAACCACAACTGCAACTGAGATCACAGTAGCACGGGGGGTGCCGGACGGCGCGGAAATCCTCGCCTCCTTCACCTCGGCGCGTCGCGCAATCCTTGACGCGCCGCGGTCCGTTTTTGTGCAGGTGAGGCGGCAGACAGTGCTTTTCTCAGCTCATATGAACGCGCCCCGCGGGGCCGTTTTTCCGCGGGGCGCCGACGGCAGCGGCGACCCGTTCCGTCGGCCGTACGGGTGAGGGACTGCTCCGGTCGGCGGACGGGTGACGCCCCGAAGCGCGCGCGGGATGTGATCGCTTATGCATATTTTGTGGTGTAAGCCCGAAACATCCAGCTCGTCAGTTCCCGTTGAGGAAGGCCTCCCATGAAGCGATTCCCGGTGATCGGTGTGCTCTGCGTCAGCGCGGTGTTCGGTCTCTCGGCCTGCTCCGACGACAGCTCCTCCCCCGCCGAGGAAGCCACGAAGGCATCGGCCAACGCGTGCACCGACCTCAACGCGCTCAAGGCCGACAACGCCAAGTTGAAGGCCCTGGACCCCGCCGTGGCCACCAAGGACCAGGTCAAGGACGCCTACAACGCCGTCCAGAACGACTGGGACGGGGTCAAGGAGAACCTGTCCAAGCTGAAGCAGGCGGAGCAGGACGCGGTCAAGGCGGCCGCCGAGAACCTCAAGAAGGGGTACGAGGGCCTGCCCGGCGACACGACCGGCAAGGACGCCCTCACCCAGCTCCAGCCGCAGATCCAGCAGTTGGACCAGGCCACCGCCGCCGCCTCCACCGGACTCAAGTGCTGACACCCCCTCCGCCCGGCCGGGGCCAAGACGCCCCTGGCCGGGGCCAAGACGCCCCCGGCCGGGGCCAGGGTGATGCCCCCGGCCGCGGCCACGGTGCGCTCGGCCGGGGCTAAGGAGCCCCGGCCGCGGTCCCGGAACCGGCGGCCGCGGCCCCGTCCGCCGCCTTCGCCTTGTGCCCCGGAGGCGGCAGCACCTCGGTCACCACGAAGGACACCACGGCTGCCAGGATCACGACCGGCATCATCGCGGAGCTCCCGAGGATCAGCGTCACCAGCACCACGCTGCTCACCGGCAGGCGCATCATGGCGGCGACCGCCGCGGCCATGCCGGCCGCGAACCCCGGGACCAGGCCCAGACCCGGCAGGGGCGCGGCCAGCACGCCCGCCGCCGCCCCCAGGAACAGCGCGGGGAAGATCGGGCCGCCGCGCAGACTGCCGAGGCAGAGCGCGTAGGCCACGCCCTTGAAGACCAGGACGGCGATCAGCGCTGTGATGCCCCAGGCGTGCGGATCGGCGGCCAGCGATCCGACGGCGGCCTGGCCGGAGGAGGCCACCTCGGCGGGGGAGCGGCCGGTGGCCAGTGCGTAGGCCGCGGCGCACACCCCGGCGCCGAGGGCGCACAGGACGGTCCGTACGAACGTCCGCCCGGCCACCCACGAGGCGACCGCCCGTGCCCCGGTCAGGACGGGGTGCAGGGCGGCGGCGATGGCCGCGGCGACGACCAGCGTCCACAGCACGTCACCGACGTCCAGGTGCGGCACGGGCAGGTCCGAGTGCAGGGACAGGTCCCCGGTCTGCAGCCCGGTCCAGCGGCCGAGGCCGGTGAAGACGATGGCCCCGATGCCGCTCGACAGCAGGGCCGGCAGCATGACCGCGAACAGCTGGGGGCCGCCGACCCCGGCCACCTCGATCAGCAGTACCGCGGCGATCAGCGGATTCCCGAAGATGGCGGCGATCGCCGCGGCCGAACCGGCCGCGCCCAGCAGCGCATTGCTCTGCGGGGTGGCCGGTGTCTGCGCGAGGTTGCGCAAGAGCAGGGCGAGGCCGCCGCCCAGCGCGATCAGCGGGGCCTCGGGGCCCAGTACGGCGCCGAAGGGCAGGCTGGCCAGCGCGGCCAGGATCACCCCGGGCAGGGTCACGGGCTGCACTCCGCCCGCCGCGTGCAGCCCGCCGGCGGGGATGTGGCCGCCGGCGCCGGGCAGGTGGGTCACGATCAGGCCGACGAGGACGCCGCCGATCAGCAGCAGGGGCAGCGGCCACCACCAGGGCGGTTCGCTCCAGCCGAGCGACTCGGGCAGCCCGGCCCACAGGGCGTCCTCCAGCTCGTGCAGCAGCACGAGGAACCAGAAGGCGGCCAGGGACACCGGGATGCCGATGAGCGCGCTGAAGCCCAGGGTCTTGAGGTAGCCCGGGCTGCGCAGCAGCTTCCGCAGGACGGCCGTCTCCTCCTGGGACCCGGGTCCCAGCGGGGACGGGCGCGGTGGCGGGGGGTCGGCCGGAGGGCGAGGCTCCGTCATGGGGCACCTCCCTTTCCTCTCGATGGTCCACCCGGACGGCGGCCTCCGCCGCCGGGGCCCGGCGGCCGGCGGCGGCCCGTCACCTCCGCAGGCCCGTCCCCGTCCCCGCCCCCGTCTGCCTCGTCCTCCTCGCCCTCACCGTCCTCGTACAGCGGCAGGTACGGGGCCTTCTGACGGCGCATCCCGATCCGGACCGCGCCGAAGAGGGCCTTGAAGATGAGCCCGACGAGGATGAGGTCGGCCACCATCTGCACCGTGACCAGCGCGCGGCCCGTCCCGTTGATCGGGGCGATGTCGCCGAAGCCGACCGTGGCGAACACCGTGACCGTGAAGTAGAGCGCGTCGGTGCGGGTCAGGGGCTCCGTGAACGTGTGCGGGACCTGTTCGGCGAGGACGAAGTACGTCGCGGAGAACAGCACCAGGAACAGCGGCACCGCGGTGGCCAGTGCCTCCACGGCGCGCAGCCTCGGGTACTCCGCCCGGGTGATGGCCGAGACCTGGAGGACGACCACCCCGCCGAAGACCACGAGGCCGAGCAGCAGCATGAGCAGGGTGACGGCCTCAAGCCCCCCGTCCAGCGGGGCCAGGTAGAAGAGCGCGGTCAGCAGGACGACCGAGGCGGTCGAGCGCAACAGGCACCCGAGGAGCGGAGGGAGCCGACGCCGGGCCGCGGGGCGCGGCCGGCCACCCCGTCCGGATGCGGTGCGGTCCATGGGTTCAGGAGACGGCGGCGCGGTGCATCCCGCGACCGGAGCCGCCGCCCCGGCGCTCCGGCGGCGGGCCGCCGAGGGCGGATCGGCTCGGCATGCGCACCCCGTGCACCGGCTGTATCAATGGAGTACCGACGGCATGATCGGAGCCGAGCATGGACGAGTATCCGCTTCTCAACCTCTTCTGGACGATGTTGTGGCTCTTCCTGTGGGTGATGTGGTTCTTCCTCCTCTTCAAGGTGGTGACCGACATCTTCCGCGACCACGGCCTCAGCGGCTGGGCGAAGGCGGGCTGGCTCGTCCTGGTCCTGCTGCTGCCGTACATCGGCGTCCTGATCTACCTCATCGTGCGCGGCCGGAGCATGGGCCAGCGCGAGGCGAAATCGGCGAGGGAGCACGAAGAGGCCTTCAAGGCCTACGTGCAGAAGGCGGCCGGGACGAGCGGCGGAAGTTCCGTGGACGAGCTGCACAAACTCTCCACGCTCAAGGACAAGGGTGATATCACCCAGGAGGAATTCGACCGGGCCAAGACGAAACTCCTGGCCTGACCTCCCCGGCCGTGGGGATTCCGGGCCGGGGATTCCGGGCCGGGGATTCCGGGCCGGCGGGCGCAGCGGCCGGGAGACCACCCGGTCCGGCGCTCCTGCGGACATCCGGCCCTGGCTCCTCACCGGCCACGCCCCCTGACCACGGCCCGCTGACCACGCCCCCTGACCACGGCCCGCTGACCCCGCCCCCTGACCACGGCCCCTGACCACGGCCGTGGAACGAGGGCTCCCGGCGGCGGCCTCCGGCGACGGAGGCCGCCGCCGGGAGCCGCTTCAGCGGGAGACGTCCGGGGGAGCGGCGTGGGTGCGGCGGAACTCGGCGTTGATGCGCTGGGCCTCTTCGAGCTGGTCCTCGAGGATGACGATGCGGCAGGCGGCCTCGACCGGGGTGCCCTGGTCGACGAGCTCGCGGGCGCGGGCGGCGATGCGCAGCTGATAGCGGGAATAGCGGCGGTGCCCGCCCGCGGAGCGCAGCGGGGTGATCAAGCGGGCCTCGCCGATGGCACGCAGGAAACCGGGGGTCGTACCCAGGAGTTCGGCGGCCCGGCCCATCGTGTAGGCGGGGTAGTCGTCGTCGTCCAGTCGCCCGCCGAGCGAGTCATCCGCTGTCATCTGCACCTCTTCCTGGGGAACGCGTCAAGGGGCCCTGGCGCCGTACGGCACCAAGGCCCCGAAGGAAATTCAACACCATCTGTCGGCCTCAGTGCTGCGCCGACCTTCTGTTTCCGCCGTTGCGCCCCGGCAGGGACGGGAGAGCGGGGATCGCGAATGCTTGACCGGGGACCACCATCCGTTCGGGGGCCGTGCGGTACCCGGGCCGTGTGCTGCCTGCCCGGGCGATCCTGATGGCGTCTGCTTCCTCCCTTCCTCCGATCGTGGCTGTGCCAGAAACCATAGGCACGACAATGGCGGATGTCTACCGTGACGGGGTGAGGTTTTCTGGTGTTCGACGGGCGGCGGCCCCTTCCGAACATGCCGGGCGGGCACGGCGCGCCGTCCAAGCCGGGCCGGCACGGCAGAGAGGGCCCCACCGGCGTGTGCCGGTGGGGCCCTCTCGGGGCGATGCGGTGGATCGGGTCAGGCGGAGACCGTCACGGCCTCGGGCGCGCCGAGCATCGCGGAAGCCCGCTGGAGCGGGGTGAGCGCGGGCGCGGGCGCCGCCGGAGCCTGCGGCAGGCCCCGACAGGTGAAACCGAGCATGGTCATGGCCCGTACGACCTCGGCGGCGCTGAAGTCACGCCGGTCCTGGCGGGTGACGACCTGGCCGACCTGCTTGACCGGGTAGGTCCGGCGCCCGATGATCACGGACTCACCGTCGACGGGCTCGGGCTTGATGCCCTTCATCGACTCCAGGACGCCCTGCTTGGTCAGATCGAACGGGAAGCGGGCGATGACGCAGCGCATGATGCCTCACAAGGGGGAAGAGGAAGGGTGTTCACGCCGCGGCGTCGGTGGAGGACTGCCGTACGGGCCTGCGCCGGGCGGCCCCGGCGGGACGGCGGCGGCCTCGCGAGGGGGCGCCGCCGCGTTCGCGTCGCTCGGTGACCGGGGCGGTGATGACGACCGGGATGCCCGAGGGCGCCTGGGCGCCGGTGATCCGGCTCAGCGCCTCTTCACCCGAGCGGACCTGGGTGGTCTGCGGGGTGATCCCGGCCGCGGCCATCAGCCGCACCATGTCGCGGCGCTGGTTCGGGGTGACGAGGGTCACGACGCTGCCGGACTCGCCCGCGCGGGCGGTACGGCCGCCGCGGTGCAGGTAGTCCTTGTGGTCGGTCGGCGGGTCCACGTTGACGACCAGGTCCAGGTTGTCGACGTGGATGCCGCGGGCGGCGACGTTCGTGGCGACGAGCACGCTGACGTGCCCGGTCTTGAACTGGGCCAGGGTGCGCGTGCGCTGCGGCTGGGACTTGCCGCCGTGCAGGGCGGCGGCCCGCACCCCGCTGTTCAGCAGGTGGGTGGTGAGCTGGTCCACGGCGTGCTTGGTGTCCAGGAACATGATGACGCGGCCGTCGCGCGCGGCGATCTCCGTGGTGGCCGCGTGCTTGTCGCCGCCGTGCACGTGGAGCACGTGGTGCTCCATCGTCGTCACCGCGCCGGCGGACGGGTCCACGGAGTGGACGACCGGGTCGGTCAGGTAGCGGCGCACCAGCAGGTCGACGTTGCGGTCGAGGGTGGCGGAGAACAGCATCCGCTGGCCCTCGGGGCGCACCTGGTCGAGGAGGGCGGTGACCTGCGGCATGAAGCCCATGTCGGCCATCTGGTCGGCCTCGTCCAGGACGGTGATCGCGACCTGGTTCAGCCGGCAGTCCCCGCGGTCGATGAGGTCCTTCAGCCGGCCGGGCGTGGCGACGACGACCTCGGCGCCGCCGCGCAGCGCACCGGCCTGGCGGCCGATGGGCATGCCGCCGACGACCGTGGCCAGCCGCAGCTTCACCGAGCGGGCGTAGGGGGTGAGGGCGTCGGTGACCTGCTGGGCCAGTTCGCGGGTCGGTACGAGGACCAGGGCCAGCGGCTGGCGGGGCTCGGCGCGCTGTCCGGCCGTACGGGCCAGCAGGGCCAGTCCGAAGGCCAGGGTCTTGCCGGAGCCGGTCCGCCCGCGGCCGAGCACGTCACGGCCGGCCAGCGAGTTCGGCAGGGTCGCGCCCTGGATCGGGAACGGCACGGACACACCCTGCGCGGTGAGCGCGGCGAGCAGCTCCCCCGGCATGTCGAGGTCGGCGAAGGCCTCGACCGCGGGCAGCGCGGGGGTGATCGTCTTGGGCAGGGCGAACTCGCCCTGGATGGCGGCGGGCCGGCGGCCGTACCCGCCCGAGCGGCTCGGGCCACCGGAGCGGCTGGGGGCGGAACCGCCGTAGCGGGTGCCGCCGCTCTTGCCGGATCCGGTGCTGCTGCCGCCGCTGCGGGTGCGGGAGAATCGTTCGTTCGTACGTGTGCGGTTCATGCGGAACCTTCCTCGATACGGCGCATATCAAGGAATTCCCGCCGCGGTGAACTGCGCGGAGAATTGCAAGAACGGGCCGAATGGAAATGCGATAGCGAACCTGGCTGGCCAGTGGACCGTGCGGGCGCAGGTGCTGAAAAGAAGTGACGCCGGATGGGCGTGCTATCCGGTGTGTCGACCGGGGGAGCATCCGCGTCCGTGGGACTGCGGATTCCTCGGCGCCGCCCCCGCGGAGCGTACGCGGCGGGGTGGCGGGAAAAGCGTGCAGCTGAGGCCCGCACCCCGAAGGATGCGGGCCCCAGCTACGTCGTGCGCGTCAGCGTCAGGCGGGAACGATGTTCTCGGCCGTCGGGCCCTTCTGGCCCTGCGCGATGTCGAAGCTGACCTTCTGGCCCTCAAGCAGCTCGCGGAAGCCCTGGGCGGCGATGTTCGAGTAGTGGGCGAACACGTCAGCGCCGCCACCGTCCTGCTCGATGAAGCCGAAGCCCTTTTCCGCGTTGAACCACTTCACGGTTCCAGTAGCCATGTCATATCTCCTTTGGGGCAGTACAACGGTATCCACACTGTGTGGATTCCGTGTCGCCGCGATGATTACCCCGTCCGGAAATGACCGGAAAAGTAAAAGCGCTCCCGGGGCGCAGACGCCTGCCGGGGGCACTTGAAGTTTTGGGAACCACAACTGCAACTGAGATCGACAGTAGCACGCCTCGATGCCCTTTGCGTGGTGCCGCATTTCACGTCACCCGGTGCGGGAAAAACCCTCACCGGACGGCCCGCCTAATTCTCATCGGGCGGACACAGATATGCAGGGTGGGCCCGGTGCGACAGTTTCTCCCCCTCGGATCGGGCGCGCCGTGCGGACCCCGGCTGCCCGGGGTCCGCACCACGACGGCGCCCTGCGCGTCCGGCGGCGGAGGGGTTCAGGCCGCCGTCCGCGCCCGGGCGCCGGCCGCGGTCTCGTGTCGTACGACACGCCGGCGCCGGGACGGCATGCCCACCGTCGGGTGCGCGACGCTCCAGGCCGCGCCCTTGCAGATCAGCTCCTTGACGAGGGCGGCGGCGCGGCCCGTAAGGGCCTTGTCGACGGCCCGGTCGTCCGCGGTGACGGACTGGATCAGCCCTTCCCGGCGCCCGAGGGAGATGCACTGCCTGGAGTAGTGGATGTCGATCCGGGGGACCTCGGCGCCGGTGAGCCGGGCGGCGAGGGCGTCGGCGGCCTGCCAGGCGGTGGGGATGCCCGAGGCGCACGACATGCGCAGCGGCCGGCCGCCCGGGCCGGCCGCCGACGCCGCGTCGCCGACCGCGTACACGTCCGGGTGGGAGACCGAGCGCATCGTGGGGTCGACCACGATCCGGCCGCGGTCGGTGACCTCCAGGGCGGTGGCGCGGGCCAGGTCGTGGACGGCGAAGCCGGCGGTCCAGACGGTGGCGTCGGAGGCGAGGGTCCGCCCGTCGGCGGTGGTCACGGCGTCCGCCCGCACGGCCTGGACGGTGGTGCGCTCGTGGACGGTGATGCCGAGCCCGTCCACCACCTTCCGCAGGTGGGCGCGGCCCTTCGGCGAGAGCCAGTCGCCGAGCGCCCCGTGGGCGACCAGGGCCACGTCGAGGTCCGGGCGGGCCTCGGCGATCTCGGTCGCGGTCTCCAGGCCGGTCAGGCCGCCGCCGACCACGACCACGGGCCGGCCGGCGCCCAGGGCGGTCAGCCGGTCGCGCAGCCGCAGGGCGCCGGCGCGCCCCGACACCTCGTGGGCGTGCTCGGCGGCGCCCGGGACGCCCCCGTCGTCCCAGCCACTGCCGAGGGCGTAGACCAGGGTGTCGTAGGCGAGCTCCTCCTGCCCGGGGGCGCCGTCCTCCGCGGCGGCCGACGTCACCGTCACCGTCTTGCGGTCCACGTCCACGGCGGTGACCTTCGCGAGCTTCAGCTGCACGCCCGTCCCCGCGAACATCTCGGCGTACGGCCGCGGCGTGAGGTCCTGACCGGCCGCGAGCTGGTGCAGCCGGACGCGCTCGACGAAGTCGGGCTCGGGGTTGACGAGGGTGAGGGCGACGTCCTCGCGGTGCAGCCGCTTGGCGAGGCGGCCGGCGGTGACGGCTCCGGTGTAGCCGGCTCCGAGGACGACGATGCGGTGCTCCATGTCCGTGCTCCTGTCTGGGCGGGGCCGCCGTGGTCCGGCGTGCTTGCGCCCCTTGAACCGGACAGCCCGGCAATCCCTGACAGGAACCCGTTGTGACCTGCGCCACACCGTCTTTCAGAGGCTGTGGAGGGGGGCCTCACCGCGGTGCCCGGCGGCCCACTGCCGGGTCGCGCGGACGAGCTTGTCGGGGTTGACCTGGTTGCGGACCGCGACGATGCCCTCCGCGGTGACCTCCAGGCAGATGATCCCGACGACCCGGCCGTCGACGACCGCCAGGACGGCGGGCCCGCCGTTCGCGGTCGTGGCGTAGATCTCGGGCACGCCCCCGACCTGGGCCCGCTTGGCCGCGCCGGGCTTGAACAGGCCGCGCAGGAACGTGGCGACCGCGACCGCGCCCTCGAACGCCTTGGCCCGCGCCACGACCTTCCCGCCGCCGTCGGCGACGGAGACGGCGTCCTGGGTGAGCAGCTGTACGAGGGGTTCGGTACGGCCGCTGGTCGCCGCGGCCAGGAACTCCTCGACGATCCTGCGGGCCGCCGCCTCGTCGATCTCGGTGCGGGCCGTGCCGGCCGCGACGTGCTTCCTGGCCCGGTGGTGGATCTGCTGGCTGGCGGCCTCGGTGATGTCCAGGATCCGGGCGATCTCCCGGTGCGGGTAGTCGAAGGCCTCGCGCAGCACGTACACCGCCCGCTCGTTGGGCGACAAGCGCTCCAGCAGGACGAGGACGGCGTACGAGACCGACTCGCGCTGCTCGGCGGTGTCGGCCGGCCCCAGCATCGGGTCGCCGGAGAGCAACGGCTCGGGCAGCCAGCGCCCCACGTACGTCTCTCGCCGGGCGCGGGCCGAAGTGAGCAGGTTGAGGCACCAGTTGGTGAGGACCTTGGTCAGCCAGGCCTCGGGCACCCGGATCTGCCCGACGTCGGCCGCCTGCCACCGCAGGTACGTCTCCTGCACGGCGTCCTCGGCCTCGGCCGCAGAGCCGAGCAGCCGGTAGGCGATGGCCTCCAGCCGCGGCCGGGCACTCTCGAACCGGTCCACGTCACTCGCGATCAGACCCATGCCACCGATCCTAGGCGCCGCGTCCCGCGGGGACGCCCCCCGCCACCGTCCTTCGGCGGCGCGCGAGTTGGCCCCGACGGCACCCCGGGGGAGCCGGTGCGGCCACCTCCGAAGGCAGCCGTACGGGTGGCGGCCGCGCCCCACGCGTGGCGGACGCCGGCCCGCGGGATGCCGTCGACGCGGCCGGTGTCAGGCGCGCGGCGTCCGCCGGCCCACGCCCCACTCGCCGAGCGGCGCAACCTGGTCGGAGGCCACGGTGGCCTGCGGGGCGGGCGTGGAAACGGGCCGCCCGAGGTCCGCCTCGGCCGCCTGGCCGGTGGCCGCGGCCGCGATGACGAGCCCCCCGGCCACCGCCACGGCACCGGCAAGCACAATGATCCTCTGCTTCATGCTGGCTCTCGCCCTTCGTTCTGCTCGACATGTCCCGCGGTGCGGCGGCGGCAGGCCTCCCCGCCGACGCGGGGGCAGCGCCCCTGCGGCAGACCCAGTCGATCACGGCGCCCGGCCGCGGCCCCAGGCAATTCCGCCCGCAGAAATACGGCGGCGTTCTTTTGCCGGTCCGCCCCTTTTCCCCGTCCGGCCGGGGCAGTTGTCGCGGGACAGGTCGGGGAAACACAAAAGCCCCAGGTCGATGACCTGGGGCTTTGCAATGGAGCGGATGACGGGAATCGAACCCGCGCTATAAGCTTGGGAATCACCCGGCGCTTTGGCCCATGCATGGCGCCTGAGCTGCAAGAACGTGCGCTGACGGCCTCATCGTGATTGGTTCGTCGACCCTCTTGCTGACCGCTGTTTACCGCCTCTACTGGCACGTTGTGGCACGGGCTCTCGTGTGGGGTCAGGGGCGATGCCGGTGTGGAGGATGCCCGGTCGGGCGGTGCCGGCTTGGCGCGGCGCCGTTTGCGCACCCGTTCCGAGGCCTCGCCGGACCAGCGGTCGCAAGGCCGGGAGGCGGGGCAGATCCTCCTATGCGGGCATGGCGACGGCGCGTCTTCCCAACGCTTGCCCCTGTCGGAGCACCCGGTTACAGTTATTTCAGATGCATTCTCGCCGGGGTCAGTGATTGGAGGCGGCCATGGCTCGTTCCAGCGTTCTTGCCCGTGCTGAGAAGGTCGAACCGAACCCCTCACACCAGGGGGCGCTCGCCGCTACTGCTCGGATGGCGCCGGACTCTGTCGAGGTCTTGGTGCGCACCCCCGACGGCGGCGAAATGGCACTGCCGAGGGAACTGGTCCGCGTTCTTCTGGCCTCGGCCGGTGAGCTGGCCCGCGGGCATGCGGTGACGGTCCTTGCGTCCGAGGTGCAGTTGTCGCCTGCTGAGACCGCTGAACTTCTGGGTCTGTCCCGTCCGTTCGTCGCCCGCTTGCTTGACGCCGGCGACATCCCCTCGACGAACCTTCCCGACAGCAGCCACCGGGTGGTCCGCCTTGCGGACGTGCTGGCGTTCCAGCATCGGCGTGAGCGCCGCAGGGAGGGGCGGCGTCAGATCGCCGACGCCTTGGAGGGCTCCGACCTGCCCTATTGATGTGGGTGTTACCGGCAGCCGTGAATGAGAAGAGGGGGAGCGTGGCAGCGCGGGTCTTTGTGGACACCAACGTCTTGTTTCCGTTCTCGGTGATGGACGTGATGCTGGCTCTCACGGAGGACTCCGTCCACGAAATCGTGTGGTCCGAACGACTGCTCGCGGAGTGGGAGCGGGTCATCGGCCGGGAGGGAAGGCGTTCGGCGGAGTCGGCTGCCGCAGTTACCCAAGCGGTTCGACGCTTCTTCGCCGACTGTGAGATCCCGGCGGCGGCCTATGAGCACCTTGTGGATGAAATGCCGGGCGATGACCCCGACGATCGGCACCATGCGGCGGCAGCCGTGGCCGCACGGGCGGACGCGCTGATCACGTGGAACCTCGCCGACTTCCCTGCCGGTGACTTGGCTGAGCGCGGAGTGCGGGTGATCGACCCGGATTCGTATCTGTGTGGGCTGTACGGCGAGTTGCCGCACGAGGTGGCGGAGACGGTGGTCCGGCTCGCTGGAGAGAAGCGCAACCCGCCCGTCACGATCGCTGATGCCGTCGCCCGACTCGCGAAAGCAGGCCTGCCGCGCTTCGCGGACCTCCTGACACATCACCTCGGACATTTCACGAGGTGATGTGGGCGCAGATGGTGCTCATGTGGTGCGCGACGCCGAGAAGGGTCTGGACAACACAAAAGCCCCAGGTCGATGACCTGGGGCTTTGTCATGGAGCGGATGACGGGAATCGAACCCGCGCTATAAGCTTGGGAAGCTCATGTTCTACCATTAAACTACATCCGCACAGCGGGCCAGTTGCCTGGAGCCGTATCGTGCCTCACTCTACCCCATGATCGACCCCGTGGTGAATTCCGCGGGGTCGCCGTCGTGTCCGGGGGTCATTGGGGCGTGTTCGAGGGGGAGTTGGGGCGTACCGTTGGGGTGGCGGAGCGGCGGCTGGAGTGGAGCCGGGAACATCCCCTAATGTGGCGATTCGTCGCAGTACGGCTTGTTGGGGAAAGGGACTCGATGGAGCACACCGTCGTCCGTTGTGCCGAAGGGCACGTGTTCAGTACCGCCTCCTTCCCGCTGCAGCACCTCGGTGCCGGCCGGATCGGGCCCGGGCGGCTGCTGCGGTGTCCGCGGTGCGCGCGGCTGAGGCACGCCGTGCCCGTGGGCGGAGCGAAGCGCTAGCACCGGGCAGCGGCAGGCTGGGCGGGGCGCGCGGGCAGTCGCTCTCGATTGGGGGTGGCCCGCGCGCTCTGCGTATCCTCGGGAGGTGCTTCTCTCTGACAAAGACCTCCGGGCCGAGATCGACAGCGGACGGGTTCGCATCGACCCGTTCGACGAGTCGATGGTGCAGCCCTCCAGCATCGACGTGCGGCTCGACCGGTTCTTCCGGGTCTTCGAGAACCACCGCTACGCGCACATCGATCCCGCGGTCGAGCAGTCCGACCTGACGCGGCTGGTCGAGCCGGAGGGGGACGAGGCCTTCATCCTGCACCCGGGGGAGTTCGTCCTCGCCTCGACCTACGAGGTCGTCTCGCTGCCCGACGACATCGCCTCCCGGCTGGAGGGGAAGTCCAGCCTGGGCCGCCTGGGACTGGTCACGCATTCGACCGCCGGTTTCATCGACCCCGGTTTCTCGGGCCACGTCACGCTGGAGCTGTCGAACCTCGCCACGCTGCCGATCAAGCTCTGGCCGGGCATGAAGATCGGGCAGCTGTGCATGTTCCGGCTCAGCTCGCCGGCGGAGTTCCCGTACGGCAGCGAGCGCTACGGATCCCGGTACCAGGGCCAGCGCGGGCCGACCGCCTCGCGCTCCTTCCAGAACTTCCACCGCACCCAGGTGAGGCACGAGGCATGAGCGAAGTACGCGAGAACCTGAACTACGAGGGTTTCGGGCGCGCCGTGCGGGAGCTGGCGCAGACCATCGCCGACGACGGCTACGAGCCCGACATCATCCTGAGCATCGCCCGGGGCGGCGTCTTCGTCGCCGGCGGCCTGGCCTACGCGCTCGACTGCAAGAACATCCACCTGGTGAACGTGGAGTTCTACACCGGGGTCGGCACCACGCTGGAGATGCCCGTCATGCTGGCGCCGGTGCCCGAGGCGATCGATTTCACCGACAAGAAGGTGCTGATCGCCGACGACGTCGCCGACACGGGCAAGACGCTGAAGCTGGTGCACGACTTCTGCCTGGGCCACGTCGCCGAGGTGCGGTCCGCGGTCATCTACGAGAAGTCGCACTCGCTCGTGAAGTGCGAGTACGTGTGGAAGAAGACCGACGAGTGGATCAACTTCCCCTGGTCGGTCGAGCCGCCCGTCGTGCGGCGCGAGGGTCAGGTCCTCGACGCCTGATCCTCCCCCCCCCCCCGTATGGCAGAGGGCCCGCCGCGCAGTGACTGCGCGGCGGGCCCTCCCGCGTACGGGGGCGCAGCGTACGGGGCTGCGGCGTCCCGGGTTACAGCGTGCCGAGCTTGATGATCGACAGCAGGGCGATCAGCTGGATCGCGGACGCGCCCAGGGCCTTGGGCCACGGCAGGTCGTGCGACCTGCTGATGAGCGAGGTGAACAGGGCGCCGGCGGCCAGCCAGGTGACCCAGCCCAGGACCTGCACGACCATGTTGTCGCCGCCGAGGAACACGGCGAAGAGCAGACGCGGGGCGTCCGTGATGGACATCACCAGCATCGACAGCCCCACCGTCGGCTGCCAGGCGCCGTCGCCGCCCATCTGGCGGGCGAGGGTGTGCGTGACGGCGCCCAGGAGCAGGCCGCAGATGACGAAGGCCACGCCCGCCGACAGGACGATCGGGACGGCCTTCGACAGCGTCGCGTTGATCGCGTCCTCGCGGGCGTCGTCGAGGCCGAAGACCGCGAGCAGCCCGTACAGGAAGGTCACGATCAGCGCGGGGCCCCAGACGGCGTAGTCGCGCATCTGGTGGAAGGTCTGCCCCGGGCGGAGCACGATGCCGCGCAGGAGCTCCTTCCACGGCAGCCGCGGCCCGGCCGGAGCGGCCGCGGCGGCCCCGGCCTGGTACGTCGCGCCCTGGCTGTACGGGTCCTCCCCGAACGCGAAGACCTGGGTGTGCCCCGGGTTGTCGTTCGTGTAGCCCGGCCCCTGACCGTACGGGGGCTGCGCCTGGGGCTGCTGTCCGTACGGGTCGAAGTACTCGGGCTCGCCGTGGCCTCCGGCAGCGGGCTGCTGAGGCCACTGCTGCTGGGGCGGGCCGGCGGGTGGGTAGGGCTGCGAGCCGTACGGCGGCGGTTGCTGCTGACCGTACGGCTGCTGCCGCGGGGGTTGTTGCGGAGAGCGGTTGTTGTCCCGGCCGCGTCCGATCCTGAATCCAGCCACGTGATCGAAAGTACCTGGTCCGGCGGGCCGGGGTGGCCGGGCGGCCGGAACCGGGGGCCTTTGCGGCTGACCTGTGACATCCCCTAGGGGTACCCCGAGCCCCGACGCGCCGCGGCGGCCGGCCCCCAGGGGGACCGGCCGCCGCGGTACTCACAGGCCTGAGCGAGCAGCCTACTTGGCCTCTTCCGGCTTCGGCTCGGGCTCCGCTTCCGGCTCGGGCTTCGGCTCGGGCTCGGGCTTCGGCTCAGGCGCCGGCTTCACCTCGGCCTCCACCGGCTCCGGCTCGGTCTCCGCCGCCTCAGCCTTGGCAGCAGCCTCCGCCTCAGCCTTGGCGGCAGCCGCAGCCGCAGCCGCAGCCTCCGCCTCCGCCACGGCGAGGGCCGCGAGCTCCTCCTGCGAGGGGCCCGGGACCTTCACCGAGTCCAGCAGCAGCTGGGCCACGTCCACGACCTGGACGGACTCCTTCGCCTGGCCGTCGTTCTTCTTGCCGTTCACCGAGTCGGTCAGCATCACGAGGCAGAACGGGCAGGCCGTCGAGACGATGTCCGGGTTCAGGGACAGGGCCTCGTCGACGCGCTCGTTGTTGATGCGCTTGCCGATCCGCTCCTCCATCCACATCCGCGCGCCGCCGGCGCCGCAGCAGAAGCCGCGCTCCTTGTGGCGGTGCATCTCCTGCTGGCGCAGCCCCGGCACGGCGGACATGATCTCGCGCGGCGGCGTGTAGATCTTGTTGTGCCGGCCCAGGTAGCAGGGGTCGTGGTAGGTGATCAGGCCGTCGACCGGGGTCACCGGCGTCAGCCGGCCCTCGTCGATCAGGTGCTGGAGCAGCTGGGTGTGGTGGATGACCTCGTACTCGCCGCCCAGCTGCGGGTACTCGTTCGCGATGGTGTTGAAGCAGTGCGGGCAGGTCGAGACGATCCGCTTGGCCGACTTCGGCTTCTTCGTCGACGGGTCCTCGTCGTCTTCGCCGAAGGCCATGTTCAGCATGGCCACGTTCTCCTGGCCGAGCTGCTGGAAGAGCGGCTCGTTGCCCAGGCGGCGCGGGGAGTCACCGGTGCACTTCTCGTCGCCGCCCATGATCGCGAACTTGACGCCCGCGATGTTCAGCAGCTCCGCGAAGGCCTTCGTGGTCTTCTTGGCCCGGTCCTCCAGGGCGCCCGCGCAGCCGACCCAGTACAGGTAGTCGAACTCCGAGAGGTCCTCCGCGTCCTTCCCGATGATCGGGACCTCGAAGTCGACCTCCTTGGTCCACTCGACGCGCTGCTTCTTGGCCAGGCCCCAGGGGTTGCCCTTCTTCTCCAGGTTCTTGAGCATCGTGCCCGCCTCGGAGGGGAAGGCGCTCTCGATCATCACCTGGTAGCGGCGCATGTCGACGATGTGGTCGATGTGCTCGATGTCCACCGGGCACTGCTCCACGCACGCACCGCAGGTCGTGCAGGACCACAGCACGTCCGGGTCGATGACGCCGTTCTCCTCGGCCGTGCCGATCAGCGGGCGCTCGGCCTCGGCGATGGCGGCGGCGGGGACGTCCTTCAGCTGCTCCGCCGTGGCCTTCTCGTTGCCCTCCATGTCCTTGCCGCCGCCGGCCAGCAGGTACGGGGCCTTGGCGTGCGCGTGGTCGCGCAGGGACATGATCAGGAGCTTCGGGGACAGCGGCTTGCCGGTGTTCCAGGCGGGGCACTGCGACTGGCAGCGGCCGCACTCGGTGCACGTGGAGAAGTCGAGGATGCCCTTCCAGGAGAACTGCTCGACCTGGGAGACGCCGAAGACGTCGTCCTCCCCGGGCTCCTCGAAGTCGATCTCCTTGCCGCCGCTGGTCATCGGCTGGAGCGCGCCGAGGGCGGAGGCGCCGTCCGCGTTCCGCTTGAACCAGATGTTCGGGAAGCCGAGGAAGCGGTGCCAGGCGACACCCATGTTGGTGTTGAGCGAGACCGTGATCATCCAGGTGAAGGACGTGACGATCTTGAGCGCCGCGAAGAAGTAGGTGAGGGACTGGAGCGTGCTCAGGCTCAGCCCGTCGAAGGCCGCGATCAGCGGGTACGAAGCGAAGAAGCCCGGCTCCCAGCCGTCGACGCCGTGCTGGGCGCCCTCGAGCGCGCGCAGCGTCATGATGCAGACGCCGACGATCAGGATGACGCCCTCGACGAAGTACGCCTGGCCCGTCTTGGAGCCCGTGAAGCGGGACTTGCGGCCCGCCCCGCTCGGCCGGCTGAGCTGCCGGATCACGATCAGGGTCAGGATGCCGAGGACGGTCATCAGTCCGAGGAACTCGGTGAAGATCTCGTACGGCAGCCAGTCGCCGATGATCGGGATCAGCCAGTCGGCCTGGAAGAGCTGGCCGAAGGCGTTGACGATCGTCAGCAGCAGCGAGTAGAAGCCCACTGCCACGAACCAGTGCGCGAGACCGATGACGCCCCAGCGGTTCATGCGGGTGTGGCCGAGGAACTCCTTGACCAGGGTGACAGTGCGCTGCGTGGGGTCGCCGGTGCGCGTGCCCGCGGGCACTGGCTGGCCGAGTCGCACGAAGCGGTAGATCTGCACGGTGGCACGGCAGAACAGCGCGACGGCCACCACCGTGATGACCAGCGACACGATGATCGCGGCGAGTTGCATGGGCGGGCTCCTCGGGCGGCACTTACTAAGCGGTAACTTATGAAGTCAAGGCTTGAGGTTACCCATTCCCGACGCCGCAATGTAGCTGAGCCTGCGGTGATCTGTGTCGCTCAGGCATGCCTTTGCCGACAGGCCGCCCGAGGAGTCCGCGCCAGGATCGCGAGGTCCATCCCGAGCCAGTGGTTCTCCACATAATGCCGGTCCAGCAGGGCCATTTCCTCCCAGGGCAGGTCCGAGCGCGCGCTCACCTGCCAGAGCCCGGTCATCCCGGGGCGTACGAGGAGCCGGTCGGGCCGGTCCGTCCGGGGGCTCGGGCTGGGCCCCACCAGCGACATCTCCCCCCGCACCACGTTGAGCAGCTGGGGCAGGGCGTCCAGCGCGCAGCGCTCCACGGCCGCGCCGACGGACCCCGCCCCGTCCGTGCGCAGCCGCCAGGTCCGGAACGGGCGCCCGCCCAGCCCCGCGACGGGTGTCCGGACCAGGGCCCGGCCGCCCCCGGCGGCGTACAGCAGGCCGGCGGCGAGCAGCAGCGGAGCCGCGCAGGCCGCCAGCAGGACGAGGCCGGCGGCGAGGTCGACCACCCGCTTGGCCGGGGGTGGGGCCGGCCACCGGGCGGGCAGCGGCAGGGTGGGGAGCAGGGGCATCCCCGCACGGTGCCGCATGAGCCGGGCGGCCCCGGGGTGGCGCGCGCCGAGGGGGGCGGCACGCACCCGTTCGGGTGCGGCGCGCGCCTGGTCGGCGCGCCGGGTTGCGCGTAAGGGCCGCCTAAAGGTTGAGTCCCCTCGGCTCACCTCTGTTGACGTCCGGGCAGAGGTGTTGCATCCTTGAGTCTGTTCCACTCAAGTCAGCTGGAGGAATCGAAATGGCACGTGCGGTCGGCATCGACCTGGGCACCACGAACTCCGTCGTCAGCGTTCTGGAAGGCGGAGAGCCCACCGTCATCACCAACGCCGAAGGCGCCAGGACCACGCCGTCCGTCGTCGCCTTCGCCAAGAACGGCGAGGTCCTCGTCGGCGAGGTGGCCAAGCGCCAGGCGGTCACGAACGTGGACCGGACCATCCGCTCGGTGAAGCGCCACATGGGCACCGACTGGAAGATCAACCTGGACGGCAAGGACTTCAACCCGCAGCAGATGAGCGCCTTCATCCTGCAGAAGCTGAAGCGTGACGCCGAGGCCTACCTGGGTGAGAAGGTCACGGACGCGGTCATCACCGTCCCGGCCTACTTCAACGACTCCGAGCGCCAGGCGACGAAGGAGGCCGGCGAGATCGCGGGCCTCAACGTCCTGCGCATCGTGAACGAGCCGACGGCCGCCGCCCTGGCCTACGGTCTCGACAAGGACGACCAGACCATTCTCGTCTTCGACCTCGGCGGCGGCACCTTCGACGTGTCGCTGCTGGAGATCGGCGAGGGCGTCGTCGAGGTCAAGGCCACCAACGGTGACAACCACCTCGGCGGCGACGACTGGGACCAGCGCGTCGTCGACTACCTGGTGAAGCAGTTCCAGAACGGCCACGGCGTCGACCTGTCCAAGGACAAGATGGCGCTCCAGCGTCTGCGCGAGGCCGCCGAGAAGGCGAAGATCGAGCTGTCCTCCTCCACGGAGACCACGATCAACCTGCCCTACATCACGGCTTCCGCCGAGGGCCCGCTGCACCTGGACGAGAAGCTCACCCGCGCCCAGTTCCAGCAGCTGACCGCGGACCTGCTGGAGCGCTGCAAGGCCCCGTTCCACAACGTCATCAAGGACGCGCGCATCCAGCTGTCCGAGATCGACCACGTGGTCCTGGTCGGCGGCTCGACCCGCATGCCCGCCGTCGCCGAGCTCGTCAAGGAGCTGACCGGCGGCCAGGACGCCAACAAGGGCGTCAACCCGGACGAGGTCGTCGCCATCGGCGCGACCCTCCAGGCCGGCGTCCTCAAGGGCGAGGTCAAGGACGTCCTGCTCCTCGACGTGACCCCGCTGTCCCTCGGCATCGAGACCAAGGGCGGCATCATGACCAAGCTCATCGAGCGCAACACGACCATCCCGACCAAGCGGTCGGAGATCTTCACGACGGCCGAGGACAATCAGCCGTCCGTGCAGATCCAGGTCTACCAGGGCGAGCGCGAGATCGCGGCGTACAACAAGAAGCTCGGGATGTTCGAGCTGACCGGCCTGCCCCCGGCCCCGCGCGGCGTCCCGCAGATCGAGGTCTCCTTCGACATCGACGCCAACGGCATCATGCACGTGACCGCGAAGGACCTCGGCACGGGCAAGGAGCAGAAGATGACCGTCACCGGCGGCTCTTCGCTCGGCAAGGACGAGGTCGACCGCATGCGCCAGGAGGCGGAGCAGTACGCGGACGAGGACCACCGCCGCCGCGAGGCCGCCGAGTCCCGCAACCAGGGCGAGCAGCTCGTCTACCAGACGGAGAAGTTCGTCAAGGACAACGAGGACAAGGTCCCGGCCGAGGTCCGCACCGAGGTCGAGGCGGCCATCGCCGAGCTTCAGGAGAAGCTCAAGGGCGAGGACACCGCCGAGATCCGCACCGCGACCGAGAAGCTCGCCGCGGTCAGCCAGAAGCTGGGCCAGGCGATCTACGCCGACGCGCAGGCCGCCCAGGCCGGTGCCGGTGACGCGGGCCAGGCCGGCGCGGCCGACGCCGCGGACGACGTGGTCGACGCCGAGATCGTCGACGACGAGAAGCCGAAGGGTGGCGCTGCCTGATGTCGGAGGAGACCCCGGGTTTCGACGAGAAGCCTGAAGTCCCCACCGGCGCCACGCCTGACGACGCCGAGCCGAAGGCCGCCGAACCCTCCGAGGAGGGGGAGGCGGCCCCGGCCGGGGACTCCGAGGAAGGCCGGACCGCCGGCCGCGAGACCGTGCTGCTGGCGCAGCTGGACCAGGTGCGCACCGCGCTTAACGAGCGCACTGCGGACCTCCAGCGGCTGCAGGCGGAGTACCAGAACTACCGCCGCCGGGTGGAGCGCGACCGGGTCACCGTCAAGGAGATCGCCGTCGCGTCCCTGCTGAGCGAACTGCTGCCGACCCTGGACGACATCGGCCGGGCGCGGGAGCATGGCGAGCTGGTGGGCGGATTCAAGTCGGTGGCCGAATCCCTGGAGACGGTCGCCGCCAAGATGGGCCTGCAGCAGTTCGGCAAGGAGGGCGAGCCCTTCGACCCGACGATCCACGAGGCCCTGATGCACTCGTACGCGCCGGACGTCACCGAGACGACCTGCGTGGCGATCCTGCAGCCGGGGTACCGGATCGGCGAGCGTACGATCCGCCCCGCGCGGGTCGCGGTGGCCGAGCCCCAGCCGGGCGCGGCCCCCAAGTCCTCCGACTCAGCGGTCGCGGAAGGCGATGCGCCGTCGGACAAGGACGCGGATGCCCCCGACGAGGGCTGACGCACCACATGTAGCAGCGGCACGGGAGGAGGGACACCGGGGATGAGCACGAAGGACTTCGTCGAGAAGGACTACTACAAGGTCCTCGGTGTCCCGAAGGACGCCACCGAGGCCGAGATCAAGAAGGCGTACCGCAAACTCGCCCGCGAGTTCCACCCGGACGCCAACAAGGGCGACGCCTCCGCCGAGGAGCGCTTCAAGGAGATCTCCGAGGCGAACGACGTCGTCGGCGACCCGAAGCGGCGCAAGGAGTACGACGAGGCCCGCGCCCTGTTCGGCAACGGGGGTTTCCGCCCCGGTCCGGGCGGGGGCGGCGGGTCCTTCAACTTCGACCTCGGCGACCTGTTCGGCGGCACCCAGCCGGGCGCCGGCGGTGCGGCCGGCGGCTTCGGCGGCGGCCTGGGCGACGTGTTCGGCGGCCTGTTCAACCGCGGCGGCGCCGGCGCCGGTCCGGGCACCCGGACCCAGCCGCGCCGCGGCCAGGACATCGAGTCGGAGGTCACCCTCTCCTTCACGGAGGCGGTGGACGGGGCCACGGTCCCGCTGCGGATGTCCTCGCAGGCCCCCTGCAAGGCCTGCTCGGGCACCGGCGACAAGAACGGCACCCCCCGGGTGTGCCCGACCTGCGTCGGCACCGGCCAGGTCTCGCGGGGCAGCGGCGGCGGCTTCTCGCTGACCGACCCCTGCGCCGACTGCAAGGGCCGCGGCCTGATCGCCGAGACCCCCTGCGAGGTCTGCAAGGGCAGTGGCCGGGCGCGCAGTTCGCGCACGATGCAGGTCCGGATCCCGGCGGGCGTCTCCAACGGCCAGCGGATCCGGCTGCGCGGCAAGGGCGCTCCGGGCGAGCGCGGCGGCCCGGCCGGCGACCTCTACGTGGTCGTGCACGTGGACCCGCACCCCGTGTTCGGCCGCAAGGACGACAACCTCACGGTGACCGTCCCGGTGACCTTCACCGAGGCGGCGCTCGGCGCCGAGATCAAGGTGCCCACCCTCAACGGGCCGTCGGTCACGCTGAAGCTGCCCCCGGGCACGCCCGGCGGGCGGACGATGCGGGCCCGGGGCAAGGGCGCGGTCCGCAAGGACGGAACCCGCGGCGACCTGCTGGTGACGGTGGAGGTGGCCGTCCCCGCGGAGCTGTCGGACAAGGCCCGTGAGGCACTGGAGATGTACCGCGAGGCGACGGAGTCCCACGACCCACGCTCCGCGCTGTTCGAGTCCGCGAAGGGAGCATGAGATGGACGGCCGCCGCAACCAGCCCCGTTTCGGCAACGGGGCCTACCAGCTCACCGACGAGACCCCGGTCTACGTGATCTCGGTGGCCGCCCAGCTCTCGGGCCTGCATCCGCAGACCCTCCGCCAGTACGACCGCCTCGGCCTGGTCTCCCCGGACCGCACGGCCGGCCGCGGCCGGCGCTACTCGGCCCGGGACATCGAGCTGCTCCGCACGGTGCAGGCGCTGTCCCAGGACGAGGGCATCAACCTGGCGGGAATCAAGCGGATCATCGAACTGGAGAACCAGGTCGCCGCGCTCCAGCAGCGCGTGGCCGAGCTCTCGGCGGCGGTGGACGGTGCGGCGGCCACGCTCCGGGCCCGCGAGGCCCAGGTGCACGCCTCGTACCGGCGGGACCTGGTCCCGTACCAGGCGCCGCAGTCGGGAAGTGCCCTGGTCGTGTGGCGTCCCAAGCGGCCGCTGGACTGACCGGGACGGCCCGGCCGACCTCTGCGGGCGTCCGCCCGCGCTCCGCGTGTCCCGCGAAGGCCCCGCCCGGCACGGGCGGGGCCTTCGCGGTGTCCGGGCGGCCCGCCGGGCGCCGGGGCGGGGCGGGGCGGGCTCCCGGAGCGGGGGCAGGGCGCGGGGCGCTCAGAGGTGGCGTTCCGGGGCGGGGTCCGCGGGCCGGCCGAGGATGCCGGACTGGGCGATGAGGTAGCCGAGCTGGGCGCGGCTCCCGCTGCCGAGGGTGGTGGCGAGCTTGGCGATGTGGGCCCGGCAGGTGCGTACGTTCATGCCGAGGCGGCGGGCGATGGCCTCGTCCACGTGCCCCTCGATCAGCAGCTGCGCGATGCTCCGCTGTACGCCGGAGATCCCGCCGGGGGTGCTGCGGTACGTCACCTCCTCCTGGAGGGGGACGGCGCGGTGCCACAGCTGCTCGAATACTTTGATCAGGTAGTCGACGAGCCCGGGGTGGCGCAGCTCCAGGGCCACCCGGCGGTCGTCGCTGGCCGGGATGAAGGCCACGGTGCGGTCGAAGATGATGAGGCGTTCGATCAGTTCCTCAAGGGTGCGGATCTCCACCTTGCCCGTGGAGATCCGGTCCACGTAGGCGAGCGTGCCCTGGCTGTGCCGGGCGGTGTGCTGGTAGAGGGTCCGTATGCTGACCCCGCGGTCGATCAACGGCTCGTCCCGCTCCAGGGCCTGGGTGAGGGCGACCGAGGGCCGGGCGCCGCCGGGCTGGACGGTGAGGACTTCGGTGTGGCATTCGGCCGTGGCGAGGTTGAGGGCGGCGTTGATCCGCTCGAAGCCTTCGAGCACGGTGATGGCGTGGGTGTTGGCCGGGTTCTGCGCACTGATGGCCAGGAACGGCTCGAAAGTATCGGTGAGATCTACAGCGCTGCGTCTGCGGTCCTGGATCTCGCGTTCAATCGGATGGAGCCGTTGGGCCAATGCGACGGATGGGGGAACCGGGCGCAGTTGGTTCGCGTCATCCGGGTCGGGCTGTAGAAGGGCGAATTCAAGCAGGCAGGGGGCGTTCTGGATCTCGCCCCGGGCGATCCGGCCGGTGCTCAGCGCTGCCGCGTACAGCCGCGTTCCCTCGTCGCACATGGACGTGACGGGGTGGGGATGTGTCGGTTTTGTGTCGTTTCGCGTCAAATCTCCACCCCCCAGGGTCCTGAACATGCAAGAACATGATGCATCGTCCCTGTGGCATTGACGTGCCTGAATGAGCCATCGTCTGACACGCGGGGGAGAGGATTCCATCAAGTGAGGACGAAGCCGACCATGTACAAGAGAATGCTTCGCTCGGTGCTTGCCATAGTTTTCTCCGCCGTTGCGGTTTTTTGGGCAGTCAGCGCCGTCGAAAGTGACGCGGGGAGCGCTAGGGGCGATCAGGGCACCGGAGTGACGGGAAGTGCCGCCGACGACACCGGCTGGACCATCGGACCCACCAAGTACGCAGACACCGGTTGGACCAGCGCGCCCCTGGGCGGCCTGTCCGACGACACGGGCTGGACCAGCGCCCCACTCGGCGCCGATTCCTCAGACACCGGTTGGACCAGCGCCCCACTCGGCACCGATTCCTCAGACACCGGTTGGACCAGCGCGCCCCTGGGCGGCCTGTCCGACGACACGGGCTGGACCAGCGCCCCACTCGGCGCCGATTCCGACGACACCGGCTGGACCGAGGCGCCCGCGACGGTGTCCGCGTGACCCCCGACGACCGCGGCTTCCGCCGCGAAATGGCCTCCGCCTACCGCTCCGGTTGGCAGTTCATCGATCTCGCCACGGCCATCCCCCACTCGGGCGACTCGCTCATGGTCACCCTGTTCGGCCAGCCGATCGTCGTCGTGCGCGAGGAGGACGAAGACGTCCGTGCCTACCGGTGCCTGCGCCGCCCGCGGGGCGCGCCGCAGCCCGTCCGCTGCGAGGTGCGCTACGGAATGGTCTTCGTCAATCTGGATCAGCGCGACCACCAGCTCTTCGAACCCGATATCACCACCGCCACCCCCCGCAGTGCCTGAAGCGATTCCCCCGTCGTTGCAGATCGCTCAGGTACTTCCCCCACACAACGGCGCCATCGTGGACCTGACCACGATGGCGCCGTTGTGATGTCCGCGTCCAGTAGTCGAACCGGACAAGATGAATGCTGAACTTTTCGGCCCGGGGTGACGGCGGCGGCCTTCAGGCGCGGCCCATCGCCCGGTCCAGGGTGATCTCCAGGACCACCCGGTCCGGGTTGGGCGAGGGCGTGCGCCCGTACCGCTCCGCGTAGCGCGCCACCGCGTCGGCGACCGAGGCCTCGTCCGTACGGACCACCGCGCGCCCCTCCAGCGTGGCCCAGCGGCGGCCCTGCATCTGGCAGACCGCCACCCGGGCCCCCTCGGGCTGCGCGGCCTGCGCCGCCAGGACGTTGCGGACCTTCTTGCTGTGCTTGTTGCTGATCACCCGGGCCAGTCCGGCCTCCGGGTCGTACGTCACGCCGACCGGCACCACGTGGGGGGTGCCGTCCGGGCGGGGGGTGGTCAGCGTGCACACGTGCCGCTCCCGCCAGAAGGCGAGATATTCGGGCGTCGGGTTGAGTACGTCGGGGGGCATGCGCCGAGGGTACGGCCCGGACCGGCCGCCGCGCCCGCCCGCCTCGGCCGCCCGCCCTCGGAAGGCCGGCCCCACCAGGGTGCGTCCCAGCGGCCCGCATCCCGCCTTGAGTGGAATAGACTCAACTTTACGTACGCTGACCCTGTCAGAGTGTTGTCGCCCCTCCGGAGAGGAGAAGTCACCCGTGGATGCCGAGCTGACCAACAAGAGCCGGGACGCGCTGAACGCGGCCACCAGCCGGGCCGTCAAGGACGGCCATGCGGACCTGACCCCCGCGCACCTGCTGATGGCCCTGCTCGCCGGCCAGGAGAACGAGAACGTCATCGACCTGCTCGCGGCCACCGGCGCCGACCAGGCGGCCGTCCGCGCCGGAGCGGAGCGGCTGCTCGCCGCCCTGCCCAGCGTCACCGGCTCCACCGTGGCGCCCCCGCAGCCCACCCGGGACCTGTTCGCCGTCCTCGCCGAGGCGGACGCCGAGGCCGGGAAGCTCGGCGACGAGTACCTCTCCACCGAACACCTGCTCATCGCCCTCGCCGCCAAGGGCGGCGCGGCCGGCGAGCTCCTTTCCGCACAGGGCGCGACGGCGGGCAAGCTGCTGGAGGCCTTCGAGAACGCACGAGGAGGACGGCGGGTGACCACCCCCGACCCGGAGGGCCAGTACAAGGCCCTGGAGAAGTTCGGCACCGATTTCACGGCGGCCGCCCGCGAGGGCAAGCTCGACCCGGTCATCGGCCGGGACCAGGAGATCCGCCGGGTCGTCCAGGTGCTCTCGCGCCGGACGAAGAACAACCCGGTGCTCATCGGCGAGCCCGGCGTCGGCAAGACGGCCGTCGTCGAAGGCCTGGCCCAGCGCATCGTCAAGGGCGACGTCCCCGAGTCGCTGAAGAACAAGCGGCTCGTCTCCCTGGACCTCGGCGCCATGGTCGCCGGCGCGAAGTACCGCGGCGAGTTCGAGGAGCGGCTCAAGACCGTCCTCGCCGAGATCAAGTCGAGCGACGGCCAGATCATCACCTTCATCGACGAGCTGCACACGGTCGTCGGCGCGGGGGCCGGCGGGGACTCGGCCATGGACGCGGGCAACATGCTCAAGCCCATGCTGGCCCGCGGCGAACTGCGCATGGTCGGGGCGACCACCCTCGACGAGTACCGCGAGCGGATCGAGAAGGACCCGGCACTGGAGCGGCGCTTCCAGCAGGTGCTGGTCGCCGAGCCCTCCGTCGAGGACACCATCGCGATCCTGCGCGGCCTCAAGGGCCGCTACGAGGCCCACCACAAGGTCGTCATCAACGACAGCGCGCTGGTGGCCGCGGCCACCCTCTCCGACCGCTACATCACCTCCCGCTTCCTGCCGGACAAGGCCATCGACCTGGTCGACGAGGCCGCCTCGCGGCTGCGCATGGAGATCGACTCCTCCCCGCTGGAGATCGACGAGCTCCAGCGGTCCGTGGACCGGCTGCGGATGGAGGAGCTGGCGCTGAAGAACGAGTCCGACCCGGCCTCGCTGGAGCGCCTGGAGAAGATCCGCAAGGACCTCGCCGACAAGGAGGAGGACCTGCGGGGCCTCACCGCCCGCTGGGAGAAGGAGAAGCAGTCCCTCAACCGGGTCGGCGAGCTCAAGGAGCGCCTGGACGACCTGCGCGGGCAGGCCGAGCGCGCCCAGCGCGACGGCGATTTCGACTCGGCCTCCAAACTGCTCTACGGGGAGATCCCGACGCTGGAGCGCGAACTCGCGGAGGCCACCGAGGCCGAGCAGGTCGCGGCCGGGGACACCATGGTCAAGGACGAGGTCGGCCCGGACGACATCGCGGACGTGGTCGGCGCCTGGACGGGCATCCCGGCCGGCCGGCTGCTGGAGGGCGAGACCCGCAAGCTGCTGCGCATGGAGGAGGAGCTGGGCCGCCGCCTGATCGGCCAGGGCGAGGCCGTCCAGGCCGTCTCCGACGCGGTGCGGCGCACCCGGGCCGGGATCGCCGACCCCGACCGCCCGACCGGCTCGTTCCTCTTCCTCGGCCCGACGGGCGTGGGCAAGACGGAGCTGGCCAAGGCCCTCGCGGACTTCCTCTTCGACGACGAGCGGGCCATGGTCCGCATCGACATGTCGGAGTACGGCGAGAAGCACAGCGTGGCCCGGCTGGTCGGAGCCCCGCCCGGCTACGTGGGCTACGAGGAAGGCGGCCAGCTCACCGAGGCCGTGCGCCGGCGCCCGTACAGCGTGGTGCTGCTCGACGAGGTGGAGAAGGCCCACCCCGAGGTCTTCGACGTGCTGCTCCAGGTGCTGGACGACGGCCGCCTCACGGACGGCCAGGGGCGTACCGTGGACTTCCGCAACACCATCCTGGTGCTGACCTCGAACCTGGGCAGTCAGTTCCTGACGGACCCGGCCGCCTCGGACGAGGACAAGAAAGCCCGCGTCCTGGAGGTGGTCCGCGCCTCCTTCAAACCCGAGTTCCTCAACCGCCTGGACGACCTGGTGGTCTTCTCCGCGCTGAACCGCGACGAGCTGGCCCGCATCGCGGAGCTCCAGATCGGCCGGCTGGCCAAGCGCCTCGCCGACCGCCGCCTGGCCCTGGACGTCACCCCGCAGGCCCTGGCCTGGCTGGCGGACCAGGGCAACGACCCGGCGTACGGGGCCCGGCCGCTGCGCCGCCTGATCCAGACGGCGATCGGCGACCGCCTGGCCAAGGAGATCCTCTCCGGCGAGGTCAGGGACGGCGACACCGTACGGGTCGACGTGGCGGGCGAGGACCTGCTGGTCGGCAAGGCACTCTGAGGTCCGCCCCCGCCGCCGCGGGGCCCGTATAGGGCCCCGCCGGCGCCCGCCCCGGACACCCCCGGGCGCCCGACGTGTCCGCCCGGAGCGGATCGGGCCTCGGGGGGTGGACACGGGGTGGGCGCGATGGGGGAGGATGCAGGTATCCGCACGAAGGGAAGTACACGGTGAGCATCGACCCGGCCTCGATTCCGAACTTCGGAGGGCAGCAGCCCGATCCGCAGGCCACTGGACCGGCGGGCCCCGTCGTCCCCGACCAGGACCTGGTCAAGCAGCTGCTGGAGCAGATGGAGCTCAAGTACGTCGTCGACGACGAGGGAGACCTCGCGGCGCCGTGGGAGGAGTTCCGCACGTACTTCATGTTCCGCGGCGAGGACGAGCAGCAGGTCTTCTCGGTGCGGACCTTCTACGACCGTCCGCACAAGATCGAAGAGAAGCCCCAGCTCCTTGAGTCGATCGACGACTGGAACCGCCGCACCCTGTGGCCGAAGGTCTACAGCCACACCCACGACGACGGCTCGGTCCGCCTGATCGGCGAGGCGCAGATGCTGATCGGCACCGGCGTCAGCCTGGAGCACTTCGTGTCCTCCACGGTGAGCTGGGTCCGCGCCTCCATCGAGTTCGACAAGTGGCTCGTCGAGCAGCTCGGCCTGGAGAAGGACATCGACTCCACCGAGGGCGGCGAGGACACCGACGGCGACGCCAACTGAGCGGCGCCGCTCACAGCGGTACGCGTGCCACGAGCAGCAGGTACAGCCCGTAGCCGTAGGAGAGCCCGGCCAGGGCCGCGGTCACCACGACCGCGGTCCGCGGCCGGGCTCTCGCCATGACGGCGGCCAGCGGCAGCAGCAGCGGGAAGGCCGGCAGCAGGAACCGCGGCTTCGACTCGAAGAACCCGGCCCCGCCGAAGGTCATCAGCAGCAGTATCCCGGTGTACGCCAGCAGCGGCAGGGGCGTGCGGTCCAGCGCCAGCAGGGCCGCCAGCAGCCCCGCCGCGGCCAGCAGGACGACCGTCACGGTGGTGGCGAGCGGTACGTGGCCCCCGGTCAGGACCCCCTCCGCGGTGCGCAGCGCGCCGACGCCGAAGTCGAAGCGCGAGCCCCAGCGCTCCTGTACGGCGAAGTAGCCGCCCAGCGGGTCCCGGGCCCGTATCCCCACGGCGAGGACGTACGCCGTCCAGCCCGCCGGGGCGAGCAGGGCGGCCGCCCACACCCCGGGCGCCCGGGCCCCGCGGGCGACCAGCGCGTGCACGGCCACGGCGCAGACGGCCGCCGCGACGGCGATCCCGGTCGGCCGGGTCAGCCCGGCGAGGACCGCGAGGCCTGCGGCCCACAGCAGGCGGCCCCGCAGCAGGGCGTACAGCGCCCAGGCGGCCAGGGCGGCCAGCAGCGCCTCGGTGTAGGCGAGGGTCAGCACCACGGCGTGCGGGAGGGCCGCCCACAGCCCGACCAGCAGCAGCCCCGCGCGCGGGCCGAGCACCCGCTCCCCGACCCGGTAGACGCCGACGGCGGCCACCCCCGCCGAGACCCAGGCGATGAGCACGCCGGCGGGCGCCGGGCCGCCGGGCAGGACCGCGGAGACGACCCGCATCAGCAGGGGGTACAGCGGGAAGAACGCGGAGTCGCTCTGCACGGGCCCGGTGCCGGTGAGCGCCTCGGGCGTCATCACGGTGCGCCCGTACCCGCGGGCGGCGATCCCCAGGTACCAGTCGGAGTCCCAGGAGTGCCCGAGCACCCGCAGCGGGTCCCGGCCGGCCCACCAGGACCCGCAGGCGAGCACGAGCACCCCGGCCCCGCGCACCGCGGCGAACACCCCGAGGGCGACGACCGCCGCCGGGGCGGCCGCACGGACCGCCCGCAGGGGCGGGGGCAGAGCGGTGGCGGGGGTCCTGCTGCCCGTTGCCATGGAGACCGACTCTTCCCGCTCAGCAGTCGCACACCCGCCGGTGGCGGGGGCTTGGGGCCCGTTCGAGGCCGCCAGCTTCACACCGCCTCCACACGCCCCGCAAGCACTCCTCGGCATCCTGTGCGCCAATCGGGCCGCGCGCGGGCGCCCCGGCGCGGTCACAGGGGGCGCAAGGGGGCCTTTCGGGCACGGCGGGTGGCGGCGGACCGCCCCGCGCCGCAGCCGCCGCAGCCGGCGGCCGGGTCGGCGCGCAGCGGGCACCGGGCAGCGCGAGGGCGCGTCGGACGGTTCAGGAGGCGAGGCGTCCAAGGCGGCTGACGGCCTCGGCGAGGACGTCGTCCCGCTTGCAGAAGGGCAAGGCATGAGCGCGAAGTGCCCAGGCGCAGTGGCACTCAGAACACAATCTGAGTACAGTCTGAGTATGAGCCTTGCTTACCTGGGAGCCGAGCCCGAGTCGGTTTCGTTCACAGATCTGTCGAGAAACCCGAAGGCCGTAGCCGCCCGGGCCGCCGCCCTCGGAGCTCTGCGCGTCACGCATCGGGACGCACCCGACATGGTGCTGACGACGGCCGTGCACGCGGAGCGCACCGAGGAGAACCTCACGACGGCGTCCCGACTCTTCCTCGCGCTCATGAAGCACGATGACGGGGCCCGGTCGCTTCTGCTGGCTCTGCCCGAAGTCTTCCCATGGGTGCGGCACCTGGACGACGAAGAGATGCGCGCCTTCACCGTGGAGCTCCTGGAAGCTCTGTCCGACGCGGCGGAGCTGGGTGCTCGGGAGGCCGTGCACCGTGCGCTGGTGTCCTGGAGGGCGACGGCTCGTATCCATGCTGATCCGGAGCAGCGCAAGGAAGCTCTGCGTCCGCTCGACGGGGATGACCTGGGGCCGGTCGAGGTGGGCGGGTGAGCCCGAAGAAGGGCGATCGTGTCAGTGTCCCGCCCCTGAGCGGCTGGAACGTGGTCTTCGGGACCACGGAGGCGGTGACGGGGTGGGAGGAGCTGTGCCGCGCTGCACTGCCCAGCGCCCACCGATGCCTGGAGGCGTTGCGCGCCGACCCGCTGTCGCGTGACAACTGGAACCGTCAGCACCAGCTGCGCGGGAGGCTCGCCACCAAGGAGTGGAAGGGCTCGGCGCTGGAGCAATGGGAGTTCGAGGTGACGAGTGGCGGCCGCGTGCGCTACCTGGTCAGCCCCGAGACGTTGACCGTCATCCTGGTCCATGCATCCACGCGGCACCCCAAGGACACGGAGTAGCTCGTGGTTCCCGTACAGCACGGGCTCCGGCCGAAGGGCCTGGCCCTGTGCCTGCACGTTCATCCGGCCCGCGCTCAGCGAGCCAGCCGGCCGAGGCGCTCGACCGCCTCTTCCAACACACCCGTCCCCTTGCAGAAGGTGAAGCGGACCTGGCTGCGGCCGGTGGCGGGGTCGTCGTAGAAGACGGAGTTGGGGATGGCGGCGACGCCGCAGCGTTCGGGGAGGGCGCGGCAGAAGGCCTGGCCGTCCTTCTCGCCGAAGGGGGTGATGTCGGTGGTGATGAAGTACGTGCCCCGCGGCTGGAAGACCTCGAATCCGGCGGCCCGCAGGCCGTCGCCGAGGAGGTCGCGCTTGCGCCGCAGGTCGGCGCGGAAGCCGTCGAAGTACGAGTCCGGCAGGCGCAGGGCCTCGGCCATCGCGTACTGGAACGGGCCCGCGCTCACGTAGGTCAGGTACTGCTTGGCCGTCCGGACGGCGGTCACGAGTTCCCGGGTGCCGGTCACCCAGCCGACCTTCCAGCCGGTGAAGGAGAACGTCTTGCCCGCCGAGGAGATGGAGAGCGTGCGCTCGCGCATGCCCGGGAAGCCCGCGAGCGGGGTGTGCGCGCCCTCGAAAACCAGGTGCTCGTACACCTCGTCCGTGACGACCAGGAGGTCCCGCTCGACCGCCAGTTCGGCGACCGCCGCCAGTTCGGCCGGGGTGAGGACGGTGCCGGTCGGATTGTGCGGGGTGTTCAGCAGCAGCAGCCGGGTGCGCGGGGTGACCGCGGCGCGCAGCTCGTCCAGGTCGAGGGTGAACGCCCCGGCGTGCGGGCGCAGGGTCACGGGGACCCGGACGGCGCCGGCCATGGCGATGCAGGCCGCGTACGAGTCGTAGAAGGGTTCGAGGGCGATGACCTCGTCCCCCGGTTCCAGCAGGGCCAGCAGGGCGGCGGCGATGCCTTCGGTGGCGCCCGCCGTGACCAGGACCTCCGTGTCGGGGTCGTAGGCCAGGCCGTAGAAGCGCTGCTGGTGCGCGCAGACGGCGGTGCGCAGCTCGGGGACGCCGGGGCCGGGCGGGTACTGGTTGCCGAGGCCCGTGAGGACGGCCCGGGAGGCCGCTTCGGCGATCTCCGCCGGACCGTCCGTGTCGGGGAAGCCCTGGCCGAGGTTGATCGCCCCGGTGCGGGCGGCCAGCGCGGACATCTCCGCGAAGATCGTGGTGCCGAAGCCCGCCAGCCGGCGGTTCAGGAGGGGGCGGTTGCTGCTCACGGGTGCGGTCATGAGCGCCATCCTGCGGTCAACCTCTGGACTTGCTCAAGTGTGCTTTGGTCCGCGTGGCCCGCGGGCATCCCCCTGGCACGCGGGACGCGGGGATCCCGCTCCCCCGGGAAGACCGGGGTGTGAGAGAGGGGGCGGACATGACGTTCGTCTTCATGGTGATCGGGCTCTTCGTCATCGCCTTCGTCGTGACCCTCACGATCCTGGCGGTCCGGGCGGCCGGCAGCACGGCCGCCTCCGGGTCCCACGGGTCCGGCAGTTCGTCCAGCTGGTGGGCGGGCAACGGATCCTCGGGCTCGTCGAGCTCCTGTTCGGGCGGATCGTCCTCGTGTGGCTCTTCGTCCTCCTGCAGCTCCTCGTCCTCCTGCGGGTCGTCCTCGTCCTGCGGCGGAGGGGGGTGCGGTTCCAGCTGACACGGGGCAGCGGGGGACCGTACGGACCGGGGCGCCCGGCGGGGCGGATGGCGCCGGGCGCCTTCGGCCGCCCCTGCACCGCGACGCGCGGGACGCACGGCGTTGAACACGTGAACTGGGTAGCCCCCGGGGGGATGTAAACCCCTTCAAGTTGGGTAAAAGCGCTGTGAGTGCCGTGCCTTTCATGATTCCCTCGGTTGAGTAGACCAGTCCCCGGACCTCCCGGGACTTCCTGTGGACCCGTGCCGGTGACCCCCCACCCGTTGACCACCGCTGGCGGGCCCCGGCCCCTCTCCCTCGCGCGTTTGCGGAGCCGACTCATGCTCACGACCCTCCAGACCACCTACACCGACACGCGGGCCGCCGACCTCGCCTGGGCTCTGGGGCGGGACCGACTGCCCGCCCTGGCCGTACTGCACCTCGAACTGTCCGGCGCGAAGGTCGAATTGCGCCTGCTCGGGGCCTCCCACCAGGTGTTCCTGGAGGAGGGTGAGGTGCGCTGCTCGGAGACGGTCGCCTGCATGCCCGGCAGCAGTACCCCGCTGCCGCTCGGCGTGGCCGAACGCGTGGGCGACTGGGAGTACGAATTCGCCGCACGGGTCGAGACCCTCTCCCGGGGGTCCTTCGCCGGCCGGGCGCAGGAACTGCTCGCCCTGGTCGCGGACCACCCGAACGGCCTGGCGGGCACCTTCCCGGGCAGCCCGCACGCCTTCACCGCCATGCTGGCGCAGCGCCACGAGGGCCAGGTGCGCTGGCGGACCTGGCACGCGTACCCGCAGGAGGGCCAGCTCGTGGCCACCAGGACGCGGGTCGGGGTGCGGATGGGCGCCCCCGCTCCCGCCCCCGCTCCCGCCCCCGCCACCGCCGCCGCGGAGGCCCCCGTCCTGCTGTGAACCCGCCGGCCGGGCGCCGGGGCGGCCGGGGGCGCGGAGCCGGATGCCCCGGTTACGCCAACTGGCGGGAACAGTGCGCCACTTGCACCCATGTGGGTGACCGGGTGCAGGTGGGTGGTGACGTACGGTTCGCTTCATGATCGACCGTTCCGTCCCGCGCCAGGTGCTTCCGGCTCCGGAGCCGCGGGGCGCGGCGACCGTCCCGGCCGCCCTCCCCGTACGGCCCCGGACCGGCCGACTCCTCGTCCTGGCCACCGTGTTCGTCTGCGCCGCCTGCGGGCTCGTGTACGAACTGGAGCTGCTCGCCCTGGGCTCCTACCTCATCGGCGATTCCGTCACCCAGGCGTCGGTGGTGCTGTCCGTCATGGTCTTCGCCATGGGGGTCGGCTCCCTGCTGGCCAAACGCCTGCGCAGACGGCCCGCCTTCGGCTTCGGGCTGATCGAGGCCGGACTCGCCCTGCTCGGAGGGCTCTCCGCCACGGCGCTCTACGCGTGCTTCGCCTGGCTGGGCGACTCCCAGCCCGCCCTCGTCGCCTTCTCCTTCGCCATCGGGGTGCTCATCGGTGCGGAGATCCCGCTGCTGATGGTCCTCATCCAGCGGATCCGCAGACAGGACGCGGGCGGGGCCGTCGCCGACCTGTTCGCCGCCGACTACGTGGGCGCCCTGGTCGGCGGCCTCGCCTTCCCGTTCCTGCTGCTCCCGCTGTTCGGGCAGCTCACCGGGGCCATGTTCACCGGCACCGTCAACGCGGCCGTCGGCGGCGGACTGGTGCTCTGGCTGTTCCGGCGCGACCTCAGTCCCCGCTGCCGCTGGACGCTGATCGCCGCCAATGTGACCGTGCTCGCCGTACTGGCCTCCGCGACCCTGCTCGCCGACGACTTCGAGCGGATGGCCCGGCGCGCCGTGTACGGGGGCGAGGTGCGGGTCGCCGTCCGGACCGGGGTGCAGGAGCTGGTGCTCACCGGGCCCCGTACGGGCTCCCCGCGCTCCCTCGACCTGTACCTCGACGGGCGGCTGCGGGTCAGCGGGTACGACGAGTACCGCTACCACGAGGCCCTCGTGCAGCCCGCGATGACCGGCCCGCACCGCCGGGTCCTGGTACTCGGCGGCGGTGACGGGCTCGCCGCCCGCGAGGTGCTGCGCTACCGGGACGTCGCCTCCGTCACCGTCGTCGAACTCGACCCCGGCGTGGTCCGGCTCGCGCGCACCGACCCGATGCTCTCCGCGCTCAACGCCCGGGCGTACGAGGACCCGCGCCTCGCGGTCGTCACCCAGGATGCCTTCCGCTGGCTGCGGGGTCCGGCCGCCCGGGACGGCTTCGACGTGATCGTCTCCGATCTGCCCGACCCGGGCATCACCCCGAGCACCAAGCTGTACTCCCAGGAGTTCTACGCGCTCGCCGCCCGGGCCCTGCGCCCCGGCGGGCGGATGGCGGTGCACGCCGGGCCGCTGGCCACGCAGCTGCGGACGTACTGGACGGTGGAGTCCACCCTGCGCGCCGCCGGCCTGCTGACCGCCCCCTACAGCGCCGGGGGCCGCCTCGCCGGCTTCGCCGCCGGACCGGAGCGCACCCCGCTCGGCGCGGGCGCCGCACCGCCCCAGGACTGGGGCCTGGTGCTGGCCGCCCGCGACCAGGTGCCCCAACTGCGCGTGGACCTGGACACGCCCGGGCCGACCTCGCTGTCGACCCGCTCCCTGGCGGACGCCGCCCGGGACACCGAACGGACCCGGATGCCCGGCCTCCCGCCGTCCACCCTGCCGCACCCGAGGTATTCATGACCGGGAGTCGGCGCCGCACCCGGGACGCGGGCGGGTCTCCTCGGTAGGCTCGGCCGCATGGAGCATCAGGTGTTCGTTCCGGTACCGGTCAGCGACCTGCGCACCGTGTTGCGCGATCCCGCCCGGGCGGCGCGGTGCGTGCCGGGTCTCCAGCAGGACGCCGACGCCGGATCAGGGCCGCTCGCGGGCCGGCTGAAGGTCAGGGTCGGCGGGCACACCGTCACCTACCGTGGCTCCCTGTCGCTGACCGAGCGGGACCCCGACCGCTTCGACGTGGCGGGCGAGGGCACGGAGGTGCGGGGCAACGGGACCGTGAAGCTCACGCTCGTGCTGCGGCTGACGCCCGTGGACGGCGGCACCCGGCTGGACTTCAGCGCCGGCGGCTCCGCCGACGGACGCGCCGCGGCCTTCACCCCGCAGGCCACCGCCACGGCGGCGGCGCGGCTGCTGGACCGGGCCGCCGAGCAGCTGGCCGCGGTGGCGGCGGCCGGAGCGGACACGGCCGCCGGGCCCGAGGTGAGCGACCCCGTCGCCGAGGCCGAGGAGGCCGGCGAGGGCGGGGACGACGATCGGGACGGCGCCGGGGAGGAGGTCACCGAGGTCACCGCGTCCGTGTTCGACAGCGATGTCCCCCCGCCGTCCCTGGACCCCTTTCTGGAGTCCGAACTGACCGACCTGGACGGGCTCGGGGCGGTACGGCCCCCCGCCGAGGCCGCCCACGCCCGCCGGACCATGATCGGCCGCAGCGCCGAGGAGGTGGACCACGCGCCTCCGCGGGGCCGCTACGCCCCGGTGCCCGCACCCGCCGCCACCGCGGCCGGGGAGAGCCTGCGCTGGATCGCCCCGGCCGCCGCCCTCGCCCTCGCCTCCGCGGTCGTGCTCGGCCGGGCCCTGCGCCGCCGCCGCTGACACCCCGGCCCGGTCCGGGCCGATCGGTGCGTCACCCCCTAGGCTCGCCCGTATGAGTACGCAACTGAGCGCCGGGGGCGCCGAGGTGACCGTCGACCAGGACAACGGCTGCCGGATCAGCAGCCTGCGCATCGACGGTACGGAGCTGCTGCGCCAGGGCCCGAAGTACGGGGCCTTCCCGATGGTCCCGTGGTGCGGCCGGACGGCCGAGGGGCGCTTCCACGACGGTGCGACGGTCCACCAGATGCCGCTCAACCACCCGCCCCACGCCCTGCACGGCTTCGGCCGCGAAGCGGCCTGGACCCCGGCCCGCACCACCGCCACCGAGGCGGTCTTCACCTACGACCTCGTCGCGCCCTGGCCTTACCCCGGCCGGGTCACCCAGATCTTCGAGCTCGGTGCGAACGCCCTCACCCTGACCATGGGCATCGAGACGTACGAGGACTCCTTCCCGGCCCAGGCGGGCTGGCACCCCTGGTTCCGCCGGAGCCTGGAGCCCGGCGGGGAGGACGTCAAGCTCGCCTTCGACGCCGCCTGGCAGGAGGAGCGGGGCGCCGACCACATCCCCACCGGCCGGCGCATCGAGCCCCTGCCGGGCCCCTGGGACGACTGCTTCGGCATGCCCGACGGGGTGGACGTCACCCTGACCTGGCCCGGCTCCCTGGAGCTGCGCGTCACCAGCCGCACCGAGTGGGTCGTCGTCTACGACGAGGAGCCCGAAGCCGTCTGCGTCGAGCCGCAGTCGGGTCCGCCGAACGGGCTGAACTCCCTGCCCCGCCTGGTCACGCCGGTCGACCCGCTGGAGGTCTCCAGCACCTGGACCTGGCGGCGCCTGCGGTGACCCCCCTTTAAGCTCGGGGGCATGAGTGACGTCAACGAAGTAATGCCGTCTGGTACACGCGATGCGCTTCTGCAGCAGATCAAGGACAAGGCCGTCGTGCACGGCAAGGTGACCCTCTCCTCCGGCCGGGAGGCCGACTACTACATCGACCTCCGCCGGATCACCCTGGACGGCGAGGCCGCCCCGCTGGTCGGCCAGGTCATGCTCGACCTGACGGCCGACCTCGACTTCGACTGCGTCGGCGGCCTGACCCTGGGCGCCGACCCGGTGGCGACCTCGATGCTGCACGCCTCCGCCGCCCGGGGTGAGCGCCTCGACGCCTTCGTCGTCCGCAAGGCGCAGAAGGCCCACGGCATGCAGCGCCGCATCGAGGGCACCGACGTGCAGGGCAAGCGCTGCCTGGTCGTGGAGGACACCTCGACCACCGGCGGCTCCCCGCTGACCGCCGTCGAGGCGGTCCGCGAGGCGGGCGGCGAGGTCGTCGCCGTGGCCACGATCGTGGACCGCGGCGCCGCCGACGCCATCGCCGCGGCGGGCCTGACCTACCTCACGGGCTACCGCCTCGACGACCTCGGCCTGTCCTAGTGCTGTGACCGGGGGCTGTTCCGGGGCCGTGTCCGGCCGTCCCGACGGCCCGGCGAAGTGGTGACCCAAGTCCTCGGAACGCAGCCATCCAGTTCTGACCTGCCGGTTTGTGGAGCGCCGGGATGTTTCACGTGAAACATCCCGGCGTGTTCCGCGCCAAGGGGTGACCGGCGGGGTGGAGTGTTGCACGGAGTCTGGAAAGATAGGCGCGACGATGACGTCGCCCCCAGGTCAGGGCCCGCAATAGCACACTCCCCGCATATCCAAGGAGCGGACAGATGCCCATCGCAACCCCCGAGGTCTACAACGAGATGCTCGACCGGGCGAAGGCAGGCAAGTTCGCCTACCCGGCCATCAATGTGACCTCCTCCCAGACCCTGCACGCCGCCCTGCGCGGCTTCGCGGAGGCCGAGAGCGACGGCATCATCCAGATCTCCACCGGTGGTGCGGAGTTCCTGGGTGGCCAGCACAACAAGGACATGGTCACCGGCGCGGTCGCCCTGGCCGAGTTCGCGCACGTCGTCGCCGCCAAGTACGACATCACGGTCGCGCTGCACACGGACCACTGCCCCAAGGACAAGCTGGACGGCTACGTCCGCCCGCTCCTGGAGGTCTCCGCCGAGCGCGTGGCCCGCGGTCTGAACCCGCTCTTCCAGTCGCACATGTGGGACGGCTCCGCCGAGACCCTGGCCGACAACCTGGCCATCGGCCAGGAACTGCTGGCCAAGGCCGCCGCCGCCAAGATCATCCTTGAGGTCGAGATCACCCCGACCGGTGGCGAGGAGGACGGCGTCAGCCACGAGATCAACGACGAGCTGTACACCACCGTCGACGATGCGATCCGCACCGCCGAGGCCCTGGGCCTGGGCGAGAAGGGCCGCTACCTCCTGGCCGCCTCCTTCGGCAACGTGCACGGCGTCTACAAGCCGGGCAACGTCGTGCTGCGTCCCGAGCTCCTGAAGGACCTCCAGGCCGGCGTCGGCGAGAAGTACGGCACGTCCTCGCCGTTCGACTTCGTCTTCCACGGCGGCTCGGGCTCCACCGCCGAGGAGATCGCCACCGCGCTGGAGAACGGCGTCGTGAAGATGAACCTCGACACCGACACCCAGTACGCCTTCACCCGTCCGGTCGTGGACCACATGTTCCGCAACTACGACGCGGTGCTGAAGGTCGACGGCGAGGTCGGCACGAAGTCGAAGTACGACCCCCGCACCTGGGGCAAGGCGGCCGAGGCCGGCATGGCCGCGCGTGTCACCGAGGCGTGCGCGAACCTGCGCTCCACCGGTACCCGGCTGAAGTAGCCGCGCGCAGGGCTTCCCGCAGGGCCCGGTCCCCGTCCCACGACGGCGGGCCGGGCCCTGAGGCCTTCCGTCTGCGCCCGGGCCGGGCCCTGCGGCCTTCGCGGCTTGCGCGCGGGCCGGGCCTCGCGGCCTTCGCCGTCTGCGCAGTTGCCGCGGTGCCTGCCGCGGCCGCCCGGCGGGCGCCCTCCGGAGCGCCCCGGGATACCCCAGACTGGGTGCATGTCCATTCACCAGAACCTGCTCGGGGGCCCCGCCCCCACCCACCTGCCCGACGAGCCGGGCCGCGAGGCCCTCGCCGCGGGGACCCCCGCCGTCGAGGTGGCCGCGGCACACCCCACCTCCTCCCTCGCCTGGGCGACGCTCGCCGACGAGGCCTTCGCGGCCGGCCGGACCGTCGAGTCGTACGCCTATGCCCGCACCGGCTACCACCGCGGCCTGGACGCGCTGCGCCGAGCCGGGTGGAAGGGACACGGCCCGGTGCCGTGGGAGCACGAGCCCAACCGCGGTTTCCTGCGCGCCCTGCACGCCCTGGCCCGGGCCGCCGAGGCGATCGGCGAGAAGGAGGAGTTCGCCCGCTGCTCGACCTTCCTGAGGGACTCCTCCGCCACCGCCGCGGACGCCCTGAACGCCTGAGCCCCCCGGCGGGGAGCGCGGCAGTCCGTGTGACCTGCCCCACTCCCCGCTGGAGCCCCGGCGTTGCGGCGTCCTATGATGCGGACAGGGGACCGGGGCTCCACTCACCTCACCGGAAGGAGCGGACCGCTACCCGGAAGCACGTGTCGAGGAGACAGCGATGTCGCACACCCTTGATGCCTCCGGAGACGGTTCGGCCACCCCGAACCTCGACTTCGCCGGCACCACCCCGTACGAGGACTACGTCCAGGCGGACGTCCTGACCCACCTCCAGCAGCTCCGCTCGGACGATCCGGGCGAGATGGTCTTCCTGGTGACGACCCAGGTCATGGAGCTGTGGTTCACCGTGATCGTCCACGAGTGGGAGACCGCCGCCCGCGCCCTGCGCGAGGACCGGATCCCCGTGGCGATGGATGCGCTGAAACGATCCCTCCGCGAGCTGGAGGCCCTCAACGCCTCCTGGCGCCCGCTCGCACAGCTCACCCCGGGGCAGTTCAACTCCTACCGCTCCGCGCTCGGCGAGGGCTCCGGTTTCCAGTCCGCGATGTACCGCCGGATGGAGTTCCTGCTCGGCGACAAGTCGGCCTCCATGCTGGTCCCGCACCGCGGCGCCCCGCGCGTCCACGCGGAGCTGGAGAAGGCCCTGCACGAGCCCAGCCTCTACGACGAGGTCCTGCGCCTGCTCGCGCGCCGCGGTCTCGCCGTGCCCGCCGCCGTCCTGGACCGCGACCTCGCGCAGCGCTACGAGCCCTCCGCCGAGGTCGAGGCCGTCTGGACGGCCCTGTACGCCGACCCGGAGGGCGAGGCGGACCTGCACCGCCTCGGCGAGGTCCTCACCGACGTGGCCGAACTCGTCTGGCGCTGGCGCAACGACCACCTGGTGGCCACCCGCCGCGCGATGGGCTCCAAGACGGGCACGGGCGGCTCGGCCGGCGTGGCCTGGCTGGAGAAGCGGGCCACGAAGAACGTCTTCCCGGAGCTGTGGACGGCACGCAGCCATGTCTGAGCCGACCGCGACGACCGATCCGGCGGCCCGCGCCGCCGCGCTGGACGGGGCAGACGCCCTCGGCCACCTCCGCGAGCGGTTCGTGCTGCCCGAGGGCGTCGTCTACCTGGACGGCAACTCCCTCGGCGCCCTGCCCGCCGGCGTGGCGGCGGCCGCCTCCGACGTGGTCACGCGCCAGTGGGGCGAGCTGCTGATCCGCTCCTGGGACGAGAGCGACTGGTGGAGCGCCCCGGAGCGGATCGGCGACAAGATCGCCCCGCTCGTGGGCGCGGCCCCGGGCCAGGTGGTCGTCGGCGACTCCACCAGCGTCAACCTGTTCAAGGCGCTGGTGGGCGCCGCCCGGCTGGCGGGGCCCGGCCGGACCCGGATGCTGGTCGACGCGGCCACCTTCCCGACCGACGGCTACATCGCGCAGTCGGCCGCGCGCATGACCGGCCTGACGGTGGTCCCCACCGACCCGGCGGACGTGCCCGGCGCCCTCGGCGCGGACACCGCCGTGGTGCTGCTGAACCACGTCGACTACCGCACGGGCCGCCTCCACGACCTGCCCGGCCTGACCGCCGCGGTCCGTGCCGCGGGGGCCGTGGCCGTCTGGGACCTGTGCCACTCGGCGGGCGCCCTGCCCGTGGGCCTCGACGCCCACGCCGTGGACCTCGCGGTCGGCTGCACCTACAAGTACCTGAACGGCGGCCCCGGTTCGCCGGCGTACCTGTACATCGCGCAGCGCCACCAGGCCGCCTTCGACTCCCCCCTGCCCGGCTGGAACGGCCACACCGACCCCTTCGCCATGACGCCGGCCTACCTTCCGGCCGAAGGCGTGGCGCGGGGCCGGGTCGGCACGCCGGACATCCTGTCGATGCTGGCGCTGGAGGCGGCGCTGGACGCCTGGGACGGGGTGCCGGTGGAGGCCGTGCGTGCCAAGTCGCTCGCGCTGACCGACTTCTTCCTGGAGTGCGTGGCGGCGTACGTCCCGCCGGGCCGGGTCGAGGCGGTCACCCCGGCCGAGCACGCCCACCGGGGCTCCCAGGTCTCGCTGCGCACGGAGAACGCCCGCGAGGTCATGCGCGAGCTCATCGCGCGGGGAGTCGTCGGGGACTTCCGGGCTCCGGACGTCCTGCGCTTCGGGTTCACCCCGCTGTACGTCGGATTCGCCGATGCGGAGCGGGCCGCGCGCACGCTGGGTCGCATTTTCGGGTGACAGTGTGACGAAACGTCACACCACGGGGCGGGCCGGGCTGTGGCCCCGCCCGCCCCGGCATATTCCGGGCCCCGCACGGAACGGCGCGTTCCAGACTGATACGGTCCCGCTCTGCCGGAGCACCGGAACATCTGTCCCCGCTGTCCCACGCGTTACCGAGAGGTTGAGCCGATGACGGACCCCGCCGCCGTGGAACGGGACGCCGCCGAGGCGGCATCGGCCTTCTCCCATCCGGCCGTTGCCCCGGACGCCACCGCCGCGTACGGGGAACACCCCGACCAGCTCGTCGACTTCTACGCCCCGCACCGCCGGCCCGCCGGCCCCGCCCCGCTGGTGGTGCTGCTGCACGGCGGCGCCTGGCGGGCCCCCTACGACCGGCGGCACGTCACCCCGCTGGCCGCCTTCCTGGCCCGACAGGGCTTCGCCGTCGCCAACGTCGAGTACCGGCGCGGCAGTTCCCTGCCACACCAGGACGCCGCGGGACCCGTCGCCGGCCGCTGGCCGGAGACCTTCGACGACGTGGCCGCCGCCCTCGACGCGCTGCCCGCGCTGGCCGCCGCCGCACTGCCCGCAGCAGACGTGCGCCGCGTCGTGGTCACCGGGCATTCGGCCGGCGGCCACCTCGCCCTCTGGGCGGCCGCCCGGCACGTCCTTCCCGAGGGCTCCCCGTGGCGGCTGGCGGGCCCGCCGCCGCTGCGCGGGGTGGTGGCCCTGGCCCCCATCGCGGACTTCACGGCCGCCGAGGAACTGGGCGTCTGCGGAGGCGCGAGTGCGCAGCTGCTGGGCGGACCGGAGCACTGGGCGGACCGGCTCCCGCACGCCGACCCGGCGGCGCTGCTGCCGACCGGCATCGCCACGGCGGTGGTGCACGGACGCGAGGACATCGTCGTCCCGGCGCGGGTGGCGGAGTCGTACGTGGCCGCCGCCGCGAAGGCGGGCGAGACGGTGGGACTCACCCTGCTGGACGGAGTCGGCCACTTCCCGCTGATCGACCCGGCGGCGGACGCCTGCGCGGTGGTCGCGGAGGAGATCGCCCAGCTGGCCTGGTAGCCCCGCCGTCGCCCGCCCCACGCCCGCGAGGCCGCACCGCGAGGCCAACTGGGGAGCGGACGGCCCGCGTTGGGACGGCGGGCCATCGGGTAGATTTCCCGGAAACGATTCCGACGCTGACGGGGCTGACGTGTTAGAGCTGCGGGGGAGCGGGGCGGAGCCGCTGGAAGCGGACGATCCGCGGCAGATCGGACCGATACCGCTGGCCGGACGGCTCGGCGCCGGCGGCATGGGCCGGGTGTACCTCGGGGTGCGGGACGGCCGCTACGTCGCCGTCAAACAGCTGCTGGCCTCGGTCGTCGGCGAGGACCAGGACTTCCTGCGCCGCTTCGGGCACGAGCTCGACAACCTCGCCCGGCTGCCCGAGGGCGCCACCGCACCGCTGCTGGACAGCGACCGCACCGCGCGGCCCCCGTGGTTCGCGACCGCGTACGTCCCCGGCATCACCCTGAAGGAGGCCGTCGACCTGCACGGGGGCCCGCTGCCCCGGGCCGCGCTGTGGCTGCTGCTGCGGGAGGCCTCGGCCGGGCTGGCCGCGGTGCACGCGCTGGGCATGGTGCACCGGGACCTCAAGCCGTCGAACGCCATGCTGACCTCCGACGGCCTGACCCTCATCGACTTCGGCGTCGCCCGCGCCGCGGAGCAGAGCCGGCTGACCCGGACCGGCATGGTGGTCGGCACCCCCGCCTACATGGCACCGGAACAGGCTTCGGGCACGCGCCGGCTGAGCGGCGCCACCGATGTGTTCGCCCTGGGCTCCGTCCTCGCCTACGCCGCCTGCGGGCGGCCCCCCTTCGGCGACGAGTCGGGGCACGGCGTGCTGTACCGCATCGTCCACGAGGAGCCCGATCTCGGGCCCCTGCGGGAGCTGGACCCCGCGCTCGCCGCGCTGGTGGAGACCTGCCTCGACAAGGACCCGGAGGGCCGCCCCACCGCCGCCGAGCTCCTGGCCCGGGCCACGGCCGAGGGCCCGTTCCCGGCGCCCCTGTGGCCCGCGGCCGTCGCCGCCCGGCTCGCGGAGCGGGCCGCCTTCGCCGCCGAGGTGCAGCAGGTCGACGTACCGACCCTGCCGCTCGCCGGGGCGGCCCCGGCAGCGGCGAGCGTGCCGGACCCGGTGCCGGGGGCGGATGCGGTGGTCGCGGCCCGCCCGGCGGATGCGCGGCGGCCGGAGCGCCGCCGCCGTACCCGGATCCTGCTCGCGGTGGTCCCCGTCGTCGTGGTCGGCGGCGGGACGACCCTTGCCCTGCAGCACCTGCCGTTCGTGCAGGAGACCCGCACCGAGGGGCGGGCCGACCCGTCCGCCCCGGCCGCGGCGCCGGGCGGCCAGGCGTCCCCGGCGGCGGGCGGGGCCCCCTCCGGCCCCGCGGCGTCGGCGGCCTCCTCGCCGCCGGCCGCCGGGGAGTCGCCCGGGCAGGGCGGCGCGACCGCCGGGAACGGCGTACCGGAAGGGTCCGGCGCGGTGGCGGCCGGAGCGGCTGGAGCGGCCGCGGCGGCAGGCGCCGCAGGCGCCGGCGGGGCGGGCACCGGGCCCGGCACCGGTACGCAGCCGGGCACGGGACCGGGTACGGGCGCAGGCGCAGGGGGCGGCGGCTCGGCGGGCCCGGGGACCGGGACCTCCAGCGCGCCCGGCCGCCCTGCCACCACGGCCCCGGGCAAGCCCCCGGCCAGCCCGCCGCCCGCCTCGGGCACGTACCGCTACCGCAACGGTGACAACGGCCAGTGCATCAGCCAGGTCTACGGTTCGGCGAGCTACGGGGCCTGCGGGGACGCGAGCACCCGGTGGACCGTCCAGGGCCGGTCCGACGGCAGCTTCAAGCTGGTCAACCAGCAGTCCGGCCGGTGCCTGTACTCCAACGGCCTGGGCCAGGCCGTATTCGTCGGCGACTGCGCCCAGGACATCGGACGGGTGTGGCGGACGGGCGCGGACGGCAGCCTGCGCAGCGACTACGGAGGCGGCTGCCTGGACCCGTACATGGGCACCGGGCTGCACACGCTGACCTGCGCGGGGAAGGCCTCGCAGCGCTGGACCCGGCAGGCGTAGCGCCCGCGGCGCACGGAGGGGGCGGCGGTCGGACCGCCGCCCCCTCCGGGGTGGGCCACCGGCTCGGGGAGCGCCTAGAGGAACGAGTTGATCTCGATCGTCTCGGTGCGGCCGGGGCCGACGCCGATCGCGGAGATCGGGGCGCCCGACATCTCCTCCAGGGCCTTGACGTACGCCTGGGCGTTCTTCGGGAGGTCCGCGAAGGTCTGGGCCTTGGTGATGTCCTCGGACCAGCCGGGGAAGTTCTCGTAGATCGGCTTCGCGTGGTGGAAGTCGGTCTGCGAGTAGGGCAGCTCCTCGACGCGCTTGCCGTCGATCTCGTACGCGACGCACACCGGGATCTGCTCCCAGCCGGTCAGCACGTCCAGCTTGGTGAGGAAGAAGTCCGTGAGGCCGTTCACCCGGGTCGCGTAGCGGGCGATCGGCGCGTCGAACCAGCCGCAGCGGCGGTCGCGGCCGGTGGTCACACCGCGCTCGCCGCCGATGCGGCGCAGGTCCTCGCCGTCCTGGTCGAACAGCTCGGTGGGGAACGGACCGGCCCCGACGCGGGTCGTGTAGGCCTTCAGGATGCCGATGACACGGCTGATCTTCGTCGGGCCGACCCCGGTACCGGTGCAGGCGCCGCCCGCGGTCGGGTTCGAGGAGGTGACGAAGGGGTACGTGCCGTGGTCGACGTCGAGCAGGGTGCCCTGGCCGCCCTCGAAGAGCACGACCTTGTCCTCGTCCAGCGCGTTGTTGAGGATCAGGGTGGTGTCGGCGACGTAGCCCTTGATCTGGTCCGCGTACTGGAGCATCTCCTCCACGATCGCGCCCGCCTCGATCGCCCGGCGGTTGTACAGCTTCGCGAGGAGCTGGTTCTTGCCCTCCAGCGCCGCTTCGACCTTCTGGGTGAGGATCGACTCGTCGTAGAGGTCCTGGACGCGGATGCCGATGCGGTTGATCTTGTCGGCGTACGTCGGACCGATGCCGCGGCCGGTGGTGCCGATCTTGCGCTTGCCGAGGAAGCGCTCGCCCACCTTGTCGAGGGTCACGTTGTACGGCGTGATCAGGTGCGCGTTGCCGCTGATGAGCAGCTTGGAGGTGTCGATGCCGCGCTCGTTCAGACCGCGCAGCTCGGAGAGCAGGACGGCCGGGTCGACGACGACACCGTTACCGATGACCGGGGTGCATCCGGGGGAGAGGATGCCGGAGGGGAGAAGGTGCAGCGCGTACTTCTGGTCGCCTACGACGACCGTGTGGCCGGCGTTGTTGCCGCCCTGGTAGCGCACCACATAGTCAACGGATCCACCGAGCAGGTCGGTGGCCTTTCCCTTGCCCTCGTCACCCCACTGAGCTCCGAGCAGCACAAGAGCGGGCACAGGCGTACACCTCTTCCGGATGGGGCATGTCCAAGGTCAGGGGGCGTACGACGATGTACACCGCAGGCTGAGCCGTCGGACCGGTACCCCGGAATAGACGAAGGCCCTGGCGCAATAGCGCAAGGGCCTCTTGCACAAAGATGCTACCCGAGGAAGGACCGAGGTGTCGGCTCCAGAGCCCACCATGAGCCATGCGGGCGCGCCGGTAGGCGGCCTTCTCGTGCTCGTCGACCCGGTCGCCCGCCGTCTTGACGGCGAGTCCGTGCGGATCGCGAAGGATGTGTTGTCAGCGGGAGCGACGGCGAAAATCTGCCTCCCGGATTCGCAGGAGGAATTTGCCCGGGCGCTCGCCCGCCGGGGTCATCGGCGGCCGGTGGTCGTGGGGGACGACCGGGCCCTGGTGCGCGCCGTGGGGCTGCTGCACCGGGAGCGGGGGCTCGGTGAGGGGGCACTGTCGCTGGTCCCGGTCGGGCCGGTGGGCTCACTCGGGCTGGCGCGGTCCCTGGGCGTGCCGCTGTCGGCGGTCGCGGCGGCGCGGGCGGTGCTCGACGGAGCGGTGCGCAGGTGCGACCTGCTGGTCGACGACAGCGACGGGGTGGTGCTGGGGGCACTGCGCATCCCCCCGGCGGGGGCGGCGGGGCCGTCCGGGCGGCCGGGCCGGCCGGGTCCCTCGGTGTGGAGCGCGTACCGCTCCCTGGTGCGCACGCTGGCCGGCCCGGCCGGCCCGGGCGGCGGTGCGGGCCACCGGCTGCGGGTGGAGGCGGACGGGGTGCTGCTCGCGGACGTGGACCAGCCCGTCCAGGACGTCTCGGTGAGCACGCGCGACGGCGGCGGCCTGGCCGAGGTCGTGGTGCGCCCGGCGGGCGCCGGACCGGGTGCGGCCGTACGGGCCGGGGCGCAGACGGTGACGGTGTCGGGCGCGGACTTCCGCTACCGGGCCGACGCGGTGGTCACCGGTCCGGTCCGGCGGCGTACGTGGACCCTGCGCCCGGGAGCGTGGACCCTCACGCTGCCGCGCTGAGCCGGCCGGGCGGGGGCGCCGGGTGCCGGCGCGCCGGCCTCGCCCCCGGGAGCCGGGAAGCCGCGGGCTAGCACTCCACCAGCAGCTCCTTCAGTCCGCGGATGACGTAACCGTCGTTCCAGCAGGGCTCCTTGACGAGCCGTAGGGGCGGGACGCCGTCCGCCAGCAGCGCCCCGAAGGAGGCGGTCAGCTCCCGGCGGGCCAGCGGCGCGCCCAGGCAGTAGTGGATGCCCGCCCCGAAGCTCAGGTGCGGATTGTCGGTCCGCGTCAGGTCCAGGACGTCGGGGTCCGCAAAGCGGGCGGGGTCCCGGTTCGCGGAGCCGAACAGCAGGGCGACCTCCGCTCCGCGCGGGACGAGGGTGTCACCGATCCGGACGTCTTCGAGTACCCAGCGTTCGAACATCTGCAGCGGGGTGTCGTACCGCATGAGTTCATCCACAGCTGTGGACAACTTTTCGGGATCCGGCCCGCCGGGCTGCGCGCGCAGGGCCGCGAGCTGCTCCGGATGGCGGAACAGGGCCCACCAGCCGTTGACCGTGGTGTTGACGGTGGCCTCGTGGCCGGCGTTCAGCAGCAGGACGCAGGTGGAGATCATCTCCTGTTCGCTGAGCCGGCCCTCCTCGTCGTGGGCGGCGATCAGCGCGGAGACCAGGTCCTCGCCGGGGCGCGTGCGCCGCTCGGTGATCAGGGCGCGCAGGTAGGCGCTGAACTCGACGCTCGCCCGCACCGCGCGGCGCGCCGTCTCCTCGTCCGGACGGAGCTCGAACATCCCGCAGATGTCGGCCGACCACGGCCTGAGCAGTGCCCGGTCCGGCTCCGGAACCCCCAGCAGTTCCCCGATGACCGCGACCGGCAGCGGTTCGGCGACCACGGTCAGCAGGTCCCCGCCGCCGTCCGCGAGGAGGCGCCCGGCGAGCTCCCCGGCCATCCGGTCCACGGCGGGCCCGAGCCGTTCCACGGTCCGCGGCGTGAACGCCTTCGCCACCAGCCGCCGCACCCGCGCGTGCGCGGGATCCTCCAGGTCCAGCAGGCCGTTGCCGTTGAGCAGGTGGAAGGGCTCGTGCTCGGCCGGCGGCGCCGCCCGCCCGAACTCCTCGTGGGTGAACCGGTGCAGGTAGGTCCGCCCCAGCCGCCGGTCCCGCAGCAGCCCGCTCACATCGCCGTGGTGCGGCACGAGCCACTGCCCGGTTGCCTCCCACCACAGCGCCCGCCCCTGCTCCCGCAACTCCCGGTACGCCGGGTACGGATCGGCGACGAACGCGGCATCCCACGGATCAAAGCCCATCCCGGCACTCTAGGACGTCCCCCGGGAGGGCTCCCGCTGATCGGGCCGGATCAGGAGGGTGTCACCAGCCGGGTCTCGTAGGCGAACACCGCGGCCTGGGTGCGGTCGCGCAGGCCCAGCTTCACGAGGATCCGGCTCACATGCGTCTTGATGGTGGACTCGGCCACGATCAGCCGGCCGGCCATCTCCGCATTGGACAGGCCCTGGGCGATCAGGACCAGCACCTCCGTCTCCCGCTCCGTCAACTCCCCGACCACCGAGGGGTCGGCGGGCCTCGGCGCCTCGGCGAGCTTGGCGAACTCCGCGATCAGCCGCTTGGTCACCGACGGGGCCAGCAGCGCCTCCCCGGCCGCCACCACCCGGACCCCGTCCGCCAGCTGACGGGCCGACGCGTCCTTCAGGAGGAACCCGGAGGCCCCGGCCCGCAGCGCCTGGTACACGTACTCGTCGAGGTCGAAGGTGGTCAGGACCAGGACCTTCGCGCCGGTCCCGGCTGCCACGATCTCGCGCGTCGCCTCCAGCCCGTTCATCACCGGCATCCGGATGTCCATCAGGACCACGTCCGGGTGCAGCGCCGCCACCTGCGTGATCGCGGAGAGGCCGTCGACGGCCTCCCCCACCACCTCGATGCCGTCCATGGCGTTCAACAGGACCGAGAACCCCTCCCGGACCATCATCTGGTCGTCGACGATCAGCACCCTGATCGTCATGCCGGCTCCCCTTCCGCCGGCCGCTCCGGACGGCTGGGCACCGGCAGGAACACGGCCACCTCGTACCCTCCCGAGGCGGTGCTCCCGGCCGTCATCTCCCCCTCCAGCATCGCGACCCGCTCCCGCATCCCGGTGATCCCGTGCCCGGCGCCCGGCGAGGGCGGGACCTCCCCGGTGGCCGGGCCGTTCACGACACGGACCCCCAGCCCGCCGAGTACGTACGACAGCTCCACCCCGGCCGCGGCCCCCGGCGCGTGCCGCAGCGTGTTGCTCAGGGCCTCCTGGACGATCCGGTACGCCGACAGCTCCACGCCCTGCGGCAGTTCCCGCACCGCCCCGGTCACCGTCTTGTCCACCTGCAGCCCGGCCTCCCGGACATTGGCCAGCAGCCCGTCCAGCGAGGCGAGCGTCGGCTGCGGGGCGTCGGGCGCCGCATCGTCCGCCGAGCGCACCACCCCCAGCACCCGGCGCAGCTCCGTCAGGGCCGCCACCGCGTTCTCCCGGATGGTGACGAACGCGGCCTCCAGCTCCGCCGGCGGGTTCTTCACCCGGTACGGCGCCGCCTCCGCCTGGATCGCCACCACCGACATGTGGTGCGCCACCACGTCGTGCAGCTCCCGGGCGATGGTGGTCCGCTCCTCCAGCAGCGTGCGCCGGTCCCGTTCGACAGCCGTGACCTCCCGTTGGGCGGTGACCTCCTCGCGGGCCTGGCGGCGCGTGGTGCGGACCGTCACCGCCAGCAGCGACAGGGCCGTCAGGAAGGCCATCGGCCCGAACTCGGGGGCGCGGCCGACCAGCACCGGCAGTACCGACCCGACCAGTACGGTGATCAGCCACATCCACCCGGCGACCCGGGGCCGGCTGCGTATCGCGACGACGGTCACGACCGCCAGGTGCGCCACGAACGTCCCCGGCATCCACGGCCAGTTCAGGCCCGCGTCGTGCGCCAGGGACAGCGGCATCGTGACGCCCACCACCGCCCAGAACGCCCCCACCGGCCGCACCAGGGTCATCAGGACCGGTGTGGCGGCCATCAGCCCCACCACCAGGTCCAGCCCGGCGGGTACCCCGCGGCTGACGGGGCTCAGGGAGACGAGCAGGGCCAGCAGGGCCAGGAACCCCACCAGGACGTGCGGGAGGTACCCGGCGCGGGGCCGCAGCCCCCGGGGGAGCCACCGCACCCACCGCCCCTCGGGGCGGATCGGCGGCAGCGGCCGGTAGGCGAAGGCATCGGTGACCAGGTCTTCGCGGAAGCCCTGGAGCAGGCCCGAGGCGATGCGGAGTTCGGGTGCCCGGGCTGTCCCCCCGGTGGTGTTCTCGGTCATACCCAGCACCGTAGGCCGCTGCCGCCCCGGTCCGCGTCGCCGCCGATGGGGATGTTCCGGGGTCCTCCTGAAGGACTACCCGGGTGAGGCCGGTACCCCGTCGGACGGACCGGCGCGGTGTCGTACGCGGACACCGCGGCCTGCGTACGGTCCCGCAGTCACGGCTTCACCGGGAGGGGGGCCTGCCGGGTGCCGAGGCCGGCCCCGGAGAGCCCGGCGGGGCGGAGGCCGCGGGTCGGGGGGTCGCGGGTCCGGGCGGGGCGGCCGTCCGCGGCGCGCCGGGGGTGCTGCCGGGGCGGGCCGCCGGCGGGTCGGCCGCGCCGTTCATCACGTCGTTCACCGTGGTACCCGCCGCGACGGCGACGACCGCGGCCACGCTGAGGAGGAAGACGGTGCAGGCGCTGCGGGAGCGGTCCGTGCGCTCCGCCCCGGCCGCCCGCGCGCCCGGCGGCGCCCCGGGCAGGGGCAGCGCGGAGAAGGTCAGCGCCGCGGGCGGGGGCGGAGCCGGTGGTAAAGGCGGCGCCGAGGACGAGGGCGGGACGGCCGGTACGCGGCGCGGATCCCGTGGACGCAGTTCTTCCATGCCGGGCGGACCTCCCTGCGGGGCCGGCAGCCCCCGCGGGGAAAGACGGCGAAGCCCGCTGCACGGTTGCCCGCGACCGCGACCGCGACGGCGACCGCGACCGCGACGGCGACCGCGACCGCGACGGCGACCGCGACCGCGACGGCGACCGCGACCGCGACGGCGACCGCGACCGCGACGGCGACCGCGACCGCGACCGCAACCGGCCCGCGACCGCGACGGCGACAGAGACCGGGACCGCGACGGCGACCGGGACCGCGACGGCGACCGCGACGGCGACCGGGCCCGCGACCGGGACGGCGACCGCGACCGCGACCGGGACCGCGACCGGGACGGCGACCGCGACCGGGACCGCGACCGCGACCGGGACCGTGACCGCGACGGCGACCGGGACCGCGACGGCGAGCGCAACGGCGACCGCGACCGCGACCGCGACGGCGACCGGGCCCGCGACCGGGACCGCGACGGCGACCGGGCCCGCGACCGGGCCCGCGACCGGGCCCGCGACCGGGACGGCGACCGTGACCGCGACGGCGAGCGCAACGGAGACCGCGACCGCGACCGGGCCCGGGCTCGGGCCTCCGGTGCGCTCGCCGCCGTCGGCCCCGGCACGTCCGCCGGGGTCAGGGCGCAGGCGGGGGCAGCGTGTCCAGGGCGCGGGCCAGCCGCTCCAGGGCCCGGACCGTGTCGGCGAGGCCCTCGTCGCCCAGGGCCGCGGCCAGGCGGCCGGCCAGGGAGGCGTGGCCGGGGTCGATGCGGGCGACCGCGGCGCGGCCCGCCTCCGTCGGGCGCAGCAGTTTCGCGCGGCGGTGCGCCGGGTTCGGGACGTACTCCGCCAGCCCCTTCGCGGCCAGCAGGTCGGCGACGCGCTGGACGCTCTGCCGGGTGATGCCCATGGTCCGGGCGATGCCCGCCACCGGCAGGGGCTCGCGCAGCACCGCGCCGAGGACCTGCCAGGAGGCGGCCGTCAGCCCGGCCGGCCGGGCCAGTTCCTCGGAGACGGAGAGGAACTGGCCGTTCAGCCGGAACACGCCGAGCGCGGTCCGGCTCAGCAGGTCCTGCCGGGCACGGGCGGACAGCCCGTCCGGCCCGGCCTGCGACGCCGCCCCCGTCTCCTGCGCCCCAGTCTCCCGCGCTTCCGGCGGGTCCTGGGGCAGCGGCTCAGGCATCGCCGGCTGCCGAGGCCGCCATGAGGACCGGGTAGGCGCTCTCGTCCGAGTCGTGGAACAGCCGGTACCAGGCGTCCAGCACCTTGGGCGGGTACACGCCGAGCCGGGCGAAGACCTCGCGGGCGAAGGCGACCGGTTCCGTCGGTCCGGCGGTGACCAGGTCGCCGTCCGTCACCGCGTCGGCCTCGACGTAGTGCTCGGCGCCCGCGTAGCCGGGCTGCTCCGCGAGGTAGAAGGAGGCGCCGCTGGTGTGCGCGCGGTCGTCCAGCAGGCCCGCCCGGGCGAGTCCGGCGGTGGCTCCGCAGATCGCCGCGACCGGTACCCCGGCGGCCAGGAACTCCCGGGCCTTCGCCGCGAAGGGTGCGAGGTCGTCCCCGGTGTCCCACAGCGAGGCGCCGGTGAGGATCAGCAGGGAGGAGTCCTCGGGCCGCAGGTCGGCCAGGGCCAGGTCGGGCTGGATGCGTACGCCGCCCATCGTGGTGACGGGGCGGCCCGCCGCCGGCCCGACCGTGCGGATGCGGTGGCCGCGCTGGGCGAGGTGCGCGGTGGTGTGGCCGCTCTCCCAGTCCGCGTACGTGTCGTAGACCGCGAGGTGGACGGGCAGGGCGGCGTTCTCCGCGGGTCGCTGCGTCTCGGTCATGGTGCTCGCCTCCGGTGTCGTGGGGCGGCCGGACCGGGGACCGGGTCCGGCGGCTGCGCTCCATGACAAGAGGCTGTCATCTCGACAGTATGCTGTCAATGGCCCACCGGTGTCCCTTCCCGTCCCGCATCCCGCCTCCCACGGGAGAGACAGACTGCCGAGACCGGCCCCCCAGCCGCAGACAGTCCGCCGATATCCCTCTCCACCTGCGCACTTCTAGCGTGACGCCATGACCCCTCATGTCACCCCGCACACCCTTGCCGCGGTGAAGGACGCCGACCGCAAGCACGTCTTCCACTCGTGGTCCGCCCAGGCCCTCATCGACCCCCTCGCCGTCGCCGGGGCCGAGGGGTCGTACTTCTGGGACTACGAAGGCAACCGCTTCCTCGACTTCTCCTCCCAGCTGGTGAACACCAACATCGGCCACCAGCACCCCAAGGTCGTCGCCGCGATCCAGGAGCAGGCCGCCCGGCTCTGCACCCTCGCACCCGGCTTCGCCGTGGACGTCCGCTCCGAGGCCGCACGCCTCATCGCCGAGCGGACCCCGGGCGACCTGGACAAGATCTTCTTCACCAACGGCGGCGCCGAGGCCGTGGAGAACGCCGTCCGCATGGCCCGGCTGCACACCGGCCGCCAGAAGGTGCTCTCGACCTACCGCTCCTACCACGGGGCCACCGCGGCGGCCATCAACCTGACCGGCGACCCGCGCCGCTGGCCCTCCGACACGGCCGCCGCCGGCGTCGTCCACTTCTGGGGCCCCTACCTCTACCGGTCCGCCTTCCACGCCGCCACCGAGGCCGAGGAGTGCGAGCGCGCCCTCACCCACCTCGCCGACACCCTCACCTTCGAGGGCCCGCAGACCATCGCGGCGGTCGTCCTGGAGAGCGTCCCCGGCACCGCCGGGATCATGACCCCGCCGCCCGGCTACCTGGCGGGCGTGCGCGAGCTGTGCGACCGCCACGGCATCCTCCTCGTCCTGGACGAGGTCATGGCGGGCTTCGGCCGCACCGGTGCCTGGTTCGCCGCCGACCACTGGGGGGTCGTCCCCGACCTCATCACCTTCGCCAAGGGCGTCAACAGCGGATACGTCCCGCTCGGGGGCGTCGCCCTGTCCGCCGCCGTCGCCGAGACCTTCGCGACGCGCCCCTACCCCGGCGGGCTGACGTACTCCGGGCACCCGCTGGCCTGCGCCGCGGCCGTGGCCACGATCACGGCCATGGAGGAGGAGGGCGTCGTCGAGCACGCCGCCCACCTGGGCGAGCACGTCCTCGGCCCGGGGCTCGCCGAGATCGCCGAACGGCACCCCAGCGTCGGGGAGGTCCGCGGCCTGGGCGCCTTCTGGGCCCTGGAACTGGTGCGGGACAAGGAGACCCGGGAGCCGCTCGTCCCGTACAACGCCTCCGGGTCCGCCAACGCGCCGATGGCCGAATTCGCGGCGGCCTGCAAGGCGTCCGGCCTGTGGCCCTTCGTCAACATGAACCGCACCCACGTTGTCCCCCCGTGCACCATCACGGAGGCCGAGGCGAAGGAGGGGCTGGCGCTGCTGGACGAGGCGCTGACGGTCGCCGACCGTCACACCACCGCCGGCCAGGCCGGCAAGACCGCCGCGAACGGTGACGGCCGACGGGCGAAGGCGTCCGCATAACGGGCGCTATATCCGCATAACGGCCGTCAGCCGTTCGGTTTCGGCCGCGCTGCCTGGCCTAAGGTGTCCGGAGTCCTACGACAGGAGACGGACCCCTATGCCAGGCAGCGGCGCTGTCACCCGCAACACACTCCGCCAGCAGATCGCGGACGCGCTGCGTGACGAGGTGCTCGCGGGCCGCCTGCCGCCCGGTACCGAGTTCACGGTCAAGCAGATCGCCGAGCAGTACGAGGTCTCCGCGACCCCCGTGCGCGAGGCGCTCGTGGACCTCTCCGCGCAGGGGCTCCTCGAACTGGTCCAGCACCGGGGCTTCCGGGTGCGCGTCTACTCCGTGGACGACTTCCGCGGGATGGTCGAGGCCCGCTCGCTGGTGGTGGACGGCATCTTCCGCCGGCTCGCCGAGCGCGGGGCCGCGCCGGGGGCGGGCGAGATGCTGGTGTCGGTGCGCCGCCGGGCCGAGGAGGCGCGGCGGGCCGCGCACAGCGGTTCGCTGGAGGTGCTGATCGGCTACGACCTGCGCTTCTGGCGGGAGCTGAGCGGGCTGGTCGGCAACACCTACATCTCCGAGTTCCTGCACCGGATCAGGGTGCAGTGCTGGGTCTTCGCGGTCCCGCACCTCCAGCGCGAGCCGCAGCTGCGGGCGGCCCTGTGGGACCGGCACGGCGAGCTGGTGGACGCCGTGACGCGGACGGACGCCGACGAGGTGCGGCGCCTCGTGCAGGACTACAACCAGCACGGGCTGGACTGGGCCGCGGAACTCAACCGCTGACCGCTGACTCCTCACCGCCGACTGCTCACCGCCGACGGCGGGCAGCGGACTGCTGACCGCTGACCCGGGCTCCCCGCTTCCCCGCCGTCCCGGGCCTCCGCGCCGCCCCTGCCGGCGCCGGCTTCTGCGCACCTCTTCGCGGAGCGTGTCCGGCGCACTACGCTGGCCCGATCGGCGGCAACGACTGATCGGAGGCCGCGTGGCCTGTGACCTGTGGCTGGTCCCCCTTGTCGATGTGCTGTGCCACAGCCCCGACAACCCCTTCGCAGAAGAGATCGCCTCGTACGACAAGGCCCTGGGCGAGGCGGGGCTGCCCTCCGTGCCTGTGTTCTCCTACATGCCGGGCCTGAGCGGGGACGTCGCCCCCGTCGCCGGCTTCGACTACGACGCCCTGCACTTCCTGAGGCGGGCCTACCTGCTCCAGATCTGCGGTCTGCCGGTGACCCCGGTGGACGAGCTGGGCGGGGACTACGAGCAGCTGCTGGAGATGTTCGAGCCCACGGCCCAGCAGTCCCACCTGGTGTGGCACTACGACCACGCCGGGGCCTATGTCCCGGTGGACTTCACGGCGCCGCTGGCGAACGAGGAGCTGCTGGCCGGGGGCGGGCCGCTGGGCTCCGCGCAGGGGTTGCTGCGGGAGCTGGTGTTCGTGGCCCCGGCGATCGGGATGGACCCGGGGAACCCGCCCGCCGCCCCGGCGCCGCCCGGCCGTCCGACCTCGCTGGAGGAACCCGCCGGGCCGATCCCGTACGACGACAGCCCCTTCGCCCGGGAGCGGCACGTCTGGCTGGGGCTGCACGCGGCGGCGACGCGGAGCCTCGGCCAGGGCTCGATGATCATCTTCAGCTGAGCGGCCCGGCCGGTGCGCGGGCCGGCCGCCAGGACGCCGGCCGGCCCGCGCACGGGCGCTCCCCGCGCCCGCCGGAGCCGCCGCCCGCCGCAGCCGCTGCTACCGGGGCTGCTCCGGCGGGCGCTGGCGGGGCATGTTCGGGCGGGTCCCGGGCGGCAGCGGGAAGCGGGCCGGCGGGACGCCCGCGTCCGTGCGGCCCCCGGAACCGCCCAGGGACTGCATGACCAGCGGCGCGGGCCCGGCCCGGAACTCCACCATCCAGTCCGCCGTCTCCGAGCGCACCAGCTCGGTGACGTCCTCGGAGAACCGCCGCAGCACGGTCAGGCAGCGCTCGGCGGCCTCGCTGGCCGTGCCCTCGGTGGGCCCCAGCACCTCGCGCACGTTCTCCGAGGCCCAGTCGAACTGGAGCGTCTGGAGCCGGCGCTGCACCGCCTGCGCGGTCGCCACGTTGCGCATCCACCCGGAGGTGAGCCCGAAGAACCGGTCGCAGGCCAGCGCCGCCGCACCGAGGAGCAGGGCGAGGTACCCGTACGCGGCGGCGCCCGGCACCGAGCCGGTCAGTTCCAGCAGGGGCAGCGCGGCGCCGGTGACCGCGCCCGCGGCCGCCGCGGCGCGCAGCACACGGGCGCCCCGCCGCTTGCGCGCCCGGTCGGACAGGTACCACTCGGCGGTGCGCAGGGCGTCGGCCTCGACCCGCCGGTAGAGCTCGTCGAGCCGCTCCGCGGGCTCGCCCCAGTCCCCGAGCGGGAACGGCCGCCCGGTCAGGTCGCCCGCAGCCCAGGGTCCGCCGCCCTCCTCCCGGGGGTCCCGGGGATCCCGGGGTGGCCCCTCGGGCTGCATCTCCGGCTGGCTCACCCGGCACTCCCTCTGCCTGCGCTGACGTGTGGTGGTGCGCGTGTGCGCAATGGTGCGCATGCTCTTCCTACCTTCGAATGACGGGCGGCGGACGACGAATCCCCGGTTTTCCGCCCGCAAGGAGGTCTCCAGCAGGTACGCGCGCGCCCCGACTCTCACTCGAAAGAGTTGGTCCTCACGGCGTAGGGCGCACCGCCCGGGGAGCACGTAGGCTCGGATTGACCAAGAGCTTTCGACGAGGTGGAGTGAGTCCCTGTGAATCCCGGTGGTGGCCAGCCCGACATGCAGCAGCTGCTCCAGCAGGCCCAGAAGATGCAGCAGGACCTCGCCGCGGCCCAGGAGGAGCTGGCGCGGACCGAGGTCGAGGGCCAGGCCGGCGGCGGCCTGGTCAAGGCGACCGTGACGGGCTCCGGCGACCTGCTCGCCCTGGTGATCGACCCGGGCGCCGTGGATCCCGAGGACACCGAGACCCTCGCCGACCTGGTGGTCGCTGCGGTGCAGGCGGCCAACGAGAACGCGCAGGCGCTCCAGCAGCAGGCCCTCGGGCCGCTGGCCCAGGGCCTGGGCGGCGGCAGCGGCATCCCCGGCCTCCCCTTCTAGCAGTCCCGACCCACCCGAGCGAAAGAAGGCAGTCCGTGTACGAAGGCGTGGTCCAGGACCTGATCGACGAACTGGGCAGGCTGCCCGGCGTCGGGCCCAAGAGCGCGCAGCGGATCGCCTTCCACATCCTGCAGGCCGAACCCACCGACGTCCGCCGCCTCGCGCACGCGCTGCTCGAAGTGAAGGACAAGGTCCGCTTCTGCGCGGTGTGCGGGAACGTGGCGCAGGAGGAGCGGTGCGGGATCTGCCGCGACCCGCGCCGCGACACCACGGTCATCTGCGTGGTGGAGGAGCCCAAGGACGTGGTCGCCATCGAGCGGACGCGTGAATTCCGGGGCAGGTACCACGTCCTGGGCGGCGCGATCAGCCCGATCGAGGGCGTCGGCCCGGACGACCTGCGCATCCGCGAGCTGCTGACGCGCCTCGCGGACGGGACGGTGACCGAGCTGATCCTGGCCACCGACCCGAACCTGGAGGGCGAGGCGACCGCGACCTACCTCGCCCGCATGATCAAGCCCATGGGCCTGAAGGTCACCCGCCTGGCCAGCGGACTCCCCGTCGGGGGAGATCTGGAGTACGCGGACGAGGTCACGCTCGGGCGGGCCTTTGAAGGAAGGCGACTTCTCGATGTCTGACGCAACGCTGCACGCCCTCTACCCGGACCCGGACGACTTCGCCGCCTCGATCGCGGACCAGATCGAGTCGTTCATCGTCGCCGTCACCGAGGTGGCCAAGGGCGAGGACCCGGACAGTGCCGTGCCGTTCCTCCTGCTGGAGGTCTCCCAGCTGCTCCTCGCGGGCGGCCGGCTGGGCGCGTACCAGGACGTCCTGCCCGAGGAGCGCTACGAGCCCGACCTCGGCCCCGAACCGGACGTCGACGACCTGCGCGAGCGGTTCGCGGTGATGCTGGAGCCGGTCGACGTCTACTCCGAGGTCTTCGACCCGTACGAGCCCCGCAAGGCCCCGGTCGCGCACCGGATCTCCGACGACCTGGCGGACGTGGTCGCGGACCTGCGGCACGGGCTGATCCACCACCATGCGGGACGGATCACCGAAGCGCTGTGGTGGTGGCAGTTCTCGTACTTCACCAACTGGGGCCCGACCGCCTCGGCCACCCTGCGGGCCCTCCAGTCCCTCATCGCGCACGTCCGCCTGGACCAGCCGCTGGCGGCCCTGGACGGCCTGGACACGGACGAGGACCTGACGGAGGACGACCTCGCCGAGCAGGCCGGCCTGGTGATGGCCGAGGAGCTGGGCGGCCTGGGCCGCCCCGGCCCCGCCTGACACCCCGGCGCGAGAGGCGCCCGGCGCCCCTCTCCGCGGCCGACCGAAGTGATCAACGCAACGTCTCATGATGTGGTACATGGCGGTCGGATCGCGGGCACTCGTTAGACTGCGTCACTGACCGCAGGACCGGATATGAGCGAGGAGCGCACGTGGGCCTTGTCGTGCAGAAGTACGGAGGCTCCTCCGTAGCCGATGCCGAAGGCATCAAGCGGGTCGCCAAGAGGATCGTGGACGCCAAGAAGAACGGCCACCAGGTGGTCGTCGTGGTTTCCGCGATGGGCGACACGACGGACGAGTTGATCGATCTCGCCGAGCAGGTGTCCCCGATGCCCGCCGGACGCGAGTTCGACATGCTGCTGACCGCCGGAGAGCGGATCTCCATGGCCCTGCTGGCCATGGCGATCAAAAACCTGGGCCACGAGGCCCAGTCGTTCACGGGCAGCCAGGCAGGCGTGATCACCGACTCGGTCCACAACAAAGCGCGCATCATCGATGTCACGCCGGGCCGCATCCGCACCGCGCTGGACACGGGCAACATCGCCATCGTCGCCGGCTTCCAAGGCGTCTCCGCGGACTCCAAGGACATCACCACCCTCGGCCGCGGCGGCTCGGACACCACCGCCGTCGCCCTGGCCGCGGCCCTCGACGCCGAGGTCTGCGAGATCTACACCGACGTCGACGGCGTCTTCACCGCGGACCCCCGCGTCGTGAAGAAGGCCAAGAAGATCGACTGGATCTCCTCCGAGGACATGCTGGAGCTGGCGGCCTCCGGTTCCAAGGTGCTGCTGCACCGCTGCGTCGAGTACGCACGCCGATACGACATCCCGATCCACGTCCGGTCGTCCTTCTCGGGACTGCCGGGCACCTGGGTCAGCAACGAGAATCCGCAAGGGGACGAGCAGGTGGAGCACGCCATCATCTCCGGAGTCGCCCACGACGTCTCCGAAGCAAAGATCACGGTCGTCGGCGTCCCGGACAAGCCGGGCGAGGCCGCGGCGATCTTCCGCGCCATCGCGGACGCCGAGATCAACATCGACATGATCGTGCAGAACGTGTCGGCGGCCTCCACGGGCCTGACCGACATCTCCTTCACGCTCCCCAAGGCCGAGGGCCACAAGGCCATCGACGCCCTGGAGAAGGCGAAGGGCCAGATCGGCTTCGACTCCCTGCGCTACGACGACCAGATCGGCAAGATCTCCCTGGTCGGCGCGGGCATGAAGACGAACCCGGGCGTCACCGCCTCCTTCTTCCAGGCGCTGTCCGACGCGGGCGTGAACATCGAGCTGATCTCCACCTCGGAGATCCGGATCTCGGTCGTCACCCGCCAGGACGACGTCAACGAGGCCGTCCGCGCCGTGCACACGGCCTTCGGACTCGACACCGAGAGCGACGAAGCCGTCGTCTACGGAGGCACCGGACGATGACCGCGGCCCGGTCCCCCGCCCCGGCGCTCGCCGTGGTCGGGGCGACCGGAGCAGTCGGCTCCGTCCTGCTCCAGATCCTGTCCCAGCGGGCTGACGTCTGGGGCGACATCCGCCTGATCGCCTCCCCGCGCTCGGCCGGCCGCATGCTGGCCGTCCGCGCCCGGGAGAGCGAGGTGCTCGCCCTCTCCGAGGACGCCTTCGACGGCTTCGGGGAGGGCGACGTGGTGCTGTTCCTCACTCCGGCCGAGGTCTCGGCCCGGTGGGCGCCGGCCGTCACCGCGCGCGGCGCCGTCGTCGTGGACCAGTCCGCCGCCTTCCGCGAGGACCCCGGCGTGCCGCTGGTGGTGCCCGAGGTCAACGGGCACTGCGCACGGAACAGGCCGCGCGGGATCGTCGCCGGCCCCGACTGCGTGACCGCCGCGATGGCCGCCGCCCTGGGCGCGCTGCACGCCGAGTACGCGCTGGCCGAGCTGGCCGTGTCCACCTACCAGGCGGCGAGCGCCGCGGGCCGGGCCGGATCCGCGTCCCTGCGGCGCCAGCTGTCCGTGGTCGCCGGGACCTCCCTGGGGGAGCAGACCGGAGACGTGCGCCGCGCCGTGGGCGAGGACACCGGCCCCTTCGCGGCCCCGCTGGCCCTCAACGTGGTGCCCTGGTCCGGGGAGTTGCGCGAGGACGGCTGGTCCTCGCACGAGCTGGCGGTACGGGCGCAGACCCGCCGGATCCTCCAGCTGGAGAAGCTCCCGGTCGCGGTGACCTGCGTGCAGGTGCCGGTGGTGACCGGGCACTCCCTGACCGTGCGGGCCCGGTTCGAGCGCACGGTGGACGCCGCGCACGCCCGGGAGATCCTGGAGGGCGCGCCCGGCGTGGTGCTCGTCGACGACCCGGCGGCGGGGGAGTTCCCGACGCCGGTGGACGCCGCCGGGACCGATCCCGCCTGGGTGGGGCGGGTGCGGGTCTCGCTCGACGACCCGCGCGCGCTGGAATTCTTCGTGTGCGCCGACAATCTCCGCCGGGGCGTCGCCCTCAACGCGGCACGGATCGCGGAACTGGTGGCAGGTGAAGGTGCGTAATTCGCTTTGTAGGATCGGTGCTGATCCCTTGATCAAGGTGATGGCCCGACTGCCGTCTCGATGGACGGGGCACTCGGGAAGAGCAGGTTCGCATGAGGGCGTTGGGGATGTTGCTGGTGAGGCCGCCCCGCGCGTACAACCCTGACGGGGGGACGCGCGTCCTACAGGCGTGGCAGAGGCACTCCTCGAATTCGGCGTCGTACCGGCACGCACCGGGATCCTTCCCCCGCGCCGCGGCTCCCGCCCGCCGGGCGGCGGTCTCCCGGTGATCGTTCCCGTGCCCCCCGCGGGCGGCTCCGACCTGCCCGTGCACGCGGGGGTGCCCCGCGGCGCCCGGCTGCCGGGACCGCGCGACGGGGAGCAGGCCGCCGGGACCGGCGCGGACGCACCGGACGCACCGGGGGCAGGGGCCGGGCAGGGGGCGGGGGCCGCGCAGGCGCCGGCCGTCGTGGCCGGCACCACCGTCGACCACCTCACCGAGACCTACCAGGCGCACTACCGCTCGCTCCTGGGCCTGGCCGCGCTGCTCCTCGACGACACCGCCTCCTGCGAGGACGTGGTCCAGGAGGCCTTCATCCGGGTGCACTCGGCGCGCAACCGGGTCCGCGACCGCGACAAGACCCTGGCCTACCTGCGCCAGACCGTGGTCAACCTCTCCCGTTCCGCACTGCGCCGGCGCATCCTCGGACTCAAGCTGCTGCCGAAGCCGATGCCGGACATGGCGAGCGCCGAGGAGGGGGCGTACGACCAGCTGGAGCGCGACGACCTGATCACGTCGATGCGCGGGCTCCAGCGCAGGCAGCGCGAGGTGCTCGTGCTGCGGTACTTCGCGGACATGACGGAGGCCCAGGTCGCCGAGGCGCTCGGCATATCGATCGGCTCGGTCAAGGCGTACGGATCGCGGGGCATTGCCGCGCTGCGGGTGGCGATGGAGGCTGCGCAGTCATGAGGGACGACCACACCCCGCCGGGCGGGGCGAGCGACGAACAGGCGCTCCGGGGCCTGCTGCACGGAGCCGTCGGGGGCCTGGAGCCCTCGGCGGACGCGCTGGAGCGGCTGCGGCACGCCGTACCGGCCCGCCGGACCGCCCGCCGGCGCCGGGCCTTCGTGGGGGCCGCGGCGGTCGCCCTGCTGGGCACCGGGATCCCGGCGGCCCTCTACGCGGACGGCGGCGCGGGCGACACCGGCGAGCACTCGGCGATCGCGGGCCACGGCGAGCAGCGGGGCGCCACGTCCGGCGCCACCGCCTCGCAGCCGCACCAGAACGGCGCCGGCGCCCCTCCGCGGGCGGGCCGCTCCGCAGGAGCCACCCCGGACGCGGCCGCCACCGGCGCCTCCCCGACGCCCGCGGCGAGCGGCAACCCGGCCGGGGGGCAGAGCGCCGGGCCCTCGGGAGCCGGCTCCCCGGCCGGATCGACCGCGGGCTCGGGCCCGCTGCCGCCCGTGGCGGCCCCGGGAGCGGCCGGGTGCTCCGCCGACCAGCTGGGAGTGGTGGGCTCGGCGCGGGCGCCGGAGGCGGACGGCAAGGTGTACGGCAGCTTCAAGGTCACCAACGTGTCGGCGCAGGGCTGCACCGTCAGCGGCCCCGACACGGTGCGCGCCGCGCCCGTCTCCGGGGCGCCGGCCGCGCAGGGCGCGGGGGTCGCGGTGGTCGGGCACACGGCGGGCGACCCGGCGAGCGGGCTGCTGCCCGACCCGTCGGCGCAGGCGCGGGTCCTGACGCTGGAGCCCAACACGGCGTACGAGGTCCGGTTCGCCTGGGTGCCCCCGGCGGAGCCCTGTCCGGTGCAGAGCAGCGCGGGCGGGGGCGCGAAGCCGCCGCAGGGCGGGTCCGCGGGCGCCCCGGACGGGACGGGCGGGGCACCGGCCGCCGAGCCGCCGGCGGGCTCCACCGCCGAGGAGCCGGGGGGCGTCGCGGTGACGCACACGCCCCAGACGGGCACCCCGACCACGCGGACCACCATCCCCGAGGCCTGCGGCGGGACGGTGTACCGCACGGGCCCGATCCCGGTGGAGCAGCCGAAACCCTGAGGGAGCCGGGTCAGGGACGCCGGGGGCGGTGCGTCGGGGCCGCGGGGAGCGGTGCGTCAGGGCCGCGGGACGGGGGCCTCGGCGGCCGCCGCGGGCGGCTGCCCGGCCGTGCCGGGCGCAGCGCCGGTGCCGTCGCCCCTGCCGGCGGTGTCGGCCGGGACCAGGCCGGCCTCCGCGTCGCGGATCATCTCGACCTCGCGCCGGTAGAGCCGGACCCACATGAAGAGCACGAAAGCGGCGAAGACGAACCACTCGCCGGTGTAGCCGAGGTTCTGGAAGGCCTTCAGGTCGAGCCCGGTGTTGGCCGGGGCCTTCGCGGGCACCGGGAGCATCCCGTCGGAGGGGGTCTGCACCGTCAGCCAGGCGTCGTACAGGTCGTAGGGCACCAGGTTGACCAGCGAGGCCGCACCGATCACCCCGAGCTGCCCGGCGGGCAGGCCGCCCTGCGCGTGCACGCCCTTGGTGCCGGAGTTCTCCGAGGCCTGCAGGGCGCCCGTCACCTCCACCCGGCCGTGCGGCGCGGCCGGGGCCTTCGCCGGGTCCACGGGCCCCGGGAGCCAGCCCCGGACCACGGGGACGGCCTTGCCCGAATCGGTCTTCAGCAGGGTCAGGACGTAGAAACCCGGTGCCCCGTCCAGCTGCCGTTCGGGCACCAGCAGCTGGTCGGCGTACTCCCCGGCGGCGGTGGCCGTCCTGCCGGAGGTCGCCTTGTCCACCGGGAGGAGGGAGTCCAGGGGCGCGGCGGCCCGGTCGGCGGGCCGCCGGGCGCTCGCCTCCCGGTGGGTGTCCACCCGGTCCTCGAACCGGCCGAGCTGCCAGGACCCCATGAACAGGCAGACGGGGACGCCGAGCGCGACGAAGACGTTGATCCCCCACCAGCGCGGGGTCAGGAGAAACCGGTGCACCCCACCACGGTACGGGGGTGCACCGGTGATCCCGCCGCCGGGGCGGCGCTGTCAGCGCGGCAGGTGCTTCAGGGCGAAGTCCAGTTCCATCCTGACCTGCTTGATGCGCTCCTCCACCACGAGGGAGCCGTGCCCGGCGTCGTACCGGTACACCTCGTGCACCGCGCCGCGCGCCGCCAGCCGCTCCACGTAGTTGTCGATCTGGCGGATCGGGCAGCGCGGATCGTTGACTCCGGCCGCGATGTGCACGGGCGCCCGCACCGCGTCCACGTAGGTCAGCGGGGAGGAGGCGGCGAAACGGTCCGGGACCTCCTGCGGCGTCCCGCCGAAGAGGGTGCGGTCCAGGGCCTTGAGGGCCTCCATCTCGTCGTGGTAGGCCGTCACGTAGTCCGCCACCGGGACGGCGGCCAGGCCCACCGCCCAGTCCTGCGGCTGCGTCCCGAGACCCAGCAGCGTCAGGTACCCGCCCCAGGAGCCGCCCGACAGGACCAGGCGGTCCGGGTCGGCCAGGCCGGAGCGGACCGCCCACTCCCGTACCGCCGCGATGTCCTCCAGCTCGATCAGGCCGACCCGGTGCTTGAGGGCGTCGGTCCAGGCCCGGCCGTAGCCGGTCGAGCCGCGGTAGTTGACCCGGACCACCGCGAAGCCGTGGTCCAGCCAGGCCGCCGGAGCCGCGGCGAAGGCGTCGCTGTCGTGCCAGGTCGGGCCGCCGTGGATCTCGAAGACCGTCGGGAAGGGTCCCGGCCCGTGGCCCGCGGGCCGCTGCGCCAGCGCATGGATCCGGCCGCCCGGGCCCTCCACCCACACGTCCTCCACCGGCACCGAGCCGGGCGGCCGGAAACCGGGCGGGTCCAGGACGACCGCGCCCGAGGTGGACCGTACGGTGGAGGGCTCGGCGGCCGAGGACCACTGGTACTCCACCGTCCCGTCGGGCCGGGCGGTCGCCCCCGACACCGTCCCCGGCGGGGTGTCCACGCGGATCAGCTCCCGCGTGGCGAGGTCGTACCGCCACAGCTCGCTGCGGGCTTCGAAGCTGTGCACGATCAGCAGGGCGGTGCCGTCCGGGTACCACTCGGCGCCCACGTCGCCCGGCAGGTCCACGGCCAGGTCCTCCTCGGCCCCGGTGGCCACGTCCCACACCATCGGCTCCCAGCGGCCCCGCCGCTGGTGGCCGACCAGGAGCCGGGTGTCGCCCGCGACCGGCGCGAAACCGAGGACCGACAGGCCCAGCTCCACGGTCGCGCCCCGGGTGTCGTCCAGTTCGGCGACGGCCGCGCCGTCCAGGGTGAGCACGCGCAGCGCCGAGTGCATCGCGTCGCCGTGCTCGGTGTGCTCGACGGCGACGAGCGTCCCGTCGCGGGACAGGTCGCCGACGCCCGCGGACTCCCGGTGCCGGTAGATCACGGTGGGCGCGGAGCCGTCCGGCCGGACGACGTGGACGGTCGAACCGTCCTCGTCGGTGGAGCGGCCCACGACCGCCGTCCCGTCCCGGCCGAGGGCCAGGCCGGCCGGGTACGAGGGCTCCAGGCCGGGGGTGGCCGGCTCGTCGGGGCCGCCGGCGAAGGGCTGGCGCACCCAGGTGCCGAACTCGTCGCCGTCGGTGTCGGAGAACCACCAGATCCACTCCCCGTCGGGGGAGAGGGTGCCGTCGGTGGTGCCGTTGGGGCGGTCGGTGGCCTGCCGCTGGGTGCCGGTGGCGCGGTCCCAGGCGTAGAGCTCGTAGGTCCCGGTCGCATTGGAGACGAAGAGCGAACGGTCCGGGGCGTCCTCGGCCCACTCGGGCAGCCCGACCCGCGGGGCCCGGAACCGCCTCTCCCAGTCCGGCATCTCCCCGGGTTCCGTCGGTGTTGCGGAGGTCTCACTGCTGTCGCTCGTCATGGGCCCATTCTTGCCGGTGGCGGGGCGGTGGCCCGCGGGATGCCGACGGCTGCGTACGGGCGCACACGGGAAGCCCGGCCGCACCGGCACCGCCGCCGCCACGCGCAGCGCGCCCGGGCGAAGGGGTGGTGCGGACGGCCGGGGGCCACCTCCGGTACCCGGGAGCCGCTGCGCCCTGCGCGACACCGGACCGGACGCCCGGGCGAAGCCCACGAGACCCGAAAGGGACGGCCTAGTCTGCTCCCATGCGGATGATCGTCCGGGGTGCCCGGCTGCCGAGCGGCCGGGAGCACGCCGCCGACCCACACGGCCTGTCCGACGTCGAGGTCGGCGAGGACGGGCGGATCGCCCGGGTCCTGCCGCACGACGACCAGAAGGAGCCCCCCGCCACCGGTGTCCTCATCGAGGCGCACGGCTGCCTGCTCTCGGCGCCCTTCGTGGAGCCGCACATCCACCTGGACACCGCCCTGACCGCCGGGGAGCCGCGGCCGAACGCCTCCGGCACCCTCTGGGAGGGCATCGCCTGCTGGAGCGAGCGCAAGCGGACCCTCACGCACGAGGACGTGGTCGCACGGGCCACGGAGGTGCTGCGCTGGCAGGCGGCGCAGGGCGTGCTGCACGTGCGCACGCACTGCGACGTCACCGACCCCTCCCTCACCGCGCTGGACGCGCTGCTCGAAGTGCGCGACCGGGTGCGCGCGTTCATGACGCTCCAGATCGTGGCCTTCCCGCAGGAGGGCATCGTCTCCTTCCCCGGCGGTCCGTCGCTGCTGCGCGAGGCGCTGGTCCGCGGTGCGGACGTGGTCGGCGCCATCCCGCACTTCGAGGACACCCGCGAGGACGGAGTCGCGTCGCTGGGCGCCGCCTTCGCCCTGGCCGAGGAGTTCGGGCTGCGTGTGGACGCCCACTGCGACGAGATCGACGACGAGCAGTCCCGCTTCGTGGAGGTGCTGGCCGCGCTGGCGCTGCGTTCGGGCCTGCGCGAGCGGGCCACCGCCTCGCACACCACGGCCATGGGCTCCTACAACGGGGCCTACAGCAACAAGCTGCAGCGCCTGCTGGTCCGTTCCGGCATCAACCTGGTGGCCAACCCCTTCGCGAACCTCAACCTCCAGGGCCGTTTCGACGCCTATCCCAAGCGGCGCGGCCTGACCCAGGTCAAGGAGATGCTCGCGGCGGGGGTGAACGTGGCCTTCGGCCACGACGACGTGATGGACCCCTGGAACGCACTCGGCACCGCAAACCCGCTCCAGACCGCCCTCGTCGGCCTGTACGCCGCGCAGCTCACCGGCGCCGACGACCTGCCCGCCGCCTTCTCGATGGTGACGGACCGGGCGGCCCGCGTCCTCGGCCTGGACGACGGCGAGTACGGCATCGCCGAGGGGGCCCCCGCCAGCTTCGTGCTGCTGCCCGCCCCGACGCCCGAGGAGGCGATCCGCCGCCAGGTCCGGGCCCGGTACGTGGTCGCGCACGGCACCGTGATCGCTCAGAGCCCGCCGGCCCCGACCGTGCTCCACTGGCCCGGCGAGGACCCGTCGGAGGTCGACTTCACCCCGCGGCCCCGCTGACGTCCGGGTCCGGGCGGGGACGTCGCCGCGCTGCTGCGCGGGCCGCGTTCCGCGGCATCCGCCGACCGGTCGGATAGCGTGCCCGCATGTCGTGGGACGAGGACGGAACGCCGCACCCGTTCGCACAGCGCCGCACCGGCCGCAGTGAGCAGGAGCCGGACCGGCTGCCCGAGGTGCGGGAGTTGGAGGTGCTCGGCTGGGAGCCGGCGCCGGAGGCCGCACTGTGGGCGTTCCTGCCGTACGTGTGGCCGCCGCAGGACCGCACCTGGATCCCGGACCGCTCCACCCGCTGGGCGGTGGAGACCGGCCTCGACGGGCACGGACGCATCACCGCGGTGGAGTGCGCCCCGCTGCCCGGGGGCGACGTGGAACTCCTCGAAGCGGAGGCCGACGCCGTCCTCGCCGGCCTGGGCCTGCCGCCGCGGCCCCGGGGGCGGCTGTGGCTGCTGCGCCCGGTCGGCTCCCTGCCCGCGGTGGACGCGATGCTGGCGCACCTGCGGGCGCAGGCCGCCGCCCGGGGCGTGGCGCAGCAGCCCTCGGCGGAGTTCCTGGACCTGGTCCGGGCCGAACTCGCCGCACTGGCGCAGACCCGTGCCGAAGGCGGCGCGGAGCCTTCCCGGGGGGCCTGAGGCCGGCTGTCGCCCGCCGCGGGCCACTGGCCCGCAGGGGTGGCATCCGGCCCCGTGCGCACGGGGCCGGCACCGCCGCGCGGACCGGGGGAATCCACGCGGCGGTGGGCGCCGCTCCGGCCCGCGCCGGGACCGTCCGGGGCGGGGGAGCGGCGGTTCAGGGGGCAACGGTGGCCGCCGGCCGCCTCAGGGACGGCTCGTCAGGTACCCGCCCATGGAGGTGAAGTAGTCGCAGGCGGGCAGTTCGCGGCCGTCCTCGGTCCGTACGCGGGTGACGGCCAGGCCGTGGTTGCGGCCGGTTCGGGCGTCGGCGCCGGCGACGATGACCACGCCCTCGCCCTCGCGGTAGAAGATCCGGCCGGGGGTGCCGCCGTAGCGGCCCTCGGAGACGACGGCCTTCACGATCTCCAGGCGCTTGCCCTTGTGGAAGGCGAAGGCGCTCGGGTAGGGGGCGCTCTGGGCGCGGACCAGGCGCTCCAGGTCCTGGGCGGGCCAGTTCCAGTCGATGCGGATGTCCTCTTCGGCACGCTTGTGGAAGAAGCTGGCCTGGGAGCGGTCCTGCTTGGTGAACTCGGTGCGGCCGGACGCGATGAGGTCCAGGGCGCCGATGGTGACGGGGCCGATGAGGTCCACGGTCTTGTGGAACAGGTCGGTGGTGGTGTCGGTCGGGCCGACGGCGACGGCCTTCTGCAGGACGATGTCGCCGGCGTCGAGCACCTCGTCCATCATGTGGGCGGTGACGCCGACTTCCTGCTCGCCGTTGATGAGCGCCCAGATCAGCGGGGAGAACCCGGCGTACTTGGGGAGCAGGGAGTCGTGGACGTTCAGGGTGCCGTGCTCGGGGAGGTTGTAGATGCGCGGGGGGATCCAGGTGCGCCAGTTGTTGGCGACGAGGATGTCCGGGTCGGCCTCCTTCAGGAGCTGGAACAGCTCCTCGTCGTCCGGCCGGTTGCGTATGACCACGGGTACGCCGTGCTCCTGCGCGAGGTCCGCGACCGAGTCGCTCCAGATCTTCTCGTAGGCGTGGTCGCTCTTCGGGTGGGTCACGACCATCACCACGTCGTGCTCGGAGTCCAGGAGGGCCTGCAGGGTGCGATGGCCCCAGGTCTGATAACCGAACATGACGACCCGCATGGGGTTCCTCCTCAGAAGAGCGATTGACCGGGACAAGTAAAGCAAGGCTTACCTAAGGGTGCAACGAGCCGTAATCCTAGGGCCTGTTGACCCGATGATCGACCAGTTGTCCGTTTTGTCCCGTCGACAGCTTGGCCAGATCAGGTTAGCTTTACCTAAGTTCGCTCGGCTGCCGGTCATCGGTGTGCCTGGACTTCCGTTTCCCCCCTCGCCTGACCGAAACCTCGCAGGCGGCTGTCCCGCACGATGGGAGTGACATGTCTCAGGCTCTTCCTGGCGACGACGCACCACTGATCCACGATCTGATCGGCATCGGCTTCGGGCCGTCGAACGTGGCCATGGCGATCGCGCTGAGCGAGCACAACGCGCGCGTCGGAAGGCAAGGGGCGGTCACCGCACACTTCTTCGAGCAGCAGCCGCGCTTCGGCTGGCACCGCGGCATGCTCATCGACGACGCCACCATGCAGGTCTCCTTCCTCAAGGACCTGGTGACGCTCCGGAACCCGAGCAGCGAGTACACCTTCCTGCGCTTCCTGCAGAGCAAGGGCCGCCTGATCGACTTCGTCAACCACAAGAACCTCTTCCCGCTGCGGATCGAATTCCACGAGTACTTCGAGTGGGCCGCGGCCAAGGTCGACGACATGGTCTCCTACGGCCACCAGGTCACGGCCGTCACGCCCGTCGTGCGGGACGGCGTCGTGGAGTACCTGGACGTGACGGCCCGGTCCGGCGACGAGGTGGTCACCCACCGCGCCCGCAACCTCGTCATCGGCACGGGCCTGCGCCCGGTCATGCCCGAGGGCGCCGAGCGCACCGACCGCGTGTGGCACAACTCCGACCTGCTGGCGAAGGTGGAGGGCCTGGAGGGCACGGACCCCTCCCGCTTCATCGTCGTCGGCGCCGGCCAGAGCGCCGCCGAGAACGTGGCCTACCTGCACCGGCGCTTCCCCGAGGCCGAGATCTGCGCGGTCTTCTCCCGCTATGGCTACAGCCCCGCGGACGACAGCAGCTTCGCCAACCGCATCTTCGACCCGCAGGCCGTCGACGAGTTCTACACGGCCCCGGACTCCATCAAGCAGAAGCTGATGGACTACCACGGCAACACCAACTACTCCGTGGTGGACATCGACCTGATCGACGACCTGTACCGCCAGTCGTACCAGGAGAAGGTGCTCGGCACCGAGCGCCTGCGCTTCCTGAACGTCTCGCGCCTGACGGGCGTCGAGGAGACCGGGGACGGGGTCCGCGCCACCATCAAGTCCCTGGTCACCGGCGAGGAAGCAGCGCTGGACGCCGACGTGGTCGTCTGCGCCACCGGGTACCGGCAGGCCGACGCCCTCGGCATCCTCGGCGAGGTCGCCGAGCGCTGCCGGCGCGACGGGCAGGGCCGGGTGAGCGTAGAGCGCGACTACCGCATCACCACCGACGCGGACGTGCGCTGCGGCATCTACCTGCAGGGCGGCACCGAGCACACCCACGGCATCACGTCCTCCCTGCTGTCCAACACCGCCATCCGCGTCGGCGAGATCCTGGACTCCATCCTCGACCGCGACCTCAAGACCGTCTCGGACGCCGTCCGTCCGGTCGCCGACGGGGTGCCCTCCGCCCACTGAGGCACCCGCCCCACCCCTCCCCCTGCACGACGTGGTCCGGCCCGCCAGGCAGCCCCGCCCTGCCCGGCGGTCCGGCCCGCACTGTGAAACCCCCGTGAAAGGAACAACCGTGTCCACTGGTACGCGCTCCGCGCTGACCCGCTTCGGCAGAACCGTCCCCCGCATCGCCGTCGCGGCTGCCGCCGCCCTCGCCCTCGCCGCCTGCGGCTCGGGCGCGGACAAGAAGGACGACGTCGCCGCCCCCTCCGGCTCCGCCGCCGGCACGTCGGCGGGCGCCTTCCCGGTCACCGTCGAGCACAAGTACGGCAGCACGAAGATCGACGCGGAGCCGAAGCGGATCGTCACGCTCGGCCTCTCCGACCAGGACGCCGTACTCGCCCTCGGCATCAAGCCCGTCGGCGCCGTGGACTGGTTCAAGGAGACCCCGTACGGCAACTGGCCGTGGGCGAAGGACAAGTGGGGCTCGGTCAAGCCGGAGATCGTCGGTGAGCGCGACGAGTACAACATCGAGAAGATCGCGGCGCTCAAGCCCGACCTGGTCATCGCCCAGTACTCGGGGATGAAGAAGGAGCAGTACGACACCCTCTCGAAGTTCACCAAGGTCGTCGCCCAGCCCAAGGACCTGCCCGACTACGGTGCCTCCTGGCAGGTCATGACCCGCCAGATCGGCAAGTCCCTCGGCAAGGACGCGGAGACCGAGAAGCTGATCTCGGACATCGACGGCCGCTTCAAGGCCGTCCGCGAGAAGCACCCCGACTTCGCCACGAAGACCCTCGCCGTCGCCGACAGCTTCGAGGCCGGCAAGTACTCGGCCTTCACCAAGACCGACCCGAAGGCGATCTTCTTCTCCGAGCTCGGCTTCAAGCTGAAGCCCGAGATCGACGCCATGGTCGCCCAGCCCGGCTTCAACGTCGCCGAGCTGAGCGCCGAGAAGCTCGACGTCCTCGACGTCGACCGCCTGGTGTGGGTCACCTCCAGCACCGCCGCCAACGACCGCATCAAGGCGGAGCCGCTGTACAGCAAGCTGAAGGTCCACCAGGAGAAGCGCGACCTGTTCGTGCCCTACCAGAACCCGGACATCGGCGCCGCGTTCTCCTTCAACACCGTCCTGTCGATCCCGTACGCCATCGACCAGGTCGAGCCGCTCATCGCGGCCGTCAAGTAACCGCCGGCCCCCCGGCGCCCGCCCGTCCGCCGACCACCTCGGCGGACGGGCGGGCCCGCTGCGCCCCGGTCCCGGCCGGCCGGGGCACACCTCATTGACGCACCACCAGGGAAAGGCCCACTCGAACGATGTTTGACGTCGCGTCGGACCGGACGTCCGCTTCCGGCATACCCGTCACGGGCGGGCAGTCCGGTATCTGGCTGGCCCAGCAGATCGACCCGGACAGCTCCGCCTACAACATCGTGTTCGCCCTGGACCTGCGCGGCGACGTCGACCTCGGCCTGCTCGCCGCATCCGTGCGCCAGGCCGTTGAGGAAGCCGAAAGCCTGCACGTGCGGATCACCGCCGGCGAAGGCGGCCCCCGGCAGACGCCCGCCCCCGCGGCCTTCGACGTGCCCGTGGTGGACCTGCGCGGCAGCGCCGACCCCGAGGCGGCCGCAGCCGAGTGGACCGAGACCGAGCGCGACCGCCCCGCGGACCTGGCCCGCGGCCCGCTCTTCGCCCAGGCGCTGCTGCGCCTCGCGGACGACCGCGTCCGCTGGTACCAGCGCTACCACCACATCGTCACCGACGGCATGGGCGTCGCCCTGATCACCCGCCGCGCCGGTGAGCTCTACACCGCGGGCGGCGCCGGCTGCGCGCCCCGCGACCGCCGGATCTCCCGCCTCGTCGAGGCCGACCAGGCCTACCGCGCCTCGGACCGCCACCAGGAGGACCGCGCCTACTGGCTCGCGCGGATGGCCGGCATGCCCGAACCCGTGCGACTCGTCGAGCGCGCCGCGACGCCCATGACGCGCCGGCTGCGCCGCACCTCGCAGCTGTCCGCCGCCGACACCCGCCGGCTGCACGCCGCCGCCCGGCGCGCCGGCACCCGCCCGTCGCGGCTGCTGATCGCCGCCGTCGCCGCCTACCTGCACCGGGTCAGCGGCGAGCAGGACCTCGTCCTCGGGCTGCCGGTCGCCGCCCGCCGGGACGCCGCGTCGGCCGACATCCCCGGCATGGTGTCGAACATCGTCCCGCTGCGGCTGACCGTCCGCCCCGGCACGACCGGCACCGAACTCCTCACCGAGGTCCGCACGGCCGTCGCCGGCGCCGTCGACCACGGCTGCCACCGCGCCGAGGACCTCGCCCGCGAACTGGGCCTGGCCGACGGCGTACCGGAACTCGTCGGGCCCACCGTCAACATCCTGCCCCGCCCCGAAGACCTGCGCTTCGGCGACCTCGGCAGCGAACTCGACGCCGTCTGGCTCGGTCCCGTCAGCGACCTCGCGGTCAGCTTCGTCGAGTGCGAGGGCGGACTCGGCATCCGGATCCACCTCGACGCCGACGCCGGGGTCTGCGACGAGCAGGCGCTGCGCGACCACGAGCGGCGCTTCCTGGCCGTGCTCGGCTCCCTCGCCGACGACCCGGACCGCCCCGTCGGCCGCATCGAACTCACCTCCGCCGCCGAACGACGGCAGCTGCTGGAGGAGTTCGGCGTCTCCCCCCGCGACAGCGCCGACCTGTCCTGGCCCGCCGCCTTCGAGGAGCAGGTGCGGCGCACCCCCGACGCCGTCGCCCTGGTCTGCGAGGAGCGCGAGCTCACCTACGCGGAGCTGAACGCCGCGGCCAACCGGCTCGCCCGCCTCCTCACCGCCCGCGGCGCGGGCACCGAGGACGTCGTCGCCGTGGCCGTCCCGCGCTCGCCCGAACTCGTCGTGTCCCTGCTCGCCGTGATGAAGGCGGGCGCGGCCTACCTGCCGCTGGACGCCGACCACCCGCAGGACCGCATCCTGTACATGCTCGACGACGCCGGCGCCCGCACCGTCCTGACCACCCGCGAGCTCGCCGCCGCCCTGCCGGACGCCCCCGGCACCACCCGCCTGCTGCTCGACGACCCGGCCGTGGCGGCCGAGTGCGCCGCGTTCGACGCCGGCGACCCGGGCCTGCCCGTCGCGCTCGACCAGGCCGCGTACGTCATCTACACCTCCGGCTCCACCGGCCGGCCCAAGGGCGTCGTCGTCTCCCACGACGGCGTCGGCAGCCTCATCGCCACGGCCACCGACCGCATCGGCATCACCGCCGACAGCCGCGTCGTGCAGTTCGCCTCCGTCGGCTTCGACGTGACGGTGTGGGACCTGGTCATGTCGCTGTGCGTCGGCGGCCGGATCATCGTCGTCCCCACCGAGCGCCGCGTCGCCGGGACCGCCCTCACCGACTACATCGCGCGCCACCGCGCCACCCACATGATCCTGCCGCCCTCGCTCGTCTCGGCGCTGCCGCAGGACTGCGAACTGCCCGACGGCGCCGTGCTGATCGTCGGCACCGAAGCGGTGCCCGGCGAGCTCATCGCCCGCTGGGCCGGCCGCCTCCAGGTGGTCGTGGCCTACGGCCTCACCGAGGCCACGGTCAACTCCACCCTGTGGCGCGCCGACGCGGACCGGCCGGGCCCCGCCCCCATCGGCGAACCCGACCCCAACACCCGCGCCTACGTGCTCGACGCGGCGCTTCGCCCGGTGCCCGTCGGCGCCGAGGGCGAGCTGTACGTCGCCGGCCGCGGCCTGGCCCGCGGCTACCTCGGCCGCCACGCGCTGACCTCCGAGCGGTTCGTCGCCGATCCGTACGCCGCCGAGCCCGGCGCGCGCATGTACCGTACGGGCGACCGCGTCCGCTGGGCCGCCGACGGAAACCTGGAATTCCTCGGCCGCTCCGACGGCCAGATCAAGATCCGCGGCCATCGGATCGAGCCCGGCGAGGTCGAGAGCTTCCTGATGGCCTGCCCGGGCATCGCCCAGGCCGCGGTGCTGGTCCGCGAGGACCACCGCAGCGCCAAGCGGCTCGTGGCCTACCTCGTCGCCGAGGCCGGCGCGGACGCCGACGCCTCCGTGGCGCAGGCCCGCACCCGGATCGCCGGGGCGCTGCCCGACCACATGGTGCCGTCCGCCGTCGTCCGCCTCGACGGGCCGCTGCCGCTGACACCCAACGGCAAGCTCGACACCCGGGCCCTGCCCGAGCCCCAGTGGGCCGCGGCCGCCGGCGGCGACGCGCCCACCACCCCCGCCGAGTCCGCGCTCGCCGGGCTCTTCGCCGAGGTGCTGGGCCTGCCGTCGGTCGGCGTCCACGACAGCTTCTTCGAGCTGGGCGGCGACAGCATCATCGCCATCCAGATGGTCAACCGCGCCCGCGAGGCCGGACTGGCGATCACCCCGCGCGACGTGTTCCGGCTGCGTACCGTCGCCGCGCTGGCGCGGACGGCGGGCGAGGCCCCGGCCACCGCCCCGGCGGCCGCGTCGGTGCAGCTCGACGAGGACGCCCTGCCCGTCTCGCCGCTGCAGGAGGGCTTCTTCTTCCACGCGGAGTTCGACCAGGAGGCCGGCGACCTGTACGTCGTCCAGGAGGTCCTGGACCTGGCGGGCACCGTCGACCCCGGGCGGCTGCGCAGCTCGCTGCAACTGCTGATCGACCGGCACCCGCTGCTGCGCGCCTCGTTCCGCCAGCTGCCCGGCGGCCGGGTCGTCCAGCGGATCGCACAGACCGCGGCCCTGCCCTGGCGCGAGGCCGACACGGCCCGCACCCCGCTGGAGGAGGTCCTGCGGCAGGACCGGGCCGAGCGCTTCGACTTCGGCCGGCCGCCGCTGATGCGCGCCACCCTGGTCAAGGACGGGGAGCGCAGCCGGCTGCTGCTGACCCTCCACCACATCATCGCCGACGGCTGGTCGGTGTCCGTCCTGCTGCGTGAGCTGACCGCCGCCTACCAGGGCGAGGCGCTGCCCGAGCCGCCCGCCCCGCAGCCGTACCTGGCGTGGCTGGCCGGCCGGGACCGCGACGCCGCGCGCAGCGCGTGGCAGCAGGCGCTGGCCGGTCTGGAGGAGCCCACCCGGCTGCTCGCCCCCGCCGCGGCGGGCGGGGGGACGGCGCCCGCCGCCGCCTCGAAGGACGTGGACCTGCGGTTGCCCGAGACGCTCACCGCGGGCCTGACCGCCGGCGCCCGCAGCCGCGGCCTGACCCTCAGCACCGTCGTGCACGGCGCCTGGGCCCTGCTGCTGGGCGCCCTGACCGGCAGCCGCGACCTCGTCTTCGGCACCACCGTCTCCGGCCGCACCACCGAGGTCGAGGGCCTGGACGCGGCCGTGGGCCTGTTCATCAACACCGTCCCCGTCCGGGTGTGCCTGCGCCCGGACGAGGCCCTCGCCGATCTGCTGCTGCGGGTCCAGGACGAGCACGCCGCCCTGCTCGACCACCAGCACCTCGGGCTCGCCGAGATCCAGCGGATCGTCGGCGAGGGGGACCTCTTCGACACGCTCGTGGTCTTCGAGAACCACCCGGCCCGCGACCCGGCCTCCGGACCGGACGACCAGGCGTTGCGGATCACCGGCGCCGAGGTCCTCGACTCCGTGCACTACCCGCTGGCGCTGATCGTGGAGCCCGGCGCCGGACGGCTGTCCCTGCGGTTCAAGTACGACGCGTCCCGGCTCGACCAGCCCGCCGTCGAGGCCGTCGCCCACCGCTTCCAGGCGCTGCTCCAGGCCTTCGTGTCCGACCCCGCCCGTCCGGTCGCCCGCCTGGCGGCGCTCTCCGGCCGTGAGCAGGAGCAGCTGGCCGCGCTGAACGCCACCGCGCGGGCCCTGCCCGACGCCGAGGCCACCCTCGCCTCGCTGTTCGCCGCCCAGGTGGCGCGCACCCCCGGCGCCCCGGCCGTCGTCTTCGAGGACACCACGCTCGACTACGCCGAACTCGACCGCCGCGCCGAGGCGCTGGCCCGCCGGCTGCGGGCCCTGGGCGCCGGCCCCGAGCAGTTCGTGGCCGTCGCGGTGCCCCGCTCCGCGGAGCTGATGGTCGCCCTGCTCGGCGTGCACAAGGCGGGCGCCGCCTACCTGCCGCTGGACCTCGACTACCCGGCCGACCGGGTCGCGTCCATGCTCGCCGACTCGGGCGCCCGCACCGTCGTGACCACCGCCGGCGCGGCCGGCCGGCTGCCCGCCGTGCCCGGTCTCACGCAGGTCCTGATGGACGGCCCCGAGGCGGCGGACACCCCCGCGGCCGCAGCCGCCCCGGCGGCCGCCCTGCCCGACCATCCCGCCTACCTGATCTACACCTCCGGCTCCACCGGCCGCCCGAAGGGCGTCGCCGTCACCCACCGCGCGATCGTCAACCGGCTGGCCTGGATGCAGGGCGAGTACGGGCTCACCGCCGACGACCGCGTGCTGCAGAAGACCCCGTCGAGCTTCGACGTGTCCGTCTGGGAGTTCTTCTGGGCCCTCGTCGAAGGCGCGGCCGTCGTCCTGGCCCGGCCCGACGGCCACCGCGACCCGGCCTACCTCGCCGAGCTGGTCCGCACCCGGCGGATCACCACCCTGCACTTCGTGCCGTCGATGCTCGGGGCGTTCGTCCAGGTCCTGGAAGCCGCCCCCGGCGCCGACTGGGCGGCGAGCCTGCGCCGCGTGTTCTGCAGCGGCGAAGCCCTCACCGGCCCGGACGCCCGCCGCTGGCACGAGCTGACCTCCCGTGCGGGCGCCCCCGTACCGCTGCACAACCTGTACGGTCCCACCGAGGCGGCCGTCGACGTGACGTACTTCCCCTACGAGGGCGGCACCGAACGGGCCGTGCCGATCGGCCGACCCGTGTGGAACACCCGGCTGTACGTGCTGGACTCCTTCCTGCGCCCCGCCCCCGAGGGGGTGCCGGGCGAGCTGTACCTCGCCGGCGTGCAGCTGGCCCGCGGCTACCACGACCGGCACGGCCTGACCGCCGAGCGGTTCGTCGCGGACCCGTTCGGCGGGCCCGGTGAGCGCATGTACCGCACCGGCGACCTGGTGTGCCGCCGCGCCGACGGCGCCGTCGAGTACCTCGGCCGCACCGACCGGCAGGTCAAGATCCGCGGCAACCGCGTCGAACTCGGCGAGATCGAGGCGGCCGTGGCCGCCCTGCCCGGCGTCGCCCGCGCCGCCGTGATCGTCCGCGACGGGGCCCTCCTCGGCTACGCCGTGCCCGCCCCGGGCACGGCCCTGGACACCGGGGCCCTGCACGGGGAACTCGCGGCGGCGCTGCCCGCGGCGATGGTCCCGGCCGCCCTCACCGCCCTGGCGGAGATCCCGCTGACGCCCAGCGGCAAGCTCGACCAGAACGCCCTGCCCTCGCCGTCGGCGGCCCCCCGGGCCGGCGGCCGCGCCCCCCGGGGCGAGCGGGAGAGCGCCCTGTGCGAAATCTTCACCGACGTCCTCGGCCTGGCCGGCATCGGCGCCGACGACGACTTCTTCGTGCTCGGCGGCGACAGCCTCACCTCGATCTCCGTCGCCACCCGGGCCCGTGAAAGGGGACTGGCCATCAGCCCGCGCGAGGTGTTCGAGCACCGCACGCCCGCCGCGCTCGCCGCGGCGGCCGCGCACCTGACCGAGGAGACCGCCCCCGCCGCACCGGCCGCCCCCGCGGCGCCCGCCGCCGGCGTGACCGTGTCCGCCGCGGAAGCCGGGCAGGCCGCCGCGGCCCTCCAGGCCGTGCTCGCCCTCCAGCAGCAGTCCGGCGCCGCCGTCGACCCGGCGCTGCAGGCACTGCTGGCCCAGCTGACGGCCGGAGCGCCGGCCGGGGAGCCGGCCGGGGAGCCGGCACCGCCCGCCCCGCTCGGCGGGCTGGAGCTCACCGCCGAGGAGCGCGCCCGCGTCGAGGCCGCCGCCGGGCTGCCCGTCGCCGATGTCTGGCCGCTCTCCCCGCTCCAGGAGGGCATGTACTTCCACGCCACCTACGACGCGGGCGACGCCCTCGACGTCTACCTGTCCCAGGAGACCCTGGACTTCGACCGCCGCCTGGACGCGGACCGGCTGCGCGCCGCCTGCCGGGGCATCCTGGAGCGCAACGCCAGCCTCCGCGCCGGCTTCACCAGCGACGGCCTGCCCCGGCCCGTGCAGTTCATCGCGGACGGCGCGGAGATCCCCGTCCTGGAGACCGACCTGTCGGCGCTGCCCGCCGACGCGCAGCGCTCCCGGATGGAGGAGCTGCTCGCCGCAGACCGCCGCGAGCGCTTCGACCTCTCGGCGCCGCCCCTGTGCCGGCTGCGGCTGGTGCGGCTCGCCGACGGCCGGGACCGGCTCGTCGTCACCCACCACCTCATCCTGTGGGACGGCTGGTCCGCATGGCTGTTCCTGGAGGAGCTGTTCACGCTGTACGAACGGTCCGGCGAGAGCGCGGGCCTGCCCGCGCCCGGCTCCTACCGCGACTACCTGGAGTGGCTGGACCGGCAGGACACCTCCGAGGCCCTCGGTGCGTGGCGCGAGGCGCTCGCGGGCTTCGACGAGCCCACCCTCGTCGCTCCCGCGGGCCGCGACGCGGGCCCGGTCATCCCCGCCGACCACGACGCCGTACTGAGCCGGGAGTCCAGCGAGCGGCTGCGGGCCCTGGCCCGGCAGCACGGCCTCACCCTGAACACGGTGCTCAACGCCGCCTGGGGCCTGGTCCTGTCCGCGATGACCGGCCGCGGCGACGTCGCCTTCGGCACGGCCGTCGCCGGCCGCCCCGCGGACGTCCCGAACGTCGCGGGCATCATCGGCATGTTCCTCAACACCATCCCGGCCCGCGTCGCCTTCTCCCCGGACGAGCCGCTGCTCGCCCTGCTGCGCCGCATGCAGTCCGAACGCGCCGGCGTCATGCCGTACGAGTACGTCGGCCTCGGCACCCTCCAGCAGGAGAGCGGCCACCGCCGGCTGTTCGACACGCTCTTCGTGCTCCGCTCCGCCGACGGCGAGGACCGCGCGGCGGCGCTGCGCGGGCGCCACGGCATCACCGACGTCTCCAACGTCGACGGCACGCACTTCCCGCTCACGCTGATCGTCACGCCCGAGACCCGGCTGCGGGTGACCCTGGCGGCCCGGCCCGACCTGTTCGACGGTGCGGCCGCGGCGACGATCCTGGGCCGGTTCACGGCCGTCCTGGAGCGGCTCGGCGAGCTGCTCGCCGGCCCGGACGCCGCGTCCGCCCGCACCGCCGCCGTGGACCTGCTGCTCCCGCCGGAGCGCGCCGCCCTGACCGCCGCCCGGGCCGCCGGCCGCGAGCCCGTACCGGACGAGACCATCGCCGACCTGCTGACGGCGCAGGTGGCCCGCACCCCGGACGCGGTCGCGCTGGTCTTCGGCGAGCGCGCCCTGACGTACGCCGAGCTGGACGCGCACATCAACCGGATCGCCCGCCTGCTGCTGGCCCGCGGCGCCGGCCCGGAGAAGGTCGTCGCGCTGGCCCTGCCCCGGTCCATCGACATGGTCGCCGCGCTGTTCGCCGTCCTGCGGACCGGCGCCGCCTACCTGCCGCTCGACCTGGACCACCCGGCCGACCGGCTGCGCCTGATGGCCGAGGACACCGGCCCGCTGTGCCTGGTGTCCACCGCGGCCGTCGCCCCGACCCTGCGCGGCCCCGGCGGCCCGGTGGCCCCCGAGCTCCTGCTGGACGACGAGGCCGTCGCCGCCGAACTGGCCGCGATGCCCGGCGGCGAAGTCACCGACGCCGAGCGCCCGGACTTCGCCCGCGGCGTTCCGGGCCGCCTGGAGCACCCGGCGTACGTCATCTACACCTCCGGCTCCACCGGCCGGCCCAAGGGCGTCGTCACCCCCTACCGGGGGCTGACGAACATGCAGCTCAACCACCAGAAGGAGATCTTCGACCCGGCCATCGCCTCGGCCGGCGGGCGCCGGCTGCGCATCGCGCACACCGTGTCCTTCGCCTTCGACATGTCGTGGGAGGAGCTGCTGTGGCTCGTCGAGGGCCACGAGGTGCACGTCTGCGACGAGGAGCTGCGCCGTGACGCGCAGGCCCTGGTCGCCTACTGCGACCGGCACCGCGTCGACGTGGTCAACGTGACCCCGACGTACGCCCAGCTGCTCATCGAGGAGGGCCTCCTCGACCGGGACGAGCAGGCCGGCAGGCACCGCCCCGCGCTGGTCCTGCTCGGCGGCGAAGCGGTCTCCGACACCGTGTGGACGACACTGCGCCGCACCGAGGACACCTACGGCTACAACCTGTACGGCCCGACCGAGTACACCATCAACACCCTCGGCGGCTCCACGGCGGACAGCGCCTCCCCCACGGTCGGCCGGCCCATCCGCAACACCCGGGCGTACGTCCTGGACGCCATGCTGCGCCCGGTCCCGCCCGGCTGCCCCGGCGAGCTGTACATCGCCGGCACCGGCCTGGCCCGCGGCTACCACGACCGCCCCGCGCTGAGCGCCGAGCGGTTCGTCGCCGACCCCTTCGGCGAGCCCGGCGAGCGGATGTACCGCACCGGCGACCTCGTCCGGCAGCGGCCCGACGGGCTGATCGACTTCCTCGGCCGCACCGACGACCAGGTGAAGATCCGCGGTTACCGCATCGAGCTCGGCGAGATCGCCGCCGCCCTCTCCGCGCACCCCGAGGTCGCCCACGCGGCCGTCGTGGTCAACGAGAGCACCGGCACCAAGCGCCTGGTCGGCTACTTCGCACCCGAGGACGGCGCACGTGCCGCGGCGGCCGGGGAGGACCTGCTCCGGCGGCTGCGCGAGCACCTGAAGGCGCACCTGCCCGACTACATGGTCCCGTCGGCGCTCGTCCCCGTCGCCACCCTGCCGCTCACCGTCAACGGCAAGCTGGACGTCCGGGCCCTGCCCGCGCCCGACTTCGCCGGGACGGGCACGAGCCGCGCCCCCCGCACCCCGCGGGAGGAGCTGCTCTGCGCCCTGTACGCCGAGGTGCTGGGCCTGCCCGAGGGCAGCGTCGGCATCGACAGCGACTTCTTCGAGCTGGGCGGCCACTCGCTGCTGGCGACCCGGCTGGTCAGCCGGGCCCGTACCGCGCTCGACGCCGAACTGGCCATCCGCGACCTGTTCGAGGCGCCCACCGTCGCCGAGCTGGTCGAGCGCGCGGCCCGCTCCGGGGGTCCCGCCCGCCCGGCGCTGACCGCCGGGGAACGGCCCGACGAGCTGCCGCTCTCCCACGCCCAGCAGCGGCTGTGGGTCGTGCAGCAGATCGAGTGCACCTCCGCCGCGTACAACTTCCCGCTGGTCATGCGCCTGCACGGGGACCTCGACGCCGACGCGTGGGAAGCTGCCCTCGCCGACGTCACGGGGCGGCACGAAGCCCTGCGGACCGTGTTCGTGGAGGGCGCGGGCCAGACCGTCCAGCGGGTGCTGCCCGCGGAGGAGGCCCGTCCCGTCGTGGAGCGGCTGCGCGCCACCGAGGACCAGGTGCCCGCCGTCGTCGACGCGGCCGTCAACCGGCCGTTCGACCTGGCCGCCGAACTCCCGTTGCGCGCCACCCTCGTGGAACTGTCGCCGCGCGAGCACGTCGCCGTCCTGCTGCTGCACCACATCACCACCGACGAGTGGTCGGACCGCCCGTTCCTGCGCGACCTGGCGGCCGCCTACGCGGCCCGCGCCGGCGGGGCCGCGCCGCAGTGGGAGCCGCTGCCCGTCCAGTACGCCGACTACGCCCTGTGGCAGCAGCGCCTGCTCGGCGACCCGGCGGACGCGGACAGCCTGGCCGCCCGGCAGCTGGAGTTCTGGGCCACCACCCTGGACGGCGCCCCCGAGGAACTGGAACTGCCCACGGACCGGCCGCGTCCGGCCCGGCCGGCCTTCACCGGGGCCGAGCTGGACATCGCCTTCGACGGCGAGGTCCACGAGGGCCTCAAGCGGCTCGCCCGCGAGAGCGGCGCCAGCATGTTCATGGTGGTGCACGCGGCCGTCGCGGCCCTGCTCCACCGCATGGGCGCCGGTACGGACATCCCCCTCGGCTCGCCCATCGCGGGCCGCGGCGAGGAAGCCCTGGACGACCTGGTCGGCTTCTTCGTCAACACCCTGGTGCTGCGCACCGACCTGAGCGGCGACCCCGGTTTCACCGAGCTGCTCGGCCGGGTCCGGGAGACCGACCTCGCGGCGTTCTCGCACGCCGACGTGCCCTTCGAGGCGGTCGTGGAGAAGCTCAACCCGACCCGCTCACTGTCCCGGAACCCGCTGTTCCAGGTGATGGTCGGCTACCACGCCCGTACCGGCGACGGCCTGGAACTGCCCGAACTGCGCGCCGAGTACGTGCCGTTCCGGATCAGCTCGGCCAAGTTCGACCTGGTGTTCAGCTTCACCGAGCACCTCCCCGCCGACGGCGGCCCGGGCTCCCTGGGCTGCCGCCTGGAGTTCGCCACCGAGCTCTTCGACCACGCGACCGCCGAACGCCTCGGCGAGCGTCTGCGGACGCTCGTCGCGGCCGTGGTCGCCGCACCGCAGGAGCCCCTCTCCCGGGCGCAGCTCCTCGGCGACGACGAACGCCGGCTGGTCCTGGAGGGCTTCAACGGCAGCCCCCGCGAGGTCGAGGAGGAGTCCTTCCCGGCCCTCTTCGCCCGGCGCCTGGCCGAACGCCCCGACGCCGTCGCCGTCGTCGACCGGGACCGCCCGGTCACCTACGCGCAGCTCGACGCCCGCGCGAACCGCCTCGCCCGGCTGATGGCCGCGCGCGGCGTGCGCACCGAGAGCGTGGTCGGCGTGGCCGTGCCCCGCTCCGCCGACATGGTGGCCACGGTGCTCGCGGCGCTCAAGCTCGGCGCGGCGTTCCTGCCGCTGGACCTGGTCCACCCGGCCGACCGCCTCACCTACATGATCGAGGACTCGCGCGCCGCGCTCGTGGTCGCCACCGAGCCCGTCGCGGGCAAGATCCCCGAGGTCGCGGGCGTCCCGGTGGTGCTCCTCGACGAGCCCGCGGTGGCGGCCGAGCTGGACACCCTCGCGCAGAGCGCGCTCGACGGCGCACCCGTCGGCCTCGACCAGGCCGCGTACGTCATCTACACCTCCGGCTCCACGGGCCGCCCCAAGGGCGTGGCCGTACCGCACGAGGGCATCGCCAGCCTCGTCGCCACCGCCGTCGACCGGATGGGCCTGCAGCGCGACAGCCACGTCCTGCAGTTCGCGTCCATCGGCTTCGACGTCTTCGCGTTCGAGCTGGCGATGGCCCTGTGCCACGGCGGCCGGCTCGTCCTGATCACCGACGAGGCCCGGGTCGCCGGACCCGAGCTCACCGACTTCCTCGCCGCGCAGCGGATCACCCACATGATCCTGCCGCCGTCCCTCGTCTCGGCCCTGCCGCCCGGCTGCGAGCTGCCCGAGGGCTCGACCGTCCTGGTCGGCACGGAGACGGTGCCACCGGACCTGTTCGAGCGGTTCGGCGCCACGGCCCATCTGATCTGCGCGTACGGGCTCACGGAGGCGACGGTCAACTCCACGCTGTGGCCCGCCCGCGAGTACGGCGGCCGCCCCTCGGGCCGCGTGCCCATCGGCCGGCCCGACCCGAACACCCGCTGCTACGTCCTCGACGACCACCTGCGGCCGGTACCGCCCGGCGTCTCCGGCGAGCTGTACGTCTCCGGACGCGGCCTCGCCCGCGGCTACCTCGGCAAGGCCGGGCTGACGTCGGAGCGGTTCGTCGCCGACCCGTACGGCCCGCCCGGCAGCCGGATGTACCGCACCGGCGACCGCGCCCGCTGGCGCGCCGACGGCAACCTGGACTTCCTCGGGCGCGTCGACACCCAGGTCAAGGTCCGAGGCTTCCGCATCGAGCTGGGCGAGATCGAGGCGGCCCTCGCCGGCCATCCGGCGCTCGCGCAGGCCGCCGTGGTCCCCGACCGCGACGGCGACATCGTCCGCCTGGTCGGCTACGCCGTGCCTGAGGCGGGCAAGGAGCTCGACCCGCAGGCGCTGCGCGCCCATGTGGCCGGTCTGCTGCCCGAGTACATGGTGCCGGCCCTGGTCGTCCCGCTGGACGGCCCGCTGCCGCTGACGCCCAACGGCAAGCTGGACCGCAAGGCGCTGCCCGCGCCGGACTGGGCCGCGATGACCGGCGACGCGGTCCCGGCCAACGAGACGCAGGCCCGTCTCGCCGCGCTGTTCTGCGAGATCCTCAAGCTGGAGGAGGTCGGCGTCCACGACAACTTCTTCGCACTCGGCGGCCACTCCATGGCCTCGATGCGGCTCCTGGGCCGCATCCGGGCCGAGTTCGGGGCCGAGCTGAGCATCCGCGACGTCTTCGACGCGCTGACCGTCGCCGGCATCGAGGCCAAGCTGAAGGGCGCGGCGTCGGCCCGGCCGGCCCTGGAGGCGGCTGCCGGGCACCCGCAGGAGCCGGCTGCGGCGCCCGTCCAGCGCTGGCACTGGGATGCCTTCCGCCGCCACGGCGGCTTCGACCACGCCCTGGTGCTGCGCTCGCCCGGCGGCCTGGACGCGGACGCCCTGTCCGCGGCCCTCGCCGACGTGGCGGCCCGCCACGAGCCGCTCCGCACGTCCTTCGCGGAAGCAGACGGCGTGCTGCAGCACCGGCCCGCCGGGGCCCCCGCCCTGGTCCGCGAGACGTGCGACGACCTGGAGGCGCGCCTGGCGGAACTGGCCGCCGGGACACCGGAGCCGGAGCGTGCGGCGCCGTTCGCCGCCCACCTGCTGACGGCGGCCGACGGCCGCCAGACCCTGCTGCTGACGATGCACTACCTGGTGGTCGACGAGTGGTCGGTCGTGCCCCTGTTCCGCGACCTGACCGCGGCGTACGCGGCCCGGACGGACGGCCGGGCACCCGCCTGGCAGCCGCTGCCGGTCTCGTACGCCGACTACGCCGGGTGGGCCCGCGAGGTCCTCGGCGACCTGGACGACCCGGCCAGCCGGGGCGGCCGGCAGCTCGCCTGGTGGCGCGAGACGCTGAAGGACGCACCGCGGGCCCTGGCCCTTCCGACGGACGGGCCGCGCGCCGCCTCCGGGGGCGCGGACCACGTCGGCTTCGTCCTCGACGAGCAGCTGCACGCGGCCGTGGACGACCTGGCCCGGGCGACCGGCACGAGCATGTTCATGGTGCTGCACGCCGCCCTGTCGACCGTGCTCACCGCCCACGGCGCGGGCACGGACCTGCCCATCGCCACGATGGTCGCCGGCCGTACGGACGACCGGCTCGCCGACCTGGTGGGCTGCTTCTTCAACACGGTCGTGCTGCGCACCGACACGGCGGGCGACCCGACCTTCGCGCACCTGCTGTCCCGGGTGCGGGAGACCGTGCTCAGCGCCCTCGACCGGCAGGACGTCCCCTTCGAGGAGGTCGTCCGGGCGGCCGGACTGCCCCCGCAGGGCCCGCAGGTCATGGTGATCCACCATGAGCAGGCGGACCTGGAGCAGCTGGAGGGCGGCATCGGCTCCCTCGACGCCGTGCCGACCGGTTCGACCCGGGCGCAGCTGACCCTCAGCTTCTACGAACCGCAGGGGGACGGCCCCGTCCACTGCGGCCTGATCCACGCGACCGACCTCATCGGCACCGCCACGGCACGGCGGCTCGCCGACGAACTCCAGAGGCTGCTGCGCACCGTGGCAGCCGACCCGGAACAGCCGCTCTCGGAGCTGTTCACCGCCCTGTCCCACAAGGAGTGACCACGTATGACCACCAACCCGTTCGAGGACCCGCAGGGCCGCTTCCTTGTCCTGGTCAACGACGAGATGCAGCACTCGCTGTGGCCGTCCTTCGCCGAGGTCCCCGCCGGCTGGCGGACCGCCTTCGGCGAGGACACGCGTGAGGCGTGCCTGACGTACGTCGAGCAGAACTGGACGGACCTGCGTCCGGCGAGCCTGGCCGCCCGGCAGGGCTGACCGGCAGCAGGTACGGCGCGCGCCGCCGTCCGTGGAGCACGCTCCACGGACGGCGGCGTCCGCACGTCCGGACCGGGGCGCGGCGGGGCGGGGCTCGGCTGCGCCGGACCCCCGCACCGGGTACGGCAGAAGGCTCCCACCCGGAGTACCGGGGCGGGAGCCTTCCGAGAGCCTTCCGTGCGGGAGAAGGGGACGTGCGGGTCAGGCCTTGACGGCCGGTTCGCGGCGGCTGTCGGACCACGCCGACCACAGCTCGGCGTAGCGGCCGCCCGCGGCGACGAGTTCCGCGTGGGTGCCCGTCTCGACGACCCGCCCCCGGTCCAGGACGACGACGCGGTCCGCGGTCGCCGCCTGCGGGAGCCGGTGGGCGACCATCAGGCCGGTGCGGCCTTCGAGGGCGCGCAGTGCGGCGCTCTCCAGTACCCGGGCGCCCGCGCTGCCGGCGTCGGCCGTGGCCTCGTCCAGGATCGCGATGGGCGGGTCCGTGAGGACGAGGCGGGCGAGCGCGAGGTGCTGGGCCTGGGTCACGGTGAGCCGGTGGCCGCCCTCGCCGACGACCGTGGCCGGCCCGTCGGGCAGTGCGTCCACCCACTCCAGGGCGTCGACGCGGGCCAGTGCGGCGCGCAGTTCCTCGTCCGTCGCCCCGGGGCGGGCCAGCCGCAGGTCCTCGGAGAGCGGGCCCGCGAAGACGTGGACCTCCTGGCTGATCAGGGTGACCGCCTGCCGGATTCCGGCGGGGCCCAGCTCTCGGGAGTCCACGCCGCCGAGGCAGACCGCCCCGGCCGCCGGGTCGTGGACGCCCGCGATCAGCTTCGCGAGGGTGGTCTTCCCGGCGCCGCTGGCGCCCACCAGGGCGACCCGCTCGCCGTCGCGGACCTCCAGGTCGACCCCGCCGAGCACCGGGTGGCCGTCCACGTAGGCGTGGCCGAGGCCGGACACCGTGACGGAGCCGTCGGCCGGTGCGGCGGCCCGGACGTCGGGCTCCCGTTCGGCGGGCAGGCTGGAGACGCCGACGAGGCGGGCCAGGCTCGCCCCGGCGGACTGGGCGTCGTCGATGAGGAACAGGGCGGCGTTGATCGGGTTGAACAGGCCGTGGAAGTAGAGCGCGGCCGCGGTGGCCGTGCCGATGCTCGCCGTGCCGTTGTCGACCAGGAAGAAGCCGGTGACGAGGATCGCCGTCATCCCGATGAACTCGGCGATGTTCAGCCGGGAGAAGAAGCCCGAGACCAGCCGCATGCCGCGCGCGGCGAGGTCGACGGCGGACTGCGAGCGCTGCGCCACCAGCTCCTCGTGGCGGCCGCCGAGGCGGAAGGCCCGCACGGTGCGTACCCCGCCGACGCTGTCGAGCAGCTGGTGCTGGAGGGCCCCGGTCGCCACCCGGTGGTCGGCGTAGATGCTGGCGGCGCGCGGGATGTACCAGCGCACCGTGAGGACGTGCACCGGGACGGCCAGCAGGACGGCGGCCAGGAAGCGCCAGTCGAGGACGGCCAGCCCCGCCATCGTCAGCACGATGGTGAGGAAGGCGCCGGCGAACTCGGGCAGGGCCTGGCGCACCGCGCGGGCGATCAGGGTGACGTCGCCCGTCACGCGGGAGGTCAGGTCGCCCGAGCCGGCCTTCTCGACCCGTTCGAGCGGCAGCCGCAGCGCCCGGGCGATGAAGCGTTCCCGCAGGTCGGCGAGGATCGTCTCGCCGAGCCTGGCCACCAGTGCCTTGCCGATGGCCGTGGCGACGCCGCGGGCGACGGCGACGACCAGGAGGAGGACCATCGGCACGGTCAGCGCCGACTCGCCCCGCCGTTCCACCACCAGGTCCACGATCCGGCCGAGCAGCGGAGCGGTCAGCAGCCCGATGCCCGTGCCGAGGACCAGGACGCCGAGCGCCGCGCAGGCCAGCAGCCGGTGCCGGCGCAGCAGTTCGCGGACGACGGCGAAGGTCCGGGCGCCGGAGGCGGTGGGCAGCAGCTCGCGTTCGGGTGTGCCGGGTCCGCTCATCGTCGGTCCTTCGTCCTTCGCGTCTCGGTCCAGGGGCGGGGGGTCGGCCGGTCGGGTGGCCGGCGGCTGCGGGGCCGGGGCGTCCCGGTCCGGGGCGGCGGTCATGCCAGCACCGTCGCGCGGTACGCCGCGTGGGCGGCGACGAGCTCCGGGTGGCTGCCCTCGGCGGCCACCCGGCCGTCGTCGAGCATGACCACGACGTCGGTTCCGGCGAGCAGGGCGGGGCTGGTGGTGACGAGCACCGTGGTGCGGCCCCGGCGAAGGTCCCGCAGCCGGGCGGCGATCCGGGCCTCGGTGACCGTGTCGACGGCGGTGGTCGGGTCGTGGACGACGAGCACCGCCGGGTCCGCGGCCAGGGCGCGGGCGAGCGCGACGCGCTGGCGCTGACCGCCGGACAGCGACCGGCCGCGCTCGGTGAGGAGGGTGTCGACGCCCTCGGGCAGCGCCTGGGCGACGTCGTCCGCCGTCGCGGCGGCCAGCGCCGGGGCCACGTCCGCCGGTCCGGCGGGCACGGCGGCGCGCACGTTGGCGAGCAGGCTGTCCTCGAAGAGGTCCGCGTCGTGGTGGGCGACCAGGATCGCCCGGCGGGTGTCGTCGGGGTCGAGTGCGGTCAGCGGTACGCCGTCGAGTTCGACGGTGCCCCCGGCCGGGTCGAGTTCGCGGCCCAGGCAGAGCAGCAGGTCGTTCGCGGCGGCCGCGTCGCGGGCGACGATGCCGACGAGGCTGCCGGGCGCGATGTCCAGGTCGACGCCGCGCAGCACGCCCTGGGTGAGGCCGCGCAGCCGCAGCCCCCCGGCGACCGGGTCGGGCAGCGGGGCGGTGCCCGCCGCGACGGCGGGCGGCGACCCGAGGACCTCGGCGATCCGGTCGGCCGACGCCCGGCCCTGGGCGAACTCGCCGTTGACGTAGGTGAGGAGCTGGAAGGGGCCGAGGAGGTATTGGGCGAGGCCGACGGCCGCCACCAGCTCGCCCACGGTAATGTCGCCGCGCATCGCCAGGTGGGCGCCGACGAGCCCGATGGCCGCGATGAAGATGCCGGTCAGGGCGAGGATCGCACCGTCGTGCCAGGCCCGGCTGGTGGCCGCCCGCAGGGCGGAGGCCAGCGAGCTGCGGCTGGTCTCGCGGTAGCGGGAGACCGCCGCGGCCTCGGCGCCGATGCCCTTGAGCACGCGCAGGCCGGCGACCAGGTCGGCGGCCACGCCCGATGCGTGGGCGGCGTGCTCCTGCTCGGCCTCGCTGCGCCGCTCCAGCGGGCGGCTGATGACGTGGCCGAGCCACAGCATCGGCGGTACGCCGAGGAGGACGAGCAGGCCCAGCGGTACGGAGATCCGCAGCAGGGCGACGGCGCTGATGGCCAGACCGGCTACGGCGGACAGGGTGTAGGGCAGCGCGGAGGCGACCGAGCCGACGCGCCGGGCGTCCCCGGTGGCAACGGCCGTCAGGGCGCCGGGCAGCCGGCCGCTGTCGGCGCCGCCGCGCGGGTCGAGGACCCGGGCGGCGAGGTCCTGCCGGATCCGGTGCGCGGCGCTCTCGCCCGCACCCTCCGCGAGCCGGGCGGAGTTGCGGTAGCAGGTGGACAGGATGAGGAAGAGGGCGGCGAGCACCAGCAGCCAGCGCAGCAGGGCGCCGGAGGAACCGGTCGCCACCGCCTCGTCGATGACCAGGCCGATGACGACCGGGACGAGTGCTTCGCAGGCTTGGTGCGCCATGCCGAGGAGCGAGGCCCCGGTGACACGGCGGCGCTGGTCGGACAGCGCCCTCCGGAGGACGTGGCCTCCCGTTGGTTCTCCAGCGGGCATGCGACGCCTCCACAAGAACAGGGCTGGATAGTTAGGTTAGGCTACCTTAAATAAAGCGGCTGCCAAGGGTGCTCGTGGGGCCCCGCGGACCCCCGCGACCGGGGCGTCGGGCGGGGTCGGGCCGCCGCGTTGACCCCGTGGCGGATGTGCGGTTAGGCTCACCTAAGTTCCATGATTGCATGTCATGTCGCCTGCGGCATAGCCATGTTCTCGCCCACGCTTCGCGCGGCTCGCGGGGCACCGAAACCGCCGCCAGGGGAGTGGTCGTTGTCCGTCGAAGCCCAGACGGCGTCCGCAAGCAGGACCGGTGACCCCGTCGAGCCCCTCGTCCCCACGACCCGTCCGGCGACCGCGGCACTGCGCGGCCTCGGCCTCCTCGTGACGCTCGGCGTCCTCGTCCTCGTCTCGCTCGTCAGCGTCTGGGTCGGCTCCCGCGGGATCCCCTTCGCCTCGACCTGGGACCTGCTGTGGAACCCCGACGGCTCGCAGGCCTCCGTCATCGTCCACGAGTACCGGATACCCCGCACCCTGCTCGGCGTCCTCGTCGGGGTGGCCCTCGGCCTGTCCGGCGCCCTGATGCAGGCCCTGACGCGCAATCCGCTCGCCGACCCCGGACTCCTCGGGGTCAACCTGGGCGCCTCCTCGGGCGTCGTCGTCGCCATCGCCTTCATGGGCGTGGGCACGCCGCTGGGCTACGTGTGGTTCGCCCTCGCCGGAGCCGCCCTCGCCTCGGTCGGCGTCTACCTCCTCGGCTCCTCCGGGCGCAAGCTGGCCACCCCCGACCGGCTCGTGGTCGCCGGAGCGGCGGTCACCGCCGTGCTGTACGCCTTCAACTGGGGTGTGCTGCTCTTCGACCCGGAGGCCTTCGACCAGTTCCGGTTCTGGACGGTGGGCTCCCTCGCGGGCCGGTACTACGACATCGTCCTGCTCGTGCTGCCGTTCACCCTCGTCGGCCTGCTCGTCGCCTTCCTCCTCGCGCCCTCCCTCAACGCCCTCGCCATGGGCGACCAGATGGGGCGCTCCCTCGGCGTGAACGTCGGCCGCACCCGCCTGCTGGCGGCCGTCGCCGTGATGCTGCTGTGCGGCGCCGCGACCGCGGCCGTCGGGCCGGTCAGCTTCGTGGGCCTGGCCGTCCCGCACGTCGCCCGGTTCCTCGTCGGCGCCGACCAGCGCTGGGTGTTCGCGTACTCGATGCTGCTGGCCCCCGTGCTGCTCGTCGGCTCGGACGTCCTCGGCCGGGTGCTCGGCTCCCCGGGCGAGGTGCAGGTCGGCATCGTCACCGCCCTCATCGGCGCGCCCCTGTTCATCGCGCTGTGCCGCCGTCGAAAGCTGGTCATGCTGTGAGCGCCGCACCGGAGGCGAAGGCCTCCGCCCCCGCCTCCTCCGCCCCCACCGCCCCCGCCGCCGCCCGGCGCGTCGTCAGCGGCCGGATCGTACGGGTGGGCGGCGTCTCGGTGCGGCTGCAGGGCCGCACCACCGCCGTGACCGCCCTCCTGCTCGCCGCCCTGGTCGTGCTCATCGGCATCACCCTGACCACGGGCGACTTCAAGCTCTCCGTCGGCGAGGTCTTCCAGGCGCTGACCGGCAACGGCTCCGGCGCCGCGGACTTCGTCGTCAACACCCTGCGCATGCCGCGCATCCTGACCGCGGTGTTCGTCGGCGCGGCCCTCGCGGTCAGCGGGGCGATCCTGCAGAGCCTGACCCGCAACTCCCTGGGCAGCCCCGACATCATCGGCTTCACCAACGGCTCCGCCGCCGGCGCGCTCGTCGTGATCATCGTGATGCACGGCAGCATGACCCAGACCGCGCTGGGCGCCCTGGCCGGCGGCCTCGCCACGGCCCTCGCCGTCCACCTCCTCATGATCGGCCGCGGGATCCAGGGCTTCCGGCTGGTCGTCATCGGCATCGGCGTCAGCGCGCTGCTGCTCGCCGTCAACTCCTACCTGATCACCCGGGCGACCTTCCAGGAAGCGCTGGAAGCGCAGGCCTGGCTGATCGGCAGCCTGGGCAACCGGCAGTGGACGCACGCCAATGCCATCGGCCTCGCCCTCGCCGTCCTGCTGCCGCCGGCCTTCCTGCTCTCCCGCCGCCTCGCCGTGGTCGAGATGGGCGACACCGCCGCCGGGGCGCTCGGCGTCGACGTCGCGCGCACCCGTACGGTCCTCCTCGTCATCAGCGTCGCCCTCGCCGCCTTCGCCACCGCCGTCACCGGCCCCATCTGGTTCATCGCCCTCGCCGCGCCCCAGGTGGTCCGCAGGCTCACCCGGTCCTGCGGCCCCGTCCTGCTGCCGTCCGCCCTCATGGGCGCCTTCCTCCTGCTCCTGAGCGACCTCGTCGTCCAGCGGGCCTTCGCGCCCGCGCTGCTCCCGGTCGGCACGGCGACCGGCGCCATCGGCGGGCTGTACCTCATCTGGCTGCTGATCACCGAATCGCGAAAGAGCCGCGCATGACTGGAACCCACTCGCCGCAGCCCCGGCTGCGCGCCGAGGACCTCACGCTGTCCTACGACCAGCGGACGGTGGCCGCGTCACTGAGCGTCGACATCCCCGACCGGTCCTTCACGGTGATCATCGGCCCGAACGCCTGCGGCAAGTCGACGCTGCTCACGGCCCTGGCGCGGATGCTGAAGCCGAAGGCGGGCCAGGTCTACCTGGACGGGGCCGCCATCGCCTCGTACCGCTCCCGCGAGGTGGCCCGCCGCCTCGGACTGCTCCCGCAGTCCTCGAACGCCCCCGGCGGCATCACCGTGGGCGACCTGGTGGCGCGCGGCCGCTACCCGCACCAGCGGCTGCTCAAGCAGTGGTCCGTCGAGGACGAGGAGGCCGTCACCGAGTCGATGCGCCAGACCGGCGTGCTCGAACTCGCCGACCGGCCCGTGGACGACCTCTCCGGCGGCCAGCGCCAGCGCGTCTGGCTGTCGATGGTCCTCGCCCAGCAGACGTCCATCCTGCTGCTGGACGAGCCCACCACCTTCCTCGACATCGCCCACCAGGTCGAGGTGCTGGACCTGTGCGCCGAACTGCACGCCCGCAAGGGGCACACGGTCGTCGCGGTCCTGCACGACCTCAACCAGGCCTGCCGCTACGCCACCCACCTCATCGTGATGCGGCCCGGCGGCGCCATCGCCGCCGAGGGGGACCCGGCGAGCATCATGACCGCCGAGCTGGTGGAGGACGTGTTCGGGCTGCCCTGCCGGATCATCGAGGACCCGGAGACCGGTACCCCGCTGATGGTCCCCGCCGCCCCGAAGCGGTTCGCGCCCGAGCCCTCCCGGGCCGTCCCCCACGACGCCGTCCTCGCCGAACGCGCCTGACCGGCCGGACCCCTCCTGACGACGGACTCCCCATGCTGTGCACAAGGCTGACGAACGCCCGGATCCTGACCATGGACCCGGACCACCCGGTCGCCCGCGACCTGGGCATCTGGCGGGGCCGGATCGTGGGCCTGGACGAGGCCGTGACCGCCCTGCCGGCCCGCGAGGTCATCGACCTGCAGGGCGCCACCGTGCTGCCGGGCTTCATCGACAGCCACGTCCACCTCACCTGGACCGGGCTCAAGGCCGCCAGTGCGGACGTCGCGCCCTGCCTGCGGGCCGCCGAGGTGCTGGCGGTCGTCGAAGCCGCCGCCCTCGCCCGGCCCGCCGGCTCCTGGGTGGACGTCATGGGCTACGACCAGCGGGCGCTGGGCCGCCACCTGACCGCCGCCGAACTCGATCGCGTCAGCCACGGCCGCAAGGTCTTCCTGATGCACGACTCGGGGCACGGCGCCGTCGTGGGCAGCGCCGTACTGGACCTGCTGCCCGCCGAAGTCCCGCACGAGGACGGGTTCCTGGTCGAGGGAGCCATGGCCGCCGCGCGCCGGCTGCGCCTGCCGTACTCCCAGGCGGAGATCGCCGACGCCGTCGAGCACACGGCGCGCGTCTGCCTGTCCGAGGGCGTGACCGCGGTCGCCGAGGCGGGCATCGGCGGAGGCCTGCTGGGCAACAGCCCGGTGGAGCTGGGCGCCTACCAACTGCTGCGCGACCAGGGGCGGCTGCCCCTGCGGGTCCAGCTGATGGCGGCCGGGGACACGCTGCGCCCGCTCGCCGGGCACGCGGACGACGGCATCCCGCGAGCCCTGGACCTGGGCCTGCGCACCGGGTTCGGCGACGACTGGCTGTCCCTGGGCGCCCTGAAGATCTACACCGACGGCGGCATGATGGCCCGTACCGCCGCGCTCACCGAGCCGTACGCGGGCACGGACGGGACCGGCCGGCTCCAGGACGACCCCGAGCAGCTGGCCGCACTGATCGTCGACGGCCATCTCGCAGGCTGGCAGCTCGCGGTGCACGCCATCGGGGACCGCGCCGCCGACCTGGCGCTCGACGCACTGGAGCGGGCCCAGGCGCTGCGGCCCCGCCCGGACGCCCGGCACCGCATCGAGCACGCGGGCCTCATCCGCCCCGACCAGCTGCCGCGCTTCGCACGGCTGGGGGTCGGCGCCGTGGTCCAGCCGACGTTCCTCTACTCCTTCGGCGACGACTACGCGCGGGTGATGGGCCCGGAGCGGGCGCCCTGGATGTACCGGGGCCGGGGCTTCCTGGACCACGGGGTCACCCTCGTCGGCAGTTCGGACCGGCCCGTCACGGACGGGGCGCCGCTGCGCGCCGTCCAGTTCATGGTGGAGCGGGCCTCCTCCAGCGGCACCCCGATCGGGCCGGACGAGGCCGTCACCGTGAAGGAGGCGCTGCACGCCTACACGGTCGCCGGTGCGTACGCCTGCCGGTGGGACGACAGCGCAGGCAGCCTCACCCCGGGCAAACGCGCCGACTTCGTCGTGCTGGGGGACGATCCGTGCGGCGTGGACCCGTCCCGGATCGGCGGCATCGAGGTCGTGGCGACCTATGTGGACGGTCGCCCTGCAACGGAAGGCGGCACGCTGTGAGCACCTCCCTGAGGGACCCGTTGAAGGACCCGTTGAAGGACCCCCTGGAGGACCCCCTGGAGCGGCTGCTTCCGCTGTGGCAGGAGCCCGAACTGCCGCCCCGATGGGTCATCTGGCGGGCGGGCGAGGACGAGGTCATGGTCTTCGACCGCGCGTACAACATCCCCGTGGACGTCGACGGCGCGGCCCTGGAGGAGGTCCTGCGCCGGATGCGCGAGGCCGGCGCCCCGGAGAGCGCCGACTACCCGGGCCGGGCGTGCGGGGGCTGACGGGCGGCCGAACCCGGTGACAAAAGCGCCGACTTGGTCGAGTTAGGGTACCCTTACTTCGACTGTTCTCCCGGGTGCGCGGCGATCCAGCCGTTCTGCCCGCCCGGCGGAACCCGAGGAAGGAACGCCTTGATCACGGCCATGCCGCGCCCTGCCGCGCTCGCCACGCCGGCGCCCCGCACACCCCGACCGCCGGCTGGCCGACCGCCGGCTGGCCGGTCTCCCGCTGTCCGACCGCCCGCGGTCCCCGCCTTCTCCGTGCGCCCCGCCCGCCCCGAGGACGGCGCCGCGCTCGCCGCGCTCTCCCGGCCGTTCGTCCTGGCGGGGGCGCTCCGCGAGCGCCCGCTGTCCCTCTACCTCGCCCAGGCCGCCGACTTCCTCGTCGCGCAGGCCCCTGACGGCACCCTGGAAGCCTGCCTCGGCATCCGCGTGCACCCCGCCGCCGGAGTCCTCTACAACTTCTGCGTGGCCCGGCACCGCCAGGGCTCGGGCATGGGCGCCCGGCTGCTCCAGGCGGCCCTCTGCACTGCCCGCAGCCGCTCCCTGACCACGCTGTTCACCGCGACCACCGGCAGCGGCCGGCTGTTCCTGAGCCACGGGTTCCGCCCGGCCTCCCCGAGCCTGGCTCCGGCCGCCTGGGCGGACTCGCTGGATCCCCGCCGCGGCGCACGGGTGCTGTCCCGCACCGTGTAGGCCCGCTCGGGACCGGCCCGTCCGCACGGCGAGAAGGGCGGACCCCGTACGGGATCCGCCCCTCTCCGGGCTCCGGCCGTTCAGGCGTCGAGGATCGCGGGCAGGGCCGCCACCAGTGCGTCGGCCTGCCGGCCGGCCAGCGTCAGCGAGGGCGCCAGCCGGACGACGGCCGGGCCCGCCGCGTTGACGAGGAACCCGGCGTCCTGCGCGGCGCGTTGCACCCGCGCCGCCACCGGCTCGGCGAGGACCAGCCCCCACAGCAGCCCCGCCCCCCGCACCTCACGGACCAGGGGGTGCCGCAGGCCCTCTATGCCGCGCCGCAGCCGCTCGCCCACCCGTACGACGTGTGCGAGCAGCCCCTCGGCCCTGATGGTCTCCAGTACGGCGAGTCCGGCCGCGCAGGCGATCGGGTTGCCGCCGAAGGTGGTGCCGTGCTGCCCGGGCGTCAGCAGATCGGCGGCGGGGCCGAAGGCCACCGTGGCGCCGATGGGCAGTCCGCCGCCCAGCCCCTTGGCGAGCGTCACCACGTCGGGGTCGATCCCCGGCTCCGCCTGGTGCGCGAACCAGCGGCCGGTGCGGCCGATCCCGGTCTGCACCTCGTCCAGCACCAGCAGGGTGCCCGTGGCCCGGGTCAGCTCCCGCGCGGCCCGCAGGTAGCCCGCCGGCGCCGGGACCACCCCGGCCTCCCCCTGGACCGGCTCCAGGAAGACCGCCGCGGTCCGCTCGGTGACGGCCGCGCGCAGCGCCTCCACGTCCCCGAAGGGCACATGCGTCACCTCGGGCGGCAGCGGCAGGAACGGGTCGCGTTTCGCCGGCTGGCCGGTGAGCGCCAGCGCGCCCAGGGTGCGCCCGTGGAACCCGCCCTCGGCGGCGACCAGATGGGTCCGGCCGGTCCGTCTGGTGATCTTGAAGGCCGCCTCGACGGCCTCCGCGCCCGAGTTGGAGAAGAACACCCGCCCCGGCCGTCCCAGCAGTCCCAGCAGGCGTTCGGCCAGGACGACGGGCGGCTCGGAGACGAACAGGTTCGACACATGGCCGAGCGTGGCGGTCTGTGCCCGGACGGCCGCGGCGAACGCCGGGTGCGCGTGGCCCAGGGTGTTCACCGCGATCCCGCCGGTGAAGTCCGTGTAGGCCCGCCCGGACTCGTCCCACACCGTGCAGCCCTCACCCCTGACCAGGGCCAGCGGGGGAGTGCCGTAGGTGTCCATCATCACCGCCTGCCAGCGGTCCGCGAGCCGTGCGGCGGTCCGCGCCGGCCGCTGTGCCCGGCGGCCGTGCCGCTGCTCCGGCCGGGGCTCCGGCTGCTCGTGCGCATGCTCGGAAGCCGGCGGGGCGCCGTGCCCGGCCGGGTCCGCGGCGGTGTGCTCCCCGTCCGGGACCACCGTGGTCCCCGGGCCGTCCTCGGCGAGGACCGCGCTCAGCAGGGCGTGCGGGACCCGGCCGTCGATGACCCGGGCCCGGCCCACGCCCGCCCGGACGGCCCGCAGGCAGCCCTCCATCTTGGGGAGCATGCCGCTGGCCAGGTCCGGCAGCAGGCCGTCCAGTTCTCCTGCCGTCAGGCGCCCGATCACCTCGGTGCTGCGCGGCCAGTCCGCGTACAGCCCCTCCACGTCGGTCAGCACCACCAGCCGCTCCGCGCCCAGGGCCACGGCCAGCGCCGAGGCCGCGAGGTCCGCGTTGACGTTGTAGACCTCACCGTCCGCGCCCCGGGCGATCGGCGAGACGACCGGGATGCGGCCCTGCTCCAGCAGGGCGCGGACCGTGCCGGGGTCCACGTCCACGACCTCCCCGACGAGGCCGATGTCCACCGGCCGGCCGTCCACCCACGCGGGGCGCCGTACGGCGGTCATGGTGTGCGCGTCCTCGCCCGACAGGCCGACCGCGAAGGGGCCGTGCGCGTTGAGCGCGCCCACCAGCTCCCGCTGCACCTGTCCGGTGAGCACCATCCGGACCACGTCCATGGTCTCCGGGGTGGTCACCCGCAGGCCCGCCTCGAAGCGCACCTCCAGGTCGAGCCGGTCGAGCATGGCGCTGATCTGCGGGCCGCCGCCGTGCACCACGACGGGCCGCAGGCCCGCCTGCCACAGCTCCACGACGTCCTGGGCGAAGGTCCGGTGCAGGGCCGGGTCCACCATGGCGTTGCCGCCGAACTTGACGACGACGGTCCGCCCCTGGAGCTCCTCCCGCCAGGGCAGGTCCGCCGCGGCGGGCCCGGCCGCCGCCGCGGCAGCAGCGGCGCCGGCCGCCGGCTCCCCGGCGGTGCCGCGCGGTCCCACGACCGTCCCCGTGCCCGTCCTCCCCGGCCCGTTCACGAGCTGTACGCGCTGTTCTCGTGGACGTACTCGGCCGTGAGGTCGTTGGTCCAGATCGTCGCGGTCTCCGTGCCGGAGCGCAGGTCCACGGTGACGGCGACGGTGCGGCCCGACAGGTCCACCTTCTCCCGGGCCTCGCCCCCGGCCCCGTCGCGGCAGACCCAGACCCCGTTGATCGCCACGTCCAGCCGGTCGGGGTCGAAGGCGGCGGAGGTGGTCCCGATCGCGGACAGCACCCGGCCCCAGTTCGGGTCCTCGCCGTGCAGCGCGCACTTGAGGAGGTTGTTGCGGGCGATCGACCGGCCCACCTCGACCGCGTCCTGCTCCGAGGCCGCGCCGGTGACCACCACCTCGATCTCCTTGGACGCGCCCTCGGCGTCGGCGACCAGCTGCCGGGCCAGGTCCGCGCACACGGCCCGTACCGCCTCGGCGAACTCCCCGCTCTCCGGGGTCCGGCCCGAGGCGCCGGAGGCCAGCAGCAGCACCGTGTCGTTGGTGGACATGCAGCCGTCCGAGTCCACCCGGTCGAAGGTGGTGCGCACGGCGCCGCGCAGCGCCGCGTCCAGGGCCCCGGCGCTCACGTCGGCGTCCGTGGTCAGGACGACCAGCATGGTGGCCAGCCCGGGGGCGAGCATGCCCGCGCCCTTGGCCATGCCGCCCACGGTCCAGCCCTGCCGGGTGCGGGTCGCGGTCTTGTGCACGGAGTCCGTCGTCTTGATCGCGACGGCCGCGTCCTCGCCGCCCTCGGCGGACAGCCGTCCGGCGGCGGCCCCGATGCCGGCGGTGACGCGGTCCATCGGCAGCCGGACGCCGATCAGTCCGGTGGAGCAGACCGCGACCTCGTCCGGGACGGTGTCCGCGGCCAGCGCGGTGCGTTGCGCCATCAGCCGGGTGTCCTCGGCTCCGGAAGGTCCCGTACAGGCGTTGGCGCCGCCGGAGTTGAGGACGACGGCCGTGATGCGGCCGTCGGCCAGCACCCGCCGGGACCAGCGCACGGGCGCCGCCTGCACGCGGTTCGAGGTGAAGACGCCGGCGGCGGCGCGGGACGGCCCCCGGTTCACCACCAGGGCCAGGTCGGGATCACCGGATTCCTTGATCCCGGCGGCCACACCGGCTGCCAGGAATCCCCGGGCGGCGGTCACGCTCACGGAGCCACTCCATTCATGGGCAGGCCCAGCCGTTCCGGCAGGCCGAGGGCGACGTTCATGCTCTGCACCGCACCACCGGCGGTGCCCTTCGTCAGGTTGTCGACGGCGCTCACGCAGATCAGCCTGCGGGCGCCGGGGTCCACGGCGAGCTGCACGTGGACGGTGTTGGAGCCGAGCACCGAGGCGGTGGAGGGCCACTGCCCGGGCGGCAGCAGCCGCACGAACGGCTCGTCGCCGTACGCCTCCTCGTACGCGGCCCGCGCCTGCCGCTCCGCGTCGGGCGCGGCCCGCTCCGGGCGCAGCCGCGCCGAGCAGGTCGCCAGGATGCCGCGGGGCATGGGCGCCAGCGTCGGGGTGAAGGAGACGCTCACGCGCTCACCCGCCACCCGGGACAGGTTCTGGGTCAGCTCGGGGGTGTGCCGGTGGCCGCCGCCGACCCCGTACGGACTCATGGAGCCCATCACCTCGGAGCCCAGCAGGTTCGCCCGGAGGGCCTTCCCGGCGCCCGAGGTGCCGCTGGCCGCCACCACCACGGCCTCGGGTTCGACCAGGCCGGCCGCGTAGGCGGGGTACAGCGCGAGGGTGACCGCGGTCGGGTAGCAGCCGGGGACGGCGATCCGCGCGGCGCCCTTCAGCTCGTCCCGGGCACCCGGCAGCTCCGGCAGCCCGTAGGGCCAGGTCCCGGCGTGCGGGGACCCGTAGAACCGCTCCCACTCGGCGGCCTCGCGCAGCCGGAAGTCCGCGCCGCAGTCCACGACCAGCGTGCCGGGGTCCAGCTCCCGCGCCAGCGCGGCCGACTGTCCGTGCGGCAGGGCCAGGAACACCACGTCGTGGCCGGCCAGGGAGGCCGCGGAGGTCTCCAGCAGCTCCCGGTCGGCGAAGGCCGACAGCTGCGGCTGTACGGAGCCCAGCAGCAGGCCGGCACGGGTGTGGGCCGTCACCGCGCCGACCTCCACACCGGGATGCGCCGCCAGCAGGCGCAGGATCTCCCCGCCCGCGTAGCCGCTGGCACCGGCCACCGCGACCCGTACGGTCATGTTCTTCCGTCTCTCTCGATCAGTGCGGGGGCGGCATCATGCTCCGCCCCCGGGGTTCCCGTCCCGGGTACGCGCTCAGGCGTCCCGGTGAACGTCTCGCGCCGCCCTTGCGAGCAGCAGGTCGCGCAGCATGGCTTCGGTCGTGCACACCACGGCGCTGCGCGCCGCCCAGCGCAGGGCCATGACGTGCTCCTCCGCGGAGAAGTCGGCGACCGCGTCGGCGACGACGAAGGGCTGGATGTCGTTCATGAAGGCGTCGGCGGCGGTCAGGAGGATGCCGAGGTGGGCGTGGACCCCGCAGACGATCAGCTGGTCGCGCCCTTCGGAGCGCAGGAGCCGGCCGAGGTGGCTGCGGAGGAAGGCGTTGTGCCGCACGTTCGCCAACAGGTGCTCGCCCGGACGCGGGGCGAGCGGGGCGATGATGGCGGCGGCATCCGGCCCGTCGGCGATGCCGGGGCCCCAGACGTCCGCCATCAGGCCGCGCTGGCCCGGCGGTTGGGCGGCCGGCTCGGCGCTGAAGACCACCGGGATGCCCAGGGTCCCGGCGAGGGCGCGCAACGCGGTGACGTTGTCCACGAGTTCGGTGACCGGGGAGCGGCCGGCCGGGAGCGGGCCCACGAAGTGGTTCTGCATGTCGTGGATCAGCAGGGCTGCGCGGCCGGGGTCGACGGACCAGGAAGCCCAGGAGTCGGGGAGGGCGGTGCGGTCGGGCATGGGGTAGGTGCCGATGGCCGGCATGCCCATGGTGTCCCCTCCCCCTGAAGACGCCCGTGCGCCGCATCCCGATCGGGATTTAGCTTAGCCTAACCTAAGTTGCCTACGTTCGGCCAGCAGCAGCACGCTGCGCCTGCTCCACCCGCCAGTACCCGAACGCGTGCAGCCGCTCCTTGGGAACGCCGAGGTCCTTGCGCACGAAGGCCGCCAGCGTCCGGGTCGTCGCGGTGTCACAGGCGATCCACACGTACGCCCCCTCGTCCAGTAGTCCGGGCAGCCCCGAGCGCACCGCCTCGACCAGCAGCGCCCCGTCACCCCGCCCCGGCACGCGGACGACCTCGTACCCGGGGGCGGCGCGGCGCGGGTCGCCGCCGTCCTGCGCCGGGTCCGCGCCTTCGAACCACACGGTCGCCGGCACCGAGGGCATCGACTCCAGCAGGGAGTTGACGGCCGGTCGGGAGGCGGGACCGCCGACGATCAGCAGCCGCGAGGGCAGCGGCTGCGGCAGGCTGAAGCCCGTTCCCTGGAGCGTCGCCTCGATCGTGTCACCGGGCCGCGCCGTCCGCGCCCAGTCGCTGGCCGCCCCGGGGTGCAGCACGAACTCGATGGCGAAGGTCCCCGCGCCCGGATCCGGGTCCACCAGCGTGTACCCGCGCTGGTGCGGGCGCCCCCGGTGCTCGAACCAGAGCCGCACCCACATCGTCGGATGCACCCCCGACGCCTCCAGCATGCCCCCGTCGGCGAACCCCAGCCGGTGCAGCTGCGGGGACACCCGCTCGTTGGACCGCACGGTGAAGGTGAAGTCCTTGCCACGCAAAAGCCTGAGCGCGACCCCGTGCCAGCCGTGTCCCATGGTCCCCCCTGGTCGTCGCATACGAACCCGCCGCGGACCACCAGTGTCGCGGCCCCCGCACCGGCCGACGAGGCCACCCCATCCCGGCAGGGCACAAAAAAGACCGGCCAGACCGCTCACTGAGCGGTCTGGCCGGTCTCTTACACAGCGTCGAGGTGGCGGGATTTGAACCCACGACCTCTTCGCCCCGAACGAGGTCCACCCAAGATCCCCACCAGCACAAAGCACGTTTCTCCTGGTCAGCGCCGTGGCCTCGGACGGTCTGGGGCAGTCTCAAGGCGCCTCGGGGAGCAGAGCGGCTCCCAGCTGGCTCCCAAGAGAGAAGGCTGCTCAGCTGATCGTGCCCTGCGCGAGGACGTGCTGCGATGGGCGTCCCCACTGGTGTCCGGTCAAGGCCAGCACGTTCTCTAGCAAGGCATGCAGTAGGAACGGCGGGTCCGCGACGGCGGTGCGAGCCGCTTCCAGGTAGGTCGCTGCGTTCTTGCCGTCCGTGCCCTGGCCTTCATCGATCAATTCCTGCCGGCGTACGTCCCAGGCGGGCCAGTGCTCGGCGAGGTGGACCTCCAGGTTGTCCTCGAAGACCGTGTACCAAGCAGAAGACTCGTCGGAGGGCTGGGGAACGGCGGAGGCGCCGAGGTACCGGAGAAGATCAGCGTTCTTCTTCCGAGTCTGTTGGGCCTCGCGTTCGAACTTCAGCTCTTGCTGCCGGCGCTGGTCCGGGAGCAGGTGCTGAACCGATTGCAGCCTGGCGTCCTCCTGGCGGGCGTCACCATCAAACACCACGTGGCAAGGCACCCCCAAGCAGCTGAAGATCGCATGGGAGATCATCAGGTTGTCCTTCCCGTTGACCTCGACAATGGAAATGCCCTCGGCGCCGAAGCTGATGCCCACTCGCTCCGCGCAGCCCACAAGGACAGCCTCGTCCCCTGCGCCCTCGACCAGCACTACGGCATTGGCGAAGAACCCCTCCGCGAACGAGCTGGTCAGCTTGCCGACTGTCCGCCGCTTGATTGTGTCTGCATTGATCAACTCCTCAAGGGACTCGCACAGCTTGTCCTCGGTCGCTTGCCAGACCTGGGTAACGGGATGCGCCTGATCAGTAGCGCGGGACAGACGTCGGATCTGGTGGTAGCCGCTGGGATCGATGAAGACGGGACTGTGCGTGGCGTACATAACCTGGGTGCGCCCCTCCGGGGAGGTGGCCACCAGCTCGCGCAGCACCTTTGCGAAGGTCCGTGCCTGCGGAGGGTGCTGAAACAGCTCGGGCTCCTCGATCGCCAGACACAGGGTCCGCGTGCCATCCTCCGGGCGTCGGCGATCTGCCAGGTACTTCAACGCAGCGATGATGAGGGCACGCTGAAACCCGTGCCCTTGCCGGTACACCGAAGTCTCGGCGGCACCGTCTCGGATGCTGACCTGGAACGCGGTCCGGGCAGGCCTTGGTGCCTGCACTGTGGGGGTCACCACCACCTGGCGTCCGGTCGTGAACTTGGCGACTTCCGAGGAGAGCGCTGCGGCAATGTCGTCGAGCCGGGGACCATACACCTTGGCGTGGATCTCTTGGCGGGCTTGGTGCGCGTTCTCCTCGACCTGATCAAGCTGCTCGTTCGCCTCGGTCCGGTCCACTGCGTGGTCGAGAATGCGGCCGAGTGCCGTCGCCTTCTGGTCGTCCGCCTCCTCGTAGGCTCGCAAATCAGCGGAGATGAATACGAAGTCGATCAGCTGGGCCAGGACGCTCTGTCCGGCGAAGCCGAAGAAGTGCGTGTCCTCGACCTCAGATTTGGTGAGCTTGTCGCGGTGTGCCAGCTCCCAGTTCCGCATCGCTTCCTGTGCTGCAGGCGCGCTGCCAGCGTGAGGAAGGTCGAGGCTCGGGTCGCTCTCCATGAGGTCTTTGTAGGCAGCCCGTAGCGGAGTTGCCTTCTGGTGCCGGCGGACCTCCTCGAACGGGGCATACGCGAGAGCCTTGCCGGTGATCTTGTCGTCGCCGTCCTGCCAGGTCCGCCAGATGCTCACGCTCTCAGCGCCGTCTGGAGCGTATCGGCCGAGGATCTCGCGGTCATGGCTGGTGAGGCCGTCGAACTCGACCTCGACAGAGATGCGGCCACCCTCCGTAGCCGAGTGGACGTCGTCGGCGCTCAGGGAGAGGGACTTTTCGCCGTTGAAGAACCAGTCGAGGGCGCGCAGCACAGTGGACTTGCCGACACCAGTCGGGCCGATGAAGGAGGTTATCTCCTCGAAGGAGACGTCCACTTTGTGCAGACAGCAGAAGTTCTCGATGCGTACTCGCTTGATCTTCACGGTCGTCCTGAAAACGCGGTTCGGAAGGGGGTGCTGATCCCCAAGTGACGATGGCGATGCTAGCGGTAGTGCTGATTCCCCATCAGGGCATTTTCCCAGCGGTCGGTATCAGCCACACGTGAAAGGCCTTCGATCTACGGTCGCCTGTGCCGGAGGAGCTGGCCGTCTTGCAGAGACCGGAGGTGGCGGTGCTGGTGGAGGCCGCGTCGATCCGGGAGCAGTCCGTGCATGACACGCTCGCCCGTAGACCCCGGAAGCTGAAAGTGAAGGGGAGCCCGCCGTCGGCACTGGTGCTCGGGCTCACCTGGTGTTGATGAGCCATTCTTCGGGGCAGCCGGGCAGGGTGCTGGCCTCAGTACGCAAGCTGCGCCATGCGGCCTGCTTGCGCTGCTCGGACTGCGTGTTGTCGAGGAGCGCCTTCATTTCGGCGACCTGGCGGGGGAGATACGTCAGCCGGCGCCGTGGGCGGTCAAGGCATCGAGGCGACGGAGTTGGGGCCGATCGACCTTGCTGAGCAGGCGTCGTGGGCGCCGACGCCCAGGTCGCCGGAGAACCTTGGTCGGCGTGCCAGCCACGGCGTGCCGGCGTGGTCCGGAAGGGGCTCTGGGAGCTGGTCGGCTCCCAGATTGCCTCCAGCAGCCGACGTTATCCGAACGCCTGCTCGTCAGCGTGCCGCAATGGCAGGCGGATGTGGAAGGAAGCGCCTCCGAGCTCCCCGTAGGCATCTACTGAGACGCCGCCCTCGTCAACGCCAGCCTGCATTTCGCGCATGTCGGCCACTGCATCCCGGACAACTGTCAGCCCGAGCCCAGCGCCCCTGGACCTTCCGCCACTCACGCCCGGACGCCACATCTGCACGATGTCGACGTCAACGATTCCGGGGCCCGAGTCCGAGAAGTCGACCAGTGCGTGGCCGTCATTCACCCGAGTGCGAACCAGTACCGCTCGCTCCCCCAAGAGGTCACCAGCATCTGCCAACGAGCTCATGGCGTTGGCAGCCAGGTTGAAAACGATCGCCTCCAGGTCCGAAACTGCACCCGCTACGCGGATCGGGTCGCCCCAGAGCTCCTCATTGAGGGCGATGCCACGCCGCTCTAGGTGGGGCCGCACGACGTTCAAGGCACTCCCGACCACGTCGTTCAGATCCAGAACCGTAACTAGGCAGCGTTCTGCCTGGGTGGCGCGAGCCGCGATTCCTGCAAGCTCGCCGGCCCTGAAACCAGCCTCGCCGCCCTCGCCTACGGCTGCTGTCTCATACGCGAAGGCGGTGGCAAGGATCCCGGTTGTGGCGAGCGCCCGGTAGAGAAGACGCTCCTTCGGCACCAGCGGCAAGCTGGCTTCATGGCGCTGGGCGGGCAAACTAGTTGTCAAAGTCGGCAGTTCCGGCTGGGCCACTAGCTCGACGACCCCATCGTCGCCTGAGGGGTCGGGGTCCCTGGGTGCCTTGGCGGGTTCAACGGTAGGGACGGGTCCAATGCGCCGAGTTGGTGCAGGCTTGACCAGTCGCTCGCCGTCGCGAATCCGCTTCCGTTCCCTCGCCGCCCAGTCTGTGGCGCTTCGGGCAAACTCTCGAAGTTCGATGAACGCAGCGTTCTCCTGGAACCCCATCCGGTCGGTCTTGGGGATGAGCAAGCCCTCCGGGTCCTCGACTGACACCCGCCCGACGCTTGTGTTGGTCGAAGGGCGCAGCTCCGGGCTCCGTGCTCGGAGGAGGTTCAGGTCTAGCCAATCGAAACCCTGGTCCCCATAAGGATGCACACGCAACCCCCGGTGGAACAGGTGAACTCCTCCGACTACGCGCAGCCAGGGCCGAAGGTCAGTAAACCTCCGCTTCGACTTGCGCAGTTCGAACGAACGCTTGTTCAGTAGGAACATGCACAGCTCGAAGGATGCAGCCGGCGCCTGATATCGGAGAGGGGATTGCAAGCGACCGCCGCGGTCATCTGGTGCTACGTCGATGTGATCGCCGCGCGTGATTACCTGACCCTTCCAGTCGTAGAGGACCGCGCTCGCATAGCCCTGTTCATCAAGGTGGGCTTCGAGCCTGTATTCGTACTCATCGAAGAAGCTCCGGTTCACCGCGTCGGAAACCTGCTCGAATTGCGGGGCGACAAGGGTCGCGGTGAAACCTGTGTCCTCGTCGTCGAAGAAGCCCGTGAGCAGTCGCATGGCTCGGGCGAGACGCTCCATCTGGTCCTTGTCGAAGCCCTGCTTCAAGCGGTGAACAGTCAACGACGTACCCGGGGCCTTTGTGGTTGGCCGGCTGACAATCGTGAGCTCGACCTCCTCAACGGACCGAACCGTGTCGTAGTCAGACCAGTCGATGACGAGCGTGTGCTCTACGCCAGGCTCGCTTCGAGGGCGCGACACCACCTCTACTCGGCGTCCGAGGCGTAGCGCCGCCAGCCGGCCCAGGCCCTTCTCTCCAATCCGACGGCGGTTGGACGTGCTATCCGGAGTTCCCGGCTTCGACGACCTCCCGATGAGGAGGAAACCCTCACGGATCTCTTCAGCCGTCATGCCGTCACCGTCATCCTCGACGACGAGGGTGCCACCGGGCTGTGTGGCGTTGTGTAGCCGGACGATGCTCTTCGTCGCGTCCGCGTCGTACGCGTTGCGGACCAGCTCGATCACTCCGAGGTCTGGATGGGGGATCAGCTCCTCACCCAGGCGGATCAGGATCTCCGGTGCAAAGCGCAGATGAGTGCTCAAGCGTCCTCCTTCGGGTCAGATCCGCCTGTGTCACAAGATCTCTGGAGGTCCGCCAGCGTAGCTACGCGCAAGAGCGGTACATGGCCAGTGGCTGGATGATTGCCTTCGTGGGGGCCAATCTTGGCTGGTTCGCACCCACGCACCTGCCGGTGCTGTGGCTTGGCTGGGAGACCTGCTGTGGCGCCCGGTGACTCGGCAAGTGGGTCATACAGGTGTCGGAGCAGCAAGTTCGTGGCTCGTGGCCCTTGCTCCCGTGACCATGACTCCCGCCGCCCGATACGAGGGCGGGCATCGCGGGTGGCTCTCCGTACCAGCGGGCTCGGTCAAACGTTGACCCTGTATGCTTGCTTCTCGAAAGCGCTTCTCCGCTAGGAGGCGCTCACCAGTTTTCGGTGACCATAGCGGTGGGGAAACGCCCGGCAACATTCCGAACCCGGAAGCTAAGCCTGCCAGCGCCGATGGTACTGCGAGGGGGACCTCGTGGGAGAGTAGGTCGTCGCCGATATCTTCTTTGAAGGCCGCCCCACCTTGTGGGGCGGCCCTCGTTGCTTATTCGGCCTTGTCGTATGGCCCGAGGAAGCGCTCGCCGTTGAAGTGCACCATGTGCGTCTCTTCTTCTGCGACCCAAGCCTCCGTCTCCCAGGCGATCTCGGAAGCGAACTTCCGGAACATCCTCTTTGTCTGGAAGGCGGTAACGAAGACCAGGCCCGGGCGCGCTCCCGCGAAGAGTTCCTTCAGCTGGGCGACCCGCAGGCCGTTGACCGGTCCGGTGGACGTGACCGCCTCCACGAGGACAAGCCAGTCCCGCTCGGTGTAGTGGATCACTACGTCAGGCATCTTGCCGTGAGCATCTACCACGACGCCGAGGTCAGCGAGGTACTTCGGCTTGTTCACGATCCACTTGGAGCCCGTGTCGCCCAGGTAGACGATGGTGCCCCCGGGCGTGAACTGCGATGCGAAGCGCTCGACGACAGCTCCGATAAGTTCGCTGTGTTCCCCAGGGCTGAGCTTGACCTCGGTCCCATCGGGAAGCTTGACGGGGACTCGATGGACCGACCTTTCGGCGGCCCATACCTCGGTCAATTTTTCCCACTCGGCATGAAATTCGTCCAGGGAATTCCGCCACGTCGACGTGTCGAAGTTCGCCAGTGCCTTTATGGCCAACTCGCTGGGGTGGTATCGATTATTCTTGTCGTTCGTTGCTCGGCCTGGCGCGTCAGAGTTCTTGACGAGGATTCCGGCGTCGATGAGCTGGTGGACCGACTCCTTACGCACGGACTCGCGGCTGTTCGGGGCGTACCTGCTCGGGTCCTTCGTTCCCTTTGGGATGTCCGGGTAGTGGATGGCCATCCAATCCATGCACTCGGTGATCCCGAGGGTGTTCGAGCTCACCTCCGCCCATTCCTGCGTCGGGCCGAGGTTGAACATCGAGAGCAGCACGAGTGCGGTCCGGGTGTTCTGCTGCCTCGGGGGCATCCCTATCGCAGCGAGAATTTCCTTCGCCTCGTCGAGCTTCTTTTCTTGCTGTGCCTTCGTCACTCCCTGGGCCTCCCCAGCCACATCGATGCAGTGAGTGAGGGTCAGGCTACAGGGCGTCCGAGCGGGTGCTGTTGCCCTGCTGGGCGGCGGCTTCTAACGGGATGCTTCCGCCAGGACGTCGGTAATCAGCCGGTCGGCAGCCGTGCTCGCCGAACTATGCCTCGCCGGGCGACGGGGGATCGGCCGACTCCAGGTGGCGTTCGACTAGGTCATCGAGCTTCTCCTGGTCGGGCCATCCACCCTCTATCCACTCGCCGCCAATGGCTTGAAGCTGGTCCTTGCTTGGGTAGCGCAGGTTCCGCAGGTCTGTTGCGTTGACCTGGGTGTGGCCGCTGAATCGTCGGATGAGTCGGTCCAGCAACGTAGAGTTGAGCCAGAGGCAAAGGCCGCGGGCGAGTTCCTTGGGGAGGCCGGCACCTGCGCTGTGGAACACGTTGACGTGGTTTTCGAAGCCGATTCGCGCGCAAGGTGTCACATCGGGGTCGAATACAGTGGCAACCACACGACGCTTTTCCTCTTTGGAGGACAGACGCTTCACGACGACGTAGTACCCAGAGGGGAACGTCATCTTTTCGGTGTCTGGGTTAAGCGCGATTGCGTTGTTCTTCTTAGCGCCAGGAACTGGCCAGCGGATTCCGCCATCGCGCATGTGCAACGGGTAGATCAGCGGAACTGCACCTGCCTCCGGATCGGGCCGCAGGTGTTCCTTGGAGCGGAAGTCCACAACTCGGCCGGTCGAAACCTGGCACTCGATCGTGGCGAGGGTGGCCGGAAGGCTTGCATGAGTCGCCGCGAGCTGTGCGTCTTCCTCGTCGGCGCTGATGTGGATGAAATGCTCTCTGTCTTCTGGCTGCACCATCTCCTGGTACTCCACCGCACGGCTGCGTGTTTCGCCGCCGTAGCTGTGGCTGGAGGACATGACGATTGGCCCTCGGTCGGGAGCGTCGGTGCGTGTCGCGGAGAAGATCACGTTTTCCTGGAGGACGTCTGTGTCCGCGAACACCTTGTTCCGCGCCTCGAACAGGTGCACTCGGTCGATATGCATCCGGTCAAGGAGGTACTTGCGGAACGGTCGGAAGTAAGGGCCGTTCGCGAAGCTCCTCGGGGTGATTGCGACGAGCTGCCCACCGGGGGCGAGAAGGTGGATCCCAAGTGCCATGAACGCGGAGTACAGGTTGGAAGTTTCTGTGCATGCCGTTGTGACGGCCATGCGCTCGCGGGAGCCAGCGGCGAGCTTCTTGTACGGGGGGTTCATGATCACGATGTCGAACGGCCCACGTGCTTCGCCGAACAGCCCTTCCGCCTGTGTTGCCCAAGCGATGAAGTCGTCCTTCACCAGGGTGGTCTCCACCCGTCCGCCGAGCGCTTCGGCCGTGCGCGCGCAGTCCTCCAGGGTCGCGGACAGGGTCTCGTGTAGCTGGGGGTCGTTCTCGCAGGCCGTCACGCTGAGGTGCACTTCTGGCTGGCCTTGGAGGATGCGCGACACGAGCGAGGCGGTCAGAGAGCCGGCCCCAGCGCCGGGGTCCAGGATCCGGATCGGGCCTGTGCTGGCCAGTCTCGCCAAGGAGGCAATGAAGTCAGCGGCAGGGGCAGGCGTGAAGTACTGGCCGCGCTTCGCGCGCTCCTTGGGGTCAAGGGCCGAAGACGACTCCTGACGCCGCACTTCCGTGCGCGCCACAAGGTCCGATACCGCTGCTGCTACCTCTGCTGCCATGGGCACAGCGTAGCCAGATTGCCCGCGAGCTGATGAGCCTGTGGAAAACGCTGTCGGTGAACTCTTCCAATGGGATCACCGGCTCCCGCCGAGAGCCGCGACGTGCAGCGCGAAGCTTTCCGTCAAACTGGCGAGTACAGCCTTCCCCTTCTCTGCTGTGCCGAGGGCTGGAAAGCCGATCACCCCCGATTCGGTGTACGCCTCCATTCCCTGGACCAAGAGAAACGGGCGCGGGCCGCCATCGTGGTCTGCCTCGTTGTATCCGTCGCGGACCAGCTCGGGGGCCGCATGGAGAAGGATGGAGGTCTCGATTTCGCCGGCATGCATGTCGGCGTGGCGGTCGGAACTGAGGGCTGCGTGGTCGCGGGCTCGATCCCAGTCCGCCCCAAGGGGGAACAGCGAGACCGTCGGCCCGTCGACGTTGGCCTCCTGGACGACGTTGGACAGGACGTAGTTTCCGCCGTGGCCGTTGACGATCACCAGCTTGTGGATGCCGGAGCGGGCAAGGGACGCGCGGATGTCGTCGATCACGGCGTAGAGGGTCTTGGCACTGATGCTGACGGTGCCGGGGAAGGCGGCGTGTTCGTGGCTGCATGACATGGTGATGGGCGGCAGCAGGTGTACGGGGTAGCTGCTGGCTATCTCCCGGCCGATGATGCAGGCGATTGCCGTGTCGGTGATCAGGGGGAGGTAGCGGCCATGCTGCTCGAAGGAGCCGACGGGGAGCACGGCGACGCGTGGCTGCTGGTCATGGACGTCCGTGGTTGTGGCGGTCGGCATCAGGTTCACGGCACTCCCTGGGTCGCTATCGCTCGGCCATCATCATCCGCCATCGCTGATCAGGCAGGTGTTGTGCTTCATGCACGCAGGGAGCTGCTGCGGGCTCGGTGGCGGCCTTGGCGGGTTCGCGGATCGTCGACCTCGATTCGCGTGTGGCTGGTTCGGTGCGGCTCGTCTCTGAGGCGGATGGACTGCCATACCCGCTCGTGGAGTTCGGAGATGCAGGGGTCACAGGCGAACATCGGCGCCTGCATGCCCGCGACGCTCGCTGGCCCTATCCATAAGACGCGTGTCCGGCGTTGGCCGCAGTACAGCCAGCAGACACCGTCGACCCACGCGTTCGAGTCATCGGTTTGGGCGGGCGTGGGCAAACCTTCGTGGGCGTACGCCGCGATCCCGGGAATCACCAGGTGGTTGAGCATCAGGAGTCTCCAGTTCGGTTCGCGTCTTCACTGGTTGTGGGTGGGGAAGTCAGATGGCGCCTTGCGGCGGTGACTACTGCCGGATGTACGTGAGGTTGGGGGCGCGGTCGAGGTCGAGGGTGAAGCGGTCGACCTGGTCCGTGCTGCTGGGCACGCTGAGGGTGTAGCCGTTGCCGGCGTAGATGCCCGAGCCCGTGGGGGTGAGCTGGTCGCATGTCCCTCGGCGCCACAGGTGGAGAGTGTCGGCTCTGCGGGTGAGGCGAAGGCTGCCGGGGGCCTGGTCGCAGGCGAAGGTGCCGAGCTCTGTGTGCTGGCCGACGTGGTCGGGTGTGGGCTGATCTTGTATGCCAGTGCTTGGGGCTCGCTCCCGCGCTGCTGCGCGGACGAGGGCCTCCTTCTGGGCCAGCGTCGGCTGCTGGTGGAGGTCCCGGAGGATGGCGGCGGTGACGCGGTCGGCCGAGAGCCTGGCGTTGTTGGACAGGGCGATCACGCGCAGCCCCGATGCCTCTAGGTGGGTAACGGCGGAGAAGCCCTGTTCGTGGCCGTAGTGGAAGACGGCAGTGCGGCCGGGGCGGGCGTCGGCGTAGAGCCCAGGGCCGTAGAGGTAGGGCTCGTGGTCGCTGGGCTCGTAGTCGACAGCTTCTTGCCAGGGGAGCTGGTGGGGGTGCTGCCAGCGCTGGTGGAGGTGGGTGAGCCAGCGGTCGAGGTCGCCGACTGTGGTCCATAGGGATCCGGGGCCGGGCAGGGTGACCGGCACCTCTGTGTGCCGCCAGCCGTGGTGGGTGGCCTGGTAGGCGGATGCGGCTCCGGGGATGACCTGGCACGGGTCCTCCTTGAAGCGGGTGGAGTGCATGCCGAGCGGGCCGAAAACGCGGTGCCGGGCGAGGTCGGGCAGTGTGGTGCGGTAGACCGTTTCGAGGATCTCTGCCAGGAGGAGGTAGTTGGTGTTGCTGTAGAGGAAGTGGCCTTCGGGGACGGCGCGCAGGTCCTGCCGGTAGGCGAGGGTTCGCAGGTCGTCGGCCGTGTAGTGGTCGAGGTCCCGGAAGCCGACGAGGGAGAGCAGGGACTCGGCATCGCGTATGCCCGACCGGTGGGTGACCAGGTCCGCGATGGTGACGTCGCTGATCTTGAGTCGGGGCAGCAGGTCCGCGGCCTGCTGATCCAGGTGCAGGAGATTGTCATGCGCGGCGATCAGGATCAGGTGGGCGGTGATTTGCTTCGCGACCGAGCCGACGTTGAAGCTGGTGTCCGGTCCGATGGGCAGTCCGTGTTCGAGGCTGGCCAGACCGGTGTGCAGAGGGGTGGGTTCTTCGTCTGGGCGGTGGACCAGCAGGGACAGGCCGGGCTCCTCGTCGCGGGCCGCGTTCATAGGGCGAGGGCCTGGTGGTGGGCGGCAGCGAGGCGGTCGCGGAGACCATCATCGCTGATCAGCTCCAGAGCGCGGGAATGATCGGGCGCGGTGTCGGCGAGGAGGCTTCGCTGCTGGTCGAGGTAGGCGGCCAAGAACCGGTGCAGGTCTCCCATGGTGCTGGTCAGCGCGTTCGTGGTGAACAGCATGGTGAGCGGGAACGCCCAGCAGGCGTGGAGGAAGCCGAACGCCGGCCGCTTCGTCTGCTTCCACGGGGAGTAGAAGTGCGCGGTGTCGCTGATCTTGCATCCCGTGGCCGTGAGCGCGTCGTTCAGCCAGTTGTGCCCGGCCTCGTGGATGAGGTCGCGGGCCAGGACGACCGGGTCGTCGACGTGGTCCATGAAGACGGTGCCGGGCAGGCGGCTGATCGTCCAGCTGTCGAGGGTCTCGCCGAGGTTCTTCGTCCGCAGAAGGCACAGGACGACGGCGTGCGCGGCGAGCAGATCGCCGAAGCCCGCCCGCGCGGCGCTGGCGTACGCGTCTGCCGCGAGGCTGCGCAGGTGGGGCTGGGCGGGCTCGGAACCGGGGCCCAGGACGTAGTAGGGGGTCTCGGAGATCGCGGACCGAGGCAGGTCGGCGAGTGTGGGCTCGACGACCACGCGGGCGCCGACCGCTGTGGGGACGGAGTTGGTGGCGGCCCCCGCGTCGAGGTGGGCGACGTACCAGTCGAAGGTAGCGGCATCGCCGGCGCGGGCGGCGGCTTCAGCTCCTTCGAGGGAGTGGTGGGCCAGGCAGTAGTCAGCCGCCGTGCTGGTGTATGGCTGCGGCGGCTGGGCTCCGGGGCGGATGAGCGCGTGGATGCGCTGCGTCCGCTCGTGGTGCAGGCGGTCGATCGGCGGGAGGTCGAAGAGGTCGGCGAGGGTGTCCACGAGGCGGCTCTCCTGTTCGGTGGTGGGCCTGGGGCCGGGCCGCACCTGCTGGTAGCCCGGCCCCAGGTGTGTTCACCGGCGGCGCTCAGAGCGCCGGGCGGCTGTGGGTGTTCAGGCGGTGGTGGTCTCCGCCTCGGCCGCCGGCCATCCCTCGGCCGAGACGCTGGAGGTGTGGGCGGTGGTACGGACGGTCTCGTCCTCGCCGCGCAGGTCCTCGACGTTGGCGAGGAAGTCGGCGATGCGGTCCTGGTTCATGGGGTGTTCCGCCTTTCGGTCTCGTTGGCTTCGGCTTGTTCCGCTTGCTGCGCGCTGTGGTGCCGGAGACGGGGCGGAGATCTCGCCCTGGGCATGAGGGGCTCCCTCGTGTTGGTCAGCGCTGGTGCAGGTCGGCCGCGGTGCGGAGCGCGGTGCCCAGGTCGTTCATGGCGGGCCGGTGGTCCGCGTCTTCGGAGAGCGCGGCGGTCACGACGCTGCGCAGGGGCTCCGGGATGAGGGGCAGGTTGGTGTGGGCGGCCAGGCGGGGGATGTCCGCGCACAGGTAGCGGTAGACGAGGACGGCGAGGCTGAAGACATCGGCTGCCGGAGTGGCCTCGTGGTAGCCGGTGAGGTACTCCGGCGGCCAGTGGACCTCGGGGCCGCGGTGTTCAGGCCCGCGGGGGGTGGACAGGCGGCGGGCGGCTCCGAGGTCGGTGATCAGGCCCCGACCTTGGTCGATGAGGATGTTCTCCTGGTAGACGTCGCGGTGGACGATTCCACGCTGGTGCAGGTTGCCCAGGCCACCGGCGACGTCGGCGAGGATGCTGAGGCCCTTGGCGGTGTCCTTGGACGTGGCCATGAAGGCCCGGAAGTTCCCGCCGTCGCAGTGCGGCATGGTGTACCAGTCGAACCGCTCCGAGCTGCCCTGTTCCAGCAGCGGGACGATGTGATCGGTTCCTCCGGCGGCGGCGGTCAGCTCCGCCTCGTGGCGAAAGTCTTCGCGGGTGAGGGCGCGTTCGGTCTCCGTCATCTGCGCGTACCAGTAGAAGCCGTACGCGGCGAGCCTCTCGCTTGGGTCAAGCTCGGCCAGGACGTGGTTGCTGCCGAATCCCGCTTTGACTACGACGTCCTCCTGGCCGAAGCGGCTTGCTCTGACCAGGGTGCTGGCCCGCGTGAACGCGAGGAGGTCGCTGATGTGCCAGCCGTCCGTGCGGAGCTGATCGAGGACCCAGGCTGCGGGATGCATCGGGTGCAGGTTCATCGGCTCGCTTCCTTGTTCGGAGCCGTCGGGCTGTCGGCCGAGCGGAGGTCCTCCATGCAGGCATCAACCAAGGCTTCGAGGTCGGCATGGGTCGTGCAGGGGTGCTTCAGCACTGGCAGGCCGGTGGCATTGGTCCAGGCGTCGGCGGCCTCGTTGTAGAGGTCGGCCAGCCGGGCGGCGGCCTCGGGCTGTTCGGTGAAGCGGCGCTCTGTCGCACGTCGAGTGATGCGGTCGTGGCAGATGTCGGGCGCGGTGGTCAGCAGAACGGTCAGCTGCGGACGGGCCTGGGTCTGCTCGGCGAGGCGCTCGACGTACGCGTCGGCGGGCTGCCGGTGGAGCAGGGCGAGCAGGCAGGCGGTGGAGAGGGTGAGCCGGTCGGCGAGGACCGGGCCCTCGGTGAGGGCGACGGCGATGTTGAAGCGGGAGTGCAGAGCCAGGTCCTGGGCGGCGGCCTCGATGGCCTCCCGCTCGTCGCCCCCGTGCCCGGCCCGCAGGTGGATCAACGTGCGAGTGGCCGAGTGGGAGAGCCAGGAGAACTGGCCGATGTGGCTGAAGGGGATGTCCTCGGCGTGGGCGGTGGCCAGGAGCCGGTCGCGCAGGGTGCTCTTTCCGGCGCCGGCTATGCCTTCCAAGGCCAGGAGCACGCGCTCACCCGGCCGCGGTGGGCTCGGCGATGAGCCAGCTGATGAACTTGGCGACCCGGCCGGCGGTGACCGGGAGGGTCCCGTGCGCGAGCTGGGAGCCGTACAGCAGGGCCGTTCCGGGGGTCGGGGCGACGCTCCAGCGGGTGCGGGGCATCTGCTGGAACCAGGTCGCGGAGTTGTCGGCTCCGTCGTGGGCCAGCCACATGCCCTCCGCGTAGCCGTTCGAGGCGGCATCGGGGGCCTTGCCGTTCCACAGCCGGTCGTTGGAGGCGGTCTCGACGTAGAAGTCGCCTCCGGCGTCGGCCTGGGTGATCACGACGCTGATGCCGGCGATCTGGCGGGGCCAGGCGAGCGGGTCGGGGGCGATGCCGTCGAGGTGGCTGGTGATGTGCTGGCCCACGCCGTACTCGACGTACGTCCACGGGCGGCAGAGGGTGATCGAGGGCATGACGCGGGAGAGGGCCGGGCGAGCGCGTTCGAAGGCGTCACCCAGGAGCTTCTCGGCGACTTCGGGGATCGAGGGGATCTCGACGCGTCCGGCCGGCTCGTAGACGGCCATGGCCTCGTCGGGGCTGTGGCCGGGGATTTCGTGGATGGAGGTCCGGCGCTCGTCACCGAAGCGGCTGGTGCCGCCGCTGGTCAGGACGTCGTTCATCAGGTCGGCGAGGCGGGCACGCTCAGCGTCGCTGAGGAAGTTCTCGATGCTTCCGACGCCGACGGTCTCGGCTATGTGGATCACTTCGTGGTTCCCCCTTGCTGGAGCACGTGGTGGATGTCGTTCAGGTCCGTGCAGTGGTTGAGCCAGCTGACGACCGGGCTGCGGGTGGCGGCCAGCGGGTCCTGCCACAGGGCGAGGAGTTCTCCGGTCAACGGCAAGGTGGCGCTGTCGGGCAGCAGGCCAGCACCAGGTGTCTCGGCCTGGGCCAGGGCGCGGCACGAGGTCCTGTGCTGCTGGGCGAAGACGAGGGCGAGACGGGATGCGGCCGCGATACGGCAGGCCCGCAGGAGAGGGTCCGCGGGTAGCGGCAGGCCGTACGAGTGGTGTTCGGTGACTGCCCATGCCTGGGCGATGCCGGCGCCGGAGGCTGCGATGCGGCAGGCCGCGCAGCACCGGTGGTCGGAGTCCGGGCAGAGGCGAAGGTGCTTGCCGAGGGTGGTCGCGATCTCGTCGAGGACTGCCCAAGCGGTACTGGCCAGCACGGTACCGATGTTTGGCTGTCCGAATCCCGAGGTGTCCTTGTGGTAGCAGCAGGCCTCGCCCGCTCGGGGCTGCTTGCTGGAGGTGAGGGCGGGTTCGATGAACAAGGTGTGGAAGTAGGCGATGCGTCCCAGGAGCTGGTGGATGGTGACCGCGTCGCCGGGCTTCATCGCAGCACCTCCTCGGGGGCTTGCGGCGACACCGGCAGCGGGCAGGCGCACACGGATTCGGCCTTGGGGCGCTCGGCGTCGAGGGCTGCGGCCAACACAGCGGTGGCCTCGTTCAGGCGGGCGAAGTAGCCGTCCCACCCCTGACCGGCGCCGGGGTCCAGGCTCAGGTCGAGGACCGGGGTGGTGGTGCCCGTGCTCTCGCAGGTGAGCTCCGAGCGGCCGATGTTGACCTCGATGCCCGCGGGCAGGAGGGCGCTTGCGAAGGTGGCGGCCCGGCACAGCGCCGCAGCAGCGCGGGCGTACTCCTGGCGGTCGCGGGGGAGGAGCCCGATGCGTAGACCTGTTGGGGCCAGGTCCGCGCCGGTGTACTGGTGGCCCTGGCAGCTGTCGTACGTGACGAGCCCCCAGGCTCGGGTGACTGTGTCGACCAACGGCCAGACGCCGGGTTCGATGGCCGCCCGCCACATCGGGTGGCCTGGGGTCAGATCGTCGGCCTCGTGTATACCGGCGAGGCCCATGGTGTTGATGTTGCCGTGCTCACTGGTGTGCAGCCTGACTTCGCTGCCGACGAGGTCGGGAGTGTCCCAGCTGGTCAGGAAGGCGTTCGCGTCGCGCATGCTGTTCGGGGTGCGCGGGCGCCACCGCAGGCTCTGGCACCAGGCGCCGGCGGGATGACCGGGCTGGGCAAGCAGTGCGGCGACGCCGTCGATCATCCGCATGCGGTAGTCGCAGTACGCGTCGTGATCGGCGGACGGGTCCTGGCGCCAGCGGGTGGCGATGCATCCTCCGCCGCAGGTGGTGCGGTAGTCGCAGGTCGTGCACTTGTCCATCAGGGCTTTGCCCTGGTCCAGGAGGAGAGAGTTCTGCTGGGCGCGGGCCACCTCGTGCTCGTCGGCCGTGGACTCCAGCTGGGTGAGGCGGGCCTGGGGCCAAGGAAGTTCGTCGCAGCTCCCGAGGCGGCCATCGGGGTAGAGGGTGAAGACGTGGTCGCACTTGAGGTCGGAGAAGTGGCAGAACCCTGTCGTCAGCCCCCGTAATCGCCGGATCGTGGAGACGGCCGGTTCCAGCTTGATGCGGGCGAAGTGTCCGGCGGTGATCCAGTGAGCGGTGGCGGCGAGGACGAACTGGGTGTACTCGTCGGGATGGATGGCCCAGGCCGGGCCATCGGCTGCGTTCACGGCAGCCTGCTGAAGCAGTCGGCTGGCCGACTTGCGCCTGCTCGGCAGGGCCGTGGAGCGGCGGATCGTGGAGTCGAAGCAGGGTACGAAGCTGATCGCGTTGACCGAACCGAAGCCGGCGAGGTGGTCCAGCACCTCTTCGGCGCGGTCCAGCACCGCCGGGGTCACCGCGGCGATCACACCGACGCTCCGGCCCCGCTCCGCGAGCAGGTTCAGGGCAGCGGCGACGCGCGGATACACGGGCTTGCCGTCGTAGCCGACGCGCCAGGCGTTGCCCTGGGCATCACCGTCGAGGGAGATGCCGATCCGGAGGTCCGGGCAGAGGGTGTCGAACATGTCGAGCCAGTCGGCGTCGAGCAGGACACCGTTGGTCTGCAGGCTGACGCGGACGACCTGCGGCAGGCCGGACAGCTCCGCCAGGATCTCGCCGATGTGCTCTCGCCCGGCCGTCAGGGGCTCGCCGCCGTGGAGTTCGACGGCGAGCTTGCGGCCCTTGAAGATGCTGGCCAGGCGCCTGATCTGGTCGGCGCTGACCCTGGCACCCCCCGGGGCCTCCTTGCGCTTCTCGTAGCAGTAGAGGCAGTCGATGTCGCACGTCTCGCCGCGCGTCTTGACGATGACCGACACCGCGGTGCCGGTGTCATCGGCGTCCAGGCTCCGGTAGAGCCCGTCGATCGTGTGGCGCTGTTCTGTGCTGAGGTTCATCGGCTGCCCCCTCCTATGCTGCCGTGACCGGATGAATGGCTAGTCGGACAAACGCCCCAGCAGGGCGCCCTGGCCGGACTGGAGAATGTGCGCGGCCTCCAGCGGGATCCAGAAGCACTCGAAGTGAGTCGGCTCCTGCTCGCCGTCGTGGTCCTCCTGGCTCATCCACCGCTCCGGGGTCGGCTCGGTGAGCTCCAGGTGGAAGACGTGCCGGTGCTGGATCTCGAAGCGGTACGGGCTGATGTCGTACTCGGTCTCGCCGAGCTTGCGGACGAGCTTGAAGTCCGACAGTCCGGTCTCCTCGCGGGCCTCGCGCAGGGCGGCGGCGTCCGGGGTCTCACCGGGGCGGATGCTGCCCGCGGGGACCTGGATGCCGACCTCCTCGTAGGAGTAGTCGGTGTGGCGGAACACCAGCAGGCGCCCGTCGCGCACGATGTAGACGAGGACCTTTTCCTTCGTGACCTTCTTGGGCATAGCGAAACCTCCACTTGGTACAGATGCTGATTCGTGGGCCCGGCCAGGGAGAGGCTCGGGGACTGCTTATCCCCGGGCCGACTGTGACCGGTCGGTGCCGCAGGGAAGCCCACGAGTCTAGGCCCCCAACTTGCCTTCGGATCGGCGTTATTCAGTCGATGGGTCGGCCCGCAACGGGCCTGCTCGCGGCTCGAGATACGGTCCGACGCCGGGCCCTCGTTCGGGTGTGCGATGGCGAGCCCGCTACCGGTACGCGAACCCTCGTTGCCGCCCGATCAGCCATTTCGCGAGCATGGCCAGAGGGGAGACGCCGATCACGACGGCTGCCCTGATCCGCCCTTTGATCACCCACGCTGCTGGGCAGATTGAACTCCGCCCAGCAGCGCTTGCCCGTCGCCGTCAGATCGGCACCGTGACGGTCGGCGATCACTGATACAAGATGCAGACCGCGCCCGGACTCGGCGCACTCGCTCAAGGGCTCGGGCCGCGGCAGGACCTTTGCGGCGTCGTGCACCTCGACCATGAGCACCGGCCCCTCCTGGTAGACGCTGACGGTGACAGGCCCCGACCTGGTGTGGCGCACGGCGTTGGTGATCAGTTCGCCGGCCGCCAGCTCGATTCCGTCCAGTGCCTCCTCGTCGAGCCGTATGCCCCAGGAACGGATGCCGGCGACGACGCGGTGTCGTGCCTCCTGCGCGGCGGCTGGCGAGTGAGCGACGGTGAACGCGAGCTGGTGGTGCGCTGCCATGAGCGGGCCTCCTGGGCTGCCTGACTTGCGTAACCACGGCGGATACTCGGCCTCGCAGGGCCGCCGTCTTGCCGGGGCGAAGACGAAGTGTTCCCGGCGGCTCCCGCCTGAACGAGGCCCTGAGCAACGCCGAACGCCGCCCTTTCGTGCCTAACCGATGTCTATTCGCTGTCCGTCTGGAATTTCTGGACAACAGATCTGCGATCGACGGCTGTTGATGTCTAGCGTGGAGACCGGACAAGGACCCCGGCATGAGGGAGCGGCTGTGGAGCCATCAGGACCGACCCTCTTCCAGACCCTGATCAACCAGCGGGGCTGGCAGGACTATCAGGTCTTCAAGCGGCGCTACGAGCAGGCGGCCAAGCAGTTAGCCGAGCTGGAGGGGCCACCCTCGATCGCGACCGCGACGATCGAGAAGCGGCAGTTCTTCCGGTACGCGCACGGTGAGGTCCGGACCCCGCAGACCGTCGCCCGCCGCGTCCTCGAGTTCATGTTCCCGGGCATCCCGGCCGCCCGACTCCTCGGACCTGCGGAGCCCAAGCCGGTGGCCTCGCCTCACCACCTAGCGGCTGACGACCGCAACGCAGTGGATCCATCCGAGTACGGCCTTGAAGACGTGGTCATGGCGGCGGCGAATGAGTCGGCGCAGTTCGCGGCCAGGGCAGAGAGCAGCAACGTGGGACCGCACACGCTGGAGCAGCTGGAAGCTGACATCCGCCGCCTCGTCATTACGTACCCCAACCGGCCCGTCGGGCCCCTGTTCCGCGAGGTTCGCGCCCTGCGCGACCGCGCGTTCGAACTCCTCGAAGGTCGTCAGCCACCGCGGTACACCTCCGACCTCTACGTGGGCGCCGGTGTCCTGTGCGGCGTACTGGCGAACGCCAGCTTTGACCTGGGCCGCTACGACGCGGCCGAGACACAGGCACGCACCGCCTTCCTGTTCGGCGAGCTCGCCGGCCACAACGGACTGCGCTCCTGGGTACGCGGCCTCCAGGCACTCATCGCGTACTGGGACGGACGTCCGGTAGATGCCGTACGCCTCGCCGACTCCGGAAGCGCGTTCACCCCCGAATCCGGCACGGCGCAGATCCGGCTGGAGAGCATCAAGGCACGCGCCTACGGCCAGCTCAACCGGGGCAGCGATGCCCTGGCCTCCCTGAGTGCCGCCGACCGCTTGCGTGAGCGTCTCGTCGAAGGCGACGAACTGCCCGGTGGGATGATGGCCTTCCCTGTCGAGAAACAGCTGTTCTACTCCAGCAGCACGCACCTGTGGCTGGCCGGCACCCAGCACCTCAGCGACGCCGAGGCCCGCGCCGACGAAGCGGTGGAGATGTTCCAGTCCGCACCGCCGGAGCAGCAGCGCCTCGGCGAGATGTCCCTGGCCCGCATGGACCTCGCGATGGCTCGGCTGGGCCGAGGGGATATCGACGGGGCCGCGACGCAGATCCACGCTGTCCTCGGGGTCAGTGCTCGACGCCGCACCGAGAGCGTCGACCGCCGCATCGGCCACTTCAGCCGTCAGCTCGCGCTGCACCCTGGGGCCGGATCACCTGCCGCGATCGGCCTTCGTGAGGTGATCATTGCTCATCAGGAACGCATTCCCGCTCAGCTCCCGCCAGGAGGCGGCCAGTGACGACCGTGACCCTCTTGCACCCCGGCGCCATGGGCGCGGCCGTCGCCGCCCAGGCCGTCAAGGCAGGCCACGAGGTGCTGTGGGTGCCGGAAGGCCGCAGCGACGCCACCCACCGGCGCGCGAAGGAAGCCGGGGCCACCGCGTGTGACTCGCTGGGCGAGGCGCTGGAACGCAGCGAGATCGTCCTGTCGATCTGTCCGCCGCAGGCCGCCGAAGACGTGGCGACCACCGTCGCCGGCTACGCCTTCGCCGGCGTGTACGTAGACGCCAACGCGATCAACCCCCAGCGCATGCAGCGAATCGCGGAGGAGATCAGGCCGGGCGCCACGGTCCTCGACGGGGCGATCTTTGGACCGCCGCCCGGTGGCCAGCGGACTGCTCGCCTCTACCTCGCCGGCGAAGCCGAGGCCGTGGACACGGTGCAGCCTGTGTTCAAGGACACCGCGTTGCACGTCCGCCGCGCGAGCGTCGGCGTCGGCTCCGCCTCCGCACTGAAGATGGCGTTCGCCAGCTACCAGAAGGCCGCCCGAACCCTCGCTGGCGTGGCCCACGCGCTGGCAGATGTTCATGGCGTCGGCGACGAGCTCACAGCCGAAGCGCAGGTGATGGCGTCCAACATCCTCGCTGACCCCGGATACTTGCCCAGCGTGGCCGCACGAGCCTGGCGGTGGGCACCGGAGATGGAGGACATCGCTGAGACCCTCCGCGCGGCGGGTCTACCAGCAGACATGGCCGAGGCCGCGGTGGCGGTGATGTCGCGCTGGGAAGGAGACAAGGACCGATACGACCTAGAGCTCACCGACGTCTTGTCCCACCTACGGAGCCAGGGTGAGTGAGCAGCGACCAGTCCTCTCCCCGGACGAAGTCCAGCAACAAGCCGTTGCCGCTGCCGTGGTCGTCCACGAGGGGCAGGTGCTGCTGGTGCGACGCCGCGTGGCGGAGGGACGACTCTCCTGGCAGTTCCCGGCAGGCAAGGTCGAGGCTGGTGAAACGGGGCAAGTCCACCCCGTCACCGGTCGGCTGATGTCATACACAGCGTGCGCGGTGGTGGGAGGAACGGCGCACGTTGCGGACGCTGACGAGATAGCCGAGGTCGCCTGGGCAACCCTCGCGGAGATCCCGCGCTACGTCCCGTACGGAATCTTCGAGCCGGTGCAACAGCACCTCGACGCCGTTATCGGGTGACCGGAGGCCTGTCAGCCCCTACCTCGTTCCGTCCGCAGGAGTTGATTCTCCTTCTCCAGCGCAGCCACGCGGCGTTCTAGATCAGCCCGAGTGCGTCTTGCCGGCGCAGGCAGCTCTGCCTTCGATGGGGTGGGTGGTTCGCTGGCGAGTCCTAGAGGCTCGAAGGCCACGATCGTCGAGGGATTCTTCCCGCATTCCGGGCAGCGAATCTTGCGGCTGGGTTTGGCGTTCTCGCTGTGACGCGAGGTCTCGGCGATGTGCCCGCAGTAGAGCCGAACCCGCCACCGCATGATCATGTATTCCGGTGTCTTGAAGGACAGCATCAGCCTGCAGACCTCCTTCAGGTGCTCCCGCTGGCGCTCCGCCATTTCGGGGTTCGCTCGCACCTCGGCCATGTGTTCATCGACGCGTCGACTGGCAAGGTCGCAGATCCCCTCCAGCTCCTTCTGCCATTGGTGGTCACGTCGCGTGAGCTGGTAGTCCTCGAGTGGGACGCCGTGGCTCTTGTATTCGACCTCGCGCATGGGCGGCACCGTAACCGCGGAGGATGGGGCAGCAGGGGAAGAGCCTGTTCCCTTTCGCCCAATGACAAGACTTGCGCGCGTTGGTCGCTCGACTACTGGGGTTCAGTCAAAGCCGATCGGGTGCTCACTCTGGTTGGCTGTGACTCCGCGAACCGCCGGAGCGCACTGTGAAGCCGCTCCCGACGGCTGCGACCGTGGCTATCGATGGTGTTGGTGTTGCTGGCTTGCGGGAGGCGTAGGTACGGAGGGCTGACGGCTAGCTCGTCGCCCCCCTCAACGACGCCAGCCTGCCCATCGACCGCACTCCTCGAACAGTGCCAGCAGCAGGACGGCTCCTCCCTCGTCCTTCCCGAATCTCTCTTCCGTACCTCGGCTACCGCCGGATGGAACACCGGAGGCACAGTGCGCTTGTCGGACAAGTGCGGTCGCGAGGAGATGCCTGGGGCGCAGGCGCCGATGCCGCAACATGCTCGGGCTGCACTGAGCAGTGCGGACGGCGGCCGGGAGGTTCTCCCAGCCGCCGTCCGAGGCCCCTGTTTGGGCGTCCTGCCCCTGTGCTCAGTCGTGCGGGAGGAACCTGTCGGCTCCCGCAGCGACGATGACGCCCAAACGGTCGTACTCGATGAGGTCTTCATCGGTCATGAGGGCGGCGAGGGTTCGGTGGTGCTTGACGGCGTACTCGAGCAGGAGCTCTGCCAGTGTGGTCGCGGCTGCCTCTGCCTCCGCTTGGGCTTCGGGGTTGTCGACGTGGACGCCTGCGGCCTGGAGTTCTTCGATGGTGGCGTTGTGGACGATGGCCTGCTCCTCCTCGGTGAAGAGGCGTCCGTCGAGGTGGCGGAAGACGAGGGAATCCGCCGGGCGCTTGAAGTCTGTGTCGAACAGCAGGGCCATGACGTGAGGGCGAGGGGTGACTGCGGGCATGGAGGTGCTCCCTAAGGAGGGGGTGGGTAGGTGTATCCATGGTCTGGAGAACCCCCGGTTTGGCTGACCGGGGATTGTCGGCTATATCTGTCTGCCCTGTCGTCGTGCGCGCACGAGCGGCTTCGCATGTGCGCCTCGTCCCGGCTATCGCCCTGGTAGCGGTCCACCACGTTGGCTGGTCGGCTGTCCTGTATGGAGAGCCCCGGCTGGCGGAGGGTGGAGAACGGTGCTCCGAGCAGGGCGCTTGGAGCTCAGCGTCGGGGACGGTTCGGCGGGGTCGCGGGCACGGCGGGCGGCTGCGTGCCGTGTCCCGGCTGGCCGATCCACGATGCCGTTGTGCGTCGGCGGGCGGCTTCGGCGCGGGGGCTGGGGCTGGGGTTGCGACCGGTGTGCTGAAGTCGGGTGATCAGGACGCGGGCGGGTTGGCGGGCTGTGCCGAGTTCTCGCTGGGCTGCGGCTTCCTTCAGGAGTTGGTGGGGTTGGTGGCCTCGGGCCTCCGCGTCGGCCAGGAGGGCGGCGAGGGCGGGCCAGCTGGGGTCGATCAGGATGCGGTCGGCCTGGTCGGGGACAGCGGCGCGTACGTCGCGAGCGAGGGTCCGGCGGGCTTCCTCCCTCGGCTGACGCTGTTCGAGTACGACGAGCGTCGGTTTGAGGGCTTGCTCGGCGGCTGCCTGCAGGTGGTGGAGGGCTTGGCGGGCGGCGTCGGCCTGGTGGGCGTGGCCCTTGGCCTCGTGCCAGCGGCCGGCGATGATCCCAGCCCACAGGAGGGCTGCGATGAGGGCTGCGAGGGCGCTGCCGTCGGGGCCGGTGGCGGTGTGGACGATGTCGCGGGCCGCATGGCGGATGGCGTGGGCGGCGCGGTCTTCCGCCCGGATCTGGGAGCGCTGGGTGCGTGCGAATGCCTTCGATGGCGCCTGGAGTTCGGCGCGTAGGTGGGTGGGGACGTTCTGGGCGGTGGCTTCAAGGAGTTCGCCGAGGGCAGTGATGTGGGCCTGGGCGTGGGTGTCGTCGGTGAGGTCGGTGCGGAAGGTATCGAGGGCTTCGGTGGCCTGGTGCCAGGCTGTGGCGGGCTGGTTGCGGCGGGCGGTGGGGTGTTCTTCGGGCTGGCCGGCTTCGAGGCGGTCCCGGAGTTTCGGGAGGGTGAGGTCGGGGGCGATCTTCCCGCCGGGGTGGAAGGCCTGTTCGCCGTCCTTGTTGAGGTCACCGGGGCGGCCTGCGGCGTAGCCGAGGAGGTCTCCGGAGGGGCCGCGCCGGGCCTTCACCGCGATGCCGTCGGCTTCGAGGTAGGCGAGGAGTTCCTCGGCGGTGCGGGCGTGGGGGATGGCGGCGCGGATGCGGTCCTGGAGCCATTCGCGGCTCGTCTGTTCCCAGCCGAGCCGCTGAGCCTTGTGCATCTCGGCCTGGCTGGGGGCGCGGGTGCCGGTGCGGTCCCCCTTCTTCAGGCGGCGCAGGCCGTAGCCCTTCTCGATGTGCCGGCAGGCGTCGCCGACGCGGATACCGCTGTCGTGGAGCTTGGGGCGGCGGCCGTCCTCGCGGACGGTGGTGGCGAGGATGTGGATGTGGTCGTCGGCGTGGCGTACGGCGATCCAGCGGCAGGCCAGGTCGTCACCTTCGGGGGCGATGCCAGCCGCGGCGACGATGCGCTGCGCGATCTCGCCCCACTCGGCGTCGGAGAGGTGGCGGTCCTCGGGGGCTGCGCGGACGGGGCAGTGCCAGACGTGGTCGGTGATCTTCTTACCGAACTCGCTGTTTCGGAGGCTTACGGGTTCGTCGAGGTAGCGGGCGAGCTGGGTGAGGGTGGCGTTCTCGTCGCGGCCGGGGTCGGGCATGGCGAGCATGGCGAAGCCGGCCACGATGTGCGGGTCGGTGTGCTCGTCGTGTCGGCCGGGGCCGTAGAGGTAGGCGAGCAGTCCGCGGGTGTTGGCGCCGGAGGGCTTGATGGCAGCTATCACGGCTGTCGCACCTCCTGCGGGTTGGCGGGTTCGCGCAGGGTCTCGGCGATCAGGACGAGGAGGTCGTGGAGTTCGTCGAGGCGCTGGCGTATGTCGGGCGGGGTGCGGTCGCTGTTCAGGGCGCGGGCGATCTGGTTGATGTTGACGCCGATGCGGTTGCACTGGCGCAGGACCTGGGCACGGAAGACGTGCGTGCGGCGGCGGTCCTCGGACAGTGGCAGGTTGGCGGTGAACCGGCCGTTGATGAAGGCGAGGACGATGTCGGCGGCGAAGCCTGATTCGCCCTTGTAGCCGTGCTCGGCGGCGGCCTCCTGAAGGCGGGGGCGTTCGTCGTCGGTGAAGCGCAGCGGGCCGACTCGGTCGCCGCGCTTGTTGCCGGTGAAGCGGCGGATCGTGGGCTGGGCGCTCTTAACCGTCGGCTCTCCGCCGGCGGTGAGCTCGGCGTTGCGTTCGGCGTGGAGGATGTCGCGCTGGACAGCGTGGAGCGTGCCCTGGTCGGGGCCGCCCTCGGACCCGACCTCACGGTCCGGCGCCCCCTGGCGCTGGGCCGTCTCCGCCACCCCCGGGGCGGAGATCCCCGAAGACCGGCCGTGAGTCGGACTCGGGGTACTACTGGCTCCCCGGTCGGTGGCTGGGGTGGGGGCTGATTGCTGCTGTGCGTGGTGGGTGGCTATGGCGGGCTGATCGTGGATGGAAGAAGCTCCTTGTGTGGAGGTGGATTGGGTGAGGTGGGCGAGCAGTTTGGCGGCGGCCTCGCCTCGCGGCGTTCGGGAGGAGGGAAGGCGGGCCGGGCCACTGCTTGCGCGGTCGGGCGAGTAGAACGACTACGGACCAGCTGGAGCCGCTGATCCGTAGTCCCCGTTCCGGTGTTTCGCGACTGACCGGAGATCCGGTCAGTCGCTGGTAGCGCTGGTACCGCTGCCCTGTTCCATGAGCAGCAGTGCCCTGAGCTCGGTGAGCCGGTGCTCGGCGATGGGGAGCCCGGCAGCGTGCACGGCGTCCCGCAAGACAGCTCGAGTGGGCTTTCCGTGCACTGCTATGGCCTGGCGGCCGATGACGAGCAACTCGTCCATTTCGGCGCCGGGAGGGCGACCGTAGCGTTGCGTAGTAGGACCGCCCTTCTCAGTGGACGGCTCCATGCCGTCGGGGGCAGGGATCGTTTCGTGCAGGGGCAGGTGGGGCTGCACAGATGTAGGCGGCGAGCCTTCGGGGTGAGTGTTGGGATCGGGGTGTTCCCGGGCTTCCTCCTCTTCCGTGCTGTTGTCGGTGCCCGATCGGCTGGGCGAACGCCTCGGCTCGGCGGAGGGTGCGACGTTCCGGTCAGAGCTGGACTCGGTCCATGGCGAGGGCAGCTCGATGGTCGCCAGCGCTACTGCGTGGCGGCGGGCCGCGAGCTGCTGGAGCAGGTCGCGGAGCTGGCGATCGTCGATGCCTACCGCGGCTTGGGCGACGGCCCGTGACAACCGTCGTGCGATGCGGCGGCCGCGCCACCCGCTGCGCTGCTTCGGGGTGCGTTCGGCGAGGCGCGCGGCCAGGGCGACGGCCTTTCGGGTGGCGCGGTCGCGGGTGATCTGTGCCGCGTCGCGATCGCGTTCGGCGATGCCCAGGCGGGAGAGCAGGCGTTCGCGCATCTCGCGGCCGGCCCGGGCGAGGATGCTGTGGGAGGCGGCTTCCGGCTTGTGGAGGCGTAGCTCGATGCCCATGGCCTGATGCCAGAGCAGTGCGGCCAGGACCGGGCCCACGAAGGCTCGCACGGTGCCGCCGACCAGGCCGGACTCGGCGTACGCGGGGATCACCTGCACGGTGGTGATCACCCAGGTCAGGGTGCCCGGCAAGCCGGGTGCCTGCTTGGGCCCGTGGAGGTTCTGCCGGGCCAGTAGCGCCGTGGCGAACAGCGCGAACTCCGCGGCGGCGAACATGGCGGCGCGTTCGGCCGTGCCGCTCATGTCCAGGTAGTCGGCGGCGAACCGCCAGCTGGTGTCGGCGCTGTAGGCGGTACAGCCGACCGCGGCCAGCGCGGCGATGGTGACGGCGGGCGACGCAGGCTTGCGGATGCCGACGTTTCGGCGTGTGCGTTGCTGTGCGAGCCGCCTGATCAGCAGCGCGGAGCAGGTCAGTGCGAGGGCGACGAGAGTGAGGGACGTGGCGTTCCAGTGCCCGAGTGCGGGCAGGGCGAGTGGTGTCATGCAGGGGTCTCCGGAGACCCGCCCGCGCCATGCCGGGGCGCGGGCGGGCGGTGTGGTGATGGCGATGAGGTGGGGAGGCGGCGCCGGAGGCGGGCGAGGCCGTTGCGGCGAGACCAGGAGCACGGTGGGTGGCCGACCCAGAGGCCGGACCGGCACTCGTGGGGGCGGCTCAGCGTCTGCTGGAGCGAGCGGGACCCGAAGGGGGAGTGGCGATGCCGCCCGCCACGCCGGTGGACGGGCGTGGCGGGGCCGACTGCCGGGTGGGAGTCGTGGCGGTGGTGGCTTCGCGGCCCGCACGACCGGACCGGTAGGGCGAGAGCTGGGCGCGTACCGCTGGGGGGATTACGGATCCGACGGAGCGCAGGCGGGCCTCGACGTCGGGGTGCGGGCCGGCGGTGAGCTCGTGGAGGGTGGACGGTGCTGTCTCACCGACCGCGACGGCGCGCCGGTTTCCGCGCAGTTCGGATAGGTATGCGGTCACGTCGTCCGGGTCGGCGACCGGGAGGGGATCGGTGTGCCGCTCCAGGCGGTCGCGGCGGTAGGCGGCCCACTTGCGGGCGATGTCCACCGGCAGGATCCGAAATCCGGAGGTGCGGGAGTGTGCCGTTACCGCTTCGCGGACGTCCCAGCCGTGGGCGGTGAAGGGAACGTCGGCCAGGATCTCGTGCCACTGGGCGATCTCGTCACGTGCAGTGCCGCTGTCCGTGTGGGCGGTGCGGGTGTCTAGGCGTCCGACGTAGGCGAGCAGGAGGGCGATCTCTCGGAGGTCCAGGGTAGTTATTCCGTTCCGGTAGGGGTGTTGTGGGCTTCGAGCTCAGTGAGGGCGTCGAGCAGGGCGCTGGTGTGCTGTTCGGCGCGGGTCCTTCCGGTCGCAGGACCGGAGGAGGCGCCGCCTGGCAGGGAGCGCAGGTGCGGGCGGCCAGGAGCGGGAGTGTGTTCGCGGGTGATCCACTCGCGCCAGTCGGCGGACCAGGCAGCGGCGTTGCGCGGTCCCCAGACCGCCCGGTAGTTGCGCCACTTCTCGTCAGCCGCTCGCAGGGCGTGCTCGCCGAGCCGGTCGAGGTGGCCCTGTTGCCGCAGCCACGTCTCGGTGGTGTCGTCGATGTGCCACTGGGCGGCGGGGATGAGCGGAGAGCTGCTGCTCTTACTACCGTTCATCTTTGGTTCTCTACTGTTCTGGGGGCTGGATTCCGGTCCCCTTCCGGGTTGGATTCCGATCCCCCCGGGGGTCGGATTCCGGTCCCCGGGGTCGGTTTCAGGCCCCCCTCCAAACGGCTTTGACGAGCCGGATTCCGGCCCGGCGGGGGCCGGATTCCGGCCCCTCGCTGTGGCCTGTTCGGCGAGGAACTGGGCCGCATCGGGGAGGTGGTAGTACCTCTCGCCACGAGGGCCCTTGCGATCCTCGATCCACACCAGCTCGCCGCTGGCGATCAGTTTGTCGAGGGCGCCCCGCACGGCGCTGCGGGAGGCGTTGGCCCGCTTCATGAGGGCGGGGACCGAGGCGTACGCGATGCAGCGGCCATCGACGCATCGGTCGGCGATCAGCACGAGGATCATGCGGGCGGTGCCCTTGCTGCGGCTGTGGTCCCACACCCATGCGCGGGCGTCATGACTCATCGGGTGGCGGCTCCTTGGTGTGGGCGGGCAGGGGGTAGCCCGCTTCGGGTGGGGGAGGGGAGGGTGCGGTGTGACGGCTGCGGCCTGCGGGCGTGCGGTGCTGGCAGCTTCGCTGCCTGGCCTTGGAGTGCCGGGGCTTGCCGTGTCCCCCGGGATCAGCGTTCGGGGTGCATGGACAAGACAGCCACATTGGTTCGCGCAAGTCCAGCATTCCGCCGAGAAAGCAAACAGCTCACGGCGAACATGTCCCTGTGGGTGTGTAAAAACGGTAGACCCGAATCCCCGGTTGACCAAATAGCTCGGGAAATCGGCGGGACGAATAGGGCAAGTCGCGACGCTTCGGCAATGTCTCCGCGCACCCTCGCCGTTACCTCCTGGTACTCCATCTGTGCAGGTTGGAAGGGTGCAGCCTGCGGGCTGCTCTCCAGTCGACGGACCTGACGGGCCATTATTTGGTCAACCGGGGATCCGCTGCTATGTTTCGCAATTTTTCGGCGGCAGGGTAGGGAACCTGACAACAAAGCGGCGGAATGTAGCAGCAGATCCCCGGTTACCCAAACCGGGGATCCCAAGTTACAAAATATGCATGCCCCCAACACCTCTGGAAATCGGTCCGGCCGGGAATCGGGTCGCCCGTGCCATCGAGCGAGCCCGCACCGCCCGCGGTGTCGCCCAGCGCCAGCTGGCAGCCCGTGCCACCGCGCTGGGCCACCCCATGACCGTCACGACGATTTCCCGCATCGAACGCCGACGCCGCCGCTGCGACGTCGACGACCTCGTCGCGATCGCCGCCGCCCTCGGCGTCTCCCCGCTCGTGCTGCTCCAGCCCGCCGCGTAGCCGCACGAGCCCGGCCTGCGGCGTGCCAGTGTCGCCGCCGGCCACTCCGCACAGGCCATTTGCCCACTCCAGAACCGCGGTCGAACCCTCGGCCTACTCCGCCGTACCTGATGAGGATCCTTCTTGCGTCAATCGCCCATGGCCGCAGCCTGCTCCGACTCCTCCGCCCTCCCCCGACTGTTCCGCCCCGAGGAGATAGCCGATGCCCTCGGCTGTTCCGCCTGGTGGGTCAAGGACCGGGCCAGCCGGGGACGCATCCCGTTCACCCGGGTCGGACGTTCGTACCGCTTCACCGCTGAACACCTCGCGGAGATCATCCGCCTGTACGAAGTGCGGCCGGCGATCGCACCCGAACCAGTCGCACCCTCCGTCCGTACGGTGCCGTCGCGCACGGCAGCCCCATCCGCCCGCCTCCGCGCCCGTCGACCCCGCCGTGCGCGCCAGGACGACTTCGACACCACCGCGTAGCTGACGAGCAACCAAGAGGGGAGGAAACAGTGGGCTTCGCGGAGAAGCGCAGCAACTACTGGCGCGGTCGTTACAAGACGGCGCCCGGAAAGCACAACACGGTCGTCGACTCGACCGGAGCGACCATCAAGTTCGCCACCAAGAGAGAGGCCAAGCGGGCCGCCGACGAGGCGGAGATCGGCTTCCGGCGCGGCGACGTACGTGACCCGTCACTGGGCCAGGAGACGTTCGGCGAGTACGCGAGCCGCTGGTACGACGCCCAGGACCTGGCCGCGTCCACCATGCAGAACTACCGCCGCCACATCGAGGAGCACCTGCTCCCCGACTTCGAGGACAAGGCCCTCGCCGGCATTCTCCGTACCGACGTCGCGCTGTGGGAGAAGAAGGAACGTGCCTCCTATGCCGCCTCCAGCGTCAAGACCTGGCGGGCCACGCTCCACCTCATCCTCGCCGACGCCGTGGACGAGGGGCTCATCGACGCGAACCCCGCCGCCAAGCGCCGGGGGAGGGGCAAGCGGGCCGGCCGCTCCGCCGACCGCGGTCCGGAGAAGGTCGTCACGGACGCGCTCGGCGCCCTCCTGATCGCGGAGCGGGCTGCCCTGCTGTCCGGCCGGGACGACGAGTTCGTCGCGGTGATCCTCAAGGCGTACACCGGCATGCGCTGGGGCGAAGTCGTCGGCCTGGAAACCGAGTTCGCCCGGCGGGGCTCGGTCCGAGTCGAGTGGCAGCTGTACGAGCTCGACTCGGGTGTGATGGTCCGCTGCCCGCCCAAGGACGACAGCTACCGCACCATCGACGCCCCCGACTGGCTCTCGGCCCTCGTGGCCGACCACGTCGCCCGTACCAAGCCCAAGCCGTGCCCGTGCCATGGCAGGACGTACGTCTTCCAAGGCCAGGGCACCGCCCGTACCGGAGGACACCAGGGCGCGAAGCTGGTCGACGTAGCCCGCCGCGCTGGCGTCTCCACGGGCACGGTGTCCAACGTCCTGAACCACCCCGACCGCGTGCGCGAGGCCACTCGCACCCGGGTCGAACTCGCCATCACCGAGCTGGGCTTCGTACGCGGCGGCGCACCCACGGAACACGCCGCCCACTGGCGCCGCAACGGCTTCGCCACCTGGCTCTTCCACCCGGCGACGACGGGCTGGTACCCGAAGAAGGCGCCGCAGGAGTCCCGTCCCGTTCCGCTCCTCGGAGACCCGTTCCCGGGCATACCGGTCCGGGGTCGCAACGCCCAGGGTCGCGCCGACGCTTGCTGGACGGCCATCGCCAGGGGCCTCACCCCGCACGGCCTGCGCCATTCCCACCGCACCCACATGGAGGACCTCGGCACGGAGAAGGTCCTCATGGACGAGCGCATGGGCCACATCGACGGCTCGGTCTCCGCCCGCTACGCCCACGTCACGCCCGGCATGCGGCGGCGCCTCATGGCCGGCCTCACCCAACAGTGGGAGACAGCGCTCGCCGCCCGCCGTGAGATGGGCCCGAGATCCCCTGTCGCTGCTCTCGACCGGCTTCTGTGAACGACGTGTAGTCGCTGACAGGTCTACCGCTGCGAATATGCAGGCCCGGCCCTCCCGATGGAGGCCGGGTCTGCCCATCGGCGAGGGCCTCTACAGTCGAAGCCGAATCCCGATCTACTTGCCCGTCGCCGGAGCGCGCCTGACGATGTCGGACAGCTGGCCACGGTAGGTGGTGCCGAGCTTGCTCACCACGCCTGCGGTAGGGCCCGGGCCGTCCTTCATACGGCTCACGTAGTTCTCTGGCAGCAGCACCCGATCGCCGACTTCGAGCGGCTCGCTCCCACGCCAGCGGTAGCTGTACCTGCCGACCTCTACGACCTGGTGGCCGTCGACCTGGTAGACGCGCCTCGTGGCGTCCAGTTGCTCCTCAAGTTCCTTGACGCGATGTTCCAGCCGTTCGACCCGGGGCTTGGAGAAGCTCGTGCTGCTCTCGCTGCCCGACCTGTAGCCCTCGCTCCACCCGCGCCGATGTGCCTCGGCCACGGCTTTGTCCTGCTCCGTGGCGTGCGTGCCGCACGCCACGTCCGAACCCGATATCCGGATCTTGCACGGACTCCCCGAGCGGGTAGGTCGCCCGCAGGTCCGGTCCTGGTGGTCGGTCATGTGCGGTAGTCCCCTTCGGTAGAACGCTGACAACGATCTTCTCCCAGACCGCTTCCGATCGAACGGCGGAAACCGGACAGGCACCCGATCCGGCGTTCGGCATCCGGCGCCGCCGGTGACCTGGCTCAATGGAGGAATGGAGATCGGGGAGCATTGGGCCTATCGACCAAGGCCCAAGGAACTGGGCGGTGCACTCCGCCCGGTGGAGATCGTCAGGGTGGGCGGCTCAGGCAGGTCCGGGAGCGTCCACGTGCGGTTCCTGGAAGGTGACGCAGCCGGCCTGCAGGAGTGGGTGAGCCCCAGCTGCCTGGTCGCCCTCTGGCCTGACGTCGAACTCTTCCGGGCGGACGACTCGGCGGAACTGGCCCTGGCCGAGGCATCGAGGGCAGTGCGGGGGAGCGCTGAATTCGAGGCGGCCCGGATGATCCTGGGCTTCGTCCGGCCCAAGGGCCGGCTACGTCTGCGGAAGGCGGTGGCCGACGCGGGCGTCTTGGAGCTCGGGCATCTCGACGAGACCGCGCCCCTCGTCGGCATGGAGGCTGCCCGACTACGTGATGACCCCATGGTCCACGAGGACCGCAAAGGCTCCTCCCTTGTGGGCTGGCCGATCACCGAGCGGATAGCACGCCAGGTCGCCCAGCGGCTGGCCGAGGAGATCCTGCCCGAGGTCGACCGGCGGCAGCGAGCCATAAAAGAGGAGCGCGACCGATCTTCCTGGTACGGCCACCAGCGTCGGGACGACCGAAGGCTGGACGCGGAGAAGGAAGCCCTGCACACGGTGCGGGAGTGGTGCGGACAGGAGAAGGCAGAGCGCCACGACGAACTGGTGGCCCTGAGGTCGGAGGTGCTGCGACTCGGGGAACTGGTCGAGCGGGCCGTGAAGGCGCTCCGCGACCGGGGCCACGGTGTCATCGCCTCCACCATTGAGCGCGACCTGGGCGTCCATATCTCCAGCCTTGGTCCAGACGTTCGTCGCTGAACGCGCGTGAGCGCTCCGACTCCGGCCGTGCCTCGGGCTGGGCCGGAGCGGGCGGCGACGGCGGCTTCTCCTTCTTGGGACGGTGCGGGTGCCAGCCGTCTAGGAACGGACGAAGCTGGTCACCCGTCGGCTCCGCGTGGAAGTTCCGCCCGCGTAGCCCCTTGCGGCTCAGGATGGGATCGAGCCGGGCTGCCTCTGACCGTCCCCAGGCCGACCACTCCCGAAGGCTCTCTGCCTCTGCAGGGTCATCCGCCTGGGAAGCAGCCTCGTCCAGTACGTCGCAGAACGCCCGGATCTCGCCGACCGCTCGCCACTGGTCCAGAGCCGTCCCGAACTGCTCGGCCCGCGCCGCGTCGACCGCCTTGATCGAAGCCACGTTGACCGCGGTCTCCCACTTCTCCTGTGTCCGCTGCTGCTTCTCCGCTTCCACCCGTTGGCGGTCGGCCTCCTGCCTCGCACGCTCCTCCTGCAGCCGATGCTGTTCCGCGTCGCGCTCCTCCCGCAGGCGGCGCTGCTCCGCCTCGTACTTCAGCCTGGCCCGCTCCTGCTCCTGCCCACGTGTCTTCAGTACCTTGAAGACCTCATCGATCTGGTCTTCCAGCGGCCTCTCGTTGGCGTCGGCCCACTCCCTTTTGATGCCCAGGCGCAACTCGAGCTCCCCGGAAGGCTCGAACCGGTGCGCCGGCGTCACCCGCTGCCAGTCATAGGTGCGCCGGCCCGGCTGCTTGGGTACGTACGGGACCTGCCTCTGTCGCTCACGGAAGCTGATCTCGCACGTGATGCCATGGACGGTGAGCAGTGGCCTCGGCTGCTTGCGCTTCCTGGAGACAGTGATCTCGCCATGGAGGGCGAAGGCGCGCTCGGCGAACAGCCGGAGCAGAGACAGAACCCGGGGGAGTACCTCCTCCGAGACTTCGAAGGCGCTGTGGTCCTTCTCGACCGCCGCGATCACATCGTCGACGTCGGTCAGCGTCCTGCTGCGTGCGAGCCTGATGCGGTTCCACTCGGTGTCGTCCTCGCCGTTCAACCGGAGCAGCCCGAAGCTGATGTCTCCCTTGGCCCGCCCGGTGTACTTCAGGTGGTATCCGGCCGGGGGATACTGCCTTGCCGCATCGAAGGCCCGTCGGTACCGGGCCCGCTCCGCCTCACCCGGATCCGGGATGCGCAGGAAACGCCCAGCCTGCTGCACTTCCGCGATCAAGGCCGCCCCGATATCGGCGGGGGAGGGCTGTGGAACCTTGGGCGCACGCTGAACACGAGGTTTCGGTTCGGCTGGGTTCTTGGGCTCGGGAGGCTCAGGCTCCTGGGTCGCCGTGGTGGCGGCCGCTGTCGTGCGGGACCTTCGAGGTGCGGGTGCAGGCCGGTCCGGGTGATGGCCGTGCTGGAGGTAGAAGCGCCCAGCATCGGAGATCTCCGCCTGCCACCGTCCGCCCTCCTTCGGCATGGCGATGAGGCCCCGTTCCTTCAGGGCACGCGCAGTAAGGGCGAGCTCCGGGAATTCTGACGTGACCGGGTCGCTTCCCTCCCCGATGCGTGTGAGGAGGGCAAGTTGGCGATCGTTGAGCGGTGTCCAACGGTGCATGTGATCGTCGTACCGTCAGCGATCCGGTGGGCACAAGCTGTGCGGTGGGCTTTCCGGGGGCTGGTTCCCGGCCGGCCTCTACGGCAGTTCGAGGTCAGTCGCCGGGGAGGGTCTTCAGGGCTTCCACGGACAGGCGCGCAGTCGGATCCGCTGCCCCTGCATCGAAACGGACGCCCTCGGCCGCCAGGATGTCGGCGGGGGAGTCTGTGCGGGTGGGGTCGCTCCAGCGGAAGCCGGGGCTGACGCGGCCCGCCGCGTTGAGGACCCGCCAGGCATTGGGGCACTGGCCGCAGGTTGCCAGGTGGGTGCCGACCGGGACGGCGTGGCTGCTGATCACGGCCGCCACGTCCCCGTAGGTCGTCCACCGTCCGGCGGGGACGGCGTTCAGGAGGGTGTGCAGGCCCGTCCAGTCCTTGCTGGTGCCGTTGAACTGCTTGGCCAGGCCAGCGAGGTTGGTGCCGGCCAGTGCTGCCCATTCGTCGGGGTCGACGGTGTCCGGGACGTGGGCGGTGTCGATGTCCCACCAGGTGGTGCCCTGTATGCCGTCGGCTTTGCGGCCGGTCACGCTGGTGAAGATGTGGTTGGCCAGTCCGGTCGGGGTGTACGGCTTGCCGTCGCTCTTCCACGTCAGCGGCTTGGCAGTGTTGTTGTTCCACGTGACACTCGCTCGGCTGCTGTCCTCACCGACCCAGGCCAGGATGTCCTCGCGGATGCCTTCGGTCACTCCGTGCCTCGGCGTCAGCCGGAGCAGGGCCCCATCCGGGATCAGCCCGGCGCCGACGATAACGTGCACGGCGTTCTGGGCCCGCGAACGTTCCTCCAGCTTCTGGGCCGCGGCCTTGGCCTCGATCCTGGCCGGAGCGAGAGTGAACTCCTCCACCTCCGGGGTGGGATAGACCTTGGTGAAGCTGGCGACGAGCTCGTCCTTCACCTTCCACAGGCCCACCTGGATGAGGTCGATGTCGAGGTTCATCTCCGACAGCCACACCACGGTGTGGGTGACCTGCTTGGGGAAGTCGCCGGCGATGATCACCTGCCTGGGGCGCTGGAGCAGTTCAGGGCTCCAGTCCCCGTCCACGTGGTCCAGGAGGCGCTGGCGGCACGTGTCGAGTTCGAGGCTCTCGCCCCGCACCTTCCGGAAGTCGCGGTGCGCTTGGGCCAGTGTGTCGAGGTCGAACCGGGACACCAGGGCGGCATAGGTGATCGCCTGGAGGTGGACGTCGCGGTCGGCGGTACCCCGCTTCAGCTCGACCACCACGAGCCGCCCGGTGGCATCCAGGCCCAGGACGTCCAAGCGGTCGCGCGCCGGCACCCCGTCCGTGTCGGCCCACCGATCGAACTCGGAGGTGATCACGAGCACCGACTCTCCGAGAACCTGAGGGTGCGCGATCACCCACTCCTGGAGGTGCTGTCGTTCGAGGAGCCCCTCCGCTGCGAGCGCGGTCGGTGCTATGGGTACGGCCAAGGCCCCTTCGACGGTGAAGAGATGATCCACGCTGTCCCCCTGCCCCAGTCCGCCGTCCAGGCGCTCTCGCGCCGAGCCTACGTGCGGACCGTGCCCCGGGGCAGCTGCTTCCGGTAGATCACGGACGGGGTAGGGCCGACTTCTAAGTCGGGTCGTGGGCGATGCCGGTGCCCCCACCGCACGAGATCACCGCGGGATGGGGCGCCGACGCCTACCGTAACTTCTGGTTGTACCGTCTGGGATCAGACGGCGAAGGCTTGACCGCATACGAGGCAGTGATACGGGCCCGACGTGTCATCGGGGACCTTCACCGGCTCGTACGAGTGGCAAGGGGAGGTCACGATGACCATGTCGTCGGGCTCCACGAGCGGCGAAGGCGTCTCCGGGGTATCCACACTGCCCCTGAGATCGACCTTCACGTACTTGCTGCGTGCCTGCTTGAGGGTGCCCTTCAGCTCCTGCTCCACCATCCGTGCTGCGACTGGAGCCATCAGGCCCCCGGCATAGTCGATCTGTTCCCGCGTCCACCAGGAGTCCGGTCCCGCTGGCTGCCCGCACAGAGGGCAGTAGTAGGTAGTTGGCGACGGCTGCTGCTCGGCCTCCGCATTCGCCGGCCCGTGGTGCCACTTGAACTGATCAGCGCAGTGCGGGCATTCCCGGCGCAAGAAGCCGTCGTTGTCGAGAGGCAGACTCATTGGGATCTCCACGTCACGCCCCATCCACGAACTCTTCGACCTCGATCGGCACACCGTCGACGGTCTTGCCCGACAGGACGACGTTGAAGTACGAGCTTGCTCCGGACCACCCCAGGGAGCGAGAGGTGAGCAACCGAACGGACTTCCCAGCCGGCAGCTTGGGGACGGGGAAGTCGGCCTGGCTGCGAGTGATGAGCTCCTCCCCTGCGTCAGCCCGTACGTCCAGGTCGTAGACGTCGCCGGGGCCGTGATTGGTGATCTGTACGGCCCCCATCTTCTTGGGGCCATTGTCGACGTACCGAGCGCTGAGTCGGGGCATACCCGCTGCCTGTGACGACGGTAGCTTCCGGCCCAAGGGGAGCCCGCCGCCCGGGGTGACAGGAGGGGTGAGGTCGCCCGCGTCGTGCCAATCTGTACCGGTCAGTCGCACGGCACACCCGGCGGTCTGTAGGCGCATCGCGAGGTCCTGCCGCTTGCGCACGGAGCCGTCGAGGCGGATCACGTGTCTGCCGTGAATGTCACTGAAGACCTTCACCTGCCCGAGTTCCACTATCACGGTGCGGTTCTCGTCGCGGCCCATGGCCATCCCTGCCTCGAACAGGACATTCGGCCGGGGCTGCATCTGTGGGTTGCACTCGGGATCGCCGGCGTACGTCAGACTCTCGTGGAGGTAGGTGACGTCATCGGGCGTCTGCAGGACGACCACTGCTTGTGCACTGCTGAACGCCGTGTCGAGGACCTCGCCGATGTACGGGGAGCCCTTGCCGGTCATCTGAATGGCCTCGGACCACTCGATTGGATCGAGGCCGATGGCGCGCAGGAACTCGAAGAGCCCCTTGCGAGCGAGCTCGTTTCGTCCGTGGATCACGAACACCTTGCGAGGATCTGTGCCGTCCTCGCCCACTCGGTCTGCCATGTCTTGCTCACCACTCACGGTCGAGAGGGAACTGTCTTCAGCGACGGTAGCGGCAGGTACCGACACTCAGGCCTCGATGCGGGGAGCCGGATTCGGGGGTCGGCTCCCCGTTGGCTCCCAAGACAGGGGCAAACGCCAAACAGGGGCCTGATCCACTGAGTGGATCAGGCCCCTGACCTGGTCTTACGAAGTCGGGGTGGCGGGATTTGAACCCACGACCTCTTCGTCCCGAACGAAGCGCGCTGCCAAGCTGCGCTACACCCCGATCGTCGTCCTTGCAGCGCTTGCTGCCCTGGCGACATCGATTACTTTAGCGGACCTCCGGCCGGAGACGAAATCCGGTTTCGCGGAGCGGTCCCGTGCCCGCCGCGGCGAGGCGCCCGGCGCAGCCCGGCCGGGCCGGGCTGCGCCGGGATCCGGAAGAGGCGGCCTACACCTTCGGGGTCAGGGTGAGGAGCGTCGCTTCGGGCGGGCAGGCGAAGCGGACCGGGGTGTAGCGGTTGGTCCCGCAGCCCGCCGACACGTGCAGGTAGGCCCGGTGCCCGCCTGCCTCGTGGGTGGACAGGCCCTTGACCCGCCGGGTGTCGAGGTCGCAGTTGGTGACCAGGGCGCCGTAGAAGGGGATGCAGAGCTGGCCGCCGTGAGTGTGCCCGGCCAGGATCAGCGGGTAGCCGTCCGCCGTGAACGACTCCAGTGTGCGCAGGTACGGGGCGTGCACCACGGCCAGGGAGAAGTCCGCCCCGGCCTCCGGGCCGCCCGCCACCCGCTCGTACCGGTCCCGCTTGATGTGCGGGTCGTCCAGCCCGGTGAAGGCCAGCTCCAGCCCGTCGAGCTTGAGCCGCGCCCGGGTGTTGGTGAGGTTCAGCCAGCCGGCCGCGTCGAAGGCGTCCCGCATGCCCTCCCACGGGTTGTGGACGGCGCCGACGACCGGCTTGTTCCCGTTCAGCCCGTGCCGGCCCTGGGTCTTCTCCAGGAGGTAGCGCCCGGGGTTGCGCAGCCGCGGCCCGTAGTAGTCGTTGGACCCGAAGACGTACACCCCCGGGAACTCCATCAGCGGACCGAGCGCGTCGAGCACCTCCGGTACGCCCTCGGTGTCCGAGAGGTTGTCGCCGGTGTTCACCACGAAGTCGGGGCGCAGCCCGGCCAGGGACTGCAGCCAGGCACGTTTCTTGTGCTGCCCGCTGACCATGTGGATGTCCGACACCTGCAGGACGCGCAGCGGGCGCATCCCCGGGGGAAGGACGGGCACCGTGATCCGGCGCAGGCGGAACGACCGCGCCTCGAATCCGGCGGCGTAGGCCACTCCCGCTGCCCCGACCGCCGCGATCCCGGCGGCCGCCTTCAGGGGTACTCCGTAACGCGCACGCATGGCCCCATCGTCGCAGACGCGGAAAACGCGTGGGCGTCAGCAGGCCGTTACCTGGCAGACTCGGGTACATGACCACGCTGAAGGCCAAGCTCCAGGAAGACCTCACGACCGCCATCCGGGCGCGCGACGAACTGCACTCGTCCACACTGCGCCTGACCCTCTCCGCCATCACCAAGGAGGAGGTCGCGGGCAAGGAGGCGCGCGTCCTCTCCGACGAGGAAGTCCTCAAGGTGATCGCCAAGGAGGCGAAGAAGCGCCGCGAGGCCGCGGAGGCGTTCGCGCAGGGCGGTCGCCCCGAGCAGGCCGCGCGGGAGACCGCGGAGGGCGAGTTCCTCGACACCTACCTCCCCAAGCAGCTCACCGACGAGGAGCTCGCCGCGATCGTGGCGGAGGCCGTTGAGGAGGCGCGTGCGGCCGGGGCCGAGGGGCCGCGGGCCATGGGCGCCGTCATGAAGATCGTGAACCCGAAGGTCGCGGGGCTGGCGGAGGGCGGCCGTGTCGCCGCCGTGGTGAAGCAGAAGCTCGCCTGACCGGAGTCCGCGCCGGCACGCATGTATGAGGGGAGGGCCCCGGCCGATCGGCCGGGGCCCTCCCCTCATACATGCCTACCGTGGCCGCTCCCGGCCCCGGTACTACCGGTCTACCGGTCGCCGAATCCGCCGATCAGCCCCGGGAACGGGTTCTGCGGGTCCGTACCGCCGACGCCGCCGGCGCCGCCCGTGGCCCCGCCGCCCGTCGCCCCGGCAGCCGTGGCCCCGGCGGCCGTCGCCCCGCCGGGCCGTCCGCCGGGCTTGCCGTCGTTGCCCGGCTTGCCGGGCTTCGCCGGCCTGTTCGGGGTCGTGGCGGGCCGGCCGCCGTTCTGGCCGCCCGGACCGCCCGGAACCGACGGCTCCGGGATGCTCACCGTGGTGAAGCCGGGGGCCTCGCGGCCGGACAGCGCGCCGGTGACCGCGTCCTTCCAGATCGGACCCGGCAGACCGCCGCCGAAGACCTTGTCGTAGGACCGGCCGCCGATCTCGATGTTCTCCATCGAGATCTTCTTCGCACCGCCGGAGCCGACCCACACTGCGCCCGAGATGTTCGGGGTGTAGCCCACGAACCAGGCGTTGTGGCGGGAGTCCGTCGTACCGGTCTTGCCCGCGTTGTCGCGGTCGCTCAGGCCCGCCCGCTCACCCGTACCGGAGTCGACCACTCCGCGCAGCAGGGTGTTGATGGTGTCGGCGGTGTTCTGCGTCATGGCGCGGTCGCACTTGCTCTTCGGCACCGCGAGCGCCTTGCCGTGCGAGTCGGTGATCGACTCGATGGCGACCGGGGTGCAGTAGACGCCGCGGTTGGCGAAGGTGGCGTACGCGTTGGCCATCGTCAGGGGGGACAGTTCGGCGGAGCCGAGCGCGATGGACGGGGCCTCGGGCAGCTTGGTGCCGGCGGCCGGGACCACGCCCAGCTTCTGCGTCATCTCGGTCACCGGGCAGAGCCCGATCTCGCCGATCATCTCGACGAAGTACGTGTTGATGGACTTCTCCATCGCCGTCCTCAGCGCGTACGGGCCGACCTCGTCCTCGGTCTCGTTCTCGGCCGTCGCGAGCTTGCCCGAGTTGTCCGCCAGGTTCAGCCACTGCGTGCCGTCGCACTTGCTGATCGGACTGGGGTAGTCCATCTTGTTCGGCGCCCCGTAGACCTTCGTGGGGGGCATGCCCCGTTCGAGGGCCGCGGCCGCGATGAACGGCTTGAAGGTGGAGCCGACCTGGAAGCCGAAGTTCGAGCCGCCCATCCGCTTGTCCACGGAGTAGTTGATCTGCGTCTCGTTCTTGCCGAAGCCGTACGGCTTCGACTGACCCATCGCCAGGACCCGGCCGGTGCCCGGCTGGACCATGGTCACGGCCGTCGCGATCGAGTCCTCCTGGTAGACGTGGTCCTTGATCGACTCGTTGGCCGCGTCCTGCGACTGCGGGTCGAGCGTGGTCCGCACGGTCAGGCCGCCCTGGTTCCAGACCTTCGCCCGGTCCTCGCGCGTCTTGCCGAAGACGGCGTCGGTCAGGAACGAGTTGCGCACGTAGTCGCAGAAGAAGCCGGCGCCCTTGACCGCGGTGATGCAGCCGTTCTTGGGCTTGGTGACCTTCAGGGTGACCGGCTTGGCCTTCGCCGCGTCGGCCTCCGCCTGGGAGACGTCCTTGATGTCGGCCATGCGCTGCAGGACGATGTTGCGCCGCTTCATCGCCTCCGTCGCGTCGTTGACCGGGTCGAAGCGGCTCGGCGACTGGACGACGCCCGCCAGCAGGGCGGACTCCTCCAGGGCCAGGTCCTTGGCCGGCTTGCTGAAGTAGCGCTGGGCCGCGGATTCGATGCCGTACGCCTGCTGGCCGAAGTAGGTGATGTTCAGGTAGTTCTCGAGGATCTTCTTCTTCCCGAGCTCCTCCTCGACCTGGATCGCGTACTTCAGTTCGCGGATCTTGCGGCCGAGGCTCTTCTCCTGGGCCTCGCGGACCTTGGTCTCGTCGTCACCGGCCTCTTCGACGAACACGTTCTTCACGTACTGCTGCGTGAGGGTGGAGGCGCCCTGTGCGGCGCCGCCCTCCTGCGCGTTGCGGTTGACCGCGCGGAGGATGCCCTTGAGGTCGACCGCGCCGTGTTCGTAGAAGCGGGAGTCCTCGATCGCGACGATCGCCTTCTGCATGTACGGGGAGATCGCCGTCAGGGGGACCACCTGCCGGTCGCGCGAATAGACCGTGGCGATCACGCCACCTTCCGCGTCCAGAATCGTGGTCCGCTGACTCAGTGGCGGAGTCTTGAGATTGGCCGGGATCTCGTCGAATCCCTCGACCGTGCCCTTGGCGGCAAGCCCCAGGGCGCCTGCGGCCGGAATCGCCATGCCGGCCAGCACAACTCCGGAGAGAACGGACACCCCGAGGAACTTGGCGGCCTGCTGGCTCCCCGTGAGCCCGCCGCCCGAGCGCTTCTTTCCCATGGAGGGCAGCCTACGTTCTGATTCGCCGGACACGCGCGAATGCCTTGGCCTAAGCTGTCCCCAACTGTCACAGCAGTGCGGTGCGACATCAACCCCGCGGCTTGATTTTCACCCTTCCCGAAGGGGGTGGACTCCTGTCCGAATCTGATCGTCCGCGCTCGACGCACCGTGCCGGGGCTCTCCCGATTCCATCCGAATTGCCGGAATGGCCGGGCATGTCGCCGGATCACTCCGTCGGGTGATCTGCCGCTTACCCATAGTCCGTTCGGACCATTCAAGATTGGGCCCGTCGGGGGTGTTGCGCTGTGTCCACCTTCCGTAACGTCCTCAACTGGTAGCGGTGAATATGCCGCTGCCGCCGTGGGGGAGCCTCGATTCGGGAGAGGACGGCGCCGGGATGGGCTGGGTTACCGACTGGAGTGCGCAGGCAGCCTGCCGCACTACCGATCCGGATGAACTGTTCGTTCAAGGAGCAGCACAGAACAGGGCCAAGGCGGTGTGCACCGGATGTCCGGTGCGGACCGAGTGCCTGGCCGACGCGCTCGACAACCGTGTCGAGTTCGGTGTGTGGGGCGGAATGACCGAGCGGGAACGACGTGCGCTGCTGCGCCGGCGTCCCACCGTCACCTCGTGGCGACGGCTGCTCGAAACCGCCCGCACGGAGTACGAGCGCAGTACGGGCATCCTCACCATGGATGCTGATGCGGAGGCAGACGTTCCGTACGAGGCGTACGAGACGTACGCGGCCGTCGGGTAACCACCCGCGCGCCCTGTCGTAGGAACGCCTACGCTCCGGCCGGCACCCCGGCCGCGAGTCGCTCTCCGATGGCCCGAAGCCCGGCGAGGTCGTGCACATCGCCGGGCAGGGCGGCCACTTCGGCCACCGCCACTTCGGGGTGCAGTGAGGTGAAGCGGTCGCGTGTGCGCTGTTCACGCGCGATCACCTGCATCCGCTCCACGTGCAGGCGCAGCAAGCCGACCGCGAGGGCATCCACCGCGACTTCGTCCACACCGGTGCCGTCCACACCGCTGCCGTCCACACCGGTCCCGTCCGGCCCGGTCCCGTCCGGCCCGGTGCCGTCCGGTGTGAGCTCGTCCCGCGTGCTGCCGCCCGCGTCGGCCGTGAGGCCTTCGGCGCTGGGGGAGCCGGTCTCGGGAGAGCCCGCGGCCGCGTCACGAAGTCCAGCTTTCCCGGACTCCTGATCGACAATGCCGCCCTCTTCAAGATTCTCTGCGGCGGCCAAGGCCCGCTCTGCGGACAGCTGGTCGGCGCCGCTCCCGTGGACCCGGTTGAGCACCAGGCCCGCCAGCGGCATCCCCTCGGCGGCCAGCCGCTCCACGAAGTACGCCGCCTCCCGCAGGGCGTCCGGCTCGGGCGCCGCGACCACGAGGAAGGCCGTACCGGGAGCCTGGAGGAGCCGGAAGGTGGCGTCGGCGCGGGTGCGGAAGCCGCCGAACATGGTGTCCATCGCGGCCACGAAGGTCTGCACGTCCTTCAGCAGCGAAGCGCCCATCAGCTTGCTGAGGGTGCCCGTCATCATCGACATGCCGACATTGAGGAACTTCATCCCCGCCCGGCCGCCCACCTTCGCCGGAGCCATCAGCACCCGGATGAACTTCCCGTCCAGGAAGGACCCGAGCCGCTTCGGCGCGTCCAGGAAGTCCAGGGCGGACCGGCTCGGCGGGGTGTCGACGATGATCAGGTCCCAGTCGTCCCGGGCCCGCAGCTGCCCCAGCTTCTCCATCGCCATGTACTCCTGCGTGCCCGCGAATCCGGCCGACAGGGACTGGTAGAAGGGGTTGGCCAGGATGGCACGGGCCCGCTCGCCGTCCGCGTGCGCCTCGACGATCTCGTCGAAGGTCCGCTTCATGTCCAGCATCATGGCGTGCAGTTCACCGCCGTCGGCGCCCACGCCCGCCACCTTGCGCGGGGTGTTGTCCAGCGAGTCGATCCCCATCGACTGCGCGAGCCGGCGTGCCGGGTCGATGGTGAGCACCACCGCCTTGCGCCCCCGTTCGGCCGCCCGGACCCCCAGGGCCGCGGCCGTGGTGGTCTTGCCGACCCCGCCCGACCCGCAGCACACGACGATCCGGTTCTGCGGGTCGTCCAGCAGCCGGTCGACCGCCAGCCACGGCGGAGCGTCCAGGCCCACGGTGCCCCCGTCCCCGCTCACGGCGCCACCGCCTGCTTGCGCAGGTCCTTGGCCAGCGCGTACAGCCCGGCCAGGTCCACCCCTGAGCCGAGCAGGGGGAGTTCGTACGTCGGCACCTGAAGCCCCTTCAGTACGGCGCGCTGCGCGCGCTCCAGCTCCACCCGGCCCGCGTGCTCGGCCGCCTGGTCCAGCAGCGGTCCGACCAGCCGCTCGGCCAATCCGCCGCGCCGGGCCCCGCCGAGGCCGGCCCGGGACAGGGCCTTGGCCAGCTCGGTGCGGTGCCCCTCGCCCGCGGAGCGCAGGGTGTCCTCGTCGAGGTGGTGCGGGCGGACCATGTTGATCACGACCCGGCCCACCGGAAGCCCGGCCTCCTGGAGCTCGGCGATGCCGTCCGCGGTCTCCTGGACGGGCATCTCCTCCAGCAGGGTCACGAGGTGGACGGCCGTCTCGGGGGACTTGAGCACCTTCATGACGGCCTGGGCCTGGTGGTGGATCGGCCCGAACCGGGCCAGCCCCGCCACCTCGTCGTTGACGTTCAGGAAGCGGGTGATCCGCCCGGTGGGCGGCGCGTCCATGATCACGTGGTCATAGGCGAACCGGCCCGCCTTGTCCTTGCGCCGCACCGCCTCGCACGCCTTGCCGGTCAGCAGGACGTCCCGCAGGCCCGGCGCGATGGTGGTCGCGAAGTCGATGGCGCCGAGCTTCTTCAGGGCCCGCCCGGCCGAGCCGAGCTTGTAGAACATCTGGAGGTAGTCGAGGAGCGCCCGCTCGGCGTCGATGGCCAGTGCGAAGACCTCGCCCCCGCCCGGCGCGACCGCGATCTTCCGCTCCTCGTAGGGGAGCGCCTCGGCGCCGAAGAGCTGCGCGAGCCCCTGCCTGCCCTCGACCTCCACCAGTAGAGTCCGCCTGCCCTCGCGTGCGAGGGCGAGCGCGAGTGCCGCGGCGACCGTGGTCTTGCCGGTGCCGCCCTTGCCGCTGACCACCTGGAGCCTGCTCACAGCGTCCGAGCCTAACCACTCGGCTCTCGGGACGCGCATGAGCCCCGCACGAGAGGTACTACCCTCGCTCCCATGACCAAGAAGTTCGAATACGCGACGGTCCCCCTGCTGGTCCACGCCACCAAGCAGATCCTGGACACCTGGGGCGAGGACGGCTGGGAGCTCGTCCAGGTCGTGCCCGGCCCGAACAACCCCGAGCAGCTCGTTGCCTACCTCAAGCGGGAGAAGGCATGAGCGGTGTCGTCGAGGCGAAGCTGGCCGAACTCGGCCTGACCCTCCCCGAGGTCGTCCCGCCGCTGGCCGCCTACCAGCCGGCCGTGCGCTCCGGTGCCTACGTGTACACCGCGGGGCAGCTTCCGATGGTCAAGGGCAGCCTGCCGGTCACCGGCAAGGTCGGCGCCGAGGTCTCGGCGGAGCAGGCCAAGGAGCTGGCGGCCACCTGTGCGCTGAACGCGCTGGCCGCCGTCAAGTCGGTGACCGGCGACCTCGACAAGATCGCGCGGATCGTGAAGGTCGTCGGCTTCGTGGCCTCGGCCCCCGACTTCACCGGCCAGCCGGGCGTGCTCAACGGGGCCAGCGAGCTCCTGGGCGCCGTCCTCGGCGAGAAGGGCGTGCACGCCCGCAGCGCGGTCGGCGTGGCGGTCCTGCCGCTGGACGCCCCCGTGGAGGTCGAGATCCAGGTCGAGCTGGTGGCCGGGGCCTGAGGGTCCGTACGGCCCGGTACGGGGCCGGGAGGGCGCACACGCGCCGTCCCGGCCCCGTCGGCTTTCCCGACCCCGCCGGCGGTCCCGGCCTCCTCGGCGGTCCCGGCCCCGTCGGCGTTCCCGGCCCGCGGAACCGGGGGGCCCTCGAACATCGGGCCGGATGGCCGTAGCATCCGGCCATGCCCCATGGTCAGCACGGTCAGCAGCAGCCTCCCGCCGGAGGGCAGTGGTACCCGCCGGAGTGGCCCGACCGGATCCGCGCGCTCGCGGACGGTTTGCTCACCCCGGTGGAGCCCCGGCGCGCCGCCACCGTGATGCTGCTGCGCGACACCTCCGCCGGTCCGGCCGTGCACATGCTGCGCAGGCGGTCCTCCATGGCCTTCGCCGGAGGCGCGTACGCCTATCCCGGCGGCGGGGTCGACCCCCGCGACGCGGAGCACCAGGTGGGGTGGGCCGGGCCCTCCCGGCAGGAGTGGGCCGCGCGGCTCGGCAGTGACCCCGCCGTGGCCCAGGCCATCGTGTGCGGGGCGGTCCGCGAGACCTTCGAGGAGGCGGGCGTGCTGCTCGCCGGTGAGAGCGCCGACACCGTCGTCGGCGACACCACGGGGGACGACTGGGAAGCCGACCGGCAGGCGCTGGTGGCCCGCGAGCTGTCCTTCGCCGAGTTCCTCGACCGCCGCGGTCTGCGGCTGCGCTCCGACCTGCTCGGGGCCTGGGCCCGCTGGATCACCCCGGAGTTCGAGCCGCGCCGCTACGACACCTGGTTCTTCGTGGCCGCGCTCCCCGAGGGCCAGCGCACCCGCAACGCCTCCACCGAAGCGGACCGGACGGTCTGGATCCGCCCGGCCGAGGCGGCCGACGGCTACGACCGGGGCGACCTGCTGATGATGCCCCCCACCATCGCGACCCTGCGCTCCCTGGAGCCGTACGGCAGCGCCGCCGAGGCCCTGACCGCCGCCGCGGCGCAGGACCTCGCGCCGGTGCTGGCCCGCGCCACGCTCAAGGACGGGGAGCTGGTGCTCAGCTGGCCCGGCCACGACGAGTTCACCAAGCGCGTCCGCCCGGGAGGCCCTGCATGACCGACGCCGCCGCACTGCCCGGCCGGCCCCGCGGGGTCGTCACCTCCGGGCCGGCCACCGCCCGCGCGGTCAACGTCCTGGCCCCCAATGCCTCCGCGATGACCCTGGACGGCACCAACACCTGGCTCGTCTCGGAACCCGGCTCCGAGCTGGCCGTGGTCATCGACCCCGGCCCGCTGGACGAGGGGCACCTGAGGGCCGTCGTCGCCGCCGCCGAGCAGGCGGGCAAGCGGATCGCCCTCACCCTGCTCACCCACGGCCACCCGGACCACGCCGAGGGCGCCGGCCGCTTCGCCGAGCTCACCGGGACCCGGGTGCGGGCGCTGGACCCGGCCCTGCGCCTCGGGGACGAGGGCCTGGCCCCCGGGGACGTGGTGCGCACCGGCGGACTGGAGCTGCGGGTCGTGCCGACCCCCGGCCACACCTCCGACTCGCTCTGCTTCCACCTGCCCGCCGACCGGGCCGTGCTGACCGGCGACACGATCCTCGGCCGCGGCACCACCGTCGTCGCGCACCCCGACGGGCGCCTCGGGGACTACCTGGACTCGCTGCGCCGGCTGCGCTCCCTCACCGTCGACGACGGGGTGCACACGGTGCTGCCGGGCCACGGGCCGGTCCTGGAGGACGCGCAGGGGGCCGTCGAGTTCTACCTGGCACACCGCGCGCACCGCCTCGCGCAGGTGGAGACCGCCGTGGAGAACGGCTTCGCCACCCCCGAGGCCGTGGTCGCGCAGGTCTACAAGGACGTGGACCGCTCCTTGTGGCCGGCCGCGGAATGGTCCGTTCGGGCGCAGCTCGAGTACCTTCAAGATCACGGACTGATTCCGGGAGGACCCGAGTGAACACGTTGTTCCTGCTGCTCGCCCTGATCGCCACAGCCGGCTGGATCACCTCCGCGGTCGTGCTGCGGATGAAGGCCCTCGACCAGCGGGCCGCCCGGCTGGAGCGCCGCCTCGGGCTGGTGCTGGCGCACTTCGGTATCGAGGAGCCGGAGCACCCGGTGGCCGGGGAGGTGCGGGCCCTGCTCCGCGAGGGCCGCACGGTCGGGGCCGTCAAGGCCTACCGCCAGGCCACCGGCGCGAGCCTGCCGGAGGCCAAGCAGGCCGTGGACGCCATCGAGGCCGCCTCGGCCCGGGTGGGTTGACCCGCAGGGTCACCGCCATGGGCCGCCGCGCGGTGACTTCACGCCGTGCCGGGCCTCGTACTCCGCCGCCAGCCACGGTCCGAGGTCCTCGGTGAACCCCCGCAGCACCTCCGGGTCGGCGACCGGGTCCAGGGCCACCCGGGCGGCCGCCCGCATCTGTGCGGCGCGCTGCGGGTAGTACCGCCCGAAGACCGCTGCGGACTCGGCGAGGTCGCTGGTCCAGCCGCCCCAGAGCGGCATCACCAGCGTGAACCCGGTGCGGACCAGGTGCCGGGCGGTCCCCCGGTTCAGCCGGCGGTACTCCCGGGGCGTCGAGGCCTCGCCGGCCCGGGCGCGCACCCGGGGGAGCAGGCGGGCCAGGTCGCCGTTGCTCTCGCGGGCGAGCAGGCTGTCCGGCCGGTAGCGGGGCAGGTGCTCCGCCAGGTCGGCGCCGAGCAGCGGGGTGCACAGGCAGGCGAGGAACCAGCCCAGGTCGTGCCGCTCCTCCTCGCTCAGCAGCGTCTCCTTGCCGTACAGCAGGATGCCGGCCCCGTCGATCTGCGCGAAGTCCTCGTCGAGCCCGTCCGCCAGCACCTCGGCGGCGTCACGGTCCTCCCCGGTGGGGGCGCGGTGCAGGGCGAGCAGGAGGTCCAGGTCGGAGCGCCCGGGCCGGGCGCTCCCGCGCGGCACCGAGCCGTACAGGTACGCGCTGTGCAGCCGGGCACCGTACGCCTGCGCGATCCGCTCCCGCGCCGCCGCGACCACGCCGGCGAACTCCCCCTGGACCCGCCCGAGGGAACCCTCCCGCTCGATGTACCCGTCCGCGTCCAGCCCCTTGCGCTCCATGGGCCCTACTGTGCCCCGCCCGCGGCGCCGGACGGCAGGGGAGCCGCCGTCCGGGAGGTGAGCCGTGTGCGGGCCGTACGGGGCCTGCGGCCGCCGGGGGCCGCGCGGACGCACGAGGGGGTCCTGCCCGACCTGCGGCAGGACCCCCTCGCGGCGGACCGGGTGTCAGCGGGAGCGCTTCGCCAGCCGCTCCACGTCCAGCAGGATGACCGCGCGGGCCTCCAGGCGGAGCCAGCCGCGGCCCGCGAAGTCGGCCAGGGCCTTGTTCACCGTCTCGCGGGAGGCGCCGACGAGCTGCGCGAGCTCCTCCTGCGTCAGGTCGTGCACCACGTGGATGCCCTCCTCCGACTGCACGCCGAAGCGGCGCGACAGGTCGAGGAGCGCCCGGGCCACGCGGCCGGGGACATCGGAGAAGACCAGGTCGGACATCTGGTCGTTGGTCTTGCGCAGGCGCCGGGCGACGGCGCGCAGCAGCGCGGTCGCGACCTCGGGCCGGGCGTTGAGCCACGGCTGCAGGTCCCCGTGCCCGAGCCCGAGGAGCTTGACCTCGGTCAGGGCGGTGGCGGTGGCGGTGCGCGGGCCCGGGTCGAAGAGCGACAGCTCGCCGATCAGCTCGCCGGGGCCGAGGACGGCGAGCATGTTCTCGCGGCCGTCGGGGGAGGTGCGGTGCAGCTTCACCTTGCCCTCGGTGACCACGTAGAGCCGGTCACCGGGGTCGCCCTCGTGGAACAGGGCGTCACCGCGTGCGAGGGTCACCTCGCCCATGGAGGCGCGGAGCTCCGCGGCCTGCTCGTCATCGAGCGCCGCGAAGAGCGGGGCGCGCCGCAGAACGTCGTCCACGAGTCTCTCTCCTATGTCGACCAGCTCAGGGGACCGTGCTCCCCGTCATTTTGCCGGACGGCGAAAACAGTGCGATCAATCACAAGGATGCCGGACGTACGGGTGTGCTGTGCGGCAGGAGGCCAATCGGAGTGGTGTTACCTGAGGTCCGGGCGGGTGTCACCGGCCGGCCTTAGGCTGGCCGGGTGTCCAATAAGCCGGTGAGAGCACAGGCCAAGGGGTCCGCGGGAGTGACGGCACCCCTCGATTCAGCCGTGGGCGAACAAGCCCCTGCGAAGAGGTCCAGGAAGGCCGCGCCCCCTTCCGAAGGTAAAGTTTCGGCCAAGAAGGCGACGGTGCCGAAGCAGGAATCCCGTCTGGCCATGGTGCGAAGGGCCCGCCGCATCAACCGTGAGCTGGCCGATATCTATCCGTACGCCCATCCGGAGCTGGACTTCCGCAATCCCTTCGAGCTGCTGGTGGCGACCGTGCTGTCCGCGCAGACCACCGACCTGCGCGTGAACCAGACCACCCCGGCCCTGTTCGCCGCCTATCCGACGCCCGAGGACATGGCCGCGGCGGCCCCCGAGGACCTGGAGGAGATCATCCGGCCGACCGGGTTCTTCCGGGCGAAGTCCAAGTCCCTGCTGGGCCTCTCGCAGGCGCTGCGGGACCGGTTCGACGGGGAGGTGCCGGGCCGCCTCGAAGACCTGGTCAGCCTGCCCGGCGTCGGCCGCAAGACGGCCAATGTCGTCCTCGGCAACGCCTTCGGGGTCCCGGGCATCACCGTGGACACCCACTTCGGCCGGCTGGTCCGCCGCTGGAAGTGGACCGCGCAGGAGGACCCGGAGAAGGTCGAGGCGGAGATCTGCGCGATCTTCCCGAGCAGCGAGTGGACGATGCTCTCGCACCGCGTCGTCTTCCACGGCCGCCGCATCTGCCATGCCCGCAAGCCGGCCTGCGGCGCCTGCCCGATCGCCCCGCTCTGCCCGGCGTACGGGGAGGGCGAGACCGACCCGGAGAAGGCGCGCAAGCTGCTGAAGTACGAGAAGGGCGGTCAGCCCGGCCAGCGGCTGAGCCCGCCGGCCGACTACCCGGGTCTTCCGGCGGCGCCGCTGGGCGGACCGCAGGCACGGCCGTAGGAACGAATCGGTACCCGGGCCGCGTTGGTGGTGCGGGGGAACACGGACAGGGGTGCCCATGACTGGGGCGACGCAGAACAGCCCGGTGGCCGACGCGGACGCGCATGACGCGGGCCGGCAGCATGCGGACGGACGGGACCCGGACGGGCAGGAAGCGGTCCCGCCCGGCGCCCGCCCGCAGCAGGCCGGCGCCGGCTCGCAACCGGTCGGCGCCCGCCCGCAGCCGGTCGGCGCCCGCCAGCAGCAGGCCGGCAGGCACCCGCAACGAGCCGGCGGGCACCCGCAGCAGGCCGGCGGGCATCCGCAGCAGGCCGGCGGGCACCCGCAGCAGGCCGGCGGGCACCCGCAGCCCCGTGCGCAGGCCCCCGGAGCCCCGCGGGCGGGTGCACGCGGCAGCACCGCCGTCAGCACGCAGGGCCTGCCCGAGTGGCTCGGCCCGGTCGTGGAGGCGGTCCGCACCGTCCGCCCGACCCAGCTCAGCCGCTTCCTGCCGCCGGAGGACGGCCGGGGGCGCCAGTCCGCCGTGCTCATCCTCTTCGGCGAGGGCCCCCGCGGCCCGGAGCTGCTGCTGATGGAGCGGGCCGGCAGCCTCCGCTCGCACGCCGGCCAGCCCTCCTTCCCCGGCGGCGCCCTCGACCCCGAGGACGGCGACCCGCAGACCACCGGCCCGCTGCGCGCCGCGCTGCGCGAGGCCGAGGAGGAGACCGGGCTGGACCCCGCGGGCGTCCAGCTCTTCGGGGTGCTGCCCCGCCTCTACATCCCGGTCAGCGAGTTCGTGGTGACCCCGGTGCTCGGCTGGTGGCGGACCCCGAGCCCGGTCGGCGCCATGGACCCGGCCGAGACGGCCCGCGTCTTCACGGTGCCCGTGGCCGATCTCACGGACCCCGCGCACCGGGTCACGGCGATCCACCCGAGTGGCCACCACGGCCCTGCCTTCACGGTCGCATCGGCCCTGGTCTGGGGATTCACCGCCGGAGTGATCGACCGGCTGCTGCACTTCGCGGGCTGGGAGCAGCCATGGGACCGCTCCCGGCAGGTCCCGCTCGACTGGCGCTCGTGAGACGGTGGCCCACGTGAACGTGCTGGACATCTTGTTGCTGCTCGCCGCCGTATGGTTCGCGATCGTCGGCTACCGCCAGGGCTTCGTCGTCGGCATCCTGTCGGTGATCGGCTTCCTCGGCGGCGGCCTCGTCGCCGTGTCCGTGATCCCGCTGATCTGGGACCGGGTGACGGACAACGGGGAGCAGGCGTCCTCCACGGTCGTCGTCATCGCCGTCGTAGTGATCATCATCTGCGCATCGATCGGCCAGGCCCTCACCACCCACCTGGGCGGCAGGCTCCGCCGCCACATCACCTGGTCGCCGGCCCGCGCCCTCGACGCCACCGGCGGCGCCCTGGTCAATGTGATCGCCATGCTCCTGGTGGCCTGGCTGATCGGGTCGATGCTCGCCTGGACCTCACTGCCCACGCTGGGCAAGGAGGTGCGCAACTCCAAGGTGCTGCTCGGCGTGTCGCGGGTGCTGCCCGCCCAGTCGAACACCTGGTTCTCCGACTTCAGCTCCACCCTCGCCCGCAGCGGCTTCCCGCCGGTGTTCAACCCGTTCGCCAACGAGCCCATCACCGAGGTGAAGGCGCCCGATCCGGCGCTCGCCGCCAGCCCGGTCAGCGACCAGGCCAAACGCTCGATCGTGAAGGTCGTCGGTACGGCGCCGAGTTGCAGCAAGGTGCTGGAGGGCACCGGCTTCGTCTTCGCGCCCGGCAAGGTGATGACCAACGCGCATGTGGTCGGCGGGGTCGGCGAGCCGACCGTGCAGGTCGGCGGCGAGGGCAAGCTGTACGACGGCAAGGTCGTGCTCTACGACTGGGAGCGCGACATCGCCGTCCTGGACGTGCCCAAGCTGAAGGCGGAGCCCCTGCAGTTCGCCGACAAGGACGCGTCGAGCGGCAGCGACGCGATCGTCGCGGGCTTCCCGGAGAACGGCGCGTACGACGTCCGCGCGGCCCGGGTGCGCGGACGGATCAATGCCAACGGGCCGGACATCTACCACCGGAGCACCGTGCGCCGGGACGTCTACTCGCTGTACGCGACGGTCCGCCAGGGCAACTCGGGCGGTCCGCTGCTGACGCCCGACGGCAAGGTCTACGGGGTCGTGTTCGCGAAGTCCCTGGACGACCCGAACACCGGCTACGCCCTCACCGTGGACGAGATCCGCGACGACATCCGGATCGGGAAGACCGCCGACCGCCGGGTCGACAGCCAGGGCTGCGCCCTCTGATCCGTGCGTCCTGATCCGTGCGTCCTGATCCGTGCGTCCGGGCCGGTGCGCCGTCCTGACGGGTGCGCCGCGCGGTCCCGGTGACGTACGGGCCGCGGAGCCCGTACGTCCGGGGAAGGGGCGGCCTACGTCCGAGGATGGCGCAGGCGCGCCGAGACCCAGCGGGCCCGGCGCCGCAGGATGCGGGAGATCCCGAGTCGGGGGTCGTGGGCGGGCCGCCGGCCCGTCCTCTCGTGGGTGCCCGCGGAAGCCGCCGGGCGGTGTTCGTGTGCGGTGTCACCGTAGTCGTGCGTCCAGCTCATACTCCGAGCTGTGCCCGGGCCCCAAGGTCGGTAACCCCGTACAGGGCGGCCAATTGGCCTATGCGCCGGGCAATTGAATGTTTGTCATAGGGACGTATGCGGCGACCTGGTGGTCCGTCAGGCGCTGCCCCGTGCGCGGACGGCGCCGGCTGATCACCGGTCCGGCTCGGGGTCCTTCAGCCAGTTCACCAGCTCGGTGGAGAAGGCAGCCGGGTCCTCCTCGTGCGGAAAATGCCCGAGCCCGTCGAACAGCCGCCAGCGGTACGGGGCTTCGACGTACTCGCCGGAGCCCGCGGCACTGCGCGTACGCATCACGGGATCGAGGGAGCCGTGCAGGTGCAGCGTCGGGACGCGCACCGGCCGCTTCATCCGCCGGTTGAACTGGAGCCCGTCGGGCCGGGCCATGGAGCGCATCATCCAGCGGTACGGCTCCACCGAGCAGTGCGCGGTCGACGGGATGCACATCGCCCGCTGGTACACGCCCAGGTCCTCGTCCTCGGGCAGTCGCGGCCCCGACCAGTCCCTGATCAGCTGCCCGACCATCGCCCCGCCGTCGGCGACGAGCTGCCGCTCGGGGACGAACGGCCGCTGGAAGCCCCAGATGTGCGAACTCGCCCGCGTCTGGCCGAAGTCCGAGAGCATCGCCGAGCGCCACCGGCGCGGGTGCGGCATCGAGGAGACGACGAGCCGGCGCACCAGCTTGGGCCGCATCACGGCCGCCGTCCACGCCAGGTACCCGCCCAGGTCGTGCCCGACCAGGGCGGCGTCCGGCTCGCCGAGGGACCGTACGACGCCGGTGATGTCCAGGGCCAGGTTGGCCGGGTCGTAGCCGCGCGGGGTGCGGTCGCTGCCGCCCACCCCGCGCAGGTCCATCGCGACGGCCCGGTAGCCCGCGTCGGCGAGGGCGGTCAGCTGGTGCCGCCACGTCCACCAGAACTGCGGGAACCCGTGCAGGAGGAGGACCAGCGGCCCGTCGCCTACCTCGGCGACGTGGAAGCGCGCGCCGTTGGCCGCCACGTCCCGGTGGGTGACCGCGCGGCCGCCGGGGAGGTCGAGCCGTACCGCCGAGGCCGCAGTGGGGGGAGTGCTGGGATCCGGCGTGGGCGCTGTCATGAGGACGAGCGTGCCACACCCAGGGCCTTGTCACTCACCGGCCGCGGATGCGGCTTGACGGTCCCGACGAGGGCCGCGGTCTGCTTGACCGAGGCGATGGACTTCTCCGGCGGCTTCACCTTCTTGAACTTGGACACCGCGATCAGCGCCAGCAGGCCCGCGAGCAGCAGGAACGCCACGCCTACGATCAGGAAGGACCAGGCGAGGCCGAGCCCGAGGTTGTGGATCCCGTACGCCGCGGCGAAGCTCAGCACCGGCAGCGAGAAGAGGGCGAACACTCCTGCGACGCTGACCGCGGCGCCGCCGATGCCCGCCCGCTTGACGTCCTGGCGGATCTCCGCCTTGGCGAGGGCGATCTCGTCGTGCACCAGGGCGGACATCTCGGCGGTGGCCGAGGCGACCAGCTGGCCCAGTGTGCGCTCGGCTCCCTGCGCCCCTTGGTCCACTGCGCTCATCGCTCTCTCCCTCTGTCGTCGGCTGCCGACTGCGGTCGTCCGCCGTCGGCGGCGGCTGCGCCGTCAGTCAGATCATGCCGGACGACCGGCGCCGCCGCTGGACCCGGCCGACGCTTCGGCCGCGGCGTCCGCCGCCGCGGAGGCCCTGCGGCGGTGCTCCGCGGCCCGGGCCTCGTGGATCCGGGCCATCCGGAGGTGGTACTCCGGGTCGTGCTCCTCGTAGATGTCCGGGATGCCGTCGTCGTCCTCGTCCCGGTCCTCCGCATCGGTGAGCGCCCTGTACCTGCGGTTGCGCAGCTTGAGGAGGACGGCCGCGAGCAGGGCGGCGATGAGGGAGCCGATCAGGACGGCGGCCTTCACCTCGTCGGTGAGGGCCGGATCGCCGGCGAAGGCCAGTTCGCCGATCAGGAGGGAGACGGTGAAGCCGATGCCCGCGAGGGTGGCCACGGCGAAGACGTCGGGCCAGGCGAGGTCCTCGCCCAGCTCCGCCCGGGTGAAGCGGGCGGCGAGCCAGGTGCCGCCGAAGATGCCCACGGTCTTGCCCACGACCAGGCCTAGGACCACGCCGAGGGTCTCGGGCCGGGTGAAGACCTGCGCGATGGCCTCGTCGGAGAGGGAGACCCCCGCGGCGAAGAGGGCGAAGAGGGGCACGGCCAGACCCGCGGACACGGGCCGCACCAGGTGCTCGATGTGCTCCCCGGGGGACTGCGCCTCGCCCTCCCTGCGGGTGCAGCGCAGCATCAGGCCCATGGCCACGCCGGCGATGGTGGCGTGGACCCCGCTGTTGTACATCAGGCCCCAGATGACCAGGGCCAGCGGCAGGTACACGTACCAGCCGCGGACGTTGCGGCGGAGCAGGAACCAGAAGAGGACCAGCCCGGCGAAGGCGCCGCCGAGAGCCGCGACGTTGATGTCGCTGGTGAAGAACACCGCGATGATCATGATCGCGAAGAGGTCGTCGACGACGGCGAGGGTCAGCAGGAAGGCGCGCAGCGCGGAGGGCAGCGAGGTGCCGATGACGGCGAGGACGGCGAGGGCGAAGGCGATGTCGGTGGCGGTCGGCACCGCCCAGCCGTCCATCGAACCGCCGCCGGCGGTGTTGACGAGTACGTAGACCAGTGCGGGTACGGCCATGCCGCAGAGGGCGGCGATCACCGGCAGGGCGGCTGCCTTGGGGTCGCGCAGGTCGCCCGCGACGAGTTCGCGCTTGAGCTCGACGCCCGCGACGAAGAAGAAGACGGCGAGCAGGCCGTCGGCCGCCCAGTGCTGGAGCGAGAGGTCCAGGCCGAGGGAGGAGGGGCCCAGGTGGAAGGAACGGACGCTGTCGTAGCTGCCGGAGATCCCGGGGATGTTCGCCCACAGCAGGGCGGCGACCGCGGCCGCCAGCAGGAGTACGCCGCCGACGGTCTCGGTGCGCAGCGCGTCGGCGACGAAACGGCGTTCCGGCCAGGTGAGCCGGCCGAGCAGCGTGCGGCGCTGGGGTTCGGTGGGGGTGGGCGGGACCACGGGGGACCTCCGGTTGGTCGACGGCATGACACATGCAGTTGCCGACCAGACTTCCCGGCGCACCCTGTGGACGTTCTTGACGTTTTTCGTATTTTACAGCTGTCGCGAGGGGCGAGGGCGTATCCGGCGATCATCACTTTAAGTGCGAAAAGGGCATCCGGCGCGTCGCGCCGGATGCCCCTGTGCCCTCGTCCGTGCGGCGGACCGGTGCACGGACGACGGGATCAGTCCTCGCTGCCCGCCGCGGGGAGCCGGCTCTGGATCAGGTCCATGACCGAGGAGTCGGCGAGCGTGGTGACGTCGCCGACCGCGCGGTTCTCGGCCACGTCGCGCAGCAGACGGCGCATGATCTTGCCCGAGCGGGTCTTCGGCAGCTCCTGCACCGGCAGGATCCGCTTCGGCTTGGCGATCGGGCCGAGCGTGGCACCGACGTGGTTGCGGAGTTCCGCGACGAGGGTGTCGGTCTCGGAGGCGCTGCCGCGCAGGATGACGAAGGCGACGATGGCCTGGCCGGTGGTCTCGTCGGCGGCGCCGACCACGGCCGCCTCGGCGACCGAGGGGTGCGAGACGAGCGCCGACTCGACTTCGGTGGTGGAGATGTTGTGGCCGGAGACGAGCATGACGTCGTCGACGCGGCCGAGGAGCCAGATGTCGCCGTCCTCGTCCTTCTTGGCGCCGTCGCCCGCGAAGTACCGGCCCTCGAAGCGCGACCAGTAGGTGTCGATGAACCGCTGGTCGTCGCCCCAGATGGTGCGCAGCATGGAGGGCCACGGCTCGGTGAGGACGAGGTAGCCGCCTCCGCCGTGGGGGACCTCGTTCGCCTCGTCGTCCACGACGGTGGCGCAGATCCCGGGCAGGGCGCGCTGGGCGGAGCCGGGCTTGGTGGCGGTGACGCCGGGCAGCGGGGAGATCATCATGGCGCCGGTCTCGGTCTGCCACCAGGTGTCCACGATCGGGCAGCGGTCGCCGCCGATGTGCTTGCGGTACCAGATCCAGGCCTCGGGGTTGATCGGCTCGCCGACCGATCCCAGCACGCGCAGGCTGGTGAGGTCGAACTTCGCGGGGATGTCGTCGCCCCACTTCATGAACGTGCGGATCGCGGTGGGTGCCGTGTAGAGGATGGTGACGCCGTACTTCTGCACGACCTCCCAGAACCGGCCCTGGTGCGGGGTGTCGGGGGTGCCCTCGTACATGACCTGGGTGGCGCCGTTGGCGAGCGGCCCGTAGACGATGTAGGAGTGCCCGGTCACCCAGCCGATGTCGGCGGTGCACCAGTAGACATCGGTCTCCGGCTTCAGGTCGAAGACCGCGTGGTGGGTGTACGCGGCCTGCGTCAGGTAGCCGCCCGAGGTGTGCAGGATGCCCTTGGGCTTACCCGTGGTCCCCGAGGTGTAGAGGATGAACAGCGGGTGCTCGGCGTCGAAGGCCTGCGGGGTGTGCTCGGCGGACTGGCGCCCGACGATCTCGTGCCACCAGACGTCGCGGCCCTCGGTGAACGCGGTGTCCTGGCCGGTGCGGCGGACCACGAGCACGTGCTCGACCTGCGGGCACTTGCCGACGGCCTCGTCGATGGCGGGCTTGAGCGCGCTCGGCTTGCCGCGGCGGTAGCCGCCGTCGGCGGTGATGACCAGCTTGGCGTCGGCGTCCTGGATGCGGGAGGCGACGGCGTCGGCGGAGAAGCCGCCGAAGACCACGGAGTGCGCGGCGCCGACGCGGGCGCACGCCAGCATCGCGACGACCGCCTCGGGGATCATCGGCAGGTAGACGGCGACGCGGTCGCCGGCCTGTACGCCCAGCTCGGTCAGGGCGTTCGCGGCCCTGGAGACCTCGTCCTTGAGCTCGGCGTAGGTGATCGAGCGGCTGTCGCCGGGCTCGCCCTCGAAGTGGAGGGCGACGCGGTCGCCGTTGCCGGCCTCGACGTGCCGGTCCACGCAGTTGTACGCGACGTTCAGCGTGCCGTCCGCGAACCACTTCGCGAAGGGCGGGTTCGTCCAGTCGAGCGTTTCGGTGGGCTCGGTCTCCCAGGTCAGCCGCCGGGCCTGCTCGGCCCAGAAGCCCAGCCGGTCCGCGTCGGCCCGTGTGTACGCCGCCTCTGTGACGTTGGCAGCGGCGGCCAGATCGGCAGGCGGTGCGAACCGCCGCTCCTCCTTGAGCAGATTGGCCAGGCTCTCATTGCTCACGACATCTCCCTTTCCCAGGGTGTCCGTTGTGTCCCCGGGCATAGCTCATCAGTCAGCGGCCCAGGTGACAAGGGGTAGCCGAGAATTGGTTTAGACCTATAGCACGTCTGGGCGGGGGCGGGCCACGCGAACGGCGCGCGAACGGCCCCTTCCCGCCACCGCGGCGGGGAGGGGCCGAACCGTTGCACGGATACGGGAGGCTACCGGTTCACCGGCGCCATGATCATGCGTGCTGGCCGACGCTGTCGAAGACCCGGCAGTCGAAGAAGTCCTCGCCCTCGGACAACAGGTACGCCTGTGCCTCGCCCACGTGGAAGTACATCCCGTGCAGTTCCAGGGTGCCCTCGGCGAGCCGGCGGGCCACCGCTTCGTGGGCCCGCAGGTGCTCCAGCTGCTGCACCACATTGGTCAGGCAGAGCTGCTCCACGGCGTCGGCAGGGAGCCGGCCCGCAATCCGCGCCCAGGCGTGGTGGGGGCTGGCCATCCGCTCCAGGCTGGGCAGCCCGTGCCGCAGCCAGCGGCGCAGCGGGGTCATGGGCATGGCGGGCGAGGAGGTGAGCAAGGCCTGCATCGCCCCGCAGCCCGAGTGACCGCAGACCGTGATGCTGCTGACCTGGAGCACGTCCACGGCGTACTCGATGGCCGCGGCGACGGAGTCGTCCGTGGACTCGGCCCCTGGCAGCGGGACCAGGTTCCCGACGTTGCGCACGGTGAACAGGTCGCCCGGGCCGCTGGCCGTGATCATGCTGGTCACCAGGCGGGAGTCCGCACAGGTGAGGAAGAGCTGCGAGGGCCGCTGGCCCTCGCGGGCCAGCCGGGCCAGCTCGTCCCGCACGTGCGGGGCGGTGTCCCGCTGGAAGGCGCTGATGCCGCTCGCCAGCTGGCCGGCTCCGCGCCGGCGTGACGACGGCGCCGAGGAAGCGGCCGGTGCCTCCTGCGCGTCCCCGATGCCCGCTGCCGTCCCCGCCGGCGCCGCCGCGGCCTCGCCGGCGGCCTCGCCGACCGCCTCCTCGGCGCCGTCGTCCCACGCGGGCCGGTGGTCGCAGTGGTTCTGCCACGGGGTCCAGGGGCGGCAGCACTGGTGGGCGCCGCGCTGGCCCGGCCGCCGGTCCCGCTCGGGCTCCGGGGCGCGGGCCGCGGAACGGCCGGTGAGCTCCAGTGAACCCCCGTGCGCCTGATGCGACTCCTGCCAGTCCTGCAGCGCCTCGTACGCCGCGTGGTCCATGAAGGATCCGTCCAGCTCGACCACCGCGTGCGCGTCGTGCGGGATCTGGTTCAGCACCCGGCTCAGCCGCGGGACCGCCAGGAAGGTCAACTGGCCGCGCACCCTGATGTGGTGGACCCCCTCGCGCTCCTCCATCGTGATCCTGGTCCGGGCCAGCCGGTGCAGGGCCATCGCCACGGCGACCGCGATGCCGACGGCGACGCCTTCCAGGACCCCGCCGAGCACCACGCCGATGATGGTGGCGGCGTAGACCAGGGACTCCTGGTGCCGGGTGACCGTCCGCAGGTGCGTCGCGCTCACCATCCGCACCCCGACCGCCATCACCAGGGCGGCCAGCGCGGCGAGCGGGATCAGGTCGAGGACCGGGACGAGCAGGCCTGCCGCCAGCATGATCCAGACGCCGTGCAGGATGACCGACCACCGGCTGACCGCACCGGACTTGACGTTGGCCACGCTCCGGGCGGCGCCGCCGGCGACGGGCAGGCCGCCCAGCGCCCCGGAGACGATGTTCGCGGCGCCCTGGCCGCGCAGCTCGCGGTTGAGGTCAGCGCGCGGCGGACGCCGGTCCGCCGGGCGTTCGGAGGCGATGAGCTTGTCCGTGGCGACCGCGGACAGCAGCGTCTCCACGCTGCCGACCAGGGTGACGGTCAGGACCGCGGCGACGAGTCCCGGCACCGAACCCTCGGGGAGTGAGGGCAGGACGTGGCTGCGCCACGACGGCAGGTCCACCCGGGGCAGGCTCAGCCCGGCCATAGCGGCGAAGGCGGTGGCCACGGCGACGGCCGCCAGGGCCGCCGGCACCTTGCGCGCGATGCGCCCCGGCCGCCCCGGCAGATGCGGCCAGGTGAACAGGACGGCCAGGGTCAGCACGCTGATGCCGAGGGCGGTCGGATGCAGGTCAGCCAACTGGGCGGGCAGGCCGCGGACGTTGGCGAGTGCGGAGCTCTGCGGGCTGCCGCCCAGCACGATGTGCAGCTGCGCCAGGGCGATCGTCACCCCGATGCCCGCCAGCATGCCGTGCACGATGGCGGGGCTCACCACCAGCGCGAAACGGGCGGTGTGCAGGGCGGCGAGGCCCAGTTGGCAGCAGCCGGCCAGGACCGTGATGGCACAGGTGGTGCGCCAGCCGTAACGCTGCACCAACTCGGCGGTGACGACGGTGAGTCCGGCGGCGGCCCCGCTGACCTGCAGCGGGGCTCCGCCGAGCCGCCCTGCGACGATCCCGCCGACCGCCGCGGCCACCAGGCCCGCCTGGAGCGGGGCCCCGGTGGCCAGGGCGATGCCGAGGGAGAACGGCAGGGCGATCAGGAAGACGGCGATGGATGCGGAGAGGTCGGCGGGCAGATCGGCGGGGAGCCCGGGCCGGGCTCCCCGGGAAGGGGCGGGAGGTGCGGTGGCAGTCATAAGGTCCCGTCTCCTCTGGGGAGGGATGAAGCGGCGGGAGTCTCAACACTCAGTAAACGGATGGTAATGGAGAGTAAAGATCAGTGGTGGGGAATGGGGGCAAATGGCCGATGAATTAGCACTGCGGAGTGAATAGGCATTTTTTACGGCTTGTCACATCTTCGTCTCACCACACCGCATGGGACGTTGCGGCGCGGAAGTCCTGCGACGGAACTGCGAGGGAGAGGTGGGGCGGATGATCGCCGCCACGAAGAAGATCGCCGGTGGGCTGGCCGCCACCGCGCTGGTGCTGGGCGCCGCCGGGTGCAGCGGCTCGGACTCCGGCAGGTCCCCCGGTTCCGGGGGTGCCAGGAAGGGCGTCGCCGCGCCGGAGCTCCCCGGCAGTGTGAACCGGCCCATCGGCGACGGCTCGACCGCCTACACGGGCCCGCAGCCGAACGTGCAGAAGCCCCGGAAGCTCAAGCCCGGCGAGAAGCCCCCGCAGTTCGTGGTGTTCTCCTGGGACGGGGCCGGCGAGGACAGCCAGAAGCTGTTCTCCCACTTCCGCGAGGTGGGCAGGAAGAACAACGCGCGGATGACCTACTTCCTCAGCGGCGTCTACATGCTGCCGGAGGAGAAGAGCTCCCTCTACACCGCGCCGCAGCACTCCGCCGGCCGCTCCGACATCGGCTTCGGCGACCTCCAGGGGATCAAGGACACCGCCACCCAGGTCCGCGCGGCCTGGCTGGAGGGCAACGAGATCGGCACCCACTTCAACGGGCACTTCTGCGGCCCCGACGGGGGCGTCGGCACCTGGTCCGTGGCGGAGTGGAAGAGCGAGATCAGCCAGGCGAAGTCCTTCGTCAAGAACTGGAAGAGCAATGCGGGCCTGAAGGACATGGCGCCGCTGCCCTTCGACTACGACAAGGAGCTCATCGGAGCCCGCACCCCCTGCCTGGAAGGCCAGAAGAACTTCATGCTGGCCGCGAAGGACCTCGGCTTCCGCTACGACTCCAGCGGCATCAGCAAGCAGATCTGGCCCAAGAAGACCGACGGGCTCTGGGACCTGCCGCTCCAGCTGGTGCCCATGCCGGGGCGCGCCTTCGACACGCTGAGCATGGACTACAACTACATGGTCAACCAGTCCGGGACGACCTCGCAGGGCGACCCCGCGCAGCACGAGTTCTGGGGCGACCAGATGCGCGACGGCCTGCGCCAGGCCTTCGACCGGGCCTACCAGGGCAACCGCGCGCCGCTGATCATCGGCAACCACTTCGAGTCCTGGAACGGCGGCACGTACATGCGGGCCGTCGAGGAGTCCATCGAGAGCATGTGCACCAAACCCGAGGTCCGCTGCGTCCCCTTCCGCGAGCTGGCCGACTGGCTGGACGCCCAGGACCCCAAGGTCCTGGAGTGGATGCGCACCCTCGACGTCGGCGAGGCGCCGAAGCAGGGCTGGGACAGGTTCCTGACCGCCGGGCCGCCGGCGAAGCCCGCGGCCCCCGCGGTGTCCGAGGTCAAGCAGGCTGAGGAGCCGGCTGCCGAAGGAGCGGACGAGGACTGACCTGCCCGCCCGGCTCCACCCGCTGCACCAGTTCCTCGTGCAGGACGAAACCGGGGTCGACCTGGTCCGCCAGGTCGGCTCCGGTCTTCGCGTTGCCCCAGCTCTCCGCGTTCTTGAGGTGGAAGCGCACCATCTGCTCGGTGTACCGGCCCCAGTCACGGTGCGCGTAGGAGTCGTCGGCCGCGTCCTGGAGGGTCTGCAGGGCCAGCCGGTTGGTGGCCTCCAGCAGTTCGAACGCGGCGGGGCGCCCCTTTTCCATGGCCCGGACCCAGTCCGAGTGCCCGACGGTGACCAGCAGGTCCTCGCCCACCTCGTCCTGGAGGAACTCGATGTCCTCCGTGCCCTGCACCTTGTTGCCGACCACCTTGAGGGTGATCCCGAAGTCCCGCGCGTACTCCTTGTACTGGCGGTAGACGGAGACGCCCTTGCGCGTCGGCTCCGCGACCAGGAAGGTCACGTCGAAGCGGGTGAACAGGCCGGAGGCGAAGGAGTCCGAACCGGCCGTCATGTCGACGACGACGTACTCCTCCGGGCCGTCGACCAGGTGGTTGAGGCACAGCTCCACCGCACCGACCTTGGAGTGGTAGCAGGCCACCCCCAGATCGGCCTCGGTGAAGGGGCCGGTGGCCATCAGCCGCACCGGGTCCCCGTCGAGGAGCAGGGTGCGGGCGCAGGCCTCGTACACCGGGTTGTCCTCGGTGACCGTCAGCAGCCGCGAGCCCGCGCCGGGCGGAGTGGTCTTGATCATCGTGTCCGGGGAGGCGATGCGCGGGTTGGACCCCCGCAGGTACTCCTTGATGAGGGGGAGGTGTGCGCCGAGGGCGGGCAGGCCGGCGGCCTCCTCCTCGCCGAGGCCGAGTGCGGCGCCCAGGTGCTGGTTGATGTCGGCGTCCACCGCGATGACGGGGGCTTCATTGGCGGCGAGGTGGCGGATGAAGAGCGAGGACAGCGTGGTCTTCCCGCTGCCGCCCTTTCCCACGAAAGCGATCTTCATGTTCACCAAGCGTAGTGGCTCCGTCGCGATGCGTGGCCTGGGTGAGTGAAGAAGACCACTCCAAGGAGGGGTCGGTGCCATGGGCCCGCAGTGCGTAGGCTCCCTACTTATGAGTAGCGCTTCTGACCCGCTGGCCGCACTGTCCGGCCTGCCGGGTGTCGCCGAGTCCGTGGATTCCGTACGCATGGCGGTGGACCGGGTCTACGGGCACCGGGTCATGCGCCGCCGCAGCGGGGAGATCACCTCGGAGGCCGCACTGCGCGGCGCCCGCGGGAGCGCGGCGCTGTCCGGGGCGGACTGGGCGCTGGAGGAGGTGCGCCGCCGGACCGACTTCGGCTCCGAGGCGCAGGCGAGGACGGTCGGTGCGGCGCTGCGGCTGACCGCCGAAGCCGGGCAACTGCTGAGCATCTGGCGCCAGTCGCCGCTGCGCGTCCTGGCCCGGCTCCACCTGGTGGCCTCGGGTTCGACGGCCGGGGGCGACGTGGTGGGCCGCCCGCGCCTGGCGGGTGAACCGGTGGACGAGCCGCTGGTGGACCTGCCGCTGCCGGATGCCCAGGAAGTCGCCGGCCGACTGGACGGCCTGTCCGCCCTGATCATCGCCGGCGGCTCCGCCCCCGCGCTGGTCACGGCGGCGGTGGTGCACGGGGAACTGCTCGCCCTGCGCCCCTTCGGCACCTTCAACGGCCTGGTGGCGCGGGCGGCCGAGCGGATCGTCCTCATCAACAGCGGCCTGGACCCCAAGGCGATCTGCCCGGCGGAAGTGGGCCACGCCGAACAGGGCAGCGCCGCGTACCTGGAGGCCTTCGCGGGCTACGTCTCCGGCACCGGTGAGGGGATGGCCGCGTGGATCGCCCACTGCGGACGGGCGATCGAGCTGGGCGTCCGCGAATCGACGGCGGTCTGCGAGGCCCTGCAGCGCGGCGCGGCCTGAACCGGACGGGCGCAGGGTTGCGGCGACACCGTCTTGCCTGGTGTCGCCGCTGGCACTCGCGCCCAGTTACCAAGCGTCCTCGAAGGTTGCCCATCAGGTCGGGAACTTTGCCCGTCACCTGGTGCGGCTGGCCCGTAATCGACGGGTCGACGTCGCGTGGGTGCTCGGCGTTCGTGCTTCGGTCCGTGGGCCTTACTGCGTATTAAAGATGATCCTCTCGGATGTTCTTTGGTCTCGCGGGCCGTTAACTTCTTTCTACTCCGCTCCGGGGATATGCGAAACCCCTGGCTCCACTTCTTTACTTTCGCCCGGCGATTCGGGGCAAACCGGGCGGTCAGGCGGAGGCGGCCGGGGCCCCTGCCCGGCGCCGGCTCGCGTACCAGACCAGCCCCGCGGTGGCGGCCGCTGCGCCCACCGCGGCCGCGGCGATCAGGGCGGGCCGTGCGGGCATCGACAGGCCGGGCAGCCGCTGCTTGAGCCGCACCGGACGGTTGAAGACGAGGACCGGCCACTCCCGCGCAAGCGCCTCCCGGCGCAGGGCGCGGTCCGGGTTGACGGCGTGCGGGTGCCCGACCGCCTCCAGCATCGGGATGTCCGTGGCCGAGTCGCTGTACGCGTAGCACCTCGCCAGGTCGTACCCCTCGGACTGCGCGAGCTCGCGGACGGCTTCCGCCTTCGTGGGTCCGTACGCGTAGTACTCGATCTCGCCGGTGAAGCAGCCGTCCTCGCCCACGACCATCCGGGTGGCGACGACCCGGTCGGCTCCGAGCATCTCCCCGATGGGCTCGACGACTTCGGCTCCGGAGGTCGAGACGATCACCACGTCCCGGCCCGCCGTGTGGTGGTCCTCGATGAGCGAGGCCGCCTCGTCGTAGATGATCGGGTCGATGAGGTCGTGCAGGGCCTCCGCGACGATCTCCCGCACCTGCTGCACGTTCCACCCCTTGCAGAGGGCGGACAGGTACTCGCGCATCCGTTCCATCTGGTCGTGGTCGGCGCCGCCGGCCAGGAAGATGAACTGCGTGTACGCGGTGCGGAGCACGGCGCGCCGGTTGATGAGCCCGCCTTGGTAGAAGGACTTGCTGAACGTCAGAGTGCTCGACTTCGCAATGACCGTCTTGTCCAGGTCGAAGAAGGCTGCGGTACGAGGCAAGGAGTGCGGCAAGGGCTGATTTTCCACGCCCCGAGCATATGCGCCCACCATTCGGCGTAAGGTGTGGCGCGTGGGTTTGCCTGAGAGGCCTCTCGGGTACACCATGGAAGTCACGGATCGTTCGCGACCGTGCTAACCCGGTCTGGCTCCTCCCCCCCCGAGTCGGACCGTGGGGACGACCCCCGCTCTCCCCCCCGGCGGGGGTCGTCGCATGTCCGGACGCGGTTCGCGTCCCTGCCTCGGCCCTGAGTGCTCACTCCTCCGGCCCTCCTCCCCGTTCCGTCCCGCCGCGCGGGATCTGCTCATCCACCCAGACGCGTGACGCTGCGTAGTGGTTCCGCCGCGCTCCGGAACTCACCTGGAGGAGTGGCGGAGATATCCACAACCGGCGGGATGTCCACAGTTTTCGATCAAGATCCACTTGTTTTTCGCGATCGCTGCAGGGTGATTCCAGCCGCGAAGTCCGCGGCGCTGGATTTGCAGTGCGAGGAGGCGGAGATCGTGGCGCGATCGAAAGCGTACGGAGTGCCGGAGTCCGCAGGTGCGGTCGGGACGAGGCCGTCGGCCGGGGCGGCGCCGGGCGGTGGACGGCCGCTGATCATCACCGAGGACCCCCTGCTCCTCGACGACCTGCTGCGGCTGTGCGCCGCCGCGGGCGCCGAACCGCACGTGCAGCACGCCGTGCCCGATCCGGCAGGGCCCGACGGCCCCGCCGGACCGGGCGCGGCCGACGGCGCCGGGCCCGGCTGGGAGAGCGCTCCGCTCGTCCTCGTCGGGGACGACGCCGCCCGGCGGGTGCGCGGCGCGCCCCGCCGGGACGGGGTGTTCCTCGTCGGACGCGACCTGGACGATCCCCGGGTCTGGCAGCAGGCCGTGGAGATCGGCGCCCAGGAGGTGCTCCGGCTGCCCGACGCCGAGAACCGGCTCGTCGACCGCATCGCCGATGTCGTCGAAGGCGCCGGACGCCCCGCCCTCACCGTCGGAGTGATCGGCGGGAGCGGCGGGGCGGGCGCCTCCACCCTCGCCTGCGCCCTCGCCCTGCGCGCAGCCCGCAGCGGGGAGCGGACCATCCTCATCGACGGCGACCCGCTCGGCGGAGGAATGGACGTCCTGCTCGGCGGCGAGGCCGCGGAGGGACTGCGCTGGCCCGACTTCGCGGCCTCCCGGGGGCGGGTCGGCGCCGGGGCGCTGGAGGAGTCCCTGCCCGCACTCCATCAGCTCAGGGTGCTCAGCTGGGACCGCGGGGACCGGGTCGTGGTGCCGCCCGCCGCGATGCGCTCGGTGGTGGCCGCCGCCCGCCGCCGCGGCGGGGTCGTGGTGGTGGACCTGCCCCGGCGGGTCGACGAAGCCGTGGCCGAGGTGCTGGCCCAGCTGGACCTGGTGCTGATGGTGGTGCCGGGCGAGCTGCGCTCGGTGGCCGCCGCGGGCCGGGTGGCGGCCGGGGTGCGGATGGTGGCCCGGGACGTGCGCGTGGTCGTCCGGGGCCGCGGCCCCGGCGGGCTCGACCCCGAGGCCGTCGCGGGCCTGCTGGGTGCTCCGCTGGCCGGGGAAGTGCCGGTCGAGGTCGGGCTGCCGGGGCGGGTGGCCGAGGGGGAGCCGCCGGGGTCGCAGGCGCGCAGCGCCCTGGCCCGGTTCTGCGACGGCTTCTGGCAGCGCGCGCTCGGGTCCCCCCAGGGGGTGCCGGCATGAGCACCCTGCTCCTGGATGCGGTGCGCCAGCAGCTGGCCGAGAGCGGGGCGGACCCGACACCCGCCCGGGTGGCCGCCGCCCTGCGGGCCCAGGGCCGGCTGCTGGGCGACACCGAAGTGCTCGGCGTCGCCGCCGAACTGAGGTCCCAGCTGGTCGGCGCCGGGCCACTGGAGGCGCTGCTCGCCGACCCGGACGTCACCGACGTCCTGGTGGCCGCCCCCGACCGGGTGTGGGTGGACCGGGGCGGCGGCCTGGAGCTGACCGCGGTGGCCTTCGACGGCCCCGACGACGTGCGCCGGCTCGCCCAGCGGCTGGCCGCCGTGGCCGGGCGGCGGCTGGACGACGCCCGGCCCTGGGTGGACGCACGCATGCCGGACGGCACCCGGCTGCACGCGGTGCTCCCACCGGTGGCCGTCGGATCGGCCTGCCTGTCGCTGCGGGTGGTACGGCCGAAGGCCTTCACCCTGGAGGAACTGGTGGCGGCGGGGACACTGCCGCCCGGAGGGCACCGGCTGCTCCGCGACATGATCGATGCGCGCTTGTCCTTCCTCGTGTCCGGGGGCACCGGCACCGGCAAGACCACCCTGCTCAGCGCTCTGCTGGGGCTGGTGGGACCCGCCGAGCGGATCGTGCTGGCCGAGGACTCGGCCGAACTGCGCCCCGACCATCCGCATGTGGTGCGGCTGGAGACCCGCCCGGCCAACCAGGAGGGGGCGGGGCTGGTCACCCTCGCCGACCTCGTGCGCCAGGCGCTGCGGATGCGGCCCGACCGGCTGGTGGTCGGCGAGGTCCGCGGAGCCGAGGTCACCCATCTGCTGGCCGCTCTGAACACGGGCCACGAGGGCGGTTGCGGCACCGTCCACGCCAATGCCGCCGCCCATGTCCCGGCCCGGCTGGAGGCCCTCGGTACGGCGGCGGGACTCGACCGGGCCGCCCTGCACAGCCAGTTGGCGGCGGCGCTCACCCTGGTGATCCACCTGGTCCGGGACCGGGAGGGGCGGCGCCGGGTGGCCGAGGTGCACGTGCTGGAGCGGGACGCCGCCGGGCTGGTGGTGACCGTACCGGCGCTGCGCTGGGGTGCGCGCGGCTTCGTCCGGGAGCAGGGCTGGGAGCGGCTGCGGCCCCTGCTGCGGGGTGCCCGGTGAGCGCGGGGGCGGTCGGCCTGCCCGTGCCGGTCCTCGCCGGGACGCTCTGTGCGGCTGCGGCCGCCTGGACGGTGGCCGGGGGAGACCGGGTCCGGCGGCGGGCCCGGGTGCTGATGGCCGGTGGCGTCCCGGGGCCGTCGGTGGGCCGGGTCCGCCGGGAGCGGCTGGTGGCTGTGGTGCAGGTGCGGGCCGGCCGCTGGCGGGAAGCGGCTCCGCTGGGCGCCGGGCTGCTGCTCGCCCTGCTGGGCGGGTCGGTGATCCCGCTGGCCGTGGGTGCGGCGGCGGTGCCGCTGGTCAGGCGCTGGCTGCGGGTGCGGGAGGGCGAGCGGGCCCGGGTGGCGCGGGCCGCCGGGGTGGCTGCCCTGTGCGGGGCCGCGGTGGGCGAGCTGCGGTCCGGGGCGCAGCCCGGGCAGGCGCTGACCGCGGCGCTGCGCCGGACCCTGCCGGGCCCGGGCGGTCCGGGGGCGGCGGAGGCCGCGTTGCTGGCCGCCGCGGCGTTCGCCGGGGACGTGCCGGCGGCCCTCCACCAGGCCGCACGGGAACCCGGTGCGCAGGGCCTGGCCGGGATGGCCGCCTGCTGGCGGGTGTCGGTGGACGGCGGCGCGGGGCTGGCCGCCGGGCTGGACCGCCTGGAGGCTGCTCTGCGGGCCGAGCGGGACCGGGAGGAGTCGCTGCGGGCCCAGTTGGCCGGAGCCAGGTCCACCGCGGTGGTGCTCGCTCTGCTGCCCCTCGTGGGCCTGCTCATCGGGACGGGGCTGGGTGCGGATCCCCTGCGGGTGCTGCTGCACACCCCGATGGGCTGGGGCTGCCTGCTGGCGGGGGCGCTGCTGGAAGCGCTGGGCCTGCTGTGGTGCAGCCGGATCGTCCGGGCGGGGGAGCGGTGACCGGGGCCGGGGCCGTCCACAGCCTGGGGGCGGCGCTGTGCCTCGCGTCGGCGGCGCTCGGGGCGGCTTCGCTGGCCTCGGGCCGGATGCGGGCGCGGGCCGCCCGGCGCCGGACCGAGGCGGTGCTCGCGGTACCCGCGCCGCGGGCCGGACCGGGGCCGGGCGCACGGGTCCGGGACGCGGCAGCGGCCTGGGCCGCGCCGGCCGGGGCGGTGCTCGCGGGCTGGGTGCTGCTCGGCGGGGCCGCCGGGATCGCGGTGGGCTGCGCGGCGGCCCTCGGGGTGTGGCGCCTGCGGGCACGGGCCCGGCCGCCGGCCGGGGTGGATCCGGCCGAGGCGGAGCGCCAGCTGCCCTTCGCGGCCGATCTGCTGGCCGCCTGCCTGGCGGCCGGTGCGGGCCCGGTGGAGGCCGCCGAGGTGGTCGGCGAGTCGCTGGGTGGTCCGGTGGGCGAGCGGTTGGCGCTGGCCGGGGCGGAGCTGCGGCTGGGCGGCGACCCGGCGGCGGCGTGGGGGCGGTTGGCGCAGGTGCCGAACGCCGGGGCGCTCGCGCAGTGCCTGGAGAGGGCGGCCCGCACCGGTGCGCCGGCGGCCGAGCCGGTCGCCCGGATCGCCTCGGCCCTGCGGGCGGACCGGGCCCGGCAGGCGGGAGCCCGGGCGCAGCGGGCGGCGGTCCTTGTCACCGCACCCGTGGGGCTGTGCTTTCTTCCCGCATTTCTCGCGATCGGGGTCGCGCCGGTGGTGATCGGTATGGCCTCGGGACTTCTGTCCGGCAGCTGATCTGCACGGGGTGCCGCAGAAGATCTCCGGGGGTGTGCGGAATGACCATCTGAAGTGACATCTGAAGTGACAAGCGACCACGACGAGTGGCCGGTATCGGAAAACCGGTACCGGAAAAGACGACGGAAATACATGGAGGCTGTCATGAGGATCATCCTGGTTCGCGTGCGGGCGGCGCTGAAGGGCTGCCGGAACGACGCGGGGATGTCCACGTCGGAATACGCCATGGGCACGATCGCGGCGTGTGCATTCGCGGCTGTTCTGTACAAGGTGGTGACGAGTGACGTGGTCTCCACGGCACTTCAGTCGACCATCGGGAAGGCCCTCGATGTGCCGTTCTGAGGCTCGTTTCCCAAGCAGTCCCGAGGGCTGCCCCGAGGGCACTCCCGAGGGCCGCTCCGGGGCGGGCGGGAGGCGGACGGCCCGCGCCAGGGCGCACGGCCTCGGCGACCGGGGATACGTGACCGCGGAAGCCGCTCTGGTGATTCCCGCCCTGGTGCTGTTCGCTGCGCTGCTGGTGTGGGCGCTGATGGCGGCGGCCGCGCAGATCCGGTGCGTGGACGCGGCCCGGGCCGGTGCCCGGGCCGCGGCCCGGTCGGAACCGGTGGAGGTGGCGGTGGCAGCGGCCCGGGGGGCCGCGCCGGCCGGGGCGGAGGTGCAGGTGGAGCGGGCGGGCGACCTGTGGCGGGTCCGGGTGGCGGCGCCGGCGCCGGGGCCGGAAGCGCTGCCCGTACGGCTCGGTGCCGAGGCGGTGGCCCTGGCGGAGGACAGCGTGGGGCCGCCGCCGTGAGCCGGGACCGGGGCTCGGCCACGGTGTGGGCGGCGCTGACGGCCACCGTGCTGGGCGCGGTGTTCGGCGGGGTGCTGCTGCTCGGACAGGCGGTGGCGGCCCGGCACCGGGCGGCTGCGGCCGCCGACCTGAGCGCCTTGGCCGCCGCGGCGTACTGGGCGCACGGCCCCGAGGCGGCCTGCGGGGCGGCGCTGCGGGTGGCTCGCGCCCAGGGGGCGGTGCTCGCCGTGTGCCGGGTGGAGGGCGAGGTCGCCGAGGTCACGGCCCGGGTGCGGGCGGGGCCCTACAGCCCCGGCGTACGGTCCCGTGCCGGCCCGCCGCCGGGCCCCGGCAGGGACGGGCACCCGGGCGGGCCGGGCCGCCATGGGGCGCTTGCGGCGAGTGGGGGAATTTCAGGCCTCCGGAGCCGCGGGGGTGTCCTCGGGCGGGGCGCCGGCGAGGAGGTGGTCGAGGAGGCGGACGGCGCCGCGTTTGTGGAGGGGGTCGTTGCCGTTGCCGCACTTGGGCGACTGGATGCAGGAGGGGCACCCGGCCTCGCACTCGCAGGCCGCGATCGCGTCCCGGGTCGCCGTCAGCCAGGCGCGGGCGGTGTGGAAGCCCCGCTCGGCGAAGCCGGCGCCGCCGGGGTGGCCGTCGTAGACGAAGACCGTGGGGAGGAGGGTGTCGGGATGCAGCGGCACGGAGACGCCGCCGATGTCCCAGCGGTCGCAGGTGGCGAACAGCGGGAGCAGGCCGATGGAGGCGTGTTCGGCGGCGTGCAGCGCTCCGCCGAGGATCTCCGGGCTGATCCGGGCCTCGTCGAGCTGGTCCTCGGTGACCGTCCACCACACCGCCCGGGTGCGCAGGGTGCGCGGGGGCAGGTCCAGCTTGGCCTCGCCCAGGACCTCGCCGGTGATCAGCTTGCGGCGCAGGTAGGACACGACCTGGTGGGTGACCTCGACGGAGCCGTAGCACAGGCGCGCCGAGCCCCAGGGGATCTCGGTCTCGGTCTCCAGGACGGACAGGGAGGTGGTGTCGCGGGCGGTGGTGGAGAAGGGCGGATCGGCCTGCTCGACGAGCGCCACCGAGTCCTCCAGGTCCAGGTGCTGCACCAGGTAGGTGCGGCCCTGGTGGAGGTGGACGGCGCCGTCGTGGACGGCGGTGTGGGCCGCAGACTCCTCGACGGTGCCGAGCAGCCGCCCGGTTGCGGCCTCCACGATCTGCACCGGGCGGCCCCCGCCGCCGCGGATGTCGGTGAGGTCCGAGGCCCGCTCGCGCCGGGTCCAGTGCCAGGCCGCGGCCCGCCGGCGGAGCAGCTTGGCGGCCTCCAGCTGGGGGAGCAGTTCGGCCGTCGAGGGGCCGAAAAGAGCCAGATCCGACGCGGTCAGCGGCAGCTCCGCGGCGGCCGCGCACAGGTGCGGTGCGAGGACGTACGGGTTGTCCGGGTCCAGCACGGTGGCCTCCACCGGCTGCTCGAACAGCGCCTGCGGATGGTGGACCAGGTAGGTGTCCAGCGGGTCGTCCCGGGCGACCAGCACGGCCAGGGCGCCCTGCCCCGCGCGCCCGGCGCGGCCCGCCTGCTGCCACAGGGAGGCCCGGGTGCCCGGGTACCCGGTGATCAGTACGGCGTCCAGGCCGGCGACGTCCACGCCGAGCTCCAGGGCGGTCGTCGCGGCCAGCCCGAGCAGCTCTCCGGAGTGCAGGGCCCGCTCCAGGGCCCGGCGCTCCTCGGGGAGGTAGCCGCCCCGGTAGGCCGCGACCCTCCGCACCAGTGAGCGGTCGACCGCTGCCAGGCGTTCCTGGGCGATCACGGAGATGAGCTCGGCGCCGCGCCGGGAGCGTACGAAGGCCACCGTGCGGACCCCCTGCACGACCAGGTCCGTCAGCAGGTCGGCGGTCTCCGCGGTGGCGGTGCGGCGGACGGGGGCGCCCCGCTCGCCCCGGAGCTCGGTGAGCAGCGGCGGCTCCCACAGGGCGAAGACGACCTCGCCGCGGGGGGAGGCGTCGTCGGTGATCTCCGTCACCGCCGTCCCCGTCAGCCGGGACGCCGCGGCCGCCGGGTCGCTCGCGGTGGCGGAGGCCAGCAGGAAGACGGGTTCGGAGCCGTAGCGGGCGCACAGCCGCCGCAGCCGGCGCAGCACCTGGGCCACGTGGGAGCCGAATACTCCCCGGTAGGTGTGGCATTCGTCGATCACCACGTAGCGCAGGGCCCGCAGGAAGGAGGACCAGCGGGGGTGGCCCGGGAGGATCCCGCGGTGCAGCATGTCGGGATTGGTGAGCACGTAGTTGGCGTACTGGCGCACCCATTCGCGTTCCTCGACGGGCGTGTCCCCGTCGTAGACGGCCGGCCGCACCGCGTTGCCCAGGGGGGCGGACAGCTCCCGTACGGCGCGCCGCTGGTCGGCCGCCAGGGCCTTGGTGGGGGCCAGGTACAGGGCGGTGGCGCCGCGCCCGTTGGGGGCCTCGGCCCCGTCGGCCAGTGCGGAGAGCAGCGGCGCCAGGTAGGCCAGCGACTTCCCCGAGGCGGTTCCGGTGGCGACGACCACGGACTCGCCGTCCAGGGCGAGCTCGGCCGCGGCGGCCTGGTGCTCCCACGGATGGTCGATCCCGGCGGCCTGGATCGCGGCCACGACATCCGTACGGATGCGGTCGGGCCAGACCGCATGACGACCCGCCCGAGGGGGCAAGTGCTCCGTATGGGTGATGCGCGCAGCCCGGGAAGACCCCCGTGACAAGCGGTCCAGGACCGTGCCGGGGGTGGGTCTGGCGTCCACGGGTGCCGTGGGCCGTCCGGGGCGGTGAGTATTGGCCATTGGAAGTGAGTGTGTCACTGGCGTGCGGGACAATGGTCCCAAGGCGTCGTGCGCGCCTGCCGGTAAGTGATTGAATGCCGTTGCGGCAGCCAATCCCTCGCCTACCTTCGGGTGGTGAGGCCCCTGGGGGGCGCCGCTCGATAGCAAGGTGCTGGAGGATCCGTGGACCTGTCCCTGTCGACTCGCACTGTCGGCGACCGTACGGTCGTAGAGGTCGGTGGCGAGATTGATGTGTATACCGCGCCCAAGCTGCGCGAGCAGTTGGTCGAGTTGGTGAACGACGGCAGCTACCACCTGGTCGTCGACATGGAGCGAGTGGACTTCCTCGACTCCACCGGGCTTGGTGTGCTCGTGGGAGGCCTCAAGCGCGTCCGCGCGCACGAGGGTTCGCTGAGACTGGTGTGCAACCAGGAGCGCATCCTGAAGATCTTCCGGATCACCGGTCTGACCAAGGTGTTCCCGATCCACACGACGGTGGAAGACGCCGTCAACGCCACCGACTGACGGCTCCGGCGGCAAGGAGCCGGCAAGCAGAGCGGGGGTACCGGGCCACGGTGGTCCGGGCCCCTGTCAAGGCACGCCCGTAGTCCGAGGGGGACGCGCATGGCCACCGTTGAACTGCGCTTCAGCGCCCAGCCCGAACACGTCCGGACGGCCCGCCTGGTCGCGGCCGCCGTGGCGCGCCGGGCCGGCGTGGAGGAAGCCGTCCTCGACGAGGTCCGCCTCGCCGTGGGCGAGGCCTGCTCGCGCGCCGTCGGACTCCATCGGAGCAACGGTCTGACCGCGCCGGTCCGGGTCGTGCTGACCGAGGAGGAGAAGGTGTTCTCCATCGAGGTCGGCGACGACGTCCCCGGACCGGCCGGCGGCCCGGTCGAAACCGTGCCCGGCATCGAAGCGGTCCTGGACCCCGACATCGAGGGCGAGGACGAGATGGGGCTCGCGGTGATCAGCGGACTCGTCGACGACGTCGAGGTGACCACCGGGGATGCGGGCGGAACCATCCGGATGAGCTGGCCGGTGTCCTCGGCCGGTGATCTCCGCTAGACGAGCCGCGCCGGAGATCCGCGGCCGGACCCGCCGTCATATCGTCCGATCTTTATTCAGGCCCTGCTGAGCAGGGCCTTTTTCATGTCCCGCGCCGCATGACCGGTCGTCAATGGCTTTGCCCCATTACTTCTTTCGAGGGTAATGGAGTGACGCGATCTATTGCTGAGGGGCGCGTGCAGGCCAATTCGGTTTCCTGCGCACTGTTTTGATCAGGGCGTGCTCCCTACAATCCGTCCACATCTTGAGCTCATCGCGTCAAGGAGGACGAATGACGGGGCTCTTCACCCCTATCGCGCCGGATCGCACCACGGATCTGGCAGCCGCAGTACTCACCGATGACAATCGGCTCATCGTGATCGTCATTGCGGCCGTGGCACTGGCCGCACTCGTCGTCGCGCAGATCCTGGTCCGCCAGGTCCTCGCCGCCGACGAGGGAACCGACAGCATGAAAGAGATCGCCGCGGCGGTCCAGGAAGGCGCCAACGCCTACCTGGGGCGGCAGTTGCGCACGCTCGGCGTCTTCGCCGTCGTGGTCTTCTTCCTGCTCTTCCTGCTCCCCGCAGACGACTGGTCGCAGCGGTCGGGGCGGTCGGCCTTCTTCCTCGTGGGCGCGCTCTTCTCGGCGGCCACCGGCTACATCGGCATGCGGCTCGCCGTCCGCGCCAACGTCCGCGTCGCCGCGGCCGCGCGCGAGGCGACCCCGGCCGAGGGCGAGCCCGCCAAGGACCTGACCGAGGTCTCCCACAAGGCGATGAAGATCGCCTTCCGCACGGGCGGCGTGGTCGGCATGTTCACCGTCGGCCTCGGCCTCCTCGGCGCCTCCTGCGTCGTACTGGTCTACGCAGCCGACGCGCCCAAGGTCCTGGAGGGCTTCGGTCTCGGCGCCGCACTCATCGCGATGTTCATGCGTGTCGGCGGCGGCATCTTCACCAAGGCCGCCGACGTCGGCGCCGACCTGGTCGGCAAGGTCGAGCAGGGCATTCCGGAGGACGACCCGCGCAATGCCGCGACCATCGCCGACAACGTGGGCGACAACGTCGGCGACTGTGCCGGAATGGCCGCCGACCTCTTCGAGTCCTACGCCGTCACCCTGGTGGCCGCACTGATCCTCGGCAAGGTGGCCTTCGGCGACCTGGGCCTGGCCTTCCCGCTGATCGTCCCTGCCATCGGCGTGGTCACCGCCATGATCGGCATCTTCGCGGTGTCCCCCCGGCGCTCCGACCGCAGCGGGATGACCGCCATCAACCGCGGGTTCTTCATCTCCGCGGTGATCTCCCTGGTGCTGGTCGCGATCGCCGTCTACGCCTACCTGCCGGCCACCTACAAGGAGCTCGCCGGCGTCGAGGACGCCGCCATCGCGAACCACGCCGGCGACCCGCGCATCCTGGCCGTCGTCGCCGTCGCCATCGGCATCGTCCTCGCGGCCCTGATCCAGCAGCTGACCGGCTACTTCACCGAGACCAGCCGGCGCCCCGTCCGGGACATCGGCAAGTCCTCCCTGACCGGCGCCGCCACCGTGGTCCTCGCCGGCATCTCCGTCGGCCTGGAGTCCGCCGTCTACACCGCGCTGCTCATCGGACTCGGCGTCTACGGTGCGTTCCTGCTCGGCGGCACGTCGATCATGCTCGCCCTCTTCGCGGTGGCCCTGGCCGGCACGGGCCTGCTCACCACCGTCGGCGTCATCGTCGCCATGGACACCTTCGGACCGGTCTCCGACAACGCCCAGGGCATCGCGGAGATGTCCGGTGACGTCGAGGGCGCCGGCGCGCAGGTGCTGACCGACCTGGACGCCGTGGGCAACACGACGAAGGCCATCACCAAGGGCATCGCCATCGCCACGGCCGTGCTCGCCGCGGCCGCGCTCTTCGGCTCGTACAACGACGCCATCGCCACCGCCGTCAAGGAAGTCGGGGCCAAGGCCGGGGAGATGAACCTCAGCCTGGACATCGCCCAGCCCAACAACCTCGTCGGGCTGATCCTCGGCGCGGCCGTCGTGTTCCTGTTCTCCGGCCTCGCCATCAACGCGGTCTCCCGCTCCGCGGGCGCGGTGGTCTACGAGGTGCGCCGGCAGTTCCGCGAGCACCCCGGGATCATGGACTACAGCGAGAAGCCCGAGTACGGGCGCGTCGTCGACATCTGCACGAAGGACGCGCTGCGCGAACTCGCCACGCCCGGCCTGCTCGCCGTCCTCACCCCGATCGCGGTGGGCTTCTCCCTCGGTGTCGGTGCCCTCGGCTCCTTCCTGGCGGGAGCGATCGGCACGGGCACCCTGATGGCGGTCTTCCTCGCCAACTCCGGTGGCGCGTGGGACAACGCGAAGAAGCTCGTCGAGGACGGCCACCACGGCGGCAAGGGCAGCGAGGCCCACGCCGCGGTCGTCATCGGCGACACGGTCGGCGACCCGTTCAAGGACACCGCCGGCCCGGCCATCAACCCGCTGCTCAAGGTCATGAACCTGGTGGCCCTGCTGATCGCCCCCGCCGTCGTGCAGTTCAGCTACGGGGACGACACCAGCCCCGCCGTGCGGGCCGTCGTCGCGGTCATCGCGATCGGCATCATCGTCGGCGCGGTGTTCGTGTCCAAGCGCCGCGGCATCGCGGTCGGCGACGAGGGCGAAGGCGCAGCCGCCGAGCGGGTGGCCCAGTCCTCGGATCCCGCAACGGTCTCCTGACCCGGTCCGACCGGAACCGGGGCGGAGCCGGGCAGGGCCGGCGGTACGACCGAACGGCGGACGGGCGGCGCGGACTGACGCGCCGTCCGTCCGCCTTTGTACGTCACCGGATGGCAGGCGTGTATCTTCCGGGCCGAGAGCCTTCGAAGGGACCAATCCGGTGAACAAGAAGCTTGCGGCCGCCTTGTCGGGCGGTGCGGTGCTGATGCTCGTCCTGTCCGGCTGCGGCGGGGACGACGGCGACAAGAAGGCCGACGCCTGGGCCAAGAAGGTCTGCGACCAGTGGCAGCCCGAACTGAAGAAGATCGAGACGGCCAACGCCGACATCAAGCGCGTGGCCACGGAGAGCAGCAAGCCGCAGGAGGTCCAGCAGACCGACTCGGCGGCCTTCGCCACGATGTCCGAGTCGTACAAGACGATGGGCACGGCCCTGCAGAGCGCGGGCGTCCCGCCGGTCAAGGACGGGCAGGCGACCCAGGCCGAGGCCGTCAAGGGCTTCGAGTCGACCTCCAAGGGCTACGCCGACCTGAAGACCAGGATGGACAGCCTCGACCCCAACGACCAGACCAAGTTCGCCGAGGGGCTCAAGGAGCTCGCAGGCGGCCTGGAGGCGGCGACGACGGGCGGCAAGGAAGCCCTCGCGCAGCTCAAGGCGGGCGGCCTGGAGAAGGCCATGAACAGCCAGAAGGGCTGCCAGGTGACGGCGGCTTCGCCGTCGCCGAACTAGACCGGCGGACGGCGGCTTCGCGGCACCGAAGCGGGCCGGCGGACACGGCCTGACGCAGCGCCCCCGGTGCAGGGCGGCCGCGGTTCCGGAAAGGGGCTGCGGCCGCCCTGCCGCATGCGGGGCCCCGGAGCGCCCCGGCGGCGGGCGCGTGCGCCGGGGTCTGCGCCCGGCCCACGCCGAAGCCCGCGTGGCGCACGCAATGCCGGTGCCAGCGGACACAATGGTGCGGTGAGTACCACCAGCCTTCCCTCGCCCGGCCGCGCCGCCGAACTCCGCGAAGCCCTGCTCGCCGCCGGCTTCACCGCCGACGGGCTGCTCGACCTGCTCGGTGCCCCCGCCTACGCCGCCCTGGCCCGCAGTGAGACCGTCCCCGCCCTGCGCGCCACGCGCGGCGACGGCCCGCTCAGCGCCCTGGTCCGGCTGTTCCTGCTCCAGCAGCCGGCCCCGTACGCCCGCGCGCAGGCCGCCCTGCCCGTCGACGCGGCGCTGGCCGACGGCTGGCTGCGGCGGGGGGCGGCCGCCGACGGCGAGGACGCGGAGGCGGTGTACGCCGCCGTCGACGTGCGTCCGTACGGCGGGCCCGACGGCGAGGACTGGTACATCGTCTCGGACCTCGGCTGCGCCGTCGGCGGGGCAGGCGGGATCGGCCGCCGGGAGGAGGCCGTCGTCCTCGGTGTCGGCGGGGCCTCCACCACGCTGGCCGGGATCACCGTGCGCACCCCGGTCGGCTCCGCCCTCGACCTCGGCACCGGATCGGGCATCCAGGCCCTGCACGCCGCCCAGCACGCCACCCGGGTCACGGCCACCGACGTCAACCCCCGGGCCCTGGAGTTCACCCGTCTGACCCTGGCGCTCTCCGGCGCCCCGGCGGCGGAACTGCTCACCGGTTCGCTCTACGAGCCGGTCGGCGACACCTCGTACGACCTGATCGTGTCGAACCCGCCGTTCGTGATCTCCCCCGGCGCCCGCCTCACGTACCGCGACGGCGGCATGGGCGGCGACGACCTGTGCCGCAGCGTGGTCCAGCAGGCGGGCGACCACCTCAACCCCGGCGGATACGCGCAGTTCCTCGGCAACTGGCAGCACGTGGACGGCGAGGACTGGCGCGACCGGCTGCGCTCCTGGGTGCCGCGGGGCTGCGACGCCTGGATCGTGCAGCGCGACGTGCAGGACGTCACGCAGTACGCGGAGCTGTGGCTGCGCGACGCGGGCGACCACCGCTCGGACCCCGCCGAGTACCAGCGGCGGTACGAGGACTGGCTGGACGAGTTCGAGGCCCGCAACACCAAGTCCGTCGGCTTCGGCTGGATCACCCTGCGCCGCAGCGACGCGCCCGAGCCCTCGATCGTGATCGAGGAATGGCCGCACTCGGTGGAGCAGCCGCTCGGCGAGACCGTCCTGGCCCATTTCGCCCGCCAGGACTACCTGCGCGACCACGACGACGCGGCGCTGCTTGAGGGCTACTTCCTGCTCGGTGCGGAGGTGGTGCAGGAGCAGGTCGGCGCGCCCGGCGCGGAGGATCCGGAGCACGTCGTCCTGCGGCAGAACCGCGGGATGCGGCGCGCCACCAAGGTCGACACGGTCGGCGCGGGCTTCGCCGGAGTGTGTGACGGCTCACTGAGCGCGGGCCGGATCCTCGACGCGATCGCCCACCTGGTGCAGGAGGACCCGGTCGTCCTGCGCGACCGTACGCCGGAGGCCATCCGGATGCTGGTCGAGCAGGGCTTCCTGGAGCCGGCGGCGCCGGTTCCGGACGCGGGCCCCGGAGCCGGGAAGCCGGCCGACCCCATGATGTAACCCCGAGTTCGGTTCCCGTCCTCCCGGGGCTGGCAGGCTCACCGCCAGCCGGATCCGGGGGGATCCGGGGAGCGGCTCGGGGAAGAGGGGAACGGCATGGAGACAGGCCCGGCGATCTTCGCGGCGACCGTGTTCCTGCTGTTCGGAGCCGCTCTGCTGGTCTGGACGGGGGCGCGCGCCCTGCACGGCGCGCCGGTGGCGGAAGGCGTGCGCCCCGTCGTGGCCGTACCGCTGGCGGTGCTCGCCGGCGCCGGATCGCTCGCCCTCGGCGTGTGGTGCCTCGCACAGCTCTGAACCGGAGCGCGGGACCGCCGGGGGACTGGCTGGTAAGTGCACGTCGGAGCGGGTGCGGGGGCCCGTCCGCGGGCGGGGCCAGACGGCCCCCCGGCCACCCCGCCCGGTGATCGGGAAGGGTCCGGCGCGGCATCCGGGCGGCAGAAACGGCACTTGTCGGGTTACCGTTCGAGTGGCCGTTGCGGGCTTGTGCCGTTTGACACGGGGGCGGGTTGTACCGTCACACTCCGCAGCGTCGCCGTATCGCGACCGAGTGCCGACCGGAGAGAAGAGCCAAGTTGTCCCCGACTAGCGAGACCGCAAAGGGCGGCCGCCGACTCGTCATCGTCGAGTCCCCTGCCAAGGCGAAGACGATCAAGGGCTACCTCGGCCCCGGATACGTCGTCGAGGCGAGCGTCGGGCACATCCGCGACCTCCCGAACGGCGCGGCAGAGGTCCCCGACAAGTACACCGGCGAGGTCCGCCGCCTCGGCGTCGACGTCGAGCACGACTTCGCGCCGATCTACGTGGTGAACGCCGACAAGAAGGCCCAGGTCCGCAAGCTCAAGGAGCTGCTGGCCGAGTCCGACGAACTCTTCCTCGCCACCGATGAGGACCGCGAGGGCGAAGCCATCGCGTGGCACCTGCAGGAAGTCCTCAAGCCCAAGGTCCCGGTCCACCGGATGGTCTTCCACGAGATCACCAAGGACGCCATCCGCGACGCCGTCGCCAATCCGCGCGAGCTCAACCAGCGCATGGTCGACGCCCAGGAGACCCGCCGCATCCTCGACCGCCTCTACGGCTACGAGGTCTCGCCGGTCCTGTGGAAGAAGGTCATGCCGCGGCTGTCGGCGGGCCGGGTGCAGTCGGTGGCCACCCGCATGGTGGTGGAGAAGGAGCGCGAGCGCATCGCCTTCCGCTCCGCCGAGTACTGGGACCTGACCGCCACCTTCGCCACCGGCCGCGCCGGCGACGCCTCCGACCCCTCGACCCTGGTCGCCCGCCTGAACACGGTGGACGGCAAGCGCGTCGCCCAGGGTCGTGACTTCGGTTCGACCGGGCGGCTCAAGAGCGAGGTGCTGCACCTCGACGAGGCGAACGCGCGCTCGCTCGCCGCCGCCCTGGAGCAGACCGCCTTCGCCGTCCGCTCGGTCGACTCCAAGCCGTACCGGCGCTCCCCGTACGCGCCCTTCCGTACGACGACGCTCCAGCAGGAGGCCTCGCGCAAGCTGGGCTTCGGGGCGAAGGCGACCATGCAGGTCGCGCAGAAGCTGTACGAGAACGGCTTCATCACCTATATGCGTACCGACTCCACGACGCTGTCGGACACCGCCGTGTCCGCGGCCCGCGCGCAGGTCACGCAGCTCTACGGGGCCGACTACCTGCCGGAGAAGCCCCGCGTCTACGCGGGCAAGGTCAAGAACGCCCAGGAGGCGCACGAGGCGATCCGCCCCTCGGGTGACCGTTTCCGCACGCCGGCCGAGACCGGCCTGACCGGTGACCAGTTCCGCCTCTACGAGCTGATCTGGAAGCGGACCGTCGCCTCCCAGATGAAGGACGCCGTCGGCAACTCGGTCACCGTCAAGATCGGCGGACGGGCGGCGGACGGGCGCGACGCCGAGTTCACCGCCTCCGGCAAGACGATCACCTTCCACGGCTTCATGAAGGCCTACGTGGAAGGTGCGGACGACCCGAACGCGGAGCTCGACGACCGCGAGAAGCGCCTCCCGCAGGTCGCCGAGGGCGACGCACTGTCCGCCGAGGAGATCACCGCGGACGGCCACTCGACCAAGCCGCCGGCCCGCTACACCGAGGCCTCGCTGGTCAAGGAGCTCGAAGAGCGCGAGATCGGCCGGCCGTCGACCTACGCGTCGATCATCGGCACGATCCTCGACCGCGGCTACGTCTTCAAGAAGGGCACGGCGCTCGTGCCGTCCTTCCTGTCGTTCGCCGTGGTGAACCTGCTGGAGACGCACTTCGGCCGGCTCGTCGACTACGACTTCACCGCGAAGATGGAGGACGACCTCGACCGCATCGCGCGGGGCGAGGCCCAGTCCGTCCCGTGGCTCAAGCGCTTCTACTTCGGCTCGGAGGACGCCACCGAGGTCGTGCCGGCCGACGGCGACCACCTCGGCGGCCTGAAGGAGCTGGTCACGGACCTCGGCGCGATCGACGCCCGGGAGATCTCCTCCTTCCCGGTCGGCGAGGGCATCGTGCTGCGGGTAGGCCGCTACGGCCCGTACGTGGAACGCGGCGAGAAGGACGCGGAGGGCCACCAGCGCGCCGACGTACCGGACGACATGGCCCCGGACGAGCTGACGGTCGAGTACGCCCAGGAGCTGTTCGCCAAGCCGAGCGGGGAGTTCGAACTCGGCAAGGACCCCGTCAGCGGGAACGAGATCGTCGCGAAGGACGGCCGGTACGGCCCCTACGTGACCGAGATCCTCCCCGAGGGCACCCCGAAGACCGGCAAGAACGCCGTCAAGCCGCGTACCGCCTCGCTGTTCAAGTCGATGACCCTGGACACGGTCACCCTCGACGAGGCGCTCAAGCTGATGTCGCTGCCCCGGGTGGTCGGCGCCGACGCGGAGGGCGTGGAGATCACGGCCCAGAACGGCCGCTACGGCCCGTACCTGAAGAAGGGCACGGACTCGCGGTCCCTGGAGACCGAGGACCAGCTCTTCTCCATCACGCTCGACGAGGCCCTGGCGATCTACGCGCAGCCCAAGCAGCGCGGCCGGGCCGCGGCCAAGCCCCCGCTGAAGGAGCTGGGCACCGACCCGGTGAGCGAGAAGCCGGTGGTGGTCAAGGACGGCCGCTTCGGCCCGTACGTGACGGACGGCGAGACGAACGCCACCCTGCGCCGGGACGACGACGTCGAGACCATCACCCCGGAGCGCGGATACGAGCTGCTCGCGGAGAAGCGCGCCAAGGCCCCGGCCAAGAAGACGGCGAAGAAGGCCCCCGCGAAGAAGGCCACGGCCAAGAAGGCCCCGGCGAAGAAGGCGACGGCCACGAAGGCGGCCGCGGCGAAGAAGACCACCGCGACCAAGACCGCGGCTGCGAAGAAGACCACGGCCAAGAAGACGGTCGCGAAGAAGGCTGCGGCGGGCGCCCCGGCGGACGAGTAGCCGCCGGCAGCACACGAAGGGCATCCGCCGGCAGCACCTCCGGCACCGAGGGGCCCCGCGCAGTGGCGCGGGGCCCCTCGCGCACACGGTCCCGCGGGCGGCGTTCCCGGCCCGGACGGGGCGGCGGAACCGACCTTGTCCACAGGCTTCCGCACCCGCCAAGCACAGCGGATAGGCTGGGCGGATGACGCGAGCCGAGCAGCCAACGGTCGTGACCGCCCCGGCAAACCCCACGTACGACGAAGCCCTCGCTGCGGACTCCCGCGAGCGTGCGGTGCGCGCACTGCTGCGCACCCCAGGGCTGCGCCGTCTGTGGAGCGCCCAGCTGGTGAGCGGCATCGGAGATGCCCTCGCCCTGCTGGTCCTGGTCCTGCTGGCCTACCAGGCAGCCGTCTCGGAGGCGGCCTTCGGCGGCGGCTACAGAGGCGCGGCCCTGGCGGTCGCCGCCGTGTTCGGGGTGCGGATCCTCGCCACCCTGCTGTTCGGCGCGGTCCTGCTCGGCCCGCTGACGGCGCTCGTCGCCCCCGGCGGGAAGCTCGACCGGCGCTGGACGATGGTCGGCGCCGACGGCGTGCGCCTGGCCCTCTTCGTCGTCGCCCCGCTCTGGCTCGACTGGATCCCGGCCCACGCCATGACCGCGCTGCTGGCCACCGTCTTCGTCTCCGGCGCCGCCGAGCGGCTGTGGAGCCTGGCCAAGGACAGCGCCGCCCCGGCCCTGCTGCCCGCGCCGCCGCCGGAGGGGGCGACCGTACGGCCGCTCCCCGACCACCTGGACGCGCTGCGCCGGCTGACCCTGCGCACCTCCTTCGCCGCCGTACCCGTCGCCGCGGCCGCCCTGCTCGCCGCGACGCTGGTCGGCAAGGCCCTCGGCCTCGGGGTCGGCTGGTTCGCCGAGAACCAGGCCGCGCTCGGCTCGTACGTGGCCTCCGGCCTCTTCGCCGCATCGGTCTCGCTGCTGCTGCCCCTGGTGCTCCCGGACGCGAAGACCCCGCGCCCGCGCTCCCCGCTGGAGGGGCTGCGCGCCCCCCGGGCGGGCGACCGGCCCGACAAGGGCCGCACGGGCGCCGTCCCGCTGCTCGTGCTCGCCTGCGCGGCGGTCGCCGCGGCGGTGGCCGCCGCCGCGGCCGTGTCCGTCCTGCACGCCTTCGACCTGGGCGGCGGCCCCGCCGCATTCGCCCTGACGATCCTGGCGCTGGTCGGCGGCACCGCGGCCGGCATCCGCGCCACCCAGGCCGGCAAGGTGCTGCCCGCGCTGTCGCGGCGCCGCCTGCTGGCCCTCGCCATAGCGGTGACCGGCCTCGCCCTGCTGCTGGCCGGTTTGGTGCCGGACACCGCGACGGTCGTGTTCCTGGCCCTGCTCGCGGGCACCGCCGCCGGTGTCGCGGCCAACACCGGCCACACCCTGCTCGACCAGGAGACCGAGGAGTTCCGCCGGGCCCGGGTCACCGAGCACCTCCAGGCAGTCGTCCGGGTCGCCGTCGGCATCGGAGCCATCGCGGCCCCGCTGCTCGCAGCGCTGATCGGCCCGCACCGGCTGACCGGTGCCGAGATCGTCTTCTCGCACGGCGGCGCGGCCTTCACGCTGATGCTGGTCGGCGCCCTGCTGCTGCCCGTCTCCGTGGTGGTCCTCACCAAGGCCGACGACCGCAGCGGCGTACCCCTGCGGCGCGACCTGCGCGAGGCTCTGCGGGGCGGCGAGCCCGCGCAGGCGGCCTCCGCCACCGGCTTCTTCATCGCCCTCGAAGGGGGCGACGGAGCGGGCAAGTCCACCCAGGTGGAGGCGCTGGCCGACTGGATACGGAGCAAGGGCCACGAGGTCGTCGTGACGCGCGAGCCGGGGGCCACCCCCGTGGGCAAGCGGCTGCGCTCGATCCTGCTCGACGTGTCCTCCGCCGGACTGTCGAACCGGGCCGAGGCGCTGCTGTACGCGGCGGACCGGGCGGAGCACGTGGACACGGTGGTGCGGCCCGCACTGGAGCGCGGCGCCGTCGTGGTCTCCGACCGGTACATCGACTCCTCGGTGGCCTACCAGGGCGCCGGACGCGACCTCTCCCCGACCGAGATCGCCCGGATCTCCCGCTGGGCCACCGACGGGCTCGTCCCGAACCTCACCGTGCTGCTCGACGTGTCGCCGGAGGCGGCCCGGGAGCGGTTCACGGAGGCGCCCGACCGCCTGGAGTCGGAGCCCGCGGAATTCCACCAGCGGGTACGGGCCGGCTTCCTGACGCTGGCCGCGTCCGACCCCGGCCGCTACCTGGTCGTCGACGCCGGGCAGGACCCGGAGTCGGTCACCACCGTCGTACGCCACCGCCTGGACCGGATGCTCCCGCTCTCCGAGGCCGAGGTGGCCGCGCAGATCGAGGCCCGCCGGGTCGCCGAGGAGGAGGCCCGGCTGCGCGCCGAGGCCGAGGCCGCGCGCAAGGCGGAAGAGGCCCGGCTGAAGGCCGAGGAAGAGGCCCGGCTGGCCCGCGAGGCCGAGGAGGCCCGGGTCAGGGCCGAGGCGGAGGCCGCGCGCAGGGCCGCGGAGGAGCGCCGGCGCGCCGAGGAGGAGGCCCGGGCCCGGGCCGAGGCCGAGCGGCTGCGCGCCGAGGCCGAGGAGCGGGCGCGGGCCGTCGAGCAGGAGAGGCTGCGCCGGCAGGCGGAGGAGGAGGCCCGGCTGCGGGCCGAGGCCGAGGAACGCCGGCTGGAGAAGCAGCGGCGGGCCGAGGAGGCCCTGCTCAAGGCCGAGGAGGCCCGCCGGCTGGCGGAGGCCGCCGCGGCCGAGGTGGCGGCGAAGACGGCCGCGGCGGCTGCGGCAGCGGCGGCCTCCGCGCCGGCTCCCGCGGCCGCGCCGGCTCCCGCTCCGGGCGGGCCGGACCGGATGCGCAAGGACCCGCAGCCGCAGTCGCCTCGCCCGCAGCCGCAGTCGGACCCGCAGCCGCAGGCCCGTCCGCAGTCGCCGGCCCGTCCGCAGCCGCATCCGGACGATGCGGTCACGGTCGAGACCCCGCTGGTGAAGCGGACCGTACGGCCCGACGACGTCACCCAGACGGTTCCGGTGCCGAAGCTTCCGGAGTCGGCCGACGAGCCCTCGTCCGCCGAGCAGACCGCGGTGCTGCCGCCGGTCCGCGAGGTCGACGAGACGGCCGTACTGCCGCCCGTGCGGCCCTCCGGCCCGGCCCGGTCCGGGTCCCCGGCCTCCCCGGCTGCGGGGGAGCCGGGCCGGTCCGCGACCCGGCCCACCGCCCGGCGCTCCGAGGAGTCCCCGGCCGACCGGGTGCCGCCCGGCATCTTCCGGGACACCGGCAACGACCGGACCCGGGAGCTCCCGGCGCTCGACGAGAACGGCCGGCCCCGCCGGGCGCGTTCCGACTGGGCCGAGGAGACCCCGCTGGACGATCTGCCGACGCTGGCCGACGAACTGCTGGGCCACCGCCGCGAGGAGGAGGACCCCGAGGCGGAGGCTGACGGCGACGGCCGCGGTCGGCGCCGCCGCTGACGCAGCGGCGGCCGGCCGGGACGGTCGGCCACGGCGCGGCCTGTCAGCGGGGCGGGCCACACTGTGAACAGCACGACGGCAGAACAGCGAGAGGCGGTGGGCGCGATGCCCGTGTGGGACGACCTGGTGGGCCAGGAGCGGGTGCAGACCCAGCTGGCCGCCGCCGCCCGGGACGCCGACGCCCTGGTCACGGCGATCACCGACGGCACCCCGCCGCCCGCCGCGTCCAAGATGACCCACGCCTGGCTGTTCACCGGACCGCCCGGCTCCGGTCGGTCCACCGCCGCCCGCGCCTTCGCGGCGGCCCTGCAGTGCACCAGCCCCGACCGCGCCCTCGGCGGCGAGCCGGGCTGCGGCTTCTGCGACGGGTGCCACACCACCCTGGTCGGCACCCACGCCGACGTGGAGATCGTCCGTACCGACCTGCTGTCGATCGGCGTGAAGGAGACCCGCGACCTGGTCCGCCGCGCCCAGCTCTCCCCGGCGGTCGGCCGCTGGCAGGTCATCGTCCTGGAGGACGCCGACCGGCTGACGGAGGGCGCGGGCAACGTCCTGCTCAAGGCGGTGGAGGAGCCCGCCCCCCGCACGGTGTGGCTGCTGTGCGCACCCTCGCTGGAGGACGTCCTGCCCACGATCCGGTCCCGCTGCCGGCACCTGACCCTGCGCACCCCGCCCGTACGGGCCGTCGCCGAGGTACTGGTGCGGCGCGACGGCATCGAGCCCGCCGTCGCCGAGGCCGCCGCCCGGGCCACGCAGGGGCACATCGGCCGGGCGCGCCGGCTGGCGACCGACGATGCCGCCCGGTTCCGCCGCGCCACCGTGCTGAAGCTGCCGCTGCTCGTCCACGACGTGGGCGGCTGCCTCAAGGCGGCGCAGGAACTGGTCGACGCCGCCGCCGAGGACGCCAAGCAGGTCGCGGAGGAGGTCGACACCAAGGAGACCGAGGAGCTGCGGGCCGCGCTCGGCGCCGGAGCGGGCGCCGGCAGCCGGATGCCGCGCGGCACGGCGGGCGTGATGAAGGAGCTGGAGGACCGGCAGAAGCGCCGCCGCACCCGGACCCAGCGCGACAGCCTCGACCTGGCGCTGACCGATCTCACCGGCTTCTACCGGGACGTCCTGGCCCTCCAGCTGGGCTCGGCCGTGGCCATCGCGAACGAGGAGGTGCGGCCGGACCTCGACCGGATCGCCCGCGCCTCGGGGCCCGAGCGGACCCTGCGCCGGATCGAGGCGATCATCGCCTGCCGCGAGGCCCTCGACCGGAACGTGGCCCCGCTCCTGGCGGTCGAGGCGATGACCATGTCACTGCGCGCGGGCTGACCGTCCCCCCGGCCCGTCCGCGCTCCTGCGCCGCGCTCCTGGGCCCGGCCGCGCTTCTGGGCCCGTCCGCGCTTCTGGGCACGTCCGGGCTTCTGGGCCCGGCCGCGCTTCTGGGCACGTCCGGGCTCCTGCGCCCGTCCGGGCTCCTGGCCCGGCCGCATCCGTCTCGGACCGCGCCGCCCCTCCGCATGGCCGTGCCCGCCCTGTCCGCCCTGTCCGCCCTCTCACCCCGGTGACCGGTTCACCCGTACGGGCGGACCGCCGGGCCGGTGGCGGGCCGGGCCGGGCCGCCGTACCGCCCGGCAGGACCGGGCACGGCGCGCCGCCGTCCGGCCCAGGAGCGCCGCGGAGCGGTCCGGGCAGGACATAGGCTCCGAGGATGGACACCAGTCGCGTGCTGCGTACCACCGGGACCGTGTTCGCAGCCGCAGGGCTCCTGCTCTCCGGCTGCAGCTCGGGCGGGTCCACCGGACCCACGGCCTCCGCGTCCCCCGGCGGGGGCTCGTCCGCGCCGGCGTCCGCGGCCCGGCCGACGGCGGTCCCCGCGGCGCTGCGCCCGTACTACCAGCAGAAGCTGAGCTGGCGCGACTGCGGTGTGCCCGGCTTCCAGTGCGCCACGATGAAGGCCCCGCTGGACTACGCGGACCCCGGTTCGGGCCAGGACGTGGACATCGCGGTGGCCCGCCGCCCCGCCACCGGCCCCGGCAGGCGCCTCGGCTCGCTGGTCGTCAACCCGGGCGGCCCCGGCGGCTCCGGCATCGGATACCTCCAGGCGTACGCCGGCATCGGCTACCCCGCGCCCGTCCGCGCCCAGTACGACATGGTCTCCTTCGACCCGCGCGGGGTGGCCCGCAGCAGCCCGGTCGAGTGCCTGACCGGGCCGGCGATGGACCGGTACACACAGGTGGACCAGACGCCCGACGACGCGGCCGAACAAGCCCTGCTGGTGGCGGCATTCAAGGAGTTCGCGGGCGCCTGCAAGGCGCGTTCCTCCCGGGTCCTCCCGCACGTGTCCACCGTCGAGGCCGCCAAGGACATGGACATGCTCCGCGCGGTACTGGGCGACGAGAAGCTCTCCTACGTGGGCGCCTCGTACGGCACGCTGCTCGGGGCGACCTACGCCGACCTCTTCCCCGGCCGCGTCGGCCGGCTGGTCCTGGACGGGGCGATGGACCCCTCCCGCCCGGCCCTGGAGCTCAACCGGGACCAGACGGCGGGCTTCGAGACCGCCTTCACCTCCTTCGCCGAGGACTGCGCGAAGCAGCCCGAGTGCCCGCTCGGCAAGGGCAGCCCGCAGCAGGTGGCGGCGCAGCTGAAGGAGTTCTTCCGCAAGCTCGACGCCCAGCCCGTGCCGAGCGGCGACCCTGACCGCCCGCTGGGCGAGGCCCTGGCGACGACCGGGGTGATCGCTGCGCTGTACGACGAGAGCGCCTGGCCGCAGCTGCGCGAGGCGCTCACGGCGGCGATGGACGGCGACGGGGCGGGCCTGCTGGGCCTGGCCGACAGCTACTACGAGCGGGACCAGCAGGGCAAGTACGCCAACCTGATGTCCGCGAACGCCGCCGTCAACTGCCTCGACCAGCCCCCGGCCTTCGACGGCCCGGCGGCGGTGGAGAAGGCCCTGCCGTCCTTCGAGAAGGCCTCGCCGGTCTTCGGCGCGGGCCTGGCCTGGGCCTCGCTGAACTGCGGGTACTGGCCGGTGAAGGCCACGGGCACGGCGAAGGCGCTGGCCGCGCCGGGGGCCCCGCCGATCGTGGTGGTGGGCACCGTCCGCGACCCGGCGACCCCGTACAAGTGGGCGCAGGCGCTCGCCGGGCAGCTCGACTCGGGCGTGCTGCTCACCTACGACGGCGACGGCCACACGGCGTACGGCCGCGGCAGCGACTGCATCGACACCGCGATCAACCGCTACCTGCTGGAGGGCAAGCCCCCGAAGGACGGCCAGAAGTGCTGAGCCTCTCCGGGCCCCCCGGTCCGGCCGGTCCGGCCGGACCGCTCCGTTCCGCCCGCGGTCGGGGGCGGTCCGGGGCACCCTCCCGCACCCTGTAGACTTGGCGCCGCTGCTGATGAGCACCCCTCTCCGAGGGAATACTTGTCTGGCCAGCGGTGCCGCCTTAGCTCAGCTGGCCAGAGCAACGCACTCGTAATGCGTAGGTCTCGGGTTCGAATCCCGAAGGCGGCTCGGATCAGCCCCAGGACTCACTCGCCGTGACCTGGGGCTTTTTCATGCCCTGGGGGCGGTGAGGGGGAGCGGTGGACGAGGCGGCGGGGGACCGGGTCACCGAGCGGCTCCGGCGGCGGATCCGGGCCGACTTCCCGGAGCCGGGGGCGGCCGAGGAGGTGGCCGGGGCCCTGCGGGACCTGGCGGACCGGCTGGGTGCGGGCGGGGTGCGCGGGGCGGCAGCCGAGCGGCTGGCGGCAGCCGTGGTGCTGCTGGGGTGCGGTGACGCCCGGCGGGTGCGGAGCGCGGTGGCGCTGGCCCTGACCGACTGGCGGGACCTGCTGATGGCGGCCGGCCTGGGCGGGGCGGACTGGCCCGCACTGCTGGACGCCGAACTGGGCGCACCCTGACCCCGTCCCGCGGGCCGTACCGGCCGGGCCGGGGTGCGGGCGGCTGGCATCCTGGCCGGGTGGCAGAACTCAACGGGGTGCCGGTCGAGCCCGCGCAATGGCAGAGCCTGGCGCTGACCAACTACGGGCACTTCACGACGATGCGGGTCGACGACGGGCGGGTGCGGGGGCTGGCCCTGCACCTGGACAGGCTCCGGCGGGACTGCGGGACGCTCTTCGGCGTCGACCTCGACCCGCGGCGCGTCCGGGAGCTGGCCCGCCGCGCCGTTCCCGCGAGCGGTGCGGTCGTGGTCCGGGTGACGGTCTTCGACCCGGAGTGCGACCTCGGACACCCTGCGGCGGCGCGGCAGCCGCAGGTGCTGGTGACCTCCCGGCCGGCCGGCGCCCTCCCGCTGCCGCCGCTGCGGGTGCGGCCGGTGGCGTGCGTACGGGAGGTGCCGGAGGTCAAGAGCGTCGGACTGTTCGCCGGCCTGCACCACCGGCGCCAGGCGCAGTTGGCAGGTTTCGACGACGCGCTCTTCGTCGACCGGGAGCAGGCCGTCTCGGAGGGGGCCACTTGGAACGTCGGCTTCTTCGACGGCCACCGGGTGCTCTGGCCGGAGGCGGACTGCCTCGCCGGCGTCACGATGGAACTGCTCAAGGGCGTCCACGACCACGACACCCGGCGCGTCCCGCTGGCCGAACTCTCGCAACTCCAGGCGGCCTTCGCCACGAACGCGGCCATCGGCGTCCGGACGATCAGCGCGGTCGGCGGGACCGGGCTGCCGGGCGCGCCGGACATCGTGGCCGCGCTGCACCGGCAGTACACGGCCATCCCCGGCGACCTGCTGTGACCGGCCCGTGCAGCCCCGCCCAGCCCGGTCTCGGTAAGGGCTGGGCCCGCTTCCGGGTGTCGGGCGGGCCCCGCGCACAATGGCGGGGCACGGTCGGACACCACGAGGAGCGACGTATGAGCGGCAGCGGTCGGACGCAGGAGCAGCAGGGGGCGGGGGTGTCGGTCCGCACCGCCGGTGAGGCCGATGTGGAGGTGGCCGCCGCGCTGTTCCGCGGGTACCTGGAGTTCTACGGCGTCGCCCCGGAAGCAGGCTCCGACGCCCCGCGGGCCTACCTCGCCGAGCGCATCGCCAAGGACGAGTCCCTCGTGCTGCTCGCCGACGTGCCGGGGGCGGGAACGGTCGGCTTCGCTCAGGTGTACCGGACCTTCTCCTCCCTGACCCTGAGTACCGCGTGGATCCTCTACGACCTGTACGTCGCCCCGGCCGGCCGTCGCTCCGGCGCCGCGCGGGCGCTGCTGCGGGAGGTGCTGGACCGGGCGCGCGAGGCCGGGGTGGGGGGCGTGCAGCTGGAGACCGCCTACGACAACCACGTCGCGCAGGGGCTGTACGAGGCGGAGGGCTTCGTCCGCGAGGAGTTCCACGTGTACTCCCACGAACTGGGCTGACCGGCACCGGACATCCGGGGCCCCGGCCCCGGATGTCCCGCAGGGTCCGGCCCGGCCCGGCCCGGCCCGGACCGGGCCGCGCCCGTCGGTCGGCGGGCCGGGGGTCGGCGCCCCGGCGCCCCTTCACTTCGCGTCCGCGTAGCACTCCACGACCGCCGTGCTGAACGGGAACCGGACCGGGGTGTCGCCGAAGGCGATCCGCCCGGCGCGGTCGCCCGCCGCGCGGATCGCCTCGGCGACGGCCGCGCCCTCCTCGGCCGGGCAGTGCACGATCACCTCGTCGTGCTGGAAGAAGACCAGCTCGGCGCGCATCCCGGCGAGGGACTGGCGCAGGGCCGCGAGGAGCAGCAGCGCCCAGTCGGCCGCGCTGCCCTGGACGACGAAGTTGCGGGTGAAGCGGCCGCGGGCCCGGGTGTCGGTCGAGGCGTAGCCGGGGGTCCACCCCTCCTCGCGGTCCTGGGGGATGCCGGCCTCGCCCCCGTCGTCGTCGCCGGGCCGGACCGGCGGTGGGCAGGTGCGCCCGAGCCAGGTCCGTACGAGCCGCCCCTCCTCGCCGGCCCGGGCCGCGTCGTCCACGTAGGCGACGGCCCGTGGGAAGCGGCGGCGCAGCGCGGCCAGGTTCTTCAGGCCGTCGCCGGAGGTCTGGCCGTAGACGGCCCCGAGCACGGCGATCTTCGCCTTGTCCCGGTCGCCGGAGAAGCCCTGCCGGGAGACGGCGGTGTAGAGGTCCGCCGGGTCCCCGGCCACCTCCATGAAGGCCGGATCACGGGAGATGGCGGCGAGTACGCGCGGTTCCATCTGGTCGGCGTCGGCGACGACCAGCCGCCAGCCCGGGTCGGCGACGACGGCCCGGCGGATCACCTTGGGGATCTGCAGGGCCCCGCCGCCGTGGGTGACCCAGCGGCCGGTGAGGGTGCCGCCGGGGATGAACTCCGGGCGGAAGCGGCCCTCGTGCACCCAGTCGGCGAGCCAGCTCCAGCCGTGGGCGGTGTAGATGCGGTACAGCTTCTTGTACTCGATCAGCGGCTCCACGGCCGGATGGTCGAGCCCCTGGATCTCCCAGCGGCGGGTGGACTTCAGCTTGATGCCGGCCTCGGCGAAGGCCTTGACGACGTCGGCGGGCAGGTCGGGCCGGACCCGCCGGCCGAACGCGGTCGAGATGCGGTCGGCGAGCTCGGCCAGCCGGCGCGGCTCGCCGCCCCCCGCGTACCGCTCGCCGAGGAGCTCGGTCAGCAGGGCCCGGTGGACGTCGGCCCGCCAGGGCAGGCCCGCGCGGTTCATCTCGGCGGCGACCAGGAAGGCCGCGGACTCGGCGGCGACGAGCAGCCGCATCCGGTCGGGACGGGCCGTGGCGTCGAGCCGCCGCACCTGCTCGGCGTGCACGGCGAGCAGGGCGTCGAGGGGGAGCGGGGCGGGCTGCGGGTCGAAGAGGGAGGACTGGGTTCCGGGGGAGGCGGTCCGCTGCGGCGGATCGGCCGGTACGGGCGACCCGTTGAGCCGGGCCCATGCGGCGGCTGCGGACCGGGGCTGTCCGGAGCGGCCCTCGTGGGCGAGGAGCAGCAGTTCGGCGTCCTCCACGTCGTGGCACCGCTCGATGCGGACCCCGGCGGCCAGCAGCCGCGGGTACACGGCGGCGGTGGAACTCCACACCCACCGGGCCCCCGCGGGTGCGGCGCGGACCGCCTCGGCCGGATCGCCGGCGCTCGTGCGGGGGCCGGCCGCGGGGTCCACGGGCGCGGCGTGCCAGCGGCCGTCACCGTCCTCGGCGAGGGCCCACCGGGGCGTGCGGTCGCTCATGGGTGCGAGTCTCCCACCGCCCTGTGACATCCCCCGGGCGGCGGGGCCGGGCCGTGCCGCCGCCCCCACCGGCCGGCGGGGGCGGGGCGGCGGACATGCCAAGCTGAGGGGGTGAGCACCCCTGCCGAGACCGTCGACCGCGCCTTCGCCGCCGCCCTTTACGCCCAGGACGACACCGGGCTGGACACCGGCGCCTCGCTGCTCGCCGCCGAGCCCGGGCAGTGGGCCGGGGTGGGGCGGGAGCTGCTGGAGCGCGGGGCGGGGTACGTGCGGCAGAGCTGGGAGCGGGGCTGGCAGCCGGCTGACCTGCTGCGCCTGGTCCGGCGGGACCTGGGCGCCTCCGCGGCCGGGGAGTCCGGAGCCGAACGGCACCTGCGGATCACGGCGGACCTGATCGCCGCCGAGGGGCGCCGCTACGCCCGCCTGCCGGAGCGGTGGACGGACGCCGAGGTCTGGTGGGGCGCGGACACGGCGTACGCGGACCAGCTCGCCCGGCGCGAGCGGACGGACCGGTTCACGCTGGCCACCGCCTTCCTGGAGGTGTTCCGGCTGCTGATCCGGCTGCCCTCGATCGAGCCGGTGGGCCCGATGCCGGGTGATCCGGCCGACGCGCTGGAGCACGTCCACATCGAGCCGCGCATGCTGGGCCGGATCCGCGCACTGCTCGCGAAGGCCGAGGCGACCACCTTCCCGGAGGAGGCGGAGGCCCTCAGTGCGAAGGCCCAGGAGCTGATGGCCCGGCACACCGTGGACGAGGCGCTGCTGGCCGCGCGCGGCGGCGGCCCGGTGCGGGTCCCGGGGGCCTGCCGGATCGGTGTCGAGCCGCCGTACGAGGAGGCGAAGGCGGTGCTGCTGGACGCGGTGGCCACGGCCAACCGCTGCCGGGCGGTGTGGAACAGCGGCTTCGGGTTCTCCACCGTGGTCGGTTTCGAGAGCGACCTGGAGGCGGTGGAACTGCTGTATACCTCGCTGCTGGTGCAGGGTACGGCGGCGATGACCCGCGCGGAGGCCGCGCAGCGGTCGGGCGGTCGCAAGCGGACCAAGACCTTCAGGCAGTCCTTCCTGCTGGCCTACGCCAGCCGCCTGGGACACCGGCTCGCCGAGACCGCGGAGCACGCGGCCACCGGGGCGCCGGACAACCTGCCCGCGCTGGTGGCCCGGGACGTGGCGGTCACCTCGCGGGCCGAGGAGATGTTCCCGCGGACCACGACCACCCGGCTGCGCGGCGCGACCGACCATGCGGGCTGGGAGGACGGCACCGCCGCCGCGGACCGCGCCCACATGGGCGGCACCCGGCCCCCGCTGCCCCGCGGCTGAGCCGTCGCCCCCCGGCCGCCGCCGCTCCCGGCCGTCGCCCCCCGGCCGGCCCGCGCCCCCCGGCCGCCGCCGCTCCCGGCCGTCGCCCCCCGGCCGGCCCGCGCCCCCGGCCGCCGCCGCTCCCGGCCGTCGCCCCCCGGCCGGCCCGCGCCCCCCGGCCGCCGCCGCTCCCGGCCGTCGCCCCCCGGCCGGCCCGCGCCCCCCGGCCGCCGCCGCTCCCTGCCGGCCCGCGCTCCTGCCGGCCCGCGCCCCGGCCGGCCCGCGCCCCGACCGGAACGTCGGCCGCGGCGCGGGCCCGCTTCGGGGAGCGCCGCCGCCGCAGGCGTCCGCGCGCTGCCGACATGTCCGAAGAAGTCCTGAAAAACGTTAGGCTCGGCGCCATGAGCTGGCTCCGGGCCCTGAAGCACACCGCCCGGTCGGGCGTGAAGGTCGAGCGGACCCGTCTGGAGCCGCTGGTCGCGCTGCGCGCCGCCGCCGGGCTCGCGATCGTCATCGCCGCGGGACTGGCCCTCCTCGGACCGGGTTCCGCGGCCAGCTCCGCCTTCGGCGCCTTCATGGCCGCCATCGCGAGCTTCCAGCAGAGCTGGCGGCCGCGTCCCGTCCTCGCCCTCGCCTCGGGGCTGACCCTGGCCGTCTCCACCTTCGTGGGCTACCTCGTCGGCTCCTCGCACACCACGCTGTTCCTCGCGCTCCTCGCCGTGTGGACCTTCGCCGCGGGGCTGCTGTGGGCGGCCGGCCCCACGGCCGGGATCATCGCCTCCAGCAATGTCGCGATCATGCTGGTCACCGTCACCCTGCCGACCTCCGTGGCCCAGGCGGCCGGGCACGCCGCGATGATCGCCGCCGGCGGGGTGGTCCAGGCCCTGCTGATCGTGCTCTTCCCCGTCCGCCGCTGGGGCGCCCAGCGCGATGCGCTGGCCGACGCCCTCGCCGCCGAGGCCGACTACGCCCGCCGGCTGCGCCACGACCCGCACGCCCCCTTCGACCCCCAGCCGCTGATGCGGGCCCGGGCGGCCGCCACCGTCACCGCCCGCCAGGCCCGCCGGCGGCCGGCCGAGCTGCACGGGGCGCGCGGGCTGGCCGAGCGGATCCGCCCCGTGCTGGCCTCGCTCGCCGACCCCGCCGCGGGGGCACCGGCCGAAGGCCCTGAGCGCGACCGGGTACGGGAACTGCTCGCCGCCGCCGGGTCCGTGCTGGACGCCGCCGCGCGGACCATCCGGCACGGGGAGCCCGTACGGCTGCCCGCGCCCGCCCTCGCGGTCCTCAGGTCACCCGACACCCCGGACCTGCTGGCGGGGCCGCCGCTGCGGGCCGCGCGCCGGCTCGCCGCGCTGCTGGACGACGTACTGGAGACGGCCCGGCCCGGCACCGGGCGCAGGGCCGATCCCGAGGAGTCGATGCTGCGCCCCACCCTGTGGCGGCTGGTGCCGGTGGTCCTGGCGTCCGTACGGGCCGAACTGCGGCCGGACTCACCGGTCCTGCGGCACGCCGTGCGCATCACCGCGGTCACCTGCGCGGGCCTGGTGATCGGCCGGGCGCTGCCGCTGGGACACGCCTACTGGGCGCCGATGGCCTCCGTGATGGTGATGCGGCCCGACTTCACGCAGACCTACTCCCGCGCCGTGGCCCGCTTCACCGGCACCCTGGTCGGGGTGGCGGTGGCCACCGGGGTGGTGCAGCTGGCCCACCCGGGCATGTACCTGTCCGGCTTCCTCGCGGTGGTCAGCGCGGGGCTCATGTACGTCCTGATGCGCACCGGGTACGCCGTCGCGCAGGTGTTCGTCTCCGCGTACGTGGTGTTCCTGCTCGGCATGGGCGGGGTCCGCTGGGACCAGACCGTGCCCGACCGGGTCGCCCTCACCCTGGTCGGGGGGCTGCTCGCGATGCTCGCGTACGCGCTCTACCCGGCCTGGGAGACCCCGCGGCTGCGGACCCGCCTCGCCGACTGGATCGCCGCGAACGGCCGGTACGCGGCCGCCGTGCTCGGCCAGTACGCCGATCCGGCCGGGGCCCGCCGCGCCGATGTCCGGGAGGCCCTGCTGGCTGCCCGGGACGCCCGCATCGCCTGGCACGAGGCGGTGGACCGGGCGGCCGGGGAGCCGGTGCGCCACCGCGGGCTGTCCCGGGCGGCCGCCGACGCGGCCGGGGAGGCGCTGCCCGCCCTGGGCCGCAGCGCCATGCTGCTGGAGGCGCACCTCCCGGAGCGGGCCCATGCGCCGGTGCCGGAGGCGGCCCGGCTGGCCGAGGCGCTGCGCAAGTCCACCGAGGCGGGGGCGAGGGAGGTCCGGGAGGGCCGGGTCCCGCAATGGGACGAGGTGAGGGCCCTGCTGGAGGACGGGGACGGGCCGCGGACGGCGGTGCTGCGCGGGGCCGCCGAGCGGTTCCTGGGATCGCTCGACGAGGTGTCCCGGGCGCTGCGCTCCTGAGGCGGTCGCTTTGGTGATCAGGAGGGCACCCTCCGTGCACGTGCATCTGCCCATGCAGGCGTTGAGGAACACAGCTATGATCCGGTGCAGTTGACATCTGCACTATCGGGGGCTTCCTGTGGACCACGCGTACAACGGGATGGCAGCTGCAGAACTCGCTTCCTTGTTTGAGCTGACGTGGCAGAAGAGCAGACACAGCAATTCGCAGGGCTCGTGCGTGGAGTTCGCGAGACTGCCCGGCGGCGACGTCGCCATGCGCAACTCGCGCTTCCCGGACGGGCCGGCGCTCGTGTACACGCCGGCCGAGATCCAGGCCCTGCTGCTGGGGGTCAAGGACGGCGAGTTCGACCACCTGATCGCCTGACGTCCTGATCGTCCGATCGCCTGACCGGCGACGGCACAGCGGACCGGATCAAGCCATGCACGTGCACCGGCCGGGATCGATCGCACGGATCGGTCCCGGCCGGTGCACGTGTGCGTGCGGCCACCGGCGCGCGCCGGGGCGGCTCCCCGGCAGGCCTCAGTCGTGGAGCAGGAAGAGCGCCCAGACCACCTTGCCGGTCAGCCGTCCCGCGAGCGGGTGCCAGCCCCAACTGTCGCTGTAGGAGTCGACCAGGAAGAGCCCGCGCCCGGACTCCAGGTCGACGTTCTCCTCCGTGCGCTCCGGCGAGAACGCCCCGCCGGGCCGCTCCTCGCTGGGGTCGCGCACCGCGCACACCAGGCGGGTGCTCCACCGCATCAGGTGCAGCCGTACCGGCGGCTCCGCCTCGCCGCCCGCACCCCGCACGTCCTGCGGCAGGGCGTGGCGCAGCGCGTTGGTGACCAGCTCGGAGACCACCAGGGCCACGTCGTCGAACCGTTCGTCGAGGCCCCACTGGGACAGCGTCGAACGGCAGAAAGAGCGGGCGCCCCGCACCGCCTCGAAGCGGGCGGGCAGAGCGCAGGAGGCGGACCCGGAGACAGCCGTGGGGTCGACCGGGGGAAGCCCCTGCCGTAACGGCTCGAGCATGGTCGATCCATTCGTCCCCATGCGAGGCACTCCCGGGATTCGCGGGCGGAGCGGCGGCTCCGTCCAAAGAGAACTGCGGGGTGGGTCCGGCGCCGGCGCGAAGAGCACGCAGGTGCGCGGCACCATCGTTCCGAATGCCGGAGCCGGATGCAAGGGCAGATGCACGTGCACGCGCCGGACGTGTCCCCTCACGTGACGGTTCTTGCTCATTTCTTCCTACGTCTCCTGGCGGACTTCTTTTCCAGGAGGCGGGATTCCGTTACGGAACGAGTACGGGCCGATGCGTTTTGGTGGCAGACTGCGGCCTTTGGGGTACGGGGGCCCCGCGACGCGCACGCCATTGCGATGGGGAGGGCAGTACGAGTGACCGCAGAAGCCAGCGGTTCTGTGGTGCGCCGCATCCTCCTGGGCTCTCAGCTCAGGCGACTCCGAGAATCCCGCGGCATCACCCGTGAGGCAGCCGGCTACTCGATCCGCGCATCCGAATCGAAGATCAGCCGCTTGGAGTTGGGAAGGGTGAGCTTCAAGGCCAGGGACGTCGAGGACCTCCTCACGCTCTACGGGGTCACGGACACCTCCGAACGCGAGTCCCTGCTGGGGCTGGTGCGCGAGGCCAACGCGACCGGCTGGTGGCACAGTTACGGAGACGTGCTGCCGGGGTGGTTCCAGACGTACATCGGTCTGGAGGGCGCCGCCTCGCTCATCCGGATCTACGAGGTCCAGTTCGTCCACGGCCTGCTGCAGACCGAGGCCTACGCCCACGCCGTCGTCAGCCGCGGCATGCCGGGGGCCACCGCGGCCGAGATCGACCGCCGGGTGGCGCTGCGCCTGGAGCGCCAGAAGGTCCTGGTCTCCGAGAGCGCCCCCGTCTTCCACGCCGTCCTCGACGAGGCCGCGCTGCGCCGCCCGTACGGGGACCGCGACGTCATGCGCGGTCAGCTGGAGCACCTCATCGAGGTCTCGCAGCGGCCCAACGTGCAGCTGCAGGTGATGCCCTTCTCCTTCGGCGGCCACGCGGGCGAGAGCGGAGCCTTCACCCTGCTGCGCTTCCCCGAGTCCGACCTGCAGGACATCGTCTATCTGGAACAGCTCACCAGCGCCCTCTACCTCGACAAGGACGAGGAAGTGGGTCAGTACGGGCGGGCGATGGAGCGGCTCCAGGCGGACTGCCCGGACCCCGACCGGACCAGGGATCTTCTGCGGGGCCTGCTCCAACTGTCTTGATTCGCACGTAGTATGACGTCTGATCAGTGCATGACGACCGATCGGTCTCCGGTGCAGCGCAAGGGTGCGCGCTCGCAGTAAGGGATGGCATGTCCATATTCACCGACCTGGCTCACCAGTACATCGACGGCGAATGGCTGGCCGGCACCGGTTCGTGGGACATCATCGACGTCAACCCCTACAACGGGGAGAAGCTCGCGGCCATCACGGTGGCCACCGTCGAGCAGGTGGACCAGGCCTACCGCGGCGCCGAGCGCGCCCAGCGTGAATGGGCCGCCACCAGCCCCTATGCGAGACGCGCGGTCCTGGAACGCGCCCTGCTCCTCACCGCGGAGCGGGAGAAGGAGATCGTCGAGGCGATGATCGACGAGCTCGGCGGGACCCGCCCCAAGGCCGAGTACGAGGTCCACCTCGCCATGGAGTTCCTGCGCGAGTCGGTCCAGCTGGCGGTCCGCCCCGAGGGCAGGATCCTTGCCTCGCCGGTCGAGGGCAAGGAGAACCGGGTCCAGCGGCTGCCCGTCGGCGTGGTCACCGTCATCAGCCCCTTCAACTTCCCCTTCCTGGTCACCCTGAAGTCGGTCGCCCCCGCCCTCGCCCTGGGCAACGCGGTCGTGATCAAGCCGAACCAGAACGCCCCGGTCGTCGGCGGCGGGGTCATCGCCAAGATCTTCGAGGATGCGGGCCTGCCGGCCGGGCTGCTGAACGTCCTGGTCACCGACATCGCCGAGATCGGCGACGCGCTGCTGACCCACCCCGTCCCCAAGGTGATCTCCTTCGCGGGCTCGGACCGGGTCGGCCGCCACGTGGGCGCGGTCGCCGCCCGCCACTTCAAGCGGACCGTCCTGGAACTCAGCGGCAACAGCGCGCTGGTCGTCCTCGACGACGCCGACCTCGACTACGCGGTGGACGCGGCCGTCTTCAGCCGGTTCGTCTACCAGGGCCAGGTCTGCATGGCCGCGAACCGCATCCTGGTCGACGCCTCGGTCGCCGAGGAGTTCACCGCGAAGTTCACCGCCCGGGTGCGGGCCCTGAAGACCGGCGACCCGCACGAGGCGGGCACCCACATCGGCCCGCTCATCAACTCCTTCCAGGCCGACGCACTGACCGCGCTGGTGGACCGGGCCCTGGAGGAGGGCGCACAGGCGCTGGTCCGCGGCTCCACGCGCGGCAACCTGGTCGAACCCACCGTGCTGGCCGGGATCCCGGAGGACTCCCCGCTGCTCGGCCAGGAGATCTTCGGCCCGGTGGCGCTGCTGGTGGTCTTCGACGGCGAGGAGGAGGCCGTGCGGCTGACCAACGCCACCCCTTACGGGCTCAGCGGCGCCGTGCACACCCGGGACGTGGAGCGCGGCGTCCGCTTCGCCCAGCGGATCGAGACCGGCATGATCCACGTCAACGACTCGACCATCGGCGACGAGCCGCTGGCGGCCTTCGGCGGCGAGAAGGCCTCGGGCCTCGGGCGGCTGAACGGCGAGGCCACGGTCGAGGCCTTCACCACCCAGAAGTGGATCTCGGTCCAGCACGGCCGTTCCCGCTTCCCGTTCTAGGCCGTCTCCTTCGACCCGGGGCCGCGCACCCGGCCCGGGACGGGCCCGGTCACCGCACTAGACTCGGGCGGGCGTACGCCGCAGCCGCCCGGGGGAGAGCACGTTGAGCAACATACCGGAGACCGGCCGGACCCCTCGGGTCCAGAACCGGCTCGTCGTCATCCAGGTCGTGGTCTTCTCCCTGCTCCTCACCCTCGGCGGGCGGCTCTGGTACCTCCAGATACGCAACGGCCAGGAGTACACGGACGAGGCCAAGAACAACCACGTCCAGCAGGTGGTCCAGCCCGCCGTGCGCGGCTCCATCCTCGACTCCCGCGGGGTCCCGCTCGCCGACAACGCCACCCACCTCGTGGTGTCCGCGAGCCGCACCGAGCTGCTCACGATGAAGGACAAGGGCAAGTCCGTCCTGACCCGCCTCGCGGGCGTCCTCGGCGTGGACCCCCAGGAGGTCCTCGACAAGGTCCGGCTGTGTGACGCGAAGACCCCGCAGCCGTGCTGGAACGGCTCCCCGTACCAGCCCATCCCGGTCAGCGACGAGGCCACCACCGAGCAGGCCCTGCAGATCCGGGAGCACCCCGGCGACTTCCCGGGGATCACCGCCGAGCCGACCGCGCTGCGGCGCTACGCGGGACCGGACGGCGCCAACACCTCCCAGGTGCTGGGCTACCTCTCGCCGGTGACCGACGAGGAGATCGCCAAGGCGAAGAACAGCGACTCCCCCTACCTGCGCTCCGACCAGGTGGGCCGCTCGGGCCTGGAGCGGACGTACGACAAGGAGCTGCGCGGGAAGGCCGGCGTCACCCGCTACGAGGTGGACAACCTCGGGCGGGTCACCGGCGAGGCCGACAGCGACCGGTCGCTGCCCGGATCGAACGTGGTGACCTCGATCGACTCGCGGGTGCAGGCCGTCGCCGAGCGCGAGCTGAACAACGCGATGATCGACGCCCGCAAGACCTACGACAAGAACACCCGCCGCAACTACGAGGCGGACTCGGGGGCGGTCGTGGTCATGGAGTCCAAGACCGGCCGCATCGTGGCCATGGCCTCCAACCCGACCTACGACCCGAACGCCTGGGTGGGCGGCATCTCCGGCAGGGACTACGCGGCCCTGACCGACAAGGACTCCAACCACCCGCTGCTGAACCGGGCCATCCAGGCCCAGGCGGCGCCGGGCTCCATCTTCAAGGTGGTCTCCTCGACGGCCGCGGTCAACGCCGGCTACCCCTTCGACCGCCGCTACCCCTGCCCCAGTTCGTACTCGGTGGGCAGCCAGACCTTCACGAACTTCGAGTCCCAGGGCTACGGCGACATCACCATCGGCCGCGCCCTGGAGGTCTCCTGCGACACGGTCTACTACGCCATCGCCGACCAGGAGTGGAAGAAGGACGGCGGCATCAACCCCAAGAAGAACCCGGGCGACTGGTTCCTGAAGACCGCCCACGAGTTCGGCCTGGGCAAGCGCACCGGCGTCGACCTGCCGAACGAAGTGCCCGGCCGGGTGCCCGACCGGCAGTGGAAGCAGGAGTTCTTCGACGCGAACAAGGCCGCCTGGTGCCGTGACGGCAAGAAGAACGGCACCTTCGCCGAGAAGATCGCCTACGAGAACTGCCGCCAGGGCAACCAGCTGCGCGAGGGCGACGCCATCAACTACTCGATCGGGCAGGGCGACACCCTGGTCACCCCGATCCAGATGGCCTCCGTCTACGCGGCCATTGCCAACGGCGGCACCCTGCACCAGCCCAGCATCGGCAAGGCCGTGGTCAGCGCGGACGGCACCTCCGTCCAGGAGATCGCGCCGAAGGAACGGGGCAAGCTGCCCATGGACGCCGAGCTGCGCGACGACATCGACGGGGCCCTCGCCTCGGTGGCCACCACCGGCAGCGCCGCCTGGCGCTTCGGCGGCTGGCCGCAGAAGCAGATCCCGATGCACGCGAAGACCGGCACCGCGGAGGTCCAGGGCAAGCAGACGACCTCCTGGTTCGCCTCGTACACCGAGGACTACTCCATCGTCATGACCATCTCCCAGGGCGGCACCGGCTCCGGCGCCTCCGGGCCGGCCGTCCGCAAGATCTACGAGGCGATGTACGGGCTCGACCCGACGGGACGGCAGGACCTCGCCAAGGCCCTGTTGCCGAAGCCCGCGACCGCGCTGCCCGCGATCCGGCCGGACGAGGAGAACACGGCCCGGTGAACCCCAATGAGGACAGGAACTGACCGCATCCCTTCGTAGCGTGGTCCTTGTCAGCCGGAGACGGCACGGGAAGCACGGAAGAAGGCGGTCGGTCATGGCTCAGGTGTCCACGGAGGTCCCCGGTGACGAGCGCGGCACGCTCCTCGCGTTCGTCGAGGCGCAGCGCACCGCCCTGCGCGAGGCAGCCGAGGGGCTGACCGAGGAGCAGGCGGCGAGCCGCCCCAGCGTCAGCGAGCTCTCGCTGTCCGGGCTGCTCAAGCACGCGGCGGAGTGCGAGCTCAACTGGCTGCGGATGGCCCAGCAGCGGCCCAACGAGCGCGGGCGCGACGCGGAGAGCTGGGGCGACGCCTTCCGCCTCGTCGAGGGCGAGTCGGTGGCGCAGGTCCTCGGCTTCTGGGAGGAGGTCGCGCAGGAGACGGCGGCCTTCATCGCGGCCGTCCCCAGCCTCGACGACTCCTTCCCGCTGCCGCCGGCGCCCTGGTTCCCCGCGGACGCGAAGGTCTCGATGCGCTGGCTGCTGCTGCACCTCGTGGAGGAGTTCGCCCGGCACGCCGGCCATGCGGACATCGTCCGCGAGTCCATCGACGGCACCCGCGCCATGGGCTGAGCCACGGCCCCGGTCCGGGGGCCCCGGCCGGCCGGGGCCCTCGGGCTTGCACCTCACGCCGCGTGAGGCGCCACAGTGAAGGGCGTCAACCGACCAGGAGGAGTGGAAGATGACGGGCTACTCCGTGGGACAGGTCGCCGCCTTCGCCGGGATCACGGTGCGCACCCTGCACCACTACGACGGCATCGGGCTGCTCTGCCCGAGCGGCCGCAGCCACGCCGGACACCGGCGGTACGAGGACGCCGACCTCGACCGGCTGCAGCGGGTCCTGTTCTACCGGGAGCTCGGCTTCCCCCTCGAAGAGGTCGCGGCCCTGCTGGACGATCCGGAGTCGGATCCGCGGGAGCAGCTGCGCCGGCAGCACGCCCTGCTGACCGGCCGGATCACCCGGCTCCAGCAGATGGCCGAGGCCGTCGAGCACGCCATGGAGGCACACAGGATGGGGATCGACCTCACGCCCGAGGAGAGGTTCGAGGTGTTCGGGGAGCAGGACCCGGGCCGGTACGCGCAGGAGGCCGAGGAGCGCTGGGGCACCACCGACGCGTACGCCGAGTCCAAGCGCCGGACCGCCTCCTACACCAAGGAGGACTGGAAGCGGATGCAGGACGAGTCCGCGGACTGGGGCCGGCGGTACGTGGAGCTCCTGGAGGCGGGCGAGCCCGCCGAGGGCGAGCGGGCCATGGACCTGGCCGAGGAGCACCGGCTGCACATCGAGGGCTGGTTCTACGCCTGCTCGCACGAGTTCCACACCTGCCTCGGCGACATGTACGTCGCGGACGAGCGGTTCACGGCCTTCTACGACGCCATGCGGCCGGGCTTCGCCGCCCATCTGAGGGACGCGATCACCGCCAACGCGGTGCGCCACGTGTAGCCGGAAGGTCACGGTTGCGACCCCCGACGGGCCCTGGAACCCGGCGGGGGTCGCGTGCGTTGATAATTGAGACCGCCCGACCCTGCCTGCCCTCGCCGGCACCCCCCCGATCCAGGAGAGTCCGGAACCCGTGTACACGCTTGCGCTCGGCCCTGAGTGGCTGTCCCCGGACTATCTGATTTCGCACTTCGGACTGATCGGCATCCTGGTCATCGTCTTCGCGGAGTCGGGACTCTTCGCGTTCCTGCCGGGGGACTCGCTGCTGTTCACAGCGGGTCTGCTCGTCGCGGACGGCCAGTACATCAAGCAGCCGCTGTGGCTGGTCTGCACGCTGATCGTGGCCGCCGCGATCATCGGCGACCAGGTCGGTTACATGATCGGCAAGTTCTTCGGCCCGAAGATCTTCAACCGCCCGAAGTCCAGGCTCTTCAAGCGGGAGAACCTCGACAAGGCCCACGAGTTCATGGACCACCACGGCCCCAAGGCCATCGTGCTCGCCCGCTTCGTGCCGATCATCCGCACCTTCGCCCCGATGGTCGCCGGCGCCGGCTCGATGAAGTACCGCACGTTCCTCACCTACAACATCATCGGCGGCATCGGCTGGGGCGCGGGCATCACCGTCGCGGGCTACTGGCTCGGCCAGATCACCTTCATCAAGGACAACGTCGAGGCCATCCTGGTGGGCATCGTCCTCATCTCGGTGATCCCGGTGGTCTTCGAGGTGCTCAAGGCCCGCAAGGAGGGCAAGGCGAAGGCCGCCGCAGCCCCCGAGGGGCCCGCCGCCGAGGGCCCCGGCCCGCAGGCCCCGGGCCAGCGCGGCCGCCACGCCAAGCGCTGACGCAGCCGGACCCGCTCGGCACTCCCGTACCGCCCCGGAGCCCCGTCAGGGCCCCGGGGCGGACGTGTGTCCGCCGGCCCGCCGGCCGGGCGGCCCCGGGCACGCCCCGCGCCCCGGCCCCGGTCCCGGCACTAGAAGCCGCGGGTGCGCTTGGCCGCCCGTCGCTTGGCGGCGCTCGCGGCGCCGGGGATGCGCATGAACAGCCGGGAGGCCTCCGAGCCGAGGTTGACCCCGATCGCGATGGCCAGCGCGACTGCCGCGGCCGTCGTCAGCGAGCCGAGACCCTCGTTGAGCCGGTTCTCGGCGATCAGCAGCAGCCCGTAGTACGTCGCCGAACCGGGCAGCAGCGGGCCGATGGCGGCCGTCACGTACGGCAGGGCGGAGGCGAAGCGGTAGCGGGAGAAGAGCTGCCCGAAGAGGCCCACCAGCCCGGCGGCGATGGCCGTGGAGGGCACGGGCGGGATGCCCCCGGCGTAGTGCAGGGCCCCGTAGGTCACCCAGGCGACCCCGCCGTTCAGCGTCACGATCAGGACGGTGGACCGCTCCTGCTGGAGCAGGATCGCGAAGGTGAACACCAGCACCATCGAGGCCGCGATCTGGATCAGCGGCCGCTGCTGGATCTGCAGCACCTCCTCCGGCCGCGGGGAGGCGTCGAATTGCAGGCCGACGTAGAGCACCACCAGTACGCCCATGATGATGCCGATGAAGAGGTACATGACCTCCAGCAGCCGGGCCGAAGCGGTGATGTAGTAGCCGGTCAGGCCGTCCTGCACGGCCGCGACCAGGGCGCGCCCGGGCAGCAGCGCGAAGAGCCCACCGGTGATCACGGCGGAGGCCTTCACCTCGATCCCCGTCATGTTCAGCGCCACCCCGAGGGCGGCCGGAGGCATCGCGGCGACCACGAACTGGTAGAACTCGGGCAGTCCGCGCCCGGCGCACAGCCAGGCCAGGCGGTCACCGAGCACCGCGCCGATCGCGGCCGCGAAGAAGACGAGGACCCCGCCGCCGACGAGCGTGGAGGCGGCCCCGGCGAGCAGTCCCGCCGAGCAGGTCAGCATCCAGCCGGGGTAGGGGTGCCGGTTGCGGCGGATCTCGGCGAGGCGGCGGTAGGCCTCCTCCAGGGAGACGTCCATGTCCGGGTTGCTGATGTCGTCCACGAGCCGGAAGACGGCCGCGAGCCGGTTGTAGTCGGTGCCGCGGCGGCGCACGGTCCGGTTCGCCGAGACGGGGTCGTCCACCAGGGAGGGCTGGTGGGTGATCGAGAGCATGGTGAAGGTGACGGTGGGCTCGCAGCGGTCCAGTCCGTAGGAGCGGGCCACCGCGAACATGGCGGCCTCCACGTCCTCCGCGCCCTCCCCGCCGGCCAGCAGCAGCTCCCCGATGCGCAGGGTCAGGTCGAGCACGCGGCCCACGGCGGGCCCGCTCTCGCTCGTGCGCTGGACGGGCTCCGGGACGGGCCGTACGTCGACCGGCATGCGCAGCATCGTGCGCATGCGGTCCTGCCAGGGGGACTCCGTCAGCCGGGCGACCGGGAAGCCGTGGGCGGGGGTGTAGGCGGGCGGCGAGTGCTGGGCGCTGTAGACGCTCGGGGTGGCGAAGGCGGACCGCTCCGGTTCCGCGGCCTGCGGCTGGGCGCCGGGCGGGACCGCGAACTCGGAGGTCGGCTGGTCCTCCTCCGGAGCCCCGGTGTCGACCCCGGGCGGCGGGGTGAAGGCACTGTGCGCCTCGTCGGACGTGGGTTTCCTGTCCTCCGCCCAGTCGGCTTCCGCCACGCGTCCTCCAGTCCGTGATCATCCGCGGTACCAGTATGCGGAACCGTTTCATCCACGTCGAAAGCAGAGCCGCGCCCCCGCGCGAGGCCGGCCCCTTGAGGGCCCCCGACGGCCCCCGGGAACGCCGCAGCGGGCGGAACCCCGAGGGGTCCCGCCCGCTGTGTGTCACGCGGGGCGCGGGGCAGTGCCCCGGCCCGTCGCAGCCCTACCGCCGAGCAGAGCTCAGTGGTGGCCGCCCTGCGCCTCAAGGCGCTTGTACGAGGCCTCGATCTCGGCCTCGGCCTCGGTGCGGCCGACCCAGTTCGCGCCCTCGACGGACTTGCCGGGCTCCAGGTCCTTGTAGACCTCGAAGAAGTGCTGGATCTCCAGGCGGTCGAACTCGGAGACGTGGTGGATGTCGCGCAGGTGCTCGACACGCGGGTCCGAGGCGGGCACGCACAGGAGCTTGTCGTCGCCGCCGGCCTCGTCCGTCATGCGGAACATGCCGATGGCGCGGCACTTGATCAGGCAGCCCGGGAAGGTGGGCTCGTCCAGGATGACCAGCGCGTCCAGCGGGTCGCCGTCCTCGCCGAGGGTGTTCTCGACGAAGCCGTAGTCGGCCGGGTAGCTGGTCGAGGTGAAGAGGCGACGGTCCAGACGGATCCGGCCGGTCTCGTGGTCCACCTCGTACTTGTTCCGCGAACCCTTGGGGATCTCGATGGTGACGTCGAACTCCACGTCCTGCTCCTCCATGATCAGCTTCATTGCTTCGAGCCTGCGTCGGTCCGAAACCTGCACGTCCGGCCCAGCCGTGCCGGGTGGGGTGCCATGCTCGCGGCAAGACGCAGTGGTTAAGTGTCCCTCACGCATATGTGTGATCGCGAAAGGGGCTGGTCCGAGGTGCCATCGATGAAGACGTGGCAGCTCATCGCAGGGTCGGCCGTCGCCGGCCTGGCCCTGTCGGTGGCGACGGTCACCGCCGCCGGTCCTTGGGACTCCGGCCAGCGTAAGGCCGAGCGGGAGCGCGTCGCCTCCTGGAGCCGCACGGGTGGCGCAGATCACGGAGCCGGGCCGCTGCCCGAGGCCGCGCCCAGCGCCCCGGGGGTCCTCGGGGCCGTCGGGCCCGGGGCCCCGCGCAAGGAGTCCGCCGTCGGCGCCGCCGCCCCGGACGGGCTGGCCGCGGCGCTGAAGCCGCTGCTCGCCGACCCGGCCTTGGGGACCGTCCGCACCGCCTCCGTGGTCGACACGGCCACCGGAGCGGTGCTGTACGAGGCCGGGGCGCGGGACGCGATGACCCCCGCCTCCACCATCAAGATCGTCACCGCCGCCGCGGCGCTGGCCGCCCTCGGACCCGAGCACCGCATCCGCACCACCGTGGTCCCCGGCGCCGCCCCCGGCCAGATCCTGCTCGTCGGCGGCGGCGACCCCTCGCTGACCGCCAAGAAGAAGAGCCCCGCCGGCTCCGGCGGCAGCCTCGTGGCCCTCGCCGCGGACACCGCGCAGGCCCTCAAGGCGGCGGGCACCGACAGCGTGGCCCTGGCCTACGACGACGGCCTCTACTCCGGCCCCGTCCGCCACCCGATCGGCGACAACCCCAACATCGCCCCCGTGACGGCCCTGACCGCCGACGAGGGCCGGCCCGACGACTCCACCTCCGGACCGGTGGAGCGCAGCGAGGACCCCTCCAAGGACGCGGCCCGCGCCTTCGCCGCCCTGCTGGCCGAACGCGGCATCAAAGTCTCCGGACAACCCGCCCGGGCCAAGGCTCCCGCCGGCGCCCAGCCGCTGGCCACCACCCTCTCCACCCCCCTCGGGGGCCTCGTCGAGCGGATGCTGACCAACAGCGACAACGACATCGCCGAGGCCCTGGCCCGCCAGACCGCCCTCGCCGCCGGACAGCCCGCGAGCTTCGAAGGCGCCGAGAAGGCCGTCACCGACCGGCTCGCCGCCCTCGGCATCGACGTCGCCGGCTCCCGCTTCGCCGACGGCAGCGGCCTGGGACGCGCCGACAAGGTCAGCGCCGGCCTGCTGACCGGGGTGCTGGCCGCGGCGGCCGACCCCCGCAACCCGCAGCTGCGGCCCGTCCTCACCGGCCTGCCCGTCGCCGGGTTCACCGGCACGCTGCGCGCCCGCAACGCCGGCGCCTCCCCGGCCGCCGGGGTGCTGCGGGCCAAGACCGGCACCCTCAGCGGGGTCAACTCCCTCGCCGGAACCGTGGTCGACCCCGCCGGCAGGCTCCTGGCCTTCGCCTTCCTGACGGCGAACAGCGCCGACGGCCCCGCCGCCGAGAAGGGCCTCGACAAGCTGGCCGCGGCCGTGGCGACCGCTCCGTAGGGGGTCCGCGCCGGGGCCGCTCCACGTACGGTTGACGCATGACGAGCATCAGTGGTGCGGAGATGGTCGACTGGAACCTCGCGGTGGCGACCGCGACCCGGCTGGTGCGGCCCGGCCCGGAGGTCAGCCGGGACGAGGCGCGGGCCGTGGTGGCGGAGCTGCGCGAGCATGCCAGGACCTCGGAACGGCACGTGCGCGAGTTCACCAGGATGATCCCCGAGGGGACCGCCGTCCCCGACACGCCCGTCCTGGTCGTGGACCGGGCCGGCTGGGTCAAGGCCAACGTGGCCGGCTTCCGGGAACTGCTCCAGCCGCTCCTCGGCAAGCTGCAGGACCGCCGGGCGGGCGCCACCGGCGGCGCCGTGCTGGGTGCGGTCGGCGGCAAGGTCACCGGGGTCGAGCTCGGCATGCTGCTGAGCTTCCTGGCCTCCCGCGTCCTCGGCCAGTACGAGACCTTCGCGCCCGCCTCCCGCAGCCTGCCGGGCTCCGCCACGGGAGGGGGCAGGCTGCTGCTGGTCGCCCCGAACATCGTGCACGTCGAGCGCGAGCTGGAGGTGAACCCGCACGACTTCCGGCTGTGGGTCTGCCTGCACGAGGAGACGCACCGTACCCAGTTCACGGCCGTACCGTGGCTGCGCGCCCACCTCGAGGGCGAAATCCAGACGTTCCTCGGGGCCACCGAGGTGGACCCGATGACCGTCCTGGAACGCCTCCGCGAGGCCGCCCAGTCCTTCGCCGGGGCCCGCCCCGAATCCGAGCGCGGCGACGAGGGCCGCTCCCTCGTCGAGCTCGTGCAGACCCCCGAGCAGCGCGAGGTGCTGGCCCGGCTCACCGCCGTCATGTCCCTCCTGGAGGGCCACGCCGACTTCGTCATGGACGGCGTCGGCCCCGAGGTGGTCCCCTCGGTGGGCGAGATCAGGGAGAAGTTCCAGCAGCGCAGGGCCAGCGGGGCCGGCCGCCTCGACGCGGCGCTGCGCAAGCTGCTGGGCCTCGACGCCAAGCTGCGCCAGTACCGCGACGGCGAGCGCTTCGTGCGCGCCGTGGTCGGCCAGGTCGGCATGGACGGCTTCAACCGCGTCTGGACCTCTCCGAACACGCTGCCGACCAAGGCCGAGATCGCCAAGCCCGCCGACTGGGTCGCCCGCGTCCACCGCACGGCGGGCGGAGAGGGCGGTGGGGCCGCGGAGGCCTGACGCCCCTTCACCCGCCGCCCGGGTGACGGACAGGCCTGAACCTGTCCCACCCGGGGGAGCAGCGTCACCCGTCCGAGGGACCGTGGGCCGTGAAAGGGCGTGCGATGCTCGGGGAACGGCTCGGCTCTGTCACCATCGACGCACTCTGAGTGACAACCTGCGTCCCGCACGGCCCCCGACGGGCCCGTGCGGGGCACCGGGTGACAGAACGAGCACCACCCCGGCACACGACACGCCCCGGCCGGCGCCCCCCGGCGCCGGCCGGGGAGCCTCCGAGGCATCCGAAACTCCACCGAAGGGCACCGGACATGGGTCCCCATCCTGCGGTCGCGGCGATACGCCTGGCGGTCCGCCGCGTACTCCACGACGTCCTCACCGATCTGACCGACCTCCCCCGCACCACGTCCGCGGGAGCCTGCGCCCCCCGAGCCGCAGGCGCCCTCGCCGCGCCCGCCGGGTGGGACCGGCAGCCCCTCGTCCTCGTCGCCTGCTCCGGCGGCGCCGACTCGATGGCCCTCGCCTCCGCCCTCGCCTTCGAAGCCCCCAAACTCGGCATCCGGGCCGGCGGCATCACCGTCGACCACGGACTCCAGGCCGGATCCGACCTGCGCGCCGCCGAGGTGGTCTCCCGCATGACCGCGCTCCGCCTCGACCCGGTGGAGTCCGTCGCCGTGCGCGTGGGCCGCGGAGGCGGACCCGAGGCCGCGGCCCGCGACGCCCGCTACGGGGCCCTCGACGAGGCCGCCGACCGGCTGGGCGCCGCCGCCGTGCTCCTGGGCCACACCCGGGACGATCAAGCCGAAACCGTCCTGCTCGGCCTCGCCCGCGGCTCCGGCATCCGCTCACTGTCCGGCATGGCCGAAGTGTCGGGAGGCCCCGGCCGCAGCCACCGCTACCGCCGCCCCTTCCTCCAGGTCGACCGCCAGACCGCCCGCAAGGCCTGCATGGTCCAGTCCCTCCCCGTCTGGGACGACCCGCACAACATCGACCCCGCCTACACCCGCTCCCGCCTGCGCCACGAAGGCCTGCCCGCCCTGGAGAAGGCGCTGGGCAAAGGCGTCGTCGAGGCCCTGGCCCGCACCGCCCAGCTCTCCCGCGACGACGCCGACGCCCTGGACTCCTGGGCGGCCGAGGCCGAGACCGGCGTACGGGACGCGGACGGCCGCCTGGAGTGCGCCAAGCTGTACGCCCTGCCCCCGGCGGTCCGCCGCCGCGTGCTGCGCAGGGCCGTGGTCGCCGCGGGTTCCCCCGCGGGTTCGCTCTTCGCCCGCCACATCGAGGAAGTCGACCGGCTCATCACCGGTTGGCGCGGTCAGGGCGCCATCAACCTGCCCGGCCGGGTCGAGGCCCAGCGGCAGGGTGGCAGACTGGTCATCCGGCAGGGCTGATTGGTGCTGAAACACGGCTGAGTCCTCCGGGGGCACACCCCCCGGAGCCCCGGCCGCCAACGAAAGTGATGCGGGTGGACGAGAAGGACATGGGCGACGACCTCCAGTCGGTGCTCATCACCAAGGAAGAGATCGACGCGAAGCTGGCCGAGCTGGCCGCGAAGATCGACGCGGAGTACGCGGGCAAGGACCTGCTCATCGTCGGCGTCCTCAAGGGCGCGGTGATGGTGATGGCGGACCTGGCGCGCGCCTTGTCCACCCCGCTCACCATGGACTGGATGGCGGTGTCCTCGTACGGCGCCGGCACCCAGTCCTCCGGTGTGGTCCGGATCCTCAAGGACCTGGACACCGACATCAAGGACAAGCACGTCCTGATCGTCGAGGACATCATCGACTCGGGCCTGACCCTGTCCTGGCTGCTGTCGAACCTGGGCTCCCGCCAGCCGGCCTCCCTGGAGGTCGTCACGCTGCTGCGCAAGCCCGACGCCGCGAAGGTCGCGATCGACGTGAAGTGGGTCGGTTTCGACATCCCGAACGAGTTCGTCGTGGGCTACGGCCTCGACTACGCCGAGAAGTACCGCAACCTGCCGTTCGTCGGCACGCTCGCCCCGCACGTCTACGGCGGCTGAACCGGCGCCCCGGGCGGGGAACCCTGGACCGCTTCCCGCCGTTGGACAGGGGAAGGCGGGTCTGTCAGCCGTCCCACGAGGCCGCGGGTGACAATTCAGGGGTACATTCCGAAGAACACTCTTTACTCACAGCAGCATTTACCTACGGGCAGGAGGGACGGGGTGCCTGGCGCCCCGTATGGATGGACGTGAAGCGATACTTCCGTGGGCCGGTCATGTGGATCGTGCTGGCCGTCCTCGCCGTGGTCGTGTTGATGAATGTCGTCGGCTCCGGCGGCGGCTACAAGACGGTAGACACCAGCGAGGTCATCAAGGCGATCAACAGCGGCCAGGTGCAGAGCGCCGAGCTCACCACCGGCGACAGCCAGATGATCAAGGTCGAGCTGAAGAAGGACGCCAAGCTCGGCGACAACTCCGGCACCAAGTTCCAGGCCAACTACATCGGAGACCAGGGCGTCCAGCTCGCCCAGAACCTCCAGACCAAGTACGAAGCCGACCAGATCCCCGACGGCTACAAGGTCGCGCCGGACAAGACCAGCCCGTTCCTGAGCGTGCTGCTCTCGCTCCTGCCCTTCGTCCTGATCGTCCTGGTCTTCCTGTTCCTGATGAACCAGATGCAGGGCGGCGGCTCCCGGGTCATGAACTTCGGGAAGTCCAAGGCCAAGCTCATCACCAAGGACACCCCGAAGACGACGTTCGCCGATGTCGCGGGCTCGGACGAGGCCGTCGAGGAACTCCACGAGATCAAGGAGTTCCTCCAGGAGCCGGCGAAGTTCCAGGCCGTCGGCGCCAAGATCCCCAAGGGCGTGCTGCTCTACGGCCCGCCCGGCACCGGCAAGACCCTGCTGGCACGCGCCGTCGCGGGCGAGGCCGGTGTCCCCTTCTACTCGATCTCCGGATCCGACTTCGTCGAGATGTTCGTCGGTGTCGGTGCCTCGCGTGTCCGCGACCTGTTCGAACAGGCCAAGGCCAACGCTCCGGCGATCGTCTTCGTCGACGAGATCGACGCTGTCGGCCGGCACCGCGGTGCGGGTCTCGGCGGCGGCCACGACGAGCGCGAGCAGACCCTCAACCAGCTGCTCGTCGAGATGGACGGCTTCGACGTGAAGGGCGGGGTCATCCTGATCGCCGCCACGAACCGTCCGGACATCCTCGACCCGGCGCTGCTGCGCCCGGGCCGCTTCGACCGGCAGATCGCGGTCGACCGGCCGGACATGCAGGGCCGTCTGGAGATCCTCAAGGTCCACCAGAAGGGCAAGCCGGTCGCCCCGGACGTCGACCTGGGCGCGGTTGCCCGGCGCACGCCCGGCTTCACCGGTGCCGATCTCTCCAACGTCCTGAACGAAGCCGCGCTGCTCACGGCCCGCTCGGACAAGAAGCTGATCGACAACCACGCGCTGGACGAGGCGATCGACCGTGTCGTGGCGGGCCCGCAGAAGCGGACCCGGATCATGTCGGACCGGGAAAAGAAGATCACCGCGTACCACGAGGGCGGACACGCCCTGGTCGCGGCGGCCTCCCCGAACTCCGACCCGGTCCACAAGATCACGATCCTGTCCCGCGGCCGGGCCCTGGGCTACACCATGGTCCTGCCCGACGAGGACAAGTACTCGACCACGCGCAACGAGATGCTCGACCAGCTGGCGTACATGCTGGGCGGGCGCGCGGCCGAGGAGCTGGTCTTCCACGACCCCACCACGGGCGCGGCGAACGACATCGAGAAGGCGACCGCCACGGCGCGCGCCATGGTCACGCAGTACGGCATGACCGAGCGCCTGGGTGCGATCAAGTTCGGCGGCGACAACACCGAGCCGTTCCTCGGGCGTGAGATGGCGCACCCGCGGGACTACTCGGAAGAGGTCGCGGCGCTGGTCGACGAAGAGGTCAAGAAGCTCATCGAGACCGCGCACAACGAGGCCTGGGAGATCCTCGTCGAGAACCGCGACGTCCTCGACAACCTGGTCCTCGCGCTGCTGGAGAAGGAGACGCTGAACAAGGAGCAGATCGCCGAGGTCTTCTCGACGATCGTGAAGCGTCCGGCCCGCCCCGCGTGGACCGGCTCCTCCCGCCGCACCCCCTCCACCCGTCCGCCGGTGCTCTCTCCCAAGGAGCTCCAGCTGACGAACTCGGCGAACGGCACGTCCGCCGCCGCACCGGTCTCCACGGAGAAGGGCATCGAGGTGGCCCCCGAGGACAGCCCCGAGGCCTGATCCACCCGGAATGGAAGCCGCGCCCCCCAGGTTCTAGCCTGGGGGGCGCGGCACTTTCACGTGTCCCGCGTGCAGACAGGAACGAGGAAGACATGACCGACCCAGTGACCCTGACCGGTGGCGAGGGCACGATCGGCGAGTTCGACGAGAAGCGCGCCGAGGCGGCGGTCCGTGAGCTCCTGATCGCGGTCGGCGAGGACCCCGACCGCGAGGGCCTGCTGGCGACCCCGGGGCGGGTGGCGCGGGCGTACAAGGAGATATTGAGCGGGTTGCGCCAGAAGCCGGAGGACGTTCTGACCACGGTGTTCGACCTCGGCCACGACGAGTTGGTCCTGGTGAAGGACATCGAGATCGTTTCTCTGTGTGAACACCACCTCCTGCCGTTCCACGGCGTGGCCCACGTCGGCTACATCCCGGCGGAAAGCGGCAAGATCACCGGTTTGTCCAAGCTGGCTCGCCTCGTGGACGTCTTCGCCCGTCGTCCGCAGGTGCAGGAACGGCTCACGACGCAGATAGCCGACTCCCTCATGACCATCCTGGAGGCCCGCGGGGCCATCGTCGTGGTCCAGGCCGAACACATGTGCATGTCGGTCCGCGGCATCCGCAAGCCGGGGGCGAAGACCACCACCTCGGCGGTCCGCGGTCAGCTGCGTGACCCGGCGACCCGGAGTGAGGCAATGAGCCTGATCATCGCTCCTTGAACCGGATGGTCAGTGGGGTCCGCTACGGTGCCCCCTCCGGGAAGCGGAGGGGGATCCATGCTGGGGGGCTTGCCGAGCAGGCAAACCGTCAATGCCGTGGGCGGGCGGCTCCGGGCGCGTGACGTACGGCCCGGAGACCGGCTGTGGACGCTCCGGGAGGGGCGCACGGAACAGACCGAGGTCGTCGACGTCCGGGTAACCCGGACCCGCGACCTCGTCGACGTCCGCAGCAGCCGGGGGACCTTTGCAGTGGCTCCGGACCAGCTTCTCCGGACGCCCGACGGCCGCGAAGTATGCGCACGCCATGACGACTGTCACCGGGCTTGCCGCGCGGCTGGAAGCAGTGACGAGGCCTTCCGGGTACCTCAAGCGGGACGTACCCGGCTTCCGGGTCCGGGTCGTCTCGTCCTACCTCGCCGACCTCTTGCGCCAGTACGTGGGCGGCGACGCGCACCACATGCGCCAGGCGTTCCCCCGGGTGGTACTCGCGGACGAGGAGACGTTCGGGGGCTTCCTGGACGGCTACGAGGACGGAGACGGGTGCAGGATCTCCCGCTGGCCCGCCCGGATCCTCGTGAGCTCGAACGCTCCGTTCCTGGCCGCGATCGCCGAGATCATCGGTGCTCGCTTCACGCCCCGCAATGACGGGTCCGCATCGCGTCTGGTCGTCGCCGACAGCTGGCCGAAGCGCGGTACGTTCCGTCCGGAGCAGCACCGCATCGATCTGGACGAGTCGGCGTGGGCCGGGGTGGGCGCGGTCCTCCCGAGGCCACCGAGTGCCAAGCCGTACGGACTGTACGGCTTCACCCTTGCGCCTCACCGGGGCTTCCTGGTGCAAGGACATCTGGTGTCGGGCCCCGCGTAGCCCGAGGGGCCCCGTACCGGGCCCGACCGGGCCGGTCAGGCTGGGGACGGGGCTTGGTCGGGGTCGTCGTCCTCGTCCTCCGGGAGTTTGAGGACGTGCTCCAGGAACAGGGCGGCCGCGATGACCGCGGCGCCCGCCAGGACCGAGAAACCGGCGTACCAGGCCTGGTCGCGCCGGGCGGGGACCTCCAGGGCGTCGGTGAGCAGGAAGACGCCCACACCGCCGTACATGCCCGCCACGAGCGCGGCCACCAGGGCGCTCGCCTGCCCGAAGACCACGGCGCGGGCCGCCATCAGCGGTTCCACGCCCTTGGCCCCGGGGCGGCGCTCGCGCTGGGCCTTGAGGCGGGAGCGCAGCGAGAGCGCCGTGGCCAGCAGCACCACCGCGATGACGGCGAGGACGATCGGCGCGGCCAGCGGGACGCCCGGCAGGGCGCCGTACGCGTTCAGCAGGCGGGCGCCCGCCCAGGACAGCACCCCGGCGACGGCGAAGATCCCCGCCAGTACCGCCGGCCTCAGTTGCTTCACTTGCCCGTTCCCCGCTTCCTGCACCGATCCGTCAGCAGCCCCCCACACGCTAACGGCTACTCGGGGAGGCGGAGTTCCAGGTCCGGGCGAGCCGTGACACCGGTCAGGCCGATTCCGGTCAGCAGCTCGCCGACGGCGCCGTGGCCGGGGATCTGCGCCTCGGGGTCGATGTCGTGCCACGGGGCCAGGACGAAGGCCCGCTGGTGGGCGCGGGGGTGCGGGAGGGTGAGGACGGGGTCGTCGGAGACCACGTCGGCGTACGTGACGATGTCGACGTCGATCGTGCGCGGCCCCCAGCGCTCCTCGCGGACGCGGTCGAAGGCCTCTTCGATGGCGTGGCCGCGTTCCAGGAGGGAGGACGGGGGCAGGGTGGTCTTCACCGAGATGACCGCGTTGAAGTACGCGGGCTGCGAGCCGGGGTCCACGCCCCACGGCGCGGTCTCGTAGACCGGGGAGACGGCCTTGACCCGCAGGCCGGGGGTGTCGCCCAGGGCGTCGATGGCGCCCTGGAGGGTCTCCAGCCGGTTGCCGAGGTTCGCACCGAGGGCGATGACGGCCCATTTGGGGTTGGACAGCGTGACGTCCGCCGCGTCCACCGTCTCCACGACGGAGGCGGGTACCGGCTGGACGGTGGGGTCGCTCTGTGCGTTCAGTCCGTTGTTCATGCGCGGCTCCGGGTGATCGTGATGGTCACGTCGTCGAAGGGGACGGTGATGGGCGCGTCCGGCTTGTGGACGACCACCTCCACCTGCGCCACCGCTTCGTGCTTCAGGCACTGCTGGGCGATCCGCTCGGCGAGGGTCTCGATCAGGTCCACGGGTTCCCCCTGGACCACGTCGACGACCTCTTCGGCGACGACGCCGTAGTGCACGGTCTTCGCAAGGTCGTCTCCGGCCGCCGCCGGGCGGGTGTCGAGATGCAGCACGAGGTCGACGATGAAGGTCTGGCCTTCCTCGCGTTCCCGGGGGAAGACGCCGTGGTGCCCGCGAGCCTTGAGGCCGCGCAGCGCGACACGATCCACGCGAATCACTCCTGCTTCCGTAAGTCTTCCGGTCCCGGGACTCCCCGGGGCCATGGGCCTACGCCGAGTGCGGTCGGCGTCGTCCGACCTCGAATTTACCTGCGAAACCCCCCGTTCCCCGCCGGAGGGGTCAGGAGGTCTCCTCCTCGTCGTCCTCGTCGGACTCCGTGAGGACGGGAGAACCGTGGTGGGACCACAGGCGCCACCCCTCGGATGTGCGTCGGAACACATTCGTGGCGACGACCAGCTGGCCGACCAGCGGGCCCAGCTCCCCGCCGTCCTCGGCGGGGCCGCCGCTGAGGATGTTCTCCGTGCAGGTGACCAGCGCGGTGTCGGCTATGACGGCCACCTTGGTGTCGGTGAGGAAGAACTGGATGTACTCCGTGTGGGACATGATCAGCGCGTACGAGCGCAGCACCTCGCCCCGGCCCGAGAGCACCGGCCAGCCGGGGTGCACGCAGGAGATCTCGTCCTCCAGCCAGAGCGCCGACAGTGCATCGAAGTCCCCCCGCTCCATGGCCTCGTAGAAGGCCGTGTTGACCTCTTCGACCGCTTCGATGTCGGTTCTGCTCACTGGGCTCCTTCTCGGTCGGTGGTCACAGCGCTCCTTCCACGGCGCGGGCCACCCGAACCGCGTCCGCGGTCGCCCGTACCTCGTGGACCCGAACGGCCCAGGCCCCCTGGTGGGCGGCGATCGCGGAGACGGCCGCGGTGGCGGCGTCGCGCTCGCGGGCCGGGGGCGGCGAGGCGCCCTCGGCGCCGGCCAGGACCCGGCCGAGGAAGCGTTTGCGCGAGGCGGCGACCAGCAGGGGGAAGCCGAGGGCGCGCAGCTGCGGGAGGTGGGCGACCAGGGCGAGGTCGTGGTCGGCGTTCTTGGCGAAGCCGAGGCCGGGGTCGACCAGCAGCCGCTCGGGGGCGATCCCGCCGGCCACCACGGCGTCGATGCGGGTCCGCAGTTCGGCGAGGACCTCCGCGACCACGTCCTCGTACACGGCGAGGCTGTTCATGCCCTGGCTGAAGCCGCGCCAGTGCATGACCACGAAGGGCACCTCGGCGGCGGCCACGGCCTCGATCATCCGCGGGTCGGCGAGGCCGCCGCTGACGTCGTTGACCAGCACGGCGCCGGCTTCGACGGCTCGGGCGGCGACGCTGGCGCGCATGGTGTCCACGGACACGGCGACGCCCTCGGAGGCCAGGCCGCGCACCACGGGCACCACCCGGCGCAGCTCTTCGTCCTCGTCGACCCGGGTGGCGCCGGGGCGGGTGGACTCGCCGCCGACGTCGACGAGGTCGGCGCCGTGGACGACGAGTTCCAGGCCGCGCTTGACGGCCGCGGTGGTGTCGAACCAGCGGCCGCCGTCGGAGAACGAGTCGGGGGTGACGTTGACGACGCCCATGACCCCGCAGCGGTCCCAGTCCGGCAGACCTTCGACCCGGCCCCTGCCGGCGGCTCCGCGCTTCGTGTTCATGGGTCCAAGGGTAGGGCTGACCTGGATACGGCAGGGCCCCGGCGCCTGACGGCGGCCGGGGCCCGGTGTGCGCGGCGTGCCGTCAGGCGGCCTGGACCTCGCGTTCCTGCTGCGCCACCCTCGGCACGTGGCGGTGCGCGCAGGTGCGTACCGGCTTGGGACGGCGGCGGCTGGCGAACAGCCGCGGCAGGGCCAGCGTGACGAAGCCCTCGGCCTGCATCGCGGCGAAGCCGATGCGGGGCAGGTCCCGGGTGGTGCGGAAGACCACGAAGCGGGGCTCCCAGCGGGGGCGGAACTTCGCGTTGAACTTGTACAGCGACTCGATCTGGAACCAGCGGGACAGGAAGACCAGCAGGCCGCGCCACATCCGCAGGACCGGGCCGGCGCCGATCTTCTCGCCGCGGGCCAGCGCGGAGCGGAACATCGCGAAGTTCAGCGAGACCTTTTCGATGTTCAGGGAGGGGGCGGCCTCCAGGGAGGCCACGATCAGCAGTTCGTTCATGCCGGGGTCGGCGGCGCGGTCGCGGCGCATCAGCTCCAGTGACATGCCGTCCTTGCCCCACGGGACGAAGTGCAGGACGGCCTTCAGGTCGCCGAAGGGGCTGGTGTCGCCCTCCTCGACCCGGTGGGCGGTGGCGATGAAGCAATCGCCGTCGCCCGGGTCGCCGACCCGGCCGAGCGCCATGGAGAAGCCGCGCTCGGTGTCGGTGCCGCGCCAGGCCTCGGCTGCGCCGCGGACCTGTTCCAGCTCGCGTTCGGTCAGCTCGCTGACCCGGCGCACCTTGGTGGTGTAGCCGTTGCGCTCGATGCGCTTCACCATCTGGCGGACATTGCGCATGGCGCGGCCCGACAGGGAGAAGTCTTTGACATCGACAATCGCCTCGTCACCCAGTTCCAGGGCGTCCAGACCGGTCTCGCGGGTCCACACCTCGCCGCCGGTCTCGCTGCAGCCCATGACGGCCGGGGTCCAGGAGTGGGCCTTGGCTTCCTCCATGAACCGCTCGATGGCGCCGGGCCAGGCCTCGACGTCGCCGATGGGGTCGCCGGAGGCGAGCATGACGCCGGAGACGACCCGGTAGGTGACGGCGGCCTTGCCGCTGGGGGAGAAGACGACGGCCTTGTCGCGGCGGAGCGCGAAGTGGCCGAGGGAGTCGCGGCCGCCGTGCTTGGCGAGCAGCTCGCGCAGCCTGCCCTCGTCGTCGGCGGTGAGCCGGGCGGCGGGGTGCTCGGGGCGGAACGCCAGGTACATGGTGGTGAGCGCGGTCAGCAGGCCGAGGGCGCCGAGGGAGTAGCCCACGGTCCAGGACACCCGGCCGGCGTAGTCGACGGGGCCCTCGAAGCCGAAGAGGCCGTAGACCACGTGGGTGATCTGCTCATAGAGACCCGGACGGCCGACGACCTTGCCGGGGTGGACGTTGACGATGACCAGGCCGAGCCCGATGGAGCCGGCGCCCAGCAGGACGAAGTTGGCGAGCGCCTTCCAGCGGCTGCGCGGGTCGGGCAGTGCCTTGAATTCACTCTGGTGGCGCAACAGCAGGGCGAGCAGCACCGCCGCGATGACCACGCCGATGACCGAGTGCCGGTACGTGAACTGCGCCGCGGCGCCGGCCGGCAGCAGGACGACGGCGGCCCGCCAGGCCCGCCGCTTGTGGCGCTTGAGGCCGTGGGCGAGCAGCAGCAGGAGGACGCCCGCGCTGATGGAGAGGGCGGCCGCGAACGGGCCGAAGGAGCCCGGCAGCACCTCGGTGACCGCGTGGATCCGGCTGTGCCTGAATCGCGGGAAGACCCCGGCCGCGACGTCCAGGAGGCCGACGAACGCGACGGCCGTTCCTACCAGGCCGGGCACCGACTCCGGCTTGGGTCCGCTGAGGATTCGGCGGACCCCGCTCGGAACCTGTCCCGACTTATCGCCATCTATCCTGCTAGACATCGCTTCCCGTTGCTCCGCGAGAGATACAAGTGGCCGAAGGCCGCAACAGCCTCCGGTGTGTGGTGCGTCCAGTAGGACGACATCGACGAGGAGCGGGTTCACTCTTCGCCGGAAAAATCCAGTCCTGCCATCAGAAAGTCGACTGACTGCTCATGGGTCTCACCAGTTATACGGTCCTGGCGCTGGCCATCATCGCCGGTGTCCTGCTGTTCGCGGTCACCATCTGGTCCTGGCCGAAGCTCTCGGGCCGCACCTGGCGCGCGGTCGCGGGCCGGATCGGCCTGCTGCTCGCGACCCAGCTGGCGCTGTTCTCCGCGGTGGGCCTCGCGGCCAACCAGTCGTTCTCCTTCTACGGTTCCTGGGCCGACCTGTTCGGGCAGCAGACGTCGATGGGCAAGGTCGTCGACCACTCGATGAGCAGCGACGACATCAAGGTCGTGGACAAGCAGAAGCTGGACGTGCCCGGCGGGGCCAAGCCGCACGTGGGCGGTCAGATCCTGAAGGTCGCCATAACCGGCCAGAAGTCGAAGATAACGAGCCCCGGGTACGTCTGGCTCCCGCCGGAGTACTTCCAGCCGCAGCACAAGGACCGGAACTTCCCCGCCTCCATCATCCTCACGGGTTACCCGGGTACCGCCGAGAACCTGATCAAGGGCCTCGACTACCCCAAGAAGGCCTACACCCTGTCCAAGGCAGGGAAGATGAAGCCGATGATCCTGGTCATGCTGCGCCCGACCGTCGCGCCCCCGCGCGACACCGAGTGCGTGGACATACCCGGTGGCCCGCAGACCGAGACCTTCTTCGGCGTGGACCTGCCGCAGGCGATCCAGGGCACCTTCCGGGTGGGCAGGGAAGCCCGCAACATGGGCTTCATCGGCAACTCGACCGGGGGCTACTGCGCCCTGAAGATCGCGGCGCACTACCCGGAGACCTTCGGCGCCGCCGCCGGCCTGTCCGCGTACTACGACGCGCCGGACGACCCCACGACGGGTGACCTGTTCCACGGGGACGAGAAGCTGAAGAAGCGTGCGGACGTGCTGCACAGCATCGGGAACAAGACGCCGTCGGGTACGTCCTTCCTGGTCACCAGCAGTGAGAAGGGGGAGCCGAACCTCTCCGACACCAAGAAGTTCATCAAGCTGGTCAAGGGTCCGGACCGGGTCTCCTCGATCATCCTCGACAGCGGCGGCCACAACTTCAACACCTGGCGCCGGGAGATCCCGCCGATGCTGGAGTGGATGAGCGGCCGGATCGAGGCCTGACGGCCCGCCCGTCCTGCGAAGGGCCCGACCCCGGTCGGGCCCTTCTGCTATGCCTCCTGGAGCTCGGCCCGGCGCAGCGCCCGGTGCACGCCCTCCGGGGTCAGTACGCCCACCAGCGCGCCCGAGGCGGGGTCGGTGACCCCGATCCGGCCGGAGTCCTCCTGGAGCAGCGCCGCGAGGGCCTCGCGCAGGCTGGCCCCCAGCGCCACCGACGCCGCCGGAGCGCTGCCGTCCGCCGCGGTGAGGTCGGTCCGCCCGACCGGGGTGACCGCGAGCCGCTTCAGGCCCCGGTCGGCGCCGACGAAGGAGGCCACGTACGGGGTGGCCGGTGCGCCCAGGACCGCGGCCGGGGCGGCGAACTGCTCGATGGTGCCCGTTCCGTAGACGGCGATGCGGTCGCCCATCCGGACGGCCTCCTCCAGGTCGTGCGTGACCAGCAGGATGGTCTTGCGCACGGTCCGCTGCAGGGCCAGGAACTCGTTCTGCAGGCGTTCGCGCACCACCGGGTCCACCGCGCCGAAGGGCTCGTCCATCAGGAGCACCGGCGGGTCGGCGGCCAGGGCGCGGGCCACGCCGACCCGCTGGCGCTGCCCGCCGGAGAGCTGCTCGGGGTACCGGCCCCCGTAGACGGCCGGGTCCAGCCCCACGAGGTCGAGGAGTTCGGCCGCCCGGGCACGGGCCTTGGCCTTGGTGGTGCCGATCAGCTGCGGGACGGTCGCGGTGTTCTCCAGCACCGTCTTGTGCGGGAACAGCCCGACCTGCTGGATGACGTAGCCGATCCGGCGCCGCAGCTCCACCGGATCGGCGGCGGAGACGTCCTGGCCGTCGAGCAGGATCCGGCCGGAGGTGGGCTCGATGAGCCGGTTGACCATCTTCATGGTGGTGGTCTTGCCGCAGCCGGACGGGCCGACGAGCGTGACCAGCTCGCCTTCCGCCACCTCGAAGGTCAGGTCCTCGACGGCCGTGGTCCCGTCGGGGTAGCGCTTGGTCACGTGCTCGAATCGGATCACCACCCCATCCTTCCCTACCGGCCGTCATGTCATGGCGAAGACTTTGTCAGGGGAGTGTTTCCGGCGTGCGAACGATTCAAGCCAATGAGGGTGCCTCGGGTTAGGGTCGCTCAGGTACACCAGTTCGATGACAGGGGGTGAGGCATGGCCGGGCAGAACTGCCTGGTGGCGAACGACTGGTTCTGCTGGGAGTACGTCACCAGCCGCTCCCAGGAGCTCACCGACGCCACCGTGGAGCACATCTGGATCACGGGGGTGTCCGTGGCCGTCGGTCTCGCCGTCGCCGTCCCGCTGGCCCTGCTGGCCCGCCGCGGCCGCCGCTGGGCGGCGCCCGTCCTCGGGCTGACCACCCTGCTCTACACGATCCCCTCCCTCGCCATGTTCTCCCTCCTGCTGCCGTTCTTCGGCCTGTCCGCGGCCCTCGTGGTGACCGGGCTGGTGCTGTACTCCCTGACCATCCTGGTCCGCAATGTGCTGGCCGGCCTGGAGGCCGTCCCCGAGGACGTGCGGGAAGCCGCCCGCGGCATGGGCTACGGCCCCGGCCGCCTGCTGTGGCAGGTCGAACTGCCCCTGGCCCTGCCGGCGCTGCTCGCCGGGGTGCGGATCGCCACCGTCTCCACCGTCGCGCTGACCACGGTCGGCTCCATCGTCGGCAAGGGCGGCCTCGGCAACCTGATCGCCCCCGCCGTCAACAGCTCCTTCAAGGCCCAGGTGCTCACCGCCTCCGTCCTGTGCGTCCTCCTCGCCCTGGTGGCGGACCTGCTGCTGCTGGGGGCGCAGCGGCTGCTCACTCCGTGGACGCGCGCCGCGCGGCCCGTGAAGGGGGCCTGAGCCGTGGGTGTGCTGGAGGGAGCCTGGGACTGGCTGGGGACCGGCGCCAACTGGTCCGGTGAGAGCGGCGTGTGGCACCGGCTCGGTGAACACGTCTACGTCAGCGGGATCGCCCTCGCGCTCGCCTGCGCGGTGGCGCTGCCCCTCGGCCTGTACCTCGGCCACCTCGGCAAGGGCGGCGCCCTCGCGGTGAACGTCTCCAACATCGGCCGGGCCGTGCCCGTCTTCGCGGTGCTGGCGCTGTTCATGGTCTCGCCGCTGCGCAACGCCGGGTACCTGCCCACGATCGCCGCGCTCGTGCTCTTCGCCATCCCGCCGCTGCTGACCAATGCGTACGTGGGCATGCGCGAGGTCGACCGGTCGGTGGTGGAGGCCGCCCGGGGCATGGGGATGTCCGGCCGGCAGCTCTTCTGGCGGGTCGAGCTGCCGCTCGCCCGGGGCCTGGTGATGACCGGGCTCCGCTCGGGAGCCGTGCAGGTCGTCGCCACGGCCACGATCGCCGCCATGGTCGGCCAGGGCGGCCTCGGCCGGATCATCACGGCCGGCTTCAACACGTACAACACCGCGCAGGTCGTCGCGGGCGCCCTGCTCGTCGCGGCGCTGGCCCTGCTGGTCGAGGGCGCGCTGGTGGGGGCCGAGCGGCTGCTGCCGCGCCGCACCGGGCGCCGGGCGGCCTCCTGATCCTGCCGCAGCTCCCGCAACGGCGCGGCCCCCGCGGCCGCCCCTCACGTCCTTCCCGCCCGACCTTCCCGCTTTTCCGACTCCCTGGAGGAGAGACCATGAGCAAGTCCACGCGCGTCCTCGGCGCGGCACTGGGTGCGGTGGCCCTGACCGCATCGCTCACCGCGTGCGGCGGCGACAGCCTGGAGAAGAACAAGGACGGCGGCTCCTCCGCGTCCTCCTCCCCGGGCGGCGCGGCAGGCGGCAAGGGCAGCCTGGTGGTCGGCGCGGCCGGGTTCACCGAGTCCAACGTGCTGGCGGAGCTGTACGCGCAGGTCCTCAAGGACGCGGGCTACTCCACGTCCATCAAGACGGTCAACAACCGCGAGCTGTACGAGCCCTCCCTGGAGAAGGGCGAGATCGACGTGGTCCCCGAGTACGCGGCCACCCTCGCCGAGTTCCTCAACGCCAAGGTCAACGGCCCGAAGGCGCCGGAGGAGAAGCCGGTCGCCTCCAGCGACGTCACGGCGACCGTCGCGGCCCTGGAGAAGCTGGCCGGCCCGCTCGGCCTGAAGGCGCTGGCGCCCGGCGGGGCCGTGGACCAGAACGCCTTCGCCGTATCCCGGGAATTCGCTGCGAAGAACAACCTGAAGACCCTTTCCGATCTGGGGAAGTCCGGTCTCAAGGTGAAGATCGCAGCGGGCGACGAATGCTCCGTCCGGCCGTTCTGCGCCCCCGGGTTGAAGAAGACCTACGGCATCGACGTCAGCGGCGTCGACCCCAAGGGCGTCGGCACCCCGCAGTCCAAGCAGGCGGTCAAGGACGGCGCCGACCAGCTCGCGCTGACCACGACCACGGACGCCACGCTGGACACCTTCGGCCTGGTCCTCCTGGAGGACGACAAGAAGCTCCAGAACGCGGACAACGTGCTGCCGGTGGTCAACGCCAAGGACGCCGGGGCCCCGGAGGTCGCCGCCGCGCTCGACGGGCTGACCAAGGCCCTCACGACGGCCGACCTCGTCGACCTGAACCGCAAGGTGGACGCGGAACGCGCCAAGCCGGCCGACGTCGCGAAGGCCTACCTGGAGTCCAAGGGCCTGCTGAAGAAGTAGCAGTTACGCGGTTGATGGAGAAATGTGGGGTAACTGCCCGGCAAGAGATTGCCGGGCGGGTATCCCGCACGACCCCTACGCCCTGTAAATTTCGGGCCATGCCCCGTGGACGCCACCGCACTCCCGAACCCCTGCACCGGCTGCTCACGCCGACGACCGTCGCCGCAGTCAGCGCGACCAGCGCCGGCGCCGCCTGGCTGCTCGCGGGCCCCGGCCACAGCTCGGCCCTGCGCCTGCTCGTGACCCTCGCGGCGGCCGCGGGCATCGCGGGCGCGGTGGTGATGCGCACCTGGGACCGCTCCGCGGGCCGCCGGGTCGCCGAACTCGCCCGTGAGCGGGTCAAGGACGAGTGGAAGACCGAAGAGCGGATAGCCGAGCTCGAAACCGACCTGGAAGAGGCCCGGGTGCTGCGCGCCCGTCTCGACGCCAAACTGCGCGCCAAGCGCGTGGAACTGGCCGGACTGCGCGGGGAGCACGCGGCGCTGCTGCGCCGGTACGCGACGGCCGAGACCGAGCGCGCCAGCGCGCTGGAAGGCCGCCGCCTGCTCGCCATCGAGGCCGCCGCGGCTCCGGCCGAGGCGCCGAAGGAACTCCCCGCGGTCTCGGAGGAGCGCACCTCGGCGGGCGCCCCCACCTCGGTCGGCTACGCCCGGGCCCACGCCGCCCTGGGCGCGCTGGCCGTCCGGCGCCAGGCCCGGGAGCTGCCCGCGCCGCGCCGGGCCGCGGCCCTCGCGTCCGCTTCCGCCGCGGCGGCGGCGCCCGGGCGGCGGCCGGCGGCCGCGGTGGCCCCGTACGCGGCGCAGCGCCGGACGGCCTCGCGCGTCGAGGGCGGCTTCGACTTCTTCGGCACGAAGAACGCGGCGCAGGCCCGTGCGGCGATCGAGGCGGTCCAGAACGAGGACCTGGCCGACGTGGTCGGCGCGGAGGCCCTCGCGGTCCACGAGGCGCAGGAGGCGCAGGCCGGGCCGAGCGCCGCCGAGCCGGCCTCCGGCAAGGGCCCGGTGAAGCCGGCCACCCCCCAGACCCGCGCGGTGGGCCAGGTCATCGACCTGACGGCCCACGACGAGACCGAGCCGATCGACGTGGTGCGCCTGCGCACCGCGATTTCGTAGGAGCCCTCAGAACAGCGGCAGCTGGCCCGGGAGTCCGGGGACGGTGAAACCGTCCAGCACGGGCGCCGAGGCGCCGAGCACCACCCGGGCCCGGGAGCCGGGGCAGGACACCAGCCCGCCGCGCTCCCGTCCGCCGGGAGGGTCGTGGCGGGCGATCCGGCCGGCGGTGACGGCGCAGTCGCGTCCGCAAGCCGGACAGGCGCGGCGGGGAGAGTGGGACATGCCCCCAAGTCTGCCCTGCCGCACCGCAGTCAGCCGGCCCGGCCCGCCCGCCAGGCCTCGTGGGACCGGCAGACCCGCTCCCACAGCCTCGTGCGGTCCGCGGGGCCCAGATCGTGGAGCGACCGCCCGAAGACGGTGGCCATCACCTCGTAGAACTCCTGCGGCGTGTCCAGTTCGCGTTCGCTCGGCCCCTTCGCGGGGTCGATCCGGGCGTGCACCCGCCCGCGCAGCACGTCGATGCTCTCCGCGTCCCGGCGGATCATCACGAGCGTCCGGACGAAGCCGGACTCGGGGGAGGTGGTCAGCCGGACGTGCTCGGCCTCGAAGTCCGCGGTCGTGGCGGGCGCCGAGCTGAAGACGGTCACCGGGCACGGCCCGTACGAGGCCAGCAGGGTCCAGCCCGGCTCGGGCCCCCGCAACGGCTCCAGGACGTAGCGGAAGTCGCCCTGGCGGTGCGTGCCCGCCCGCAGGGGCAGCGGCTCGTGCGGTCCGTCCCCCAGGCCGGTGTCGACGAAGTACGCCGCCCCACCGACCCGGACGGTCAGGGCGAGGTGGTCGCCGGTGACGGTGCGCGCCTGCGGGTCGTGGTGGACGCCCCCCACGTGCCGGGTCACGTCGAAGCCGAGGGACTCCAGCAGCGCGGCGAAGGCCCCGTTGACGTGGAAGCAGTAGCCGCTGCCCCCGGCGGCGATGCGGCGCACGGACAGCGCCGGGTCGATCCCCGGGGCCCGGCCCAGCTGGATGTCGACGTTCTCGTACGGAATCCGCTCCACATGGGCCCGCTGGAGGGCGAAGAGGACCTCGGCGGTCGGTCGGGGCGGCTCCGCGAAGCCGAGCCGACGCAGGTAGCCGGCGTATGTGCCAGTGGTCATGCGGCCACCCTAGGCGGTGGCCGGGCGGCGGCGGCCGGTCCCCGACCCGCCCTTGAGCGGCCCTACTTGTCGATGTCGCCGACGACGAAGAACAGCGAACCCAGGATCGCCACCATGTCCGCGACCAGCTGCCCCGGCAGCAGGACCGCCAGCGCCTGGATGTTGTTGTAGGAGGCGCTGCGCAGCTTCAGCCGGTAGGGGGTCTTCTCGCCCTTGGAGACCAGGTAGTAGCCGTTGATGCCCAGGGGGTTCTCGGTCCAGGCGTACGTGTGGCCCTCGGGGGCCTTCAGCACCTTGGGCAGCCGCTGGTTGACGGGTCCCGGCGGCAGTTCGGCCATCCGGTCCAGGCAGGCCACGGCCAGGTCGAGGGCGTTGTGCGTCTGCTCCAGCAGCACCTCGAAGCGCGCCAGGCAGTCGCCCTCGGTACGGGTGGCCACCTCCAGCACGTCCTGGAGCTGCCCGTAGGCCAGGTAGGGCTCGTCGCGGCGCAGGTCGAAGTCGACGCCGGAGGCGCGGGCGATCGGGCCGGAGACCCCGTACGCGTGCACCGCCTCCGCGGAGAGCACGCCGACGCCGCGGGTGCGGGCGCGGAAGATCTCGTTGCCGCGGACCAGGTCGTCGTAGACGCCCATGCGGGTGCGGACGTCGGCCACCGCCGCCCGGGCCCGGCCGAGCCAGCCGGCCGGGAGGTCCTCCTTGAGGCCGCCGACCCGGTTGAACATGTAGTGCATCCGGCCGCCGGAGATCTCCTCCATGACGGCCTGGAGCTCCTCGCGCTCGCGGAACGCATGGAAGATCGGGGTGATGCCGCCCAGTTCGAGCGGATACGACCCGAGGAACATCAGGTGGTTCAGGACCCGGTTCAGCTCGGCCAGCAGCGTCCGCATCCACACGGCCCGCTCGGGGACCTCCATGCCCAGCATCCGCTCGACGGCCATGACCACGCCGAGTTCGTTGGAGAACGCGGACAGCCAGTCGTGGCGGTTCGCGAGCATCACGATCTGGCGGTAGTCGCGGGCCTCGAAGAGCTTCTCCGCGCCGCGGTGCATGTAGCCGACCACCGGCTCGGCGCTGACGATGCGCTCCCCGTCCAGGACGAGGCGCAGGCGCAGCACGCCGTGCGTGGAAGGGTGCTGGGGGCCGATGTTGAGCACCATGTCGGTGCTCTCCGCCGCGCCGCCGATGCCGACCGTGGTCTCCGTCATGCGGGCATTGTCTCAGCCGCGCGGGGTGCCGTGTCGAGCAGGCCGGATCAGCGCCGGACGCCGCGGGCCCGGCCCGGCCGGCACGCCGCCCCCCTACGCTGGGGGGATGGAAACGGGGACAGCGAGCGGAACGGGCCGGCCCGCGTGGGTGGGGCTGCCGGGCGGTCTGCTCACGCTCAGGCGGCTGCTGCTGGTGTTCTGGACCCTCCTGGCCGGTGTCGCCACCGCGGTGGTGCTGGGGCTGACGGCCGGACCGGGCTGGGCCGCCCTCGGGGCGGCGTGGGGCGCGGTCCTGGTGTGGGGCTGGGTGCTGCTCGGCCGCAACTGGCGCTCCTGGCGGTACGCCGAGCGTGCGGACGACCTGCTGATCAGCCGGGGTGTGCTGTGGCGCGAGGAGACCGTGGTCCCGTACGGGCGGATGCAGCTGGTCGAGGTGACCTCGGGGCCGCTGGAGCGCCGCTTCGGACTGGCCTCCGTCCAACTGCACACCGCGGCCGCGGCCACCGACGCCAAGATCCCCGGGCTGGTGCCGGCCGAGGCGGAGCGGCTGCGCGACCGGCTGACCGAGCTCGGCGAATCCCGGTCGGCGGGCCTGTGACCCCCGGCCGGGAGGGGCCCGCGTCCCCGCCCCGGGCCCCCGGCCCGCGCGAGGAGGCCGCCGAGGGGCGGCGGCTGCACCCCGTGACCCCGCTGCGCCGCGCCTGGGTGCCGATCGCCGCCACCGCCGGCGTGGCCCTCCAGCAGGGCGCCCGCGCCGGGGAGTGGCTGGCCGAGCAGTCCGGCCTGCTCCGCGCGGCGCTCCTCGCGGGCCTCGTCCTGTTCTTCGGGCTGTACGGGTTCCTCAGCTGGTGGTTCACCTACTACGCCGTCACCGACACCGAGCTGCGCATCCGCAGCGGTCTCCTCTTCCGCCGCACCGCGCACATCCGCCTGGACCGGATCCAGGCGGTGGACGTCACCCGGCCGATGCTGGCCCGCATCGCCGGGGTGGCCCGGCTGCGCCTGGACGTCATAGGCACCGAGGACAAGGACGAGCTGGCCTTCCTGTCCGAGCGGGAGGCCGTGGCGCTGCGTGCCGAACTCCTGGCCCGGGCGGCCGGGTTCGCCCCGGCCGAGGCCGTGCGGGTCGGCGAGGCGCCGGAGCGGGAGCTGCTCCGCGTCCGGCCGCGCGAGCTCGTCGTCTCGCTGCTGCTGAGCCTCGGGGTGTGGGCGGCGCTGGCCGGCGGGATCATCGGGTCGGCCTTCCTGTGGTGGCTCAGCTCCAGTCCGTGGGCGGCCGTCGTGGCGCTGCTGCCGCTGCTCGGCGCCGCCTGGGCGGCCACTGCGGGCCGCTTCCTCGCCGAGTACGACTGGACGGTGGCCGAGTCCCCGGACGGGCTGCGGCTGGACCACGGGCTGCTGGACCGGGCCCACGAGACCGTGCCGCCGGGCCGGGTGCAGACCGTGCGGATCGTGGAGCCGCTGCTGTGGCGGCGGCGCGGCTGGGTCCGGGTGGAGCTGGCGGTGGCCGGTTCGAAGAACGAGGTCCTGGTCCCGGTGGCCGCACGGGAGGCCGCCCACGCGGTGGTCGCGCGGGTGCTGCCGGGCGTGGACCTGGCGCAGCTGGCCTTCGCACCCGCTCCGCGGGCCGGGGCGCGCTGGGTGGTCCCGGTGTGGTGGAAGGGCTACGGGCTGGCCGTCTCCCCGGAGGTGTTCGCCGCCCGCCGCGGACGGCTGTGCCGTCGTACGGAGATCGTCCCGCACGCCAAGGTGCAGAGCGTCCGGCTGGCCCAGGGCCCCTGGGAGCGGGCCCGCGCGGTGGCCGACGTGCATGTGGACACCGGCGCGAACGGCACGGTCACGGCCCGGCTGCGCGGGGCCGCCGAGGCCGCGGAGCTGCTGGCCGCGCAGGCGGCCCGGTCCCGCACCTCCCGGGCCGGGGCCCGCCCGGACCGCTGGATGACGCAGCCGGGCGGCGCCGCCTGACGGAGCGGGCGCGTCTACCGGACGACCGGGCCCCGGCCGGCGCGCCAGTCGTTCAATCGCTTGCGGATGGCAGGCACCATCGGGAGATCGTCCAGTGCTGCCGGGGCGAACCACGCCACCTCCGACGACTCGTCGGACGCACGGAGCGTGCCGCCGGTCGCCCGGGCCAGTAGGCAGACGGAAAATTCCTGGCGGACTTCCCCGTCGTCGTAAGCGAAGACGTGGCCGGGGTCCGTGTACGTCCCGACGATGCCTGTGATCTCGACCGTCACTCCGGTCTCCTCGAAAGTCTCCCTGATCGCGCACGCGCCGATGGACTCGCCTAGTTCCATCCTCCCGCCGGGCAGAGCCCACATCCCGTTGTCGGTACGCCGCTGCAACAACACCCGGCCGTCCTCGTCCACCACGACCGTCGAGGCGGCCGGCACCAGGCTGTTGGCTGCCGGGGCGCCGGGATCGTCCTGATAGTCACGCCTGCCCACCGCGGGGCACCTCCCTGATGTCACGACCGCGCGTCCACAGCTCTTCCACATGCGCCGAGAAGCGGTCGAACATGCCGTCCGGCTGGGCACGTCGCAGGTGCATCATCGGTGAGTCGTGCCCCACTCGGCGGGCGAGGTGCGGTGTCACGATCATTTGATCGTCGAAGCGGAAGACCGAGAGGCCGACGTGACCGGTTTCGAAACGGCCCTCGACATTGGGGACGTCCCGCAGCTTCTCCAGTTCGTTCAGCGTCACGGCGATACGCGTGGAGAGGGTGAGCGGCACGGCCTCCTCGGCCTCCCGTGCCGCCGTGACGGGGCTGTCGGGGTCGCCGATCAGGAACCGGACCCGGCATCCATTCTGGGCCTTGCGACGCAGGGCCGCGGCCAAGTTGGCCTGCTCCAGCCACAGGAAGTAGTTCGTGTAACCGGCGAACACCAGGTCACGGTGTGCCTTGGTCACGAGCGAGCGCCACAGGCTTGCCGGAGCGGCCGACCGGTAGGGGAAGACCTGCACGATCTCCCGGTCGGGTCCCGTCCCGAGTGCTGAGCGGATGGCATGGGGCCACAAGGCTGTCTCCTCCTCGCCTAAGACCTCGCAGGCTGCCCACCTGTGGCGGGCGTGAGGAATGCGGTTCGGTTCGGTGATCCAGCGGCCGACGGTCTTGGCGTCGACACCGCACACCTCTGCGAGTTGGGTCTCGGTCATCTTGGCATTCGCCATGGCGCGGCGGAGGGCGTGGTTCACAGTTCGCCTCTCTGGACCTCTGGGACGGAGCGAACGGTAGCGAGGGAACGTCCCAAACGTCCTGAGAACGGGGTGGTAACGCTCTGACGCGGGACCCAGCATCGTCTTCCGGCCGACGCATCTCCGTACGCAGCTCTTCCGCTGCGCACGCCACCCCGTCGCGGCCGGAGGAGCTCAGTCGTGCACAGTTCGCAATCGGTGGCCGACGACCAGCCGCGTGTGCTGATGTCCCTGCGGGTATCGCGGGACTCCGGTCGGACGTGGGAGCCGACTGTCGCGGTCAGGGAGGGTGACCCGGTGGTCGTCCTGGAGAATCCCGGCGGCTACCCGCCGTGCGAGTGCGCGCGGTGCACCGGCCGCAGGACGGTGGCCGCCCGATCGCCGCGGCGGGCGTGGTGACACGCTGCGCGGCAGTACGGCGTCTGCCGGTCGCCCTGTTCATCGCGGCTACGGACCGGGTCCCCTCAGAGCAGGTGGACAGTGCCGTCCAGTGCCTGCTGTCCGGCTCTCACGACGGACCACACTTCGGGCTTCTGGACTCCCTGGAGTACGGCCTCGCCCTGTGGGCCCGCTGGCTTCGCGGCGCCGTGGATTCGCTGGAGCTCTACGACTGCGCGGAGTCCGGTCCCGCGCCCGGTCCCCCCGGCTGTTGTCTGTTCGCCGGCCACGTCGGGCGCCACACCTGGGAAGAGCCCCGCTGGTGAAGGGCGCCCGACGGCCCGGTTCGTCAAGAGGCGGGGTTGCCGCCCGCCCGGACCAGGCCCGTCTCGTAGGCGAGGACGACCACCTGGACGCGGTCGCGCAGGCCCAGCTTGGTGAGGATGCGGCCCACGTGGGTCTTCACCGTGGCCTCCGACAGGACGAGCCGGCCGGCGATCTCGCCGTTCGACAGGCCCTGCGCGACCAGCAGCATCACCTCGCGCTCGCGGTCCGTCAGCCGTTCGATCTCCTTGTTCTGCGGCTCCTGCGTGCTCGACGGCAGCATCGGCGCGAACCGGTCCAGCAGCCGCCGGGTCGTGGAGGGGGCGACGACGGCGTCCCCGCTGTGCACGGAGCGGATGGCCGCCAGCAGCTCACCCGGCGGCACGTCCTTCAGCATGAACCCGCTCGCGCCCGCCTTCAGGCCCGAGAACGCGTACTCGTCCAGGTCGAAGGTGGTCAGGATGATGACCTTGGGGTGCTCGGGGGGCTCGCAGATCCGCCGGGTCGCCTCGACCCCGTCGAGCCGCGGCATCCGGACGTCCATCAGCACCACGTCCACCTTGGTGGCCCGCAGCACCTCCAACGCCTCCAGGCCGTCTCCCGCCTCGGCGACGACGTCCATGTCCGGCTGGGCGGCGAGCACCATCCGGAAGCCGGTGCGCAGCAGCACCTGGTCGTCGACGAGCATCACTCGGATGGACATCAGTTACCTCGTCCTCGTCATTTCTTCTTCAGGGGGAGCAGTGCGCTGATCCGGAAGCCGCCGCCCGGCCGCGGCCCCGTGTCCAGGGTCCCGCCGACCATGCCGATCCGCTCCCGCATGCCGATCAGGCCGTGTCCGGCGCCGTCCGCGCCGCCGTCCTCGTACAACTCGTGGGCCGCGCCCCGGCCGTCGTCCTCGACCAGCAGGCCGAGGCCGTCGTCGAAGTAGACCAGCCGGACGCTCGCCGAGGCCTGGGGGCCGCCGTGCTTGCGCGTATTGGTGAGGGCTTCCTGCACGATGCGGTACGCCGTCAGCTCGACGCCGCTGGGCAGCCGGCGCGGGGCGCCCTCGACCGCGAAGTCCACCCGCAGGCCGGCCGCCCGCACCTGCTCGACCAGTACCTCGATCTGCTCGACGTCCGGCTGCGGCACGTAGTCCTCGGACTCCTGCGGCTCGCCGGTGCGCAGCACGCCGAGCAGCCGGCGCATCTCGGCGAGGGCCTGGCGGCCGGTGCCGGAGATGGTCTGGAGGGCTTCCTTGGCCTGTTCGGGGGCGGCGTCCATGACGTACGCGGCCCCGTCGGCCTGGACCACCATCACCGAGACGTTGTGGGCGACGACGTCGTGCAGCTCCCGGGCGATCCGGGCGCGTTCGGCGGCGACGGCCACCTTCGCCTGGGCCTCGCGCTGGTTCTCCAGGCGCTGGTTGCGCTCGATGAGCTGGGCGTAGTAGGCCCGGCGGGTGCGCAGGGAGTCGCCCATCACCCAGGCCAGGACGAAGGGGACGATCATGAACAGGGCGAAGAGGAGGTTGTCGAAGTCGTTGCCGCCCTTGTCCACGCCGTAGCGCAGGAAGTACAGCGGGGCCGCGGCCACGCCCCAGCCCAGTGCGGTGCGCGAGACCCAGCGCGGGACCTCGCTCGCGGCGACGGTGAAGAGGATCACGAACATCGCGAGGTCGTACGTCCCGGCGACGATCCCCGTCGCCAGCTGGCAGATGCCCGCGCCGAGCGTGAGCCAGAACATCGCCCGGGTCCACTTGCGGCGCAGGGCCACGGCGGTGCTCATGGCGATCACCACGGGCACGGCGGCGAGCTTGAGGCGGGTGTCGAGTTCGCTCTCCTCGACGACGTTCAGCATCGAGAACCCGAACAGGAGGACAGCCCAGAAGCTGTCGACGCCCGTCGGGTGTCTGCGGAGGAAGTCGTAGAGGCGCTGCACGTCACCCAGCGTAGGGAAGGGAGATAGGTGCTGGAGTCAACCACAGGTGCGAACCTGGCGCCGGGGGCGTACTCCGCAAGGTGGAGGCGAGTTTAACCTGGGGGCGATGAGCAGCCATGATGAACGCTTTGCTCCGGTTCGGTGGCGCAGGGCGATGGACACCGCGCTGTACGGACCGGACGGTTTCTACGTACGGCCCGGCCCGGGCCCCGCGGGGCACTTCCGCACCTCCGTCCACGCCTCCCCGCTGTTCGCGGGGGCGGTGGCCCGGCTCCTGCTGTGGGTGGACGCCGAACTGGGGCGCCCCGGCCGGCTGGACCTGGTCGACCTCGGCGCGGGGCGGGGCGAGCTGGTGACGGCGGTGCTCGCCGCGCTGGCGCCGCAGACCGCCGCGCGGGTGCGGCCGTACGCCGTGGAGCGGGCGGCGCGGCCCGCGGGCCTCGATCCGCGGATCCAGTGGGTCGCCGAGCCCCCCGCGGGGACGACCGGGCTGCTGTTCGCGAACGAATGGCTGGACAACGTCCCGCTGGAGGTCGCCGAGGACGGGCGCTACGTCCTGGTGGCGCCGGACGGTACCGAGAGCCCCGGCGGCCCTCTCGACGAGGCGGACCGGTCCTGGGTGCGGCGGTGGTGGCCCGGGCCGGGCCGGGCCGAGATCGGCCGGACGCGCGACGAGGCCTGGGCGGCGGCCGTGGCGACCGTGGACCGGGGCCTGGCGGTGGCGGTGGACTACGCGCACACCCGGGAGGCGCGGCCCCCGTACGGGACCATGACGGGCTTCCGCGCGGGCCGGGAGGTGCCGCCGCTGCCGGACGGCAGCTGCGATGTCACGGCCCACGTGGCTCTCGACTCCTGCGCGGGACCGGGCGCGGTCCTGCTCAGCCAGCGCGAGGCCCTGGACGCCCTCGGTGTCTCGGGCGCCCGGCCGCCGCTGGCCCTGGCCTCGACGGACCCGGCGGGCTACGTCCGGGCCCTGGCGGCGGCGGGCGAGGCGGCGGAGCTCACGGCACGCGCCGGCCTGGGCGGCTTCGGCTGGCTGGTCCAGCCGGTCGGCACCGGACCGTGGCCGCCGCCGCGTCCGGCGGACGGGCCGCCGGAAGCCTGACGCACACGCCGGCGGGGCCGGCTCCCCGAGGAGCCGGCCCCGCCCCGCCCGGTGCGGTTACTGCGTCAGCTGGTCGCCGTGGCCCTCGTGCAGGCCGCCGCCACTGCCCGTGCCCGGGGTGGTCGGCTGCGAGACGACCGGCTTGGACAGCGGGGCCAGGTCGTACGCGTAGTGGCCGACCGCGTCCGCGATGACGTCGACGTTGATGTCGAGCGCCTTCTGGTCGATGTTGGTGATGTCGTCGCCGGCGGCGTGGTAGTTCACGTCGTACGCGACGCCGGCCTGGCCGCCGAACTTCGCGGCCTGGGCCTCGGTCTTGATGCCCTCGGCTCCGGTGAAGGTGCCGCCGGAGGGGATGCCCACCGCGATGAACGGGCCGTAGTCCGAGCGGCCGGAGAAGTCGGTGCCCTCGTGCGGGATCTTCTTCGAGTCGAGGAAGCCGGTGATGCCCCGCTCGATCTGCGCGGAGCCCTCGGGGCCCGGACCGGAGCCGGCGGCGTCCGAGTCGTCGCCGTCGTAGACGAAGTACGCGGCGTTCGGCGAGGCGATCATGTCGAAGTTCAGGTAGAGCTTGATCTTCTTCTTCTCGTCCTCCGTCAGCCCGGCGACGTACGCCTCGGAGCCGAGCAGGCCGAACTCCTCCGCCGACCACCAGGCGAACTTGACCTTGTTCTTGATCTTCGTCTGGCTGCTCGCGAGGCGCTGGGCGACCTGGAGGATGCCGGCCGAGCCGGAGCCGTTGTCGTTGATCCCGGGGCCGGCCGCGACCGAGTCGAGGTGCGCGCCGAGGAAGACGGTGTTGTCTTCGTCACCGCCGCGCGTCTCGGCGACGACGTTGAAGGTCTTGCGGTTCTCCCGCAGTTCGCGGAGGTCGAGGGTGACCTCCACCGGGCCGGCGGCCGCGTCGGCGGCGAGCCGCTCGCCCTCCTCCTGGCTCACGCCGCCGGTCGGGACCTTGCCCGCGGCCGGGTCGCCCAGGGTGCCGTTGAGGGCGCCGGGGGTGTTGTTGTAGATGACCGCGCCGACCGCTCCGGCCGCCGCCGCGTTCTGCTGCTTGACCGCGAAGGTGCAGCCGCCGCGCTTGACGAGCGCGATCCTGCCGGTGAAGGCGCCGGCGGCGAAGTCGCCCGGCTCGCAGCCGTTGGTGCCGTCCGCGTCGACCGGGGCGACCGCGAGCTGTGCGGTGACGCCCTCCTCCGGTCCGCTCGCGGTGTAGGTCATGAGGTGGATCGGGACCTCGCGCTCGGCCGCGCCGTTCACCGTGAGCTTCTCGGCGATCGTCTCGACGTACACGAAGTCGAACTCGTTGCGGCTGACCTCGTAGCCGGCCCCGCGCAGCACCGCCTCGACGTACTGGGCGGACTGCACGTGGCCCTTGGAACCGGCCACGCGCGTGCCCTTGTTGTAGTCCGCGAGCGACTGCAGGACCTTCAGGTGGTTGTAGGCGCCCTTGCCGGTCGCTTCCCTGACCAGTTTCGCGGCCAGTGCGTCACCCCGGGCGGCGTCGCTCTGCGGGCTGCCGGCCGCACCGGCGGGCCCGGCGAAGAGCAGCGGGGAGACGAGGGCCGCGGTGGCCAGGGCGGCCGTTGCAGCGGCTATACGACGTGAGGGCATGAAGATCCTTCCACGACAAAACGGCGAGCGGGATGCGGTGCGCGGTACGTGGGGGGAGCGGTGGACGCACGTTAGACAGCAACGGGTCCGTCTGACCAGACTTTTCGCTGTTTCCGGTTGATGAATTCCGCATATCGGTGAATACGCGCCGTCGAGAACCGGCCATTCACCCCACCGGATGACCGCCTGGTGCCGTGCCGGGCGGGCCGGGCCCCGACACGATCGGCAGGAGACGGCCTAGCGGAGCAGTCCCTCTATGAGGTCGGAGCCCAGCCGCGCGACCGCGGGCAGATCCAACTGGTGCTGCACATAGCGCCCTTGGCGCCGGGTGTGCAGCAGGCCCGCCTTCTTCAGCGCCGCCAGGTGCCGGGACACCTCCGGCGCGGTGATGCCGTGTACGGCCGCCAGCTCGCCCGTCGTGTACGGGGCCCGGGCCAGGCTCCGGCACAGCGTCATCCGCATCGGGTGCGCCAGTGCCTCCATCCGCCGCTGGAGGAGTTCCACCGAGCCGGGTGCGGAGGTCAGTTGGGGGGAGCCGAGGGGGTAGTGGACCACCGGCCGCCAGCCCGGCGCGTGCAGCACGAGCAGGTGCGGCCAGCCGAAGTAGGTCGGTATGAACACCAGGCCGGGCCCCAGCCGCGGATCGGTGGCGGTGGCCGTGCCGTGGACCATCTTGTCCACGGTGATCGTCGTCAGCGCCTCGTCGACGCCGAGCGCCGAGGAGGTCTCCTTCAGGGCGGCCGCCAGCCCCTTGTGCCGCAGCACCTCGGTCTTGTGCCGGGCGTCGGCGCTCTGTCCGGGCTCGATCCGCTTCCACATCGCCCCGAAGAAGGCCTCGTCGCAGTCCTCCAGGAGCCGGCGCATCCAGCCGCGGACCCCGACCGGGTCGTCGAGGAGCCGCAGGGAGAACTCCAGCCGGCGCGGGCCGCGGGCGGCGGCCGTCTCCAGGGCCTTGGCCCGGGCCCCCGGATCCGTCAGCGGCGAGGGCATGCCGCCTTCGTTGTACCGGTTGAGCCAGCAGTGCTCCAGGGCGGCCGTCACGAACAGTTCGTCGTCGAGCCGGTCCAGTACGTCGAGTTCCCCGGCCAGGGTCGCGGCGGGCCGTCCCGTGCCGCCCGGGAGCCCTGCGAAGGGCATGAACACGTCGGAGAACGAACTGCGCCACATGAAGTCGCCCTCCAGCAGCCGGTCGGCGAGGCAGGGGTCGAGCGCGGCGGAGGTGGCGGCGGTCCAGGAGGCCAGCCCGGGGTGGTGGGCGGGCTGGGAGAGCGCGTGCAGGGCCATGCAGAGCTCGGCCAGCGGCGAGGGCGCGAAGGTTATCCGCCCGGCCGGGAGCCCGGCGATGTCGATGGTGACGCTCATCGCCCCATTCTGCCGGTGCACCCGTCCCCGCGGCCCGCGGGGGCGGACCCCGGGCGGGGCCGGACGGGGGACCCGCGGGCCGGCCGGCCGGTGCCCGTGGCTCGCGGGAATGCCGGTACTCCGCGGGCCGGGCCGGCCGATTGACCCGTGGCGTCAATCGATGCGCCCCGCGCTGCCGACGGAGTGAGGCTGGGCGCATGACCTCCATCGAGCAGTACCTCGTCGACACCTACCGGGCGTCCCGCCAGGGCGCCCCGATGCCCCCGCCCCCGGGCCGCGACGACCTGGCCGTGGCGCGGGCGGTCCGCTCCGGCGCACAGGCCCGGGCCGTCCTGGACGGCCGGTCGGCCCGGCACCCCTGGCGCGCGGCCCTGCGCCGCCGGCTGACCCGCCCGCGCCCCTGCTGACTGCGGGGCCGCCGCCCGGGCCCGTACGGCCCTCGCACCCCGGGGTGCGGCGTCGTGCCGGGCGGGCCGGGCCCCGGCACGATCCGAAAAGGGGCGGCCTAACCGAACTTGGGCGCGTTGCGTTCGTAGACCAGCCGCAGCCCGATCAGCGTCAGCCACGGCTCGTGGTCGTCGATCACCGAGGACTCGCCCAGCACCATCGGGGCCAGCCCGCCGGTGGCGATGACGCGGACGGCGTCCGGCGCGCCGTTCGGGCCGGCCAGCTCCTTGGCCATCCGGGTGACCACCCCGTCGACCTGGCCCGCGAATCCGTAGACCACGCCGGACTGCATCGCCTCGACCGTGGACTTGCCGATCACGTTGCGCGGCCGGGCCAGCTCGATCTTGCGGAGCTGGGCGCCGCGGACACCGAGGGCCTCCATCGAGATCTCGATGCCCGGGGCGATCACCCCGCCCACGTACTCGCCCTTCGCGGACACGGCGTCGAAGGTGGTCGCCGTTCCGAAGTCGACCACGATCGCCGGACCCCCGTAGAGCTCGACCGCCGCGACCGCGTTGATGATGCGGTCCGCGCCGACCTCCTTCGGGTTGTCCATCAGGATCGGCACACCCGTCTTGATCCCGGGCTCCACCAGCACCGCCGGCACGTCCCCGTAGTAGCGCCGGGTGACCTCGCGCAGCTCGTGCAGGACCGAGGGCACCGTGGAGCAGATCGCGATGCCGTGGATCCCGTCGCCCAGCTCGTTGCCGAGCATCGGGTGCATCCCCATCAGGCCCTGCATGAGGACGGCCATCTCGTCGGCGGTGCGCCGCGGGTCGGTGGAGATCCGCCAGTGCTCGACGATCTCGTCACCGTCGAACAGCCCCAGGACCGTGTGGGTGTTGCCCACGTCGATGGTGAGGAGCACCGGTTACACCGCCTCGCGCAGATCGAGGCCGATGTCCAGGATGGGGGAGGAGTGCGTCAGCGCGCCGACGGCCAGGTAGTCCACCCCGGTCAGGGCGTAGTCGCGGGCGGAGTCGAGGGTGAGCCGCCCGGAGGACTCCAGCGTGGCGCGGCCGTCCACCAGGGCCACGGCCTCGGCGGTCTGCGTCACCGTGAAGTTGTCCAGCAGGATCAGGTCGGCGCCCGCCTCCAGGACCTCGCCGACCTGCGCCAGGGTGTCGACCTCGACCTCGATCGGCACCTCGGGGAAGGCCTCGCGCACGGCCTTGAAGGCCTGCGCGACCCCGCCGGCCGCCACCACGTGGTTGTCCTTGACCAGCGCCGCGTCCGACAGCGACATCCGGTGGTTGACCCCGCCGCCGCAGCGGACCGCGTACTTCTCCAGCGCGCGCAGGCCCGGTGTGGTCTTGCGGGTGTCGCGGACCTTGGCCGTGGTGCCGTCCAGGACGTCCGCCCAGCGGCGGGTGGCCGTCGCGATGCCGGACAGCCGGCACATGATGTTCAGCGCGCTGCGCTCCGCGGTCAGCAGGTCGCGGGTGCGCGAGCGCACGGACAGCAGCACCTGGCCGGCCTCGACGCGGTCGCCGTCCTCCGCGTGCCGCTCCACCTCGAAGGTGTCGGTGCACACCACGGAGAACACGGCCTCCGCGATGCGCAGGCCAGCCACGACGCCGGCCTCGCGCGCGACGAAGTCGGCGACCGCCTCGGCGTCCTCGGGGACGGTCGCGACGGTGGTCACGTCCTCGCCGCCGTCCAGGTCCTCGGAGAGCGCCATGTGCGCGATGTCCTCGACCTCGATCGGGTCCAGGCCCGCGTCGGCCAGCAGCTGGGCCAGCGCCGGGTCGAGGCCGCTCTCCTCGCCGTCGCCGCAGGCGCAGTCCTCGCCGCAGCCGCCGTCGTTGTCGGCGGACTGGTCGATCAGGGGGAGTTCGGGGGTGCTCACGGTCACTTCTCCAGGCTGGGGGGGTTCGGGGGGTCCAGGGGGACGCGCACGGACGGGAAGTCCGCCGATTCGGTGGGGGTGACGACCAGGGCGCGCCGCTCGGTCGCCGACAGCCGGACGACGAGGTGGCGGCGCCAGGCCGCGTCGTCGCGGTCGGGATGGTCCTCGCGCCAGTGGCAGCCGCGGGTCTCCACCCGCCGCTCGGCGGCGGCGACCAGGACACGGGCCACGCACAGCAGGTTGGTGGCCTCCCAGGTGTCCACGCCCGGCTCGGCCGTCTTGCCGTGCGCCTCCAGGTCGTTCAGGGCGGTCGCGTACAGCTCTTCGAGGGCCAGGGCGGCCCGGCGCAGTGAGGCGGCGGAGCGCAGCACGCCCGCGCCGTCCGTCATGATCCGCTGGACCTCGTACCGGGCCCCGGCGGGCTGTAGCGGGCCGGTCGCGGGGACCGGGATGCCCGGGCCGGTGCCCGTGCGGGCCTGCGCCGTGATGTCGTCGGCGATCCGCTCGGCGAAGACCAGGCCTTCCAGCAGGGAGTTGGAGGCCAGCCGGTTCGCGCCGTGCACGCCGGTGCAGGCGACCTCGCCGCAGGCGTACAGCCCCGGGACGGTGGTGCGGCCGTGCAGGTCGGTGCGTACGCCGCCGGACGCGTAGTGCGCGGCGGGCGCCACCGGGATCGGTTCGGTCACCGGGTCGATGCCGTGGGCGCGGCAGGCGGCGAGGATGGTCGGGAAGCGCTGCTCCCACATCGCGGCGCCGAAGTGCCGGGCGTCCAGGTACATGTGCGCGGCGCCCTGCTCCTGCATGCGGCGCATGATGCCCTTGGCGACGATGTCGCGCGGCGCCAGCTCGGCGAGCTCGTGCTGCCCGGTCATGAAGCGGACCCCGTCCGCGTCGATCAGGTACGCGCCCTCGCCGCGGACCGCCTCCGACACCAGGGGCTGCTGCCCCTCGGCGTCGGCCCCGAGGAACAGCACCGTCGGGTGGAACTGCACGAACTCCAGGTCGGACACCTCGGCCCCGGCCCGCAGGGCGAGGGCCACCCCGTCGCCGGTGGACACCGGGGGGTTGGTGGTGGCGGAGAAGACCTGCCCCATGCCGCCGGTCGCGAGGATCACGGCGGGCGCGTGGACGGCGCCCACGCCGTCGTGCTGGCCCTCACCCATGACGTGCAGGGTGACGCCCGCGGTGCGGCCCTCGGCGTCCTGGAGCAGGTCCAGGACCAGCGCGTTCTCGACGGTCTCGATGCCTGCCGCGTGCACGGCCTCGACCAGCGCCCGGGAGATCTCGGCGCCCGTGGCGTCGCCGCCCGCGTGCGCGATCCGCCGCCGGTGGTGGCCGCCCTCGCGGGTCAGTTCTATCTCCCCGGTCGCGGCGGAGGTGTCGAAGACCGCCCCGGTCGCGATGAGCCGGCGCACGGCGTCCGGTCCTTCGGTGACCAGCAGCCGTACGGCGGCCTCGTCGCACAGGCCCGCGCCCGCCACCAGCGTGTCGTCCCGGTGCTGCTCGGGGGTGTCGCCCTCGCCGAGGGCCGCGGCGATACCGCCCTGGGCCCAGCGGGTCGAGCCGTCGTCCAGCCGGGCCTTGGTGACCACGACCGTACGGCGGCCCGCGGCGGCGCAGCGCAGTGCGGCCGTCAGGCCCGCGACGCCCGAACCGACGACCACGACGTCCGCGTCGAGGGACCAGCCGGGGGCCGGGGCGTGCAGCCGTATGCCGGTGCCGCCCGGCCCGATGCCTCTGCCTGGGGTGCTCACGCGTGTGCTCCGAATTCCAGTGGGATGTTGTCGATCAGCCGGGTCGTGCCGACCTTCGCGGCGACGGCCAGCACGGCCCGCCCGGTGAAGTCGGGGCCGGCTTCGGAGAAGTCCTGCGGGTCGACCAGCGCCAGGTAGTCCAGGACCAGCGGCGGATCCTGGCGGACCGCGTCCTGGAGCACGTGGTGCGCGGCGGCCCGTACGGCGTCCGGCAGCCCGGCGCCCGCTGCGGACACGGCGTGCGCGTCGGCCGAGGCGCGGACCTCCCCGAGCCGGGCCAGCGCGCCCGCCCGCCCGCCGCCGCCCGGGGCGGCCTCGGCGCGGGCGCGCAGGGCCGCCTGTGCGGCGAGCCGGTCGCGTCCGGCGAACAGGGCGCGGGACAGGGCCAGCGCGGTGCGCCGCTCCCCGGCCGAGAGGTAGCGGTTGCGGGAGGACAGGGCCAGCCCGTCCTCCTCGCGGACGGTCGGTACGCCGACCACCTCGACGGGGAAGTTCAGGTCGGTCACCATGCGCCGGATCAGGGCCAGCTGCTGGGCGTCCTTCTGCCCGAACAGGGCCAGGTCGGGGCGGGTCAGGTGGAGCAGCTTGGCGACGACGGTCAGCATCCCGTCGAAGTGGCCGGGGCGGGTGGCCCCTTCGAGGCGCTCGCCCATGGGTCCGGCGCTGATCCGCACCTGCGGGTCGCCGCCCGGGTACACCTCGTCCACGGCCGGGGCGAACACGGCGTCGGCGCCCGCCTCCCGGGCGATCCGCAGGTCGGCGTCGAGGGTCCGCGGGTAGCGGTCCAGGTCCTCGCCCGCACCGAATTGCAGGGGGTTGACGAAGACGGTGACGACGACCTGGCCCCCGGGGCCGACCTGCTCGCGGGCGGTGCGGACCAGGGTGGCGTGGCCCTCGTGCAGTGCGCCCATGGTCATCACCACGGCCCGCCGGCCGGTGCGCGGCAGCTCCAGGAGCTCCCGCGAGGTGTTCAGGAGGCGCCCGCTCACCGGTCCTCGCCCCCGCTGCGGTCCGTGCCGTCGGCGAGTACGCCGAGCAGGTCCTCGGCGAGTTCGGGCTTGAGGAGGCCGTGCGCGAGGGCCCGGTCGGCGGTGGTGCGGGCCATGGCCAGGTATCCGGCGACCGCGCCGGGCGCGTGCCGGCGCAGCTCCGCGACGTGCGCGGCGACCGTCCCGGCGTCGCCGCGGGCCACCGGGCCCGTCAGGGCGGCGTCCCCGGAGCGCAGGGCGTTGTCGAGGGCCGCGCCGAGCAGCGGGCCGAGCATCCGGTCGGGGTGTTCGACCCCGGCCCCGGCCAGCAGTTCCATCGACTGGGCGACCAGTGTGACCAGGTGGTTCGCGCCGAGGGCCAGGGCCGCGTGGTAGAGCGGACGGGCCTCCTCGGCGATCCACTCGGGCTCCCCGCCCATCTCGATTACCAGGGCTTCCGCGGCCAGCCTGAGTTCTTCGGGGGCGGTGACGCCGAAGGAGCAGCCGCCGAGCCGCTGCACGTCGACCTCGGTGCCGGTGAAGGTCATCGCGGGGTGCAGGGCCAGCGGAAGGGCGCCGGCGCGGCGCGCGGGGTCCAGCACGGCGGTCCCGTAGCGGCCCGAGGTGTGCACGAGGAGCTGGCCGGGTCGGACCGCGCCGGTCTCGGCGAGGCCCTCGACGAGGGAGGGCAGCGCGTCGTCCGGGACGGTCAGGAGCACCAGGTCGGCATGCTCGAACACCTGCGCGGGCGGGACGACGGGTACGTCGGGCAGCATGCGCGCCGCACGCCGCAGGGAGGCGTCGGACACCCCGGACACGGCGACGGGGCGGTGCCCGGCCTGCTGGAGGGCGCGGGCCAGGGCCGGGCCGACCCGGCCGGCTCCGACGACGCCGACGGCGAGCCGGGCAGGGCGCGGCTGCTGTGAAGTGTTCACGCGGGGAGGGCCTTCCGTTCCAGTCCGCGGGGGGTACCGGACGATACGCAGCCATGCTAGGCCCTGGCCGGTCCGGCCACGCATACGAGCCCGCGGGCGGGGACGGTCCGGGTCCCGGGCGCGGTCGGCGATGATCGGGGCATGAGCGACGACACGGAGCACACGCAGCGGCTGGTGGCGGCCTGGCGCGGAGCCGGGCGGGTGCTGTCCCGCAGCCTGCTGGAGCCGACGGTCGGGGAGCTGCTGGCCTCGCTCGCCGAGGCCCCGTACGACACGGACCAGGCGGCCGACGTGTACGGCGACGGGGTCGTCGCCGCACTGGAGCGGCGCGTCGCGGACCTGCTCGGCACCGGGGACGCGGCCTTCTTCCCGTCCGGGACGATGGCCCAGCAGGTCGCCCTGCGCTGCTGGGCGGGGCGCACCGGCAGCCCGGTGGTGGCCCTGCACCCGATGAGCCATCCCGAGCGCTGGGAGGAGGCGGCGCTGCCCGTCGTCGCCGGCCTGCGGACGGTGTACCCGACGTCCGAGGCCCGCCAGCCGGAGGCGGCCGAGGTCCGGGACCTCCCGGAGCCCTTCGGCACGCTGATGCTGGAACTGCCGCTGCGGGACGCGGGCTTCCTGCTGCCGACCTGGCAGGAGCTGACGGAGCTGGTCGACGCCGCACGCCGGCGGGACGCGGTGGTCCACTTCGACGGGGCGCGGCTGTGGGAGTCCACCGTGCACTTCGGCCGCCCGCTGGCGGAGATCGCCGCGCTGGCCGACTCGGTCTACGTGTCCTTCTACAAGTCCCTGGGCGGCCTCAGCGGGGCGGCCCTGGCCGGACCGGCCTCCTTCGTGGAGGAGGCCCGCGTGTGGCGCCACCGCTACGGGGGCCGGATCTTTCGCCAGTTCCCGCAGGCGCTGGCGGCGCTCGACGGCCTGGAGCGGGAGCTGCCGAGGCTCCCGGCGTACGTGGCCCAGGCACGGGTGGTGGCCGCCGCGTTGCAGGAGGCGTTCACCGAGGCGGGTCTGCCCTGGTTCCGGGTCCACCCCGAGGTGCCGCACACCCACCAGTTCCAGGTGTGGCTGCCGTACGAGGCGGAGCGCCTCACGGACGCCGGGTTGCGGCTCGCGGAGGAGACCGGCACCGCCCTGTTCCGCCGCTGGTCCCCCGACGGGCCGCCGGGGCTGGCGATGACCGAGCTGGAGGTCACGGAGCCGGGCCTGGCCTGGACGGCCGGGGACGTCCGGGAGGCGGCGGCGGCCTTCGTGGCCCGGCTGTAGCGGACACAGGCCGTGCAGGGCGGTGAAGGGCGGTGAATCGCCGAATTCCGCGGAAGTCATCGGTGCGGCTCCGCCGGGGCGCTACCGTCCCTCCACGGAGATACCGGCGGTGCCTGTGACCTGAGGAGACCCCATGACCGCTCAGCCCGTGTGGCGGAAGTCCTCGTTCTGCGGTGAAGGCCGCGACGCCTGCGTCTATGTCGCCGCTGCCCCCGGCACCCTGGTGCGGGTCGCCGACCGCGCCGACCCGGCCCACCTGGTCCTCGCGACGACCCGGGCGGCCTGGGACGACTTCCTGCAGGCGGTCAAGGCCGCCGGCTGACGGGCCGGCCGCCCCTTCCGGGTCCTCGCCCGACCGGGGCCCGGCGCGCCCGGCACGCCCGCCCTGAGGGGGTTTTGTCCGATTAGCGCGTATCTTCGGCCCATGCCCACGCCCTACGGATCCCGCGGCGGCATGGCGTTCAGCGCTGCCGAGCTGCACGTGCTCAGGCGTTCGCTGGCCCGCGCCCTCCAGTCCTCGCCGGCCCCCCTGGCGGCCCCTGAGGTCCAGGACTGCCTGCGCCTCGCGCAGTCGGTGGACGACGCGGTCCAGGAGGCCGACCGGCTCAGAGCCTTCCTCCTGGCGGACCTGGGCCGCTACCGGCGCGCCCTGCCCGGCAGCCTCAGCGGCTACCTGGAACTCCTCCAGGACGCCCTCGCCACCGGGTACGAGCCGGTGCCCGACGACCTCGCCGCCCTGCGTGCGCTGCGCGCCAACCCGGCCGCGGCCGCCCTCCTGGAGCGCGCCCGGCCCGCCGCCGAGCGCTCCGTGCGCCGGCGGCTGTCGACCACCCCCGCGCCGCGCACCCGGCTGCTGGCGCTGCCCGGCGGCGGCCAGGACCCCCGGCCGGCCCCGGGACCCGCCCCGCAGCCGGGGGAGCCGCCCGAGAAGGAGCCGCGCCCCGAACGGCCCGTCCCGACCCCGGGCGAGGTGTTCCCGCCGCGCCGCAGGCCCGCCCCGCCCCCGGCCGCCGGGCGCGCGGCCGGGTGGCTAGGCTGAGGGCATGGACTACGTCTCCGCGCTCGTGCCCCCCGTCGTGATGGCCGCGTTCTTCATCGCCCTCGTCGTGACGATCGTGAAGACCCAGGGCGGGGCCAACAAGGCCAAGGAGGACGCGGCCGTCGACGCCGTGCTCGCCCGCGCCGAAGCCGCCCGCCAGCCCCGCAGCTAGCCCCTCCGGGTCTCGTCGACGCCCGGCACGGCGCCTCGCGGCGTTGTCGGACCACGCACGTACGTCCGGTACGAGACGTGGCCCTCCGCCGTGCGATGCACCGCACCGGACACCGCGACCCGGCACACCTCTCCGGTCACCGCACCGGCCCCTTCGGTCTCGTCGGGGCCCGGCCCGGGGAACCCGTGCGGTCGCCGCACCGGCCCGGCGGCCCGCCGCACCGCCCGGTGGCCCGCCGGACGCGGGTCCTCCCCCGGCCGGCCCCGCCGGCCCGTGGCGCGGCCGTCGGCCTCCGCGTGCCCGCCCGCACCGGCTTCCGCCCCTTTTTGCTGCGCGTTGCCGCCCCGATGGCCGGGCAATTGCGCACATACCGCACTATCGTGCTGTTGTGCCTCGCCCCCTGGGAGAACTCGAAGACGCCGTGATGACACGGGTGTGGCAGTGGAACCGCCCGGTCACCGTTCGAGAAGTGCTGGAAGACCTCCAGCAGGAACGGTCCATCGCCTACACCACGGTGATGACCGTCATGGACAATCTCCATCAGAAGGGCTGGGTCCGCCGGGAAGCCGAAGGCCGGGCCTATCGATATACGGCGGTCTCCACCCGCGCCGCCTACTCGGCCGCACTGATGAACGAAGCCTGGTCGACGAGCGACAACGCCGCGGCCGCTCTCATCGCCTTCTTCGGCATGATGTCCGCGGAACAGCGCGAGGCCCTCCGGGACGCCGTACGGATCGTCCAGCAGGACGACTCCGCCCCCGAGGCCCCCGTACAGGACCCCGTACGGGCGCCCGCCGAGCCCGGGGCCCAGGCACCCCCGGCACGCGGGGGCGAAGAGGAGTCCGCCGCGCGGCAGGAGCGTCCGGGGCGATAGCGTCCGGGACCATGGGTGAGTTTTCCGCTGCACATGCAGAAACAGTGACGATCCGCCGTGCCCGCACCGGTGACGTTCCCGCGCTGCGCCGCCTGCTCGACCAGTACGTGCAGCAGCGGATCCTGCTCGACAAAGCACCCGTCGTCCTTTACGAGGACATCCAGGAGTTCTGGGTCGCAGAACGCGCCGTGGACGGGCAGGTGGTGGGCTGCGGTGCTCTGCATGTGATGTGGGAAGACCTCGCCGAAGTCCGCACTCTTGCAGTGGACCGCGAGTTGACGGGCGCCGGAGTCGGCCACCGGTTGCTGGAGCAGTTGTTGCGCACCGCCCGCGATGTGGGGGTCAGCCGCGTTTTCTGCCTGACCTTCGAAGTGGACTTCTTCGCCAAGCACGGCTTCGTCGAGATCGGCGAGACCCCGGTCGAGACCGATGTGTACATCGAGCTGCTGCGTTCCTATGACGAGGGCGTCGCCGAGTTCCTCGGTCTCGAACGAGTGAAGCCGAACACCTTGGGCAACAGTCGGATGCTTCTGCACCTCTGATCGATCACCCCGGCTATTACGGCACTGCGCGAGCCTGAGGCCTATGTCCGAATCGCGCACGTTTCCCGCCCTGTTGCGGTCTCGAACCTCTCCCGAGGGTTTGTGTTTTCCAGGCAAAAGCGGTTTCCTTTCCGCGTACTGCTTTTCGATGAAAGGAAATCCCGGTGGCACAGAAGGTTCAGGTCCTTCTTGTCGACGACCTCGACGGCGGCGAGGCGGACGAGACGGTGACGTTCGCTCTGGACGGCAAGACCTACGAGATCGACCTCACCACCGCCAACGCTGAAAAGCTCCGCGGTCTGCTCGACCCGTTCACCAAGAGCGGCCGCCGTACCGGTGGCCGCGCGACTTCCGCCCGTACCAAGGGCGGCCGCACCTCCGCGGCGACCGGTAACCCGGACACCGCCGAGATCCGCGCGTGGGCCAAGGAGAACGGCTATAACGTGAACGACCGCGGCCGTGTCCCGGCCGAGATCCGCGAGGCCTACGAGAAGGCCAAGGCCTGATCCGCGGTACTCCGCAACGGCGTGCCGGCCGTGCGCCGCAGACGAGCGCGGTGGCATTCGGTCGCCGCCGCGGCGACGAGTCGTACGAGATCGGGCCCCTGCACGGGCCCGGTGCCCTGCCCAGGACCGGGCAGGGCCGGCAGGAACGCCTCACATCCCTGCTCGGGGGGTCGCAGCCACACGGCGGCCTCCCGGGGGCTCGCCCCTCGGGCGGCACCCGGGGGAGCGGGGGCGGTGATCCGGCCGCCCGCACCCAGGGCGGTCAGGTCGAGGGCCACCCCGCCCCATTCGAGCCAGTCGAGCAGCGCGTCCAGCTCCTCTGCGCTCCCCGAGGCCACCAGGAACTGCATACGGCGACCCGTCAGGGCCACCGGTCCCGTGCCGACCCGTCGGCGCAGCACCGCGGCTCCCGCGTCGGAGGGCACCTCCAGGACGTCGAACCGGGTCCCGGTGGCGAGCCGCGCAGGCGGCCCGCCCGCGAGGTTCCAGCCGAGCACGCGCTCGTACCAGGAGGCGTACGCGGCCGACTCGGGCGCGGCGCGGGGCGAAGGGACGCTGACGGTGTCGACGGCCATGACGGGTGCAACTGCCGAACCGCCGCCGGGTTACGGGCAGGGTGACCCACCGCACGCGTCCCGGTGCGCACCGTAGGGCGCGGCCGACCGGTGTCTGCAATGCGAGACGCCGTCGTGTTCGCCCTCAGCGGAGGGGACCGGGGTCTGCGGCATGGAGTGTCGGTGTCCGCGGGTAAGACATTCCTAGTGGATCGGGGTGACACGCTGATGTGAGGGGGTTCCGTTCGCCATCGGCGTACACGCATGACGGGTATCTGCCTGGCCTGCGGGAACATCGTCTCCCACTATCGGGTTGGAGCAGTTGTCGGCTGTTCAGGCCGGTTTTCCTCACCGACGTGGGGGTGAGCCGCGGACGGATGTCGGCAGTTGGAATGAGCTGTCCCGCCCCGCGGGACTAGCATGCGGAAGGACAGGGCGGGGACCGACCCCGAACTGCCCGACCGCTCTGAGGAGCGATAAACGATGTTCGAGAGGTTCACCGACCGCGCGCGGCGGGTTGTCGTCCTGGCTCAGGAAGAAGCCCGGATGCTCAACCACAACTACATCGGCACCGAGCACATCCTCCTGGGCTTGATCCACGAGGGTGAGGGTGTCGCCGCTAAGGCCCTGGAGAGCCTCGGGATTTCGCTCGAGGCTGTTCGCCAGCAGGTTGAGGAGATCATCGGGCAGGGGCAGCAGGCCCCTTCCGGCCACATCCCCTTCACCCCGCGGGCGAAGAAGGTCCTGGAGCTGTCGCTCCGAGAGGCCCTCCAGCTCGGCCACAACTACATCGGCACCGAGCACATCCTGCTCGGCCTGATCCGCGAGGGCGAGGGCGTCGCCGCCCAGGTCCTCGTGAAGCTGGGCGCCGATCTCAACCGGGTCCGGCAGCAGGTCATCCAGCTGCTCTCCGGGTACTCCGGGGGCGGCAAGGAGTCGGCCACGGCCGGCGGCCCGGCCGAGGGCACGCCCTCGACCTCGCTCGTCCTGGACCAGTTCGGCCGCAACCTCACCCAGGCTGCCCGCGAATCCAAGCTCGACCCGGTCATCGGGCGCGAGAAGGAGATCGAGCGGGTCATGCAGGTGCTGTCCCGCCGGACCAAGAACAACCCGGTCCTCATCGGCGAGCCCGGCGTCGGCAAGACCGCCGTCGTCGAGGGGCTGGCGCAGGCGATCGTCAAGGGCGAGGTCCCCGAGACCCTCAAGGACAAGCACCTCTACACGCTTGACCTCGGCGCCCTGGTCGCCGGCTCCCGCTACCGCGGTGACTTCGAGGAGCGCCTGAAGAAGGTCCTCAAGGAGATCCGCACCCGCGGCGACATCATCCTGTTCATCGACGAGCTCCACACCCTCGTGGGTGCGGGCGCCGCCGAGGGCGCGATCGACGCCGCCAGCATCCTGAAGCCCATGCTGGCCCGTGGTGAGCTCCAGACCATCGGTGCCACGACGCTGGACGAGTACCGCAAGCACCTCGAGAAGGACGCGGCCCTTGAGCGCCGCTTCCAGCCGATCCAGGTGGCGGAGCCTTCCCTCCCCCACACGATCGAGATCCTCAAGGGCCTGCGCGACCGGTACGAGGCCCACCACCGCGTCTCCATCACGGACGAGGCCCTCGTCCAGGCGGCGACGCTGGCGGACCGGTACATCTCGGACCGCTTCCTGCCGGACAAGGCGATCGACCTGATCGACGAGGCCGGCTCCCGGATGCGCATCCGCCGGATGACCGCACCGCCGGACCTCCGCGAGTTCGACGAGAAGATCGCGGGCGTGCGCCGCGACAAGGAGTCGGCCATCGACTCCCAGGACTTCGAGAAGGCAGCGTCGCTCCGCGACAAGGAGAAGCAGCTGCTGGCGGCGAAGGCCAAGCGCGAGAAGGAATGGAAGGCCGGCGACATGGACGTCGTCGCCGAGGTCGACGGCGAGCTCATCGCCGAAGTCCTCGCGACCGCGACCGGCATTCCCGTCTTCAAGCTCACCGAGGAGGAGTCCTCGCGTCTGCTCCGCATGGAGGACGAGCTCCACCGCCGGGTCATCGGCCAGAAGGACGCCATCAAGGCGCTCTCCCAGGCGATCCGTCGTACCCGTGCGGGTCTGAAGGACCCGAAGCGCCCGGGTGGCTCGTTCATCTTCGCCGGTCCGTCCGGTGTCGGTAAGACCGAGCTCTCGAAGACGCTCGCCGAATTCCTCTTCGGCGACGAGGACGCGCTGATCTCCCTCGACATGTCGGAGTTCAGCGAGAAGCACACGGTTTCCCGTCTCTTCGGTTCGCCCCCCGGCTACGTGGGCTACGAAGAGGGCGGCCAGCTCACCGAGAAGGTGCGCCGCAAGCCGTTCTCCGTCGTCCTCTTCGACGAGGTCGAGAAGGCCCACCCGGATATCTTCAATTCCCTTCTCCAGATCCTGGAGGACGGTCGCCTGACCGACTCCCAGGGCCGGGTCGTGGACTTCAAGAACACGGTCATCATCATGACGACCAACCTGGGTACCCGGGACATCTCGAAGGGGTTCAACCTGGGCTTCGCGGCCCAGGGCGACACCAAGACCGGCTACGACCGGATGAAGGCAAAGGTCAACGAAGAGCTCAAGCAGCACTTCCGGCCCGAGTTCCTCAACCGTGTCGACGACACGGTCGTCTTCCACCAGCTCACCGAGGAAGACATCATCCAGATCGTCGACCTCATGATCGCCAAGGTCGACGAGCGCCTGAAGGACCGCGACATGGGCATCGAGCTGAGCGGTGACGCGAAGCTCCTGCTCGCCAAGCGCGGCTACGACCCGATCATGGGCGCCCGCCCGCTGCGCCGGACCATCCAGCGCGAGATCGAGGACATGCTCTCGGAGAAGATCCTCTTCGGCGAGCTGCGGCCCGGTCAGATCGTGGTCGTCGGCAAGGAGGGTGAGGGCGAGACCGCCAAGTTCACCTTCCGCGGCGAGGAGAAGACGGCTCTGCCGGACCTCCCCCCGATCGAGGCCACGGGCTCCGGCCCGGACCTGTCGAAGGGCGCGTGACCGCGTAGCGGTGGCAGTGCGAAGGGGCGGCCCCGGAACCACACGGTTCCGGGGCCGCCCCTTTTGCGGTCCCGCCCGCCGGGCCCGTACGGCCGGGCGGGACCCGGCCCGGCGGGGGTGCCGGGCTGGACGGAGGGCCGTACGGGGTTCTCCGGGGGACCGGGCGGCTCTCGGGCCCACCAGCCCCGGGCGGGGCGCGGCCCCCCGGCGGTGCGCGACACGGCCCCGGGCGGCGTCGGGGTCCTCAAGAGCCGTCGGGGGGCCCGTGCGTCCTGCGGACCGGCGGGCGGGGCCTGCGGCCGGCCACCCGCCGGTGGTGAACCGGGGCCCGCCGGGGGGCTGTTCCGGAGGAGGTCCACGTCACACCGCTGCCCGCCGACAGTCCCGGACCGGTCGGGACGAACGGCGGAGACCGGTGACAAGCCGCACAGAACAAATCGGACGTACTAGGCGTATTCGTAGATCCACCGGGCCCGGAAAAGGGACTTTCACCGCAGGAGGGACCGCGTCAACAGGGCGGACCGCCTGAGTCCTCCTACGAGGACCGGTAGTAACGGAGGCGTTTGGGGAAGTCCGGGGGCCCGGGTTACCAAGGATGAGCCAGCCCGGCACGCGCTTCATCGTGCCGGGTCACTTCATGCCCGTACCGGGCGTGAGCCCGCCCTTGTCCCCGGCCCCGGAGGTCTCCTTCATGTCCGCGAAGCACGTCACCGCCCCCCGTACCCGTATTGCCGCCGGCGTAACCGCTCTCGGCGCCGTTCTTGCTCTCGGGGCCGGGACGACCGCTGCCTTCGCCGACACGACCCAGACCGCCCTCACCGGTACCGCCCGGCTCGTCGCCGAGCAGGCCACCGCCCAGGCGCAGGCCGCCAAGCTCGTCGCCGCCGCCAAGCCCGCCGCCAAGAAGCCGCTGTGGATCAAGCCGGTGGCCTCCTACACGCTGTCCGCCACCTTCGGCAAGGGCGGCACCATGTGGTCCCACAAGCACTCCGGCCAGGACTTCGCCGTCCCGGTCGGCACGCAGGTCAAGGCCGCGGCCGCCGGCACCGTCGTCAAGGCCGGCCCCAACGGCGGCGGCGACGGCCCCGCCTACGGCAACGCCGTCGTGATCAAGCACGCGAACAAGACGTACTCGCAGTACGCGCACCTCTCGAAGATCAAGGTCAAGGTCGGCCAGAAGGTCAACATGAACCAGCGGATCGCGCTGTCCGGCAACACCGGCAACTCCAGCGGCCCGCACCTGCACTTCGAGATCCGCACCACGCCGAACTACGGCTCCGCCGTCAACCCGGTCGCCTTCCTGCGCAACGCCGGCGTCACCCTCTGACCGTCCCGGCGACCGCCCCGCGCGGACCCGCGGCGCCCCGCCCCCGGCAGCCGAGCGGGGGCGGTCCGGCCGTCAGGTGAGCAGCCAGGAGTGCGTCGGCTTCACGGCCCCGCCGAGCTTGCCCTCCTTGTACGCGGCCGCCTGCTCCGCCGTGAGCGCGGTGTCGTAGACCCGGATGTTGTGCAGGGCGCCCTGCCAGGGCCCGGTCCAGATGTTGTGGTGCTTGGACCGGCCCAGCTGCAGCGGGCCCTGCGCCTGCCAGATCGGCGGGACCTGGGCCTCCTGGGCCTTCTTCCCGTCGACGTACAGGGCGATGGTCTTCTTCTCGGCGTCGTAGGTCGCCATCAGCATCGTCGCGGTCTTGACCATGCTGAGCCCCTCCGCGGTCACGGTCTTCGCCGTCGCCGCGGCGCCCTTGTCCCCGGTCTGCACCCGGAAGATCCAGGCCTGCTTGCCGTTCACCTCGTTCACGCCCAGCTCGAACGAGAACGACTCCCCGTCGCCCTGGCTGAGCGCGATGTGCGAGCCCTTCGCGGCGGAGTTGTAGACGCGGGCCGTGAGCGTGAAGCTCTTGGACACGTCCACGACGGGCTCCGCGGACTGCGCGTACGAGTTCCCGGTCCCCCTGCCCACGATCTGGAAGCGCGAGCCCAGCGGGCCGAGCTTCATGTCGGGGGCCAGCCGGATGGCGGCCTTGCCGTTGCTGTCGCGCAGCAGCGTCGCGTCGCCCTCCACGGTGGCGCTGTAGGCCGGTGCCTTCGTGGCGCCCGACTCCTCCGGAGTGGGGGAGGAGGACACCGAGGGCTGGCTGTCGGCCTCGCTCGGCCCCTCGCCCTTGTCGGTGCCGAGCAGGAGGAACGCCCCGCCGCCCGCGAGCAGCGCCAGTACGGTCACCGCGCCGCCCAGCATCCACCACCGCTTCTTGCGCCGCTCGGACTCCGACCGGTCGGCCATCGCCTCCCAGTCCGGCTGCTCCGGGGCGGGCGCCGGGGTGAACAGCTGGCCCTGGGGCCGGTCCGGCTGCTGCGGAGGCCACTGCCCGCCGCCCTGGCCCGGATCAGGCTCCTGCCGGTACGGGTGGGGCGCCGCGGGCTCCTGCTGGTACGGGTTGGGCTGCCCCTGCTGGGGGAAGCCGTAGCCGCCGCCGGATATCGGAGGCGGTCCCGAGGGAGGGCCGTAGCCGCCCTGCGCGGGCGGACCGGGCGGGTAGCCGTAGCCGCCGGAGGCGGGCGGCCCCGGCGGGAACCCGTAACCGCCGCTCCCCGGGGAGGGCTCGGACTGCGGAGTGCTCGGGGAATTCGCGTCGGTCATGCCTCGGATGCTAAGTCACGTGCCGGCGCACCGGACGGCCCGGTACCGATCCGGCCGGGGAAGCCGGCCTATCCCGGTGGAAGGCTGACGACCGGGAAGCTCCCCGTCGCCGTCGGCGCGTGCTCCGGCAGCCACAGCACCGCCACCGCGCCGGCCGCCGCACCCTCGTGGTCGAAGCCGCCGGGCGCGGCCACGTTGCGGAAGGTCAGCCGGGCGCCCAGCACCCGTGCCTGCCCCTCCGCGATGGTCAGCCCCAGCCCGTGCCCCACACCCGCCCGGTCCGTCGACCCGGTGCGAAAACGGCTCGGCCCCTCGCGCAGCAACGCCTCCGGGAAGCCCGGCCCGTGGTCCCGGACCCGTACCACCCGGCCCTCGACGTCGACCTGGACCGGCGGCCGCCCGTACCGTGCGGCATTGGCCAGCAGGTTGCCCAGGATCCGCTCCAGGCGCCGCGGGTCGGTGCTGACGATCTCGTCCGCGACGATCCGCACGGAGGCCTCCGGCATCAGCGCCTTCACCCGCCGGGACACGAACTCGCCCAGCGCCACGTCCTGGAGTTCGGCCCGCTCGGAGGCGCTGTCCAGCCGGGCCACTTCCAGCACGTCCTCGACCAGCGCGCGCATCGCCTGCGCCCGGTCGCGCACCAGCTCGGTCGGCCGGCCCGGGGGGAGCAGTTCCGCCGCGGTCAGCAGTCCCGTCACCGGGGTCCGCAGTTCGTGCGCGATGTCCGCCGTCACCCGCCGCTCGGCCTCCAGCCGCTGCTGGAGGGCGTCGGCCATGGCGTCCACCGCCCGGGCCAGATCGTCGGTCTCGTCCCGTACGACACCGCCCACCGCGTCGCGGACCCGTACCCCGGGGTCCCCGTGCGCCACCCGCTGCGCGGCGGCCGCGGCCTTGCGCAGCCGGCGGGAGATCTGCCCGCCGATGAGCACGCCGAGCGCGGAGCCGCCGATGACCACGGCGAGGGAGCCGACGACCAGTGCCTGGTCCAGGTCGCGCACCATGTTGGCGCTCTCCCGGAACTGGGTGTGCAGGGACAGGGCCTGGCCGTTGCCCAGCGGTACGGCGGCCCAGACCTCCTGGGGTCCGCCCGGGTTCTCCTGCACGAACGTCCCGCGCCGGCCCGACTGCACCTTCTGGCGCAACTGGGACGGCAGGTCCGGGTCGTTGATCTTGAAGCCCAGCGGCGGTTTGCGCCCGGCGTCGACGTTGCGGGACATGAACTGCACGCGGTCCAGCTGGACCTCGCGGGCGCTCTCCAGCATCGACACCCGGGCAGCGCTGTGCACCACCAGGCTGAGCGCGACCGCGGTGAGCGCGCCGACGGCGGCGATGGCGAGGGTGATCTTCCAGCGGATCCCGGTGCGGAGGGTGAAGCGCCTCATGCCTTGAGCTTGTATCCGAAGCCCCGGACCGTCTCGATCCGGTCCTGCCCGATCTTGGTGCGCAGTCGCTGGACGTGGACGTCGACGACGCGGGTGTCGCCGCCCCAGTCGTAGTCCCAGACCCGCTCCAGCAGGCGGTCGCGCGACAGCACGGTGCCCGGCGCGGACGAGAACTCCAGCAGCAGCCGCATCTCGGTGGGCGTCAGGGCCACGGCGGCGCCGGCCTTGTGCACCTCCATGCCCTCCGTGTCCACCTGGAGGTCTCCGAAGTTGAGCACCCCGCGTTCACCGGCCGGTCCCTCGTCGCCGCCCGCCGCGCCGTTCTGCGGGCCGCCGGCGTGGCCGAAGCGGCGCAGCACGGCGCGGATCCGGGCGACGAGCACGGAACCGTCGAAGGGCTTGGTGACGTAGTCGTCGGCGCCCGCCTCCAGGCCCAGCACCACGTCGATGCTGTCGGCCCGCGCCGACAGCATGATCACGGGAACGGTGGACTCGTCACGGATGCGGCGGCACAGGCTCACCCCGTCCATGCCGGGGACCATCACGTCGAGCAGGGCGATGTCCGGCCGGTCGGCCCGGAAGGACTCCAGTCCGGACAGGCCGTCGGGCATGGCGGTCACCACGAACCCGTCGCGCTCCAGCGCCAGGGTCGTGGCCTCGCGGATGACGTCGTCGTCCTCCACGAACAGGACATGGGTCTCGGCCATGCGGAAGCCTCGCCTCGGTTCTTCGGTTCTGCTGCTCTTCGGTTCTGCGTGCTGTGTGCCGTGTGCCGTGTGCCGCGTGCCGCGTGCCGCGCGCCGCACGCTGTGTGCTGCGCGCTGTGTGCTCAGTTCTTCTGACTCGTGGCCGGGGCGGGCAGGCCGCCGTCGACCACGTTGCTGTAGTCCGAGTGGACCCGGTCCTGCTCGGTGAACTTCTCCCCGTCCCAGCGGTAGGTGAGCACGTCCTCGCCCGACGGGTAGGAGAGCGGGTCGCTCTTTCCGTACACCGGCTTCGTGACCACCAGATCGCCCCGGTCGATCTCCGCGTACACGGGTGGCTGTTCGTCCGAGAACACATTCTCGTACGTCCCGCCGTCGGCGCGGTACACGTACGAGCCCCGGCCCAGCGCATCGGCGCAGGACAGCACGTTCACCACGATGTCGACGACGCTGCTGCCGGTGATCCGGCCGTAGCTCACGTCCACCGGGTACTCCTTGCCCGTGCAGGGTTTGAGCTCCCGTTTGACCTCGGCGCTGACCTTGGGGTCCGCCTTGAGGAGCGCCACCGGGTCGACCTTCTTCGCGGGCCGCCCGGACGCGGCGGAGGCATCGGCCGAGCCGGAGGCCGGCGCGCCGGAGGGGTCCGGGGAGCCGGAGGGGTCCGGGGAGCCGGAGGGCGCCACGGACTGCACGGCCTTCGACATCGCGTCGGTCCGCGCCGGCCCCCCGTCGCGCAGCCCGGTGCCGCCCGTGGAGCAGCCGACCGCCAACAGCGCCGAGCCGACGAGGACGACCGTCCCCGCCGACATCAGCGCAAGTGACGTTCTGTCCGTCAGACCTTGGCCGTTCAGGCCGCGCACCGCTCACGCCCCTCGTACAGGATGGTGTGGTCACCGCGTTCCAGCGCCCGCATGTCCAGGTCCCGGCTCTCCAGCTCCTGACGGAGGCGGGCCAGTGCGCGGTGCAGGGTGCTCTTCACGGTTCCCGCCGACATTCCGAGCGCCGCGGCCGTCTCCTCGGTGCTCATCTGCTCCCAGTGTCGCAGCACGACGACACTGCGCTGCTTGGGCGCGAGGACCTTGAGGATGTCCATCAGCAGGGCGCGGTCGGCCCGCTGGTCGGAGCCGTCCTCGACGGAGGCGTCCGGGAGCTGCTCGGTGGGGACCTCTTCGAGCTTGCGGGCGCGCCACCACTCGGTGCGGGTGTTGATCATGACCCGGCGGAGGTAGGCGTCGGCCAGGGACTTGTCGGCGATGCCGTCCCAGCGGCCGTAGGTGCGCACGAGGGCGGTCTGCAGGAGGTCCTGGGCGTCCGTGGGGTCCGGCACCAGGCGCCGGGCACTGCGCAGCAGGGCGTCCTGCCGGGTGCGTACGTACTCCTCGAATTCGAGTACCTCACCGTGCGCCATCTCAGACCGCCTCCGCTGCCGTTCACCCACTCGTCCGCTGTCTTACGGATCCGAAGGTACGGAGGCGTTGTCACGGGCCTGTGCGGGCCAGCCTTCGGTGGACGCACGGACACCCATAGGTTGTGTAACAACGCCGTTGAGCTGCGGTTTCCCGGGAGGAAGTGGAATCTTCGAGTCAGTTTCGAGTACCGCCACGACATCCCGGCGCCACCCTGCGCTCACCCCCGGCGCGGATCCCTCCCGGGCGCCGGCGCCGACTGCGGGAGCCGGTACATGCCCTGCGCGAGCGGCTCCACCAGCCCGTCGGAGACCAGCCCGTCCAGGGCCCGGGCCCGCTGCACCGGCTCGTCCCAGACCGTGTCCAGCACGGCCTGCGGCACTGCGCCCACCGCCTCGCGGAGCACCGCCAGCAGCCTGCCCCGCACCTGCCGGTCCGTCCCTGCGTACGTCTGCCCGCGCCGCGGCGGCCCGTCGTGCGCGGGCTTGCCGGCGAGGCGCCACGCGCACAGCCCCGCCACCGGGCAGCGGGCGCAGTCCGGAGTCCGGGCCGTGCACACCAGCGCGCCCAGCTCCATCGACGCCGCCGCCCAGCGTGCCGCGACGGCCTCGTCCTCGGGCAGCAGGGCCCGGGCCAGGCGCCGCTCGGCAGCGGTCGTGGCGTTCGGCGGGTACTCGACGCCGGTCGCGGTCCGGGCGAAGACCCGCCGGACGTTGGTGTCGAGGACGGGGTGCCGCTGCCCGTACGCGAAGGAGGCCACGGCCGCGGCCGTGTACTCCCCGATGCCGGGCAGGGCGAGCAGCTGGGCGTGCTCCCGCGGTACGTCACCCCCGTGCCGTTCCGTTATCGCCAGCGCCGCGCCGTGCAGCCGCAGGGCCCTGCGCGGGTAGCCGAGCCGCCCCCAGGCGCGTACGGCCTCGCCGGGGGCCTCCGCGGCCAGGTCGGCGGGCCGGGGCCAGCGGGCCAGCCACTGCTCGTACACCGGCAGGACCCGGCTGACGGGGGTCTGCTGGAGCATGAACTCGCTGACCATCACCCCCCAGGGTCCGGCTTCGGGGCGGCGCCAGGGCAGGTCGCGGGCGTGCTCGTCGAACCACGCGATGACGGGGGCGTGCAGCGCGCGGCCGGAGCCGGCGGGCACGGCGGTGGAGGGGGAGGGGGATGTGGATGCAGTCATGGCAGACGGCATCCTGGCACGTTTCCGCCCTGCCGTGCCGGGCCGGGACCGGTGAACCAGACAGCGGCGCGGACCCCGCTCGCCCGCATGGCGGCGGTGATCCTGCTGAGGGGGCCGGCGAAGGCCAGGACGACGAGGGCGGCCACCGCCCCGCCCATGAGGAGGCCGACCGCGACGTCGTGCGGGTAGTGCACGCCCACGAAAACCCGGGAGAAGGCCATCAGCAGGGCCAGCGGCACCGTCAGCAGCGCCAGCCCGCGCACCGCCAGCGCCAGCGTCACGGCGGAGGCGCCCGCGATGGCCGCGTGGTTGCTCGGGAAGGACCAGTCGCCGGGGGCCGGGCACGCGACGAGCGGGGCCACCGCCCCCGCAACGGCCCGGCACGGCCGCTCCTCGTCCACGAGGGACTTCAGGGCCTCGGACACGACGTAGGCGACGGCGGTGGCCGGCGCCGCGAGGACGGCCACGGCCAGCGCACGGTGGCTGCGCCGGTCCCGGGCGCGCCACCACGCGGCTATGAAGAGGCCGCCGAAGAGCAGGAGTCCGTACTCCGTCCACCCTTCCAGGACCGACTGCACCCAGCCGGGGGTCGTGTGGGCGAAACCGGTGATGTCACGGTAGAGGCCGGAGCTGTTCATGCCGACCGACGGTACTCAACCGAAAGGGGCCACCGCGTCCGACGTCCGGCCGGACCTCGGCGTCCGCGGCGCGCTCGCCCGGTCGTTGACGGGTCGCGCGCAGGACCCGGCCGGGTCCTGCGCGGGGTCCTGCGCGGGGTCCGTGCGGACGCGGCGATGGGCCCGCAGGCTGATCATCGGCAAATCGAGGGCGTCGTACGGCATGTGGGGCACTGATCGGGTCCGGGACTCTCGTAAAGTTCCGTCCGTGGGATCTCTGCGCAATCCGGTCGGGCCGCTCCCCTCCTCCATCTACTGGCGACGGAGGGCCGTGCTGGCGTCCGTTGCCGCGCTCCTGGCACTCCTCGCCGTATGGGTCGTCACCTCCGGCGGGGGGAAGTCGAGTACGAACGGCAAGGGCGGAGGCCGCCCCGATCCCGTCTCCTCGATCACCCCCGGCCCGCCCGGCACGGGGCCGGCGATCAGTCAGGCCCCGGGCGGGCGCGGGAACTCGGGCGGCAGCGGCACCACGGGCTCCGAGAGCGGCAGCCCGGGCGGCGCCGGGAAGAACGGCGAACCGGGCAGCGGCACGGGCTCCGGCACGGGTTCCGGCTCGGGCACGGGTGCGGGTGTCGGCGCGGCGGCCGGCGGCGCGGCAGGCGGCGGGCCGGACCAGGTGCCCGCGGACTCGCCGCTCCCCACCTGCGCGACCGGCGCGCTCCAGTGGGAGGTCAAGAGTGCGAAGAACGAGTACGAGGCGAACGAGAAGCCCCGCCTCGAACTGGTCGCCCGCAACACCTCCGGGACCACCTGCAAGGTGGATCTCGGCCCGCAGCAGGCGGTCCTGACCATTCTTCAGGCGACCACCAGCAAGGCGGTCTGGTCCTCGGCGGACTGCCCCGCCGGCGCCGGCAGTGTCTTCCTCCGGCTTCCGGCGCAGGGCGAGACCAAGCAGGTGCTGGACTGGGACCGCGGGTTCAGCGCCTCCGGCCAGTGCCCGTCACCCCCGCCGGGGAAGGCCGCACCGGACACGTACGTGGTCGAGGTCAAGGCGCCGGGGATGCCGGTCGCCCGCACCTCGTTCGTCCTGAAGCCGGAATAGGCCGGACCGCCGCGCCCGGACCGCCGCGGCCGGCCCGGCCGGTACGGGTCCCGCAGGGCCCGGGCCGGCCGCGACGGCCCGGGCCGGGGTGCTCCTCGGCGGGTCGGTGGGCCGGGCAGGACCCGCCGGTCAGACGTAGCGCTCCAGGATCGAGGACTCCGCGAGCCGGGACAGGCCCTCCCGGACGCTGCGCGCCCGGGCCTCGCCCACGCCGTCCACCGTCTGCAGGTCGTCCACGCTGGCCGCGAGCAGCTTCTGCAGGCCGCCGAAGTGCTCCACGAGCCGCTCGATGATCGCGCCGGGCAGCCGCGGCACCTTCGCCAGCAGCCGGTACCCGCGCGGCGACACCGCGGAGTCCAGGGTCTCGGGCGAGCCCGTGTACCCCAGCGCCTTCGCGACGATGGCCAGCTCCAGCAGCTCCGGGTGCGTCAGCGCGTCCAGTTCGGCCAGCGCCTCGTCCACCGTGCGGGAACGCTTCGCCGTCGGCTCCGGCACGTAGTCCCGGATGACCAGCTCCCGCTCCTGCTCGATCCCGACCGTCAGCTCGTCCAGCTGGAGCGACAGCAGCCGTCCGTCCGTGCCCAGTTCGACCACGTATTCGGCGATCTCCGTCGCGATGCGCCGGACCATCTCCAGCCGCTGGGCGACCGCCGTCACGTCGCGGACCGTGACGAGGTCCTCGATCTCCAGCGCCGACAGGGTGCCCGCGACCTCGTCGAGACGCAGCTTGTACCGCTCCAGCGTGGCCAGTGCCTGGTTCGCCCGCGACAGGATCGCCCCGGACTCCTCCAGGACGCGCCGCTCGCCGTCCACGTACAGGGCGATCAGCCGCATCGACTGGGACACGGACACCACGGGGAAGCCGCACTGCTTCGAGACGCGGTCCGCGGTGCGGTGCCGGGTGCCCGTCTCCTCGGTGTGGATCGAGGCGTCCGGCACCAGCTGCACACCGGCCCGCAGGATCTTGGTGATGTCCTTGTCGAGGATGAGCGCCCCGTCGAGCTTGCACAGCTCGCGCAGCCGGGTCGCCGTGAACTCCACGTCCAGGACGAAGCCGCCGGTGCACATGGCCTCGACGCTCTTGTCCATCCCCAGCACGATGAGCCCGCCGGTGTTGCCGCGGACGATCCGTTCCAGGCCGTCGCGCAACGGCTGACCGGGTGCGACCGCGCTGAGCGAGGCCCGCATCATGGCCTCCTGCTTGGAACTCGCGCCCGACTTGCCGGATGCTGCTGCCCCGTCCTTGGCTGCCACTGCACTCCTCCGGTCGCGGGTTGCGCCGTCCGGCGCTGCGGGCACGAGGGCGTGCGTACGGCCGGGCGGACCAGCGCAAAGTCTACCGGCGCAGGCTGTGGCCCCGCCGTGGCTTGACGAGGTGGGCCCTGCGGAGACCCCGTACGGGGCCCTGACCAGCGGAAGAGGGCTCCAAGGGGTTGCCGCGGCGGCTACCGCGCGGCCTTCTCGCCGGCCGGGGTGCGCGAGCGCCCGCGCGGCAGGACCCGCAGCGCGTCACCCATGTCGGCGACCTCGACGACCTTCATCCCCGGGGGCACCCTGCCCGGATCGGACGGCACCAGCGCGTGCGTGAACCCCAGGCGGTGCGCCTCCGCGAGCCGCCGCTGCACACCGGTCACCCGCCGCACCTCGCCGGCCAGGCCCACCTCCCCGATGGCGACCAGGTTCTTCGGCAGCGGCACGTCGCTCGCGGCCGAGGCCAGCGCGAGCGCGATCGCCAGGTCGGCGGCGGGCTCGGTGAGCTTCACGCCGCCCACCGTGGCGCTGTAGATGTCGCGCTTGCCCAGTGCCGTGATGCGGCCGCGCTGCTCCAGGACCGCCAGCATCATCGAGACGCGCGAGGTCTCCAGGCCCGACGTGGTCCGCCGGGGGGAGGGGATCTGCGAGTCCACGGTCAGCGCCTGCACCTCCGCGACCAGCGGCCGCTTGCCCTCCAGGGTCACGGTCAGGCAGGTCCCCGGCACGGCCTCGGCGCGCCGGGTCAGGAACAGGCCGCTCGGATCGGCGAGCCCGGTGATCCCTTCGTCGTGCAGCTCGAAGCAGCCCACCTCGTCGGTGGCCCCGTACCGGTTCTTGATGCCCCGCACCAGACGCAGCCGGGCGTGCCGGTCGCCCTCGAAGCTCAGCACCACGTCGACCAGGTGCTCCAGGAGCCGGGGGCCCGCGATGGCCCCGTCCTTCGTCACGTGGCCCACGAGGAGCGTGGACATCCCGCGTTCCTTGGAGGCCCGGATCAGCGCCCCGGCCACCTCGCGGACCTGGGCCATGCCGCCGGGAGCGCCGTCGATCTCCGGGGAGGCGACCGTCTGTACGGAGTCCAGGATGAGCAGGGAGGGCTTCACCGCGTCGAGGTGCCCGAGGACCGCCGACAGGTCGGTCTCGGCCGCGAGGTAGAGGTGGTCGCTCAGCGCCTTGATGCGGTCGGCCCGCAGCCGGACCTGGCTCGCCGACTCCTCGCCCGTGACGTAGAGGGTGCGGTGCGCGTCGCTGGAGGCCTTCGCCGCCACGTCCAGCAGCAGGGTCGACTTGCCGACGCCGGGCTCCCCGGCGAGCAGTACCACCGCGCCCGGCACCAGGCCGCCGCCGAGGACCCGGTCGAGTTCGTCCACACCGGTGCTGCGCGCGGTCGCCGTCCGCCCGTCGACCTGGGCGATCGGCACGGCCGCGGTGGAGACCCGGCCCGCGGCGGTGGTCCGCACCGCGGGCGCGCCCATCTCCTCGACGGTGCCCCAGGCCTGGCACTCGGGGCACCGCCCGAGCCACTTCGCGGTGGTCCACCCGCACTCGGTACAGCGGTAGGACGGCCGGTCCTTGGCGGATGAACGAGCAGTACGGGCAGCCATGGCGCCCACCGTAGCCGCCGCCACCGACAGCCCGGGCCGCGCCGGGGCGCGCGGGGGGTGCGGGACGTGCCGGGGCCCGCACGAGGCCCGCGGGGAGGCGGGCGACAGTGCAGCGGAGAGGCGGGCGTCAGTGCATACGTCAGTGCATCACCGATCTGTTCACCCGTAAGGACTAAAAGTGCTCAAGGCTTCCGAGGGTCCACCGGCGTGCCGCCTACGGTCGCCGAGTGAACAGCAGCAGCCAGGCACACTCCTCATCGCGCACCGGCGCACACCGGGCGCAGGGGCGCGCGTCCCGCGAGGGGGAGCAGCCGCCCCCCTTCCGGCACGAGCCGTACCTCGACGGCCTGTTCACGTACTGCCTCTCGGTCCTGTGCGACCACGACACCGCCACCGACGTGCTGGGCGACGTCCTCGCCGTCGCGGAACGCCACCCCGGCCGCTGCCCCGACGAGGGCGAGCGGCGGGCCTGGCTGTACGCCCTGGCCCGCTGGGGATGCCTGCGCCGCCTCGGCGAGCAGCGGCGCACTCGGCAGGGAGCGCACTGCGCCGGGCGCGCGCCGGAGCGCGCGGAGCCGGGCCGTGCGCCGGGTGCGCCGGGCGGTGACACGGGGCCCGAGGACGTCCCCGGGGCCCGCCGCGCCCTTGACGTGAGTGCCTACCGGCGTACCGAACTGGCCCGGCTCGCCTGGCCCGAGGCGGCCGGGACCACCCCCGAGCAGCGCGAGGCCCTGGAACTCGCCGTCCGCCACCGCCTCGGCGTCCCCGAGCTCGCCGCCGTCCTCGGCACCGCCCCGGCCGCCGCCCGTGAGCTGCTGTCCGGCGCCGCCTGCGAGGTCGAACGCACCCGGGCCGCCCTGGCCGTCGTCGAGACCGGCAGCTGTCCCGCCGTGTCCCGCCTCACCGGGGACGGGGCCGGCGGCGCCGGAGTCCTGCTGTCCACCACCCTGCGCGCCGAGCTCGTCCGGCACGTCGACGACTGCCCGCGCTGCCGCCGCGTCGCCGAACGCCTCGGCGCCGCGGCACCCTGGCCCGGCTCCGGCGGCCTCGACACCGCCGCCCTGCCCCTGGTCCCGGCGCCCCGCACCGCGGTGCACGCCGCGATGCTCCGCTCGGGCGGCCGCCGCCGGCCCGGACCGCGTTTCGACCGCACCGGTTTCCCAATGGACCCCAAGGACCGTGCGGCCCGACGGGACCGGCTCCGGGCCCGGGCCGTCACCACCACCGTGGTCGCCACCGTCGTGGCCGCGCCGGTCCTCGCCCTCTGGGCCGCGTACCGGGGTGCCCCCGACACGGGCGAGCCCGTCGGCGGCGGGGCCGCACGGATCTCCGCCAGCGAATCGGAGATCCCGCTGCGGCGGGTGGACGGCCGCCCCCTGACGGCGTACGAGATCGCAGGCAACGCCGCCAGCACCACCGGCGGCCCCGGCTTCGCCCCCGGCAGCGCCGCCCCCGACGTCTCCGTCGAGGTGATCAGCACGGGCGCCCCGGCCACCCCCGACCGGCCCGGCGGCCCCGGGCACCTCACGGTATCGGCGGCCTCCCGGGGGGCCGTCACCCTGCTCACCCTGCTCACCCTCACGGCCTCGGGCGGAGCCCCCGTGGACTGGCGCCTGTGGTCCGACGCACCCTGGCTCCGGGCCGACCGGACCGCTGGCACGCTGGCCCCCGGAGAATCGGTCACCCTGCGGATCGTGGTGGACTCCGAAGCCCAGCCCGTGGGGGCGTGGAGCGCGCGGGTGGGGGTGGACCCCGGCGGTGCAGTGGTCTCCGTACGGGGCCGCGGCCGGCCCGCGCCCGACCCGACCCGGCCCCCGCCTGCGACGCAGCCGCCGTCGGCGGACCCGACGCCGACGCCCACGCCGAGCCCGACCCCCACGGAGCCGACGCCGCCGGCTTCGCCGACGCCCGACCCGACGCCCACGGAGGGGCCGGGACCAGGCGGAACGGTTTCCCCCGACCCCGGAACGGATCCGAAGCCGGGGGACGGCGGATCGTCCGCGCCGTCCTAAGCCATGTCGGATCGTGTCGGGGCCCGGCCCGGCCCGCACGGCACATCGCCGCGGACGACCCCGGCCGAGCCGGCGCGATCCGAGAGAGGCGACCTGGCCCTACGGCGCCGGGCGGACCGGGTCGGCCGGGTGCGGAGCCATCGGGAGGAGGGAGGCCAGCCGCGCCTCGCAGAGCTCCACGAGGGCGTCGTAGGCCTCCTTGCCCATCAGCTCCGTCAGCTCGGGGCGGTACGTGAGGTACACCGGGTCACCGGCGCCGTGCGCCGAGGTCGCCGAGGTGCACCACCAGTGCAGGTCGTGGCCGCCCGGACCCCAGCCCCGGCGGTCGTACTCGCCGATCGTCACCTGGAGGACCCGCGTGTCGTCGGGCCGCTCGATCCAGTCGTAGGTGCGCCGGACGGGCAGCTGCCAGCAGACGTCCGGCTTGGTCTCCAGCGGCTCCTTGCCCTCCCGTACGGCCAGGATGTGCAGGGAGCAGCCGGCGCCCGCGGGGAAGCCGGGCCGGTTCAGGAAGATGCAGGCGCCGTCCCAGCGGCGGGTCTGCCTCTCCCCGTCGTCGTCGGTCTGCGTCCACCCGGACTCGCTGCCGACATCGTGGAACTGCCACAGCTCGGGCGTCAGCCGGGACACGTGCTGCGCGACGCGCTGCTCGTCGTCCTCGTCGGAGAAGTGCGCGCCCAGGGTGCAGCAGCCGTCGCTGGCCCGGCCCGCCTGGATGCCCTGGCAGCCGCTGCCGAAGATGCAGGTCCAGCGGGAAGTCAGCCAGGTCAGGTCGCAGCGGAAGACCTGCTCGTCGTCGGCGGGGTCCGGGAACTCCACCCAGGCCCGGGGGAAGTCGAGGCCCTTCTCGTCGGGGACTGCGGGTGCGGCGGCGGCCCGGGCCGCCTTTGCCTTGTTCTTGGCAGAGGACTTGGCAGAGGACTTGGCGGAGGACTTGGGGGAGGACGTGGCGGAGGACGTGGCATCGGGCCTGGACGAGGCCTCCGACGAGGACGCCGACCGCCTGGGCTCGGGCTGCGGCTCGGGTTCGGGCTCGGCCGCGGGGGGCGCGTCGCCCGCGGGGTGCGCGCCGGTCTGGGCGAGGGGGACGCCGGTGTTCTTCTTCGACCGGGTCTTGTCTGCCTTCTTCGTATGTGGCACAAAGCCAAGCCTAAGGGCCCCTTCCTCTTCCCCCGCGCGTTCCTCCCAGTAGCGTTTGCCCCCATGAGACTCGGTGTCCTGGATGTGGGTTCGAATACGGTCCATCTGCTGGTGGTGGACGCGCACCCCGGTGCGCGCCCGCAGCCGGCGCACTCGCACAAGGTGGACATGCGGTTGGCTCAGCTGCTCGACGAGCAGGGCGCCGTCACCCCCGAGGGCGTGGAGCGGCTGGTCTCGGTCCTCGCGGAGGCCGTGCAGGCCGCGGAGGACAAGGGGTGCGAGGACGTCCTGCCCTTTGCCACCAGCGCGGTCCGCGAGGCCACGAACGCGGACGAGGTACTGGCCCGCGTGAAGCGGGAGACCGGTCTCGACCTGCCCGTGCTCAGCGGCGAGGACGAGGCCCGGCTGACGTTCCTGGCGGTCCGCCGGTGGTTCGGCTGGTCGGCCGGCAAGCTCCTCGTACTGGACATCGGCGGGGGCTCGCTGGAGATCGCGTGCGGCATCGACGAGGACCCGGACACGGCCGTCTCCCTGCCGCTGGGCGCCGGCCGCCTCACGGCGGGCTGGCTCCCCGCCGATCCGCCGGACGCCGCGGACGTACGGGCGCTGCGGCGCCACGTGCGGGCGCAGATCGCCCGTACGGTCGGTGAGTTCAACCGCTTCGGGGCGCCGGATCACGTGGTGGCGACCTCGAAGACCTTCAAGCAGCTGGCCCGCATGGCGGGGGCGGCCCGCTCGGCGGACGGCCTGTACGTCCAGCGGGACCTGACCCGCAAGTCCCTGGAGGAGTGGGTCCCGCGGCTGGCGGCCATGACCACCGACGAGCGGGCGGCCCTGCCGGGCGTCTCGGAGGGCCGGGCGCACCAGCTCCTGGCGGGGGCGCTGGTCGCGGAGGGCGCGATGGACCTCCTCGGGGTCGACGCGCTCGAAATCTGCCCCTGGGCCCTGCGCGAGGGAGTCATCCTGCGCCGCCTGGACCACCTCCCCACGGTGGCGGGCTGAGGCGGGGGCCGAGGGGGCTGAAGGGCTGCAGGGGTCTGCGGGGGCCTGCGGGGGGCGGGTTGACCGTTGCGTGGTGGTCGTCACGTTCTGCGGGGGCGCGGGGCCCGTAACCTGTCTGCGTGGCAGAACCAGTCCGCACACCCACCGCGAAAGTCGCCCTCTCCACCGCATCGGTCTATCCCGAGTCGACGGCGACCGCCTTCGAGATCGCCGCGCGCCTCGGGTACGACGGCGTCGAGGTCATGGTGTGGACGGATCCGGTCAGCCAGGACGTGGACGCACTGCGGCGGCTGTCCGACCACCACCAGGTGCCGGTCCTCGCCGTGCACGCACCCTGCCTGCTCATCACCCAGCGCGTGTGGTCGACGGATCCGTGGACGAAGTTGCAGCGGGCCCGGGCGGCGGCCGAGCGGCTCGGGGCGTCGACCGTCGTCGTGCACCCGCCCTTCCGCTGGCAGCGGCAGTACTCCCGGGACTTCGTCACCGGGATCTGGCGGATGGCGGACGAGACCGACGTGCGGTTCGCCGTCGAGAACATGTACCCCTGGCGCTACCGCGACCGCGAGATGCTCGCGTACGCACCGGAGTGGGACGTCACCAAGGACGACTACCGGCACTTCACCGTCGACCTGTCGCACACCGCGACGGCCCGGACCGACGCCACGGCGATGATCGACCGGATGGGCGACCGGCTCGCGCACGTGCACCTCGCGGACGGGAACGGGTCGGCCAAGGACGAGCACCTGGTGCCCGGGCGCGGTACGCAGCCCTGCGCCGAGCTGCTGGAGCGGCTCGCCCGGACCTCCTTCGACGGGCACGTGGTCATCGAGGTCAACACGCGGCGCGCCATGTCCTCCGCCGAGCGCGAGGCCGACCTCGCCGAGGCGCTGGCCTTCACCCGGCTGCACCTGGCCACCGCGGCCCGTCCCCGGGTCCGCCGCCCGTGACCGAGCCCGCGAAGCCGCGCCGCCGGGGTCCCGGACGGCCCCGTCAGGACGAGGCCGAGGAAGGCCCCGGCACCCAGGAGCGCATCCGGCTCGCCGCCCGCGAGGTGTTCGCGGAACGGGGGTACGACAAGACGTCCGTACGCGGCATCGCGAAGGTGGCCGGTGTGGACCCGGCGCTGGTGCACCACTACTTCGGCAGCAAGGACGACCTCTTCGCCGCGGCCGTGGAGATCGACATGGAGCCCGCGCTGGTGGCCCCGTCGATCCTCGGAGGCGGCCCGGACGGCGTCGGCGAGCGGCTGGCCAGGTATTTCCTGGGGATCTGGGAGAACCCGGCGACGCGGGCGCCGATGCTGGCCGTCATCCGGTCGGCGCTCACCCACGAGGCCGCCGCGAAGGTGCTGCGCGGGCTGATCCTGCGGCGGGTCCTGGAGAAGGTCGCCGCCGACCTCGACGTCCCCGAGCCGACCTTCCGGGCCGAGCTTGCCGCCTCGCACATGGTCGGCATCGCGATCCTGCGGTACGTGGTCCGCGTGGAGCCCCTCGCGTCCGCGGATCCCGAGGACATCATCGCGCTGGTCGCCCCCACGCTGCAGCGCTACCTGACCGAGGAGTGACCGCTGGCTGACCCTCTCGTCCCGGCATCCGGACTCGCCGTCCGCATCCCGGGCGAGGAGCGGTAGCCTCGTATGCAGATTCCTGACTACAGTCGCGGCCGCGTCCGGCGCAGCCGCACCTCTGGGGAGTGAACCCGATGCCCGAGCTCCGGTCCCGTACCGTCACCCACGGCCGCAACATGGCGGGCGCGCGCGCCCTGATGCGCGCGTCGGGCGTAGCGAGCGAGGACATCGGCAAGCCGATCATCGCGGTGGCCAACTCCTTCACCGAGTTCGTCCCCGGGCACACGCACCTGGCCCCGGTCGGCCGGATCGTCTCCGACGCCATCCGGGCCGCGGGCGCGATCCCGCGCGAGTTCAACACGATCGCCGTCGACGACGGCATCGCCATGGGGCACGGCGGGATGCTGTACTCCCTGCCCTCGCGCGACCTGATCGCGGACTCCGTGGAGTACATGGTCGAGGCGCACTGCGCGGACGCGCTGATCTGCATCTCGAACTGCGACAAGATCACGCCGGGGATGCTGATGGCCGCGATGCGGCTGAACATCCCGGTCGTGTTCGTCTCCGGCGGTCCGATGGAGGCGGGGCAGGCCATCCTCGTCGACGGCACCGTCCGCAAGCTGGACCTGATCGACGCCATGGTCGACGCCTCCAACGAGAACATCTCCGACGAGGACGTGCTGCGGATCGAGGAGAACGCCTGTCCGACCTGCGGGTCGTGTTCGGGCATGTTCACCGCCAACTCGATGAACTGCCTCGCCGAGGCCATCGGCCTGGCCCTGCCGGGCAACGGCTCGGTGCTCGCCACCCACACCGCCCGCCGCGCCCTGTACGAGGACGCCGGCCGGACGGTCGTGGAGATCACCAAGCGGTACTACGAGGACGGCGACGAGTCGGTCCTGCCGCGCTCCATCGCCACCCGCGAGGCCTTCGAGAACGCCATGGCGCTCGACATCGCCATGGGCGGGTCCACGAACACGATCCTGCACCTGCTCGCAGCGGCGCAGGAAGCCGGTCTGGACTACGACCTCACCGACATCGACGAGGTCTCGCGCCGCGTGCCGTGCCTGTCGAAGGTCGCGCCGAACGTGGCGCCCGGCGGCACGTACTACATGGAGGACATCCACCGGGCCGGCGGCATCCCCGCCATCCTGGGCGAGCTGCACCGCGGCGGGCTCCTCAACAAGAACGTCACCACCGTGCACTCCGACGGCCTGGAGGACTGGCTGGCGCAGTGGGACGCCCGCTCCGGCACCGCTTCGGACACGGCGATGGAGCTGTGGCACGCCGCCCCCGGCTGCAAGCGTTCCGCCTCGGCCTTCTCCCAGTCCGAGCGCTGGGACACCCTCGACCTCGACGCCGAGGGCGGCTGCATCCGCTCGGTGCAGCACGCGTACTCCAAGGACGGCGGGCTGGCCGTGCTGCGCGGCAACATCGCCGTCGACGGCTGTGTGGTGAAGACCGCCGGTGTCGACGAGTCGATCTGGACGTTCGAGGGCCCGGCCGTGGTCTGCGAGTCGCAGGACGAGGCCGTCGACAAGATCCTCCGCAAGGAGATCAAGGCGGGCGACGTGGTCGTCATCCGCTACGAGGGCCCGCGCGGCGGCCCCGGCATGCAGGAGATGCTGTACCCGACCTCCTTCCTCAAGGGCCGCGGCCTCGGCAAGGTCTGCGCCCTGGTGACGGACGGCCGCTTCTCCGGCGGCACCTCGGGACTGTCCATCGGCCACGCCTCCCCCGAGGCGGCCTCGGGCGGCACCATCGCCGTCGTCGAGGACGGGGACCGGATCCGCATCGACATCCCGAACCGGTCCATCGAGCTGCTGGTGGACGAGGCGACGCTGGCGGCCCGCCACGAGGCGCTGGGCGGGGTGTACGCCCCGAAGAACCGCGAGCGCAAGGTCTCCGCGGCCCTGCGCGCCTATGCGGCGATGGCGACCAGCGCCGACAAGGGCGCCGTGCGTGACGTGAGCCGACTGAGCTGAGCGCCGTCCACACCGAGAACCCTGCCGGGCGGCGTCACCACCCGGCGGGGTTCCGCGCGTCCAGGGCGAACACCGTCCCGTCGGGCGCGGACCCGTAGACCCGGCCGCCGGCGACGACGGGCGCGGGGAGGGTGGCGCTGAAGGTGTCCTTGCCCGTCACCATCCGGGGCTTGGTCTGCCCGACGAGGCGGCCCGCCGCGGCATCGACGGCGAGGAGCCGCCCGTCCGACGCGCTCAGGTACAACCGCCCGTCCTCGAAGACCGGTTGGGAGGAGAAGGCCGTACCCGTCTCCAGCCGCCAGATCTCCTTGGCCGCCCCGACCGCCGCCAGCCCACCGGAGGTACCGACCAGATACACGGTCCCGTCGGGAGCCACGGCGGCCTGCGCGTCGAACAGCGGCGATGCCAGCGGGACGCGGAGCACGGCGCGCGTCGCCAGATCGACGCGGACCACGGCGTCGGTCTTGGACTCGGCGTCCTTGTCCACGAGGTACATGCCGCCCCGCGCCGTTCCCACGGGTCGCAGACGCCCCTCGGCGCGGATCTGCCAGAGCACCGCGCCGCTCCCGGGGTCCACTGCCGCCAGCTGGGTCGAGGCCGTGCTCCTGCTCGACGCGGCCACGAACAGCGCCGGAGGGGACGAATCCGCAAGGCCGCCCCACCACACGGACCCCGGTCCACCGACCTGCTTGGTCCACTGCGGGACGCCGTTGGACGGGTCCATGGCGCTGACGCTCCCGTCCGCCGTGACGACGAGTGCCTTCCCGCCGGTGACGATCACCCGCGCGCCGCCCGGCAGGTCCCGGCCCCACCGCACCGAGCCCGTACCGGGGTCCACGGCCTTGAGCGCCCCGCTGTCGGGAGTCACCGACAGCACGAGCCCGCCCACGGACAGGGGCACCCTTTCCTTGTCGCCCCTCGGTTCTCGCGCGGCGGTCGGCACGGACCACACCACCGCACCGTTCGCCGGGTCCAGCCGGGCCGCCGCGACTCCGGGGGCAGAGCAGTAGAGGGCGTCGCCCCCGCCCGAGCACGCCGGGGTGGGGCCCTGCGTTCCTGACGCGGCCAGCCTCGCCTCCCAGGGCACGAACTCCTCGGACTCCGTGGCCGCGGCCGCCGTGGTCCCCGGCGCGACGGGCTCGTCGGTCCCGCGCAGGACGTACCCGCCGGCCAGCCCGCCCACGAGCAACAGCCCGACACCCGCGGCGACCCCGATCCGTGCCCGCCGGCGCCGCCCCGTGGCCCCGGCGGGAGGTGCGGACGCGTCCGCGATCCGGTTTTGCCGGTGGGTGTCCTCCTCGTCGGGCACGGGTCTGCGCGGCTGCGGTACGAAGGCCTGCGTGTCCTCGGAGGTCGGGCTGGCCACGGCCCGGACCTCGGCGATCAGCGCGTGCGCGGTCGGCCGTTCCTCCGGATCCTTGGCGAGGCAACGGGCCACGATCGGTACGAGCCGCGCCGGCAGCCCTGCCAGATCGGGCTCGCTGTGCACCACCTGGTACGCCACGAGGTAGTGGCTGTCGGAGTCGAAGGGCCCGTGTCCGGTCGCCGCGTGGACGAGCACCGCACCCAGCGCGAAGACGTCGGCGGCCGGCCCCACCTCGCGGGGCCGCTGGAACTGCTCCGGCGCCATGAACGGCGGGGTTCCGATCAGCTTGCCGGTCTCGGTGCGCAGGTCGCTGTCGACCGGGCGCGAGATCCCGAAGTCGATGACCCGCACCCCGTCCGGGGCCATCAGCACGTTGCTCGGCTTCAGGTCCCGGTGCACCACCCCGGCGCGGTGGATGTCCCGCAGGGCCTCCGCGAGGCCGGCGGCGAGCCGGGTCAGCTCAACGGCGTCCAGCACGCGCTCCCGTACCCGCTCGGACAGCGTCGGCGCATCGACGAACAGGGTGGCCATCCAAGGCCGTTCGGCATCCGGGTCGGCGTCCACGACGGGCGCGGTGAACGCCCCGCTCACCCGCCTCGCGGCAGCGACCTCCTGCCGGAACCGCGCCCGGAACTCCGGATCCACCGCGTGCTGGGCGTGCACGACCTTGACGGCGAGTTTCAGCCCCGAGCTGGAGGCGGCCAGGTGGACGACGCCCATACCGCCGGAGCCGAGCACGGATTCGAGCCGGTACTGCCCGGCGTACTCCGGAAACCCGGCGTAGTCCGCGCGCCGCGATCGCACCGCTCACCACCCCCGCCGGAGCCTAGTCCATGGTCCGTGCGAATCTCCAAGGTCCTGCTACCCTGCGCGCGTTGCGCAGTGCAACACCCATGGGGGGAGATTTCGCATGTCCGTTGAGAACGATTCCGGCCAAGTTCAAAGCCTCGCCGCCGTATCCGGCGTCCAGAGGTTCCCGGTCGCGCCCGGCTACAACGTCAACGTCCGCAGCGGTCCCGGCACCGGATACGCGATCGTCGACACCCTGCCGCTCGGTGCGATCGTCTCGGTCCGCTGCCAGTGCCCCGGCACGACCGTCTCGGGTCCTTACGGCACGACGAACCTGTGGGACTGCATCGGGAACGGCGAGTTCGTGTCCGACGCCTACGTGAAGACCGGCAGCGACGGCTACGTCGCCCCCCGCTGCGCGTAGCGAAGGTCCTGCCCGGCCGGCGCCGACCCGCCCCGCGGCCCGCCCGCCGGGGCAAGAGGTGGGCGCGGTCGCGGCACGGTCACCGTTCTGCCACGTGAGACACCCCCGGCCGGCCCGCCCCGGCGGGGGATAATCGCCGGTGTGAGCGACGACCAGCGAGACCAGACCCCCGCCGCGCCGGCCCCGGCGGCCCCCGCCGGGCCGGAGCCCGAGCCGATCCGCTTCTTCGGGACGACCTGGGTGGAGCACGACGGCGGCTACGCACTGCGCCGCGTCGGCGCCGCGCTGGGCCACCTCGCCGCGGCCGTGGCGGGCGCCTACCTGCTGCAGTTCGCGTACGAGGGCATGGAGATCGGCGACGTCGGCCCGTTCCTGAGCATCTCCGTCGTCGTCCTCTTCGCGATCGCCAGTTCGATCGCCTTCGCCAAGACCTGGGAGTCCTTCACCCGCCGCCCCCGCCCGTCCTCGGACGAGGCCGCCCTCAAGGGCCTCAAGGCGATCGGCTTCATCGGCTCCCTCATCGCCTACTTCCTGCGCTGCTTCACCGAGGCCCCGGGGGAGGGGCTGCGCCGTGCCGAGTACGAGCGGGCCTCGGCGGAGTTCGCCCGCCGCCGCAGCACCCGTACGGGCAACCCGGCCGCGCGCCGCCCCAAGCGCAAGAAGTAGCCAGCGCCCTTTCCGCCCTTCCCCGCCCTTCCCCGCCCCGCCTGCCCCGCCTGCCCCGCCCGCCCCGCCCGCCCGGGGCCGGCGGGTCCGGCCGTGTTGACGGCGCGGCACCGCCAGGAGCATTATTCATCACATGATGAATAACCAGGCCGAAGGAGTCCCGGCCCCCGCCCCGGCCGCCGTGCACGCCCGCGGCCTGACCGTCCGCCGCGGCACCGGCCGCGCACCCCGCACCGTCCTCGACTCCCTCGCCTTCGACGTCCCCCGCGGCCGCATCACCGGCCTCCTCGGCCCCTCCGGCTGCGGCAAATCCACCCTGATGCGCGCCGTCGTCGGCACCCAGGCCCGCGTCACCGGCACCCTCGACGTCCTCGGCCGGCCGGCGGGCCACCCGGGCCTGCGCGCGCGCATCGGCTACGTCACCCAGGCGCCCTCCGTCTACGACGACCTCACCGTCCGGCAGAACCTCGCCTACTTCGCCGCCGTCCTCGACCCCGGCCGGGCCGCCGCCGACCGCCGCGCCGAAGCCGTCGACCGCGCCGTCGCCGACGTCGACCTCACCGCCCGCGCCGACGCCCTCGCCGGGAACCTCTCCGGAGGCCAGCGCAGCCGCGTCTCCCTCGCCGTCGCCCTCCTCGGCACCCCCGAGCTGCTGGTCCTCGACGAACCCACCGTCGGACTGGACCCCGTACTGCGCCGCGACCTGTGGAACCTCTTCCACCGGATCACCGCCACCCGCGGCGCCACGATCCTCGTCTCCTCCCACGTGATGGACGAGGCCGAGCGCTGCCACGACCTGCTCCTCATGCGCGCAGGCCGCATCCTCGCGCAGGACACCCCCGACGCCCTGCGCACCCGCACCCGCTCCGACACCGTCGAGGAGGGCTTCCTCCGCCTCGTCGACGACGCCGACACCATCGCCCACGCCGCAGCCACCGCACCGGAGCAGAGCCGATGACCTCCGCCACCGCCCTCAGCGGCGCCCGCACCGCGGCCACCGCCGCCCGCGTCCTGCGCCAGCTCCGCCACGACCCGCGCTCGCTCGCCCTGATGCTGCTGGTCCCCGTCCTGATGCTGGTCCTGCTGCGCTACGTCTTCCACGGCAGCGACCGCACCTTCGACAGCATCGGCGCATCCCTTCTCGGGATCTTCCCCCTCATCACCATGTTCCTGGTGACCTCCATCGCCACCCTGCGCGAACGCACCTCCGGCACCCTCGAACGCCTCCTCGCCCTGCCCCTCGGCAAAGGCGACCTGATCGCCGGGTACGCCCTCGCCTTCGGCGCCGTGTCCGTCCTGCAGTCCCTCCTCGCCACCGGCCTCGCCCTGTGGGTCCTCGGCCTCGACGTCGTCGGCTCCCCCTGGCTGCTCCTGCTGGTCGCCCTCCTCGACGCGCTCCTCGGCACTGCCCTCGGACTCTTCGTCTCCGCCTTCGCCGCCTCCGAGTTCCAGGCCGTCCAGTTCATGCCGGCGGTGATCTTCCCCCAGCTGCTGCTCTGCGGCCTCTTCGCCCCCCGCGCCTCCATGCACCCGGTCCTCGAAGCCCTCTCGGACGTCCTGCCCATGTCCTACGCCGTCGACGGCATGACCCAGGTCCTCACCCACACCGACATGACCGCCGCGTTCGTGCGCGACGCCGCCGTCGTCGCCGGCTGCGCCCTGCTCGTCCTCGCCCTCGGCGCGGCCACCCTGCGCCGCCGCACCCCCTGACGCCCGGCGCCCACAGGACGGACACCTCCTCGCCGCAACGCCCCCGGGTGCAAGGATGAGGAGGTATCCGCTGTCCGCAGCACGTGTGCAACACAGTTCGGCGAGGTGAATCGGGCATGACCCAGACAGTCGCGGTCCTCGGTACCGGCAAGATCGGCGAGGCCCTGCTCAGCGGGATGATCCGAGGGGGCCGGCCCGCCGCGAAACTCCTCGTCACCGCGCGCCGCCCGGAACGCGCCGAGGAACTCACCGCCCGCTACGGCGTCGAGGCCGTCAGCAACGCCGAGGCCGCCAAGCGCGCCGACACCCTCATCCTCACCGTGAAGCCGCAGGACATGGGCAAGCTCCTGGAAGAGCTCGCCCCCCACGTCCCGGCCGACCGCCTGGTCATCAGCGGCGCCGCGGGCGTCCCCACCGCCTTCTTCGAGGAGCGGCTCGCCGCAGGCACCCCCGTCGTCCGCGTCATGACGAACACCCCCGCCCTCGTCGACGAGGCCATGTCCGTGATCTCGGCCGGCAGCCACGCCACCGCCGCCCACCTCCAGCACACCGAGGAGATCTTCGGCGGCGTCGGCAAGACCCTGCGCGTCCCGGAGTCCCAGCAGGACGCGGCCACCGCCCTCTCCGGCTCCGGACCCGCCTACTTCTACTTCCTCGTCGAAGCCATGACCGACGCGGGCATCCTCCTCGGCCTGCCCCGCGCCCAGGCCCACGACCTGATCGTGCAGGCCGCCATCGGCGCCGCCGTCATGCTCCGCGACAGCGGCGAGCACCCCGTCAAACTCCGCGAGGCCGTCACCTCCCCGGCCGGCACCACCATCAACGCGATCGTGGAACTGGAGAAGCACGGCGTCCGGGCGGCCCTGATCGCCGCCCTCGAAGCGGCCCGCGACCGCAGCCGCGAACTCGCCTCCGGAAACAGCTGACACCGACCGGCCGCCGGGTACGGGCCCCGCACGAGCGGGCACCCGTACCCCTGTGCCCCCGCTCCTCAGGGCGCGAGCAGCCCGATCGCCCGGTACGCCCGGTCCACCACCGGCCTCGCCAGCTCCCTGGCCCGCCCGGCGCCTTCCCGCAGCACCTTCTCCACCGCACCCGGATCGGCGGCCAGTTCGGCATGCCGTTCCCGCACCGGCCGCAGCAGCTCCACCACGGCATCGGCGACGTCCCGCTTCAGGGCCCCGTAGCCGGTGTAGCCGCCGGCGAGCTCCACAGGGTCCCCGCCGGTGCAGGCGGCCAGCAGGTCGAGCAGGTTCGCCGCTCCCGGCCGCGCCGCCCGGTCGTGGACGACGCCGCCGTCCCCGCTGTCGGTCACGGCCCGCATCACCTTCCTGACCACGACCTCCGGCTCGTCGAGCAGATGGACGATCCCGGCCGCGTTCCCGTGGGACTTCCCCATCTTGGACGTCGGCTCCTGGAGGTCCATGACCCGCGCCGCGACCGTCGGATGCGTCGCCCGCGGCACGGTGAAGGTGTGCCCGTAGCGCTGGTTGAAGCGCACCGCGAGGTCGCGGGTCAGCTCGACGTGCTGCCGCTGGTCCTCGCCGACCGGCACCTCCTGTGTCCCGTAGGCCAGGATGTCGGCCGCCATCAGCACGGGATAGGTGAGCAGCGACAGCCGCACGCCCTCCCCGGCCGCCAGCGCCTTCGCCGCCTTCTCCTTGTACTGGATCATCCGCCGCAGCTCACCGTCGGTGGCGGTGCACTCCAGCAGGTACGCCAGCCGCGTGTGCTCGTCGACATGGCTCTGCACGAAGAGGGTGCACCGCTGCGGATCCAGCCCGGAGGCCAGCAGCAGTGTGGCCGCCTGGCGGGTGAGCCGCCGTACGCGCCCGGGATCGTGCTCCACGGTCAGCGCGTGCAGGTCGACGACGCAGAACAGCGCCTCGTCCGGTCCCTGGTCGGCGGCGGCCCACTGCCGGACCGCCCCCAGGTAGTTCCCCAGCGTCAGATGCCCGGTCGGCTTGACCCCGCTGAAGATCCTCGTCATGTCCTGCTCTCCCTACGTGTGTGGTGTGAGTGGCGCCGGTACCGCCTGCCGGGCGGCCGAGCCACTCCCCGGGGGGAGAAACAAGAACGGCCGCCGAGGCGGCGGCCGTGGAGCGCGTGCGTGCTCGCGCAGAAGGTCAGCCGCCGTCAGGCGGCCCACCAACGAAGACTGGACGGGAGCACGGGTGTGGTCATGGGGACAGCGTAGACGGTGGGACGCGGACCCGCCCGGAGGTTCCGGACACCGCCGGTCCGCCGCCGCCCGACCCGGGGTTGACACGCTTGTGCCCGGTCCGTAAGGTTCTTCGAGTTGTCCGAAGTGAGCGCCGGCCCGGCCGGTCCCCGGACAGCCATTCCGCACCACACATTCGAACGAACGACGCACTGTGTCGTCCTGTTTTCATGCGTATTTGCGAATGAGGAATCCGTGTCCCAGGACGCGGCCGCCGATTAGGTCCGGCAGCCGGGAATCCGCTACTGTCTCACTCGCCGGAAGGGCCCAACAGCCCGGAACGCAAGCCCCGCTGACTGGGAGTCAGGCCCGAAAGGATCTGATAGAGTCGGACTCGCCGGAAAGGGAAACGCGAAAGCGAAAACCTGGAAAGCGAACCCCGCTTCGACCGGGAATCGGACACGAAAGAGTCTGATAGAGTCGGAAACGAAGAACGAAGCCCGGAGGAAAGCCCGAGAGGGTGAGTACAAAGGAAGCGTCCGTTCCTTGAGAACTCAACAGCGTGCCAAAAATCAACGCCAGAAGTTGATACCCCGTCCATTTCGGTGGATGAGGTTCCTTTGAAAAA